>CAYLNL010000021.1:0-2989 GCA_964385175.1 uncultured Flavobacteriaceae bacterium | reverse complement strand
AAAAACACCTGCCCCACGAAGCCTGGCACGTAGTACAACAAAAGCAGGGGAGAGTGCAACCCACCACCCAGCTAAAGGGCAAAATAAACATCAATGACGATGGCGGTTTGGAAAAAGAAGCGGATGTGATGGGAGCGAAAGCACTCACGACCGGAGGAGCTATAACCCAGGCTAAATCGGCGCCTTACGTGCCCAAACAACTTGCCGGCGGTACGGTTGTGAGCCAAACAGCCCAGTTAGTTCCTTTTATAGGACCTCAATTTAATGTGGCCGGCAACCAGAATATAAACTATCCCGGGCACGGTTTTGTTACCGGCGGCACAAAACCCAATACGGGTTGCGGCACCGTAAACTCCATTACCACTGCCAGCGAGAAATTAGCGCCCGGAGCGGCTTCTAAACCCGGAACACCTACCGGTATGAATACCTACCGCGGTGGCTTTTCGCGCAAAGGCGGCCTGGTAAAAGATAAAAACACCAACCAGGCCTCCACCAAAATGCACCTTATCAATCACCGGTTAGAGAACAGCGGTAACACCCAAAAGGTTGCCAGCAATATATTTTTGGGCACCCAAATGTCTAATAACCCTACCCACCTCAACCAGGTAGAAACCCCTGTTATCAATTCGCTGGCCCACAGTTCAAAGAAAAATGCCAATTATGAAACCGCCATGGGAAATGCCCAGCAGATACAGGATGTAGGAGGAAATAATGTCTTATACTGGCCCAATGCTCAGTTACCGGCCGCTAATGCGGTAAACCCGGCTCATCTTACAGATGTATTTATAAATGGAGCCGGCAAAGCCCAACTTAACTTTCAAATAGTTGCAGGTAAAAAGAAAAAACTTGCCGCTATTACAGGCAAAGCATTACGGTTTGGAGTTGGTATGGCAGGCTATGCAGGCATTCGGCATCTTTGGCTAACCTACCGGGTAACAGCGAATTATACAGGAGTACCGCCTCATATTATGCCGGGAGGAGCTAGTAATGTTGGTATTGAAACCGTTTCTGCCAATACCAAAAAAGGTAAACAGAAAGCTTCTCTGTTGACAAAAATTGCCAATTTTACTGCCAACTTTGCCCCCAATGCCTTCCCGGCAACCTTTACCAATAATGTAGATTATTATTATGCAAGCTATGACCCCGCTAATAAATACGCAAAAGAATCAGAAACCCACAACATCAACGCAGACCTTTAATTTTAATACCTCATAATGGAGAACCTGCCCGAAAGAGATACCTTGTCTCGTACCGATTTATGGGAAAAATTACGCACCTTCTATCAAAAAGAAGGAATTAGCGCCTGGAATGCCAAAACCCCTTTTTATATAACCAGCAATCCCTATTTAGCCAACGCATACGCCCAGGTTATTATGCGGTTTATTGAAGACCTCAACACCCTGGATAAGGCAGACAAAGATACCCCTGTTTATATTTTAGAACTCGGCGCCGGGCCGGGCGCTTTTAGTTTTTATTTATTAAAAAACCTGGTTGAACTTCAAAATACCTGGTTTGGGTTTGAAGGGAAATTTATTTATATAATGAGCGATTTGGTGCCCGAAAATTTAGAGTTCGCCAAAAATCACCCCTCCTTTAAACGCTATATTGAAGAAGGAATCCTAAAATTTTCCCTTTTCGATGCCGAGAGAGATGAAATTCCCATAATAGAAGGCCAGCCCATGGAGGCATCTGCTAAACCACTCATAGTATTGGCCAACTATGTTTTTGACTCGCTTTCTGCCGATGTATTTCAAATAGAAGGAAACACCCTCAGAAACTTACAGGTTAAACGCACTGTAAATACCGCTCCATTGGAGATTGATAATGCTATAGTTACCTTAGACGATATAGATGCCGGTGCTTTTTACCGGGATATTTCAATACCTTATTTTGAAGAGCCTGCCTTAAACAATATACTCACGCACTATTTAGAACAGGAAAAAGATACCGTTATGCTATTCCCCACCGGGCCGCTTTCGTGTATAGAGCGGTTGCGAAAACACAACCCTCAGATGCTCATGTTAATTGCAGATAAAGGCGATGTAGAACCCACGTATGAACAACTATATGGTTTTGCAGTTCACGGAGGCAGCTTCTCATCTATGGTAGATTTTTATGCACTAAATATCTATGCCAAACAAAATGGCGGCGAAGCATTTCATCACCCCTCAACCAGTTTAATAGTGTCTGCCCTATCCATCGGACAGGATTTATCTGCTTTACCAGAAACCCGCAGAGCCTTAGCCCAGTCACTTGCAATGGTTAACCCCATTCACCTCTATGAAATATTCGGCTATTTTTCAGAAACCAAACCCTTCGCCAAATTAGAAACCATAGTATCATTGCTGCAACTAACCTCGTGGGACCCTATCGTGTTCAGCCAGTTTTTTGATGTAATTATAGCCAGCCTGCCATTCGCCCAGTTAAATAGTATAGAACAAGTAGCCTCCAATGCCCACCGTATGGCAGCTAATGTGTTTTTTTTACCAGGTATTCCTGATTTTTACGCACTGCTCGGCAATTTTTTTCAAGAAATCAAACGTTACCAAGAAGCCATCCTCTATTATCAACAATCCATAAATACTTTTGGAGAAGCAGATGGGGTGCTATATAATATAGCGCTTTGCCATTACCAGTTGAAAAACAGTAAGGACGCATTGACTTTTATGGAAAGAACTTTAAAAGCCAATCCCGGGTATATTCTTGCAAAAGGCTGGATAGTGCAAATACAGGAAGAAGAAAGGTAATGTCAGAGTTGTAAATAGATTACTCTAAAAATGAACAAAATCATCATATATAAAAAATTAAACAGATGAATATCTTGCCTTGTCAAAAAATACTATATTCGCTCCGTGAGAGGTGAAAAGCTAAGGACAAATAGCACTTCCCAAATATAAAGCCACACACATGAGCGCCCACGCAGCCCAAGCGCCCGAAAATAAAACCCCCGCCCACTCAAAAGCCGTTACCCAAAAACAGGGCGAAACAG
>CAYLNL010000020.1:0-25759 GCA_964385175.1 uncultured Flavobacteriaceae bacterium | reverse complement strand
GGCGAGCCCGAGTATGCGGAAGATGGAGGGGCTGCGGGTAGCGGGGATACGCCGGGGGGTGAGACGGAGGAGGAAAAACTGGTTATAGACCCCTCTGTACCGCCTTGTGTGCAGGCTATTATTGGAGAGTTGATGGAAAAAGCGAATCTTTCGCTGATACCCGATATTACCGGCGACCCGGGGGTAAGCCACCTTTCGGAGATTATCTTAAACCTCTTTAGCGCTTCCCAGCAATATAATCTTACTATTCGTGTCGCTCCTATTGTTGGTAATCAAATAAATGCCATTACTGGTATTCCAACAGCACCCAATCCAATTACAGGGCAGTTTAATATTCTTACTACCTTAGATGACGAATATGTAGCCAATGCCACCACCTTGGCCATTGCCCGAACCATCATCCACGAATCGCTTCATGCTTTATTGGCCTATCTCTACCAAACAGATTCGGACACTCCTTTTATGCAATTACTTGAAAACTACCGAAATGATTACGGAAATGGGTTAGGAGAACACGCTTTTATGACCCAGTTTGCAGAAGCTATTGGCTATTCGCTGGCGGTATGGGACAATTATAGCCTGCCCCAATCGTATTATAACAGCTTAGCTTGGTCGGGAGACATGACACAAACACCGGCTTTTCTTGCATTACCGCAGGAACAGCAACAGGCTATTAGGGACGCCAATATTGCAGAGGGGCAAGCCAACGCACCTGCTACCCAAGACGCCCAGGGAACACCATGTAATTAAATTTAAAAACCATGATAAAGATAGTATGCTTAGCGGCACTGGTTGGTTTTACGATTTCCTGTAAAACCGCCAAAAACTATGTGGTTGCTAAGGAAAGTTACGAGATTATTAATCTGGTAGAAAAACATTATGTCAAACAAAAGGAAGCCCAAATCTATTATAAAACGTATGGCATTAAATATCCGTCAACATATAGCGAGGATAGTGGTTGGGATACCTATATTAATTTTAATCAACTCGCTCAAAATCGGATACCCAAAATGAAAATAGCTCCTAAAAGAATCAACTTTCAGGAATACTTAACCGAAGCCGATTTAGAATATATGCGGGAACAGAGTAAAAACCAGACCTCGGTAAAATGGATAAAAAATCGGTTGGCTCCTAATATAAAATTATATAGAGATACAATACATCTAGATGTAGCAAAGAGAACTAAGCGTGGGCTAATATTACCCCCAAGATTGAATATATACTCAGAACCTGTTTTTTCTATAGATAAAAGGATAGCGTTGATATATTCGATTAATGGAGGGGGGGGGGGGAGGAGATGTTCTCTTACATCAAAAAAGAAGGAGGATGGGAATTGTTAACTGTTATTCAAATCGGTATATATTGATTTTTTTGTAAAGACCAATATAATTTAGATAGAGACATGACACAAACACCGGCTTTTCTTGCATTACCGCCGGAACAGCAACAAGCTATTAAGGATGCCGTTACAGCAGAGGGTCAGGCAAATGCCCCGGCTACCCAGAACGCTCAAGGAACAACGTGTAACCCCGAATAATGTTATGAAAAAAACAATCTGTATTTATCTTATTATAGCAGTTTCTGTAGCTGGGTGCAAGACTGCTAAGAACTACGTAGTTTCTAAAGAAAGTTACGAGATTATCAATATAGTGGGGAAAAACCTTGGCAAGCGAAAAGAGGATAAACTCTATTATAAAACATACGCCAGAGAATCTCCACCGACAAGCGACGAGTATTATGATTGGAGTATTTATGTTAATTTTAATCGACTTTCTCAAAATAGAATCCCAGGAGAGGGACGCAAAGGAGTTAATTTTCATGACTATTTAACAGAAGCCGATATAGAATATATGCAAGAACAGGCTAAAAATCAACACTCGGTAAAATGGATAAGAAGCAGGTTAGCTCCTAATATAAAGTTGTACAAAGATGTAAAAAAGGTATCTCTGCGCGCTCAGGCGTTAGGAATACTAAATATGTACTCAGAACCTGTTTTTTCTATAGATAAAAGGATAGCGTTGGTATATGTGGGCACTTCGGGGGGGGGGGGGGGAATCTATACGCTTATATCAAAGAAAATAATGAATGGCATCCATTATCTATTATTTTGCTTTATTTTTATTAAGCTAACAAGCCTCCTTGGTCGGGCGATATGCAAAACACCCAAGCCTTTTTAGCATTGCCAGCAGCAGAGCGACAAGCTGCTATCGACGCAGTTACGGCAGAAGGGCAGGCTGATGCACCTGCTACTCAGGACAACCGAAGGAACAGCTTGTAATTAAATTGATTTTGGTTTTTGAATTTCTAAAAGATATAAAAACAGGTGAGTTTGAATATACAGAAAGTAAGACAAGCGTTAGACTTTTTCCCAGGTTATTCTGGTTATACGTTCAATACTAGGTGACTATTCTATTTTATAGAATATCTTTTTCCTTATTAGCTTGTGGACTGCAACAAGAATATAATTAACCGTTTAGTTATATTATTCTCAGGATTTATAAACCCCCATAGCGGCATATTTCTCCATCCGTTCATCTACTAAGTCTGTCGCTGGCTTGTTTTTCAATTCCTCATAAGCGGCGGCAATAGTTTTTTCCACTGTTTTAAAAGTAGTTTCCCGGTCGTAGTGCGCCCCTCCAAGAGGTTCTTTTATAATGGCATCTATGAGTTGAAGTTTTTTCATATCTTTTGCAGTGAGCTTCAATACCTCGGCAGCCTGCTCTTTGTATTCCCAACTTCTCCATAAGATAGAGGAACAAGATTCGGGAGAAATAACAGAGTACCATGTATTTTCAAGCATAAATACCCTATCTCCCACACCTATGCCCAAGGCTCCGCCCGAAGCGCCTTCACCAATAATAACAACAATAATAGGAACCCGCAAACGGGTCATTTCTAAAATATTGCGGGCAATGGCTTCTCCCTGCCCTCGCTCTTCGGCCTCTATTCCCGGGTATGCACCGGGAGTATCAATAAACGAAACAACCGGTAGCTGAAATTTTTCAGCCAACTTCATGAGCCGTAACGCCTTCCGGTAGCCCTCCGGGTTAGCCATCCCAAAGTTGCGATACTGCCGGGTTTTGGTATTATATCCTTTCTGGGTGCCTATGAAAAGATAGCTTTGGTAGCCTATTTTTCCAAAGCCTCCAATCATGGCTTTATCATCTTTAAAAGTACGGTCGCCGTGCAACTCCATGAAAGTATCGCCGCATATCGCCTTTATGTAGTCCAGTACATACGGGCGGGAAGGATGGCGGGAAAGTTGAACACGTTGCCAGGCAGTGAGGTTTTCATATATCTCTTTCTTGGTTTGCAACAACTTTTTCTCAATTTGTTTGCATGTTTCCGAAACATCCACATCGCTTTCCTTTCCAATTATAAGACACTTGTCTAACTGTTCCTCCAATTCTTTAATTGGCAATTCAAACTCTAAATATTCCATTGTCTTTTTAATCGCTTTTAGTTTACAAAGATACTATATTGTATAGTAATGCAGGTTCTTTTTCAATTTCCTTTATCGTTTCGCTTTCTTTAAAAAATATATTGCGAGTGTTCCAAAGATAATATGCGGCAGGGCGGCGGCCAGCAGTGGCGAAAAATCTGACTGCTCTGCCATGGTGCCAAAAACTTTATCAAAAAAGATAAAAATAAATGCCAGCGAAATGCCAATAGCAAGGTTTATACCCATTCCCCCACGCCGTTTCATAGACGACACCGCTACTGCAATTATTGTTAAAATATAGGCAGAAATGAGCAAACTCCAACGCTTATATTTTACCACGAGATAGCGGTTTACATTGGGCGAACCTTTTTTGCGTTCTTTTTTAATAAAATCATTTAGTTCAAAGAGGTTTTTAGTTTCGGCTATGTATGAAACAGGGGTAAGGTCATCCAAATTAAACGGGAAAAGCGTATCAACCCGGCGACGGGTTTCAATGCGGTCATCGCCCTTCCCGATGGTTCGTTTCATATAGGAAGTAAGCCGGTAAAGGCTATCTTTTTCTATCCAGTGGATGTTACGCGCCGAAATTTTGTATTGGAGGTAATTGTTTTTAAAATGCTCCAAGGAAAAATTATACCCTATTTTATTTTGCGGGTCAAAGCTACTCACATAAATAAAATCATTATCTCCCACCTGGTTATACAGGTTTGTAGTTTCCCTTTCCGTATTTCCCCTTTTTATATAGCGGTAGCGAAATTCGTTGTACCATTTACTGGCTTGAGGCACCAGGAACATCCCCATAGCGAATGTAAATACCGCCACCAGGGTAGCCCCCAGCAAGTAGGGTCTTAAAAATCGCCTGAAAGAAATGCCAGAACTCAGCAAGGCCACAATCTCGGTATTGTTAGCCAACTTAGAGGTAAACCATATAATAGAAAGAAATAAGAAAATAGGAATGAGAAAATTAGCGAAGTAAATGGTAAAATCCAGGTAATATTCCATGACCTCGCCAAAAGGCGCTTTGCGCTCTATCATCTTATCTATTTTCTCCGATACATCTACCATTATTCCTATAGGAATAAAAAGAAGAATCATCATAAAAAAGGTAAGTAAGTATCGTTTTAATATGTATCTATCTATAATTTTCACACTACAGGCGCTGGCTAAGTTGAGGTATCATTAGGCTTTTCCATGAATAAAAATCACCCGCTAAGATATGTTTCCTGGCTTCCCGAACCAGCCACATATAAAAACCAAGGTTATGAATAGATGCTATTTGTTTGCCCAACCATTCGTTGGCTATAAAAAGATGCCTCAAGTAGGCTTTAGAATAACTTTCATCTACAAAAGTACAGTTCATGTTATCTATGGGAGAAAAATCGGTTTCCCACTTTTTATTTTTAATGTTTATGATGCCGTTAGCTGTAAACAACATGCCATTTCGTCCATTTCGTGTAGGCATCACACAATCAAACATATCTATACCCAAGGCTATGCTCTCTAAAATATTTACCGGTGTGCCCACCCCCATTAAATAACGAGGTTTATTTGCGGGAAGTATGTTGCAAACCAATTCTGTCATGGCATACATTTCTTCGGCGGGCTCACCTACAGATAGGCCGCCAATGGCATTCCCTCCGGCGTTCACAGCCGCAATGTATTCAGCAGACTGGCGCCGCAAATCTTTATAGGTAGCGCCTTGCACAATAGGAAACAAGGTTTGCTCATGTGAGTATTTTTCCGGTGTATTTTCTAAATATTGCAAGCAACGACCTAACCAGCGATGCGTCATAGCCATAGATTCTCTCGCATACGTATGCGTGCACGGGTAAGGAGCGCATTCATCAAACGCCATAATAATATCTGCTCCTATAATTCGCTGAATTTCCATTACGTTTTCCGGGGTAAATGTATGGGTAGAACCGTCTATATGACTTTTAAAGGTTACTCCTTCTTCTTTTATCTTCCGGTTAGCAGAGAGAGAATATACCTGGTAGCCGCCGCTATCGGTAAGTAAATTCCTGTCCCAACCCATAAATTTGTGCAACCCCCCGGCTTTTTCTAATACCCTCATAGAAGGACGCAGGTACAGATGATAGGTATTGCCCAGGATAATAGGAGCATTGATAGCGTGTTTCAGTTCTGCCTGGTGAATTCCTTTTACGGTGCCGGCAGTGCCAACAGGCATGAAAATAGGGGTTTCAATGGCTCCCCGCCCGGTGGTAATAACGCCGGCACGAGCGTTGGTTTGAGAATCAGTGGCTACACATTTAAAGGTCATTGGCTATTGGTGCAAAAGGAAGCGCAAATATAATGGGTTAAAGCGAGTTTTTTGCCAGCACTATGAAAGACGCATCAATCTTTAAATGCGAGACTTCAGCCCTATTTTTTATGCGCTAACTGGAGGCCTTCATCAGAAAGATGAGCAACTTCCGGGCGTATTTTTTTCACCGTCTCCAAGTGTTCCCGTACCTGCCGTGCAAGGTCATCTTTTCCTATGTTTACAGCAATTTCATAGATTTCTACCGGTAACAGCCAATCTAACGGATATTCTTTTGTAAGGGCTTCCAAAACTTTATAAAGGCTGGCTGCGGGTTCTGCGCCTTCGCGCACAGAGCGTACGCACTGGTAGTGGCGTTCTAAGATTTGTTGCGCTTCGGTTTTCTGCACTTTAATAGTTTGTTCAGAAGGCACATGGGTAATCAAGTCAAAACTACTCACATCGGCAGGCCCGCTGAACGCTGCTATAACATCTTTGCCCACGGCCATATCATAAACACCCCAGCCAGGGTGAAACAGCAATTCATCTTTATACGTTACCGTGCAATCTTTTAGACTGATGAGGATAATTTTACCCTGCAAGTTACGGGTTCCGGTAATAATTTCCCCGCTCACAGTAATACCGCCTTCAAATTCTAAGGTAGTGCGGTTACCTTCATAAATATTATAGGCTTTCAGGTCGCGGGGACTCATGTCTTCAATAGCCAGGTTTATTCCTTTGAGTTTACCTAACGGAGAACCAAACCCTTCTGCATGATAGGTAGTGCTATGCCCCACGAGCTCCTTTTCGCGGTAAGCCAGGGCTGTTTTTCCACGGGTTTGAAAGTAAACCGGCTTTCCCTGGTACGCCAGAACGCGGCTAAACACGCCTGAAACCTGTATGCCCGTGGTTAGCTCAATAGTCCCGAGAGCGCAAGATTCTATGAGTTTTTCCACACCATTGAGCCCACCGGTACGGAGCGCCATGGTGTTTGCGAATTCTTCCAGCACGAGGTTCAAATATGCGAAATCGGGCGTAACAAAAAGCTGTGGCTGCGGCTTGGTAATATCAAAACTTTGGCGGGCAGCTTCCAGGGAGTATGGAATTTTTTTCACCTGGTCGCTCATGCACCAACGACTTTCTCCTATGGAAGAGAGTAAGCCGGCGCCATATATCTTAGGATTTTCCAGGGAGCCTATTAACCCATATTCCACCGTCCACCAGTGTAGGTTGCGAATAAGTGCCATTTCACTGGGCGCTCCCATATTTTCTTGCAAAACATTTACCTGTTTTTCGGCGGCGACTATTTCCTGCGGCGGCGTTCCCGGGGCCTCTTTTATGATAGAAAGGTGGCGTATGGCTTCATACAACTCATAGTCACGGGCGCTGGAGATGGCTTTGCAACCTATAGCGCCAAAACGGCGCAAATACTCGGCATACTCAGGGTTGGCAATAATGGGGGCATGCCCGGCGCCTTCGTGGATAATATCGGGAGCGGGGGTGTATTCAATGTGGTTTAACTGGCGAATATCGGAGGCGATGACTAATACGTTATAGGCTTGAAATTCCATAAAAGCGCTGGGAGGGATAAATCCATCCACGGCCACCGCCGCCCAGCCAATGTCTTTTAAAATGCGGTTCATGCCATACATACTGGGAATGTGGTCTATGGAAATGCCTGTTCGCCGAAGCCCTTCTATATAAGATGGGTGGGCTACTTTGCCGAGGTATTCCACGTTTTTTCGCATCACGTAACGCCACACAGCCTGGTCAATGGCAGAATAGTCCTGGTATTGCTGGGGTTTTACAAACTGTTTTAAATGATGAGGGAGCTTATCTAAAACAGGATTATTTTCAATCTCAGGCGGGTTCATTTTTTCATATCATAAAACTATACTTGTACAAAGTTATTGAGAATTTTAATTGGAATGCAGATTTTTAGTATTCTACTGGGATAATATGCCAAATTAAATGGAAAAATAAGAGGCTGGGGGCGGGTTTATTCATTGAGATGTTACTAAAACAGGGTTAATCCCCAGAATATGTTCTTTCATATATTTTTCTATAAAGGCGTCTGAAAAGTGTTCACTTCCCAGAACAGCTTCTTCGCGAAGTATCTTTTTGAGGTGTATTTGCTCCTGGTAGGCGCGCAGCATGGGAATGGAAAGCGGGGCGTAGCTATAATGCCAGGGTTCATAGTTAAACCCTTTCCTCCCCGGCTCATTAGTATATACCAGTATAAAACCAAAACTATCAGCATGGTGGTCTAACCATTTTTTTAATTTATAGAAAGGAGCGCCTTCCACAAAATTTTCGGGGTTCAGGGTATCATCACCTTTATAAGAGGCATTGGCATCTATAATATCCATATCGGTTCCCCAATGGTGGCGCGAGGTGCCGGGAATGGTAGAGTATTCTATTATTTTTTGAATAGCTTTTTCAGGAGCTAATCCTCTTTGGGTATAATTGGCATATTTGCTCTCCCAGATATATTTTTGCCGTTGGAAGCTGCGATAGCCTGATTCTATTTTAATATGGATATTTTCTTGTAAGGCGGCTGTTTTCATTTTTATGAATGCTTCATACACCTCTTTTCGTAAAGGAGTACCTTCGCCAACTAAGGAGGGGTTGCCTTTTCCTATAAGTTCTTCGGCGGGGTAGTTTTGTAGTGCAAATGCAACCTGGGGCATGTTGATGAGCGTTATGCCGGTGAGGGCGGTTTGTTTTATAAAGGTTCTTCGTTTCATACTATATCAGCGTAGCTCTTTCATCATTACATAATGGATGCCAATATCGGCTATGGTGAAGGGGTTTCCAACAGATTGATAGCCTATTTTTTGGTAAAAGGGGATGGCTATCTCGCGGGCGTTCATCCATATAAGAGCCATTTCCCGGTTGCAGGCCATATTTTCGGCTTGGGTTACCAGTTGTTCTCCAATGCCTTTTCTTTGAAAAGGGGGTAAAACTGCCATACCGCGCAGTTGCATCTGGCGGGTTGGCAAAAACCGGGGATTTTGCTTTTCTAACAGGGTTATTACTCCTACTATAACATTTTTAAAAAAAGCGCCGAGGTGAAGGGTCGTGGGTGCTTCGTCTCCCTCAAAAGCGCATGAGCCAATGGGTTTTCCTGTTCGCAAAACAGGGTGTCGCACGGGGTAGGTTTCCCGGGCACTTATGGTTTGTAGGTGAAGATGAGGGTTGTGCCGCCGGTATATTTCTATGGGTTGCTCTTTATAGGTGCTGTGCCTGAGAAAGTGAAGCTCGCATTTTTGCAGTACATTTTTAGAAGCAGTATTTTCAGGGTGAACATGTGCGTAAATCTGAGCTACTGTTAATGTAGAAAATCCATATTCTAAACTGGCTTGGGCTGCTTCGGTAGCGTATCCGTTTCCCCAGTATTTTTTATGAAATCGGTACCCTACTTCTACAATATGTTCTGTAGGATGATATTTTAAACCACACCAGCCCAGGAAAGTATCATCGCTTTTTCGGACAACTGCCCAGCGCCCCATGCCATACTGCTGGTAGTCGCCGTAGCCGGTTACAAATGCGTAAGCCTCTTCTACAGACGAAAAGGGTTTATCGGGAGTGTAACGCAGCACTTCCTCATCGGCGTTGAGTGTATATAGATGAATGCCATCATCTGGCGTAAAGGGGCGAAGGTATAATCGGGGCGTTTGGGTAATCATATAATTATACAATTTTTAGCTATGGGTGGCGTGAATAAGTTTCTCCCAATCTCCCCGTATCTTGAGCACTTGTTCTATAACATCTCGTACACAACCGTTGCCACCCCTTTTATGGGAAACATAAGCGCATATTTCTTTTATTTCGGGAACGGCATCGCTGGGACAGCAGGGCAATCCTGCTTGTTGCATAGCATCTTTATCTGGCAGGTCATCGCCCATGTATAGCACATTTTCGGGCTGCAAGGCATGCTGGTGCATATAGGTTTGTAGCCGGGCGGCTTTGTTTACTTCACCCAAGTAAATATCGGTTACTCCCAAGGCTTGCAGGCGCAGGGTTACGCCTGCATTGCTGCCTCCAGAAATAATGCAGATATGATAACCTCTGTCTATCGCGGTTTTAAGGGCATACCCATCTTTTATATCCATTGTTCTAAGTAGTTGCCCATCGGTGGTAATCAATAAAGAGCCATTGGTAAGCACCCCATCTACATCGAAAATAAAAGTGGTAATGTGGTGCAGGCGCTTCTTATAGTTGGTTGTTTTCATAGGTTTTTAGTATTGATTGGGTGATGAGCTGGTAGATTTGCTTATAGGTTTCGTGCTGAAGGCTTTTAACCTGGGCGGAAAGGGTATTGACGTCGCCTCTCCGGGCAGGACCGGTTTGGGCATGAAAGGGGGTTGTATGGGTTATCTTTTTTGCCGTTTCCATGATGATGGGCTGCAAAAGTTCGAAGGGCAGTTGATGGGTTTTGCAGATTTCGGCTGCAATATGGTATAAATGGTTGGTGAAGTTGTTTGCAAAAACGGCTGCGAGGTGGGCGGTTTTTCGTTGTTCAGATGAGAGATAATAGATTTTTGGGGAGAGAGCTTCTGCTACTGTTTGGAGGGTTTTAAGGTTGGTTTCGGTTTCAGCTTCTATGCAAAAGGGAATTTCACTATAGGTTAGGGGTTGGTTTTTTGAAAAGGTTTGAAGGGGATAAAACACCCCCCTGTTATTGTTAGAGCTGCAAGCCGTGATAGAAAGATTGCCGGAGGTATGCGCTACTAATTTGTTCTGAAAGGGGAGTTTATGAGACATTTCTATTACAGCGTCATCGGCTACAGCAAGAAGGTATAAATGGGCATTGTTTTTTAAGGCAGATATAGTGTCTGTAATATCTATTCCCGGGGTATTGCCCAGAAAAGCTATCCAGGGGGTTTTGGTACGGTTGTAGAGTTGTATAATGCGCACCGTTTTTGTGGCTTTAAAAGCGGTGTACAGGTGCATGGCTACATTTCCGGCTCCGAGAATCACTATGTCTATCACAGGGCTAAAATAGGCAATTTCGGCGATATGAAACGAGAAAGTGAAACAGGGAGAGATTGCTTATGGATACAGACGTGTGTAGCCGTACATAGGCGTGCACACGGGCGCGCGCAGGCGTGCACACAAGCGTGCGGGCGCGGGAGGAGTGTTTATGGGTTTTGTGAAAGTGATGGAGTTAGTGGAGGCATAAAATTTTCAAGCGTCAAAAAAACACATCCCACAGCTATTTCACGAAATTTTATAGATTCCTATGGATTTTATATAATGACTTAGTTGTCACGGAAAAGTGGTTTCCTGAAAATAATAAGTACGGTAAGAAAATAGAGCGCATAATTGCAGGCATACGCCATAACAGCTCCTTCGAGTCTATATGTATTTAAAAAATATACACTCAACAGGTATAAAGAAAGTACTGAGCCTATTTCTGAAAGGATGAAGGGGAGCGCCTGTTTTTTGGCATGAAACCGGTAGGCGATAACAGTAGCCGCTACCCTGAAAACATCGCCTGTATTTTGCCAGAAAAAAAGCTGGGCGGTGGGTAAAAATTCATCCGATAAAACAAGTTTCACCAAGAAGAACCGTAAGTTATACACCAACACCAATCCAACTATAAAAACAGGAAAAACGGTTTTATAAAAGTCTTTCAAAATGGTTCTGAAGCCTTCATTGGAATGGGCTTCTGCCATTTTAGGTAAAATATACAGCCCCATCAGGCTCATTACAAACATAAGATAATAGGCTGCTATACGGTTCATGGCTTCCCAATAGCCTGCTTCTTGAATGCCAATGGTTTGTATAATATAATTCCTGATAAGAAGATATCCTACAGGAACGCTTATAGCTGAAACCAGCGTCATTAAAGCGTAGTCTGCGAGGTCTCTTGTATATTTCTTGGCAACTTTTTGCAGGGTTATTTTTTTTTGCCTCTTTATTGCGGTAAGGGTTATGGGCAGCAGGAGAGCGGGAATAATTACTATGGCTAATAAAGCCCCGTGTAGCGTATGTTTCCATACTAATATAACTGTTATACCCAGGGTGAAAACGTAGCCAACGATGTTGATGTAGAGGTATTTGCGATAGTTTTCGTAACCGTTTAGAATGGCAAGGCAAAAAATGTTCGCTATGTGCATAGGAAGTAAAATTCCCAATACTATAAAAATATATTTGTAAGCGGGGTTTCCAAAAATCAGTTGCGTCCAGTAGCCGGCTCCCAAAATAAGGGTGGCCGAACACACTAATGTGGCTATACCCATCATTAACAAGGAAGAGGAGAGGATACGCTTTAACCTTTCAGCATCTTCTTTATGTTGGGCGGTGTATGCAACAATACCATTATACAGGCCTGCGGTGGCAATGCCTTGTGTAGTTGAAAGAAAATTTTGGAGGTTACCGGTTAGCGCCATTCCCTGGGGCCCTAAAAAGTAAGCCAGGGCTTTAGATGTTATAAACCCTGTTACTACCTTTACCGATAGGGCAAGGGTGTTTAAAGAGGTGATTTTAAACAGGGGATATTTTTGTATGATATTGAAGCGTTTTTTCAATCAAAAAGAATTAAGAGTGGTAATAAGGTGTTGTATTTCCTGGTCTTCTAAAGCGGGATGTAAGGGTAAACTCAATGCTTCTGCATGAATTTTTTCGGTAACCGGGAATGAGAAGCGGTTCCACCCGGCATAGGCTTCTTGCTTATGGGGCGGTATTGGGTAGTGAACCAGGGTTTCTATGCCATTTTGAGCTAAAAAGTGTTGTAGCCTATCTCTCTGGGCGCAGCGAATGACAAATAGATGAAATACATGATTGGCGCTTCCATCATAAAAAGGCAGCCGTATTTTAGAATTCTTAATCTCGCACAGGTAGGTGTTCGCTATTTGTCTTCTCCTCTCGTTATCGGCGTCTAAATAGGGTAGTTTTAATTGCAGGAAAGCAGCTTGAATTTCATCTAACCTATGGTTATATCCTTTTAGAGGGTGGTGGTATTTTTGGGCGCTTCCATAATTTCTCAACTGCTGTAAAACGCTGGCGAGCGCTGCATCATTGGTTGTAACAGCTCCTGCATCGCCCAAGGCGCCTAAGTTTTTAGTGGGGTAGAAACTAAACGCTGCCGCATTGCCCAAATTGCCTGCTTTTTTTCCATTTTTAGAAACCGCTCCATGCGCCTGGGCAGCGTCTTCTATAAGTAATAAGCCATACTTGCTGCCTATGTTCCTGATGGCTTCTATAGCCGCCAGTTGCCCATACAAATGCACGGCCAGAATAGCTTTTGTTTGGGGCGTAATGGCTTTTTCTATCTCGTGCGGGTTTAGGTTCAAGGTGTCTTCATCGGGCTCTACCGGGATGGGTTTCAGCCGGGTATGAGAAACCGCCAGCATAGAGGCGATGTAGGTATTAGCGGGAACAATAATTTCATCGCCTTCTTTTAATTTTCCTAAAACTTTGTAGGCTTCTATGATGAGTTGCAGTGCATCTAATCCATTGCTTACGCCTATACAATGCGCTACGCCACAATAGCCTGCAAAATGTTTTTCAAAACCAGAAACTGCATCGCCCATGATATACCTCCCGGAGTTTAAAAAACGAGAGAAGGCGATTTTAAAATCGGCTTCAAAACGGGTGTTGAGTTTGTGAAGATGTAAAAAAGGAATCATACAAACACGGTTTCTAATTTTTTATAATTTACGGTGGCAACTTCGTAAAAGTCATGAACAACCATTCCTGTTCCATATCCTTGTTTCCAGGAGAGTAAGCCCTTATTTACATGACGCCCATTATTTTGGTTAGAAGTGCCAAAATCTACATATTTTTTAGCCTGAAATACTTTGCAGAGTAAATGATGATATAAAAAATCAAGGCTTCCCAACTGGTTTTTATCGGCGTTAGAGGCAATGTACTGGGCATGGGCTACTTGTTCTGACTCAAAAATGGTAGTTCCCGCCACTGGTTTTTCATCTTTATAAATATTGAACTGGCGGATGTTTTGGGGAAATTTTTGTTTTAGGTATTGTATTTCTTGTAATGAATGTACAGGGGTTTTCCCGAATTTTTCCTGAAGATGGGGTATTAAAAGTTCTTGCCAGAAAACGCTGCAATCGGTTTCTTCTACTACTTTTAACCGCTGTTTTCCCCCGCGCCGCACCCCTTCGAGCCTGTTTTTAGAAAAATGAACTGTTGCGGGCAATACACAGGCAGCCACATCTCTTTGCACCAGTTTAGCGTCCAGCAAAAACAATAAATAATCTATTTCATCTGCCGGCAAGCGGTGATATATTTTAGGTATGAGTTTCAGGTGGAGCAGCGAAATACCCTGTTCGCAATAGTATTGCAAAACATATTTCACGACCTCCAGGCAATCGTTAAATGGAAGGGTAAGAGAAAATAAAAAACCACCATAGCTGAGTCCCTGGTGAGAATAGACGATATTATCCACCCTGTTGGCAGGAAAAACCGAAATGAGGGTATCATTTTTATAGATGAGTAAGGAAAAATCCTCAAAACGGTCTTGATGATATTCCATAAAATTGCGATGAAAAAGAAATGTGGCATTTTTAGCGCTGGCTACAAAATTGTTCCATAAAAGATGGCGTTGAGGGCTGTATTTTTCTATGCGATAGGGCATTTATTTTTTATAAAATAAGCAATTTCTTAAAAAGGAGTTAGGTTTTTCAACATCCTTTTTTTTTTAGTGATTAACACCTGAGGTTTTTTAATTGGCTACCTATTCTCTATAATTTCTTTTACTTTCTCTTCTAATACTTTTTGGTCGGGCAAATACAGTTGGTATTTTGAAACGAAAATTTTGTTCGAAAGCCCGCCCGTTGCATATCGTACTAAAAAATTATGTTTATCTGCCGCTATAATAATCCCTATCGGTTCATGGTCGCCTTCCGTATTTTCTTCTTCTTTAAAGTAGTTGAGATAAAAATTCATTTGCCCAATGTCCTGATGTTTCACTTTCCGGGTTTTAAGATCAATTAAGATAAAACACTTTAAAATACGGTGATAAAAAACAAGGTCTATAAAGTGATGTTCATTATCTATCGTTATCTTGAACTGCCTGGCAACAAATGAGAATCCTTTGCCTAATTCGAGGAGAAAATGTTGTAGGTTAGCAATGAGTTTTTTCTCAAGCCCTTTTTCTTTGAGGGCGAGGTTTTTTGGCAGTTGTAGAAATTCAAAAATATACGGGTCTTTCACGGCGTCTTTGGCCGAGCTGGGCTCGTGTCCTTTTTTTGCCAGGGCCAATACCCCTTTTTTGTCTTGGCTCAATGCCAACCGTTGGAACAAGGCTGCATCAATTTGTCGTTTCATCTCCCGGAAACTCCAGTTTTCTTTAACAGCTTGTTTTTCATAAAAACTTCTTGCCAGGTCGTCTGAAATCGTGAGTAGCTCTGCATAATGGCTCCAACTCAGCAAGGCGCTGGCGGGCGCCTGGTGTTTCTGAGATTTGCCAGACACTGTCTGGCGTTTTCCAGATTTGCCAGACAGTGTCTGGCGTTTTTCAAGTTCGTGTAAAGTAGCCTGTAAATTCGGATATTTTATATAAAATTGCCTCATTAATTGCAAATTTGAACGACTAAAGCCTTTTCCAAGTTTTATTTTTAAATCCTGGGAAAGCGTTGTTAATAATTGAGTGCCATATTCCGCCCGCCCCTTTCCTTCCTGCTCATATTCTACAATATATTTTCCAATAAGCCAGTTGGCTTTCACCAATTCCATATTCACAACCTTCACAGCATTTTCTCTGGCTCTTTGAAGCGTTAAGCCAATACTGTCTAATAAGCGACTATATTTTGATGGGGCTAATGTCATCTACTGTTATACTACTTTATTATTTTTTTGAGGCGGTTTTAATACTTATCAAGCTAAACGGATATTTTAAGTTTCTTATTTTATAAGAAATATATGGGCAATATGCCATACAAAAACCTATTCTCTCAGCTTTTGCGCACCAGCAAATAATACAGGTGTATGAACAAAATAGCTGTATTGGTAATAACAACCGGGATGGAAGGCAACAACACCCCATAGATTATAAAAAGCAAGGAGCCCAAGGCGTTAACCCAGCGCAATTTTCGCAGGTTAGACATGGCAAAAGAAATCAATACACTCAATGATGCCAGGTAACCCACCCACTCTGTATAGGGTATTCCAAATAGCTCTGCTGTCATATCAAAAAAAATAATTTGTCAAGGGTACAGCGTTTCAAACTGTACACGTAACCGCAAAGATAGCGTTTCCCTACATACACTTTTTATCTATTGTAGTACCTTTGCACAAAATAGTGCTATAATGAGGTTGCCGAACATTCCACAACTACAACACATACATTCTAATAATTTTTTGCTCCTGGCGGGACCCTGTGTTATTGAAGGAGAGGAAATGGCGATGCGGATAGCCGAAAAGGTAGTTTCTATAACTCATAAACTTCAAATTCCCTATGTTTTTAAGGGGAGTTTCAAAAAAGCAAACCGCAGTCGCGTGGATTCTTTTACAGGTATTGGGGGTGAAAAAGCATTGAAAATCTTGAAAAAAGTTTCAGAAACTTTTCATATTCCCACGGTTACCGATATTCACGAAACTACCGATGCTCCCCTGGCTGCTGAATATGTGGATGTGTTGCAGATACCGGCTTTCCTGGTTCGCCAGACCGATTTGGTGATTGCCGCCGCTCATACCGGGAAAACCATAAACCTAAAGAAGGGGCAATTTATGAGCCCGGAAAGCATGAAACATGCCGTACAAAAGGTGCTGGACAGTGGCAACGACAAGGTTATGATTACGGATAGGGGCAGCATGTTTGGGTACCAGGATCTTATTGTAGATTTTCGCGGTATTCCTGTTATGAAACAGTATGCCCCGGTGGTGTTAGACATAACTCATTCTTTGCAACAGCCTAATCAAAATAGTGGGGTTACTGGTGGCAGGCCAGAAATGATAGCTACTATAGCCCGGGCGGGGATAGCTGCCGGTGTGGATGGGATTTTTTTGGAAACGCATTTCGACCTGGAAAATGCTAAAAGTGATGGGGCTAATATGCTTCTGTTAGATAAATTGGAAAAGTTGCTTACAGACTTGGTTGCCATTAGAAAAACTATGAACGGCTTGCTTCCTTAACAAGCTAATTGATTGATAATTATATTAACTTACTATTCTTTTATTAATATGAAATACACGTTAAAAATTACTATTAACTTGCCCATAGAGAAGGTTATTGAAAAATTTGATAGCCTGGAAAATATGAAACACTGGCAAAAAGGTTTTATAGGTTATGAAGCTATTTCTGGCATTGCCGGGCAAACAGGCGCTAAAAGCAGGTTAAAATATTGCATGGGGAAACGCGAGGTAGAAATGATAGAAACCATTACTCATAAAAACCTGCCGGCAGCATTTCACGGCACGTATGAGGCTAAAGGGGTTTTTAACACCCAGGAAAATTATTTTGTGAAGATAGATGAAGGCGCTACAGAGTGGACATCTGTATCTGCTTTTAGGTTTACGGGTGTTACGATGAAGATATTAGGGTTTCTTATGCCGGGGGCTTTTAAAAAACAAAGCTATGCTTTTATGAAAGATTTTAAAAACTTTGCTGAAAACGGCGTTTCGGTAGCTATTTCATAAAAACGCTACCGCGAGTAGTTGGGCGCTTCTTTGGTGATAATAACGTTGTGCGGGTGGCTTTCCTGGATGCCACTGGAGGTAATTTTCACAAAACGACTCTTTTCCTGCAAGGTAGCTATGTCTTTGGCGCCACAGTAACCCATTCCTGCGCGCAACCCTCCAACAAATTGCTGCATGCTTTCAGACAGTTCACCGCGGTAGGGAACTCTGCCCACAATACCTTCTGGAACTAATTTTTTAATGTCATCTTCCACATCCTGGAAATACCTGTCTTTGCTACCCCGTTCCATCGCTTCTATACTACCCATTCCCCGGTAGCTCTTAAACTTTCGTCCTTCAAAAATAATAGTTTCTCCCGGCGATTCTTTAGTTCCTGCCAATAGAGAGCCCAACATCACACAATCGGCACCGGCAGCAATAGCCTTCACAATATCGCCTGTGTAACGAATGCCCCCGTCTGCTATTACCGGGATATTCCTTCCTTTCAACACTGTTGCTACTTCTAATATGGCAGATAGTTGCGGAAAACCTACTCCTGTAACTACCCTGGTGGTACAGATGGAGCCGGGACCTATGCCTACCTTAACCGCATCTGCACCATGCTCAACAAGGTATAAAGCTGCTTCTGGGGTGGCTATATTCCCCACTACCACATCTAATTTGGGGAATGCTTTTTTCACTTCTTTTAAAACGGTTATTACTCCCC
Source organism: uncultured Flavobacteriaceae bacterium (assembly GCA_964385175.1). Taxonomy (GTDB): domain Bacteria; phylum Bacteroidota; class Bacteroidia; order Flavobacteriales; family Flavobacteriaceae; genus CAYLNL01. Next base: position 7,744 of record CAYLNL010000020.1, on the reverse strand, counting down.
GGCTATGCCCATGAGCCGTATCTATAACAATAGCATCTGCGCCCGCACCGGCAAGCGCCGTGGCCCGCTCCATGGCATCTGCCGTAACGCCTATGGCCGCCGCTACCCGCAATCGGCCCAATGTATCTTTATTGGCAATGGGCTTCTGGGAAAACTTAGCCATATCCCGGAAGGTAATAAGCCCTACCAGTTGATAGGCAGCGTTTACTACCGGGAGTTTTTCAATCTTATTATCCTGCAGAATTCCTTCGGCATCTTCTAACGAAGTTCCTTCAGCTACGGTAACTAACCCACTCCCCGTCATTACCTCAGTGATAGGTCTATTGTTATTTCGTTCAAACCGCAAGTCCCGGTTTGTTACAATCCCTTTTAAAACTCCTTTTTCATCTACAATGGGTATGCCGCCTATCCCATGCTCCATCATACTTTTCTTGGCATCGCCCACCTTAGCGTTCAAAGGAAGCGTTACAGGGTCTGTAATCATCCCGCTCTCGGCCCGTTTCACCTTTCGCACTTCCAGCGCCTGCTGTTCCAGCGTCATATTTTTATGCAATACCCCTATACCGCCTTCCCGCGCCATGGCAATAGCCATATCGGCTTCTGTTACTGTATCCATAGCTGCCGATACAATAGGAACATGGAGTTTAATGTTTTTACTGAATGTAGATTGAATATTTACTTCGCGCGGAAGCGCCTCGGAGTAGTTGGGAACCAGCAGCACATCGTCATAGGTAAGTCCTTCCCCAACAAATTTAGCAGTGTATGCTTTCATAAAGCAACGTATTTGTTGCAGGCAAATATACGCTCTTTTTGCCATGTTTTATTCAGGTTTTTTAAGGTTTCTAAAGGGTTTTACTATACAAAAGTTCGGGTTAGGTCTTAGAATTCTAATTTTTCCTATTCTCGCTTCGTATGTAGTTTTATACATTCAGGATTTATTTTACCCCCCATTCCTTTTGAGGTATGGTGTATTGAGTGTCGGAGTTTTTAATACCTAATTTAAAATAAGTCTAAATAAATTTGCGAGCAAGTTTTTTGCACTTTATTTTTGCATTCTAATTTTTAATCAATCTAAATAAACATGAAATCCTATTTGTCATTTACCTTATTTCTGCTCGCTACTCTTGGAGTATGGGCGCAGGAAGCGCCTTTCCAGGAAAAACCAGACTCGGTTATTGCATTGAAAGAGGTAATCTTGTCTAACCATGTTATTTTCGGGAGTAAGTTTCACGCAAAAAACCGGACAGGTTCTGCATACTATCTTTCTCCCGAAGAATTGAAAAAGTTCTCTTACACCGATATAAACCGGGCTCTTAAAAATATCCCGGGAGTAAATAGTTATGAAGAAGACGGTTTCGGGCTACGTCCTAATATAAGTTTACGGGGTACGTCGCCCGAAAGAAGCGCTAAGATAACGCTTATGGAGGATGGGGTTCTTATATCGCCTGCTCCTTACAGTGCGCCGGCAGCATATTATTTCCCGTTTATTGGGCGCATGCATGCAATAGAAATCTTGAAAGGCAGCAGCCAAATTTCGTATGGCCCTTTTACTACAGGAGGTGTTATTAATATGATAAGCACACCTATACCCGAACAATTATCTGGGGATGCAGAGGCTACGTATGGCAGTTTTAACAGTAGCCGTTTTCGACTTACAATGGGCGACTTTAAGGAACAGGTGGGCTATCTGATAGACTATCTCAACTATCGGTCAGATGGGTTTAAAAATTTGGATAATGGGGCAAACACGGGCTTTAATCGGAATGATGTAGTAGCTAAATTTCGCATACAGCCATATCGTGGAAAGGTAAATATTCATGGGCTGGAGTTTAAATTTCAATATGCCGATGAAGATTCTAACGAAACTTACCTGGGCTTGTCGCAGCCTGATTTTGATGAGAGTCCCTTCAGGCGTTATGTAGCATCTCAAAAAGATAAGATGGAGGCTCAACATGTGCAATTTACCGCTACTCATACGTGGGGTTTTAATTCACATACTCACCTTACTACTACTGGCTATTACAATGGTTTTAGAAGAAATTGGTATAAGTTGAATGATGTGGTGGTGAACGGAGAAAAAACAGGTCTTGCTACTGTGTTAGAAGACCCTCTAAGTTATGAAGACGCCTATGAGCTGTTAGCCGGGGAAATAGATGGTGGAGTAAATACCCTCTTAGTAAAAGCTAATAACCGAGCCTATCAATCGAAAGGTATCCAAACGAGGTTTAACTATCATTTCAATCGGGAAAATGTCGCCCACCATATAGAAATAGGCATTCGCTACCACTATGATGAGGAAGACCGTTTTCAATGGGTAGATGGCTATGATATGGTAAATGGAATTATGCATCGCACCATGGCAGGCGTCCCGGGAACCGATACCAATCGTATTAGCAGCGCTACTGCTTTGGCTGCATATTTTTCTTACAAATTTACCTACCGGGGTCTTACCCTTACTCCTGGTTTGCGAACTGAAAACATTTGGCTGGAACAGGCTGATTATGGGAAAAATGACCCTACCCGAACAGGTATTGGGCTGGTGGAACGAAATAATAAAGTAACGGCATGGATTCCGGGGATAGGGTTTCATTATGTGCTTACTAATCGCATATCTTTTTTTGGCGGAGTGCATAAAGGATTTGCCCCTCCCGGAAACCAGGCGGGTCAAGAGCCTGAAAAAAGTGTGAATACAGAGTTAGGGGGGCGTTTTCATTACAGTAATTTCTCTGGGGAAGCTATGGTGTTTTATAACCACTACAAAAATTTGCTGGGGAGCGACCTGGTAGCTACAGGAGGCACGGGTTCTTCAGACTTGTTTAATGCGGGTAAGGTAATGGTCAGGGGAGTGGAGTGCCTGTTTACTTATAGGTTGCCTTCTTTCCATTCAAAAATAAAAATTCCTCTCACTGTGGGTTACACTTATACTCATACAAGATTCTTAGAGTCTTTCACCAGTCAAGAAGAGCTATGGGGCGAAGTGACGGCAGGAGATGAGCTGCCTTACCTGGTTCCTCACCAAATTCATGCTATTATAGCGTTAGAGCATCGCTCTTATGAATGCAACATTTTGGCAAAATATAACAGTTCTTTCCGAACCAGGGCGGGAAATGGACCCATTCTACTCAAAGAACAAATACCTTCTAATTTTATCCTGGATGTGGCGGCGGCGTATCATTGGAATAAGCATCTGAGTACTACAGTTAGTGTTTTAAATCTGCTGGATGAAGTGTATGCAGTTTCGCGCGCGCCTGCGGGCCTGCGCCCGGGAATGCCTTTTGGAGTTTATGGCGGGATACGGGCTTCTTTTTAATTTAATAGGTTAGCTAAGCAAAAGGGCTGGGTAGTTTGGCAGGGTTTATTTTTATAAAAAAATAAAGAACCCGCGCGCTCATGCACGGGCGCACAGGCGAGTGGGTGAGCCTGTTAGGTAATTATCGTTTCACTGGAAAAGGTATAGAGGTAATAAAATCTACAAAAGATTACCTCTTACCCTACCCTGAAGGCATTTTTTTGGGGATAATAAGCCACACTGCCCAATTCTTCTTCAATTCGCAATAATTGATTGTACTTGGCCATCCTGTCGGAACGGGAAGCAGAACCGGTTTTAATCTGCCCTGTGTTGAGGGCTACCGCCAAATCGGCTATGGTGGTGTCTTCGGTTTCGCCAGAGCGGTGAGACATAACAGAAGTGTAACCCGCCTGGTGGGCTTTGTTTACAGCGGCAATGGTTTCAGTGAGCGTTCCTATCTGGTTTACTTTAACGAGGATAGAATTGGCAACCCCGTTTTTAATGCCTTCTGAGAGGCGGTTTACATTGGTTACAAATAAATCGTCTCCTACGAGTTGCACTTTTTTACCAATGATTTCTGTTAGGTATTTCCAGCCTTCCCAGTCATTTTGGTCCATTCCATCTTCAATAGAGATAATGGGGTAGGTGCGGGCAAGTTCAGCGAGGTATTGGGCTTGTTGGGCAGATGTTCTCACCTTGCCGTTGCTTCCTTCAAATTTGGTATAATCATAGTTACCATTTACATAAAATTCAGAAGCGGCGCAGTCTAAGGCGAGCATTACTTCTTCGCCCGGTTTGTAGCCGGCTTTTTCAACCGACTGAAGAATGGTTTCCAGGGCATCTTCGGGGCCTTTAAAAACAGGTGCAAAACCGCCTTCATCGCCCACGGCAGTACTCAAACCCTTGTCATGGAGTATTTTTTTGAGGTTATGGAAAATCTCCGTGCCTATTTGAAGCGCATGAGAAAACCGTTTTGCCAATACAGGCATAATCATAAATTCCTGAAAGGCGATGGGGGCATCGGAGTGGGAACCGCCATTTACAATATTCATCATGGGCACCGGCAGCGTATGTGCGCTCACACCCCCCACATAACGGTAAAGAGGGAGACCGAGTTCGTTGGCGGCAGCCTTGGCGGCGGCAAGAGAAACACCCAGGATGGCATTGGCGCCTATTTTAGATTTGTTGGGGGTGCCATCTAACGCAATCATGGCGCCGTCTATGAGTTGTTGTTCAAAGACCGACATGCCGACTATTTCTTTGGCAAGTAGGGTATTTACATGATTTACCGCCTTTAACACACCTTTACCAAGATAGTCTTTACCGCTGTCGCGAAGCTCTACGGCTTCATGTTCCCCGGTAGAGGCTCCGGAAGGAACGGCAGCTCTTCCTAACATGCCATTTTCGGTAATAACATCTACTTCTACGGTAGGGTTTCCCCTGGAATCGAAAATCTGGCGGGCGTGTATTTTTACAATAATACTCATACGATGGTTATTTTATATTGTTGAATGGTTTGTATAAACTGGTCAAACAGGTAAGAAGCGTCATGCGGCCCAGGGCTGGCTTCAGGATGATATTGAACTGAGAAGCAGTTTTTATTTTTCAGGCGTATCCCGGCTATGGTATTGTCATTCAAATGAACATGGGTAATTTCTATATCGGGGTGTTTTTCGGCTTCTGCTCGTTCTATGGCGAAACCATGGTTTTGGGAGGTAATTTCCCCTTTGCCGCTGAGTAGGTTTTTTACAGGGTGGTTAATGCCCCTGTGCCCGTGGTGCATTTTGTAAGTGCTAATGCCATTCGCCAGAGCAATGATTTGATGCCCGAGGCAAATCCCGAAAAGAGGCAGGTTTCTCTTTAAGATTTCCTGCACGGTGCGAATGGGTTTTTCTAAAGTTTGAGGGTCGCCAGGCCCGTTAGATATAAAAAATCCATCGGGTTGCCAGGCATGCATCTCTTCGAATGGTGTGTGGTGGGGAAATACTTTTATAAAAGTATCTCTCCGCAATACATTTTCCAAGATACTTTTTTTAACTCCCAAATCTAATACGGCGATTCTATAAGTTGCCTGCTCATTCCCTATGCAATACGGCGTTTGGGTAGATACTTTAGAGGCTAATTCTAATCCTTTCATAGAAGGAAACCGGCTTAGACGGCTTTTTAGCTCTTCTACAGTTTCTGTTTCGGTAGAAATAAGGGCGTTCATGGCGCCATGGTTACGTATATGAGAAACCAATGCGCGGGTATCTACGTCTGAGATGGCAAAGAGTTGATTTTTTTCAAGAAAGTGCTGTAATGAGTTTCCTGCGGAAGGACGAGAGTAGGTATAGCTAAAATTTTTACATACTAATCCTGCTATTTTTATGGTGTTCGATTCCATTTCCTGGTCTCTTATACCATAGTTTCCTATATGGGTATGGGTGGTAATGAGAATTTGCCCGTAATACGAAGGGTCTGTAAAAATCTCCTGGTAACCCGTCATACCTGTGTTGAAACATATTTCGCCCATGGCGGTGCCCTCTCTACCTATCGCTTTTCCATAGAAAATAGCGCCGTCTTCTAAGATTACTAAGGCTTTTCTCCTGGATTGGTATTTCATTGGGTTGCAAATTTATAAAAAAATAAGGTGCTGTAGAATTTTTAAAAATGTTTCTTACTTCTTTTAAAATTCACCTGTCTTATATCGGTTTTTATATTTGTTGCTGGGCTAAGGTAGTATCAGGGTAGAGCATCTGGAAAGTGGTAGTATTTTCCAATCCTCCCCAGGCTAATTTTTGAAGAAACTCCTGCAAACCATTCAAACTATCTGCCGGGTTGGTGTCATACGAGCTAAAATCCGCCGGGTTGTAGCCGCCATGGGTTACCGCCCATTCGTAGGTAATCTCGGCAATGTCACTTATCAAACGATATCTCATAACCCACTTAAAATCTCATTGGTTATTCAACATATAACTCAACAATCCTTGCTAAATCCCACTGCTTACTTTGCTTTTTATATATAGCCACGTATCCCCCCACATCCCTTTTGTGAACCAAGAGCATCCCGTATACCCCATCTGAGGTGAGAACTGGTTTAGATAAAGAATACACTACACGCGAGTAATCGGCATACATTTCACGGGTAAAGATTACAACACCCCGTTCGTCTAATCTCTTTATCGGCTTTTTGTAGTTGAAAAGACTATCATTTGAAGAAATTTTTTTTAAATCTATCTCAAAAGGAATTTCGGCTTGTTCTCTCATATGTGCTAGTTCCTTAGAAGAGGAAATATTGTCTATCTTTGTCAATAAAAGTGAGTCGGCGGCGGTTTGTTTTATGTTATACCTTTTCTGGTATATAGGAATTTTCTTTACTATTGATACTATTTGTGGCATGTAATACTCAATATCTATTCTGCCAGTGGTTATAAATATAGAGTCTTTTTTTTCATTTTCTTTTATTCTGGATAGTTCTTTGTTGAGTATTGTATAAATATCTTTTTCCTGCCTGTTTTTTGGCAGCAGTCCGCAAGAAAGAAGCGTTATAAACGCTGGTATTATAAGGATAGGACTAATTGCAAGGAACGCCTTGCGGTACAATCGGGTTTCCATTTCCGTCTGGGTATGTTTGGTTATCCTGTTCGGCAGCCAATGTGTTTTTTATAGTAATCCGTTCTAAATTTAACTCTCCATCTATAAGAAGTTCGGGATAAAGGGTATTAAAATCAGAGGTTCCGGTAAGTCCCTGCCAACTCAAGGCTTCGTAATAACTAAATGGTAAATTGTAGCCATTTTGTAACCCGTAAGCCGATAGAGAGGTAGCAATATCACTCACAAAAGAAGCCATTAATTCATGGTGCGCCTGCCCTAAACCATTAACTCCTGAAAGAAAATCAATATACGCATTTACCAAATCAGCAAAAGTAGGGTCTGTGGTTCCATCGGGTAAAGTGAGTAACTCCCCTTCGTACATATAAACCAATACGGCATGAAGCGATTCATGAATGGCGGTACGGGCGATAGATAAATCAGTAGCCGTTTCTAAATAGGATTCTCTAATTGTTACTACAACATCATTAGTATTTGTGATAGGATTATAGGTAGAGGTTAAGGTAGTGCTTGCATTCAAAAGTCCTCCCGTTCCCTGCATTTGAGCATCATTACCCGTTATAAACACCAGATTTACATTATTATTCGCCTCAAAAAGGCTCAACACTAATTGCGTAAGCGGGGAACACGCCCCATAGGCCTGTTGTATAATAGCCGCCTGGCAAGGATATTCCGCCAAAAACTCCGGGTTTATAATAATTTCCTCCTCCCCCGCCGCCGGGGTATCTCCGTTATTACCCGCAGCCCCTCCATCCTCCGCATACTCGGGCTCGCCCGTAGGCGCGCTACCCACGCCCCCGCCGGTGCCTCCTCCCGTACCATAACCTCCGCCACCGGGGCTCATGTTGCCATCTACATACACCT
>CAYLNL010000019.1:0-32825 GCA_964385175.1 uncultured Flavobacteriaceae bacterium | reverse complement strand
TCAGGGTCTGGCTCAACGGGTTGCCGTAGGCATCGTAGGTAAAGGTTTCCGTAACGGGTTCGGTGTTGTGACCGCGTTTTTCGCGCTGGGTAAGGTTGCCCCAGTCGTCATACTCATAGCTTTCACGGGTGGTAAAGACATCGCCGTAGGCGGTTACAGCCGTGTACGCCTCCTTAGGACGCCCTATGTATGGGGCAGTCGCACTGCCCCCTATACCGCCCCCTGGAGTGCCCCCTATACCGCCCCCTGGAGTGCCCCCTCCTGCCCCCCCCGTACCTCCGGCGGGGTCAGAGCTATACTGGGTGCTAACGGTCTGGATTTGCTGTACCTGCCCGCCGGCGCTGGTTTCGGTGGTAACCGCTACCGGCAGGTAGTACTGCGGCTCATACTCGTAGCGGGTAGTTGCAGAAACGCCGGTGAGCAGCTCTTGCTGGGTTTCTTCCTCCAGGAGCAAACTGTAACGCCCATTAAGAGCGGTGCTTGCACTATACTGGCGGGTATGCAGGCTCACCGCGCCCGGCGGAGTTGCCGCCGCGCTAAAGCCGAAGCCGCCGCCTGCCAACAGCTGGGTGTAGCTGCGCAGGGGAGCGCCCCGCAGCGCCGGGTCGTTTTCCTGCACCGTCCACAGCAGCGGCGCCGCCGCATCGGCATACCAGGCGCTGCGGGCAGTCTTCGCAAAACCCAGCGGCCCTTTCCCATCCATATTCACTAACAAGTCCTGGTAGCGGAAATCTTGCCGAAGCAGCACACCCGAAACCGTATTCCCTAAATAGGCTACCACAAACTGCCCGGGCGACCGGCGGATTTCTACGAGGGGATAGGTGGCGGCATCGGTGGCGCTGTACACGCTGCCGGGCTGGGAAGTCTCCAGCGACTGGTAGGTTACAACATCTGTCCGTCGTCCGCCGGAAGCCGTTACCCGTTTTAGCAACTGGTCTTTGGCTACATCTTTGGTAAAATCTATATACGTAAGCTCGTTGTGGTGATTGCGCACCAGCAGCAATTCTTTGTTAAGTCCATGATGTTTATACGTAGCCGCTATGGGAATAGGCAAGTCGGGCGAGTCAGAGTTGTGCTCGCAATCGTTCATCCACGCAGCGGGGCCGGTTTGGCAGGGCGAGCTATAGATTTCTGCAAAATTGTCGCCCCCGGCGGCATAGCCAATGTTATTGGCGTAGCCGGTTACCCGCCACTCGGTGTTGTGGTCGTTTATGGTAAAATCGGGCTTATAGTAGCGGCGCCATACCTCTACCAGGTCGGTCTTGCCATCCCCGTTCAGGTCTAAGGCATAGTAGTTCCGAAAGTGGATTTGGGTTTTGTAGGTGTCTTCGGTGCTGGGCCAGTACTCGGTTATTTCGTAGTCGGCGGTCTCAAAAAAGCCGCCGGCTGCTCCGCCGGCGGGCGGATTGGCGTAATAAATCGTCCAGCGGGTGCTTCCTTCTGCCTGGGGCAGCAGCACATCCGTCTTGCCATCGCCGTTAAAATCGCCCATCAGCAGTTGTTTGTCGGTGGCATAATCGGGCAGGGTTCCTGAGCCTAAGAGTTCTACGCTCAGGTAGGGAGGACTGGGGCTTTGCCGGAAGCCAATCACTTTATAGGTTTTATCGGGCTTAATAGACAACACATCGGTTTTGCCATCGCCGTTAAAGTCCAGCACATATTTTTTAGAATACACGCCAAAATCAAATACCTCTGCATGTTCTAATTGAATATAGCCGGGTGTGCCTAATACCGTAGAGGCTGCCGGGTGCAAATCCACCAAAAACAGGTCGTAGCCATCATTCTGGCGCAGTACTTCTGCACATTCCCAGCTTTGGATGGGGGGGCCTCCAAAGGGGTCGGGCTCTTCGTAGGCTTGCTGCTCGTAGTGAATAAGTTGGTTTTTTACCGAGAGAAAGAGTACTTCAGAGACGCCATCGCCGTTAAAATCGCCTTCCCAAAAGCCGCCCGCATCGCTGGCGTAAGTCTGTTCGCCGCCGGGTACACAAACTTCCTGGTCCGAAAATTCGGTGGTGGTGTTTACCAACGTCAGGTTTTTGGTGTAAGCTAAACTTACGGCATTGGGGGCGGTTTGGTTATAGACGTTCAGGCTCAGGTTGTAACCCACCTGCACGGGTTGCACAATAGATTGAAAAGCGTTGAGCCGGTTATTGGTGAGGGTGGTGGCGGTAAAAGCCTGTATGTTCAGGGAAACGGGCAGCGCCACGGGCGGCGTTCCCTGGCTGCCTTGAAACAGCCTGGTGTAGAGTTCCGTATTGGTAACAAAGTCTAAGCGGGTATCGCCGTCAAAGTCGCCGGAAAGGCGAATGTCCTGGAAATCGAGGTTATTGTCGTAGGTGGTTGGGTATTCCGAGCCTTCTACCTGGGTTTGAGTGGTATCATACTCAAAAAGAAGGGGGTTGGCGGGCTGGTTGTCGCTGTTATACTCCTGCACGCTCATTAGGCGCTCGTAGCCGGTTTCTAAGTCGGCGCTGTGGGTAAGCTGGTACCGCCGGAAGAGTTGCCCCTGGGTGGTTACCTCTATGCGGTCTAACAGTACGGCTTTTTCGTGCCGCAACCCGCCCTGGTAGGCAAACTCGCGCCGCTGGGCGGCTTTGTAGTAAAACTGGAGGCGGTTGAGGGGTGCGCCGCCGCTATGGGTGTTGGCGCTAAAGTCTATATAGTTCAGGCAGAGGCCTTTGCTGAAGGGGCGGGTATAGCGATAGCTCAGGTAGTTGCCCCGGGGGTCTTCAAACCGCACTATAAAATAAGAGCCCGCATCCACCGCTTGCACGCCCTCATAGCTGCCGTACCAGGAGCGCGAACCATCGGGGGCGGTAACCACAAAATAGGTGTTTGCGCCGCTGCCATGGAGTTCAATCCGGGTATTGCTCTGGGTTTCGGTTTCATAAACGGCGCCATCCGCCCCATGAACGCCGGTGGTCAGCAGCAGCCGTTGTCCGTCTAAGGCAAACTGGTCATTGGCGTCAAAATCCACCCCGTCTGTGTTACCGTCCAGGTCGCGCCGGGTAGCAATGCGGCTGATGGCAGAGATGCTCTGTAAACTCCAGCCGTCCCCGGCTATGCCGCCGCGCATGCCGCTGGTATATACGAGGTTGATGACGGGGCCTACCTCGCCCGCGCTGGGCGGCAGGGCGATGGGGACGGTATAGATGGCATTGCCCGAAGCGCTTACTTCTAAAGCGCCCTGGGTGTCGTGGAAATACTGCTGCGCACGCAATCCCTGCGCCGCTAAAAGAATAAGGAAGAGGAGTTGTTTTTTCATAGCAGGGCTTTTTTTAATTATGAATGCAGAATTATGAATTATGAATTTGTTGAAACCGTGGGTTATTTTTTTTAATTCTGAATGCGTAATTCATACTTCTGAATTTCCTCTGCGAACTTTGCGTCTTTGCGTGAGATCGTAGCGCGCCTTGCGGTTTCTTTTTTAACCACAAAGCACACAAAGAAGGCGCAAAGTCAATTCCCAATTCTGAATTCATTCTTCTGAATTTGTTTTCCCCCAACGATTGAAATCGTTGGTTATTTTTTTAATTCTGAATTCATAATTCATAATTCTGAATTTATTTTTTTAGGATTTTAAACGCTTCGGTTTTGCCATCGCTGGTAAGGGCTACTATTTCATACACGCCCGAAGCGAGGGCGCTAAAGGAGAGAACTAGGCTTTCCTGCAGGTTTAGCGGGCTGGCGTAGTGCACGCGCTTGCCGCCCAGGGTGTAAACGGAAACGGAGGTAATGCGCCGGTGGGGGTTGTTTTTCCACAGGAGGGTTAGTTCTTCTGTTACAGGGTTTGGGTAGTAGGTGAGTTGGTTGAGGGTTTTTTCGGAGAGAATGATGGGGGTTTCAGCGCCGGGGGTTTCTCCGCCGCCTCCTGCCTGGGGTTCTCCCGGGCAGTTGATGCAAATTAACTGGCTCACGGTTTGGTTGCCGGCGGCATCATATTGAAATCGTAATGGTTCTTCCTGGGCAAGGGCAATGAGGCTACACAGGAAAGCGCTTACGGGTAGTAGTTTTTTCATAGGGGTAGTAGTTGTGAGTTTTTGCAAAGGAAAGAATTTTCGGGCAAACAACAAAAAACGCTTATTTATTTTATACCCTTCCTACCGAGGGTGGCAACCTAAAAACTGGGCGATACTATTTTCACTCGTTTCCCATCTCCGGACATTCCTATTTCCAATTTGTTTGGCATCCCGTTCATCCTGCCCGAAACTATACTTGGAAGGCTTACTTGAAATAGAAAACCACTTTTTGCAGGGCATTTTATAGTAAAATAGTGTATATTTGAGAAGGAGGCGCCCGGAGCAGGACTTACTTGTAAGAGCGCCTTTTAGAAGAGGTGATTATTTTATTACACTAAACTATGTTTAGAGACAGGATAGATGCAGGAATGCAGTTGGCAAACAGGCTGGTTCACTATAAAAACCAGGATGGCGTGGTGTTGGCTATTCCGAGGGGAGGGGTACCGGTGGGGTATAGGATAGCGAAAAAATTAGGGTTTCCGCTGGAGATACTTTTAACAAAGAAAATTGGCTATCCAGGTAATGCAGAATATGCCGTAGGGACGGTTAGCCTTTCCGGGAGTTATGTAGATGAAACCATTGCGTTGCCACAAGAATATATTGACCGGGAAATTGCTACTATACGAGAGGCGCTGGAAAAACGGTTCCAATGGTTTCACAAAAACCGGAAGCCCGTTACCCTCAAGGGGAAGGTGGTTATTCTTACAGATGATGGTATAGCTACCGGGAATACTATCTTGGCGGCTTTGAGAATGGTTATGGCTGCGTCTCGTGCAAAGATTATAGTAGCTGTGCAGGTAGCGCCCCGTTCTTTTGAGAAAAAGCTGGAAGCATATAGGGTAGATGAGTGGATTTGTTTACTTACCCCTCGCCGGTTTAGCGCTGTAGGGCAATTTTATGAAGATTTTAATGTGGTTTCAGATGATGAGGTAATCCAGCTGTTGGGAGAATTCAGTTAAAGGAATCCGTAGGGCGCTGTCTCTTGAACCCCGATTTTGTATCTTTAGCCTTGAATTTTAATACCATGCGCTACCGCTTTCTCCTAATTTTTTGGTTATCGCTGCCTTTGGCAGGGCTTTCCCAGGTATCTGGTGAAAAAAAGAGCCTGGCTATGGATGAGCGGATTGTTTCACCCTCGCACAAACAGTTATTAGATTCGGCGGAATTTTATAAAAAACAAAACATTACCAGGAGTATAACCTTTATAGAAAACTCGCTGAAAGTGCTGCCGGCGGGAGATACCGACAAAAAAGCGCAGTCTTTTTCTGCGCTGGGAGATATTTACCTGTATTGGAATCAATATGACCTGGCGATTGCAAATTATAAAAATGCGCTGAACGCAAAAGATGACCCTGCCACTTCGCTGAAACTGGCGAAAGCTTATTTTTTGAATAAAAATTATGCGGAGAGCCTCGCCGCTTACCGAAAACTGGCCGGTAATCGCGCCCTCTCCCCCTACCAGCAGGTAACGTTCTACGAGGGATTGGGCGAGGTATATGAAAAAACGGGCGATTTCGGGGAAGCCGTCAAAAACTATCAAAAAGGGCTGCAAATAGCTAATCAACAGGGCATTACGCCCAAAATAACCAATCTCAATTCCCGTATTGCCGATGCCTATTCCCAATCCGGTAATGCCACACAGGCAGAATCGTACTACAAAAACTCCCTGCAATTAGCCTCCCGTGAAAATGCCGGGAGGGCGGTGCAGGAAAAAGAAAAGGTGGCCGATTTTTACCGGAAAGAAAATCAATACGACAAAGAAATAGCCCTCCGGCAATCGGCTTTGGAAGATGCGGAAGAGTTGAATGAACAGGCGTCGGCGCCATCTGCCTTTGCAAAGCCAGACTCCCTTACCCCCCAACGCATCAACTACAAAATAGGCGATGCTTTTATCGCCAAAAACCAACCGCAACAAGCCATTCCGTACCTGCAAAAAAGCATTTCCCAGGCCAATAAGGAAGCAGACCTTTCGGTGCAAAAAGAGGCTACCCGCAAACTCTCGGAGGTGTACAAAACGGTGGGCGCCTATGATAAGGCGCTGGAAACTTACCAAAAATACGTTCAACTGGTAGATGTTTTGTATGAAAAAAAGGAGGAAGAATTGGCGCAGGTAGCGCAGTTCAGCAAAGACATTGCCTTGCAGCAAAGCCGCATAACGGGATTAGAGCAGGAACGCCAGCTCTCTGAAAGCCGCTACCAGCTTGCTCTAAAAGAGCAACAGTTAACTACGGAAAGTAATAAAAGACAGCAACTCATCATTTATTCGCTGCTTTTTGGGTTTTTGCTGATGGGGCTTACCGCTTACTTTTTTTACCGCAGCAACCGCCAGCAAACGCTTGCAAACCGGGTATTAGCCCTCAAATCGCTCCGCTCCCAGATGAATCCCCATTTTATTTTTAACGCCCTCAACTCCATCAATAACTTTATCGCCCGAAATGATGAGCGCAGCGCCAACCGTTTTTTAAGCGATTTTTCTACGTTGATGCGTTCTGTGCTGGAAAATTCTGAGAAAGACTTTATTTCCCTGCCCGAAGAGTTAGAACTGCTAAAGCGCTACGTGGCGTTGGAGCATGCCCGTTTCCCCGAAAAGTTTGACTACTACATAAACGTTGAAGAAAATGTGCGCGCCGAGTCTTTCCAGGTACCACCTATGTTGTTGCAGCCTTACGTGGAAAACGCCATTTGGCACGGGCTGCGCTACAAAGAAGGGAAAGGACGCCTCACCATCTGCGTACAACAGCCCGATGAAGAAAGCGTTGAGATACAGGTGGAAGATGATGGTATTGGCAGGAGGCGCTCTGCCCGGCTAAAAACAGAACACCAGCGAAAACAACCTTCTAAGGCGATGGGTAACATTGAAAAACGCATTGCCATTTTAAATAAAATGTACCCGGGGAAAATTTCTGTTCGAGTAGATGATATTTTAGAAGATGGTTCGGGAACAAAGGTATCACTCATCTTAAAACGTTAGATAACAATCCTCATGCAACTAAGCGCTCTTATTGTAGAAGACGAAACCACCAGCCGGGAAATTCTCCGCACTTACCTGGCAACCTATTGCCCCCAGGTAGTTGTGGCGGGCGAGGCAGGAACGGTAAAAGAGGCGTTGTTGCTCATTGAAAAATACGCACCCGATTTGGTTTTTTTAGACGTGGAAATGCCTTTTGGGAATGCTTTTGACCTGTTGGACCAGGTAGAAAACCGCACGTTTGAAACCGTTTTTGTAACCGCCTACCCGCATTATGCCATAGAAGCGCTTAACCAGCACGCTTCATATTATCTTACCAAACCCGTTTCCATTGACCAGCTTATAAAAGCGGTAGCGTATGTGGGTGAGCTAAAGGAAAAAGAAGCCCGCCTCCAGGAAAAAGCGTTGCGCCCCAAGGCGAAAGAGACTACCGGGAAAATTACCATTCCCCAGCAAAACGGGTTCGAAGTGCTTTCGGTTCCCGATATCCTGTATTGTAAAGGGGACGATAATTACACGGAAATTCACCTCGCCAACCGGAAACTGCTGATGAGCAAAACGCTTAAATACCTGGAAGATGTGTTGCAGCCCTATCCCTTTGCACGCATTCACAAATCGTACTTAGTGAATGTGCATGCCATTGTGAAATATATAAAAGGAAAGGGTGGTAGCGTTATCCTCACCAACGGGCAGGAACTGGTAGTTTCGGCTGCCAAAAAAAGTGAATTATTGTCGTATTTTGAATAAATTGTATAACTATGCTCCTGAAAGAAGTAAACGGAAAACGTCCGCAAATAGGCGAAGATTGCTACATAGCTGAAAATGCCACGCTCGTGGGCGAGGTGCTTATGGGAAAGCAATGCAGTATATGGTTCAACGCCGTTATTCGCGGCGATGTAAATTACATACACATAGGCAACCGGGTAAACATACAGGACGGCGCTGTTATACACGGCACCTATCAGAAAGCGCCTACCCGCATTGGCAACAATGTTTCCATAGGCCATAATGCCATTGTGCACGGCTGCACCATCCACGATAATGTGCTCATAGGCATGGGCAGCATTGTTATGGACAACTGCGTTGTGGAGAGCAACAGCATTATAGCCGCCGGCGCCGTAGTTACCCAAAACACGCGCGTACCGGCCGGCAGCATATACGCAGGCGTGCCCGCTCAAAAGATAAAAGAGGTTTCGCCGGAACTCCTTAATGGCGAAATAGAACGTATTGCCCAGAATTATATTGTATATGCGGGGTGGTTCAAAAAATAGGTAGCCCATGCACCAATAGTTCGCCAGGGATACAGGAAACAAAAAAACCCCGGCGCTGCCGGGGTTCTTGCCAAGTTCAAACAACACATCAAGCTACATCTATCATTTTAACAGGCTTGTGAGGTTTCACCTCTTTTTTAGCAAGACTCACAATAAGGACTCCTTTATCATACGTAGCTTTAATATTTTCAGAGTCTATAACTCCAGCTGGCAGGGTAAAAGACCGTTTAAAAGAGGAATAGCTAAACTCTCTACGGGTATATCGCCCTTCTTCACTTTCTTCGCGCTCTTTTCTCTCCTCGGAAGAGATGGTGAGGATATTCCCGTCTATTTCAATTTTAAAATCTTCTTTTTTCTTACCGGGAACAGCTAATTCTAACTGATAATCGCGGTCGGTTTCTTTAATATTCACTGCCGGAACCTGCCAGCTATCCATACTTCGATTAAAGACATCTCTAAACAAATTGGGGGTGAAAAAATCATCTAAAATCGAAGGAAGCCATACATCTTCTCTTTTTTTTAGTAAGTTCATAATAGTTGAATTTTAGGGTTACACTTTTTACTTATATTTACATCAGCATATAGACAAAGACTATTCCAGCATTATTTTTATGTCTTTTTGTCTGTTTTTTCTAAATTATAATGCCATTTTGTCTCGTTTTAAATATTATTAAATACCTACTTATATGAAACTCCGCATTCTGCTACTATTTTTTGCCTGTCAGCTAAGCCTGTCTGCACAGCACACGGCAGCTCCCAACGTAAGCACCTTTACTATTGCAGCTCCCCAGCTAAACGCTAAAAAGAAAATCTGGGTCTATCTACCCCTGAATTACTCGCGCACTACCAAGAAATACCCGGTGATTTATATGCAAGACGCTCAAAACCTTTTTGATGCCGCCACAGCTTATTCTGGTGAATGGCGTATAGACGAATCTCTAAATGCTTCGTATGCTGAGGTAATTGTAGTGGGAATTGAACACGGCGAGGAAAAACGAATAGAAGAATTAGCTCCCTTTCAACACCCCCAATATGGTACAGGGCGGGGCGATTTGTACCTGGATTTTATTATAGAAACCCTGAAACCTCATATAGATGTGGTATATCGCACCTTGAATACCAAAGAAAATACTGTTATCATGGGAAGCTCCCTGGGCGGGTTGCTCTCTTTCTATGCCGCTATTAAATACCCTACTATTTTTGGAAAGGCGGGGATCTTTTCTCCCAGTTTTTGGTTTTCAGACGAAATATTTAAAATGGTGCAACAACTAAACGCCGCCCCCGAGGTGAAATTTTATTTTGCCACCGGCGGACAGGAAGAAGAAGCCACCATTCGCAACCAGGAAAAAATGATAGCTCTCCTCAAAGAAAAAGGATTACCCGATAACCGTCTCTACAGCGCCATCGTGAAAGGAAAAGAACACAACGAACTCTTCTGGAGCGAGGTGTTTCCGCAGGCTTATAAGTGGTTAGTGCCGCCGCGTTCGCGTAGATAAAAAGCAAGCCGCTTATCTTATCTTACTGCTTTGCCTTTCAACCGGAGCGTCATTTCACCGGCATCAAGAACTGCCTCTAACCCGATTGGGAAGGTAAAGTTGTGTTTTATATGCCCAAAAGACAGCCCATAAACCGCCGGGAGGGAGAGTGGTTTTACCCGGTCTAAAATAACCTCTTTCAGGGAAAAAGAGTTTTTGTTTTTAGAGGTATGGCAGCCGCTAAAAACGCCCAATGCAATTCCGGCCGCTTTGCCCAACTGGCCGCTTTCTATCAGTTGCGTGAGCATCCTATCTACCCGGTACGGCTCCTCGTCCACATCTTCTATACAGACAATGGCGTTTTCGCAGTTTATTTGATAGGGCGTGCCAGACATAGCCGCCATAAGCGAAAGATTGCCGCCGGCCAGCCTTCCTTCCGCCTTACCCGGGTGTATCAGGTAACGTTCATATTCCGGGGACTCGGCTATTTTTTGCGGGTCTTCCGCCTCGCTTTGGATAAGGTGGTTTCGCCGCGGGTTTTCCAGTACGCTTTTTAAAGCGTCAATTGTATATGGGTCGTTCAGCGTAGTGCCTACCGGCCCGTGAAAGGTTACGAGCCCCGTTTTTTGATAGATGGCATTTAACAGGGCTGTTACATCGCTAAAGCCGAGCAAAATTTTAGGATGTGTGCGAATAGCCTCAAAATCTACTCGGTTGAGAATGCGCGTACACCCATAGCCCCCGCGCGCGCAAAAAACGGCATCTACCGCCTCATTCATAAACATAGCATTAAAGTCTGCTACCCGTTCCTCATCCGTTCCGGCAAAATAGCCGTGTTTTTTTAAAATGGTATCGGTGTGGTAGGGCACATACCCCAATTCTGCGAGGTATTTTTTCACATCGTTCAGCGGCTCCTCCCCTATCAAATAACCGGGCGCCACTAACCCTATTACGGCGCCTTCCTTTAGCCGGGCAGGTTTCAGTGTATCGGGCATATACGTTTGGTTTTGCGTGCGTGCGCCCGCCCATGCAGGCGCAAGGCTCAACAAAGAAGCCCCCACGCTGTTGTGTATAAATTTTCTCCGGTTCATTCCAATTTGTTTTTTAGAGCCCAACCGCCGCATCATCGCCCCGCCGGTCGGCGCCACCCTGGAGCGTACCACCGGGCAGCGCCAGAATAGCATCTACTTTACCAATCACCGGGGTTTCCCGCTCATCAATGGTATAGCCTTTTTCTCTCAGGGCATCTAACACTTCGGCAGGGAATCCGCCGGGCTCTAACATTATAACATCGGGCAGCCACTGGTGGTGAAAGCGGGGAGCGTTCACCGCCTCCTGCATATCCATCTTAAACTCATATACATTTAAAATAGTTTGCAATACAGACGTAATAATGGTAGAGCCGCCGGGCGTGCCCACTACCATCCACAGCTTGCCGTTTTTCGTTACAATGGTTGGCGTCATAGAACTCAACATGCGTTTTCCGGGGGCAATGCTGTTGGCTTCGGCGCCGGTGAGTCCAAAATAATTAGGCGTTCCCGGTTTGGCGCTAAAATCATCCATCTCATTATTGAGAAAAAAGCCCAGTTCATCGCAATACAATTTAGAGCCATACGCCCCGTTGAGGGTGGTGGTAACAGAAACCGCATTTCCCGCAGCATCCACGATAGAATAATGGGTGGTTTCGCTACTTTCGGCAATTTCTATCGCCCCGTGTGCAATTTGTCCTGACGGCGTCGCCCTTTCAAACGAAAAATCGCTCATACGTTCTTTCAAATAAGCCTCGTCTAAGAGTTTTTTAGTGGGGATTTGAACAAAATCTGGGTCGCCCAAGAAATAATTCCGGTCGGCATACGCCCTACGTTCCGCCTCAACGAGAAGCTGCATGGTTTTCAGACTGTTTTGCCCCCATTCGGCGAGGTTATAAGGCTCTATCATTTTCATAATCTGGGTTAAGGTAATACCGCCGCTGCTGGGGGGCGACATGGAGGTGATGGTGAGTTCTTTATAGGTAAATGTGACGGGCGTCCGCCATTTTACCTCGTACCGGGCGAGGTCTTCCATTGTAATAATGCCTCCTTTTGCCTGTAGAAAGGCTACTAATTTGCGGGCGGTTTCGCCTTTGTAAAACTCGTTTTTGCCGTTTTGCTCAATCCGGCGGAGGGTTTGCGCCAGGGGGGGGTAGGTAATAACATCGCCGGCTTTAAAGGTTTTAGAAAACAGGGTGTTGGCGCCGCTTGTGCGGGTAATGACTTCGCGATACCGGTTTAACCGCTCTTCTTGTTTCGGGGTAACTACCACTCCCTTTTCTGCTAACGCAATGGCCGGTTCTAAGAGTGTTTTTAAAGGAAGTGTCCCGAATTTTTGGTGTATGGCAAAAATACCCGCTATTGTGCCGGGTACGCCGCTTGCGAGTGCGCCGGTGGTACTTTTTTCGGGAATTACGTTGCCGTCTTTGTCTAAGTACATATCGCGGGAAGCCGCCAAAGGCGCTTTTTCGCGGTAGTCTAAGGCGCCGGTTTCTCCCGTGTGGAGGCGATAGACCATGAAACCGCCGCCGCCCAGGTTACCGGCATACGGATAGGCCACTGCCAGCGCCAGTTCGGTAGCAACCATAGCGTCAAAAGCATTTCCGCCTTTTTTCAGGATTTCTACGCCAATTTCGGCAGCTTCTTTGCGGGCGGCTACTACCATACCGTTTTTAAGTGGTTCTCCCGGTTGCTGTGTCCGGGTGGTTTGTTTACAGGAAAAACTCAAAAAAATGACTACAACGCCTATTATTTTTTTCATAAATTACTCAATGTATGGTTCGAAAATGAAATTACCTCGTTAAAAAATAACGTAAACTCGGCTTCAAAGGTAGTATAATATTGATTTAGTTGAGTGATAGCTTCATTCATGCGGGAGCGGTTTTGGGTGCGGCGGTTCATTCCTTCCAGCGCTTTTGAAATGCCTTCCTGGGTGGCATAGCTGCTTAGCCAGTCGTTGGCAATCATGTAGGGCAGCATCCGTTTAGTGGCTTCGGGCAGCAGGGATTCATTTTTTTGAAGCAGGTTGTAAAAATTGGCTGCGTAAAGAGCCAGGGGAACAGGGGAATAGTTTGCCCAGTTTTTTGCCAGGAAATGGTCGTAAAAAATGTCCACGATAACCCCGCTGTAATGGCTGTATTTTTTGTGCAATTTTGCAGTGCTTTGTCGGAAAACGGGATGCGCATCGGTAAAAGTGTCAATAGCGCGGTGCAATAAAATTCCTCGTTGAATGGAGGCAGGGTATTGTTGGTATCTTTTCCCGTGGATGGAATCGGCAATAAAATTGCCAATTTTCACGGGGTCTTCATCGCCCGATAAGTAAATGTGCGCTAAGTAATTCATCGCCCTAAAATTACACATTCGCCTCAAGATTTTTTATAATCCCTGTATATTTGTTTTTTAATGATAGGTATAATATGACGCTTATAAAATCTATTTCGGGAATACGGGGAACGATAGGGGGAACGGCGGGAGATAATTTAACGCCGCCAGATGTGGTGAAATTTGCGGCAGCTTACGGGGTTTGGTTAAAGGAAAGAGCCCAAAAAGAGCATCCCTCGGTTGTGATAGGGCGCGATGCCCGTATATCGGGTGAAATGGTGCAGCAACTCACCATGGCGGGCCTTACGGCTTTGGGAATAAACGTGATAGACCTGGGGCTAAGCACTACGCCTACGGTGGAAATTGCGGTTGTGGAAGAGAAAGCCGATGGGGGCATTATCTTAACGGCGAGCCATAACCCGAAGGAGTGGAATGCTTTGAAATTGCTAAATGAACAGGGGGAGTTTATCAGTATGCAAGACGGGGCGGCGCTACTGGAAATCGCCGAAAAAGGGGATTTTGGGTTTGCCGGGGTGGAGCAGTTAGGGCGGGTGGTTTCTAAAAATGAGTACATAGCTCTTCACATTCAAAAGGTGTTGGATTTGCCGTTGGTGGATGTGGAAAGGATACGCACGCGTAAATTTAAAATTGTGGTGGATGGGGTAAATTCTACCGGCGGTATTGCTGTTCCGGCATTGCTGGAACGCCTGGGAGCGGAAGTGGTGCGGCTGTACTGCGAGCCAAACGGGCGGTTTCCGCATAACCCGGAGCCGCTGAAGGAGCATTTAACGGACTTGGCGGAACGGGTGGTGCGGGAGAAGGCAGATTTGGGGATTGCGGTGGACCCGGATGTGGATAGGTTGGTTTTTATGTGCCATGACGGGGAGTTGTTTGGGGAGGAATATACCTTAGTGGCGTGCGCTGATTATGTGTTAGGCAAAACCCCGGGAAACACGGTTTCTAATTTGTCTTCTTCGCGGGCGTTGCGCGATGTTACGGAAAAGCATGGCGGGCGCTATGAGGCTTCGGCTGTAGGCGAGGTGCATGTGGTGGCGCGCATGAAAGAAACGGGGGCGGTAATAGGGGGTGAGGGAAATGGGGGGGTTATTTACCCAGCACTGCACTACGGGCGGGATGCGCTGGTGGGCATCGCTTTGTTTCTGACGTATTTGGCGGAGAAAGGGGTTAGAGCAAAGATGCTGCGGGAGGGCTATCCTCCGTATTTTATGAGTAAGCGAAAGCTGGAATTGGGTACAGGATTTTCGTTGGAGACGGCATTGGGACGCCTGAAGGTGCGCTACGCTGGGGAACGAATTACGATGGTGGATGGGTTTAAAATCGATTTTGAGGCTGGTTGGGTGCACTTGCGAAAATCTAACACGGAGCCTATTGTGCGCATCTACACGGAGGCGCGCACGCAGGCGGAGGCGGATGGACTGGCGAGTGGTTTTGTAGAGGAGCTCAGGGGAATGATGGGGTAGGTTTTGGCAAATGGTTTTTCTTTATTTCTCAGAGTTGTGCAGATTTTAACAATTTGATTAGTAGTTGGGGACTGTATTTTAGTCTGTGGTGTGTTCTCTGAATAACGTTTCGAGGTCTTTGTTTTTGTGGGTGAGTTGCAAAATTCTAAGTTTGTTTTGGCTGGCAAAATCAAAAACGGCGGAGCGGTTATCTGGCTTACCGTTGAAGGTGAGTTGATAAATAAATTCGCTTTTTTTATATGTTTTTATAAGTTGGGGTAGCTGGGATAAGAGTGTTTCTTCCACTGCATTATCAAATTCTACTTCTATTACTTGTTCTTCGTTCTGCTGGTTATGGTTCAGGGCTACATCGGCAACTAAGCGTCCTTTATGGAGAAGGAGGGCGCGGTTACACACTGCTTGTACTTCTTGCATGAGGTGGGTGGAGAGGAGAATTATTTTTTCTTCGCCGAGTTTACGGATATTGTCACGCATGGCTTCTAACTGGTTAGGGTCTAACCCTGTGGAGGGTTCGTCTAAAATAAGCGCCTGGGGGTCATGCAGCAGTGCGGCGGCTAAGCCTACTCGCTGGCGGTATCCCTTGGAAAGATTTCCTATTTTTTTATGGGCTTCAGACGCTAACCCCACAAGGTCTATACTTTTTGAAATGGCGTGTTTAGGGATTTTGTATATCTGAGCCTGGAAGGCTAAAAATTCGCGCACATACATTGCCGGGTAGAGGGGGTTATGTTCTGGTAAATACCCGATGGTTTGCTGGGCGGCTTTTTTTTGAGAGTGTATATCTAAGCCGTTTATGGTAATGTGTCCTCCTGTTGGGGGCAAACAGCCTGTGAGTATTTTCATGGTGGTAGATTTGCCGGCGCCATTGGGTCCTAAAAATCCTACTACTTCTCCTTTTTTTATAGTGAAGGTGAGGTTATCTACCGCTTTTCGGTTTCCATACAGTTTGGTGAGCTGTGTAACTTGTATAGACATAATGGTTACCAATAATAAGAAGGGAATTTATAAATAAATTCCCTTCTCTTTTATAGTTATTTCAGCTGTTTTTAAGGAATAACAGCTTTCGCATGTGTTGCCCCTGGTTTTAGTATTTAATTTCCTAATTGTTTTTTAACTCGGGAATAGTTTTCGTTATCTCCTAATGCGCCGTATATGTTTTTGAGTTGCTCAAGGAGCATTTTATCACCCGGATTGTTTTTGAGGGAGTCTTCTAAGATGAGCGCTCCTTTTTTAAACAAATCGTCTTTTTTCGCTTTTAAATCGTCATATTTTTTAATGTCTGCTTTAGAATTTCCCAATTTATTCATCTCTTCTATAAGGGCGTTTCCTTCGTTGATGTAGGTGGTAGATAGGTTTAGGGAGGCATTGATATAGTTGGGTTTTATGGAAAGGGCTTTTTTATAGGCTTCGCGGGCGCTTTCATAGTTTTTCTGTTCCATGTTTATAACGCCTATGTTGTAGTGCAAATCGGGGTTATTGGGGTCTTTGGCTGCGGCTTCTGCCATAAGGGCTTTAAATTTATCGCGGTTAGCGGCTTTTTGTTCTTCTGTTATTCCTTCTTTTTCATTTAACTGGATATAAATATTAGCCTGGTTTAAAATGAGGTTTACATCATTAGGGCTTTCTGCACGGGCATCGGCGAAGGCTTTGAGCGCCTCATCGTTTTTGCCTAACTCTAAATAGATGAGGGCGATGTTTTTTACTATTTCTGCGCGTTTAGATTCTGTTTTTTTCTCGCTGGGTTTTATATGTGTGCCTGCTTTTACATACAAATCGCGCTCTTGTTTGGAATTCATTTTTTCTTCGGCGTTTGTTTCTTTATTTATCGCCGTATATTCTATTTCTATGCCGGTATATTTTAATGTTTTAAGTTCTTCGTAGTATTTTAATGCTACAGGGTATTCTTTGTCTATGGTGGCCATGAGAGCTGCATTGTATAAAAATAAGGTGTCGCGGGGGCTTAATCTATAGACTTTTTCAAAGCCTTTGCCGGAGGTTTTGTAGTCTTTGGCTTTATAGCTTTCCTGGGCATTTTTTAGCAGCACTTCTACTATTTGGTTTTGTATCTGTTTTACTTCGTTACCATAATGTTCTTTTCCAGATTTTTTCTCTATTTCGGCTAATTTGGAGAAGGCGACTGAAGCAGCATCGGCAGATTCAAAGCTTTGCATTCCTTTTTTCACCATATCTGCATATAATTTACCGGTTAGGTAATAGAATTGGGTTTGGTATTTTTCTTCGGCGCCGACGATAGATGGTTCGGCGTTTCCCAAGGCAGCCTTTGCAGCGGGTAAGTCACCATTTTTTAAGGCTTTTTCAGCTGCTTTTAGTTCATCTTTTTGTGCATACAACAGAGTGCCTGTTACAAGGCTAACTCCCATAAGGATAATTTTTTTCATTGGTATTGAATTATGATATAAAATTAAAATTTTAATTTAAACAGATTTTATTTTTTCTATTTTTCTTCATTTACTTCAATATCATTTATATCTTCTACATTTTCTTCTTTTGGTACTTTGGCTACGGCGGCAATGGCGTCTTCTTCTTTTATATTGATGAGTTTAACGCCCTGGGTAGCCCGCCCCATTATGCGGAGGTCTTCTACCGCTAACCGGATGACAACTCCTGATTTTTTAATAATCATCAAATCATCAGAATCGGAAACGTTTTTTATGGCTACCAATTTCCCGGTTTTGGGGGTTATCGCTATAGTTTTAACACCTTTTCCGCCGCGGTTGGTAATGCGGTAGTCTTCTAAACTGGAGCGCTTTCCATAACCGTTTTCGGAGACTACCAGAACGTCTTCTTCAAAGTTGTTAACAGAAATCATGCCAATTACCTCATCTTGTTGGCCGGCAAGGGTAATGCCTATAACGCCCGATGCGTTTCTACCCATGGGGCGGGTTTTGCCTTCTTCGAACCGGATGGCTTTTCCAGATTTTACAGCAAGCATAATCTGGCTGTTCCCGGTGGTGAGTTTTGCCTCCAGTAGTTCGTCTCCTTCGCGCACGGTGATGGCGTTTATTCCGTTTTGACGGGGGCGGGAATATTGTTCTAAGGGAGTTTTTTTCACAATTCCTTTTTTGGTTGCCATAATTACATAATGGCTGTTCACATAGTTTTCATCTTTTAAATCCTTAGTGCAGATGAAGGCTTTTACTTTATCGTCTTGTTCTATGTTGATGAGGTTCTGGATAGCTCTTCCCTTAGAGGTTTTGCTGCCTTCGGGAATTTCAAATACCCGCATCCAGAAGCATTTTCCTTTTTGGGTGAAAAAGAGCATGTATTGGTGGTTAGTGCCTACAAAAAGTTGTTCCAGGAAATCCTCGTCACGCGTGGCAGATCCCTTCTGCCCCACCCCACCTCGTTGCTGGGTTTTATATTCAGAAAGCGGGGTGCGTTTAATATAACCGGCATGAGAGATGGTGAGCACTACCTGTTCGTCGGCAATCATATCTTCCATGCTAAAATCGCCGCCGGCATATTCAATAACAGAACGTCTTGCATCGCCGTATTTTTCCTTTACTTCCAGCAGTTCGTCCTTTATAATTTGCATTCTGCGTTCTTTGCGATTGAGAATATCCTGGCAGTCTTCTATAAATTTTTTAATCTCAGCATATTCTTCCCGCAACTTGTCTTGTTCCAGCCCAGTGAGTTGTCGCAATCGCATTTCCACAATAGCTTTGGCCTGAATTTCGGAAAACGAGAAACGCGCTATCAACTTATCTTTCGCTTCATCTGCATTGGCTGAGCTTCTAATGAGAGCTATCACCTCATCTATATGGTCGGAAGCGATGATGAGTCCTTCCAGGATATGGGCGCGCTCTTCGGCTTTGCGAAGTTCATACTGGGTTCTTCTCACTACTACTTCATGGCGGTGTTCCACAAAGTGGAAAATCATATCCTTAAGGTTGAGCAATTGGGGTCTGCCATCTACCAGGGCAATATTATTAACGCTAAAGGAAGATTGAAGGGAGGTGTATTTATAAAGGGTGTTAAGCACAATATTGGGAATGGCATCGCGCTTCAATATATATACAACACGCATCCCGTTCCTGTCAGATTCATCGCGAACAAGCGAAATACCTTCTATTTTTTTCTCGTTGATGAGGTCGGCAGTTTTTTTAACCATTTCTGCCTTATTCACCTGGTAGGGAATTTCTGTTACAATGATACATTCTTTGCCATCTACCTCTTCCGTATGCGCCTTGGCGCGCAAAACAATACGTCCTCTGCCGGTTTTAAAAGCCTCCCGCACCCCATCATATCCATAAATAGTTCCGCCGGTAGGGAAATCGGGCGCTTTTATATAGTGCATCAACTCATCTATCTCTATTTCATTATTATCAATATAGGCCATTGTGCCATCTACTATTTCAGTAATATTGTGGGGAGGCATATTAGTAGCCATTCCCACTGCAATACCAGAGGCGCCGTTAACGAGCAAATTAGGAACTTTTGAAGGCAATACAGTAGGTTCTTCCAGCGTATCGTCAAAATTCAACTGAAAATTCACCGTTTCTTTATCAATATCCGCCAACATATCCTCCGCTATTTTTCGCATACGCGCCTCCGTGTATCGCATAGCTGCAGGGCTATCGCCATCAACAGACCCAAAGTTACCCTGCCCGTCCACTAAGGTGTAGCGCAAACTCCATTCCTGAGCCATACGCACCATAGTATCATAGACAGAAGTATCGCCATGCGGGTGATATTTTCCTAATACTTCTCCCACAATACGGGCAGATTTTTTATAGGCTCTGTTACTCAACACTCCCAACTCATACATTCCGAAAAGCACCCGCCTGTGCACTGGCTTAAGGCCGTCTCTGACATCGGGTAGTGCGCGTGACACAATGACCGACATAGAGTAGTCTATATAGGCCGATTTCATTTCATCTTCAATGTTAATAGGGATGAGTTTTTCTCCTTCTATCATAGTACAAAGTTTAGTTCACCAATGGGTTTAAAAAAGTGCGCTAATATACGGTTTTTAGAGGTTATTCAAGATTAGAAAATCCTGCCTTTTAAGGTTTTTATCAACAAAGGTAATTTTTACGAGTTAATAACTATTTTTGCAATGGTGTTTATGGAATAGTATTTTTTTGTCAATTAGCGCCACGCCCTTAAAAAGGCATGGTTTTTGTCAAAAACAAAGTACATACAGCTTGAATGAATCGCTATAAGTATGGATGATAATTTTTCGCCACGGGTAAAAGATGTTATTAATTACAGCAAGGAAGAGGCTTTGCGGTTGGGGCATGATTTTATAGGAACGGAGCATATTGTGCTGGGTCTTTTGCGCGATGGTACCGGGAATGCTATTGACATTCTCAATTCGCTGCAAGTTGATTTGAGCCAACTGAGAAAAAAAGTAGAGATTTTGAGTCCTGCTAATCCTATTATTAATAGTATTGAGAAAAAAAATCCCCGTCTTACCAGGCAGGCAGAGCGGGCTATAAAAACTACCCTGCTGGAAGCTAAATTATATGAAAGCTCGGCGGTTAATACAGCGCATTTACTGCTTTGTATTTTGCGTAATGAAAATGATCCTACCACTAAACTCTTAAATAAATTGAAAGTAACTTACACTACTGTTAAAGAGCAGTTTAAACAAATAATAACCAGTGATGATGAATTAGAAATGCCTTCTGCCGAATCGTACTCGGAAGATTCTGATTCGGGAGATGACCTTTCTAAAGAAAATCCCTTCAGCAACATGGGTGCGGGCAAGGCGAATAAAAAATCTAAAACCCCGGTATTAGATAATTTTGGCAGAGACCTTACGTTGCTTGCCGAAGAGGGGAAGTTAGACCCGGTGGTGGGAAGGGAAAAGGAAATTGAACGGGTTTCCCAGATTCTGAGCCGCAGAAAAAAAAATAACCCTCTTCTTATAGGGGAGCCAGGGGTGGGTAAAAGCGCCATTGCAGAAGGTTTGGCACTGCGAATTATTAAGAGAAAAGTTTCTCGTATTTTATATAACAAACGCGTGGTAACACTGGATTTGGCTTCCCTGGTGGCAGGAACCAAATACAGGGGGCAGTTTGAGGAACGCATGAAGGCGGTAATGAATGAACTGGAGAAAAATGATGATATTATTCTCTTTATAGATGAAATTCACACGATTGTGGGTGCAGGGGGGGCTACGGGCAGCTTAGATGCTTCTAATATGTTTAAACCTGCTTTGGCGCGCGGGGAAATTCAGTGCATTGGGGCTACTACTTTAGATGAGTACAGGCAGTATATAGAAAAAGATGGGGCGCTGGAGCGGCGTTTTCAGAAAGTTATCGTGGAACCTACAACGGTGGCGGAAACTATTGAGATTTTGCACAACATAAAAGAAAAATACGAAGACCACCACAATGTTACCTATACAGAAGAAGCTATTGACGCTTGTGTGAAACTTACGAACCGGTATATAACCGACCGTTTTTTACCCGATAAGGCTATTGATGCCCTGGATGAGGCGGGTTCGCGGGTGCATATTACTAACATAAAGGTTCCTGAGCAGATTATGACATTAGAGAAGGAACTGGAGGAGATACGGGCTGAAAAAAATGCGGTGGTTAAAAAACAAAAATATGAAGAAGCCGCTCGTTTGCGCGATACCGAGAAGAAAATAGAGCGGGAACTGGCAGTAGCGCAGGAGAAATGGGAAGAAGATAGTAAACTCCATAAACAGGTTGTTTCAGAAGAAAATGTCGCCGAGGTAGTGTCTATGATGAGTGGCATACCGGTTACTAAGATAGCCCGCGCCGAAAGTTATAAATTGGCAGAACTGCCTAAATCTATTAAAGGAAAAGTAATAGGCCAGGACGAAGCGGTGGCTAAGGTGGTAAAAGCTATACAGCGTAACCGGGCGGGTCTTAAAGACCCTAACAAACCCATTGGTTCTTTTATCTTTTTGGGGCAAACAGGTGTTGGAAAAACACAGTTGGCAAAAGTGCTGGCCAAGGAGTTGTTCGATTCAGAGGATGCGCTTGTACGAATAGATATGAGCGAGTATATGGAAAAATTTTCTGTGAGTCGTTTAATCGGGGCACCTCCGGGCTATGTGGGATATGAAGAGGGCGGACAACTCACTGAAAAGGTTCGGAGGAAACCATACGCCGTAATTCTGCTGGATGAAATTGAAAAGGCGCATCCGGATGTATTTAATATGCTGCTCCAGGTATTAGATGACGGCAGTTTAACGGATAGTTTGGGCAGGAAGATTGATTTTAAGAATACTATTATTATAATGACTTCTAATATAGGTACTCGCCAGTTGAAGGATTTTGGGCAGGGAGTGGGCTTTGGAACTTCTGCCAAAGAAGAACAAACGGCGAGTTATCAAAAAAATGTTATAGAGAGCGCTTTGAAAAAAACGTTTGCTCCCGAGTTTCTCAACCGAATTGATGACGTGGTGGTGTTTAATCCTTTAGACCAGGAACACATTCGCCAGATTATTGATATTGAAATGGAAAAATTGTATGCCCGCATTAAAGAGACCGGGTATGACCTTACTTTGAGCGAAGCGGCTAAAAACTTTATAGCCAATAAGGGGTTTGATAAGCAGTATGGCGCCCGCCCATTGAAGCGCGCCATTCAAAAATATGTAGAGGATGCTTTAGCAGAAGAAATTATTAACTCTAAAGTAGAAGAAGGCGACGAAATTTTCATGGATTTGGATGAAGAGAAGGAACAGCTTTCTATAGCTATTAAAAAGCCGGAAAAACCTGCTAAAAAATAGGTTTGTTTTAGCAAGCTGATTTTTAATGGAGTTTCACTGACAATATACCATTGCTCTCTCAATTTTATACCTGAATGAGAAATAAAAATTCTTCATTTAGGGTGCTTATGCACATTGCATGCGTGCATGTACCTGCGAGACAGGTTTCTCCCTGAGCAATACGAATAAAAAAACCTAATACTAGATTTACTTTATAACTTAAACAATTTTTGGTGTAAAACCGAAGTCATCAGAGTCTATAACTCCTTTTTTTGGAAGTGGGCAGCGCTCTCATACGCAGGTGCGTACGTGGGTTTTCCCTTCTTTCTAAAAGGAAATATTCTTTAAAAAACAAATAGTTTTACAAAAAGAAATTCCACACCAGCCCAAAGCGCACTATGAAATCCCGGTACGGGTAGTTGGGAGCTGCATAAAAGTTGTAGCCCGTAAGAGAAGAATTAAAATGCTCTGCCTTCAGGTAGAAGCGGGTTTGCCGTATTTTGCCGTTAATAAAAAAATCGAACATAGGAAATCCGCCTATTTCCTTTTCCTGCTGCACATAAAATTCTCCCAGCAGCGGGTTGTAGGCATCGGCGGTATAGGCGGTGAAGTACTTACATGTTATACCTGTTTGCAGATAAAGCGCTTTTTTAAAAAGGTAGGTAGAATAATAGAGGGTATTACGGGTCGTAAAAGCAGGCAGGTTTAAAACAGCATCCGGCTGATTTACATCTTGATATAATAAAGTATTGTTGAGTGAAAACTTGCCCAATTTAAATTCTTTTTCCAGCTTTATGTGAAGGTATCGTATTGTGTTATCATATTGAAAAGGCGCCACCTGGGGGGTTGCGCCGCCAGTTTCCATGGCAAAATAGCTATACTTATTCAGCAGGGTAACCGCTGCTGCTATACTAAGCCATTTTGAAGAAAAAAAAGCGGCTTCTATTTGCTGTGTGCGCTGGTTGGTAAATGTGTCGGTATGCTGCCAGTTATACGCTGAATAATCGCTGTGATACAATAAAAAATTAAAGTCGGGCATACGCTGGTTAAAAGCGGCTGCCATGCGGAGTTGCTTATCCTCATCTAAAGAATATGTGGCCGTAGCATGCAATAAGCGCCCGCCCAGCGTTGCCGATATAGCGCTCACAGCCTCCGCCGAAAGTTTTAAAGCCCCTATTTTGTGTTTCCAAGAGGCACCCAACGCATATTCCACATCTCTAAGCCGGTTGGTAATAACTCCCGATTCGGTATAAAGAATGCTTTTAAAAAAATAGTTATAATGATATTGAAGGGCTTTTATCTTCCATTCTCCTAAAGCAGCAGAGCTATAGGATAGCTGAAGCTGCTGGCGGAAGGTTTGCAACTTAGCTCTATCCATTAGTTTAGCAGGTTGAAAAGCCTCTCCAAAATAGGCGTTTTCTGCATCCTGGTTAAACTGGTAAAATTTGGTTTCATACACCATCCCGTGACCCAGGGCTAACCGATAGGTAGTGAGAGAATCTTTTTTCTGCGCCAGGGTTAGTTCTTGTTCCGCGAAATAGCGTTTACCTTCTAATAAATTTTCTGCATTTTCAAACTGCACATTCATCAGAGAGCGGTCTCTGAATTGCTCATTTCCCGATTCAAAATCGGTTTCATTCACAATACCGCCGTTTTCCTGGTTCAAAATATCCTGCGTTACCACATGCCCCCGAAAGCGATAGCGGCCGTTTTTGGTGTGGTAGTTAGCGGTAAACCGGAAATTTCCTGTACTCGAAAGAATATGCTGGTATTTACCCAACGAGCGCAATCCCTTATACGCCAATGAAAAATTAAACTGCGGCGAGGTATTTACGGTAATAAAAGCATCTAATAGCTGCCCCTGCTCCATAGCAGTTTTAAAAAACAATTCTGTTAGGGGCGTAGGCACATAATAATACGAAATATCTTCGGTTTCCATATAATTAAAATGCTTCGCACGCGCCCCTAAGCGAGGGTAGATATTTTTTATATCGGGAATATGGGTTAGCGAAGTATAGGTTTGTCCCAGGTTCGAAAAAGGCAGCAACTGAAAAGCATCTCTTCTAAGATAATTAAATTGATACTCCTTCTGTATCGTCAGGGTAGTATCCAGGTGCGTAGTATCATTTTGATAGGAAATACTCTTATAATCGGCGATGGTAATTTTTCTCTCAGGCTGCTCTGCTAAAAACTGCTTAGAGGCTATACGGGTGGTTTTTTTAGTAGTTGCCGAGTCTTGAACAGGTTCTGGCAATGGTTTATCCTGGGAAAAACCAGTGGCGGTCATAAAAAACAGGTATAAAAAAACCCATAGCCTCATGCCGCCTCCCATCTTTTGAAGAGATTCATTTTATTAGCTGGGTATTTCATTGTGATAGAGAGTATTATATTTTTTATTCCATCCACATTTTCCGGATGATTTGTATTCCTGCTGTTTACCAGCTTCCGCCGGCACCGCCTCCGCTAAAGCCACCTCCACCAAAACCACCACTGAAACCACCGCCTCCGAAACTGCCCCCGGAAGAAGAGCCTTTATAACCACCTCTTCCCAGGCTGCTCAGGATAACCATGTCCATAAAATCGAATCCCCTATGCCTGTGGCCACCTCCCTTGTTTTTGGCTTTGGAAATGATGATGAGGATAACGATAAAAATAAAAAATAATACTATAACGCCCCCTATCGGAAAGTTAGATGATTTTTCCTTGCTTTTATACGCTCCCTTCAATATAGCTATAATAGCATCGGTTCCTTTATCTAACCCGGCGTAATAATCGCCCTGTTTAAACTCGGGTAAGATAACATTCCGAACCAGTTCGCCCACTACCCCGGCGGTAAGCCGGTCTTCTACACCATAACCGGGAGAAATCCATATTTTTCGCTCCGCCTTCGCTACCAATATAAAAACCCCGTTATCTTCCTTAGCCTGCCCTATCCCCCACTCATGCGCCCACGCAGGTGTAAGCAAGCCTATATTTTCGCCTTTGAGGCTTTCAATAGTGGCCACAACAATTTGAGTGGATGTACTATCAGAATACCGGACGAGTTTTTCTTCTAACTGCCTGGCTTCATTGGCGCTCAGTAACCGGGCATCATCATACACGCTGGTTTGAGTGGCAGGCTTGGGAGGAATAGTAAACTGGGCATAATTGGGCAAAACCGTCCAAAAGGCTATTAGCAATACTATCTTATTTTTAAGGCTCATCAGGGAAGCTGCCATCATTCAGAGGTTTTTGAAATACTATCATCCAGTTCGTTTGCATCGCGTTGATTCACCGGGAAATGGCGTTGCAACTGCTCGCCGGCATTTGCAATACCGGCTATAAGCCCTTGTTTAAAATGCCCTTGTTTAAAATGAGAAAGCATCACATCTCGCGTACTGTTCCAAAAACCAGGGGGCACCGCCTTGTCAATACCCTCATCTCCATAAATCACAAAGGTTTTGTCTTTTAGCGCCACATAAATAAGCACCCCATTCCGCAATTTGGTAGCATCCATTTTCAGGAGGTGAAAAATTTCGGCGGCGTGTTGCAACGCATCAGAAGGGGTGGTGCTTTCTATATGCACCCGTATCTCACCCGAAGTGTTTTTTTCGGCGGTGCGTATCGCTTCCACCACCTCCTGCTCCTCCTGCGGCTTCAAAAAAACACTTTTTCTCATCGTTCTTTTATTTAAAATCAAAATTCACATCCACCGGTTTTTCAGCGCCCGGTTCGGCATCAAAATAAGGGCGTTCTTTAAACCCAAACCAGCCCGCCAAAATTACATTTGGGAATTTTTTTATTTTAATGTTATATGGTTTTATGGCTTCGTTATAACGAACTCGCGCCGTTTGAATGGTATTTTCAGTACTGGCGAGCTCATCTTGTAATTTCAGGAAATTTTGGTTAGCTTTCAACTCCGGGTAGCGCTCTACCGAAACCAATAAACGAGATAACGCCCCACTTAGCCCGCTCTGCGCCTGGTTGAATTGCGTTAATTGTTCGGGGGTAATGTTAGAAGGGTCTATGGTGATAGCGGTAGCCTTCGCCCGCGCTGCTACTACTTCCTGTAGCGTAGCCCGTTCAAAATCGGCAGCTCCTTGCACCGTTTTCACCAAGTTTCCAATAAGGTCGTTACGGCGCTGGTAAGATGTTTGCACATTTCCCCATGCTTCGGAAACGCCCTCATTGAGCCTCACCGCACTGTTATTAAACCCTACCGCCCATGAGTATATCCCAAGCCCTATTACTAGAATAATACCAATTACAATAAGCCATTTTTTCATATTTCTGATTTTTTAGGTTGATAATTCATCTCGCATTTTTATGAGAAAGTGTTTTATGCCCTCTAATTTATGGATAATTTCCCATGTAGCGTTGTTTTTCTGTTTTTTTTCTTTCAGGTAGGCATTAGCCCCCTCTATGGTAAACCCGCGTTCTTTGACTAAGTGATAGATGAGTTGAAGGTTTTTAACATCTTCTGGGGTAAATTTTCGCTTGCCACCTTTGTTTTTTTGAGGTTGCAACAGTTCAAATTCTTTTTCCCAGAAGCGGATGAGGGACGGGTTTACATGAAATGCCTTAGCTACTTCACCTATGCTGTAGTATAATTTTTCTGGAAGTTCCGGGTGCATTAGTCTAAGGATTGGTTTTCTTGTGAAGCCACTCTCAACATGGTTTCAAACTCCTCAGCCGTTAAGCTGCCGTAGTAGAAATTAATGGGGTTTATCCGTTCATTATCCTTAAAAACTTCGTAGTGCAGGTGGGGTGCCTGGGAGCGTCCGCTGCTGCCAATGAAACCTATGAGGTCGCCGCGTTTCACCCGTTGTCCCGGCGTTACATTATAACGGCTCAGGTGCGCATAAAGGCTTACGTACCCATAGCCGTGGCTCACGCGTATGTGCTCGCCGTAACCGGCAGACGTATTATCTGCCCGTTCCACTACCCCATCGCCGGTAGCATATACAGGCGTTCCGCGAGGGGCGGTGAAATCCATGCCCCAATGAAATTTTTTCACTTTTGTGAAAGGGTCTGCCCGCCAGCCATAGCCCGATGCAATATGGGTAAGGTCTTCTTTTCTAACGGGTTGTATTGCTGGAATAGCAGCTAATAATTTTTCTTTTTCTTTGGCAAGGCGTGTAATTTCATCTAACGATTTAGATTGAATAACTAATTCTTTTTGGATTATTTCTATCCTCCGCGTAGCGCCGATAATAGTCTCAGAATTTGTAAATCCTTCTAACTGCTTATAACGGTTTACCCCGCCAAAGCCCGCTCGCCGCTGCTCCTGGGGTATTGGGTCAGCTTCAAAATACAATCGGTAAATGTGGTTATCTCGTTCTTCAATATTTGCCAGTACCTCTTCTACCTGTCCCATCTTCTTATTGAGTAAAGCAAACTGAAGCTCATAATTTTTAAGTTCTCTCGCCTGCATGAGTTCTTTTGGGGTATTAACAATGTTGGCGTTTAATAGTACAAAAAGACCTATAAACCCAAAAAGCATAGAGGCAAGTATAAATAAAAGGACGTTTCGGAATTTACGGCCTTTTTTAGGTTCTATTTTCCGGTAAGAAAGGGTTTCAGAATCGTAGTAATATTTTACTTTAGACATACGCTAAAATATGCTATTTTTACGACCTTTATAAAACCAGGTCATAAGGGGCAAATATACAGCGATTTGTTTAATGACCCTCACAATTTTATAATAAGATTAACGATGAAATCTCAAGAGGTACGAGCTACATTTTTACAGTTTTTTGCCGACCGGCAGCATACTATTGTTCCCTCAGCCCCTATTGTGGTAAAAAATGACCCTACGCTAATGTTTACAAATGCGGGTATGAACCCGTTTAAAGATTATTTCCTGGGGAATAAAATAGCAAAAACAGTGCGTATTGCCAATACCCAGAAGTGCCTGCGGGTGAGCGGGAAGCATAATGATTTGGAAGAGGTGGGTATTGATACCTATCACCATACTATGTTTGAGATGTTAGGAAACTGGAGTTTCGGGGATTATTTTAAAAAGGAGGCTATTGAATGGGCGTGGGAGTTGCTAACAAGGGTATATAAGTTAGATAAAGACCGTTTGTATGTTACGGTTTTTGAGGGTGCCGATGGGTTACCTGCCGATGAGGAGGCTCGGAATATCTGGAAAACACAGATAACGGAGGATAGGATTATTGATGGTAATAAGAAAGATAATTTCTGGGAGATGGGCGATACGGGGCCTTGTGGTCCCTGCTCAGAAATTCATATAGACTTACGCTCTGAAAAGGAGCGCAAGGCGGTTCCCGGGAAAGCACTCGTGAATACTGGCCACCCACAGGTGATAGAAATCTGGAACCTGGTATTTATGGAATATAACCGCAAGGCAGATGGTTCGTTGGAAAAGTTACCGGCACAACACGTAGATACAGGCATGGGGTTTGAGCGTTTGTGTCGCGCCCTACAAGGAGTTAGCAGCAATTATGATACGGATATCTTTACGCCGCTTATCCGCGAAATTGAAACTATTACGGGAACCCGTTATAATGAAAATGATGCAACCGATGTGGCTATCCGGGTTATTGCAGACCACATACGCGCGGTTTCATTCGCCATTGCAGATGGGCAGTTGCCGTCTAATACCGGGGCGGGGTATGTAATTCGGCGAATTTTGCGCAGAGCTATCCGGTATGGGTTTACATTTCTTCATCAAAAAGAACCTTTTATTTATAAACTGGTGGCTACACTGGGTTACCAGGTAGAGGGTATTTTCCCGGAAATAGGCGCCCAGAAGAACCTGGTAGAAAATGTTATACGGGAGGAGGAGCGGTCTTTTTTGAAAACACTGGAGCAAGGGCTGATGTTGCTGGATACTATGCTTTCTGTTTCTAAGGAGAAGATTTTTCCGGGAGCTAAGGCATTTGAATTGTATGATACGTTTGGTTTCCCGATAGATTTAACGCAGCTAATTCTACGGGAACGGGGGATTGAATTGGATGAAAAAGGGTTTGAAGCGGCCTTGCAGCAGCAAAAAAACCGTTCGCGGGCGGCTACAAAAACGTTTACAGGAGATTGGGTGGTGTTGCGAGATGGTGAAGAGGAGGAGTTTGTGGGGTATGACACGCTGCGGGCGCCGGTGAAAATTGTTCGCTACCGGGAATGGGAAAGTAAGAAGGATGGGGTATTATACCAGTTAGTATTCAACCTTACACCTTTTTACCCGGAAGGTGGCGGACAGGTGGGCGATAAAGGCTATTTGGAAGCACCCAACGGCGATGTTATCTATATTATAGATACAAAACGAGAGGGTGGCAGCAGTATTCACCTGGTAAAGCATTTGCCAAAGGATGTAGAGGCTGTGTTTATGGCAGTGGTAGATGAGCGGCAACGAAAACGGGCGGCCGCTAACCACTCCGCTACCCATTTGTTGCACCAGGGGCTGCGGGCGGTGTTAGGTGCGCATGTAGAACAAAAGGGAAGCATGGTGCACAGTGGTTATTTGCGGTTCGATTTTTCGCATTTCGCTAAAGTTAGCACCGACGAGCTGCGGGAGGTAGAAAATTTTGTAAATGCCCGTATCCAGGAGGGGTTGCCGTTGGTAGAGCGGCGTGCTATGAGGTATGAAGAGGCTATCGCCGGGGGGGCTATTGGGCTTTTCGGAGAAAAATACGGAGACCTGGTTCGCACGGTGCGATTCGGGGAGAGTATGGAGTTGTGCGGGGGCACACACGTGAGCAATACCGCCGAGATATGGCATTTTATTATTACATCAGAAAGCGCCGTGGCTACAGGCATACGGCGCATTGAAGCTATTACTTCTGATGCGGCTAAGACTTATTTTATAGAGCAGTGTGGGTTGTTGCACCAATTGAAGGAGGCGTTGAGAATGCCCCAGGACCCATTAAAAGTGGTTCTTGGGTTGCAAGAAGAAAACGATGCATTGCGAAAACGGGTGGAAGAGTTGTTAGAAGAGAAAGCAAAGAGAGTGGAGGCATCCCTGATACATGAATTACGGGAAGTTAAGGGAGTTCGTTTGCTGACGGCGACGACAGATTTGGATGCGGTGCGGGTGAAAAATACGCTTTTTAGGTTAGGAGAATTGTTTGACAATTTGTTTGCGCTGGTAGTTTCTGAAGAGGGAGAAAAAGTGTTACTGAGTTGCTATATTTCACGGCAATTAGTTGAAAAACGAGGATACAATGCCTCTCTGGTAGTGAAGGAACTGAGCCGGTATATAGATGGCGGCGGCGGCGGGCAGGCATTTTTTGCTACAGCAGGGGGTAAAAACAAAGCAGGTATTCAGCAGGCATTGGAAAAAGCGGAGGGATATGTTTTATAAGGATACTTTTTTTTATAATAGTTTTTGGGGTTCTTAGCGGGCTTGAAAGGCGGTGATTTCTTATCTCTCAGTTTGATTTTTGGAGAAACTCCTGCAAGCCATTCACGCTGTCTGCCGGGTTGTATCCACCATTGGTTACCGCCCATTCGTAGGTAACTTCGGCAATGTCATTTACCAACGATGCCATATAGGGATGCTGGTCTCCCCCAAAACCGGCTCTGTGTTGTGCAAAACCTTCTGCTAATCCCGTCGCCGGTGTATCTCCGTTATTACCCGCAGCCCCTCCATCTTCCACATACTCGGGTTCGCCCGTGGGCGCACTACCTACGCCTGCGCCCCCGCCCGGGAACGCACTCTCGGTATCAGGTTGTCTTTTTTGCAGGCGTTTCATCCAAGCTATTTATAAAGCTGATAATACTTCAATAATGCGAGAGTCTTTTTTGACAGGACACAATCCATTTCTTATTCTTTTTTTCTAAAATCCAAACAAATGTTCCATCAGAATGTTTAGAAATATTTATTATTGCAGAGTTTCTGTCTTTTGATATATAAGGAAGCGATAATCTTATTAGTGGAACTTTGTAAGGGTTATTCCAAAGGATATATTTATAAGTATCTAACTCATAATCAGTCTTTAACATATCTTTTATAGTAGATTTTTCATACTTCTCTTTTTCATCTTCATTCAAAACAATTTCGCTCACCAAAGATTTGTTTCTTATTTTTTTATAATTCCATCCAGTAAAAAGATTTTTTTCTTGTATAGAAGCGATGAAATCGGTTTTTTTCAATTTCACTTTTTCATGACATATTTCTTTATACAGATAGCCGGTGCTGTCGTTGAAAATGTTTTTTAATATCCAACTATCTTTTTCAATAATGTATTTAGTTAGGTACACTTTATTATTAATTTTTGAGCTATACCCAGTAATTACAGAGTTGATGACAGAATATATTTCGGCTTCATCCCTGGTAAGCTTGGTGCTTTTACATGAGAAGAATACTAAAATGCCTGCCAATCCCACTCTAATTACAGGGTACTGGAGGATTGCCTTTTGGGGTTGCATCACCATCATTGGGAAATATTTCATCTTGTATCAGTTTTCGAATTTGCTGTTCGGCTAAAGTAGTATCGGGGTAGCGCATTTGGAAGGTGGTAGTGTCCTTTACTCTCCAAACTGAATGAACACTTTCAACTAAAGGTATCTTTTCTGAGAGAATCACGCAGAAGCAGGTATAACTGAACCAATCCAACCAGGGCGATGAGATAACACAAAAAACCCACGACTACATTATATGGAGTCTTTCCAAGACAGATTATCAACATAGCGCTATTGCTAAATGCCGTGAGAATAAACAACCAGCTTCTAATCCAGTTCCTTTTCCCTGTAAGCGCTACTATAGTAAGAAATACCCCCACAACTGAGGAAAAGATAAACCCTGCAAAAATCAGGAAGAAAAAACCAAGCCCTTTAGGGTCGGGCACAACAAGTTGTTTCCCCAGCAATACATACAACGTTATGATGCCAAGAGAAATAATAATCCGGATTATAATTTTTTGTTGATGGGCTGTTATCATGCTATTTATATTTTACAATTAACAGCCTTTATAATTAGTTGGGGCAGTACCTCCGCTTTTATTTACGGTATAAGTGGCATTTGTGCTAAAATTATTTCGTATATACTGTCCTAATGCTGCCGGATTAGATCCTCCGCCTGCACCAAAGGTACTATAACAGTCAGGTAGCCCTATGCCCATAATGTTGCCAATCTCTATAACAAAATCTGTACAGTTTTCAGTATATAAATTATAGGTAGAAGAATAATTCAGCGAATGATTTAGTATAGACTGAAGTGTAGCTGCACTAACGTTAGCAGAAATACTAACATCATAGCTTCCATTACTATCATTACCCATAACTCCTGATTGAGAATAGTTAATAAATGGATCGGCAGTTCCTGTAGGGTAAAATCCAAAAACGCTGGTATTACCATTTTGAGAGATAGAAATGAATGAATGCCCTGCTTTATCACTGCCAATAGTGAATACAGAGTCGCTATTTGCAATAGGTTGATTTACATAGATAGTAACGATGGCTCCTTGAGTCGAATCAAAACATTCCAAATATTCATTTATATCAGCAATAGGATTATCAGGCCTATCAACAATAATAATTTCCTCCTCCTGCGTGTCCGGCGTATCCCCGCTACCCGCAGCCCCTCCATCTTCCGCATACTCGGGCTCGCC
>CAYLNL010000018.1:0-33385 GCA_964385175.1 uncultured Flavobacteriaceae bacterium | reverse complement strand
TTCCCGATGGGGTGTATCTCTATCGTTTGGAAATAGGCGCTGCTGTGCGAACGGGAAAAATATTGCTGGTGCGGTAAGCGCTCTCGTTTATACAGCTTTTTAAGGAAAGGGTGGAAAAAATTATACCTTTGCAGGTATGGAATTTTCATCAAAATTACTCGAAAACGCCGTGCATGAACTCTCCCAACTTCCGGGTATTGGTAAGCGTACTGCCCTGCGGCTGGCGTTACACCTGCTTCGCCGCCCTGCCGACCAGGCTGAACACCTCGCCAACGCATTGAAACAACTCCGTAGCCATATTAATTATTGCAAAAAATGCCATAACCTCTCTGATACCCAAGTGTGCGAAATATGCGCCAGCCCCAAACGAGACCATACCCTGATATGCGTGGTAGAAGACATTCGCGATGTAATGGCTATTGAGAGCACCCAGCAATACCGGGGTGTTTACCACGTGCTCGGCGGAAAAATATCACCCATAGATGGTATTGGCCCTCACGACTTAACCATTAACTCTCTCATAGAAAAAGTAAAAGACCGCACTGTAAAAGAAGTTATCTTCGCCCTCAGCAGTACTATGGAAGGAGATACTACCAATTTTTATATATACAGGCAATTAGCCCCTTTTAACGTGATAACTTCCACCATTGCGCGCGGCATTTCCGTAGGAAACGAATTAGAATATACGGATGAGGTAACCCTTGGCAGAAGCATTCTTAACCGAATTCCCTTTGAAAACTCGCTTAAAAGCCTATGATGGTGAAACTATCTGTACTCATTCTCAACTATAATGTGCGCTATTTTCTACAACAATGTGTACAAAGTGTACAACAAGCCCTCGAAGGTATAGCCGCCGAAATCATTATAGTTGATAATGCGTCTGCCGATGGTAGTTGCGCCATGGTGAAAGAAAAATTCCCTTCCGTAACCCTCATAGAAAACAAA
Organism: uncultured Flavobacteriaceae bacterium; assembly: GCA_964385175.1. Taxonomy (GTDB): domain Bacteria; phylum Bacteroidota; class Bacteroidia; order Flavobacteriales; family Flavobacteriaceae; genus CAYLNL01. Next base: position 32,440 of record CAYLNL010000018.1, on the reverse strand, counting down.
GAAAACGTTGGGTTTACCAAAGGTAACAACCAGGGAGCTGCTCTTGCCCGTGGTGAATACCTGTGTATCCTCAACCCCGATACTGTTGTGGCAGAAGATACCTTTTCCAAACTCCTCGCCTTTATTCAACCCCGCAAACAAGCCGGTATAATTGGCGTGAAACTCATAGATGGGTCTGGTAATTTTCTTCCTGAAAGCAAACGAGGCGTACCCACTCCCTGGGTAGTTTTCACCCGTTTTTCAGGTTTGTATAAACTATTTCCCAAACGTTTTGGCACCTACTACGCACTATCTGTAAAAGAAAATGAAACAGATCCTGTAGCTGTTCTCCCCGGTGCCTTTCTTTTTATGAAACGCTCTGTCTTTCAAGAGGTAAACGGCTTTGACGAGGCTTGTTTTATGTATGCAGATGACATAGACCTCTCATACCGCATAACCAAACGTGGGTATATAAACTATTACTATCCGGCAACCACAGTACTTCACTATAAAGGAGAAAGCACCCAAAAAGATAACACATACCTGGAACATCTCCAAGAAGCGCTCCATTTTTTCTATCGCAAACACTTTCGCACCAGCCGGTTGCCCGATATATTTATGAAAACAGCCATCGCCTTTTTTAAAGGAGTGCGATGGATAGAAATTAACCATACCGTAAAAAGGCGAAAAAAAATTCCCCGCGCTTATTACCTCATTAGCCAAAACAAAGCCCTTTGTAAAAAAATAGAAACAAAAATAGGCGCAACCTTTTCTTTAAAAAATAAAGAACTGATAGATGATATTCCACCTGGCAGCGAAATTACTTTTGATGGGAATGAACTTTCTAACCAGGAAATAATAATGCTGATGGAGCGATATAAAAATAAAGGATATATGTTTAAAACTATTCCCGCCAACTGCCTTTTTATGATTGGTAGCGACCGGAAAGATAGCAGGGGTGAGTTTATTATTTTTGATTAGTTTTGTAGCATAATTGAAAACAACCCAGAACTGTCATGGCGCAATTTGAACTGAAATTACCCAAAATGGGCGAGAGCGTTGCAGAAGCTACCATTACCTCCTGGCTCAAAGAAGTAGGCGATACTATTGAAGCAGACGAAGCTGTTTTGGAAATAGCTACCGATAAGGTGGACTCTGAGGTGCCCAGCGAAGTATCGGGAATACTCAGGGAAAAACGCTGGCAAGTAAACGATGTGGTGAAAGTAGGAGAAACCCTTGCCATAATAGAAACTAAAAACGGCGCCGTTACCGGTGCCTCCCAAGCTGCGCCTGAAGCGATAGCACAGGTGGAAAAAACAGTAGCCGCTGCACAACAAACGGTAACATCGGCAGAATCTCCTGCCGTTCCCTCTTTTTCAGAATCTGGGCGATTTTATTCGCCCTTGGTGAAAAATATAGCCAAAGAAGAAGGTATTTCCCTTGTTGAGTTAGAAAGCATTGCCGGTACCGGGAAAGACGGTAGGGTAACTAAGAATGATATATTGCACTATGTTGAAAAAAGAGAAACCCGGCAACCTATAATTCCGGTAGCCCCCCTATCTCAGAATGAAATTCCTAAAACTACTCCGCCACCTAAAATAGCTGGCGCCGATAAAACTCCTCCCATAGTTATTTCGGGAGAGGATGAAATTATTGAAATGGACCGAATGCGAAAACTTATTTCGCATCACATGACCCAGAGCCTGCATATAGCTGCACATGTGCAGAGTTTTGTGGAAGCAGATGTTACTAATTTAGTGCTGTGGCGTGAGAGGGTGAAAATGGAATTTGAAAAACGCGAGGGCGAAAAACTAACATTTACTCCTATTTTTATAGAGGCAGTGGCGCGCGCATTGCGCGATTTCCCTCTTCTCAACAGCTCCATTGACGGGGATAAAATCATAAAAAAGAAACATATTCATATAGGAATGGCTACGGCATTGCCCAATGGAAATTTAATAGTTCCGGTGATTAAAAATGCCGACCAACTGAACCTGGTGGGACTTACCAGGAGGGTGAACGACTTAGCGCAACGAGCCCGCAACCAGCAGCTACATCCAGATGATGTTCAGGGCGGCACTTACACGGTAACTAATGTAGGCAACTTTGGCAGTATCATGGGAACGCCTATCATTAATCAACCGCAGGTAGGTATTTTGGCGCTGGGAGCCATTCGTAAAATCCCTGCGGTAATAGAGACGCCTCAAGGAGATTTTATTGGTATTCGCCATAAAATGTTCCTTTCACACAGTTATGACCACCGTATTATTGATGGAGCGTTGGGAGGGCAGTTTGCTAAACGCGTGGCAGACTATTTGGAGGCGTGGGATATGAAACGCAGTATATAGCTAACTTTGCGAGATGGATACATGAAGCATTCACCAATATGAATCTTTACATCTTCGCCATGTGTACATAAAAAATCTCTTTTAGCCATGAAAAAAACCCTTCTTACAGTGTTTATTATCGCTATTATTTTGATGCAGTTTTACCGGCCTGCAAAAAACCAATCGGCTTTGATGCCTGCTACTGATTTGATAGTGATGACAGCGCCTCCTAAACCGGTTGAAAATCTTTTGAAAAACGCCTGCTATGACTGCCATTCCAATAATACCCGCTACCCGTGGTATGCGAATGTGGCGCCGGTTTCTTATTTTTTAGCCAATCATATAGAAGAAGGGAAAGAGCATTTGAATTTTTCGGTTTGGGACGATTATTCTCCTAAAAGAAGAGACCATAAGCTGGAAGAAATTATAGAAGAGGTGAGTGAGCGCCAGATGCCTATAAAATCTTATACCTGGTTGCATGGCAATGCCAAACTGTCGGCTGAGGATATACAAACCCTTACGGAGTGGGCCAAACAACTCAGGGTATCTGTTCAGCCGGCAGACGAATAGCCCCGGGCTGCAATATGGAAAATATCACGCAAGGAGGCATAGCAATTCAGAAGAGTGAATTCAAGAAAAAGATGGAAGCGTTTCATCTTACTTTGTAAACCCAGTTTCAACTTAAAATAATATATTTTTGCGAAACAGGGGTATAGATTTATGATTTATTTTTATAAAAATAACCTGGTTATATGAATTATGTTCTTTTTGATGGTAAGGTGCGGAAAGCCCTCTTACCCTTTACCTTTACCCGCCCGGTAGCCGAAATTCGCATTGGGATTCTCACTATTCGAGAAAAGTGGGAGCATTACCTCCAGTCGGTTACGGGTACACTCACAGAGCCCTATCTTTCTGACAAATATCCCCTTAAGTCAACAGGGGAAACTATTTTTATAGATGCCTCTTTTTTACCCACTTCTCATTTAGCAGAGATTGTGAGTGGATTGAGGAAAAACCAGGCGGTTTTTTATGGAGAAACGCTGGTGGCATTTTTTAATGAAGATGCCCGCTTACCTGCCGCTATAGAGGGCTGTAAACAGGTTTTTTATGAGGGTGAATTGATGCGGATAGAACATACCTGGGATATTTTTACTAAAAATGGTGTTGCGCTACAAGCTGATTTTGAGTTGCTTACGCATGGGCGAGAGAGCGAGCCTATTTCACCCACTAATCGGGTTATCGCCCCGGGGCAAATTTTTATCGAAAAAGGAGCTGTTGTAGAACATGCTACGCTGAATGCCTCTACCGGGCCTATTTATATTGGCAGAAATGCAGAAGTAATGGAAGGAGGTCTTGTGCGTGGCGCATTTGCGCTTTGCGAAGGGGCGCAGGTGAAAATGGGGGCTAAGATTTATGGACCTACTACGGTAGGCCCTTATTGCAAGGCGGGGGGGGCGAGATTACCAATTCAGTTCTGTTTGGCTATTCTAATAAAGGGCATGAGGGTTTTTTGGGTAACTCGGTGATTGGGGAATGGTGTAACCTGGGTGCAGACACCAATGTTTCTAACTTAAAAAATAACTACGAGCCAGTGCGTTTGTGGAGTTATGAAACAGAAAATTTCGCCCAAACAGGGCTACAGTTTTGTGGGCTTATGATGGGCGACCACAGCAAATGTGGCATCAACACCATGTTTAATACGGGAACGGTGATAGGGGTGAGCGCCAATATTTTTGGGAGCGGGTTTCCGCGAAATTTTATCCCAAGTTTTTCGTGGGGTGGGGCTGCTGGGTTTTCGGTATATAAACCTGAAAAAGTATTTGAAACGGCGCAGGCAGTTTTTTCCAGGCGAAATAAGGTGTTTACAGAAGAAGAGGCTGCTATTTTGAGGCATATTTTTGAGGAAACCAGGAGATACCGGCGAGGCTAATACCTACTTTAATCTATTAGCAGAAGATATAGAGAGGATATTTAAAAGTCTTTTTTTGATTTTTTTCTTCTCCCTTTCTCCTTCGTGAACAAATTTGCCGTGTATTTCTCATATAGTTCAAACAAAAACTCCATTCTATTGGCTTCGCTTGTGAAAGGTTGTGAACGATATGTCAAGTCAACCGCTTTGTCTAACTCGTTATGTGCTTTTATTAAAACTGGCGGCATCGTCAACGGGTCGTATAAATCAGATAAAGAACTGTTAGGAAATTCTGCTCTTGCATCTAAAGCTTTTTGTGCTGCTGTTTCAATAGCTTTGATTTGTTTATTATTTGGATTTTCTGGCCAAGGATAGTTGTTGTAAACTATATCCTTTGAGTATCGAAAATCACTTTTTAATCTACCACAAATATATTTTACCCAAGCCATATGCATTGCAGACATTAAAATGCCAAAGTGAAATAAGTTACCATTTGGAATAGTATGACAACTATTATGGGCAATTTCGTCCTTCCCGAAAACCCCTAATGGAATATAATCTCGATTTTCTGATGTAGTGCTTGGAATTAAGATATAAGTGTTTGGTTGGTTTCTGTCACGAAATAAAGTTGGCGTTGCTGCAAATTTCTGTGTTGACGGGGCTTTACTTTCTAAACGAAATTTCTTTACAAGTTTAGCTCTTTTAAGAACTTCGGGCATCTGTTTTAATTCGTCTGGCTCTGCATCTACAAGCCATAAGCACCAACGATTACCGCCATTTAAAAATTCATAAGCAGAAATTAGTGGCTTAATAAATTTCTCGGCTTTTGGTTCTTTTAAAAGAAACTCGTTTTTCTCATGGTCCGATAACAGCAAATGCCCTCCGTCTAAAGGCATATTACCAAAACTCATTTTCGGAACATTGCAAATAGGATTAGAACTTTTGTTTATCAATAAATCTTTTGCCTCAACTAAATATGGATTGATATTTTTAACTTTCAATTCGTGGGCTTCGCCTTTAATATCTTCATATTCAAAAATGCTCTTGTTAGTAGTGTCGTAGTTGGCAAAACCAACTATCACACAATAAACGGCTGCATTTCCTTTGGCTTCATTGCTCCATTTAAAAGTGCGATGGGCAAAATGAATTTTAATATTGTATTTGTTCAGCATTTGCCCCCAAAGAATACTCGTTTGCTCTCCTTGAACAATGGAATTGGTAGAGACGAAGGCTACTTTAGTTTTTGTGCCTTGAATATACTTTGCGGCTTTAATGTACCATGCAGACACGTAATCTAGTATACCAGCACCTTGTATATTGTCAAATTCTCTTATTACTGAATCTCGTTGAGGTTTTGTCATCATTTTTGAACCAATAAATGGCGGGTTTCCAATGATGTAATCAAATTTACTATCTGGTTTTATTTCAGAAAATTCGTCAACAATTTTGAAACTGTCAACCCTTAATTTAATTGTTCCGTATTTTTCTGTGGGTTCTTCTATCCTTGAGTTAATAATTATTTCAGCATCGGTTGCATCTATATTTAAAGTATTGTATTCTTGAAGGAGTCGATTCCAATTTACAGCAAGTGCATCATCATGTTTAATATTTGCAGATTTAACCAAAGGTATTCTAAATAATTTTTCCCCAGTTTCAATACTACAATACATGTTCATTTGGTGGTCAATGAGCCACATAGCCACTTCAGCTATTCGTGCAGGAAATTCTTCATATTCAATGCCGTAAAATTGGTCAACATTAACTTTGAAAAATAATGAAATATCTATAAATTCCATTCTATTAATCCTGAGATTCAATTTTTGCAATGCAAGAATCACCTTAAATTCGAGTAATCTTAACTCTCTGTAGGTAATAATTAAAAAATTACCACAGCCACAAGCTGGGTCCATAAACTTTAAGCCTGCTAATTTATTATGGAACTTTGTCAGTTTTGTAGGATCGTGATTTACCGATTCAAATTCTTTCCAAAGGTCGTCCAGGAAAAGAGGTTTGATAAGTTTTAAAATGTTGGTTTCGCTTGTGTAATGTGCTCCCAAGTTTCTGCGTTCTTTCGGGTTCATTACGCTTTGAAACATGGAACCGAAAATTGCAGGTGAAATTTTGCTCCAGTCAATATAGCAACAGTCTAATAAGGCCTGTCGCATTTTACCATCGAAACTTGCCGTAGGCAAGTTTTCTTCAAAAAGTTTCCCGTTTATATATGGAAAGTCGGCAAGTTGCTCGTCAAGATTTTTAAAACGCTTTTCTTTTGGTGTGTTTAATACTTGAAACAATTCTTGCAATTTAGCTGCAAGGTCGCTTCCGTCTTCGGCTGTCCGCTGTTCTAAATATTCTTGAAATTGTTGTTTATTGAAAATGGTTGTGTCTTCTGCGAACAGTAAAAACAGAATACGAACCAAGTAAACTTCTAATGGATGTCCAGTGTAGCCAATTTCTTCAAGACTGTCGTGCAATTTACCCATTAACTCTGCTGCTTTACTGTTTGCAGGGTCTTGTTCTTTGTAAACCTTTTTTTGATAACCTAAAATGTATCCGAAATGCTGAACATTATTTACAAGTTCGTTGAGTTTAAATTCTACGGTTTTATCTTCGTCAAGGTCGTAAAGTCTAAAGTTTTCAAAGTCTGAAATGAGAATGTATTTCGGTAATTCGTGTTGTTTCAGCCCGTGTGTGTAGCCTTTGGCTTGTTGGTAGGCTTTGTCAAGGTTTTTGCCCCGACTTTTCATCTCAATTAAAATCGTTCCTTTCCAAAGCAGGTCAATATAACCGTCTTTGTCGCCCAGTTTTTTTACTTTGTGTTCAAAGGTGGAAACACGTTTACGGCTAATACCAAACACATTAAAAAACTCAACTAAAAATGGCTTTGCGTTTGCTTCTTCGTTTGAAGTGCCTGCCCATTCTTTTGAGAATTTTAATGCTCTATCTTTTATTTCGTTCCAGCTTAATGTCATTTTTATTTATACTATAACTATACCGGTTGTTATATAGTTATAAATGTTGGGGTATAGAAACCGGAACCCCATCTATCCATACGGCTTCTATGGGGGTGTCTTTTATATCGTTGCCGGTTTTGTTTAAAATGTTACCAGCCAATACTACCAAATCGGCTTTTTTACCAATCGCAAGACTTCCGTAAAAAGAGCCCATGTTACTGGCATCGGCGCTTCCCTGGGTGTAGCAATACAGAGCCTCGGCAGGGCTTATTCGTTCATCGGGGGCGATACCAATTCCTTCGGCGTCTTTTCGCTCTACCGCATCGGCAATACAACTCAATGGGCTTACATTTTTTACCACGGGAGCATCTGTGGAAAAGGAAAGGTTTATGCCGGCATTTATTACAGAACGGTAGGGATAGCATATTTTTAGGTACTCATCGTCTAAATAGGTGCGAAAATTTTTACCTAATTCTTTTAAAAAAACGGGCTGAGATACAATATGAATGCCTAACTGGTTGCATTTTTTGAGTTGAGCCGGGGATAAAAGCCCGCCGTGTTCTATCCTGTTTCTTAGGAGGGGATAGGTTTTGTGGAGTTTTTCATATACTTCTAATACCAAGTCTATCGCCTGGTCGCCAATGGCATGTGTGGCAATTTGAAAGCCTGCTTCCTGGGCTTTTTTGGCGAGCGCATAAAAATACTCAGAGTCTAAGCGCAAGACGCCTTGTGACGAGTCATTTTTATAAGGTCTTTTCAGGGAAGCCGTTTTACCGCTTAATCCTCCATCTGCAAAAAATTTAACAGTATCTATACGCAGAAAAGGGGAGATATATTTCTGTGGAAGCGGGTAGGGTTTTTCTTCACCATCGCCTAAGAGTATAGGGATGGCACATACTCGTATAGGTAGCTTTTTCTCTTTTTCTAACCTGCGATATACTTCCAGCAATTCGGGGTGTACGGCAGGGTCGGTAGCGCAGGTTATCCCGTTTTGCAAAAGTTGGTAACAGGCGGCAAGAATCATTCGCTCATAGTCTTCGGGGGTAAATTTGGGGAAGTGTTTTATTACCAACCCCATCGCAGTTTCATACAGGCGACCGGTGGGGATTCCGTCGGTGTCTTTTTCAATGATGCCTCCGTATGGGTTGGGCGTATGCGCCTCTATGTGAGCGAGCCCGAGTGCGCAACTGTTTACAACGGCTATGTGAGCGCAGGTGCGTTGCAGAAATACGGGTTTATTGGGTATTATACCATCTATATCTGCGGCAGAAGGGAGTTTAGGCTCATTAAAAAGAGCCTCATTGAAACCGCGGGCTCGTACCCATCTAAGGTGAGGGTTTTTAAGGGAAAAATCTTTCAATTTTTCTTGAACTTCTGCAAGGCTGGCGCTTCCTCTCAGGTCTAAACTCTCGGTGAGCAAATCGCCTACCTTCCAAATATGAATGTGAGCATCAAAAAAACCCGGTATCACAGTTTTCCCTTCCAGGTTTATGCAAGTATCGGCAGAATGTACTTCTTTTTGCAATTCCTGCCAATCTCCCAAGCGAGTTATCATCCCGTTTGAGATGCCCATAGCATTAACCGGAGAGAGGCTTGCATACTCGCGGGAAAAGGTTTTGGCATTGGTTGCATCGCCATAGATTATAAAATGACCGTTATATAACCAGATACCTGCCATATTTAGCCAACGGCGGTTATTTTTTTTATAGCGCTTTCCAGCACATCTAACCCCTCCTGTAACTGCTCTTCGGTGATGGTGAGGGGCGGGAGCAGCCGGATGCAGTTGGAATATAACCCTGCGCGGATGAGGATAATACCATTAGCTACGGCTTCTTTTATAATGCTCAGGGTAGTGTCTGGAATAGGTTCTTTGGTAACAGGGTCTTTTACAAACTCCAGCAAACACATGGCGCCTATGCCTCGCACATCACCAATTATGGGATAGCGTTGCTTCCATTGGGTTAAGCGTTGCATTATGGAGGCGCCTACCTGGTTGGCTTTTTGCAGGAAGGCGGGGGTGTTTATTATTTTCAGGGCTTCTATGGCTGCTACGCAGGCTACGGGGCTGCCACTGTAGGTGCCGCCGATGGCGCCTAAGTGCGGGGTATCCATAATTTCTGCTTTACCGGTGAGGGCTCCAATGGGCATACCGGCGCCAAGCGATTTTGCCATCGTAATCATATCGGGTATTACCTCGCTGTGTTCTATGGCAAAGAGTTTCCCGCTTCTTCCAAAACCGCATTGTATTTCATCGGCAATCATAACAATACCATGGGTGGTGCAAAGTTCTCGTATTTTTTGAAGGAAGGCTTTGGGCATGGGAACAAAGCCGCCTTCGCCCTGGATAGGTTCAATGAGAATGGCGGCTACCGCCGAAGGGTCAACCTGTGAAATAAAGGCGTTTTCGAGTTGTTTGAGGGAGAAGTTGAGGTATTGTTCAGCAGTCATTCCCTCTGGAATGCGATACATGTTGGGAGCGGGGAGTCTATATACGTCTGAGACGAAGGAGCCGTAGCCTTTTTTAAAAAGGTTGTATTTGCTGGTAAGAGTCATGGTAAGGAGGGTTCTGCCGTGATAGGCGCCCTCAAAAACAATGACGGCGGGTCTTTTGGTGTAGTATTTAGCTATGTTCACAGCATTTTCCACGGCTTCGGCGCCAGAGTTTACCAGCAAGGTTTTCTTGGAAAAATCCCCGGGGGTAGCCTGGTTAAGAAGCTCGCATAGTTCTACGGCCGGGGGTATAGTGGTTACCAGGGAGCAGGTGTGTATGTATTGCGCCGCTTGTTCGCCTATGGCGTTTACAACTTCATCGGGGGCATGCCCGGCATTTATCATTCCAATGCCGCCGGCGAAGTCTATAAAACAATTATCGTCCACATCCCAGACGAGGGCTCCTTTGGCTTTTTTTACTACAATTTCTGTAGATTTAGCTAACCCCGCGGGCATAGAAGCTTTTCTTTTTTCGAGTATCCTGGCTCCGTTGGGGCCGGGTATAGTTCCTTTTAGGTGTATGTGTTTCATAATGTATATATTTTAGTTATATGGAGGTGGTTGCATTTAGTATTAAAAGGGCGCCGGCATTTCCGCAGGTGGGGTCGTTGAGGTAGTTTTTTATGAGTTTTACAATGGTGAATCCTATTTTTTCCTGCATGGAAACAGTAGGGTCTGCGAGCTCATGGGTTTTTACTTTTTGAAAGTATTCTTCAATGGAGTAGTGGTCTTTATAGTTTTTATAACCGTTGAGCATGCCTACCGTTATTTGCCCTTTCAGCTCCAGGGTGTGCACCAGTTCGTGGCGGGCTTTATACAGGGCTTTGGCTAAACCTCTGCCCCGGTATTGAGGGTCTATACCTATATCTAATCCATATAAATAATCTCCATGGGGCTCATGGGTATCTAACGTTCCGTTACCCGACATTTCCAAGAAAGTATGGTTGTCGCCGGTATATTTATGGCGAATGGTAGTGGTCATGCCAATAACTTTTTCACCATCTAAAATAACAAATTGCCCCTGGGGGAATTTTTCTAAGTGTTTTAAATACATGGGTGCGGTGAATAGCTCTTCAGGGGCTAATTTGGGAAATACTTTTTGCTGGAGGAGTTCCAAGCCTTTTGCGTGTTCTTTTTGCGTGTTTTGGAGAATGTAGCCGGAGGCTAATTTTTTATAGTACATGACGGTAGGCTGGTTCAATTAAAAAATATTTATAAAAATTAAGTTTATATGTTTTGCTGCACTACTTCAAAAACTTTACTGCCATCGCACTTGAGGGTTTTAGAAGGGTATTTGAGGAGGAGGGCATAATCGTGGGTAGCCATTAGAATAGTGCGCCCGGTTTGGTTAATTTCGCGTAATACTTTAATTACCTCTACACTGGTTTGGGGGTCTAAATTACCGGTAGGCTCATCTGCAAGGATAAGCTCGGGCTCATTTAAGATAGCGCGTGCTATGGCTATGCGTTGTTGTTCACCGCCAGAGAGGTGGTGAGGATATTTGCCTCCTTTTGTTTGCATATCTACTTTTTCCAGCACTTGCTCAATTCTTTCGGCTATTTTTGTGCGGTCTGTCCACCCGGTTGCCCGTAGTACAAAGAGAAGATTATCATACACAGTTCTGTCTGGCAGAAGTTTAAAGTCCTGGAAAACAATTCCGAGTTTTCTCCTCAAAAAAGGAATGTCGCATTCCCGCAGGGTTCGTAAATCAAATCCTGCAATAGTTCCCGAGCCCTGGGTAAGGGGTAAATCGCCATAAAGAGTTTTCATAAAACTGCTTTTGCCGCTGCCGGTTTTCCCTATGAGATATACAAATTCTCCGCGGTTAATGGTGAGGTTTATTTCAGAAAGCACGAGGCTTTCGTTTTGATAGATGGCTACGTCTCTGAGTTCTAAAATAATGCCAGACATGAGGCTATTTTTAAGGTGTAAAAATAGTGAAGTATTGGCAAAACTCTTGGAGAAGGTTATAGGTTTTTACAATGAGTTTGTGAAAGTGAGGTTTTTGTACATTTGTTTCCGAAAAAAAGCGCTACAGGGTTTGTTTTCTTTTGAGAAGAAATTGTGTGGTGGTATAGAGAAGGTAATGTATAATAGTAATAGAAAAGTGTATGAATTCAAAAGAGATAGCTGCCGGGATATTGCGGGCAGTTGCCATTTTGGCCGGGGTGGCTGTTTTGTTGTTTGTGTTGTATAAAATACAATCGGTTATTGTGTATGTGGTGGCGGCTTCGGTGGTTTCGTTGCTGGGGAGGCCTTTGGTAATTTTTTTGAGACGCCGGTTTAAATTTGGAAATACACTGGCGGTAGTGGTTACTATGTTGTTTATGGTGGGGCTTTTATTGGGGATTATTGCTATTTTTATTCCGCTCATTATTACGCAGAGCAATAATTTGTCGTTGTTGAATATGGAGGCGTTGCGACAGAATGTAGAGCATTTGTATAAAGAGGTTACCGATTATTTTGCTGCTAATGGGATTGATGTGCAGGAGACGCTGTTGCGGGTTGATATTTTTTCTAAGCTGAATGTGGGGTTTATTCCTGCGTTTTTGAATAATTTTATCGGGGCGCTGGGAGGGTTTAGTGTGGGGTTGGTTTCAGTCTTGTTTATTTCTTTTTTCTTTTTGAAGGATAGCCGCCTGCTGGAAAATGGGGTTATGGTTTTTGTGCCGGATAATAAGGAGCTGCGATTGAAAAAGTCTATTGAGAAGATAAAAAACCTGCTTTCGCGTTATTTCCTGGGGTTATTGCTGCAAATTTTTATTTTGTTTGTTATTTATACGGTTGTGTTGCTGGTTTTTGGAATTGATAATGCAGTGCCTATCGCTTTTTTGTGTGCATTGCTCAATCTTATTCCCTATATAGGCCCGCTGGTTGGCGGAGCATTGATGTTGTTATTGTCTATGACGAGCAATTTGGGTGAAGATTTTAATACGGTGATACTGCCTACTACTCTTTATGTGATGATTGGCTTTGTAGGGGGGCAGTGTATTGATAATCTCGTGAGTCAGCCGCTTATTTTTTCAAGCAGCGTTAAATCGCACCCGTTAGAGGTGTTCCTGGTTATTATCATTGGGGGCTTGCTTTTTGGCATAACAGGGATGATAGTGGCGGTACCTTTTTATACGGCTTTAAAGGTGATGTTGAAGGAGTTCCTGGCGGAAAATAAAATTGTTAAAGCCCTTACTAAAAATATATAGTGGTTTTATCCTTTATTCTACTGAGGTCTCGGGCTAATTTTTAGCTTTTTTCTGGCAGAAGTATTATAGATGTTTGAAATTTTGGTTTCAATACCATAATTTCGTTACTAATTATTGAGTAAAATGAAAGGGGATGATGCTATAAAGCTCTCTTTTCGCTTGTATGGAATATTATAGATAACTCAATAATTTCAATACTGATTCAACTTTAAACTAATGAGCCTATACCGGGTTCTCATATGTTCCTGGTATAGTAGTATGGATGTAAATGAGATGTGCTATGAACAAAACAAGTATAAGATTATTTGAGCAAAAACAAGTACGTTCTATCTGGGATGAGAAAAATAAAAAGTGGTATTTTTCTGTAGTAGATGTAATAGGGGTTTTAACAGGGTCTAAACGACCTAATAAATATTGGAGCGACCTGAAAAGTAAGCTGAAAAAGGAGGGATGTGAGTTGTCCGAGAAAATCGGACAAGTTAAAATGGAATCGGCAGACGGGAAATTTTATAAAACAGATATTATAGATACGGAACAGTTGTTTCGTTTAATCCAGTCTGTTCCTTCGAGTAAGGCAGAGCCTTTTAAAATTTGGATTGCTAAGGTGGCGAGGGAACGTATAGATGAGATTGAAGATGCTATAGGAATGGGACTGGCATAGAGGGTTTTGCAGTTTTTTGAAGGGAAATATTATATAGGTTAAGATGCTAATGAGGCTGGTTTTTTAGATGGGTTATATACTGTATTTTATTAAGAAACCCCTAACCTCTGGCTCTTTAACAAGCCTGGGAAGAGCTTCTTCACATTGTTTTTCTCTTATAGTGATTTTTTTCTTTCTAATAGGATTTTTAGCTTTCGACTTGTTGTTTATTGCTTGCATGGTTTAAAAAATGAGCTATTTAGTATATTATATGATATTAAGATACATAAATATTTATCTTAAATGTATAATAATACAGATACTTTCTATAACAACCGTTCAATAATCAAATCCTCGGTAACATTTTCGGCTTCGGCTTTGTAATTTTTAATGATACGGTGTCTTAAAATGCCGGGAGCTACGGCTTTTACATTTTCTATGTCGGGCGAAAACTTGCCTTGTACGGCGGCATGAGCTTTAGCTGCAAGGATAAGGTTTTGAGAAGCTCGCGGTCCGGCGCCCCAATCTATATACTCATTTACCCAACTGTCTGCAAATTGGCTTTGCGGCCGGGTTTTTACGGCCACTTTCACGGCATATTCTACCACGTTGTCTGCCACCGGAATTTTTCGCACTAACTGCTGTATGTTTAGAATGGCTTCGGGATTTAGAAGTGGTTGAACGGAAGCGATGCGTTGGGCGGTGGTGTTTTTTACTACTTCTATTTCTTCCTCGTAGGAGGGATATTCTAATTTGAGGGCGAACATGAAACGGTCTAATTGCGCTTCGGGGAGTGGGTAGGTGCCTTCCTGCTCAATAGGGTTTTGGGTAGCCAGCACAAAATAGGGAAGGGCTAAGGGGTAGCGATGCCCTGCTACGGTAACCGCTTTTTCTTGCATGGCTTCTAAGAGAGCCGCCTGGGTTTTAGGAGGGGTGCGGTTTATTTCGTCTGCCAGTACAATATGGGCGAATACTGGCCCTTTAATAAATTTAAAGGCTCTGTTTTCATCCAACACCTCGCTGCCTATAAGGTCGCTGGGCATTAAATCGGGGGTGAACTGGATGCGTTTGAAAGATAGTCCCAATGCCTGGGCAATAGTTTGCACCATAAGAGTTTTGGCTAAGCCGGGTACGCCTATAAGCAGCACATGCCCGCCTGAAAAAATAGCAAGAAGCAACTGGTCTATTATCTTTTCCTGCCCGATAATAACAGTGGCGATTTCTTTTTTTAAGAGGTTGTATTTTTCTACGAGGTTTTCAACAGCAGCTACGTCAGACATAGTGATTTATTGTTTAAGCCAGTTATTGGTAAATGTGCAGGTTCTATTGTCGGGGCTAAGGCTTATATAGGTATCTTTTATTTTCTCATCCATCCATTTGGCAATGGTTTTAAGTTGTTTTTCTTTGAGCGCCAACTCTTTAATACGGGTATAATCATTTGCATAATCGGCTACGTGCTCATCGTAGCGGTTCGTTATTTTTATTAACTTAAACTTTTTCCTACCCGTTCTGTCCTCATCAAGCAAGGGTTGGGAGATTTGGTTTTCTTTTAGATTTTGAACCTGGGAGTAGAGGGTAGGGTCCATTTTAGTAAGTTCAAAATGAGTATCGAAAGTGGTGGGGTTAATAAGCACACCTCCATTGAATTTAGTTTCTTTTTCATCGGAATACTGGAGGGCGGCGTCTGCAAAAGAAATTTCGCCGTCTGTAATACGTTTCCGAATGAGGTCTATTTCTTTTCGCGCGTCTTTAATGGCGTCTTCCGGGATTTCAGGAATTAGGAGAATATGGCGTACATCTAATTCCTGTCCCCTGATTTTATCAACCGTAAGGAGATGCCAGCCAAATTCGGTTTCAAAAGGCTCAGAAACTTCCCCTTCCTGGAGGCTAAAGGCTACGTCTTTAAATTCTTTTACCATGGGCGAGTTACGGTCAATGGCATAGGAACCTCCTTTGGAGCGGGAGCCGGGGTCTTCAGAATACAGTAAGGCTTTAGAAGCAAAACTCACCCCTTGCTCTTCTATATCTTGCTTAAATTGCTTCAGGCGGTCTATTACCCGTTGTTTCTCTACTTCGGGCACTTTGGGGCTTATTACAATTTGAGCTATTTCCAGTTCTGTGCCAATAAGCGGGCGCCGGTCTTTGGGGATGTCTTTAAAAAACTGGCGCACCTCTTCAGGGGTAACCTCTACATCATCTACAATTTTCCGCTGCATTTTTTCAGAGAGCTGGCGTATTTTGTTGATTTCATAAAGCTCATTGCGAAATGTTTGTTCATTGTCCTTGTGATAAAATTCCAATAATTTTGTCATAGAACCTACTTGACTTACAAAATAGTCTATCTGGCGGTCTGTTAATGATTTTATCTCGGTCTCAGAAACTTCCAGGCTGTCTTGAATTGCCTGGTGAGCATAGAGTTTATCTTCCATGAGTTTTCCCAGGAGGCTGCAACGCGAAATATCTTTTATAGAAATACCCTGGCTCTGGAGGTCTATGTAGGCTTTGTCTATGTCTGATTCTACTATCATATAATCTCCTACCACTGCCGCCACCCCATCTATTTTTATTTTTTGGAAAGAGTTTTCCTGCTTAGAAGCGGTAGCTACATACGCTTGTGGGGCGCTTTCCTGGGCGCAGGCGAGCGCATAGGCGCACGAAAGGAGAATGGTTAGTTTATAGGTTTTCATAGATTTCAAATTGTTTTTTCCTGGTGGCATCTTCAATAATATCTTTTTCAAGGGCTCGTATAAGCGCTACCTTTCGCATATTTAGGATAATTTGCTGTACAGTAGGTTTCACATAATCTAAAGGAGCGTTGCCCGGGGCTTTAGCTATATCATTTACATACACCAAATATACCGACAGGGAGTCTTGGAGTTCAAAAAATTGTGATTTTTTTAGGTAATTTTCCTTATTTGCAGGGGTTATTACAGGTATTTTTTCTACTACTTGCGTTAGCTTTACCCATATTGAGTCGTTAAAGGAATAGCTTTTAAACTGAATAGCTATAGAATCTAATACTTTTTTGTCTTTTGCAGTGAAGCGTTTAAACCGGGTTGTGATGTTACTGCGGTTAGAGCTATTTTTATTAAAACAAACATATCGCATTTTTAATACCTCCTCATTTAACCGGAAGTTTTCTTTGTTTTCTTCATAAAATGTTTCCATTTCACCTTCTGTAACAACAGTGTCCAATGATTGGGCTATGAGAGCTTCCTGGTAGGCATTCATGTACAAATCGGCTTTATAATTCTGGATGAGGGTTTCCAGTTCGGCTAATTTTTGGTCGCTCAGGTTCGCCATTGCTCTTTCTATGAGGAGTTGTTTTTTCGCCCAATTATTTATGAAATTTTGTAGTAATTGAAGACTGTCTTCGGGGTTCATTTTACCGGAAAAGAGGCCGGTTATTTCGCTTCGGTACAAATAAGAATCGCCCACTCTTGCAATAGCTTCTTTTTTTTGCTCTTTGGGAAACCACTGGCAGGAGAGAAACATGCCGGTAAACAAAAGTAGAAGGGTTGTTTTCAATAGTATCTTGCGTTGACCTGAGCGACAAAAATAAGCATTAATATTATAGTATATAAATTAGCTCCATTAAACTAAACTATTGATACATGCAAGGTATTTAAACTAATACAGGTCTCTATAAGTTTTGTTGTAATGAGATATTGCCAAAAGGCTCCTTTATTTTAAAATAAAGGAGCCTGTTTTTGGTTAACAAGCGAGCGGCTTCATCTAGCTTATACATGGTGAATTGAGTGAAACCGATGTTATAAGAAATTTCTGGGTGTCAATGTGCCCTGACATATCTACATTACCACCACCTCAAAAGACACTTCTATATCTGTTTCTCCCCCTGCATTGGCTCGGTCGCCGGCTTCCACGCCGGGAGCGGCTTTATCGGGCTCATGCACTAAGGTTACAGTGAGTGTGCCAGAGCTGGCTGCACCGGTGAGCAACTGGAATGATAGCCCTACCGGGTAGCCGTTGCTGTCCTGGTCCTGGTAGCTGGGGGTTAGTTGTAATCCTGCCGATGGCTGGAAAAAAAACTGGTGCTCATCTTTCTCGGCAGCCACTTCTTCGGTTATATCCTCTATGGGTGTAGCGGTTTCATTTAAGAGAGTTATAGCGCCCGTATAGGTGGCGCCAGCGGCTAAATCGCCGGAAACCGTGATTTGAGGAGCGCCAGGCCCTTCACCATCGACATCTTGAAATTGAAGAGTTACAGCCTCGCCTCCACCCATAGGGGTAAGTGTTACGGTAAGGGTGGTTATTATCTCACTCTCATTTACCGGTTCAGGGTCATCATTTGAACAAGATATAAAAGTTGCGCCACTCAACAGAGAAAGAGCAGCCAGTTTTACGGATTGATAGGAACGAATGGTTTTCATACTAAATAAATTTACGTTAATAATTGAGTTTTAGGGTAAATAAAAAGTTTCTTCCTGCCTCATCAGCGTAATATCGCAGGCGGTTAAGATAGTTCCGGTAATTAACATTCAGCAAATTTTCCAGTTCGCCACTCACATTCATTCTTAATTTCTCGCTTAGCTGAAACTGGAGCGAAGAACGCAGGTGAAATAGCTGGTAACCTTTGGGTGGGTTGCTTATGGCTACGAGAGTGGTAACAGGATTTCCTTCATAGAGGGTGGTGATGTTGAAATTGTTGTCGGGATAACGATTTTGCCGAAATACTGTTTCACTCTCCAGCGAGACGTTGAAATTATAAAATTCAGGTTTGGTGAAAGAAAGAGTAGTGGTGCAGTTCATAGGCGGCATATCAGTTAAGGGAATATGGTTGCTTACATCGTTTCCGTGTAAATAAGAAAAGCGGGTAGATAAGGTGAGCAGTTTATCTAAAGGAAGGCTTGCATCTATATCTAATCCCAACAGGCAGGCGTTGGTTTGAACGTATTCTAATACTGGGAAAGCGCCGCGGATGGTATATTGAAGCCCAGTGGGTTGTAGCAATATAAAGTTGTGAATAGCATTGAGGTAGGGAGCTATTTGAAAGGAAAAATTATGGGTAGAACCCTCGAAAGTGATTGAAACCTGATGGGCTCTTTCTTTTTTAAAGCGAAGGTCGCCTACTTCAATACTGGCGGCAGAGTGGTGAAGCCCATCGCTAAATAGCTCTGCCGGATTAGGGTTTCTGTTGGCAAGCCCGTAATTGAATCGGACATTTGCCCAGGGCGCTATACTATACGTTATCCCTGCCATAGCAGCCAGGTTATGAAAGCGAAAAATAGGGCGGGTAAGCCATTCACTGCCATAATCGCCAATGATGAGATGGGAAAAATCTGCCTGGTAATTTCGCTCTTCCCAGCGCGATTTAAGATAGAATTTCTTAGCGTTCAGGTAACTGTAATCATAGCGCACTCCTGCATCTGCCTCAATAGCAGAACTCAAATTGTGTGAAACGGTAATAAACACCCCCGCATCTATCTTAGTGTAATCGGGAATCAGCCTTCGCACACCCGTATTAGGGTTGGGGAAATTGGTCTGGTAGCCAGTGGTTATTCCCCCGGTCAGTTTATACGCTGCTGCTGCATCTGCTTCAAAAAGAGCATCTAAAGTATGGGTAGAAAGTTTCAGGTCTAAGGCAGGTTTTTCCTTATCGGCACCCCTGCGAATATCAAACTCCAACCGGTGGTTTTCCTGGTACGCATACTGGAGGTTTATTTTTCCAATCTCTTCAAATCGTTTAAAATATTGAATTTTTGCCAACTGGTGCGTAATTTCTTGCTTTGGAGCCTGTATAGAATAGGTAAACGGGTCTATGCGTAAAGGAATTCCATTGTTAATAGCGCGCACCAAATCTTCTATATTTCCAATATGCGAGGCTCTTAAAATCCCGGCGGTTGTTTGATAGCGGCTGTAATAGGCAGAAAAACCTTGCGTAAAGGTATTTAAACCTAAGGAAAGGGCAACGTTTCTATTGAAAACCCCTGTATTAGAAAGTATATAATCGGGCGTTTCCATATCTCCAAATCGTTTTAGGGTAGCTTGCGCTTTCCAGTTCCAGCCATTGGCATATCCTTTTATTATCTCAGAAGAAAGGCTCCCACCTCTACCATTAGTAGCGGTAGTGAGAAACGTTTTTCCATACAGGCTATCTCGCACCGGCGGTTTTTCAGCCTCTGCAACAATAACTCCTCCTATGGCATCGCCTCCGTATCGCAGGGCAGATGCGCCTTTTACCACCGTAATGTTTCCTACTGTATTCAAATCTATGTTGGGGGCGTGTTCCACTCCCCATTCCTGGTCAAACATCCGCACGTTATTTTGAATGAGCAATACCCGGCTGCTGTGTAGTCCGTGAATAACAGGTTTTGCAATAGCATTACCCGTATTTAGTGAAGACACCCCACTTACCTCGCGCAACGCATCGCCCAAGGTTGCTGCGCTAAACCGCTCTAACACTGCTTCGCCAAGGGTTTGTTCTGAGGCCGATTTTGTTTTCCGCCGAAACCGATTTTCTGCTACCACTACTTCTCCCAACTCTTCTAAATGATGCTCCAGTGTTATTTTCTGGTATGTGTCTCCGCTTACCCGTACCTCAAAAAATTGGGTTCGGCAAGCGGGGTGCGATACTTCTACCTCGTAGAACCCTTCGCATAAACCACTGATGCTAAATGTTCCATTTGCGCCTGTTTTTACTATTTGGCCAGATGGCGATAAAACAAGGGTAGCGCCTGCTAAAGAACTACCATCGTGAAAGTCTTTTACTTCACCCCATAAACGATTGGTGCAACTTTGCGAGTACAGGGGATACACACATAGAACGGGTATGAGATACACTACTAATTTCATAACTAACGATAACTGAGGGTAAAAAGATAAGAGACAGGAAAAGAGAATGGAGCTATGCCAGGAAGGGAGGAGGCTTATTATAAAAATTAGTTATCGTTTTGGAATACCTGAATAAAAAATAGGGAAGTTGTGTTTTTCTTTGAACAGGAGACAGGATAGGTTTTTCTATAGAAAAAGATTCACCGGGTGTAAAAGGAATATGCTGTTGAATGGAAAAATCGCCGCAAATGCTGCATGTTTGCGCAGCTACAGAATGGTCTAACAGGTGCGTGAAGCCATGAAATCCTGCTATCTTAATAAAAAAAACAGCTAACAGGAAAAAGGAAAAAAAATATTTTATGTGGTTGGCGCGCTTCATTTCGGAGCAAAGGTATATATTAAGTACGAAACGAATGGTTAATTTTTCTTTAAAATTGCTATTAACTTTTTTTAAATAAAAACCCCAATCCCAAACGGGATAAAAACTTTTTCTCAAACGTCCAAAAAAAAGCGAATTGCCCAAATAACCAGCCATACAATAATAAAAGAACCTGGTATATGGGTAAAATTATAGCTATGCGAACAATCCAGCGCAAAAAAACAGGGAGGGAGTTTGTTTCTATATTTACAAGATTCATAAACGGGTCGGTCAGCTTTGCCGCCGTGGTGCCGGTAAGGGCGAAAACAAGCAGAATAATGACAACTTGAAAGTTGGAGGTAATGTTCCAGCGTTTTTTGAGTTTTTCTATCATTGTCTTGAGGCAAAAATACTACATCTTTTTAAACAACATTTATGAAAGCGGCGATGCTGTTTTTCAGGCTTCGCTCTATTGAAAAAATTGTACTTTTGGCAAAAACAAAAATAGAATATGCAAGCGCTCATAGAACGTTTTATTCGCTATGTTACCATAGAAACAACTTCTAACCCGGATAGCCCTACTACACCCAGCACGGCAAACCAATGGAATCTGGCGCATGAGCTGGTGGAGGAATTGCAACGTATTGGAATGAAAGATGTTAGCATAGATGAGCATGCCTATATAATGGCTACGTTGCCGGCAAACATAACAGGAAAAGTTCCCACTATAGGGTTTATTTCGCATATAGATACTTCGCCAGATTATACGGCGGCAAAGGTTTCTCCTCAACTGGTGCAAAATTATGACGGAGGCGCTATTGTTTTAAATGAGAAAGAGGGCGCTATACTTTCTCCCGATTATTTTGAAGAGTTGCTTTTGTATAAAGGGCAAACGCTTATTACCACTAATGGAACCACTTTGTTGGGGGCAGATGATAAAGCGGGTATCGCTGAAATTGTAACGGCTATGGACTATTTACTGAAGCATCCCGAAATAAAACATGGCGCTGTGCGGGTGGCTTTTACACCTGATGAGGAAATTGGCAGAGGAGCGCATTTATTTGATGTGGCTAAGTTTGGCGCTGAGTGGGCTTATACCATGGATGGAAGTAGAATAGGAGAATTAGAGTATGAAAATTTTAACGCTGCTTTGGCGCAGGTGGTAGTTAAGGGAAAAAGCGTTCATCCCGGCTATGCCAAGAATAAAATGGTGAATGCTTTGCGCATCGCCAATCAGTTTATAAGCCTGCTCCCTGAGCATGAGGTGCCTGAAAAAACAGAAGGGAGGGAAGGTTTTTTTTACGTTTATCAATGTAGCGGTTCCATAGAACGCACTGAGTTGAAGATGCTGGTGAGAGACCATGATAGAGAACAGTTTGAGGCCAGGAAGGCGTTGTTGCAGGAAATAACCAATCGCTTAAACGAGGAGCATAAGGGGGCTGTGGAACTGACGCTTACAGACCAATATTATAATATGAAGGAAAAAATAGAGCCGGTATTTCATGTGGTAGAATTGGCTGAGGAAGCTATGAGGGCGGTAGGGGTTACCCCTCTTGTTAAGCCTATACGGGGAGGAACAGATGGTTCACAGCTAAGTTATAAGGGGTTGCCTTGCCCTAATATTTTTGCGGGCGGGCATAATTTTCACGGGAAATATGAGTATGTGCCGGTGGAAAGTATGCAAAAAGCGGTTGAGGTGATTGTTAAGATTGTTGAACTTACGGCGAAACGATACTTAAGTTGATGAAACGGATTGGTTTTTAATTATAAATTAAAACTTTCTTCACCTTTCATTATCTTCCTCAGCAGCATTCGGTTGATTTTTATTGCAAAAATGCGATGTATTATCTTTTTATTTAGAAGCTAAATATCCTTACCCTCCAAGGTGTAAAGGATACCCTGTTTTTGCCTTTCTCTATTCTCTGTTTTTCTCCATTCAAGTAATCTTGCCTCTTGGTTCTTGATTCTTGATTCTTGTTTCTTGTTTCTTGTTTCTTGGGTCTATTTAAAATTCTCCCACAGCACTCTCACATCATCTTACCAAAGAATATAGCATTCATAAGCAATTTATTAGTACCGTACCAAAATCCACGGAAATTAGTATTATCGGTAAAAACAAGCACACTGCCTTCTCCTAAGCGTTGTGCCTGGAAGGGAACAGAACTTTTTAGCAATTTCAGGTTTTCTTTAGAAATATACCCGCTCAACAAGGGGTTAACTGTATAGCGAATGGGGTTCTTGTAGCTTTGTGAATGAGGGCTTACATATAAATTATCACTTTTAAAAAGCGCCAAGGTGGGGTTTTTATAGCCAAAACAAATAGGGTGGGAGCGGTCTATCGTGGCTTCAAAAATAGCGCCACTGGTAACCTGCGCTCCCTGGAGGTTTTCTCGTTGCTCAAAACTAATATTTTTAGCGGTGAGCGTGTTTTTTTGAATGTCTATATCTATCAATTGGTTATTTTTTAACCAGGAGGCGGCATTTTTATACCCGATAAGTATTCCCCCATTTTTTACCCATTCAAGCAGCTTGTTCCTGGCAGCATCATCTAACGTACTGGTTTGCATATCGCATAAAATAAAGACGTTATATTTTCCCAGGGAAATCCTGTTGAGGTAAGAAACATCTATCTTGGTAACAGGAGTCTGATATCGCTGGTCTAAAAGATGCCAAACTTCCCCTGCATCATACGCATCTACCCCTTCGCCAACCAGCAAGGCTATTTTAGGAAGCTGCAAGGGTTTAAAATCATCGCTGCCCAGGTCTATTCCTTTGGTTATGCCGGTGGAAACAGCATGGATGGTAAGGTGATTTTGCTCAGCTATGTTTTTAAGAAACTGGTAGAGATTATCTTCGCTAAGTTCTTCATTTTGAGCAGGTATCATAATAGTTCCATAATCATAACGCTTCCCTTCTACCTCAAAAGGGGTGAGCCCCACTCTCGCCCGTATGCCTTTTTGCAAGAGTTGGTATAACACCCGGGGCGTGTAATACTCATGCCACTCAAATAGGTAGGCATAGTTTGTTTTTCCCGTAATTATTCCCTGTGGTGGCTGCAAGTTAGTAACCATGGCTCCCAGGTTGGTAAGAGAAGGAAGTTCTGTATAATCTACATTAAACGCTAAGGGAAACGTCCAGCCCGAAATATCATAAAACAAACTGTCGCGAAACGTAGTGCGTTTTTCAAACATAGCGCTTATGAGCGTACTGTTTTTCTGCTGTAGCGGCACCATATAGGTGTTTCCTTTTTTATAGCTTTTCCCGTTTAGCGTTATATCCTGGGCAATTTCGTGAAAGGTAATGTGGTGTCGCTGTAAGATAGCCGCCAGGTGATAGGTTTTAGCGGCGTCTTTTTCATCTCCGAAAATAATCGCCTTCGTTTTATTTTTAGCTGCCTCCGCGCGCGCATTTTTAAAAAAATCTTGCTGGTAGCCCAGCAGCTTGTTTTTCAGGTTTTTAGCGGCTTCCAGGGTAGAAAGCGCCGTAGTAAACTGGTTTCGGATGGTGAAGGGAAAACTGAGCAACCCATTATCGGTTTGGCGCAGATGCCCGTCTGAGCCCGCCTGTTCAAACAAAATTCCAATGCCTCCATTAATATCTGGAAAAGTAGAGCCCTTTCCATAATAATAATCATCATATCGTTCTTCCGAAAAATAGAGCGAGCCTATTTTGTCGAGCGCTTTTGCGTGATAGGCAGCTATTTCGCGGGTGAGTTGCTGGTTCAGGGCAGGCGTTAGCGGATGTACACGGTTAGGCTCACCCGGTTGGAAGAAAAAAGTAGAGTGTGCGCCCATTTCATGGTGGTCTGTAAGAATATTGGGTAACCATTTATGAAAGGTTTCTATACGCGACTGGCTTTCGGGTAGTTGAACCGGCAACCAGTCGCGGTTCACATCAAACCAGTAATGATTGGTTCTTCCGCTGGGCCATGCCTGGCGGTGTTCGCGGTCGTTGGCATCGGTAGTGAGTGGCTGGCTTTTATGGGTATTCACCCAGCTTGCAAAACGCTGCAACCCATCGGGGTTATAGCACGGGTCTAAAAGAATAACTATTTTATCTAAGATTTCTTCTATTTCCTTTCCCTGCGCTGCTGCCAGGTAATAGACTACGGCTAAGGCAGCGTTAGAACCGCTGGGCTCATCGCCATGAACAGAAAAACCCTGATATACTATTACGGGGCTGTTTTCAAAATCAATAGCCCTGTCTGTTTCAGTATAGGCCAGGTGATTTTTCCGTATGGTTTCCAGGTTCTGGTGGTTTTTAGGCGAGGTAATTATCAGTAAAGGCAAGGGGCGGTCTTCGTAGGTAGTTCCCCTGTTTTCCCACTTAATACGGTCAGATACCTCAGCCAATTTGCTCATATAATTCAATAACTTATCATGCGTTACATGCCATGCGCCCACCTCATGGCCTATAACCTCTTTGGGCGTGGGAATAGCAGGATTATAAAGCACTCCTGCAGGAAGGTAATAAGAAAGGTCAACCGTTCCCTGCGAAAAGGCGGTTAGGGAAATAAAAAACCAGAGAATGCTAAAATTTTTCATATCATTTATATATAATACGGGATACGCTTGTGCAAAACCGGCTTAAAAATACAATTATTTACTAAATGAGGGATTTATTGTAACTTGCCTTAGAATAATTAAAACCATTTCCGCGTAAACAAGCCCGTGAGCGTGCGCGGGCTAAGTGTAACTATAAAACGAATTTTCTGGCTGTAATGAGGCTGAGCGATTTCCCAGCCGGTATTAGAATAGAATGGAAAATACAACTCAAAATAATCGGTTACCAGGTTTAGGCGAATGCCGGCATCATATACAAATTGGGGTGCGGTATGGTTGTTTTTCGCCCACCCGGCGTCTCCGTACATCTCTATCCAGCGCCACAGATTTATACTGGCATTGCTGGTAAGCATCCAGTTATTGGCGAAAGCAGGGCTTAGTTTCGATTTAAAACCGCCCTCTGCAATAATAATTTGCTGGCTAAAAATGCCCGATTCTTCTGAGCGGCCTAAATAATCATACTCAAACAAATAATCAGTAGGGCGGTCTAAGGCAAAGCTGAAAAAATCTGAACCGGTCTTATTTCGCAGGAAAGCGCCTCCAAAAAACCGCAGGTTCAGTTGCCGGTTATTTTGGAATAAACGCCTATATTCTACCGTTGCACTGAGCTTAGAAAACTTCCCCGCTAATTGAAAATCGGCAAACCCGGAGAGATAGTTTATAATGCCATTGTTACTATATTGATAGCGTATATCCAGCACACTATAATCGGGGTCTGTAATAATTTCGGGGTTACGGTCCCGGAATACATTCACATTTCGCAAGGTTATAAACTGCCGCTCATTCGACCGGAAATCAAAGGGTCTGAAACCCATATATACAGAGGGAGTAAGTGTGCTATACCGCAGGTTTTGCGCATAATGAAACGTGTTGCCATGGAGCGAATAATTTAGCAAGTAAAGGGTTTTATTTTCTATGTAGCGCCTATACATAAAAGAGGCGCCACCCACCAGCGTTTTTTCTGTAGCGGCATAAGAAGGACGAATATCATATAAAAACGGGCGCTCTATAAAACTTTTGTTATATACCCGCAACCCCGCAGTAAACCCATCATAGAGGTTATAGGTGAATACGGGTACATAGAATACCTGGTGGTAAAAAGGATTTTCGGCATCCTTAAAAAAACGCAACTGGAGGGGCCTGTCTGCAAAAAGCCCCTTTTTCAGCGATTTCCAATTATCCTGCTGGTTAAACTCCGGTATCACTTTATTATAATTCAGCGCCCACCTGTCTGCGCCTTTGCGGGGAATTTTTACCAACGTTTCCTTTTCAATGCCTGTGAACCAATATTTTAGCACTACCGAATCGTTTTTAACCCCAAAAAGAGACATAGGAACTGAAGTGCCTCGCTTGTTTTTCAGGTTCACCAGTATAGAATCTCCCGGAACAGGCGCTATTTTTTTAATCCGGTAATCTATTTTATGTCGGGTAGATACATATTCCTCAAAAAACCAATCGATATTTTTAGAAGCCCTATCCTTCAACAATCTTTCAAAATCGGTTGCTGTTGCAGGCAGCAAGAGCCGCTCCTTATAAAACTGCTGTATGGCGCTGTCCACAGCATGCCCCCCTTCGTAATCGTCTAAATACTTTAACCCTAAACCAGCCTTATACTTATTGGCTATTTTTTCATTGAATTTTATCAACGAATCGCGCGAGGTTGTCATCGCCTGGTCTAAATTTTTCCGCGCCATCAACATATATAAAAACGAATACTGCTCATTAAACCCCATCTGGGTGAGATGAAACCCCCTCACCAACCATACCTCCGAAAGAGCCCCCGGCAACTTCATTCTTGGGTAATATTCTTCCACATACCGTATCATCAAGTATGTTTGCAACGCATCTACCACCCAACCCTCCCGTCTTACATCTATATAAAGAGTATGTTGCAGGTAAAAGAGAAGCGCAGTTTTGAGCAGTTTCAATTCAAACTGGAAATCGTCTGGGAAAAGTTTCAAAAAAGAAGGCAGCTGGTTACTCCCATAGAGCGGGTTTTTCTTATAATCTGTTTCGCTTACCAGCAATGTTGCATGTGGATAGGCGCCTAAGCGCTTGCGTATGAAACCGAATACCCGGGCTACAGACGCTATTTTTCCAGTTTCAGGAAGATCCCCTGCCGGCAGGTTAGTAATCAGCGCACCAAAATAGGTAGGATATTTTTTGAAAGAACAAATCCGCTCCAGGAATAATCTCACATCGCCTCGCCCGTTTCCTTTCAGCGTTGTTTGCTTATATGCTCCCGCCTGTTTTTCTTCCACTACCTCCAGGTCGCTTGTTAACAGGTACCAGGACGGATAGGTAATCGCCATCTCATAATCAGTAGGAACATCCACCCGGTCATCTAAATTTGTATTGCTATACAGCCGCCAACCCCCATCGGCATACAAAGCCGGTGAAATATACCAGTAACGCAAGTGCAAATTTCCTGTTTCTGTGCGCCCGTAGCCGGTGAAGTCACTGTTCGGGAGTTTCACCCTATAAACCAGCCGAAGCAGGTAAGATTGACCGGGATAAACCGGGAAATTGAGTTGCACTTTTAGTATATCGCCTCCCTGCAACCGTTCCCAGCTAAGATATTTATAGTTTTTGTCTGATAGAGAAAGGAGGGTAGTGCTGCCCCTATCGCGGGCTTTCGCCAGATGCAGCCGCCGGTCAAACTCCTCTGCAAACCGTTTCGCCAAGGCCGTATTTTTATAAGAATAAGCGGCATTCCAATCCAACAGGTACAAACTATTCAGGGTATCTTTTGAGGCGTTGTAATAGCGAATTTCATGCTGAATATTCAAGATACCTGTATCTTCCTCTAACGTAGCGGTTATTTTCTGTGTATTCTGTGCGTCGGCTCCCGCGCATGCCAGCGCATACACACACACAACCCGTATATTCTTTATAAAATGCCTCACCGCTTTTGTACCCGGATGAACCGCTTGTTAAAAAAGCAAAAATAAGGGATAGGAAGAGGCGAAAAGACAACCAGCTTATTTTTTACTGAAAACCAATGTAATGCAGCAAGCGCCTCTATTAAGATTAGAGTGTTGAAGAAAAAATAAATATATATAAGTCAGTTATTAATAAAACGTTAAAGTAGTATTTGTTTTATAGTGAAAGTTTAATTTTAACGGTTTCATAACATATACCTCTTTACTAATAGGCTATTTTCATCCCCATTATTTTTTGTTAACCTTTAATATGTATTTTTATGAAAAACACAACTTCTATTTTTTTGTGCATAATGGCACTACTTTTTAGCAGTTTCCCTGCTTTCGCTCAACTCAACTTACCCCGCACCAGCCAGCTGGGCACCGTGTCTCAGCGAATAGGCATTACAGACATCACCATTACCTATTCACGTCCTGCTGTAAAGGGACGGGAAGTATGGGGAAAATTAGTTCCCTATGGCATGAACGACCTGGGTTTTGGCACCTCTAAAGCAGCTCCCTGGCGCGCCGGAGCCGATGAAAATACCATTATTGAATTTTCCCATGACGTACAGGTAGAAGGAAAACCTCTGAAAGCCGGCCGGTATGGGTTTCATATAGAATTGAAAGAAAATGGCACCGCCACTCTTATTTTCTCCCGTAATTCCACTTCCTGGGGCAGCTATTTCTACAATGAAAAAGAAGATGCCCTGCGCGTTACCGTAACTTCTAAACCAGCCCCTTTCAGAGAACTGCTCACCTTTGAGTTTAACGAGGTAGAGCCAACTGCTGCTACCGCTTCTCTTGGGTGGGAAAAGAAAGAAATACCTTTTAAAATAGAAGTAGCCGTAAGCCAGGTTGTATTAGCCGATATACGCGAGAAACTGCGTGGTATGCCAGGATTTAACCGGCAAACCTGGGAGCAAGCCGCCCAGTATTCCCTGAACAACGGGGGCGACCTCAACGAGGCGTTATCCTGGATAAACAACGCTATTGAAGGGCAGTTTTATAGCCAGAAAACCGCTGGTAATCTAATGATTAAAGCAAGCATCTTAAAAAGAATGGGCCAACAACAAGCCTATTTTAGCACGGTTGAAGAAGCGGCCGCTATAGCCAACACCCGCCAGTTAAATACCTTAGCCTACCAGTTGCTCAATGATAAGGAATATGACCGCGCCCTGCGACTTTTTAAACTCAATGTTCAAAACAATCCTTCAGACGCTAATGCTTACGATAGTTTGGGAGAAGCCTATAAAACTATGGGCGATACCAAAAACGCTGTAAAAAATCTCCGCAAAGCCCTCTCCCTTAACCCGCCCGCTAATGTGCGCGCCCATGCTGTGAAACTCCTCACCGAGTTAGGGGAAAAAGTAGAGTAGTTTCTCACTCTTTTACAATTCTTTATTCCAATAGCCGATGGTATAACTATCGGCTATTTTAATATGCAGCTCTTGGTTTCACGCCAAGACGCTGGGGAAATTATGAATTATGAATGCAGAATTCAGAATTTGCTGGATTTCTGATACCTCTTTTTAATTCATCATTCATCATTCTGAATTGGTAATTACTTTTGTGTCCCTGCGCCTTTGCGTGAGATTTCCACGCAGAGACGCTAAGGAAATTCATAATTCATAATTCTGAATTGGTAATTAGTTCGTAAGTATCATCTTTTTCGTGTCAATTACCTGCCCGTCCGCGAGCAGCGCATACAGGTACATACCCGCGGGGAAGCGCCCGCCCGAGATTTCCACGGAGACTTTTCCCCGTTCGCTCAACGGGTAGCTTGCCAACTCCAAACCCTGTAAATTATAGACCACTATTTTTGCCTGCTGCACATTTTCGGGAAGCTGGGCGCTGATAACGGTGGTTTTAGTAAAGGGATTGGGCACGTTTTGGTAAAGCGCAAAACCGCCGGGGAGGCTTTGGGGCTCGCCTGTGACAGACGTTTCACGCGAAGTCGGGAGACTTTGCGTAGCATTAGGGCCGCCGTACAGGGCGCTTTTCAGGGCTTCTATCTGCTGTTGTTGCTCTTTGATGGCATTGATGAGCATATAGGTTACCGCGTTGCCGTCATAATCTAAGTATTCTTCTGCAACACCGGTACTGTCCTGGTAAACAAACTTCCCTACTGTGTAAGGCGCTATCTCCTGCATTTCCTGGGCAATGATGCCTACATACCGCTCCCCGGTAGGCATGTCGGCAAGCCCGTTGTAGCGGTACCATACCGGCTTGATTTGTTTTATTTTTTCCAAACCATCGGTAAACGGGCTGATGTCTTGTTTGAGGGCTCTATCGGACATTACAATCCAAGAGGCCCCTCCTGGCTTACCAACATTACCGTTTGTGTAAAATGTATAGCCTTCACTATCATAATCATTATATACGTGAAGTTCAGCACCATGAACAGTTAATACATTATTGGCAGCTAATACAAGCCGTGCATCATAATCGGTATTAGAGTCGTTGGTAAAATCAATATAAGGAGTATGGGTATTATTACCAATATTGCTCCTCAATTCTATGGAACCGCCCTGATCAGGCTTAATCACAGAACCGGTAGTTCCAAACGCAATGCTTCCATTTACATGAAGTTTTTCAGAAGGGCTTGTAGTGCCAATACCTACTTCTCCATTCACCAATCGCATTGTTTCAACAGAACCCGTTTTATTACCGCTACCTGTTCCATTTGTAAAAAAAGCTAATCCTCCCGTAAAACTACCATTGTCTGTTGATTGAATATAGGCAGGCCGCCACTCATTAGCACTTCCCTGGGGGTCGCTCCAAAATTCAATGCTTGCAGCGCCAAAACCGCTACTGGATTGTAACCTGAGTGTAGTAGTGCCTGAACCATACAAATGTAATTTATCCTGTGGATCTGCTGTGCCGATGCCTACCCTATCTTCTACAATGAGGCGTCCATCAGCCAAATCAGCCCAGGTACCATTGTTATAATTTCCTACTACAACGCCGCCATCGTAAAACTGGAAAGCGCCATCTCTTGCCAATAGTCTATATTTCTCATCCTCTCCTCCTGTATCGTCATCCCAATCTCTTAACTGAAGCGCTCTGACATATTGTAACTCAGAATCCTGCATGTTTAAGTTCGCTCCGTAGATGGATAAGGCATCATTTGCGGTTAAAATGATCCGGGCATCGTAATCTGTACCTGAAATATCGTCCTGAAAATCTATGAAAGGTTGGGATCCGTTTCGGGTAAGTTCTATAATCCCATCTCGGATTTGTGTCCCTGCCGTATTAGGTGTTGAGTCAGCCGTAGTGCCCGTTACATGTAAAGAGGCTTGTGGGATTGTAGTGCCGATGCCTACATTGCCTCCATTTTCGACAACCATATGTGTATTGGAGCCAGAACCGAAGCCAAGTCCGGCGTCTCCCAGCCGACCATTTATCCCAAAATCAATGAACCCATGAGAAGTTACGTCAACTGTTTTTTGTATGCGGGTGTGTGTTCCCATCCAATCTGCTCCAGCAGTGTGTCGACGATATTTAATATCTAATTTATTATTATTCCCTGTTGATTGAGAGAATCTGCCGAACAAAAACTCATCATTTATATTTCCTCCTAAAGCTGTAGCATTGTGAATGTGTAATCTTGCTTCAGCAGGGTTGGTAGTGCCGATGCCTACGTTGCCGGTAAAAACTGGAGAATTTTTAGGAGCGTACGTAGCAGCTACCCCCGTAGTGGTGGCAAAGCCGGCATCGTTGGTGTACTCGGACAAGTTGCCCGTTACTTCAAAATTCAGCTTGCCGGTGGGGTCGTCATAGGTTACGGCAATACGGGTTTCGGTGTTGCCGGAAACCATGGCACCGGTAACATCTTGTATTTCTTCATCACTGCGAACGGTATCGCCATCGGCTAAGCCGGCGGGAACATTGGTAAGGCTCGTAAAGCTGCCGTTAAAATCATCCGCAGCGTTGCTGTCATAAGCGCTCAGGTTTATTTGGGTGGCGCCGGGGTCGCTGCTCAGGCTGATAATGCCGTTTGTAAAGGTAATATCCTGGATTTCGTTGGCAGCATCGTTATCGTTATCGGCTACATCTAGCTCTACTGCATTGCCTCCGCTGATATCAAGGGTTCGGGTGGTACCGGTACTGCTGACACTTAGGGTTTGACTATCCGTATTCAGCGTAGCCGCTTCCCGCCAGTGGAGGTTACCCGTAGCATCAGCCACCAACACCCGTGTAAGGGCATCATCCTGGGGCAGGTTAGTTACCCGCAGGCTCCCGTTTACACGCAGCGCATCCGCGGCAAAGTCGCCCCAGATGAGCGGATCAGAAGTGTCCGAATTA
>CAYLNL010000017.1:252-41338 GCA_964385175.1 uncultured Flavobacteriaceae bacterium | reverse complement strand
CGGTGGGCTGGTGGAGCGACGGGCAGCACTTAGATTTTACGGTGCAGTACCGGGAGAAGGGGACTACGGGCTGGTATGAGGGGGTTACGCCCCGGGAGTTTTTTACCCTCAACGGATTGAAGCCGGAGACGGTTTACGAGTTCCAGGTGGTGGGTAATTGTGAGGGCGGGGCGGCTACTTCTTCGCCGGTGTATGGGTTTACTACGCTGAACCGGGAGGAAGCCGGTTACCAGGGTTGTAACATTGATATTGTGGCTACCCCTGTCGCTAACCAACAGCCGCTGGCGCTACTGTTTGTGAATGATGTTATTATGGCGGCGGATTTCCCGGTTACGGTTACGCAGGTGGAGAAGAACACCCCGCCGTTTAAAGGGAAGGGCTACACCTTGATTCCGTGGTTGCAGGATACCAAAATAGCGGTGGAGTTTACCAACATCACGGTGAATACGGACAATCAACTTATCTCGGGCGAAATTAAAACCACTTACGACCCTGCCTGGGGGAATGTGGTGGCTCTGGAGAGTGTGGTGCAGGATATACGAGACCTCTTTCGCCTGTTAACCCAATTAGGCACGCTGTATGACACCATTGAAGAAACCCGGGAAACCCTTACCCAAGAACAATGGCAGGAAATAGACCAAGACGTAGAAACCATTTTTGAAGCCGTACGAACGGAACTAAATGAATTGCTGGCAAACGGGGTCATCACGCAGGCAGAAGCCGCTCAGTTTACCGAACAGTTGGAAGAAGCCATCGGCAATTATGGAAAAGGCGGCTCAGCATGCGAAGGACAGGGACCCGATTGCAACGAGCCGCTCCATGCCTCTGAGACTACCCTCACAGCTGTTGTGAACGAGCTAAATGCTATTAAGGCACGTAGCACAGAAATTGGAGCGGATTCGTATGCTACTTATTGTCCTGATTGTAACTTGATAACAACACCCTCGGGTGAATTAATGTATATTGCAAACTCACACACAGCCTATGATATTAAAAATGAACCTGTAATAGACTCTAAAGAAATTGTATTTAGAATATTTGCTTACAGAGATACAAGTGAAAATAAGAGTGAGAATAGAGAGTATTATTGGGATCCTTTTTTAAATGGATATTATAATGAAGATGGTAAAAAATATTCCAATCCTAACAAAAGCTGGTATGATGGAATAATATTGGGATTGGCAGAAATTGGTAAGGCAGAAATTGACCCCAAAACGTATGAAGATGCTTTAATGAGTATGATTAAATTTGGGATTTGTATTATGATAGGAGGAAACTGTGCCGATGATTTAGATATAAGCCTTGATGATGAGGATTATAAAAGATTATATGCTCAATTTAAAGAATTACAAGGAACGGAATGGGTGAAATTTATGACAAAACTCACGTATGGTGCTATAATCGGCTATTCTACGAGAGTTGTAATGATACAAGGCAAAAAATGGGTGAGGGTTGGAAGATGGATGTCGCAAGCAGAATATGATAAAATTCTTAGGCAAGGTAAACTTCAACCTAGTTCCAATGATATGACTCATGTACTTTTAGAAGGGCCTGATGGGTTCCATCCTCCAAAAGGTTCTTTATATGTTGAGTTTGATATACCGGCGGATACTTTTATAGGACAAGGAGGTGATAATGGATGGGGAATTATTTTTGGAGAAAACTCCATACATGGTAAATTTTATATATCAAAAGGAAAAAATATTGGAATGCCTGAAGTCAAAAATGTCCAAATAATAAATACAAAAGACTAATAAAAATGGATTTACTTGACTTGGCAATAAATTGGTTGAATCTGAATAGAGACAAGATAAAAGAGATTGCTATTTCGGAAATTGATTATTTTGCACCCACAGAAGAAGATAATAAATCATTAAGTTTTGGTTTTGAAACTACATGGAAGGTTATCCAGGTTATTATATGGAATGAGGGCTATATAAAAATTTTAAGACTAATCAAGATTAATGATGAATCATCTATAACAGATTTAAAAATATCAAACCCAAATGAACTTTTGGCGAAATTGGACAATCTAATAATAGAAGAATCTAAGGGATTAGGAAATATAAAATGACATCTCTATTCTTTCTATCAATATTGATTAATAATTGTTCATGATGAACAAATATATAATTCTAAAAATTAAATTATGAAACAATATATTTTAAATACCGCCATAAATTGGTTTGAAAGCAATCATACTATGCTGAATAATATTATGGATAATTTAATTTTTTATCCCCCATCTGCGGATAGAAATAATAATTCTCTCGCTTACGAGATGGAAAACAAAGATTATATTATTTCTATAATTATTTGGGAAAGCGGAGATGTAAAAATCATGTATTTAAATAAAAAAACGACCAAAGAATCCATTAAAAATATTATAATTGAGCAAGAGGAAGATTTAATCAATCAACTAAATAATTTTTTGTCAGAAATTAAAAACATAAATACATTAACAAAAAATGAGTAATTCATTACTTATAAATGTTGGTATTAAATGGTATATGGATAATTTAAAGAGGCTAATTGAAAAATCAAACTCAAAGATAGATGTCCATTATCCCGATGAGGAAGATAGTTCTTTTAATTTGGGTTTTGAAACAAAAAAGACAGGGTTACAGATAATCCTTTATCAAGAAGGCTATGTAGATTTTTATAATTACGATATAAAAAATGATATGCTCACGACTAGAAACGTTCTTTTTAATGATGAAAAAGAAATGTTTGAAGAATTTGAGGAATTCTTTTTTCATTCTGAAAATGAAAATATTTGAAATAATATTTTAAAAAACAAGCTATAAAAACCAGGGCATTGTTCCCTATTGTTTCTGGAGAGATGCCCCGGTATTCTCCAACCAGCCCTACGGCGATATTGCTTTTGTTTCGGGGTTATTAGACGGGCTTTACCAGGAAGGGGAAGGATTGGTGAAACTCCCTGAAACGCTGGGAAAAATGACAGAAGGCATCCGGCAATTGGCGTATACTTATACCATTGCCTACATAGATTGTCACCAGCAAAAAGTAAAAGCCAATAAAGAACGCTTCGAATACCTGCTGGAACAATTAGAAGTAGCCCAGGAAAAAAGAGGATGGTGGAATTGGATAAAAGAGCGCTGGTATGCCAGCAAAAAAGAAGATGTAGAAGCGTATTTAAAAAACTGCGAAGAAGTATTCCAGTTGCGCAGGGAGGTAGCCGAATTGTACGAACTGGTAAACAGTTGGGAAGACCTGCAACAACGTTACCGGGAAATTAAATCGATATGGGATGCTTATTGGGAAATCCTTGGCAGAAACGACAATATAGCCAGCTATGAAGGGGGAAAATTATTTATCTTTGTTGCATCCTCGCTGGTTCCGGGGGTAGGGCAACTCTCTAAAGCCAAGCGGGTAACGGCTGTTTTGGAAGAACTGAAGGGGTTTACCAAAACCCGGTGGGATGAACTGGTTGCCCGCGTGAGGGGTGGGCTACAAGGGGCGGGGAATGTAGGAACGTACACGACAAAAATAAGATGGGGGATATTGGACGTTGATGCTCGTCCATTTGGAAATAAAGGATATTGGGGAAAACGTATAGCTCAAAACGACACAAGGGTTGATGCTTTTGAACTAAAAGTAAATCCTAACAATGAAAGTTTTTATGTTGAACATCCTAATGGTGGCTTTGTTCAGTTTGAGAATCTTAATGTTAATGCATTACAGGATGGTAAAATGGTTTTACAACCTAATAACTCAATGTATAGAGTTTACGATAAGTCTGAATTTTTAAGACAAAAAGTTTTGGATGAAGCTATAAGACAAACCCAAGCAGCGAACGCAAAAGGCTTAACAGTTGAATGGTTAGTTTCTGACCAGACTGCTGTGAATCAACTTACACAGTTTTTTACCGATAAAAATGTAAATGTTGTTGTTAAATATCTAGCTGAATGATAACAATTGAAGAATCACTATTTGATGAGATTATAGAAAAATCTGTTTTTGAGAATATAAATGAAGATATTTTAGCTAATCCATCAGTGAGTGAAAGTCTTAAGAAGTACTTAGCGTTAACACAATATCCTGAAAGATTTATCAATATTGAACCTTTAGATTTATTCTACAATCGGTATTATTGGTATTTAAAGTTTCTTGTAAGCCATCAAAAAGTATTTGGTTATGATGCTGGATTAGAACAACAGGAATTTAGAATCTTAGAGGAAGGAGAAAAATATTCTGGTATTGATTGGGGACAAATCGAGAAAATATCAAATGAACTTAAAAATGAAAGTTCTCAAAATTGAAGGCTTTTTGAGTTTAAACTCTTGGCGGAAACGACAATATAGCCAGCTATGAAGGGGGAAAATTAGTTATCTTTGTTGCATCCTCGTTAGTTCCGGGGGTAGGACAACTCTCTAAAGCCAAGCGGGTAACAGCTGTTTTAGAAGAACTGAAAGGTTTTTCCAAAAACCAATGGGATGAACTGGTTGCCCGCGTGAGGAGCGGGCTTGGGGGTGTGGGGAATCTTGCTTCGAAACTTTCCGGGGCATTAAAAAACACATATGATGATTTAATAAAAGCTGGTTACAAAGCCATAGACGATGGTACTTCTATCATTTTTAAAAATGCCGATGATTTACCAATTGCAAAAATTAGTGACGATGCTTTACATATTAAAATTCCTGATAACCATGGTGGCGGTGGATGGGCAAAACAATCTAATTCATCGAACGCTAATGCTGGATTAAATATGGTAAACTCAGGCGAACCAATGTATAGGATAGGAACATTGGGGCAAAGTACTACTGCTGAAGCCCAGTATTGGTCCTTAGAAAATCCTATGAACATAAAAAGCATTTCTGAATTTTCTCAAAAATATGGAATACCAGAAGCAAACTTGAAGTCAGGGGATTTCTTTGTTGAAATAGCAAAGCCTAAAAGTGGAGTCCCAAAAATTACAAGAGAAGCCCCAGGAGTTGGAAATAATTCTGGAGGAAGCATAGAGGTTGTTGTTCCTATAAACGGGGCGAAACTAGAAAGTTTTCATACAATAAAATTTTAAAAAATGGACTGGATAAAAGTAGTTGTAAGAATAAAAAGCATTTTGAATGAAAATGGATTTGATGATTTATCAAATAAAATCACAAATGCCCAATTAGTTTTAGGAACGCCCGGTGAAATTTTTCTAAATGTTATACAGGCATTAACTGATATTAAAGAAACAAATAAAGTAGCTTTTGCTTTAATAGAAAAAGAGTTTGATTCGATGATTCAATTTGCAAAGGATATGGGTTTTTACTCTTAGGTAATGCGTCAAACCGGCGCTTGGGAACTAGAAGTTCATTGAAATATTGATATTCCCAGTTGTGCAGGGAGAGCCGAGTTGTACGAACTGGTAAACAGTTGGGAAGACCTGCAACAACGCTACCGGGAAATTAAATCAATATGGGATGCTTATTGGGAAACCCTTGGCGGGAAGGACAATATAGCCAGCTCGGTAATGGGTCAAACCAGCACTTAGGAACTAGAAGTTCTTTGAAAAATTGATATTCAGTGCGTTACAAACACCTTTATTGTTTGTATTGGCTGGTAGTAATGCCAGGCAGGCATTTCGTTCAGTTGTCATAGCGCCTAAAATAAGGGTTTTGTAAACCGTTGTGGGTCAAACTGGCGCTTGGGGGAAATTAAAACCACCTACGACCCTACCTGGGGGAATGTGGTGGCGGTGAGAGGCTTCTTACAAACTATCTATGATACATTAGCCGCTTTTAGTATAGTCGCAGGTTATTCGAGATTTCCCATCAATTGCAGAAATTCATCTTTTTTCCGGCGGGCTATCTCCACCACCGAGCCATCTTCCATCTCGGCAAAATAACCATCGGTGCGCAGGTATTTTTTTACCTTATTCATATTGATGAGATGCGATTTGTGGGCTCTGAAAAAAATAGCCGGGGGCAGGAGGGTTTCATATTCTTTTAAATTTTTGGAAACCACATATTTTTTACCCTCCATCATATAAAAGGTAGAATAGCTCCCATCTGATTCTACCCGGATGATATCGCTGATGGAGAGATATACAGTTCCCTCGCGTATGGGCAATGCAATGCGGGCGGAAGATTGCAGCCTATACTCTAAAATAAGAGGGGCATAGTTTTTCGGCTTGTTTGTAGGAATAGCCTTTTTCACCTTATCTACGGCGGCTTTTAGCTCCTCCATATCAATAGGTTTCAGGAGATAATCAAACGCGTGATGTTTTATAGCCTGTATGGCATACTGGTCATACGCTGTCGTAAAAATAACGTGGAAAGAAATCTCGTCAAATTTTTCTAACAGGTAAAATCCATTTCCGTTGGGCATTTCAATATCGAGGAACAGTACCTCGGGACGGTGTTTGCGAATGAGTGTATAGGCTTCATCGGCATTAGACGCCATAGCCTGAATATGCACTTCCGGGCAACACGTTTCCAGGAGTTTTTTCAGGATTTCCCTGCCTTTTTGTTCGTCATCTACCAGTAGTACGTTCATAATCTTTATATATTAATAGGAATAAAAAGTTCTACCCGCGTTCCCAGCGGGTCTCCGTTTGCATCTTTTAAATCTATTGTTCTTTCAGATAACTGGCTGTTGTGGAGTTGATTGAGAACGAGCAGCCGGCTTTGGGTAATGGAGGTGCCCATAGAGGTATGTTCTTTTGCGCTTCGTTCTGCCGCCCTGGCGCGGCCAATGCCATTGTCTTCTACGCTGCATTGCAACATAGCACCTTGCCGCCGGATGTCAATAGTGAGCGTTCCTTTTTCTTGCAAAGGCAGTATGCCGTGTTTAATGGCATTTTCTATGTAGGGCTGCAAAATCATGGGCGGAATATCAACCGCTCTTGGGTCTATGGCGGGATCTATCCGGATGGTATAATCAAACTGCTTTTCAAAGCGCATCGCCTCTAACTCTAAGTACAATTCTAATGCCTTCAGTTCCTCAGCGAGCGGGATGAGCGTGTGCTCGGAGTTGTTCAGGATAATGCGGATTAAGCGGGAGAAACGAGACAGGTAATGATAGGCCTGGTTTACATCTTTATGCAGGATAAAGTGCTGGATAGAGTTCATAACATTAAAGATAAAATGCGGGTTTATCTGGGCTCGCAACGCCTTTAGCTTGAGTTGAAGGAGTGTTTTATTTAGTTCTGATTGGCGGGCTTCCCGCTTTTTAATTTGATTGATTCGGTATCGCAGAGCGAAAAAAACGATTGCCAGAAATGCAGATACAAGTAGTAACCGAAACCACCACTCGCTCCAAAAAGGCTTGTGTATGGTGAAGTGGAGGGTAGTTGCAGCTTCGTTTCCCAAGCCATCGGGTTGAAGTACCGATACATGAAAGCTGTATGCTCCCGGGGGTAGCGTGGTGTACTGGATTTCGCGGTTGTGCGTGTAGGCCCAGGCGCTATCTAAACTTTCCATTTTGTAGCGGTATGCCAGCTTGCCGGCATTTCGGTAGCCAAGGGCAGTGAAACGGATTTTTATAGTGTTTTGGTAGTACTTGAGTTGATAAGCAGTTTGCCGGGGTTTCTTTTTTTCATTTACCAACACCTCATCAATATAAAGCGGAATTTTAGTACTATCTTTTTTATAGGCATCGGGCTGAAAGACAGATAATCCTTTATTAGTAGCCGCCCAAACAGTATTGCCCGTTTTTACAACGCTTATTACCTCGTTAGAAGCCATCCCTTCGGCGGTGGTATAGCCGTCTATGCGGTATGATTTTTCTCCGGTAAAGTGAATGCGGTTCAGCCCGTTGTCTGTAGCCGCCCATATATTCCATCCATCCGCCCAAAGTTTATTCACCTTATTGCTGTATAAACCCTTGCTTTCATCTATTTGATAAACCGTATCGCTACTATACACTACCATACCAGCGCCCTTGGTGGCAATCGCCAGGCGGGCATCGGGCAGATGCGCCAAGTCTAATACCCTGCTTTGCAGTAACGGGTTTGTATCGCCAATGTATGAAAAAGCCGTTTTATGAGGTTCTTTTTTCCACAACCCGTTTATAGCGCCCGCCCAAACCACGCTGTCGGGCGTTTGTAAAATGGCTTCGCTTCGTATTTTAAGGAATAAAAACTGCCTTTCGGGTGGCAAAACAAAAGCCTCATCATCTATCTTATACAACCCATTGGAATGCGTTACCCAATAGTTGTTTTTAGAAATAGGCGCTACATCGCTAAAAAATCCAAACACATTACCCTTTTGAAAATTTCCGTTTTCTATTGTCCCGTATTGCAATTTCCCGGCTACCAGCAGTCGTTTTTTAGAAGTGTCATAATAGATATTAGAAATGTAATTCCGGTTTTCCTCTTTCGAATTGCAATTGTAGGTAGTAAGACCGCGGGAAGTTATTTTCTGAACATAGCCGGCAGGTAGCCCTGCATACACGGCCTGCCCATCGGTAGCCAGGCAGTTTATTTTGCTGTCCTTTAAACCAGAATACACATCATACGTCAAAATATGCTTAGAAGGTGTGTAAAAAACCCCTTCATACTCCGAGGCAAACCAGAAACCATCTTCCCGGTCTTGAAACACACTGTTTATAGAAATCCCCGGCAGATAGTGCCGCATATTCTTAAAATCACCGTTTTGCACCCGGTAAACACCTCCCAAATCAGTCCCAATCCACCAATCGCCCTCCCTGTCTTCAGAAAGCCAGATAATGCGCTTGGGGAAGGGCAATATCTTGAAATCGTTCAGGGATTTCATCACATACAACTTATTCCGCATAGAAAAAATGAGCAGCTTATTTTTTGTCTTCACCAGGGCATTTCCCATATTAAAATCTCCCGAATTATCTGGCAGGCGGGTAATCCCTTTTAGTTGAGAGGTAGTAAATTTTACAGCATACTTATTGTTACCCACATTGGTGGCATAGATTATTTTACCTGAATCTAACTCTGTAACCTGGGTGGAAACGGTGGTATCTACTATGTGGGTTATACCCCCTTTTTCTGAAATTTTATAAATGCCATCAGACTTAACCCCCAAAAATATGTTCCCTTCCTCGTCAATTTCAAAGGAAGATTTAATAGGGTTTTTAAGCCGTTTTTGAAGTGCTTCGTCGTAAGGAAATGGGTGAATGGCGCCGTTGTAGTAATAAGATAGTTTACAGGAAATAGGTACAAACCAGATTCTGCCTTTTTTGTCTTCATAAATTTCAAACACCGTATTATCTGGCAAACCATCGTTCATAGAAAAGTTTTGAAACTCGTAGCCGTTAAAGCGACTTACGCCGTTTCCTGTGGCAAACCACAAATACCCTTTAGAATCTTGTTTCACCTGATAGACCTCAGAACTCGCCAAGCCGTTTTCTGCTGTGTATTGCCTGAAAGAGGGGTGCGGGTTCTGGGTATATGCAAATGAGTAAAAAAAGGCATATATGCCTATAAAAATATTATTTTTTAAACATTTTTGCAACAATGCCGTAGTTTTTGGCAAAGATATATGAATTTTGGTATGAGGTTACTTTTGAAATAGGTATTTCAATCATAAGCCGACGCAACGGTTAAACCTGGCGGCCATCTAAAAATAAAAACCATCTGGGTTATTGATTTTATTTTTTACCACAAATTACAAAGTGTACCATTCTCACCGCTCATATCTCACTAACCGCTACCTAAAGCCTGTCTCAGGATACCCACTTCTTCTCAAAATTCGGCTTTCGCTTCTCTAAAAAAGCATTGCGGCCTTCTTTTGCCTCCTCTGTCATATACGCTAACCGGGTGGCTTCCCCCGCAAAAACCTGCTGCCCCACCATGCCGTCATCTGTTAAATTCATGGCGAATTTCAACATACGGATAGAAATAGGCGATTTCGCCAAAATTTCCTGCGCCCACTGGTATGCTGTATCCTCTAATGCCTCGTGTGGCACCACCGCATTCACCATCCCCATTTCGTAGGCTTCCTGCGCCGAGTAATTTCGTCCCAAAAAGAAAATTTCGCGCGCCCGCTTCTGCCCTACCATCTTGGCTAAGTAAGCAGAGCCGTAGCCCCCGTCAAAACTCGTAACATCCGCATCCGTTTGCTTAAAAACAGCATGTTCGCGGCTTGCCAGCGTCAAATCGCACACCACGTGCAGGCTGTGTCCGCCCCCTACCGCCCAGCCCGGTACCACCGCGATTACCACCTTCGGCATAAAGCGGATGAGACGCTGCACCTCCAAAATATTCAGGCGGTGCAAACCATCGTCTCCCACATAACCTTGTTGTCCACGTGTTTTTTGGTCGCCCCCGCTGCAAAACGAATATACCCCGTCTTTGGGCGAAGGCCCCTCCGCAGTGAGCAATACCACCCCGATACTTGTATCTTCCTGGGCGTCGAAAAACGCCTCATATAATTCTGAAACCGTTTTCGGACGAAACGCATTGCGCACCTCCGGGCGGTTAAAGGCTATACGGGCTACCCCGCCACACTTTTTGTAGGTAATATCCCGGAACTCTTTCACCACAATCCAATTAACTTTCATAGTATCTTTGTATTTTAGCGTAAAAATAAAGTATTTTAGCTGTTTATTAAAAACCTTTTACCATGATTCAACTGCGATTATTTTTCATCTCCCTTTTTGTAAGCATCGCTGCGGCGGCGCAAGGTTACCAATTCACCACTTTGGCAGATATAGAAGCTACGGAAATTAAAAGCCAGGACCATACCGGCACCTGCTGGAGCTTTTCCACCATCTCCTTCTTAGAGTCTGAAATCATCCGCCTCAAGGGCAAGCGCATAGACCTTTCCGAAATGTACCAGGTGCGCAACACCTACTCTAAAAAAGCCTGGAACTATGTGATGCGGCAGGGAAAAACTCAATTCGGTGAAGGCGCCTTAGCCCATGATGTTATAAACTCGTTCCGCGAATATGGCTTAGCGCCCCAAACGGCTTATACCGGCTTGCAACCCGGGGAAACCGTTTATAACCATGCCGAAATGGTAGCGGTGCTGGAAAGCATGTTGAAAACATACGTGAGCAATCCCGGGAAATCCCTCTCCCCCCAATGGAAACCTGCTATTGAGAGCGTGTTAGATGCCTACCTGGGCGAAAAGCCCGCCCAGTTCAATTACGAAGGCGTCTCATACACCCCCCAATCGTTCTTAAAAATGACGGGAATCCGGGCAGATGACTATATAACCCTTACTTCTTTTCTGCACCAGCCTTTTTATGCCTCTTTCATTCTCAATATTCCCGATAATTTTTCAAACGGGAGTTTTTATAATGTTCCCTTAGACGATTTTATAAGTATCCTAAATACCGCCCTCCAAAATGGCTATACGATTGCCTGGGATGCCGATGTTTCTGAAAAAACCTTTTCCGCCAAAAACGGCATCGCTTTTATTCCTGAAACCGACAGTGGAAAGGCAGAAGGGTTGACGAAACCGGTGCCGGAGAAAAAAATTACCCCGGAATACCGCCAGCAGGAGTTTGAAAATTATACTACTACCGATGACCACCTCATGCACATTACGGGCATGATGAAAGACCAGAACGGAACGGTTTACTACAAAGTGAAAAATTCCTGGGGAACCAATCCTGACCATATCGGCAACAACGGCTACGTGCGCGTGAGCGAGGCGTACCTGCGCCTGAAAACTATTTCTATACTGCTGCACAAAGACGCCTTACCTAAGGAGTGGAAGCGAAAGTTGGGGTTATAATACGTTAGTTTTCTAATAGAGGTGCTTCCAGGATAAGCGCTGAAGGAACCTTAGTGGGCTCTGCTATTCGCAGCAACTGGTAGCCCATCCCGGCAATACCCGTCATAAAACCCGGCGTTTCCACTTTCATGGGAACACCACACAGCCAGCCGTAGGTGCCAAAACTTTTCAATACCGCCCCGGCTATTTGTTGAATATCTTTCTGGTAGCGATTGGTCTTATAAACCTGGTCATACAAGAGTAGCAACTCTATATTGCCTAAGTCGCCGTGGCAGAGTGAGTGCCCCATTCCAAAACCATAGGAAAATGTGGTCGCCAAGGCATTTTCAATCTCTTTATTTATCTCTGGTTCAGTATAACCATGTTTTACCATCCCTAATCTCCCTAACCCTACTCCTGCTGCTCCATGGCACCATGCTGAATAGTTTTTCATAATAAATTTTGTATTCCCAGCCTCCACGTTTACCTTTCTCAAATCTGCCCAATTTCTTTTTTTCGGGATGTAACAATGTCTTTCATACAACAGGGCTTCCTGGGAAAGTTTTAACATGGCTTTATTTTTCGTTTTTTGATAGAGTGCACTCAGAGCGTATGCGATTCCTGCTACTCCATGAGAGAAACCACATAACGGTTC
Source organism: uncultured Flavobacteriaceae bacterium (assembly GCA_964385175.1). Taxonomy (GTDB): domain Bacteria; phylum Bacteroidota; class Bacteroidia; order Flavobacteriales; family Flavobacteriaceae; genus CAYLNL01. The sequence goes on along the minus strand of CAYLNL010000017.1, from coordinate 29,041 downwards.
GCTCTCTGTTAAATTAGACCAACCTTTTCCGGTCTTAAGGATTACAGCATTTTCTTTGAGTCTCTCAAAACAATGCATTGCCATGTCTATATATTTGTTAGAGGAATGTATGGTATTGAGGGCCAATAAGTTCATTATAAAGCCTGCCGAGCCTCCCATAATATCATACCTATCATCTTTTGAGACTGCCTCTGCGAGATGGTCAATGATACTATCCGCTGTATCGTACAATTCTTTACGTTGCAAAACTCTTCCTATATGAGCGAATGTATAGATACATCCCGCCCAGCCGTCAAAAACGCCAATAAAATTTTTAGAAGGTTCTGTCAGGCGATATCGCTCTACTTCTTCTAAAATGTAATTAGCGGAGGCATTGGCATACCAGTGATATTTCTCTTTACCAGTTACCTCTGCCAGGTATGCTAAAAAAAGAGCTACTCCCGGCAATCCCGAATATAAATCTAATGCCAGAGGGATAATAGTATAATGATCCATTTTGAGGGAAAGTCCTATCCAGCCTGCCGTATCCTTATGTTTATAGGCTCCGTCTATCAGGTGATCGGCTATTTTTTCAGCTTCCCGTATCAAAGTGTCTCTATTAGCCAACACTGTATCTTCTTTTACAAAATATGCCACCACATTTGTAGCCGTTTTTTCGGCTGCCTGAGCGGCAGAAAGAGAGGCTCTTATAAACCAGCATTGTTTTTCACAATTTTCCTCGTTAAAATCGGCGATTTTTTCAAGGGCTAATTGAAGCCCCGGTTTTGAAATAAAATCTGTAACTAACCCGCCGTCTGATTTTTTAAGATGATGTGAGTCAGCGGCAACCGAAAATAAAGGAATGTCCATACTGTGAAGCGCCCTGATTTCGTCTTCTATAATAGGTTCAAGAGCGGGGCGCTCCGTTACAGACTCCCACAAAACATCAAATAATATCTCAGCGTCCGAGGCATCTCTCATATAATCAGGATGATAACTTGCCCGAAGTAACTGAGAATAGGCCATAGTAGGCCGCAAAATAACCCGAATCTCATCGTTGGCAAAGGCATATAATTTTCCATTGGGTTTTAGCAATTCCGATTTATGGTTTGTAATGGTGCGATATACCTCTCTAAACCCTTTCTCAATAGCAGGAAGATAATCTTCAAGGTTTACCTGTTGGTCGGAAGGCGCCGGATAGTTTTTTGAGCCCTTCAGAAAACCTGTTTTCTGAACCAGCCGCATTTCGTCTGTGGCGGTTTTATCCCAGTCTAATACTTTATAAGGACTTTCTTTGCCCGTAGGATTATTAACTCCACTTATATCAATTTTCACATCATTTATATACCATTGCATAGGTAATATTCCTACCGATAATACAGAAGCGCCCATAGTTCGCATTAACATATCGTTCAATTCATTACTCACAAAATCAATGTTAGGATGAAAAAGGGTTTCTAAATCTATTAGAACCGGGTGGGTGCCGTGAGCGATAATGTTTTCAAAATGAAAATCTACCGAATTCAGCGCATACAACAAACACAATAATCCGCCAAAACGTTCATAAAATAAGGTAAACTCTTCTCCTGTGGTGCAGGTTTTGTGTTCAATGTACTCCATCCAACCATAGTCAATCCTATTCAAAACTTTTGGAAAAACAAAACCAGGTAATCCAGGTTTATCATTTATCCAATCTACCAGTTCACTAAAATGAACATCAATCGCCATAGAACGAGGCTTATAGAGTACTTTTTTACCTTCCTCAAACTCAATAACGGCTACCGACTTACCTCCATTGTGCGTATCCCCCGCGCCCGCATGAATGTGGCGAAGAGCGCCTAACTTTCCAAACTCTTTCTCCAATAGCGAAAAATCCTGTAAAAGCCTTACCGCCAGTTCGCTGCTATTCAACAGCCAGCGCTCACCAACGTCTATTAGTTTTCGGAATAGTACTGGGTACTCCTCCCATAATGAGCGTATTTTAATAGGGTCTTGCAATAGTTGTGTAAAATAGTGAAATCGCTCTTCCGCCGTATCGCCTTTCAACTCATCTAACAACCTGCTTGTATTGAGTTCTAAAACCAAGGTACGATGCAGTAGTTGAAAAAAAGCTGCGTGAATTTGTCCTTCGAGAATCTGAATAACCGCGTCGAGTTCTTTAGTAAGAGACAACTCTTTATCCAGTTTTTCCCGAAAACGTTTTGTATAATAGTTATAAAGTGGTTCTGCCAGGTACAGGAAACCAGTTATAGGTGATTCGGGTGATATTTTTTTTTGAAGCGTCGTATAGTCGCATGAAGTTTGAAAATAAGCCTCTTCAAATATAGTCACCCAATAGGGCGAGGAAGCATCTATACCGGAAATTTCATTATTTATTGCACCATAAAATTGTTTCAGAGAAACATTTTTGTATTGTAGCTTTAAACGAAGAGGAGCATCTCCTATAGTTTCAAAATGCTTTTCCCATTTTTTATTTTCCGGGCTATTCTTATATACAATATTAGTAGCAGAAAACACCTGAGAATGTAACAATGAGATTCTTTCTGAAGGTGTACATCCTTTAATCCAATGAATAGAATTAGTCATATATAAATTAATGAGTTTTTAAGAAAGTATATGAATTAAAGAAAATAGGTTTCTCTATATAGAGAAACCTATTTTGGCTATAGTTATTGACATCATTATTCTGCTGATGGACAGAGTATAATAGTTCCACAAGGGAAGCCCCAGCACTCAGCACTGGCTGAACACCAGTTACCGCTTGATATAGCAGCAGCACCACCTTTGATTAAGCCAAAATCCATTTCACTTAAGGCATCGCCAGCAGGATTAGAAGGTAATGCTGCTAACTGATCGGCGCTCAATGAAGCTCTGTACTCGGCATCTTTCCATGCGCGAATAACATTTACATTTTTTTTCATAATGATTAATTTTTTAGAATTATTATCTGGCAATATTATAATATAAAAATCATGTATGCAAGAAAAATAATAATTTTTTTTGGAAAATTTATAATCAACAGTATAACAAGCAAATATATTTATATCATTACGTTATAAAATTACAATTTCGGCAAATATCATATAGCTTCATCCTATTTTTATATCGTAAAATAGGTTTAATGACCGAAAAGTCAATATAAAAAATACAAACAGGCTGTCTTCCTCGTGAAAAAAAGCCTCTACCGTTAAGAAGAGGCTTTGGTTTGTTTACCGTTTTCACGGAGTTCACCAGGTAGGGCAGCCATAAGTACAGACAATTGTATAATCAACTCCTCCTTTAATGAGTTCCATATCAACTCCAAGGAGCGCATCGCCCGAAGGATGAGAGGGTATCATTTCTCGTTGGCTATCTGTTAAGGAAGACCTGTATTCGGCATTTTTCCAGGAACGAATAATTTTTAAATTCTTTTTCATACTATTAGATTTTGTAGTTACAGGTGCAACGAAATTACATAAAAAATAACATTTATCAAAAAAATATAATTTTTTTTGATGTTAATCTCGCAGAGTTGAAAAATACCCCCTCAAAACCTCTGCATTCACCAGGCGGGGCGTAAAAACTTCTAACAAAACCGGCTTATCGCGCATCGCCAAATCACCTCCGTAAACAGCCGAAAGTTCCCGCTCCAAGCCCGGCAGATCAACCGCCCGGCGGTACGCCCAGCCATATAGGTCGCACAACGGTTGGGCAGACAGGCCATGAGCCGTTTCTACAAACTCTTCAAACCGGCTTATCTCCTGAGCGCCCGGCAAAACCCGGAAAATGCCCCCTCCCCTGTTGTTCACCAATAACACCGTAAAATCTTTTCTCCTATACCCATTCCAAAGCCCGTTGCTATCGTAAAAAAAACTCAAATCTCCCGTCAGCAAGGTTGTGGGCGCCTTATTCCCCAGCGAAGCCCCCAGTGCTGTACTGAGACTCCCCTCTATCCCACTCGTTCCCCGGTTGCAAAAAACCCGCAGTGAAGCATCCAACTCAAACAACTGGGCATACCGCACCGTGGCGCTGTTTGCTAACTGCAACTGCTGCCCGGAAGGAATCGCCTTAAAAATAGCTCTATATGCTGCCAGATCCGAAAACGGCATGGTTTTTAAGTATGCTGCGTGCCGCTCCCGGCGGTGCAACTGAACTTCCAGCCAGTAATCCCGGTAATCGCTCCTCAGCCGCAACAAACGGGGAGAGAGCCGCTCAAAAAACGAGTTTATACCTGCCTTGAAATGGCCTGTTAAACAAAAATAGGTATCGTACGCTCGTTTCCTGTCAATGTGATAATGCGCTTTCGGCGGGTGTGCTCTCAAAAACGCCTTGATTTTCTTGGAAACCACCATTCCCCCGAAGGTGAGCAATAGCCCTGGTTGCAACCGTTTTAACTCGCCTTCCTCCTCTTCTACCGGTGCCAGGATTTTGTCGATGCCCGGGAAAAAATTCGGGTGATGCACATTAGAAGTCGTTTCCGTAAATACCAGCACAGAGGGGTCACTCGCCAGCAGGTTCACTATCCATTCTTCCACGCTACCCGGGTGCAATGCCCCTACCAATACCATTTTCCGCGTAGCTTCATTCCAATCCTGCACAAAATGCTCCGCCAGCGCTTGCGGGAAAGCCGTTTCTTCCCACTTAGGTAAAATTGCCTGTGGCGCCACTGAAAGCAACGAAACCGTTTCATACAAAGGCTCTTCAAAGGGGGCGTTGAGGTGTACCGGCCCTTTTTCAAGAAGCACCCGTCCCAAAGCCTCGTTAATGGACTCTTCGTTGTAGTGTTGCACCGCTGTCGCCAAGCCGGCATCTTCCTGTAAATCGGCGCTGTATAAGATATGGTTGGCAAAAACCTTCGATTGCCGAATGGTTTGCCCGTCTCCAATATCTATTTTACCGAGCGGGCGGTCTGCCGAAATTACCACCAGGGGGATGTCGCTGTAAAACGCCTCTGCCACCGCCGGGTAATAGTTCAGTAAGGCTGAGCCTGATGTGCACACTACCGCTACGGGTTGTTGCAACTGCTGCGCCAGCCCTAATGCAAAAAAAGCTGCACAGCGCTCATCCACGATGCTGTAACAGCTAAAAAAGGCATCTTCCGTGAAACCGATGATGAGGGGTGCATTGCGCGAGCCGGGCGAAATCACAACCTGTGAAATTCTGTGTGCCTTACAGCACTGAACGATGGTTTGAGCCAATCGGCTCTCAGGATACCTCATACGCAGGCAAAGGTACAAAATAGAAAGGCGGTGTGCTTACTCGCGGAAAATCTCCAAAACCGTTTCTAACTTGCGTTCTGTCTCCACCCATTCCGCTACAGGTTCAGAGTCTTTGGTGATGCCGCCGCCCGCATACGCGCGCGCGTCCTGCGCCTCCAGGCGCATGCAGCGAAGATTTACATAGAGCTGTGTTTGCGGAAACGGGGAAACATCTGTCTCCAAAGCGAATTCTCCCAAAAAACCAGTGTAAAAATCGCGGGAATAGCCTTCGTTTTCCAGGATAAATTGCAACGCCTGTTCTTTCGGGAAACCACATACAGCCGGTGTGGGATGCAATTCTGAAAGGAATTGATTCAACCGGAAGGTTTGGGGGTTTACGAAAGCCGTTAGAGCGGTTTGCAGGTGGAGGAGGTTGCCCGCCCGAACCGTCTGCGCCGCCGAGTGTTTCACTTCCTTTGCCGTACGCTCCAGGCAGCTGATTATAAAATCGGTTACCCACTGCTGTTCGGCTCGTTCTTTTTCTCCCCAAACCACTTCAGCGCCATCCTGAAAGACCTGCGTACCTGCCAGCGCCATGGTTTGCAACCGGTTATCTTCCAGGGAAAGTAGTAATTCGGGACTGGCGCCCGCCCAACAACCGGTTTCCGGGTGAAACCAGGCGTAGCAAAACGCTGACGGATAACGACGGGCGAGTTTTTTAAAGATACTTACCGCAGAAATGCCTTCGCAGCGAATGGTTTGTTGACGGGAAAGCACTACTTTCTGAAATCGCCCTTCCTGTATAGCCTGTATTCCCTTTTCTATTAAGTGCAGGTGTTTTTCCCGTTCGCCCGGGCGATGTACCATTTCAAAACGAGCTAAGGGTTCGGAAAAAAGTGCTTCCGGCTCGTACTCGTTCCAAATCAACTGTTTGGAACAGGAAGCAGGAAGCAGCAAGGCGGGCTGCCGGCTGTGAAAGGGGGCAAAGACGAAACCGCTTTGGGAGTCCCCTGAAAAAATATAGGTTTTATCATCCTCCTGCAAAAAGGCATGCAGGGAGCGCTCATGGGGCTTGCGATAAACGGCGAAGGGAAGCCCTTGTTTTTCCTGCGCTTCTAATGATTGGAAAAAGGACTCCATCATCCTGCTTTTTTAGGTAATGAGAGGGTGGTGAGTTTGCACACGGAAACCAGCTCGCCTGCCTCGTTGGTAAGCCGGATATCCCAAAGTTGAGTGGTTTTGCCTTTGTGCAGCAAGATTGCCCGTGCGAACACCCAACCGTTCGTTACGCTTTTTACGTGGTTGGCGGCGATTTCAATACCGCGGATAAAGTGGGTTTCGGGGTTCAAAAAGAGGATGGCGGCGGCGCTTCCCACGCTTTCCGCCAACGCTACCATGGCGCCCCCGTGCAGCACGCCATCCGGCTGGTGCACTTTTTTGGTTACCGGCATGCGGGCGGTTAAAAAATCGGTGCCCGCATCTATATATTCTATCTCCAGGGTTTCCATGAGGGTATTGCGGCAGATGGCATTACAGCGCGCGAGCAGTTTTTCTCTTTCAGTTTCTGTCATCTTAAAGAATTTCCCTGTAAAAATATTATTTTTTTGCGGAAGCGGGTGACAGGCTTATGCCTTCTTTATACCATATTATATATGATATGGGTAGCGCAAAAGAAATACTACCTTTGCCAGATGGAAACTACATCAACTTTTCTCAAATCCGTATCGCCCCGGCAACGGGAACTCATGGATGGCTACCTCTCCCTGCTGAATGAACATATCCTGCAACTGAAAACAGGCGCAGCAGACCGCGTTTGGGAGGTGGGCGAATTTGCAGCACGCCTGCACGTGCACCCCACACACCTGAGCAATGTTATTTACCAGGTTTCCGGGAAATCGCCCTGCGCCTGGTATGAAGAAAAGCTGGTAGAACTTGCCCAGGAGCTTATCCTCACCACCCCTCACTCTATTGCAGACATTGCACGGCACTTAGACTATGACCCTTCTAATTTTAGCAAGTTTTTTAAACGGTATGTGGGCGTAACACCCAAGCAGTTCCGCGAAGCGCATTGAGCTAAAAAACGGAAGTTCTCACCATGTTACTGGCTTGTAAGAGGGTTATTTTTGCGGCAATATTTTTAAAAACAGGAATACTATGGAACAAAAAATAGCTCTTGTAACAGGCGGCAGCCGTGGCCTGGGCAAGGATATGGTATTGGCACTTGCCAAAAAGAAAATTGATGTGGTTCTCACCTACCGCAGCCAGCGCGAGGAGGCGGAAAAGGTGGTTCAATCTGTGGAAGCGATGGGGCGAAAGGCAGTAGCCCTGCCGTTGGATGTATCTAAGATATCGTCATTCGATGCTTTTATGGAGCGGCTTTTAACGACGCTGCAAGCACATTGGGGAACAAACCGGTTTGATTTTTTGATAAACAATGCGGGTTTCGGGGCTACGCTTCCCATTCCGCAGGTTACGGAAGAGGCGTTTGATGACTTGCTGAACGTGCATTTTAAAGGGGTGTACTTTCTCACGCAGAAATCGCTCCCGCACCTCAACGACCAGGGGGTTGTGATTTTTATCTCGTCGGGCACCACGCGCTTTTGCGTGCCGGGCTATTCGGTGTACTCTTCTTTGAAAGGGGCAGTGGAAATTTTTGCGCGCTACGTCGCCAAAGAGTTTGGCAGCCGGGGTATCCGGGCGAATGTGGTGGCGCCCGGCGCCATTGAAACGGATTTTAACGATGCTGCCATCCGGAACAACCCGCAACTGAAAGCATACTTGGCGACCCAAACGGCCCTGGGGCGGGTGGGAAATGCGGACGACATTGGCAATGTGGTGGCATTTTTGTGTACGGACGATGCCAAATGGGTGAACTCGCAGCGAATTGAGGTTTCGGGGGGGATGTTTTTGTAAACAATTCAGGATGATGAATTCAGAATTATGAATTGGTAATTAACTTCGCGCCTCTGCGCCTTTGCGTGAAATTTCCACGCAGAGACGCTAAGACGCAACGAATATTTTCCCCTAATTCACCCTTCTGAATTCATACTTACTTTGTGAACTTCGTGCCTTCTTGGTGAGCTTTGCGGTTATAAAAAAGAAACCACTAAGGAAATTCAGAATTACGAGTTCAGAATTCAGAACTTGTTGGATTTCAGATAACTCTTCTAATTCATAATTCTGCATTCTGAATTGATAATTGATTTTGCGCCTCCGCGCCTTTGCGTGAGATTTTCACGCAGAGACGCTAAGACGCTGAGGAAATTCAGAATTATGAATGCAGAATTCAGAATTTTTTGCTACGTTGGAATTTTATAACCTCGCAACTATATCCCTAATTCATAATTCTGAATTGGTAATTGATAATTAATTGGTGAGTATCATCTTTTTGGTGTCTATCACCTGCCCGTCCGCTACCAGCGCGTACAGGTACATGCCCGAAGGGAAGCGCCCGCCCGAGATTTCCACGGAGACTTTTCCGCGTTCCGGGAGCGGGTAGCTTGCCAACTCCAGGCCTTGCAGGTTATAAACTATGATTTTCGCCTGTTGTACGCTTTCGGGAAGTTGGGCGGCAATGACAGTACTCGTATAAAAAGGGTTAGGTACGTTTTGGTAGAGCGCAAAGCCGTCTGGCAGAGTCTGCGGTTCGCTTTGGGCGGTGGTTTTACCGCCTGCCGTTTTCACTGTAGCGCCGTACACAGCATTTTTAAGGGTTTCCAATTCCTGACGAAGCGTTTGATTTTCCTGTTTTTGGGTTTCCACCATAGCGCTCAATTCCTGTACGGCTTTTACCAAAGGGATTACAAACTGGCTGTAGGCAAGACTGTAGTAGTCGTACTCACTATCAGGTTTATGCAGCCCGTTGAAGTCGTATCCCACAGCTTGGGCAGCTTGCTCTATTTCCTGGGCAATAAAGCCGCTCTGGCGAATTGCTGTAGATGGGGCAAAATCTTTATCCAAATGTTCTTTACGGAGAGTTTCAGGCATATTCTTAGTAAGAAACTCTGTAAATTTCCTGGTATCAAAATTATAAACCACCGGACGCAATTTTTTAATAAAATCTAACCCCTTTACGTCGTTTTCACTGATGTTGGTTTTAAAGCGACCATCAGAAGGGAACGAGTAAGCAACTTGTCCTTCTACAACGGTAACAGAAGCATTACCTAATCTTACTTTATTACTAGCGTTGACTACTCCTGTATGTCCAATAACTGTAGCATTAGTTAATGTTCCTACACTAACATCGGCATTTTTTCCCAAGGCAGTATTATAAAATCCAGTACTATTGGAATAAAGTGCGGACCTTCCACAGCCCGTATTATGATATCCCGTTGTATTAAAATAAAGTGCATCACGACCGATTGCCGTATTTGTATATCCCGTAGTGTTATAGACCAATGCACTCACTCCTATACCAGTATTATCAATTCCTGTAGTAGTGCTAATGAGCGCAGCATTACCTACCGCCGTATTACACCATGCTGTAGTATTGGAATAAAGTGCCTGAAAACCATAAGCTGTATTAGCAAAACCATTGGTGTTGCTACGAAGGGCCTGGGTGCCCATAGCTGTATTTTGGTTGCCGTTAAAAGTGGAAGTAGGGTTGTTGGTATATAAAGCCTCAAAGCCTACTGCTACATTGTCACTATTCCAGACTACCCCACCATTGACATACGATTGGGTATATAATGCATTAGCACCAAAGGCTAAGTTGCGTTGTGCAGTGGTATTATTGCGAAGAGCCTGAGCACCATACGAGGTGTTATTTGCCCCTATAGTGTTGGCAAACCCGCTTTGGTAGCCAACAAAGCTATTGTTGTTCCCAATATTAGCAACGCCAGCCTGATGTCCAAAGTAGGAATTAGTATTATTTCCACTCACTCCAGCGGTGGTTCCAGCAGCTTGCAATCCTCCATAGCTGGTGAGCTGTGCTAATGAAGTGCCATTATAAAACAACACTATTAGCAAAATAAAGAATAATCGTTTCATAGTTTTGTATTTTAAATTAATAATAAAATTTGCTTACAAGTTTACAGCTTATGGGTTTTTCTTAGGGAGGGTTTACAAATCTATTATTTACTTTTGTAAAAAAATAGTGAACTGTATTTTGGTAAATAACGTCTAATGGTTTATATATCAAGTATATGGAAAAGACAAATGAATTGCTTGCCGGAGAGTTATGGCAGCAATTTACAAATCACATAAAACGAGAATGGGCAGCAAAATACCGCTTGTATGGGGCTTCAATAGAAACGGTCGCCTTCCCTACCAAATTTGCCCAGGCAGTGTACGCTGAACTGGTCTCTCGTTTCGCTAAGCAACCCTTTTTGGTAAAAATACCGCATTATCTCAGCTTGCACCGGCTCTTTCAGCAAGGCGGTTTCCCGGCAGGCGCCAAAACCGGCACCTTAGACCTGTTCGCCCGGTATTTGGGCTATAGGCATTTTTCGGACTTTGCCGCTAAGAACCGACCGATGCCGGATGCGCCGGTAGGGTTCTCGTACCCCAGGGCAACCGGGAAACACGGCGGGATAGATCTTGCAGAGGCAGAAAAGCTGAAAACACTCATTGAGAAAGCAGCCGCCTTAGAATTTCACCTCTACCAATCGGCGCCGCAGCATGAAACTGCCATGGAAAAATTGGTTGATTTTTATACCTTCGATGGCCCGGCGGCGCAACTCATCAAGGGCTACCTGGATAGCGCTGTACGAAACGGCCGGCAGTTGCGGGTGCCTGGCTCTTTTTTCGAGATTTTCAGCATGCACTGCACCTATCTGTCCGCCGAAACGGCTTACGTGGAAACGGAAGAAAAGTGGCGGTTGCTGTGGTATAAAACCGCTACGGACCAAGATGACATGTTGTACGATGTACTTAACAAGCAACTATACTACCTCCGGAAAACAGGCGGGGAATGGAAAATTCACCACAATGAGTACGCCGGTAAGATAGAAAAGATAGCTTCTTAATTCAGAATGGTGAATTAAGAATGATGAATAATCAACCTTTAAATCCTCTAAGACTCTGCGTCTTGGCGTGAAAAAAAGTTCACGCAGAGGCGCAACGAATATTTTCCACTAATTCACCCTTCTGAATCCATACTTACTTTGTGTACTTTGCGCCTTCTTGGTGAGCTTTGCGGTTATAAAAAAGAAACCACTAAGTACACTAAGTTTTTACACAAAGGGCACAAAGGCTCATGTACCCGGAAATTCATACTTCATCATTCTGAATTGGTAATTCACTTCGCGCCTCCGCGCCTTTGCGTGAGATTTTCACGCAGAGACGCTAAGACGCTGAGAAAATTCTGAATTCGTAACTCATAATTCATAATTGGCTATGCGCCCCTGCGCGAGCTATTTTCAACTGCAATCTGTTTAACCCGGGGTATGGAAAGAAAGTGGATTTTTTTTTCCTTTGCAAAAATATTGTATTCTATGGAAATCCCGGAACTGGAAAATGAGGTGGTGCGGCTAACGCCACTGAGTATAGAAAATTACCATTTTATAAAAGATATTGCGGCAGAAGAGAATTTGTTACAGTACTCGCCTTCTGATATTTCTTCGCCTGAAAAATTAAGGTTGTATGTGGAGGAGGCTTTGCGGGAGGGAGAAAAGGGGCTGGCTATTCCGTATCTTATCTTTGATAAACGCTCGCAACGGTATGCGGGTTCTACCCGGTTTGGGCTTATAGATATGAAAAATAAGGTGTTGCACATTGGCTGGACGTGGCTGGGCGCCGATTTTAGAGGAACGGGGCTTAACCGGCACATAAAATTCCTGATGTTGCACCATGCGTTTGAGGCTATGGGGTTTGAAAAGGTAGAGTTTCGCATTGATGAGCGGAATATGGTTTCGCGGCGGGCAATAGAGAAAATAGGTGCAAAACTGGAAGGGGTTTTACGAAAAAATGTATATCTGCCAAACGGGTATAAGCGAAATACGTGTTGTTATGGTTTGCTGAAGGAGGAGTGGGAAGGGCTTACAAAAACCCATTCTGCCTGGTGAGCGCCTCCCTGAGCGGGTTTGAATGCAATGAGCTGGTAAGGGTTATACGAGTTATTAACAGTTGTTACTAATCTACGTTGATACGTTGTTAATAGATAGCCCTCTATAAAGTTTGCCAGTTTTATTTTCTTGTTGTATCTTTGAGTATTGAGTTTTGTAAATGTTGTTTATTCAACAAACGAAATTCAGTTATAAAGGACGTTCTTTATAGATTGGTATTGTTTTTCGGGTTTTAAAAGTGGAGTTATTGAGCTTCTCATTTAGAGCCTAACAATACGGTCTTTTAAAATCGTTTACGGTTTTAAAAGTGCCTAACTTTAGTTCGGGTTACATTGTGAAAGCGATGTTTCTTGTGCTAAAGGAATGTTCCAAAAGCCTGCTTTGTACAGCGCAACCCGGGTTTTTGGAACATTTTGAAAAACAATAGCAAAAACACTTTATTAATCATGTACAACCGTTATGATGAAAAGTGTTTTCTTTGGAGTAAAGGGTTATCCCAAACTGCAGGGTGCAGTAAGCAATGTTACAAACATGTTTGTAACTTCGCTGAATGTGTGATGAAATTCATACACACCTGGTTCAAGATGGTTCTTATTTCAAAGCTAAAAGCCATATTACTTTATTGTAGTATGGCTTTTTTTATTGGAGAAGCTGTTTTTTTAACGGTCAAAAAAAAATCCCGGCTCACCGCCGGGAAAGTTTATTTTGTGAATGAGTGGGGCAGCTTATTTTACCTCTTCATAATCTACATCTTGTACGTCATTAGATTTTGAGTCGCCTTTGGCGGCATCGCCGGCAGGAGGCGGTGTATCGGTAGGCTGGGGTTGTTCCTGTTGGGCTTTGTAGAGCTCTTCGGAGGCATTTTTCCAAGCCTCGTTTATTTTTTCCAAGGCGGGTTCCACAAGGGTTATTTCCTTGGTGTCATACGCTTTTTTCAACTCAGCGAGAGCATCTTCTATGGGTTTCTTTTTATCCGGGGAAAGTTTATCGCCAAAATCTTTCAACTGTTTTTCAGTCTGGAATATCATGGTATCGGCTTCATTGAGTTTATCGGCTCGCTCTTTGGCTTTTTTATCGGTTTCAGCATTCATCTCAGCTTCGCGTTTCATTTTGGCAATTTCTTCCTGCGTCAATCCTGATGAAGCTTCTATGCGAATGTTTTGCGATTTCCCAGTGGCTTTGTCCTGGGCGGTAACATGGATAATGCCATTAGCGTCAATATCAAAAATCACCTCCACCTGGGGCACGCCTCTCGGTGCAGGGGGTATGCCATCTAAGTGAAACCGGCCAATGGTTTTATTATCGGCAGACATAGGGCGTTCACCCTGCAATACGTGTATTTCTACGGAGGGCTGGTTATCTGCCGCCGTGGTGAATACCTGGGATTTTTTGGTAGGAATAGTGGTGTTCGCCTCAATGAGTTTGGTCATAACACCTCCCATAGTTTCTATACCTAATGAAAGGGGGGTTACGTCTAAGAGCAACACGTCTTTTACATCGCCGCTCAGTACCCCTCCTTGTATAGCAGCGCCTACAGCTACTACTTCATCGGGGTTAACGCCTTTAGACGGTTTTTTGCCAAAGAACTTTTCTACAGCTTCTTGTACAGCGGGGATACGGGTAGAGCCACCCACGAGGATAATTTCGTCTATATCGGTTTTAGAGAGCCCTGCGCTTTTAAGAGCACTTTCGCAAGGACGAATGGTTCGTTGTATGAGTTCGTCTATTAACTGCTCAAATTTGGAGCGCGAAAGGGTTTTTACCAAGTGTTTGGGGCCCGATGCAGTGGCGGTTATGTAGGGGAGGTTAATCTCGGTTTGGGTAGATGAGGATAATTCTATTTTGGCTTTTTCAGAAGCTTCTTTCAAGCGTTGCAACGCCATGGGGTCTTTGCGCAAATCAATACCTTCCTGGGTTTGAAACTCATCGGCCAGCCATTTAATTATTTTTTCATCTACATCATCTCCTCCCAGGTGCGTATCGCCATCGGTAGAAAGCACTTCAAAAACGCCATCGCCCAATTCCAGGACAGAGACGTCGTGTGTACCGCCTCCAAAATCGAACACCACAATCTTCTGGTCTTTATGCTTCTTGTCTAAACCATAGGCCAACGCCGCAGCGGTGGGTTCGTTTATAATGCGCTGCACTTTTAAACCGGCTATTTCGCCTGCCTCTTTAGTAGCCTGGCGTTGAGAATCGTTAAAATAAGCAGGTACGGTAATAACCGCTTCTGTTACCGTGGTTCCAAGAAAATCTTCGGCGGTTTTTTTCATCTTCTGGAGAATCATGGCAGAAAGTTCCTGGGGGGTGTACAAGCGCCCGTCTATATCCACACGAGGGGTATCATTATCGCCTTTTATCACTTTATATGGAACTCTCTCTGCTTCTGGTTTAGATTCAGAAAACTTATTCCCCATAAAACGTTTAATAGAGTAGATGGTTTTAAGAGGGTTCGTTACCGCCTGGCGTTTAGCCGGGTCGCCTACTTTAATTTCGCCTCCTTCTACAAAAGCTATCACAGAGGGAGTGGTTCTTTTCCCTTCCGCATTAGGAATTACTACCGGCTCGCTGCCTTCCATCACAGCAACACAGGAGTTGGTGGTTCCTAAATCAATTCCGATTATCTTACTCATCTTTATTAGGTTCTTTTAGGTTATATTATGGTTTACAAAATCGCAAAGGAATAGTCAATGACTATGCCAGGGGGGTTAACCTGACACCTTGTCATATTTTCTGTCTAAAAAAATATAACTATTTAAAAAAGGTATTAATATAACTGTATTTCGGAGAGTAATTTATGGTAGTATGTTCCTTGGTAATAAGAATACTATTTTGTTGGAAATAAAATTTTAATCTATATTTGCCCCCGCTAACAGAAAGGAGGTTGTATAAAATATGTTGATTATTCCTATAAAAGAAGGTGAAAATATAGATAAAGCCTTAAAGCGCTATAAGCGAAAGTACGATAGAACGGCGGTAATACGCCAACTCAGAGACCGCCAGCAATTCACTAAGCCTTCTGTGAAAAGACGGTCTGAGATACAGAAAGCGATACATATTCAAAGTCTTGTTTCTGAACAAGATTTATAGCCTGATATATGTAAAACGTTCACAGTTAATAGAAATGAACCAGCCTGACAAAGTTTTTGTTTTGCTGGTTTTTTTATTTATGAGCAGGGTACAAAAAATCTTTTACAAAGGAGAAGCGAATGCTCTATACAGGTGAGGAATTTTCTCCAAAATTTTCAGGTGGATGATGTTTTATTATTTTTTATGCCAATGATGGCGGAAGGCACAGGGCATGCAGAAGAATGTATTTCCTTGTTTAATGAGCAAAAAACAGCTTTACTGTCCCTGTTACTGCATTGAATCTATACAGTAAAATATATATATAAAATTCTCTTTTGTTTTGTTGTATTAGCAGCTGTTGAGCAGAATAAATAAAATTTTTTCTACACTACAACGTTTTCTTTACTATTTGAATTTTTTAGCTACATATCATACATCTATATTTGTAGATATAATTATTAAAATCTACCAACATCATGAAAAAACTTAAAAATCTTTACATTTTCCTGTTGCTAATCATTTTCTTAGTAAGTAGCTGTACAAAAGAAATTGTGGCAGTAACCTCTCAGCAGAATGCGGCGCCCGACGCACTTTCTGAAACGCCTGGGCAAACGCTGAAAGGGGTGAACTATGGAAATAGCTTAAAAGCTATTGGGTCTGGCGCTATGATGCAGGCTTTTTACTGGGATGTTCCGGCGGGGGGAACCTGGTGGAACACGGTATCTTCAAAAGTGGCGGGCTGGAGCGCTGCGGGGATAGATGCTATATGGCTCCCGCCCATTTCTAAAGCTCAAAATGGTCCTTTCTCTATGGGATATGACCCGTTTGATTATTTCGACTTTGGGGAGTATAACCAAATGGGTAGCACAGAAACCCGTTTTGGCTCTACTGCCGAGTTGGTGGCTCTCATCAATGCGGCGCATACCAATGGACTTAATGTTATTGCCGATATTGTTATAAACCACAATAGCGGAGGTGCCAGCGAGGCGAATGCTTTTTTAGGATATAACACCTGGACAGACTTTAACCCCGCTTCGGGTTTATTTAACAGAACGCAATATGATTTCCATCCGAATGATTATCACAATAACGATGGAGGAACTTTTGGTGGTTATTCAGATTTATGCCACCATAAAGCCTACGTTCAGGATTGGTTATGGAAAAATCCTAATTCCGTGGCGAAGTACTATAAAAATGTAATGGGTATTGATGGTTGGCGCTTTGATTATGTAAAAGGGTTTGACCCCTGGGTGGTTAAAGAATGGAAAAACGCTGCCGGGGGCTTTTCGGTAGGAGAATACTGGGATGCCAATGCAGCTACTTTAGATTGGTGGACTGGGCAGGCAGAGGCAAGCGCTTTTGATTTTGCCTGCTATTATAGAATGAGAGATGCTTTCCAAGGCAATAATCTTAATGAATTGGGCGGCGATATGCTGTGGAAAAGGAAGCCCATGGCAGCAGTTACCTTTGTAGCCAACCATGACACCAATGAAATTTTTAACAGCAAACTGCTGGCGTATGCTTATATATTAACCCACGAAGGGTATCCTGCCATTTTCTATAAAGATTATGAAGAGTGGTTAGATAAAAACAAACTCAACAATTTATTGTGGATACGCACACACCTGGTAGGCGGCTCTACTACTATATTACATATAGATAATGATGAGTATGTGGCCCGCAGAAATGGTTATAATAACGCTGGCGTAGTGGTGTATCTAAACAATTCTAATAACTGGCAAAACCGTTGGATAGAAACCAACTGGGCTAATACCGTTATAAAAGATTATACCGGGCATTCTAACTGGGAGCCTACCACACAGGCAGGAAAATGGGTACAAATTCAGGCACCCCCAAAAAGCTATACCATTTGGTCTGTTAAATAATTCATGCTCCTTCGGCCAGCGTAGCTATTGGGGTAGTGTAAAAGACTCATTCCAGGCTCACCATGGATAAAAATAATAAACCCGCCTAAAAACCGTTATCTTATAAAGTTTTGTAACTTTGTAGTTTAACGGTTTTTTCATGTTAGTAAATCCATTCACAGATTATCTTCAGCTCGAAAAAAACTACTCCCCTAAAACTGTAACCGCCTATAAAGCCGATATACTTGCTTTTTCCACTTTCTGTAAAACCGAATATGGTGAGGAAGATGTGGACGAGGCAAATTATGCCCAACTGAGACGGTGGATTATTAAACTATCAGAAGAAAACATCTCCAACCGTTCCATCAACCGAAAAATAGCCTCCCTGAAAGCCTACTATACATTCTTGCTCAAGGTACAGCGCATCCATCAAAACCCCTTAGCCACTCACAAATCTTTAAAAACCCCAAAAAAAGCCCAGCCCCCTTTTTCTGAAAAAGAAATGCAGGAGGCATTGCATAACCTGGAAGGAAATACAGATTTTGAAGGCGTGCGAAACAAACTCATTATAGAATTGTTATACGCCACCGGTATCCGTCGTAAAGAACTTATCCATATAAAAACAGAAGACATAAGCATTCCTCAAAAAACCCTTAAAGTACTTGGAAAAAGAAATAAAGAGCGCCTCATCCCCCTTCTCCCTTCCATACTACCTTCTTTAGAAAATTATCTTCGCTTGCGGGAAGGCATAAAAACAAACACATCTGGCAACTTCCTTTTCCTCTTAGAAAATGGAAAGAAATTATACGATACCTTTGTGTACAGGCTGGTACACCACCACTTAAGCAAGGTATCGCCCAAAGAGAAAAAAAGCCCTCACATTATACGTCACGCCTTTGCAACTCACTTACTCAATAACGGTGCTAATTTAAATGCTGT
The DNA here is from genome assembly GCA_964385175.1 of uncultured Flavobacteriaceae bacterium. Lineage (GTDB taxonomy): Bacteria > Bacteroidota > Bacteroidia > Flavobacteriales > Flavobacteriaceae > CAYLNL01. The sequence goes on along the minus strand of CAYLNL010000017.1, from coordinate 11,008 downwards.
AAAAGAACTCCTGGGGCATGCCAGTCTTGCCTCCACCGAGGTATATACCCACAATAGCCTCATGGAACTCAAAAAAACCTATAAAAAAGCCCATCCCAGGAGCATCAACCCTATTGACAATGACAACCATGTTTAATTCTAAACCATACCTCTCATGAAAACCAATATTCAAACCGTGGATTTTACTGCAACTGATGATTTACTGGCATTTGTTCAAAAAAAAACAAGCAAATTAGAAAACTATTACGACAAAATTATCGCTTCTGATATATATTTAAAGGTAGAAAACACAAGCGCCAAAGAAAACAAAATCGTAGAAATTATTGTTCATATCCCCGGCGAAGACGTAATGGTAAAAAAACAATGCAAAACTTTTGAAGAAGCCATTGATACCGCCGTGCGCTCCGCAGAGAGAATGCTACTTAAAAAGAAAGGTAAAATGAGGGCTCACTTTTAATATTTTCTAGAAATAATGGGAGGCAGATAATTTATAAAAAATTGTTCTATCCATCCCCAAAATACAATATTAACAGCTCCTGTTAAAAACAAATACAAGGTTGTTGATTAACGAAGTTTCTTTAGTGTATTTTAGCAGCCTATAAACTAACTAACGTTTTTAATTATAAATAGCTATACCATGAAACAGTTATCTACTATTTTGTTAATTATTGTATGCTGCACAGGGGTAGGATTTGCGCAAGTTACCACCGCCAATATTAAAGGCTTGGTAACCGATTCTCAAAACCAACCGCTACTCGGCGCCAACGTAGTGGCCGAACATCTTCCTACCGGAACCGTTTATGGTGCCACTACCAATGAAGACGGGCGATTTAATCTCCTTAACCTCCGTGTAGGAGGGCCCTACAAAATAACCCTCTCATACGTAGGTTATAAAGAAAACACCTTTACCAACGTATATTTAGAGTTAGGAAAAACCTTTAATGCAGATGCTGCCTTGCAAGAAAGCGCCCAAGAGCTGGATGAGGTTATTGTAAGCGGAGATAGTTCCGGCACCTTTGGCAGCGACCGCACAGGGGCGGAAACGAGCATAAGCGCCCGCGAGCTCACGCGCCTGCCCACCATTACCCGTTCCGCCCAAGACTTCACGCGTTTAGAACCCACTTATAATGGCGGTTCCTTTGGCGGGCGGAACGACCAGTTTAACAATTTTTCCTTAGACGGCGCTATTTTTAACAACCCTTTTGGCTTAGACGCCGCTACTCCCGGCGGTCAAACTGACGCCCAACCTATCTCATTAGACGCCATCGAGCAAATCCAGGTTGCCATAGCCCCTTACGATGTTACCCAGTCTGGTTTCACAGGAGCCTCCGTGAACGCTGTAACCAAAAGCGGCACCAATGAATTTAAAGGCACCGCCTACGGCTTCTACCGAAACGAAAACCTCACCGGCGGAAAAATAAAAGGAGACAACGTTTTTAAACCCAGTTTAGAGCAGGGACAATACGGGTTTAGTATTGGCGGCCCTATCCTGAAAAATCAACTCTTTTTCTTTGCCAACTTTGAGCGCGATGTACGCAACGACCTCGGCTCATCGTTTGTACCCAACCGGGGAACCGGCGCCATCAACGAATCCAGGGTATTAGCAACCGATTTAGAAGCCGTGCAAGACGCATTGGTAAGTTTAGGATACAACCCTGGCCGCTTTGAAGGCTTTACCTATGGTGCAGAATCTACAAAAGGCATTGTGAAATTAGATTGGAATATTGACGAAAAAAATAGAGTAGCCCTTATCTACAATTTCCTGAGCGCCTCTAAAGAAAAACCCGCCCACCCCACCGCTCTCGGGTTTAGAGGCCCCAGCGCCGCCACTTTGCAGTTCGAAAATGCGGGATACGAAATAAACAACAACCTCCAATCGCTACAAGTAGAAGTAAACTCCAACCTGTCAGACAACCTCGTGAATAAATTCCGCGCCGGCTACACTCATTTTGATGATTTTAGAAACCCGCTCTCCACCCCTGCCCCTTCTATCACCATCCAGGAAGATGGCGCTAACTACATCATCGCCGGCCACGAACCTTTCTCCATTCATAACCGCTTAGACCAGAAAGTTCTCCAATTCACCAATAACCTCAATTATGGTATGGGAAGCCATACTTTTACAGCAGGGCTTTCTTTTGAAAAGTTCACCTTCGATAATTCCTTCAACCTGGGGGTTTATGGAGCGCAGGGTGTATTTTTTCCCACTGCCTCTTCTGTTACCGATTTTTTAGATAGGGTAGATGATGGCACTATTCAAACCCTCTTCAATGATGCCATAAATGCCCACAATACCTTAGAAGCCAACGGAACCGGAAATCCCGGCGGGTGGTCTTTAGCCGAAACCAATGTTGGGCAGTTCGCCTTTTACCTGCAAGATGAATGGAATGCTACCGAAAATGTAAAACTCACCCTTGGACTTCGTTTTGACAAACCGCTGTATTTTGACACAAAAGATAAAATACGTGAAAATATTGAACGCAAAGGAACCTATATGCCCAATATTATGTATTTTAACCCTGATGCTAATGCAGAGGTATTGTTAGACTCAGAGCAGCTTCCTTCCAATAACCTCCTTTTCTCTCCCCGCCTCGGTTTCAACTGGGATGTGAAGGGCGATAAAACCACCCAGGTACGCGGGGGGAGCGGGGTCTTCACCGGGCGCTTCCCTTTTGTTTGGTTAGGCAACCAGGTGCAGGGTGTAGACTTTTTCTTTTACCAGGTAGTAGCTCCCGACTTTAAATGGCCACAGGTATGGCGAACCAGTATAGGCGCCGACCACGCCTTTGAAAATGGCATCATCGCTACCGCCGATATTTCATATACCAAAGACCTCAATGCCGCCCACGTACAGAATTGGGGCTTGCGAAACCCCTCTCAAAACCTAAGCACCAACTTTGACAGGCGACCTGTTTATGATGATGCAGATAAAGGAAACAGCGCGTATGTTTTTACCAATTCTACCAAAGGAAGAATCTGGAACATTAGCCTTAAGGGACAAAAAACCTTTGAAAATGGGTTATATACCAGCATAGCCTATAGTTACCTCAACGCCAAAGACGTAAACTCCATTGAAGCCGAAATCACCGGAGACGCTTTTAATTTCAACCCCACAACCGGAAATGCAAATACCGATGTATTGGGCTTCTCTAAATACGGCGATACCCATCGGTTGATAGGCGTTCTATCCAAACAATTCAAATACGGTAAAGAAAAAGCATGGGCTACCACCGTATCTTCTTTCTTTGAATATGCAAAAGGCGGGCGCTTTAACTATACCTATGGAGGCGATATAAACAATGATGGCTCTAACCTGAACGACCTTATGTACATTCCTAACACGGTCGAAATAGGTCAAATGCAATTCTCTGGCAATCCTGCAGAACAAGCTGCCCAGGCAACTGCATTAGAAGCCTACATTCAGCAAGATGACTACCTGAACAAACACAGGGGAGAATATGTGGAGCGCTATGCTGCCCTATCGCCCTGGAGAAGCCGGTGGGACGTGAAAATTCTCCAGGATTATACCTTCAAAATTTCACCCGATAAAACCAACACCATACAATTCAGCGTAGATATTTTAAACATCGGGAATTTACTCACCTCCCACTGGGGTTTGGTACAACAACCCAGCAACGTGCAACCACTGGGCGTAACCTTAGACCCGTTTACCTATCAGCCCACCTACACCTTTAACCCCAATCTAACAGAAACCTTTGTCTATGACTCCGGGCTCTCCTCCCGCTGGCAAATGCAGTTTGGCTTGCGCTACATTTTTTAATGTCATAAAAGCCCGCTTATATAAAATATTCAATCCCCTGAAAAGGCTATTCTTTTTAAAGAATAGCCTTTTTGATAATACATGCCGTCATAAAATTTTACATACTAATTGTCCTTAAAAAAATAAATCGTACCTTTGCACGCCTTTTTCAACAGCGACAAGAGGAAAAAAGGACAGACAACAATCTATTAATAATCCCTTCTGTAAGCAATGCTGTGCTACCTCTATTGAATACAGAATACAAGTAACATCAGCAATGGCTGAAGACAAAATAACCCAGGAAATGCCCGTTGAAGAAGGGCACACAAACACAGTAGAAACCATTCAAAGCGAATCTTTTTTAGCAGCATTCGATTGGCAAAAATACCAGGACGGCATTGACCCCATTGAAGAAAGTAAACTCAAAGAGTTTAAAACCCTGGTAGAAAAAAACTTTGTGGACACCTCTCACGAAGAAATAGTAGAAGGCGTAGTAGTACACCTCACCGACCGGGAGGCTATTATTGATATTAACGCAAAATCAGAAGGCGTTATCTCCCTAAACGAATTTCGTTATAACCCCAACCTTAAAGTAGGCGATAAAGTAGAAGTTTTAATTGATGTGCTGGAAGACAAAACCGGCCAATTAGTGCTCTCTCACCGCAAAGCCCGCACTATAAAAGCTTGGGATAGAGTAAACGCAGCCCACGAAAAAGGAGAAATTGTAACCGGCTACGTGAAATGCCGAACTAAAGGCGGAATGATTGTTGACGTATTTGGCATTGAAGCCTTTTTACCCGGTTCCCAGATAGACGTAAAACCCATTCGCGACTATGACCAGTACGTGGGAAAAACTATGGAGTTTAAAGTAGTAAAAATAAACCAGGAATTTAAAAACGTAGTAGTATCGCACAAAGCCCTTATTGAAGAAGATATTGAAGAACAAAAACGCGAAATCATAGGCCAGTTAGAAAAAGGACAGGTGCTGGAAGGCGTTGTAAAAAACATTACCTCCTATGGAGTATTCATAGATTTGGGCGGGGTAGATGGCTTGGTACACATTACAGACCTTTCCTGGTCTCGCATTAGCCATCCCAGCGAGGTAGTAGAGCTAGACCAGAAACTAAACGTGGTAATATTAGATTTCGACGACAACAAAACCCGCATCCAGTTAGGGTTAAAACAATTACACAAACATCCTTGGGAAGCCTTAGACGCTAACCTTAAAGTGGGCGACAAAATAAAAGGAAAAGTAGTGGTAATAGCCGATTACGGCGCATTCATTGAAATAGCCGAAGGAGTAGAAGGGCTCATTCACGTATCAGAAATGTCCTGGAGCACCCATCTTCGCTCCGCCCAGGATTTTATGAAAGTAGGAGACGAGGTAGAAGCCATCATCCTCACCTTAGACAGGGAAGAACGCAAAATATCGATGGGCGTAAAACAACTCACCCCCGACCCGTGGACTAACATAACCGCCAAATACCCCATAGGCTCTCGGCACACAGGGATAGTTAGAAACTTTACCAACTTTGGCGTTTTTGTAGAATTAGAAGAAGGCGTAGAAGGGTTAGTGTATCTTTCTGAGCTTTCCTGGACCAAAAAAATAAAGCACCCCTCCGAATTCTTAACCACAGGAGACAAACTAAATGTAGTGGTGTTAGACCTCGACGCCGAAGCCCGTAAACTAAACCTCGGGCACAAACAAACTACCGAAAATCCATGGAACAAATATGAAAATGAATTTGCCGAAGGAACCCTCCATACAGGCAAGATAGCCGACCTAAATGAGAAAGGCGCCATCCTTCATTTCAACGACGAAGTTACCGCCTTTGTACCTTCCCGGTATTTAACCAAGGAAGATGGCAAAAAACTCAAAAAAGACGAGGAAGCCACCTTCAAAATCATTGAGTTCGACAAAGAAGCCCGAAAAGTAGTAGCCTCCCATACCGCTGTATTCAAAGCCGAAGAAGAACGAAACGTAAAAGAAGCTACCAAAAATATCGCCGTGGAGAAAACCACCCTGGGCGATATTGACGCTTTAGCAGAGCTAAAAGAAAAAATGGAAGAAGAAGAAGGAGCAGAAACAAAAAAGAAAAAGAAATAAACCTTCCCCATTTCCCAATCATTCACAATCCCGATTCCTCACATAATCGGGATTTTTTTATATATGTTGAGTGCTACCATTTCAAAATAAAAATAGCCCATTCATTAAACCATGCGCCACAGGCAATAGACAAAAACCCGGCTGTAATGGAAAAATTCAAGCATTCTCAAGTCCCTAAAGAAAATGCTCAAACAGCCATAACTATAAAGATTCATACTCTACTAAATCAAAATAAACAAAAGAACTCCACATATATAAAAACAACCGTAAAAAAAATCCCCCATACATCACTAAAATAAAATTTAATTTAGTAGATTTGGAAAATAAAACCCATACATACGTTCCCTGATAAAAATAATAACAAGTAACCCCTTACACCTAACAACCGTAAATACATTATAAAAATGACCTATCCGCTAACTCTACAGCCCCTCTGCGAAGTACAAGCCTACCTTGCCACCCCAGTTGTTATAGGTTCAGCAAGTCGGGGCATTCGCATCATCTTCCCGGTAGAAAAAGGCACCGTTCGGGGAACTGCTATAAAAGGAATTTTAAAACCCTTTGGAGCCGATTGGGCGCTTATTCGGCACGACAACTGCCTCGAATTAGACGTCCGCATTTTAATTGAAACCGACGATGCCGCCCTCATTCACACCTACTATACCGGCATTATCGACATGACAGAACAACAAGTGGCTACTTTCCTCGGGGGCGGTTTGCCAAACAACCTGCTCATTCATGTAACCCCCCGGTTTGAGACCAGCCATGAACGCTACCAATGGCTCAATCGCATACAAGCTGTAGGCGCCGGCAGTGTAGAAGTAGTAGATGGGCAAATGCGGGTTTCCTACTCATGGTATCAACTAACATAATTGGCAACCCTAATACAAAAAACAGACCCATGTCAGCATACATTTCCAAACAACCAGAGAGTACCCGAAAACCTGCTGCAAACCATTTCTCTAAAAAAGAAAACAACCGCAGCAGCATCTCTCTTATTCATGATAATCGTCCCCAGGCCATCGCCCAATTAAAATTACAAGAAACCATTCAAAACAGTTCCCGCAGCAAACAGCTAACGGCCATTCAAAAAATGGCCGCTAACCACACCGCCCAACTCGCTGCTAAGGAAGATGAGAAAAAACCATTACAAGGAAAATTCACCACCGCCCAACTCGCTGCTAAGGACGAAGAGAAAAAACTGCTACAGGGTAAATTCGCAACCGCACAGCTTGCTGCTAAGGACGAAGAGAAAAAACCATTACAGGGTAAATTCGCAACCGCACAGCTTGCTGCTAAGGACGAAGAGAAAAAACCATTACAAGGTAAATTTACCACCGCCCAACTCGCTGCTAAGGAAGAGGAGAAAAAACCATTACAGGGTAAATTCGCAACCGCCCAACTCGCTGCTAAGGACGAAGAGAAAAAACTGCTACAGGGTAAATTCGCAACCGCACAGCTTGCTGCTAAGGAAGAGGAGAAAAAACCATTACAAGGTAAATTCACCACCGCCCAGCTTGCCGCTAAGGACGAAGAGAAAAAACTGCTACAAGGTAAATTCACCACCGCCCAGCTTGCCGCTAAGGACGAAGAGAAAAAACCATTACAAGGTAAATTTACCACCGCCCAACTCGCTGCTAAGGAAGAGGAGAAAAAACCATTACAGGGTAAATTCGCAACCACCCAACTCGCTGCTAAGGACGAAGAGAAAAAACCATTACAGGGTAAATTCACCACCGCCCAGCTTGCCGCTAAGGACGAAGAGAAAAAACTGCTACAGGGTAAATTCGCAACCGCCCAACTCGCTGCTAAGGAAGAGGAGAAAAAACCATTACAGGGTAAATTCACCACCGCCCAGCTTGCCGCTAAGGAAGAGGAGAAGAAGCTATTACAAGGAAAATTCACTACCGCTCAATCCCAGGCAACTCATCAGCACAGCCAAAGAAAAAACAATACCGGCCTCCCCAACAACCTCAAAGAAGGAGTAGAAGCCCTATCTGGCTACTCTATGGACGATGTAAAAGTTCACTATAACTCCTCCAGGCCCGCTCAGCTGCAAGCTCACGCCTATGCGCAAGGCACAGACATACACATAGCACCCGGGCAGGAAAAACACCTTCCCCACGAAACCTGGCACGTGGTACAGCAAAAACAAGGGCGCGTACAACCCACCATGCAGCTAAAAGATGCTATCCCCGTAAATGACGATAAAAGCCTCGAAAAAGAAGCAGATGTAATGGGAGCAAAAGCCTTCCAGTTTAAATATAAAAATCAACCATTCACAGATTCTTCCCCCATTGGAAAAAATGTCGTTCAAAGAGCAATAAATATTGAAGAAGGAAGTAAAGAGATAACAACCGAAGAAGCTGTTATCATGGCCATGAAAAAATACCCAATGGTTATTAAACTCTCACCTGAAATATTCGATAAAATTCGTCATTTTCTAAGCCTTTACAGCAATTCTGACCGGGTATTTACAAATGAAAAAGAGATGTGGGATACGTTAGATCAGGATTTATATAAACAAAGTCAGCTTGAAAACAAAATAGAAGAAGAAAGACAAAGCCGCGAAGAGTATTTTTATAATGCATTAAACCTGTTATGTGCACACGAACCATTGGTAGATCGTTTTTGTGGTTTTATTGAAGAGTTCTTTTTAGAAGGGGAATTTGATAAAGCAATAAAAGATAAAGATGTACTCAATGAAATTAAGAAAACGGCAAAGCTCTTAGAACAAGTAGTAGCCGAAAACACAATACCCGATGAAGAATATGATGAAGACCTTGAAGATTCATTGGAAGATCCCATAATCTCTGAATATAACCTTGACACTTATTTTTTATACCGTGCAGAAGATATTCCCCTTGAAAAGGAAATATCCAAATCAAGTTTTCCTTTATATGGCTTTTTCAGCACCTCATTAAACTACTCCAAACAATTCTATAAAGGAGGCACTAAGGGAAACTATAATACAATGATTAAAATAACCTTATCTAAGCCCATCGGTAATGTGCTCATTGAACTGCTACAAAGCAAAGATGCATTTAAGCAAAATGCAGGAGAGGTTGGTAAAGTTTTAGCCAAGAAAAGCGGCGCCAAATCTGACCAAAATTCTGTTCAGTCAAAATTGTATAAGCAAGGAATATTAGATAATAAAGGAAAACTCGTTAAGGGACTAAAAAGAAACATGATTGGCGGAGACAGCAGAAAAAATGTTCCCAATGCCGTGATGATCAAGCAAGAACCAGACGCTATTACAGAAGCGCCCATCACCAACATAGAAATAACAAGCCGACTTAAAAATAGAGATGAAGTACTAATAGACCATCCATTAGACAAATATGTAATACGTGTAGAGCGAATGGATCCTAAAGATATTATATAACCTAAATAGCCTGGCTTTTACAACCCTATAAAACCCGTATTTATACGGTTATCTGCAAATACCAAAAATCTCTACTTTTGATAGTTTAAAGAACTTTTTTCCTACATGAAAGCGCACGCAGACAAAAAAGCGGAAAATACCTCTCATACCCGTGCGCAGCAACCCAAAACCCTGGCAAGCGAAATAACCCCGGAACAAAGCAACCATGCCACTACCGTTCCGTTTGCAGATAACCGCCCCACCACTACCGCCCAGCTTCAGCTACAAGCCCAGATGCAGGCGCATACCCTGCAAAAAACCGCCCAGCTCATGGGCTTACAGGAAGAAGGCTCTAAAGAAGAAGAGCCCCTACAAACCCAACCCGAACCCCTGCAACGCGCAGCCAGCAGTGAGGAAGAAGAAAAACCGCTACAGGGAAAGTTTCAGCCGAGCCAGCAAAAAACAAGCCCTGAGCAAAAAAAGGGGTTCCCTGAGCAGAGCCGAAAGGAGACCCCTGAGCAAAGCCGAAAGGAGACCCCTGAGCAGAGCCGAAGGGAGACCCCTGAGCAAAGCCGAAAGGAGACCCCTGAGCAGAGCCGAAGGGAAAACAATACCGGTCTGCCTGACAATCTGAAAACCGGCATTGAAAACCTATCGGGTCACTCAATGAACGATGTTAAGGTACATTACAACTCACCCGAGCCCGCGCAGTTGCAGGCGCATGCGTATGCGCAAGGCACAGACATACACATAGCGCCCAGACAGGAACAGCACCTGCCCCACGAAGCCTGGCACGTGGTGCAGCAGAAACAGGGACGGGTGCAGCCAACCCAACAGCTGAAGGGGAAAGTCAACATCAATGACGATGCCGGGTTAGAGAAAGAAGCCGATGTGATGGGAAATAAAGCCATAAACAGTGATGTTTCCAAAATAAACTTCTTGGTATCACCTGGGAATAACAACCCCACTCCCAACCCTCCAAGAACTTCCAGTGGTAATACCCTTCAAATGATCGCCCCACGTCCGTTAAGGCAAGCCGCTCCAGGCCTCGGTACTGTAGATAGCCAGGTTTTTGCTGCTCTAACTGGAGTATGGGCAGATCCAAATATTATTCTTTTGGCAAGAGCCTTTCGTCAAAACAGAGGCGCCCATACCGCACAGGAATGGACTGCACTTGCTGTCGCCCACCTTGCCTTAATAGATAATTCAGCCGATGTAACAATCTTCGCCCGCACCATAGGATGGACACACGCTAACCTGGTAAATTTGGCTGGATTCTATGGAGCGAACGCCGGAGGACGCTCTGCCGCTAACTGGGTCGCTATTGCCGCTGCCGTGGGCGCCACAGACCACGAAGCCAATGTAGCCGAATTCGCCCGTATGCCCAACTGGGGTGTCGGTCATGTTACCGCACTGCTTACTCTATTTGAAGCCGCTGCCGGAGGACGTTCCGCAGCCAACTGGGTCGCCATTGCCGCTGCCGTGGGCGCCACAGACCACGAAGCCAATGTAGCCGAATTCGCCC
>CAYLNL010000017.1:0-152 GCA_964385175.1 uncultured Flavobacteriaceae bacterium | reverse complement strand
CCGCAGCCAACTGGGTCGCCATTGCCGCTGCCGTGGGCGCCACAGACCACGAAGCTAATGTAGCTGCCTTCGCCAGGATGCCCAACTGGACGGTAGTCAATATCACCAACCTGTTAGCCCTCTTTGAAGCAGCCGCCGGAGGTCGTTCTGCC
>CAYLNL010000016.1:0-44732 GCA_964385175.1 uncultured Flavobacteriaceae bacterium | reverse complement strand
GGTGAATGGTACAGAGTATAAATTTAAATTTAATGGTAAGGAATTGCAAGATGAGTTGGGATTAAATTGGTATGACTTTGGCGCCCGTGGCTATATGCCGGATTTAGGAAGGTTTATGATTGTAGATGAACTATCCGAGAATTTTTCAGATTTATCGCCCTATAATTTTTCAAATAACAATCCTCTTAAATTTTCAGACCCGACAGGGTTAGCCCCGGAAGATACTGTTTTTTCAAATGATATTATTGATGAAAGTAGATATCTAACATCTACCGTCGTAAATAGGAAAGGAGAAATAATTGACCATAAGAATGATGGTGATGATAATATATATTTGGAAAGTAGGAATGGTAAAGTAATTGGAAAGGAACAAAGTGAAAAAAAGTACAATGTAGGAGAATATTTAGAGAAAGATGATTTATTTGCAAATGCAAAACTCCCTAAGGGATTTTTGTTGCAATATAATGTGAAACCTACCGAACTTGAAGTTTCACCTTTACTAGGAGGTGTTAAGGGAGGATTGAAGTATATTGTATATATAGCTAAAGGAGGAAAAGCTGTAAAATATGTTGGTATAACCAGTCAATTTGCTATAAGGCAAGCAACCCATTTACGTAAATTAGGTGTAGATATTAAACCACTATTAAAAAACTTAACTAAAGCTGATGCTAGGGCTGTTGAGCAAGTTTTAATTGAAATGTATAAATTGCCAAAGAACGGTGGTAGTTTAATAAATAAAATAAATAGTATTTCTACAAAAAATCCTGCATATGGAGAAGCTCTAAAAAGAGGAGCAGAATTACTAAAAGAAATTGGACTTTAATTTATGAAAATGCAAAATAAAAAAATAGAGTTAGGAGATATTTTCGAAATGCAAACTCCAAAAGGAATGAAGATCTACATACAATGCGTTGAAATTCCGAAGGACATTAAAAATGAGTTAGAATTAGTGAAGATTTTTTACAAACTATATGAAGCTACCCCTGAAGAAATAACTTCAATAATTGAAGAAGAATTCTTTTTTAACAGGTTTCCATTAAAAGCAGCTTATAGAAAAAAAATTGTAGAAAAAGTTGGAAATTCATCTTTACCACCAAATTTTAAAGCACCATTATATTACAGAACAGAAAATGACTTTGGAAATGGTTGGCAAATCGTTAATGCTAAAACATGGAAACGTGAAACAGTACTAGAGTTGTCAGAAGAACAAAAACAATTATCGCCTTGGGGAGGTATGAATGATACACTAATAATTGAATTATTAGAAAAGGGATGGAGGCTTGAAAATTGGACAACAGGTAATCGTTTTGGGTAATGGGTAATGGGTCAAATTGGCGCTTATGCGATAAAAGTTCTTTGAAATTTATAAACCATGTCGAGGGGTATTTAGAACCCAATGGGGCGGGGAATTACAAGTATGTCTATCAGTATAAAGACATTTGGGGAAACACCAGAGTAACCTATGCAGATGACAACAACAATGGAGTTGCCAGCCCGGGTAATGGGTCAAATTGGCGCTTATGCGATAAAAGTTCTTTGAAGTATTGCAAATCAAGGAGTTACCAACAAGGCACTGGCGCTGTACGAAGGGGTACAAGGGCAATTAGCGATTTCGTTACTTCGTCTTATCCCAAAAAATAAGGGTTCTGTAAAACGTTGTGGGTCAAATTGGTGCTTGTATCTTTACAGCTATGAATTGTAAACATACTAATGGGCACTCTTGCATAAAAAAAGGAAAAAGAAACGGTCAACAACGCTATTATTGTAAAGATTGTAGTCATACTTTTCAAGAATCCTATCGATACAAAGCCTATCAACCCGGTATCAATGAATTGTTAGTACGATTGTTAAAAGAAGGCTGTGGAGTACGAAGCATCTCCAGAATAGCAACGATATCGAAGAAAACCGTACTCACCAGAATGCTAACGATGAGTAGTAACTTAAACCCTCCCCCCTTTTCAATACCCCATCGCAGCTATGAAATAGATGAGCTATGGACCTATATTAAAACGAAAACCCATGCCGTATGGATTACATATTGCTTAGAAAAAACGACCAAAAAAGTAGTAGGATTTATGGTAGGAAGCCGGTCAAAAGATGCCATACAACCCTTGATACATAAGGTTTTATCATTAGAACCAAGGCGAATTTATACGGATGGCCTAAAGCTATACTTGCATATAATTCCCCCGGAAATCCACCAGGTATTCCAGTATTGTACCAATGGTATTGAACGCACCAATTTAACGTTACGAACCCATATAAAAAGACTATCCAGACGAACAATCTGTTTTTCAAGAAAGAAAGAGCATCTGGAGGCACATTTAAAGATTTATTTTTGGGCTGATGGATAGTTTGGCGTACAGTTACGATGCGGGCAACAAACTCCTGCGGGTGGCAGATGCTGCCAACGATACCTACGGCTTTACAGACGATGCCGTGGCGGTGGCCGATGCTGCGGATGATTACAGCTACGACGCCAATGGCAACCTCACAACCGATACCAATAAAAACATTACCGGCATTACGTACAACCATTTGAATTTACCCACTCAACTAACCATTGGCGGGCAGAATATTTTGTATTTTTATAGCGCCGATGGCGTAAAACAGCGAAAAACCGCCAACGGGGTTACCACGGATTATGCGGGTAACGTTATTTATGAAAACAGTTCTTTGAAATTTATAAACCATGCGGAGGGCTATTTAGAACCCAATGGAGCTACTTTCCGATATGTATTCCAGTATAAAGACCATCTGGGAAATATCCGGTTAAGTTATTCTGACCTGAATGGAAACGGGTTGGTAAATGCTTCTGAGATTATTGAGGAAAACAATTACTACCCTTTTGGAATGAAACAGAGAGGGTATAATGGTGTGGTGAATGGTACAGAGTATAAATTTAAATTTAATGGTAAGGAATTGCAAGATGAGCTGGGATTAAATTGGTATGACTTTGGCGCTCGTGGCTATATGCCGGATATAGGAAGGTTTACCACCATAGATCCCCTGGCGGAGCAAATGAGAAGGTATTCGCCTTATAATTATGCTTTTGATAATCCTCTGCGTTTTATTGATCCGGATGGAATGCAAGCAACAGACTGGTATAGAAATGCTGATGGTGCCGTAGTATTTGATGAGAACATAAATAGCCAACAGGATTTAGACGATACTGGTATAGATGGGGAATATATTGCTGATTCATTTACCGCAAAAGACCAAAACGGAGATATTTTTGTTTTCAACGAAGATGGTACAGTTACTGATTCTGATGCTACAGTTAGTATGATGGAAGGTGCTGGTATAGATACGAGTAGTATGATTGAAGTGACGTCTACGCTTGTTGATGATGGAAAGAATGGAGTAACAGAAGCTTCATTAGCAGCAGGAGCATTTTTAATAGCTGATGACGCTACAGTAATTGGAGCAGTTGATGACATTTTACTTCCTGCCGTAGCTCTAACGGCTTTAGTTGGAACGCTGGTAGAAACAGCACCAACTTTTAGTTTTGCAAAAGACTCAAGTAAGAATGAAAGACACGGGGATGCAGGAGCTTTGGGCAAAGCAGAAAGGCAAATAGCTGAATTAGAAGCGCAATTAGCTAATGCTACAGGAAATGCAGCTAAAAAAATTAAACAGAAAATACAGAACGTAAAACGAAATGCTGCAAAAAACAAAAAAGGAGAAACCCATAGCAGAAATGCTAAAGGAAATTAAGAATATGGTTGCTTATTTTATACCGCTAGAAAGTATTGGTGAGTTTGATTTAGATGCTCAAATATGCGATTATACAGAAAAGTTTAATTTTAAATATAGTCCAGCAGATAAATCAACAGAATGGGAAACCTATTCGCTAGAAAATGAAGGAATCTCTCTATATGTTGAAGATAATAAGATTATCTCAATAGTTTGTGATGAAGAATGTCTTTATAAAGGACGAAATATCATAGGGATGAATATAGAGGAGTTTATTAGTTTCTACGGTGTCAACCCTGTTGGAGAAGTAGATGAATTATATGTAAATGACAATGAGACTCAAAATGTTTATGAGTTTGATGATATTGGTTTACAAGTTTGGTGTAGAGATGATGAAATAGTAACGGTTATAGCATCGTCCTCTAGATAATGGGTCAAATTGGCGCTTATAAAATAAAAGTTCTTCGAAATTTATAAACCACGCCGAGGGGTATTTAGAGCCTGCCGGTGGAGGGATTTTTAGGTATGTTTTTCAGTACAAAGACCATTTGGGAAATATCCGGTTAAGTTATTCTGACCTGAATGGAAATGGGTTGGTAAATGCTTCTGAGATTATTGAGGAAAACAATTACTATCCTTTTGGAATGAAACAGAGAGGGTATAATGGTGTGGTGAATGGTACACCCAATACTTATAAAACTTTCCAGGGACAAGAGTTTACCGATGCCTTTGGCTTGAATGTTCACGAATGGAAATATAGAATGAGTGACCCTTCTATTGGTAGATTTTGGCAGATTGACCCATTGGCAGAAAAGTATCCTTGGATGACAACCTACCAGTTTTCTGCAAACCAACCCATACACGCGCCCGAGTTGGAAGGTATGGAAAGTTTTAACGATTTAAACATCCGTAATGAACTAACGCAATATGGGAGAGTTGATATTCCCGCGGAAGAAGTTGAAGCTGCTCAAGATGCTTTTGATGATGCGTTTTTAGCCACAACGCTTGTAGGAGCATCACTTTTTACCCCGGGACCCGATGAAGTGCTTTTTGCAGGCTTGGCTGCTACACTCGGGAAAACGCTTACAAAAGCAGTTACCCAAATCTTTAGTAAAGGAGATGAGGTGAAGGATGTTGTGAAAACGGTTGATAAGATTAGTGATACCAAAAAAGGGGTTACCAAAGCAGAAGGAGTTATCTATAAACGAGTAGATAAAACAGGAAAGCAAAAAGATTATATAGGACAAGCTAAAAGCGAAAAGAGGTATGAAGCAAGACAAAAGGAACATAGAAGAGCTAATAAAGATGCTGAATATGAATTTACCGAGATAGACAGAGGAAAGCCATGCAAGGACTTAAACCAAAAAGAGCAGAAACATCTAGATGCTCATGGCGGGCCTACCAACAAATCTAATCCAAATGGTGGAACATCAAATAAAAAGAATGTAATTAAGAAAGATAAAGAACAGTAAAATGGCAAAAAGATTTAAACTAAATGTGGGTGATATATTTACCATTCCATTAGCTGAAAATGAAGTTGGTTTTGGTCAGATTATTTGCTTTCCAAGAACAAAAGATGTATTTATAATGGTTGTATTTGATGCAAAAATTGCATTTTCATATACTAAAGAATACAATATGGAGGAAATTGTTACATCAAAAATTTTATTTTTAGGTTATTCAACAGATGCAAAACTTTATCATAAAGACTGGGAAGTTATAGGTAATTATACGTCCAATATTTCAGCTATTGTCATGCCTTATCATCGTTTGGGCACGCCCCCAGGAGATATTTATCTTACAAATTATAAAAGTGAGCGTGTATGCGAAATAGATGAAGAAACATTTAATAAACTAAATTACCTTACGAATTATGCACCAATACGCTACGAAAATGCGTTAAAGGCATATTTTGGTTTACAAGAATGGAAAGAAGAAGACTATGATAAACTTTTGTATAAGCATACTTTAAAATCAAATGAAATAGCTCAAAAAGTTTTATCCAATGCCTAACCTACTATTTTGCTTACTGTTTTTATTTTACCAAACTACTGACTACCGTATAGACTTGGAGAAATATTATGTCAGCCAAAAACAAAACAAGTTGAATGATTATGTAGAACCCGATGGGGCGGGGAATTACAAGTATGTCTATCAGTATAAAGATATTTGGGGAAACACCAGAGTAACCTATGCAGATGACAACAACAATGGAGTTGCCAGCCCATCTGAGATACGCAGAGAGCAAAACTACTATCCCTTTGGGATGGAACACCGGGGGTACAACAGCACGCTTATCGGGACAAAAAACAACCTAAAAACCTTCCAGCAATAGGAATTTACGGAAGATTTTGGACTCAATACCCATGAGTGGAAATACCGCATGAGTGATCCTTCCACAGGGCGCTTCTGGCAAATAGACCCCCTGGCAGCAGACTATCCGTACAACTCAACTTTTGCCTTCCAGGAAAACAAACTGGGACTGGGAATTGAGTTGGAGGGAGCCGAAATCTTCGGCTGGCAAGACCCAGTAGTTGCCGCCCAGTTCACCAAAGGCCTTTTGCAAGCCGTTAAAGACGAAGCAGTAGGTCTTGCCCAGTCCACTCAATACATACATAGGGGCCTCTGGTGTTGCCAATGCAGCCTTTGACTTTGCTCCGGCAGCTAACCAACTTTCCACTGATTTTGGAGGAACTGTAAAAGCCGTAGTAAATACTGCTATAGAATCACTCAAGACCCCAGAAGGACAAGGATACGCTTTAGGAACTATCGGTTTGGCATTGTTAAACCCTTCACCAGCCGGTGAAACCAGTGCAGTGTTAAAAACTGCTGATAAAGTTGCTGACGTAGCGAGTGATGTGGCGAAAGCCGCTAATAAAGTTGATTTTGTGGTTACGCCAGATGGCATAGCAGTTCCAAAAAATCAAAGTGTAATGAGAGAGGGGTTTGATAATGCTGGTTTCCCAAAAACAAAAACTACACAAACATCAGAAAAAGGAGTAATACATACTGTACCTACAAAAAACGGGAAAGTTGATGTAAGAACAATGGAGGGATCTTCAAAACATGATAAAAGAGCGGTAATTACTCATCCAGGAACTAATAGCCCTAAAACACCAAGTGGTAGAGCTACTACTAACAAAAAAGATAATCATATTAGACAACATTGATAGTTATGAAAGATATAAATAAGATATTATGTAAGGCAAATATATATTCTATTGAATACTCAGGGTTTTTCACTTTGAAATTTTCTTTATCACCAGAGTCGATTCTTTATTCTTTAAATAATGAGTTAATCATAGAGTTTGTAGCGGGGATTATATTGTTAAAAGATAACAAAGCCCTTGATGATATAAAATCTAATATATTTGATATTTTTGGTTTATGTATTGAAAAAATTAATCTCGATAAACAAAAAATATTAAAAATTAATTTAGAACAAGGATTTACAATTAAGTCAGTTACTGAAGATAATGATTTGATTGATAGGAATTGGGTTATTAGGTCATATGATAATAACAGCTATATAATCAATGATTCATCGGATTTATTTTATTCCGAAAATCTAAAAAATTAGGTAATGGGTAATGGGTCAAATTGGCGCTTATGCGATAAAAGTTCTTCGAAATTTATAAACCCATAGAGGTTAGATATATGAGTAGCCCAATATGATTCTTCTTACAAACTCATCTCAAAATCCTTGGCTTCTATAATGGCAGTGCGACATAGAAGAAAAACCTGTAAATTTACCATCTTATTATATATAATAAGAATTTAATGAGGCAACTGTTATTCAAAAAGAATACCTATGAAAAAAGCCATTCTTTTATTTTTATACCTTCTATCATTCAATCTACAGGCGCAATCTACTGCCGAGACAGATACTCTTTCTCTTCTTTTTATGGGCGATGTAATGGGGCATCAGCCCCAAATAGCGGCTGCATATAATCCCGACCTTGCCTTGTATGAGTATGATGATGTGTTTGCCCCTGTGGCGCCGTTGCTTCAGAAGGCCGATTTTGCCATAGCTAATTTGGAGGTAACTCTTGCAGGACCGCCCTACACCGGGTACCCCCAGTTTTCTTCTCCCGATGCGTTGGCAGTTGCCTGCCGGAATAGCGGGATAGATGTACTGGTAACCGCTAACAATCATTCTTGCGATAAAGGCCGGCGGGGTATTATGAGAACGCTACAGGTTTTAGACTCCCTGAATATAAAACATACCGGCACTTTTCGGGATGCCACGGAGAGGGAGCGAAATAATCTGCTGCTGTTAGAGAAAAACCACATACGCATAGGGTTGCTCAATTATACATACGGCACCAACGGGCTACCAGTTCCGCCTCCTGCTATAGTTAACCTTATAGATACCATTGCTATGGCTGCCGATATTAAAAAAAGCCGTTTGCAGCCATTAGATAAGTTGATAGTAATGCTCCACTGGGGTACAGAATATGAATCTCTACCTTCCCCGGAGCAGGAAACTATAACCCGCTTTCTTTTTAAGAAAGGGGTAGATATAATTATAGGCTCCCATCCCCACGTATTACAGCCCATGGAATATTTCCCCAACATTCCATACCAGCAGGAGCAGTTTATAGCCTATTCCCTGGGAAATTTTGTTTCTAACCAACGAACCCGGAAACGAGATGGCGGGGTTATCCTGTCTCTCAACATTACCAAGACCCCTACCCAAACCACTATTTCTCAAAGCGGCTATTATCTTACCTGGGTGCACAAGCCGCTAACCCCCCGAGGCGAATCTTTTGAAATACTGCCCTGTTCTGTGTATGAAGAAAATGGGTTTGGGCAGATGAATGAAGCTTCTGTAGAACAAATGAAACTGTTCATAGAAGATACACGAGCGTTATTCAAAAAATACAATAAAGGAGTAAACGAACTCCGGTATAAACCCTGAGTGCGTTTACCAAAAATAACTCACTTAAAGAAGAATGTTTCTTACCCTGAGATAAGGATACTTTTAAACAGAATCGGCAAGCGTATCTAAAAAGTTAATAAAATAAACAGGTTTACTCATCTCAACCATTTTAGTGCTTTTCATCAAAAATATTTCATCGCAATATTTCAATGAAGAAGCGCGCTGGGTGTTAAGGATTATAATATTATTTTTATTTTTCATAGTCATTTCATGGAGAAATTTTTCTTCTTCCTCTATATTCATAGAACTTAACACATCATCTATAATGATTACCGGAGACATTGCCAAACAATCTTCTGCATTAAAAATCACTTCTTTTTCATCGTCAAATGCCTTGGGAAAATTTCTCATTAAGGTAACATGAGAAAACCAATCTTGTATAGCATTCAAATCTAAATGTTCGTTAATGGATATCGTTCCCTCAACCGGTTTGTTAAAGCCGCATAACAAATCTACTAACGATTTTATCGCCGTTTCATTCCCGGTAATACCATATATATTTCCCGGTGTTAAACGAAGGGAAACATCTGTAACCATTTTTTCCTGGTTGTAAAAACGTACACCCGAAAATGTAATAGATGTAACAGATTCAGGTAAGTAAAATCCGTTTTCAGCAGGGTAATAAAATAATTCTTGCTTCTTTTTCATGATTTTTAATTTTGAGGTGAATAGATAGTTACCATTTTGTTCTCATATATTCTGCTGAGTTGTTTATAAAACAAAACAACCATAATACACCTGCAAATTATTTTATTTTACCGGCTCAATGGTACGGTAAATCCATAAATTTTATAATGAATGGGCAAAGTATTTCGCTTATTTATTATAATAAGAGAAAATAGTTTATTTTTTTTAATAAGGGATAGCTTATTCTTGCCAGTAGCATATTTAAGAAATTTATTTAACTACTATACTACATTCTAAAAAACTACTCAGGTGTGTCTAAAGTTTTTATAAGTGCCGCCTCTTCACAGTTTTCAATAAAAAACACAATTCGCCTTTCGCCCGCCATCCCTTCTATAGAATACAGGGCGCAGGGTTTATTACGAGGGGAACTTTCGGAGAAAACTACTTTTCCTTTCTTTATAAGAACACGAACCTGGGCGGTGTCAATAGAATATAGTCCACACGATTGAAACGCCGAAGGGGTGAAGTTGATTTTTTTAGATGTTATATTTTTAAGTACTCTGCAATTGGCAGAATAGCAGAACTCAGTCTTTTTTTCCTTCAAAAAATAAGCGAGAAAAATCAGTCCTATAGAAAATCCTATTAAATAGTATCCCAGTCGTTTTATCAACATCGTTAAAAAATTAAAAGGTTAACGTCTCTATAAGGAAGGTCAAACCATTCGGCTACCGTTCGGCTGGTGAGGATGCCGTGGTAGAAATATAATCCATTTCTCAACCCGCGGTCAAATCGCAACACATTTTCCAGGCCGCCTCCCTCGCCAATATGGAGCAAATAGGGGGTGAAGATATTACTGATGGAAACAGAAGCTGTTCGCGCATAGCGGGAAGGAATATTAGGAACTCCATAATGGATGACTCCATGTTTTTCAAACGTAGGATGGTCGTGAGTGGTAAGCTCGCTCGTTTCCACGCATCCCCCCATATCAATGCTTACATCTATAATTACCGCTCCCCGTTTCATGTTTTCTACCATTGTTTCTGTAACTATTATAGGCGCCCGGTTTTCTCCTTTAACAGCTCCTATGAGCACATCGCACCTTGTAAGTGAGGTAGCGAGGTGTTTGGGTTGAATGGTAGAGGTATATAAGGCGCGTCCTAAATTGTGCTGAATTTTTCTAAGCCGCGTTATAGAGTTATCAAATATCTTAACGCTGGCGCCCAGCCCCAGTGCAGAGCGAGCGGCAAACTCTCCTACCGTGCCGGCGCCCAGGATAATTACTTCTACCGGGGGCACCCCGCTTATATTGCCAAACATAAGCCCGTTTCCTGTAACCGAGTTTCCCATCAGTTCAGAAGCGATAAGCACCGATGCGGTTCCGGCAATTTCACTTAGTGAACGGGTGGCGGGGTAATTGCCGCTTTCGTCTTTAATATGCTCAAAAGCCATGGCCGTAATGCGTTTATGGGCCAATATTTCGAAATACTTTTTAGTTTGAACTTTTATCTGGAGAGCCGAAATTAAAATGGTTTGAGGGTTTATAAACTCTAATTCTTGCAAAGAGGGCGGCTCTACTTTTAAAATCATAGGGCAGGAAAATACCTTTTTTGTATCCTGGGTTATTTCCGCTCCTGCATCGCTATATTCTTTGTCTGAAAAATGGGCTCCTTCGCCGGCCTTAGATTCCACAATAACCCTGTGACCATGGGCGGTGAGCGCATTAACCGCCTCGGGGGTTAAACAAACTCTTTTTTCCTGGTATGATAATTCCCTGGGGATACCAATAGAGAGCGCTCCTTTTTGTTGGAGAATTTCTAACATTTCTTCCTGCGGCAGGAGTTGCTCTTTAACAAAAGGAAACGGTGATTTGCTCATCTTTTAGATTTTATGATGTAAAGTACGTGATTTTTATTGAGAACCCCAATAGACAATTTATTGAAAAAAGAATGATAGGAAGGGGTATCTTTTAACTATTATATATATAATAGTTTATTGAAACTGTGTTATTGGGTTTTGTTACTTATCGTCAAGATGTCGGTTATATGCTTTGCCCGAAAGTTAGCAAATTATTATCAGGGTCGAGCAAAGCAAACTTTTTTTGTCCCCAGGGTTTTATTTGTAAGGTTCCGTTAGGGTGTATATTCACTTTATGGTCTAATAATGATTGATACAAATTGTCAATATCATTTGTTCGGATATAAACTTGCCCGTAGTTTTCATTGGGCTCAAGTTCTTTACACTCAAAAAAGTGAATTTGTAGGCTGTCTTTTTCTACCATTAAGTACCCGTCATAGTCGGCATTTGCCACCTCTTTAAATCCCAACTTAGCCAGGTAAAAGTTTTTTGTAGCGTTTTTGTCCCGCATTGGCAATTTTGGATGTATATCTGTGAGCATATTTTTAATTTGTGGTAACTATAATTCATTAACCAAAGTGCAAAAGGCTTCCCGCAGTTCGCCCGGGTAAGGGGAGTGAAACCGATGTCGTGCAGCCGCTTGTCGCTGGCACACTCTATGAAATAGCGTACTCATATAGCCATTTTAGCTAATTCGGTTTCTAACCTATCAAAATTTTCTTCGTTTTTGTCAACCGCAAACAGCTTTACTTTTCGGCATTCGTCTGCGGTGTCAAACAGCATCTTAAAAACGAGTTTTGTTTTGCCGGCAGCTATTTCTTCAAAGGTTGCAACTACCTGGAATAAGGGTTTTGAATAGCGTTTCCATGCAATAAGGGATGGTCCGTTTATCTTGATGAATTCGCACTCATTGAAATAATTTCCTTTTTTGGGTCCGTGCATTATAAAACTCCATTTTCCGCCTACCCGAAAGTCAAATTCATTAAAGGTATTTGAAAATCCTGCTGGTCCCCACCAATTTTTCAAATGGTTAGGGTTAGACCAGGCCCGGTAAATAAGTTCTCTTTGGTAGTTAAAAATCCTGGAGCTTACTATTTCGCAGTCGGGTGTTGTGGTTATAATTTCTGTTCCCATTTTACCATTCTTTCAATTTTATATCTGTGGGTATTTGTTAGCTTGGTTGTGAGATGCTCGCTATTGTGGTGAAAGCCCGCAGAATTTTGCCGCAATAGCCAGGTAAACACACCTATGAAAAAAACAACTGATATTGTTCTTTTATTGTGCATAGCCGGCTATATATAGGATACAATAAACTCATTTCCGGGGTTGTGTTTATCTAACCTTTTCATGCCCATCTCGCAATACTACAAAAAAATAAAGAAAACCCTGCAAAAATATCCTGGAGCTTTCTGTTTTGCTGGAGATGCTTACGCGTAAACTTCGGGTATAACCGGGGTACGGGCGAGACGCCTGAGCGGGAGGCGTTCTGTTAAACCTTGTACAAAAGGTTCGCAGAAGCGCCTCAGCCGGTGTTTTGCCACTATCTTGTTAGTGTTTTGTGCTTTTATTTCCAGTTCTCTTCCGACTTTTTTCTGTTTTCTTCCCCGCCTTGCACCCACTTGTCTAAAATTTTTTTGTTGGCGCACAAATAGAGTTTCCCTTCAATTATTGTAAACGCTCCGGGGTCGGTATTTGCGGTAAAACCTTTACCTATTGCAAAAGCGCAATAGCCGCCAAATTGGGGCGTATATTTTTGCGGGCTTGCTCTAAATAAAGCTAAATTTTCCTGCGATGAAAAATACCATGTGGCATCTTTCCAGGTGAGTGTATATGCTTTGTTGCCCATCACGGCTTTGTTTAGAGTAAAATAAGCAACCGGGTCGTAGCCATTTATTGCTTCATTTCCAAACATGGGAGTATTTACTTCTTTATGCCCCCAGGCAAGCGGGCGTACTCTTTTTATGGTAGCACCTGCAAATAGGGTAAGCAACAAAAGCAATAACCCAATACCTGTTCTCTTTACGATTTTTCTTTTCATTTTTCACTGGTTTTGTTCCAAACATCTTCTGCTTTTTTAATTTGGTTTGGAAGGATTTTAAAAAATATTATTTTTGCAATAGGGTTAGAAAAAACATACGTTTTTCTCTTAATTATAGTCGTATGTTTTTACCAGCCACCTCTGTTTTACCTGTGCTTAGGGCGAAAGCGCATTTTCCATCAAATTCTGTTTTATTGTACATGGCCTGTTTCTTCTTAAAGATATAATCAGTTAATCCCCTCCATAGTTTTTATGGGGCGTACTTCTATACTGGCATTGCCTGTTTCATAGGCAGGGTTGGCTTTTGCAATGGCAATGGCCTCATTCAAATCCCTGGCGAGAATATGAAAGTAGCCCACTATTACTTCTTTGCTTTCACTAAACGGGCCGTCTTTGGCAGCTGTTTTTTTACGTGGTATCATTGCGCCATTCATTTCTAATGGCTGGGCTCCTTTCAGTTTTCCTTCCTGCATGAGTTTCCCGATGTAGTTGCCAATTTTTGCTACATGTTCTTGTTGTTCCCTGGGCGACATAGCGGCCAAGTGGTCGCCTTTTGTTCTTACGAATAGCATAAATTCTTTCATTTTGTATGGTTTTAAAATGTTAGTAATATTCTATAGTCAAAGGAGTGGGCCCAAAAGGGACATGGCAGTATATATTTTCTTCCAAAAGATTTAATTCTACGGCTGGCAGAGCTTTAATTTATCGTTTAGATAGTCTGTTTCTTTTTGATTGGCAGATAAGGAAATTGCTTTTTTAAAGTGAACAAATGCCTTTCTGTTATCTTTTTGTAACAAGTATAGCTCGCCTAAGGTAGAGTAGTAATAAGGATACTTGCTCAGTAAGGTATCTGACGAAAGGTTGAGCAAATCTTCTGTTGCCTGTTTTAACCCTATCACTTTAGAAGTGGCTACCGCTTTATTTAATAAAATAATGGGAGATGAATCTATTTTTGCCAGATGGTTATAGAGTTCCAAAATACTTGGCCAGTTGGTTGTCTCATCACTGTAAGCCGTACAATGATGGGCAGAAATGGTTGCGAGGATTTGATATTTTGAGACGGAATGGGTTTCAACCGACTTATCGAGATATTCAATTCCTTTGCGAATAAAGTCTTTGTTCCATTGGGTTCGGTCTTGCCTTGCCAAATCAACAATTTTTCCATTTTCATCTATTCTCGATTTAAACCGTGAGGCGTTCAGCAACATCAGGGAAAGTAAAGCATAAACCGGGTGTTTGTCTGTTATCATGTCATGGCTGGCAATAAGCTGGGCTAAACGTATGGCCTCTTTGCACAATTCAAATTTAATTATTTCAAATCCGTAAGAGCTATTATACCCCTCGTTAAAAATCAGGTAAACGGTTTCTAAAACAGCCTCTATTCGTTTATTCAATTCATTTCCAAGCGGAACTTCAAACCTTATGTTGCTTTCCCGTAACACCTGTCTCGCCCGCACCAGCCTTTTATTAATGGTTTCCTCGGTGGTTAAGAAAGCCCTGGCTATTTCCGGGATACTAAATCCGCAAAGCGTTTTTAATGTTAAGGCAATCTGGGAGTCGGGGCTAATGGATGGATGACAACAGGTAAACATCATTCGCAACTGGTCATCGGCAATCTCTTTATCAGAAAAGAAATGATGCAGGGCTGGCTCAGCAGTCCACTCAGATTGTAAAAGCCGGGCGGCTTCTGTTGAGTATTTTCGTTTTATCGTATCCTTATTAACATGATTAATGGCTTTATATTTCGCTACATTATAGAGCCATCCCACGGGGTTTTCAGGAACTCCCCTGTAAGCCCACTGGCTAATGGCTTCCAGGATTGCATCCTGTACAACATCTTCTGCAAGGTCCATGTTTTCTGCTCCCAGCACTTTTGTCAATACAGCAACTAATTTCCCCGATTCGTGCCGGAAAAGATTTTCAACGAGTTGGTTTATTTTGGCCGGTTGTTCCAAAGATAGCAGGTGTTGTTAGTTTCATATAGCCGGCATTGCCCACTCAGTCCAATCCCCGGGCATAAGAGAAACCCCGGTTTAGCAGGCTTACCGGGTATTGATTGCTGGCAAATAGTCTTATCCTGTTTCATGTAAGATGATAGCCTCTTTATCAATTTCAACCAAGAAATTATTTCTTATATATAAATCTTTAAAGATTTATATATTTTTTTATTCAAATATACAACTATAATCTTCACCCAACGTTGGCGCCATTCTTTTTAGGCTGGTTGCCAGGGTACGCAGGTACGGGCGCGGCGCTTGCGAACGGGTACGAGCAAGACGCTCGCAGCAGCAGGTTTTTTTTCCGAAGCCGGGCGACTTCGGAGAGCGGGAAATTTTATTTTCTTTTGATATTTCGTTTTAATTCTTTATCAAGATATATTTGAAACAGTTCTTCAGTTGTTATGATTTGTTTAAATCCTTTTTTTTGAAGCCCGGTAATCAATTGCTTATCTCCAGACCATAATTTACATCGAAATTGTAAGGTAAGGCCAACAAATAATGAATCATCAGGATCAATTTCATCTGTTAATTCACCAGTTTTTTGGTAATTGTCGGAATTTATTAATAGTTGATTTATAAATTTTATTTTTGATCTAATCAATCCATCTCATCTAATAGTTGGTCAATAGATAAAAATGTAAAATATTTAGAGCCATTAAGAATTATTTGCCCTATTGGGCTTTCCGGATTAAGTATTGCACTAAAAACAATATTCGTATCAATGACAAATTTCATGGTTAGATTTTGTTCCTGGATTTTCTAACCTTCTCCATCATGGAACGATTAACTAATTTCGCTAATTCGTCAATATCGCTTTGTTTTGCTTTTGATTTAGAAACCAATTCCTTATACTCCAAATAATCCAGCATATCTTGTAAATCGGAAGTATTTGTTTGAGGCGACAATCTCACCACTATTTCTTTATTTGTCCGTTCAACTATCATCGTATTCGTTTTTCTCAAAGATACAAATTTTATATCAATTGTTTTGTTCTCACTTATTACCACTAAAGGTACCGGCTATGCGTAGCGTGGAGGCACAAGAGTGACACATGCACCGGCGGGTTTCCTCAAAGTCAGGAGACTTCGGAGAGCGGAGTTTTTAAAGCTTGTGAGCTATTGTTACTTTCTTTTTAACATCATCAATATCCAAGTCAGTCGTATTTCTTTTAAATATTTTAAATGCTTTAGTTTCAACAAGACTATGTTTTAGAGCTTTTTCATTTTCATTTCTATAAACTCCAGCATAACCATTAGAAATTATCACAGGACTCTTTCTATAATTAGCCATATTCTCAGAGATTCCTATTTGAGTCTTTATGAATTTTGCAAATTCATCAAACGTTTTTTTGTCGTTTTCATTCAGTTTATAAATTCCATCTTTGTCCGTTGAACTTTTTATTTGAATTAGCATAATGTGCCAATATCCATTTCTTCTTGCAACACAAAAGATATCAGAAGGGGTTTGACTTCCTTTCGATTTTATTCCTTGATATTTTGGTTTAAGGTTGCTTACTCTTCGTAAAATATAATCTTCGGCTAAATCTCCATTTTCTCTATTACTCGGTCTTCCTAGTCCAGCACTTTCAAGTATGGTTTTCTTTTCAGAACGCCATTTATTTACAATTTCATCAACAAATAATTCGAAATTTTTCATAGGTTTTCGTTTTTCAAATATTATGCACAACTTGTTGGTAAAGCAAATATTCCCGCTCCGCAAAGTCTCCTGACTTTGCGCTAGTTGTTGCTTTTCCTCCGAAGTGAGGACACTTCAGAGAGCGGGTTAAACAAGTATTTTATTCGATTTCATTTTTTTTCTTTTAATAATCTTCTTAACTCATTTTTAAATCCAATAAAACCACCTTTACTTTCATAAAATTCCATCATCATTTCAATTATTTCAGTTCCGAGATTTGCTAATTTTTGAATATTAATATATTGTTTTACTGTAATAGTCTTATCTGGTAAATGGAATTGATTGTCTGAATAAGTAACATATAAACCTACATTTTTCAATCGGTCTAATTCCATTTCCGATTCTGCAATGTCATCAATTTTTTCTTCAATTTCCGCAAGCTCTTTTTCGAAATCTGTTCCCGAGTTAGGCAAGTTGTTTTGACTTCTTGCAATCATCATAAAAACAGTCGAAAACTTTCTCATTCCGTTGAGACTTTGAGTCAATTTTGGTTGATGTTTTTCATATCCTAATTTCCGTAACTGTCCATAGTTCAAATCTTTAGGTTTGATTTTGTAATTAAAGAAGTCCATTAAATAATCGTGAAGAAGGTAGAATCGTCCACATTCTTCAAAACATAAGTGGAAAAGAGTATAAGATCTTCCGAACTTGGAATGTTTTTTTAAAATATGTGCATCTTCATTCAGACTTTTTATATTTTCAAAAGTGAAATTTAAAGCTGAAATGATTTTGTCTTCCATATTTGTGCTACTTGTTCATAAGGCAACTATACCTAAACCCTTCTGTTTAACACTTTATTTTTAGGGTTATCCGTGTATTTTATTCCGTTTTATCTGTATTTGTTTAGTCGCGGCTATTACAGATTTTAATATAATTCCTGAGTTAAAACGTCATACCAAAAACACAATGAAGGTCTTTTGTACCATTTTGTATTTTCTCATACCATCACTCAAACTTCGTTATCCCAAATTTTTTGGCTTCTTCGGCGGCTGCGGGCGCCAGTTCGGTAAGATGGGCAATCCGGGTATCGCTGGAGGGGTGTGTACTGAGAAACTCCGGTGTGGTTTGTCCTCCCGCTTTTTCTTTCATCCGTTTCCACAATTCGGGGGCTTCGTAGGGGTTGTAACCGGCAATTGCCATAATTTGAATACCGATGGCATCGGCTTCGTTTTCATGTCCCCGGCTAAAGGGTAGCATCACGCCCACCGTACTGCCTATACCGTAGGCGAGGTTAAAGGCTTCCCGTTTTTTTTCGTTTTCGCCCAAGGCTATATTTCCGGCAACGGCTACTGCCTGCTGGAGCGTTCCGGCGCTCATACGCTGCGCGCCGTGGTCGGCCAGCGCGTGCGCCACCTCGTGCCCAAGCACTACGGCAAGCCCGGTATCGTTTTTAGTGATGGGCAGAATACCGGTATAGACCACGATCTTTCCCCCGGGCATACACCAGGCGTTCACCTGCTGGTCTTCCACCAGGTTGTATTCCCAGCGATAGTCTTTCAGGTAATTGGGGTATCCGTTGGCGGTGAGCCAGCGGTCGGCAGCGGCGGCGATACGCTCGCCCACCCGTTTTACGGCAGCGGCATCGGCGGAGCTTTTCACGACTTTGTTTTCGGATAAAAATTTGTCGTATTCCTGGAAAGCGGTGGGAAATACCTGGCTGTTGGGATAAAAATTCAGGGTGGATTTCCCGGTAAAGGGGTTGGTTTTACACGAGAAGAGCGTCAATCCCATAAAAAAGAGGGCAAGGAAGGGTTTCATGATGGGTATAAATTTTGGTAAAGTTAAAAAATTACATCCCAATAATATGCAGCTCCGTAAAATCTTTGTCTATGACGAGCGTGCCGTCCCCGTTTACCCCGGCTTCTTCAAACGGAATTTCCACCTTGTCCAACTGAACGGCTTTTACCGTAAAGGGCAAACCGTGCAGCTTTATGTTGAATTTTTGATAGCCCGTAACGTATTTTCCTTCTTTGTGGTGCTGGATAATGAGCTCCTTTTCTTTGCCGGTGAGTTTAAAAATGCGCAGGCAATAACGTCCTTTCTTATAGTCGTAGCCGTCGCCTGCATCTTCATATACCACCGAGCGCTCTTTCCCGGTTTTATAATACACATCTAAGGTCAATTCTTCTATCGTTTTTTCGCCTACATACTGCTGCACGGGATACTTGGGGATGAGGGCGCCTTCTTTCACAAAGAGCGGTATGGAATCAATGTCGGCATCCACCCAATATTCTCTGCCTCCTTCGATGCGTTCGTCCGTCCAGTAGTTGTACCAGTTCCCAAAGGGAAGGTACATGCGCCGTCCTTTGGCGTTGGGCTCCAGCACGGGACATACGAGGATGTGGTCGCCGAAGATAAACTCATCGGTGCGGTAATGGGTCTGCTCGTCTTCCTGGGCGTAATACACCAGCGATTTCAGCATGGGAATGCCTTCATCGGCATACTGCCAGAAGGTGGTGTAGAGATAGGGGAGGAGCTCATAGCGCAGGGAAATGAATTTCCGGGTTATTTTCAGGACTTCGGCGTCAAACGACCAGGGTTCCTGGTTGCCGTGAGCGCCGCTGGAATGGGTCCGGCAAAAGGGATGGAAAACGCCCAACTGGATCCAGCGCACGTAGAGCTCGCCGGTGGGTTGCTCGGCAAAGCCGCCTATATCCGTTCCGGTGAACGACATGCCGCTCATACACATTCGTTGTACCTGCACGTTGGCGATCCAGAGGTGCTCCCAGGTGGCGATGTTGTCGCCCGTCCACGAAGAGGTGTAGCGCTGGGCGCCGGAATAGGTGGAGCGGGTGATGATGAACGGGCGCTTGGGAAAGGTGAATCGTTTTACGCCTTCGTAGGTAGCCCGAGCCATCTGCATACCATATATATTATGGGCTTTCCGGTGGCTGCACGGATGCCCGTCGTAGTCGTGGCGCACATCCAGCGGGAAGGTCT
The DNA here is from genome assembly GCA_964385175.1 of uncultured Flavobacteriaceae bacterium. Taxonomy (GTDB): domain Bacteria; phylum Bacteroidota; class Bacteroidia; order Flavobacteriales; family Flavobacteriaceae; genus CAYLNL01. Next base: position 24,940 of record CAYLNL010000016.1, on the reverse strand, counting down.
TGGTGGGAACCTCCATCACGGCGGGTTCATTCATGTCGTTCCAGACGCCTTTTACACCGAACCCGGCAATGAGCTCTTTGTAGAGTCCCGCCCACCATTCCCGCACGTTGGGGTTGGTGAAATCGGGGAAGTTGCATTCGCCGGGCCATACTTTTCCTTTCATGTAGTTGCCATCTGCCCGCTTGCAGAAATAGTCGTTTTCAACGGCTTCCCGGTACACCTCATAGTCCTTATCTATTTTAATGCCGGGGTCTATGATGACAACGGTTTTGAAGCCGCTTTCCGCCAATTCGGCGATCATCCGTTTGGGGTCGGGGAAATAGTCCCGGTTCCAGGTAAAGCAGCGAAAGCCGTCCATATAATCAATGTCCAGGTAAATGGCGTCGCAGGGGACTTTGTACCGCCTGAACTTTTTGGCGATTTCTTTCACTTTGCTTTCGGGGTAATAGCTCCACTTGCACTGGTGATAGCCCAATGCCCAGAGCGGGGGGAGTTCGGGTTTTCCCGTTAAGTCGGTATAGCTGGTAACGACTTCGGCTACGGAAGGGCCGTAAAAGAAATAGTAGTTCATGACGCCGCCGTTCGCCCAGAAGCTGGTTACGTTGCGACGTTCCTGGCAAAAGTCGAAAAAGGATATAAAGGTGTTGTCGAAAAAGATGCCGTAGGCTGTGTTGTGGTGCAAGCCGATATAGAAAGGAACATTTTTGTAGAGCGGGTCCTGGTCTTTCACAAAAGCATACTGGTCGGTGCTCCAGTTGTGGACGCGTTTGCCTTTGAGGTTCAGGTGCATGGGTTTGTCGCCCAAACCGTAAAAACTTTCGGCTTCCTGGGAAGTTTTGCTCATTTTGACGATGTTTCCGCCGTATTCGTAGTTTTCTTCCCAGTGAAATCCCTGCTCGTCTTCGTTGAGAAGCATACCTTCCCTGTCAAATATTCGGATCTTCAGGTTCTCTTTGCGAACATGGATGTTGAGCTTGCCCGTAATGACGCGGTATTCTTCTTCGTGCTCTTCCACCTGCAAGTGATTGAAGCCGTAGCTGGCTTCTTCGGAAATGGCGTATGAAAAATCGGGCTCAAAGACGCCTTCCACGGCATAGCGGAAGCGGATGACGCTGTCCCGGAGGATGGTCAACTGTAAAATGACATCGTTCTGCGTGTAAAAGTAGAGGGTATCAACTTCTTTTTTGTAATGGGTTATATGGGAGGGATATAAATTGCCTTTGTGCTCCAGCTCGGTGTTGGTTATCATATTTTTTTGGTCAGAATTAATTCAATTTCGCAAAAGAACGGATTACAGCTGAATTTTAAAAACAAAAGGGTCATAAAATTTTAAAGATAACAATACCCAATGGGGGAAGGCTTATTTCGGCTGAAGCCTCCCGGTGATGCCACGGCACGGCTTCTATGCGGATCTCTTTGGAATTGTCCACGCCGCTGCCCCCGTATTCCGCCAGGTCGCTGTTGAACCGTTGTAGTAATGTTCCTTTGCGGGGCAGCCCGATACGGTAGTTTTCCCGCACTACGGGCGTCATGTTGCACACTACCACGAGGTCGTTTTCCGCATCGTGCCCTTTTCGGAGGTAAGAGATCACGGAGTTTTCCGAATCGCCGTAATCGATCCACTGGAACCCTTCGGAGCTGAATTGTTTTTCGTAGAGCGCCGGCTCTTCCCGGTAGAGCTTGTTGAGGGCGGCAACCAGGTTTTTCATATCGTTGTGGTAGCCATATTGCAGCAGGTGCCAATCGAGGCTTTGCTGGAAATTCCACTCGGCAGCCTGCCCGAACTCGCCGCCCATAAAGAGGAGTTTCGTCCCGGGGTGGGTGTATAGGTAGCTGTAGAGGAGGCGCAGGTTGGCAAAGCGCTGCCATTCGTCTCCGGGCATTCTTCCCAAAAGGGAGTTTTTGCCATAGACCACTTCGTCGTGGCTGAGGGGAAGCATGAAGTTTTCGGTGAAAGCGTACGTCAGGCTAAAGGTGATGTCGTTGTGGTGGTATTTTCGATACACGGGCTCTTTTTTGAAATAGACGAGGGTGTCGTGCATCCAGCCCATCATCCATTTCATCCCGAAGCCCAAGCCACCGAGATAGACGGGTTTGGACACCATCGGGAAGGCGGTGGATTCTTCGGCAATGGTTTGAACGCCTTCAAAATTTGAATAAACGGCTTCGTTGAGTTCTTTGAGGAAGGAAATGGCATCCAGGTTTTCCCGTCCGCCGTAGGGATTGGGTTCCCATTCGCCGTCTTTGCGGGAATAGTCCAGGTAGAGCATGGAGGCGACAGCGTCCACCCGTAAACCGTCGGCATGATACCTGTCTAGCCAGAAAAGGGCATTGCTGATGAGGAAGGAGCGCACTTCGTTCCGTCCGTAATTGAAGATGAGACTCTTCCAGTCGGGATGATAGCCTTTGCGGGGGTCGGGGTGTTCGTAGAGGTGCGAGCCGTCAAAGAAGCCCAGCCCGTGGGCATCGGAAGGGAAGTGGGAGGGAACCCAGTCGAGGATAACGCCGATATCGTTCTGGTGGAGTTTGTCCACGAGGAGCATGAAGTCTTCCGGCTTTCCAAAGCGGGAGCTGGGAGCGAAATAGCCGGTGAGCTGGTAACCCCAGGAGGGTTCGTAGGGATATTCCATAATGGGCATGAGCTCCACGTGGGTAAAATTCATTTCTTTGAGATAGGCCACCAGCTCGTCCGCCAATTCCACATAGCTCAACGGTCGGTTTTCGGTTAGGTTCCGTTTCCAGGAGCCCAGGTGCATCTCATAGACGGAAAAGGGTTTGTCCAGCCCGTTCTTGTCTTTGCGGTAGCTCATCCATTGGTTGTCTTTCCAGGTGTGAGGGGAATCCCAGACTATGGAGGCGGTTTTGGGCGGGGTTTCGCAAAAGAAGGCAAAAGGATCGGCTTTTTCGGTTTTATAGTCGTTGTGATGGGAATGGATTTTGTATTTATAGCGGGTGCCTTTGTCCACGCCGGGGATGAAGCCTTCCCATATCCCGGATTGGTCCCAGCGGACGTTGAGCGGGTGCTCGCCTTCTGTCCAGTAATTGAAGTCGCCAATTACGGAAACGGCTTTGGCGGAGGGCGCCCATACGGCGAAATAGGTGCCTTTTACGCCGTCTTTCTCGATGAGGTGAGCGCCTAATTTTTCGTATAATCTGAAGTGCTTTCCGGCTTTGAATAAATTGATATCGAAATCGGAAAAAAGGCTATGGGGCGAACTCTGGGGCGAATCGCAATTCGCCCTTATATCTTGGGGCGAATGCAATTCGCCCTTATATTCTATATTCATTTTTTATGCGATTTATTGGCCTGCCATTTTGCGGGATTATTGATGATGTATTGCGAAATGCGCCGGTGGGCTTGCTCGCTGCGGATGATGCGCTCGTAGTAGTCGCGTTGCCAGATGGATTTGGATAGGTTTATATGAGCGATTCCTGGAGGAAATCCTGGGGCGAGTTGCGATTCGCCCTTATCCTCGTCTCTGGCCTGCCGGATATATTCTTTGATTCGTTTAGTGGTGGCGCCTTTATATCCTCTTACGACAGCGCCTACGGTATGGGACGGGCTTTTGAATTCTCCTATGGAAGTGTTTACGGTGTCTATTTTATATTTGATCTCAAGGATGGCATGGAAATGATCGGGCATGACGATGCATTCGCCAAGTGCTGTATTTTCCCGTATTTCGGGAGTTTTAAGCCATTCTTCCAGGACTATTTCGCCAAAAATATTTAGCTTCATTTCACCATTTACAATCAATCCGAATAGCTGATGCCTGTCTTGTACACATAGGGTAATAAAATACAATCCTGCCTGGCCGTAATCGTATCCTTTTAGCCGGATGGACCTGCGATGATGAATGTCGGGGTTGTATTTCACGGCTCAAATGTATGGAATAGGCAGAAGTTTACGCACGGGGTTTGAATAATTGTTCTCCAAATCTAAAATAATTCGTTCAAAAAATACAAAATGACTTTAGCTAAATGTAATATTTGAATTTGTGAAAATAAATTGATGAAGGAGTGTTATTCTTGCGGGAAGGCTTTGCGCTTGCGGTGCTCTTCTCTTAAAGCCGACCATTTAAGATGCGTATAGTTTAAGGTTATTAAACAAGCAAGAGGAGAACAGTGGCTTGTTAATTTCTGTTCTCCCCCACTTGTTCATCTTATTTTATATTAGTGCTCTCGGTTTTCCCGATCATTAAGAGGAATGATGACGGTGGTAACTTCTTTCACTTTTCCCTGTTGAACTAAAATAGTGTGTCCCCCGGGAGTAAGAAGGTAATTAAGGTCAAGAGACATATTTTCATTTTCGTCGAACATAAGGTTTTGATTCTTCATATCTATTGCCTTCCCATCTACTTTTATAACTAAATGCTCTGCTTTAGAAAATCCTTTTCCCCTGATTTTCACCGAATATTCTGCTTTGTTTTTCTGAATCAACTCTGCTCTTAGATACGTTTTAAATTCTTGTTTTTTTGGAAGTTGATTAACCTGAACATTATTTTTAGCCACAATATACCCGTTTAGAATATTATCTTTTACGTACAATCCTTTTATTTTATATCCTTTTCTCATTAAGGCTATAAGTCCTTCATCTTTACCAGCATCAAAACCCTTACCGTTTTTAGAAACTCTAAATGGTATAGATTCAATGATTGTTTCATCATACGTATAGCCTTTTAAGGTTCCTTCGCTGATAGAAACAGATTTGATTACATTGTTTTCGGTCAAGATTATCTCTGTTATATCGCCTCTGTCAAGCAGGAAATAACCACATACAGGGCAAACCTCGGGGTCTCCTATCTGGCTAATGGGCACGTATGCGCCTTTCCACCAGATGAGCGGCTCTTCCAGTTGATATTCTCCCGGCGGAAATTTTACATTTGTGCTGGGGCAGGTTTTCAGCGATAATTTCCATAACCCGCGTCCATACGAAGAAACAACTGCTTTATTGTCGCCGAGAAAATAAAATGAAGAGACATTGGGTATTTTTTCTGTTCCCTTCAACTTAGACCAGGTGGCTCCGTTATCGCAGGTGCTGAAAATTCCTGCCTGAACAGTACCTACTAAAATTCTTCCTTCAACATCGGGGTCGAAGGCAATATTGGAAATTTGTGTAAATGCTTCCCACCGGAATTTAAAAACTCCTGATTGAGTAACCAGATTCGTCAAATTATCATCATTAACCCAGGTCATACCACCATCTTTGGTAACCCTTACCTTTTCGCTTACAATATCAGGGGCTATTATATGGTTGGGATTGGAAGGGTTAACGGCATAGGGCTTATACCAGGCAAACATGGTAGGAAAAATACCTAAACTGCCAAAGTTCTTGATGTCTGAAACAATGGGAGAGCCGCTTCCTAAAACATTTACAATTTTTTTGAGCCCAATGATTTCCTGCCCGTCGGGTGTTGTACCAGGTTCTTTTACCGCGGTGAAAATCACCGGATCTGATGCGCTATAAGAAACATGCGATAAGTCTTTTTGTTGATTGGAGAAGGCGTATTTATAGTTCCATGAAGCCCCATTGTTTGTGGTAAGGGAAAACAGGCTCACGGTAGGTGCTCCGGGCAGCGTATCACTTTGTATATAATACGAAGGTTTTAGTAAACACGGATTATTTGTAAAATTGGGCACATTCGGAAATCCCGGGGCGCCGCCGGCAAATAACGGAGCTGCCATAAAATTGTAGCATGCCCCACAATTTACACCTGTTATTTTGGTTTGACTGGCGGGTAAGCTTTGACGGGGAATATTTAAAAAGAAACCCTCGCAACAAACCCGCTGGCTATCAGGCCAGGTAGCTCCCTCATCGGCTGATGCTTGTATGTAATTATCCTGGGTTCCATAATAGAGGTCGTTTTTACTATCTGCGCTGTGTTTCTGCCCCGTAACTTCGGTTATTTGCAAAGCGTTATATCCATTGGGGCCTCCACCGGTATATGCCCAGTTGGCTCCTTTATCGGTAGTTAAGAATAAACCCCCGTCCCCGGCAAGAAGCAACGGGGTTTTTTCATCGGTTTGAAAACAAAGGTCAGCATGGTCGCAATGCGGAACACTAAGGCTTGCCCATGAGCCGCTTATAGCGGGAGGGGTTGCATTGGTAAATGCCGCGCGTTGAAAAGTGCAACCACCATCGCTATAATACAAGTCGAATTTAGAAGAGTTGCCACCCAGGTTTTTGGCGGTATAGCAAGAGGGTGGGCGGTTAATGCCTGTATTATCAATTAAATTCACCCAATTAGCGCCGTTATCTGATGAATAATAAATTCCGTTGTGCCATTTTCCGTCTCCCGGAGAAAAGTTGGCAGCCCAGAAAATATGATTGTGATTTAACGGGGAACAGGCAATCTGAGTATGATTTCCTATTAACATATAAGGCAATCCGCTCGTGGAGAATGACCAACTTGTTCCTCCATTTGCTGAAACTTTTACTCCTGCTGCGGTGAGCATTTTTATTTGGTCTTTTGCAGGAGTTAAAATAGAATAGACTACATCGTTATTATAATTGGTAGATGTGGGCAAAAAATTGAAGGTGGCGCCACTATCGGTACTAACGGCAACTCCGCAGGAAGTGCCCACCCATATTTTATTGTTTTCCGGCTCAATAGCCACACAATAAGCCGAAAGGTCGGCTGCGCAACCGGGGTTGGGAGTGGTAAGGGCAATCTGGCTCCAGTCTATACCAGAATTTGTGCTTCGCCAAATCCCCCCGCCGTTGGTTACGCGGGTATCTTTGCCGGCAACTGCAATGACAATGGTAGGGTTAGAGGTAAGGTATTTTACATCCTGGAACCAGAAAGTCTTGCTGCCAGTAACTTGTTTCCATTTTACTCCTCCATCTGTCGATTTAAAAACCCCCCCGCTTTCCGAAGCTACTAACAATTCTGTGTTATTAGAAGGGTGCCGGGCTATTGCAACAGCCCTGCCACCAGTAACTACATTGGGCTGCATAGGGCTTGCCGGATCGCAAGAAATATATACAGCGCCCAATGCAAATCCTATTAAAAACATTCTAATTTTCATAATGAGCGGATTTTAATTGATGCCTACTCTTTGACGGATTTTCGGCTTTCTCCGTTTTTTGTTTTTGACAATCCTATAGTGAGATGTTTTCTATAGATACTATCATTTAAAAATAAAGGATAACCTTTTTTACTTCCTATCAAATATAGGAAATTAAAATGGGATTTTCAAAAACTTTCCGCTCAATTTTTCAACTTTATTTTTCTTGTATTTTTCCCCTTCCTTTTAATACAGTTTGCACTGGTTTTCCCCATACAATGGTTGTTTCGGTTACATAGAATACTGCCCGGTTGCAAGATTGAGTCATTGGGCTATAGATTGCCTCTTAAGATTTATCGGGAGGCATATATTCAGGGAATACATAAATGGCTTTAGCCGAATTTTTAATAGATTATACATATCATAGTTTTTTGGTAGTTGTAATATCTATTTTGGAATATCTATTATTTATTTTTCATAATAGAATGGGTTAAAGCTAAGGCTGAATTCCTGTTTAATTATCTCTGTTTGATTTATTGGAATTCAACCTATTCCAATCAAAAATACCCTAAAATTTAATCATACTTCATAATAGACCGAATCCCTTCTAATGGGATTACCGCCCAACTGGGGCGGGAGTTGAGCTCATAGCCTAGCTCATACACGGCTTTTTCCAACATGCAATAGTCCAGGATGAATTGGATCTCCGTATCGTAGCCGATGTTCAGGTTACCCTGCTGGGCGCTTCGCACATAGGTGTACAGAAATACGTTCACCATATAGCGGTACAGCAGTTCACCCGCCTGGAAGAGTTGTTCCCTACTGTATGGGTACTTTTCAGAATGAGTAAACAGGGTGGCATAAATGGCGTAATGGAAGGAACGAAACATGCCTGCCACATCTTTCAGGGGTGGTTGCTTTACCTTTCGGTCGCGGATGGTGCTTTCAGGCTCGCCTTCAAAATCTAGGATAAAAAAGTCATCTCCGTTTATCAGCACCTGCCCCAGATGGTAGTCGCCGTGTATGCGAATACGCTCACCTTTCAGCTTTGTCCAGTCAAAATCCAAAAAGCGCTTGCGGATATCTTTTTTCCGGTCTAAAAATTTGTGCGCTAATTCCAGGGCGGGAGCGTCCAGTTTGTGGAGGTTGTTCTCAATGGTGTTCAGCCGGTTCTGGAACTGGTGAATGAGGCGGTTTTTGAGCCACACGGTGTAGTCGCCGTTATAGTTAACAGGTGTAAAAGCCGTGTCGTGTACATCGCTGCCCAGGGCTACGTGCATCTCAGCCGTGCGCTGCGCCAGTTTCCCGATCTGCTCAAAAAAAGCCGCTCCCGTCCATTCCAGAATTTCGGGGGGCATTCTCGATAGCTTCCGTTTTTCAAAAAGTTTTATTTGCGGCAATGTTTCGATGGCCACGTTTTTTTCGGACAGGCAGGAAAAAAGGTCGTCCAGCGCCTGTAACATGTATTTCCAGGCATCACCCTGGTTAGGAATCAATTCCTGCATGAGCCCCAGGGTGATGGTTTCCTCGTCCCCGTAGCTCAGGTTGACGCTTCCGGCGTATGCGGGCGTGTTTTTGAAGTGTTTCCGTTCCGTAAGAAAACGGCTAATTTCGTAATCGGGATTCGTACTGAAATAAATCCTCCTGAAAAATTTCAGCACGAATTTTTCATTGTAAATAATAGAGGTATTGCTCTGTTCGGCGCCCATAAAGGCGGAAGAATGATAAGCGCTTTCACTGAGCGCCATTCCCCTGTGGAATTTCACTTTGAAAGCGTCTGCATTCCCAGAACAGAGTATCTTTTCAAAGAGCAGCTTCCGGTACTTTTCTTCGTGCAGTGCATCTACCAAAAAGCCTTCCGTACCATTAAAACGTACCGCCGCAATAACGGTATTGGTTTGAAGTTGTTCCTTTGGAACAAAGGCTATAGAGAGCGCATAGTTCTGGAAAAAGGCTTCGGTGAAATTCACCTCCAGCAAAACGCCATAATATAATTCTGTCCCTGATTCTAATCGGTAAGAGTCTATAATTTCAATGTATTTGAGGGTGCTGGATTTGCCGGCATACCAGCGTTTTTGCATGATATAGCGTTCCAGTATCGCTCCTGAAAAAGTTTTTATGAAATTCTCATGCGTGAGCGCTTCGTCCCAGCGGCAGGTAAAGACGAAAGGCTCTACAAAGGGTTCTTCGGGTAATAGTGCAGTCATGGCTTGGTGATTTTAAAAAGATGAAAAGGCAAAACAGGGTGCAGTTCCACAAAGCACCATTCTTTATTCCAAATGTAGCTGCTCCCGGTAATGCAATCGGTCATCTGGATCTGCTGTCCTTCCCGTACGCCAAGCAGGTGAAGTGGCACTTTTATCCATCCTTGCTGCGTGTAGTAGGGGTCCAGGCTCACTACCATCAGCGTTTCATCCGTTCTGTCATCACTGTGTTTATAGTAAGCGAGAAGACGGTCTTTATCGGTTTCGCAAAATACAATATGGTTTGTTTGCCGAAGAGAGGCTCGCTCTTTTCGGGCTGCGTTAATCCGCGAAATAAGGACAGTCAGCTTGGTCTCCTGCTCCCAGTTCCATTGGCGCACCTCATATTTTTCAGAATCGGCATATTCTTCTTTACCGGGAAGAGCGGCAGACTGCATGTTTTCAAAAACAGGTCCATAAATGCCGGTGTTAGAGCTGAGCGTGGCAGCTAAAAAATAGCGCTGTAAATGAGTAGCTTCGTTAGCGCCTTGGAGCGGGTAGGGGTTTATGTCGGGCGTATTAGGCCAGAAATTAGGTCGGAAAAATTCTTTCAGAGGTGTTTGAGTGAGTTCGGTGAGATAATCGGTGAGTTCCTGTTTGCTGTTGCGCCAGGTAAAATAGGTATAGGATTGGGTAAAACCCTCTTTGGCAAGCCGGTACATAATTTTAGGACGGGTGAAGGCTTCGGAAAGGAACAAGACATCGGGGTATTTCTCCTTGACTTTGCTGATAAGCCAGCCCCAGAAATGAAAAGGTTTAGTATGTGGATTGTCCACCCGGAAGATGCGGATGCCGCATTTCTCCACCCAAAACAGGGCGACTCGCAGCAACTCATTCCACAGGTTTTTCCAATCGGGTGTTTCAAAATAGATAGGCAGGATGTCCTGGTATTTTTTGGGAGGATTTTCAGCATATTGCACGGTACCGTCTGGTCGCCATTTGAACCATTGGGGGTGCTCTTTTACCCAGGGATGGTCGGGAGCAGCTTGAAGGGCGAAGTCCATGGCAATTTCTATATCTAGCGCTTTAGCTTTTTCCACGAGCGCTTTGAACTCGTCCAGCGTTCCCAGGCCGGGATGTAGAGCCGTGTGTCCGCCGGCCTTAGAGCCAATGCCCCAGGGGGAGCCTACATCGCCTTCGGCGGCGATTACGGCATTGTTTTTTCCTTTGCGATTTAGTTCGCCTATGGGATGAACAGGCGGGAAATAAAGCGTATCGAATCCCATTTTCGCGATGCGGGGTAGCAGACGCTCACAGTCTGAGAAGGTTCCGTGCTTCCCCGTTTCAGATGCAGACGAACGGGGAAAAAATTCGTACCAGGTGGAAAAACGGGCTTTTTCCCGGTCCACATATACCCGGAGGTCGGGAGACCGGCTTGCCAGGAAACGTTTCGGGTAGATTTCCAGGAGAGCTTTGAGCTCGTCTGAAACTGCTGCTTCAATGGCCTGGGCGTAGTGCGCTTCGTCCGAAAACCATTGGATGAGGCGGGCGAGGTAAATTTTTTCGGGAGGGTTTACCTTTTCCCGTATTTCGTTGAGGTATTCGGCGCCTTCCAGCAGTTCGGAAGTTACCTTTTGCCCATCTTCTATTTTCCGGCGGATGCCATGTTGCCAATTGAGAGCGTAGTCTATCCAGCTTTCCACATAATAGGTATAAAAGCCCTGCTTTTCTACGGTAAAGGAGGCTTCCCATCGGTCATTTTCGATGGGTTTCATGCGGATTTCGCTCCATTTTTTAGTGGCTTCGGGTTTGTATTTCACGCAGCTCACTACAATATCGTGCCCGTCAGCCAGCACATCGGCGCTTACGGTAACGGTTTCGCCCGTTACTCTTTTTATAAAATGAGCGCCACAGTCTATCTGGGGTAGTATGTTTTCAATAACAACTCGTTCCTGGTTTTCCATTTTTTGGGGTTGATTAGCTGCCTATAAAAATAGAAAAGGAATTTGTATTCTTTAACCGAAAGATGAAAAATTTTGATGCTAATGCTTTTCATCTTTGATGAAGCGGCTATATTGCTTTCGGGAATGGAACACCTTGGGGTAGTGGATAATACATTCTCGTCAATTTTCCCGTTTGGAGTAGCAATAACTTTGAGGGCTCAAGCTATTTTAATAGTTGTGAGGTATAGGTTCTATGTTTTCTCCGGTCTTTTGGTTATATACGCCTCATGTTTGTTTTCAGCTGCCAGTTGATTTCCTGAAATAAAATCGGGGTGCATATTTTCAATTTCAGTTTTATAACTTTCCAGACGAGGTATTGCTTTAATCTGGAAAGTAATGCCATAAGCATCCTGAATTTTAGCCAGAGTAAGTAAGTTTATCAGCTTATCACCCCGGTATAGTTGCGTAATATAGCTTGCCGAGGTTCCGATAGCCTTCGCCAAATCCTTTTTTTTAAGAGGCTTATCACCCTGTATTTTCTCAAGCTCATTCAGAAAGCGAAACATAAGCATTTTTGCTTCGTGTTCTGTTTCTTCTTCTTTAGATTTAAAAGCGAAAAGGCTTTCAAATTCAGGGGAAATGTGGTATTTATCTTTAAATTTCATAGGTATAATCTGCTATTTTTTCGATAAGATTTTTTTGTTCTCGGTTTAGTTTGGTTGTTTTTTTTCTCTCATATAAAATCGCCATGATTACAATAAATACACCTTTATCAGTATGAATTTCCTTGCAGTATATTCGGTCATTTTCCTGCCCTTTAAAAAACTTCATCGCCGTTATATCCTTACAGTTGTTATTTATGGCTTCTTTATCATACACATCGGGGTTTTTATGACCACCCAAAATTATATCTGAAATAAATTTAAATTTTTTCCTGTGCCTGTCGTCTTTGTTTAGATATGCTATAATTTCTTTTATGTTTTCCTCGTCAATATAAATGGCTCTTTTCTCGTCTTTGGAACTAATGAGGTGTTTACTGTTTCTTTTCATTTACAAAGTTAAGCTATAGGTTAATTTATCTATATATATATATGTTAATTTTTTGTTAAATTTTTCTATTGGCGGTACTTGCCTTCCATCACAACAGATAGAAAATACTCACCAGTAGGATGGCGCCTTGGCCTAACAGCTTTGCTGGTTACTCTTTTTATAAAAAGAGTACTGGGTTCTATCTGAAGAAATGGAAGGTGAATAGCCATATCTTCATGTATTAGCATTTTTTTAGATGAATAAATTGCGCATAAAAATAGAAAAGGAATACAAAAATAATATGCCAGTTATAAAAAATGGAGCTAATTGCTCATTGAAAATAATAAATCTCTTTGTAATACCCCCAATAGTATAATATTGTGTGTTTATTTTACTAATATGTAAAACAGGCTTTTCGGGAGAATTAACCCTTTTTTTAAAGAGCCTGGATTCTGTTAGGGTATATTTCGTTACTTTGTTTTTTTAATGATTTGGCAGGTATCATGCGCTATGTTGCATCCGCTTGAAATTTTACGGCAATATTGGCATTTTGAGTCGTTTCGGGCGGCGCAGCAAGAAATTATAGATACGGTGCTAAATGGACGAGATACGTTGGCTATGCTGCCTACCGGGGGAGGAAAATCGCTTTGTTTCCAGGTTCCCGCTATGGCGAAAGAGGGGATATGCGTGGTGGTTTCTCCCTTAGTAGCATTGATTAAAAACCAGGTAGATGCACTACGGGGAAGGGAAATAAAAGCGGCGGCTTTGTTGGGAGGTATGCGATGGGAAGAGATAGACCATATTCTGGATAATTGCATCTACGGAAACTATAAATTCCTGTATTTATCTCCGGAACGCCTGGAACAAGGATTGGTACAGGAACGCATTAAACGAATGAGGGTGAACCTTATTGCGATAGATGAAGCGCATTGTATTTCGCAATGGGGGCACGATTTTAGGCCTGCATACAGGAATTGCGCTTTGTTACGCAGTTTTTTTCCAAATACACCGATTATTGCCCTTACAGCCTCGGCTACCCGGCGGGTGGCGGAAGATATTATAGAAAATTTGCAACTAAGACAGCCGGCGGTTATAAAAAATTCCTTCGCCCGTGAAAATTTGGCTTATATGGTTTTTGAGGAGCCAGATAAGTTGTATAAAACAGCGCTTATCCTGAAAAAAAATAAAGGCTCTTCTATTGTATATGTGAGAAACCGGAAAGCTACCGCCGATGTGGCTGCTTACCTGAACCGGGAAAATATTAAAGCTACTTTTTATCACGGAGGCATTTCCCCCCAAGAGAAGAATACACGGTTAGAGGCATGGCTCCATAACCAGGTACAGGTAATGGTGGCTACCAGTGCTTTTGGGATGGGTATTGATAAACCAGATGTGAGAACCGTAATTCATATTCAACTCCCGGAAAACATAGAAAACTACTACCAGGAAGCTGGCAGGGGAGGGCGAGATGGTAAAAAATCCTTTGCCATTGTATTGAAAAATAAAGGAGATGAAAAAAAACTGAAAGCCCAGTTTTTAGATACCTTCCCTGAAGTAGCTTATATAAAAACACTTTATCGTAACCTGAATAACCATTTTCAAATCCCTTATGGAGAGGGAAAAGATACTACCTTTCCTTTTCGGTTCAATGATTTTTGCAGTATATATAATCTCAATAATTTACTGGCTTATAACGGGATGAAATTGCTGGAACGTTGTGCTGTCCTCACACTTTCCGATTCTTTTAAAGAAAAGGTAACTCTTCATTGCACTTCAAATCCACGACAGCTACTCCACTATTTAGACCGCCACCCGCGCATACAACCTGTAGTGCAAGCTATACTGAGAACTTATAATGGGTTGTTTGACTCTGCTACAAGTGTAAATCCACATCTCATTGCGGCTAAAATTAATTCCTCAGAAGCATGGGTAAGCGCTGTGTTAGAACAGTTGCAAAAAGATGATATGGCGTTATACGTAAAGCAGCGAACCGATGCAGAGGTAACGTTTTTAAAGGAACGTGAAGACGACAAAACTATTTATGCCATAGCGCCATACGTGCGCCAGCAAAGAGAACTAAAAACACAACAGCTGCAAGCGGTAATTGATTACGTAGCTAATGATAGCTGTTGTAAAAGCGTTCAGTTATTGAGTTATTTTGGGGAAACAGATGCTAAACCTTGTAACATTTGTTCTGTATGCGTGGCTAAAAAGAATAGCATTTCGCCAAAACAAATAACACTTGTAAAAGAAGCTATACTACAAGCGCTTGACTCTCAATCTCTTACTTCCCGTTCGCTATTGCAAGTGCTTTCTTATAAGGAAATGCACATTATAGAAGCGCTTCGGAAGCTACTGGAGGAAGAAAAAATAAGCCTCACCAGCCGAAATGAGTATGAGAAGAAATAAGAATCTATTGAGCTTGTTAGCAATCTTTTTCACTTCCTTGTCAAAATCACTTTCAAAATTGCAGTCTTGAATTACCTTGGATTTGTTGTACTTTTTCTCTGCCAGTTTCATTGCCACTTCGGGGCTTACTTTTCCGGCATCTTTGAGAATGTTGTATTAGCCAACGGCTATAATGGCATCCAGATTATAAAATTCAACATTTCTTTTTACCATGCGGCTGCCTTCCTGCCGAACTGTTTCCAAAATGGAAATAGTTGCCTTTTCATCCAGTTCGCCCGTTTCATAGATATTGCTGAGGTGTTTGTTTATGGCTGGAACCTCCACACCAAACAACAAGTTTCCGCCTCCACAAGTGGGGTCATAAATGGTAAGGAACTTACCGTTGTTGTCTAACTTGGAAGTAATGATTTCTGAAATGAGAAAAATAATGTCATCAGGTGTGTATTGCTCTCCGGCTGTTTCTGCGGAAATATCAGCCCACTTGCGTTTGATGTGTTCTTTAAGTGTTGTTATTTCAGAGTTGTTGAAGGGTATTAAATCAATCTCACTCCATGCCTTAACTGTATCAAACAGGATGCGTTTCTTTTTAAGCTGTCCGCTTATACCGGATATATCCAAAAACTTTTCTTCTTCTGTGCCTTTATCAACACCCAACAAGTATTTTGTTTGTGGGTCAAAGGCTTTCAGGTAAGCATGAAAATCTACATCAAAGGCTTTATCATTTTTGCAGATGTCTTTCAGGGTTTTGTTTTTGCGAACTACAAAGCCATTGTACTCTAAACCATCTTCCTTAAATTCTTCAATGAAGGCATCTATATCGCTTCTTCCAAAATCTTCTTGCAATGTCCTTGCATGGCGTATTAACCTACTTTCAACCATGATAAGGGCAAAGTAGGGCATCATGAATTTGGGGAAGTCGCTTTGCTTAATTCCTGCACCGATTAATAAATCGGCTGTGCTCCAAACTTTGCCTTCGTATTGTAAAATGTTGTTTGCCATTGTTTTTTATCGTAGTTTATGACGGTTTAATATACTAATCCCACATAGTTTTTGGCATTTCATTTTTCAATAAAATCGCCCTTTCCTGAATTGCTTTTTCAATGCGTTGCTTTGTGTTTTCCTGGTCTTCCAGTTTCATGGTGTTGCTGGTGCGCAATACAATTTGGGTAGCCAGTTCCTTTGCCTTGCGGTCTATTAGTTCTTCCAAACTGCCGTCTACAGGTACAAAGCCATACACCAACTGCATATCCAACGCCTTAGCCGCTTCCCGAAGGGATTTGATAGTGATGGAACCGTCTTTTTCCCGTTGTTCAATTTCCTGTACACTTTGCTTGGTGATGGAAAGTCGGTTGCTTAATTGCTGAAGACTCATACCAATAGCTGAACGAATGGCCTTTAACCAACCCGTAGGCGGTGAGGCTACCTTTTGCAGGCTTGCATAAGCCAGCATTTTGCTGTTCAGTTGCTGAATCTGTAATGACTTCTTGCCCATAACTGTAAGGTTATAACCTGACTAAATAAATGAAAATGTAAGGAAATAACCTGACAAACAAAGGAAAAAAGTAAGGGTATAACCTGACTATGAATTGCAAACCTTGCAAAATCTGCAAAGTGTGCAAATTTTTGTTGCCGGGAAACATTGATAACAAATAAGAGAAAAAAACTGCTATTTCCCGATACAAAAACGACTGAAAATGATATCTAACAGGTCTTCTGTGGATATTGTCCCTGTGATGTCAGACAAGTAAAACAATGCCTGCCGTATGTCTATGGAAAGCAAATCGCCCGGGCGGTTTTCGGCTAATCCCTCCTGCACTTGCTCTATAGTCGCTGCCACCTGTAACAATGCTTCGTAGTGTCGTGCGTTAGTGATAATGGTTTGTTCGCTTTTTAAAACACCCTTGTTTACCAGCGAAACCAATCGCTGTTTCAGAGGTTCCATACCCGTATGTTCCCGGGCAGAAAGCAAAAGCAATTCTGTAATTTCAGAAGATAGTCTGCACCGCTCGTCTTCCTCAAGTATATCTGCTTTATTTCCAACGAGCATCAGTGATTTACCTGGAAAAGTATCTTTCACTCGCTCTAATTCCTTTTTTAAATAGTGTATTCCATCCTTTTTATTTTGAATGGTGGATTTTGGATTCTGAATTTTTGAAATATCAAATAGATAAATAATTATTTGCGCTTGTTCTATTTTCTCATAGGTTTTGTTAATCCCCATCCGCTCCAGCTGGTCTTCTGTCTCCCGGATGCCTGCGGTATCCATAAAACGGAATAAAATTCCGTCAATAGTTAAATGGTCTTCAATTACATCGCGTGTGGTGCCTGGTATATCACTCACCAGTGCCCGCTCTTCGCTCAGGAGGGCATTTAAAAGTGTAGATTTCCCCACATTGGGCTCTCCCGCAATCACTGTTGAGATACCATTTTTTAGCGCATTTCCAAGCGCAAAGGAATTAGTTAGCTGATATACTGATTTTTGAAGCGATGTTAATAGCTCTGCCAATTCTACTCTATTGACAAATTCTACATCTTCTTCTGCAAAATCTAATTCTAATTCTATCAGTGAAGCGAAGGTTATTAATTGGTCGCGTAATGCTTTTAACTCCCTGCTAATCCCTCCGCGCATCTGTTGCAGTGCCAGTTGATGGGAGGCAGCACTGTCGCTCGCTATCAAATCTGCCACTGCTTCCGCCTCACTCAAATCCATTTTCCCATTCAGGAACGCCCGCAGCGTAAACTCGCCGGCGCGCGCTACACGACAACCTTTCTTTAAAAATAACCGGATGATTTCTTGTTGAATGTAGGTAGAGCCATGGCAGGAAATCTCCACCACATCTTCTCCTGTATAAGAATGAGGTGCACGGAAAATACTCACCATCACCTCGTCAATCAAGCGTTCCCCGTCTTTTATATAGCCCAGATGAAGGGTGAAGCCCGGTTGCTCAGCGAGGTTTTTTCGCTGCACAGGTTGAAAACAAGAGGCAACTAAGCCGATGACATTTTCACCGGAAAGCCGTATCACGGAAAGGGCGCTTACGCCGGGAGGGGTGGCCAGTGCAATAATGGGTTCCTGGGGTAACATGCGGGGTATTTGATACAAAGGTACAACGCATTAGGTTACAGGACAGACAGACCGATTTTTTTCCGGGGTAATTTATTTATTTTTTTGTTGAGACTATTATAAAAATACCAGGATGATTTTTCAGGTATTTTACAGGGAATGAGGTGTGTGGCTTAGGATACCAATATCCCATTGTTGGAGGGGGATAGATAGGAAAATCATCACTGCGAAAGATAGTAGAATATTCTTGTCCTTCAACTGTTTTTATATGAGTTTTATAGGCAAGAACGGGTTGACGGTTATGTAAGTTTTTTGTATGATATAGAGTTGTAATAATAGCTATTCCATCTTCGCCATACCGATAAAGTAAAAAATGGGTGAGTTTAAAACCCGACAACATGTTTAGGATAGCGAGTAAAAGTAATAGAAACGCTACCAAACGCCCTTTTTTCCGCACTAATGAAAATAAGAAAAACCCTATAACAAGACAGATAACGATAAGCGAATGGTGGGTAACTGCATGGAGCAAATAAATAAGAGTATTCATATATGAATACATGCTATGCTCACCCGTTCAACATAATTGGCATCACCAGCATCAAGATATGCTCACCCTCTTCTAACCCATCTGCCGGGGTTAATATTCCCGCCTTATTAGGAAGGCTCATTTCCAGTGATACTTCTTCAGAAGAAAGATTGTTGAGCATTTCTATTAAAAAGCGCGAATTGAATCCTATCTGCATATCATCGCCCTGGTAATCGCACGTAAGACGTTCTTCGGCTTTATTGCTATAGTCAATATCTTCTGCTGAAACCTGGAGCTCAGCCCCTGCGATTTTCAACCGTATTTGATGAGTGGTTTTATTAGAAAAAATAGATACCCGCCGCACCGAACTTAAAAACTGGGTGCGGTTTACCACCAGTTTGTTGGGGTTTTCTCTTGGAATTACCGCTTCGTAGTTAGGGTAGCGACCATCTATTAAACGGCATATCAACTGGATGGTGTCAAAAGAAAATTGAGCGTTACTTTCGTTATATTTTATGGTAACATCTTCTTCACTTCCCGCCAGGATATTTTTAAATAGGTTTAGCGGTTTTTTAGGAACAATAAACTCTGCGGTTTGCGAAGCGCTTACATCAGTTCGCTGGTACTTTACCAATTTGTGTGCATCGGTAGAAACAAAAGTTACTTCCTTAGCCGAGAACTGGAAAAATACCCCGCTCATAATGGGGCGAAGTTCATCATTTCCTGTGGCAAAGAGGGTTTTGCCAATGGCATTGGCAAGGATGTCGCCTTGTAGAGTAGTAGAGCTGGCATTGGCAAGCTCCACCGCCTTGGGAAAATTATCCCCGTCTGTATAAGCCAGGGTATATTTCCCGTAACTGGAGCTTATTTCCACAGTATGATTATCTCCCATAATAAAGGTGAGCGGCTGTTCCGGGAACGTTTTCAGGGTTTCTAATAACAAACGCGCCGGCAAGGCAATACTTCCTGTATCTTTAGATTCTACTTCTATCGTGGCATTAATAGTAGTTTCCAAATCAGAAGCAGCCACTACCAGTTTATTGCCGGCTAATTCAAATAAGAAGTTATCTAAAATAGGTAATGTATTGCTCGTATTTATAACACCTCCTAATACCTGGAGTTGCTTGAGCAAATGTGAACTGGATACAATAAATTTCATATTCAATTAAAAAATTCTATACCGCGCAAAGATATTTTAACGGATGGTTATACCGAAAATAACTTATTAACAACTATAAACGGGTGCCATATTTTTTTCTCCGGTAAAAAGAAAACCCTATTCCAACGATGAGGAGTAAAATTAGCGGAACCCCTATATTTATAAGCTGCCAGCGAGTTTTTTTAGCGGCTATTTTTTCCGGGTCTAAAAATGCTGGCTTCCAGTCTTTATTTCGTATGTTTATAACTTCTCTATCGCCCATGAGATATTGTATGCAGTTTAGCAGGAAATCTTTATTCCCGTAGAGCATATTTGTCCATTTGTCATACCCCAGGGGAAGTGGTTCCCCATTTCTCAGCTCATTTTTGATAATATCTCCATCAGAAATTACAATCATAGCTGTTTCCATCCCTTCATCTCGTTTATTCGGTAGGGAAAATGGAGCGATACGGTTTTTAAAAACAGATGTGAAACGCCCCTCAAGCAATACCGCCATAGGAATAAACCCCGGTTGGTAAGATTCTCTATCAGGTTGTTGGGTGATAATATCTAAACTAACAGATGCAGGCGTTGCTGTTTTTTTGGAAAGGGCAGAACTGGCCAGTAATACCGTTTTGCGAATAGTATTAGCAAGCGTATCAATGACACCGGCGAATTGGAACCGAACCGGGTCTAACCCGATAGTAAGAAGGTGGTTGTTTTGAGAAAACACCATAGGAGAATAGAACCAGGGGAGAGGTTGGTATTGAGAGGTAGTTTCTTTTCCCGAAGCCAATACCAGGGGAGCACCATACAAATCGTTCACGAGCAGTGGGCTGAGCCGGATGCCATACTTAAAAAATAAATCATCCAGGTTCAGATCTCGGGGCAACGCCATTGCCATACCTTTCTCATTATATAAATTCTCTATATCTATTGCCACCGGGTCTATGAGCCACAATACCTTTCCGCCCCGCAGAAGATATTGGTCTAACACATATTTTTCAGCATCCGTAAAGGCTTCAGTAGGCTTTGCTAATAATGCCACCTCATATTCAGTAAGTTGTTCCAGCGTTTTTTCCGGTTGAACAGCTACCGAATCTAATGTAAAAGGTGCTACACGGTAATAATCTTGAAGCGTCAGCAAAAAATCGGCTATAAAAACATCTCCCAATTCCCCGTTCCCTTTTAGCACCGCCAGTTTCTTTTTTTCCTTTTGGCTTAGTTTTATAAAAGCATCGGTAAACACATATTCCAGCGTTTGCATACTTTGGTTAATGCGTTCCTGGTTGCTGGCGCCCAGTTTATTTTTCAACAACGGAATGCGGACGGTTTTGCCCCGGTAACTTGCCAGCGCCCAGGGAAAAACCAATTCCTGGGAAACCGTAACACCCGTTTTCTGGCTGAGGGTGAGGGGAGCTAACCCTAACTGCCGTAACTCACTCACCATATCTTCTTCCGTGTCTTCTTGTTCTAACGGGTTAACTCGCTGGTACACGATATGATGGTTTATAGAGGCAAATTCTTCTAAAAGCTGTTCAGCTTCTGTGCGCAATCGTTTAAACTCTATGGGGGGCGAACCTCCCAGGAGTATATCTACTACAACAGCGCTGTCTAACTTTTTAACAGCCGATACAGAGGTTTTTGAAAGCGTATAGCGGCGGTTTTCAGTAAGATCTAACCGCAGGTGAAACCACCCGCTAACTATATTTATAAGTATGAGACCTGCTAAAGCAAAGGCAGCCCGAAGGCTATATAAAATTCTCCTGTTCATTAGCCATTACGAAAACTAAGATACAAACGGGTTATATACAAGAAAAAGAAGGTAAGCGATACAAAATAAAGTAAGTCGGCAACATCTAAAACACCCCTGCTCATACTCTCAACATGCGCTTTCATACCTATATTTATAAGAGCATCATTCATATTCTTAAAAAAAGAAAGCCCGGCAAATCCTTCCCATCCATAATACATACAAAAACAAAGAATAGCCCCGCCTATAAAGGCTACTACCTGGTGAGGCGTTAGGGCGGAGGCGAAAATTGCTATAGCGGTATAAACGGCTGCCAGGCTGAGCAACCCGACATAAGAAGCCGCCATCCCCCCGTAATCGAGCGCACTCCCATCCTGGCGCAGACTGGCGAGCGTGAAAACATAGAGTACACTCGGTAATAAAGTTACCCCTATTACTATAAAAATAGCCAAAAACTTTCCGCCCACTAATTGGCCGTAGCTCAATGGCTTGCTAAGAAGAAGTTCGAGGGTTCTCATAGATAACTCTTCAGAAAAACTTCGCATAGCAAGAGCGGGCACCAAGCCTATATACATCCAGGGCGTCCACTCAAAAAAAGCCGTCATCTCTGCAAAACCAGCTTCAAAAATAGTATACCCGGTGGTAAAAACCCAGAGAAATAACCCATTTAGGGTTATAAAAATAGCTATAACTCCATAAGCGATAGGCGAAGCAAAAAACGAAACGAGTTCTTTTCTCAAAATGGCTCTCATGGCGCTTCTTCAAAAAATTGTACACATATTGTATCCCTGTATGCCAAACCCAGTAGGGTAGATGCTCCGCCCACAGTGTCTAAATTACTTCGGTAAATGGCTATTTCCAGGTAACCGCCCGCATTGAAAAGAGCGAGTTTTTTTCCATCATCTTCCCGTTCCTGTTTTTCAATATTAAAATTTACCCCGCCGCTATATCTATCATACACTAAGGAAAACCTATAATTTCGGGCAGATAGCTCAAAACGCCTGCCGCGCCCAGTACTTTGAAACAAATCTCGGCTGATGTTAGTTACCACATTACCATAACTATCTACATACAATACGTGCCCCGTAATTTTATTCCCATCGGCGCTTACCAACGGTACCAGGCTTTTTATTTCTCTATAAGCCGTTCGCACATTCCCCAAGTCTTCTATCTTGCCTCCACGAGCCAGGTGACAGGCGGCTTTTACAAATACATCTACTACCGGGAAACTGGGGTTGACGATGGGATAGACGGTAATTTCTACAATTTTTTCAGGTTGTTCTTCCGTCGCCAGGAGCGATAGTATCCCGTTATCTGCACATATAAAATAATGCCCGTTTAGTTTCACAGCAATATGGGCACTTTCAGGCGTTCGTTCCGAATCAATCCCTATGAGATGAATAGTTCCTTTTGGAAAATAAGGAAAGGCATTTTTAAGAATGTAAGCGCCCTGTTGCAAGTTGAAAGGACTTACCTGGTGCGAAATATCAACTATATCCACCTGTTCCAAGCCGGCATATAAAGATCCTTTAACAGCCCCTGCCGCATAATCTTTCTCGCCAAAATCGGTAGTAAGTGTAATAACCGCCATGAAAAAATATATACCCTTTTGTAGGTAGATAAAGCGTTTTTTCTGTATGTTTGTTATGCAAAACTACTTAAATATCGGCACATAATTAATTTAACTTTTAATCCTTTGAACGAACTCGCTATTGTCCTCACCGAAATTAGCCCCAAAGATTTTTTTGGAACGCATAACCTCCATCTTGAACAGATTAAAAAACACTTTCCCAAGCTGAAAATTGTAGCCCGGGGCAACGAAATAAAAGCCTATGGAGACGCCTCTTTATTAGATGAATTTGAGGCCAAATTAAACAGGCTTGTTATCTTTTATGGGAAGTACAATAAATTAGATGAAGCCAGCATTGCTCACATTCTTAACAATGGAGAGGAGGATGAATATGAACCGGCGGAGGCGAGAAATGGTGTATTAGTACATGGCATAGGCGGGCGTCTCATAAAAGCGTTAACCGTTAACCAGCGGAAACTGGTAGAATTGGTATATCAAAACGATATGGTATTCGCTATTGGCCCTGCCGGAACCGGGAAAACCTATACCGGGGTGGCGCTCGCAGTAAAAGCCCTCAAAGAAAAACAGGTAAAGCGCATTATCCTCACCCGCCCCGCAGTAGAAGCCGGGGAAAGCCTTGGGTTTCTTCCCGGAGACGTGCGAGAAAAATTAGACCCCTACATGCAGCCCTTGTATGATGCGCTTCGCGATATGATACCTGCCGAGAAACTACGGCACTACATAGAAGATGGCACCATACAAATAGCGCCCTTAGCCTTTATGCGCGGGA
Organism: uncultured Flavobacteriaceae bacterium; assembly: GCA_964385175.1. Lineage (GTDB taxonomy): Bacteria > Bacteroidota > Bacteroidia > Flavobacteriales > Flavobacteriaceae > CAYLNL01. The sequence goes on along the minus strand of CAYLNL010000016.1, from coordinate 1,530 downwards.
GAACCCTCGACCATGCGTTTGTTATTTTAGATGAAGCGCAAAATACCACTCATGCCCAGATGAAGATGTTTTTAACGCGGATGGGAAAAAATGCCAAGTTTATTATTACGGGCGATCCGGGGCAAATAGATCTACCCCGCCGTATTACATCTGGATTAAAAGAGGCGCTACTGGTGCTAAAAGATATTGAAGGTATTGGGGTGATATATTTAGACGACCGCGATGTTATTCGCCACAAATTAGTAAAAGATATTATAGAGGCATATAAAAATATAGAACACCATAACGCTACCTGATTTCTTAATTATAGTATGATGAATGTGCTTACAGAAACTCATTTTCAATTTCCTGGTCAAACACAGGTTTACAAAGGAAAGGTGCGTGATGTTTATTCCATTGGCGATGACTGGCTGATAATGGTGGCTACCGATAGGCTTTCGGCTTTTGATGTGGTGTTGCCGCGGGGCATTCCATACAAAGGGCAAATTCTCAACCAAATTGCGGTGGCTATGATAGAAGCCACGCGGAACATAGTTCCTAACTGGCTTATTGCCTCGCCCGACCCTAACGTGGCGATAGGCTATCGTTGTGAGCCTTTTAAGGTAGAAATGGTGATACGCGGATATCTCTCCGGTCACGTCGCCCGCCTGTACCGCGCAGGAGCAAGAAACCTCTGCGGAATACCTATCCCCGGGGGAATGAGAGAAAACGACCCGTTCCCCAAACCCATTATCACCCCCACTACCAAAGCCCCCAAAGGCAGCCACGATGAAGATATTTCCCCGGAAACCATACTGCGGGATGGGTTGGTATCTGAAACCGACTACGTTCAGTTAGAACACTACACACAAGCGCTCTTTAAAAAAGGAACCGAAATAGCCGCCTCCCGGGGGTTACTCCTGGTAGATACCAAGTATGAGTTTGGCAAAACCCGCGAAGGACGCATTGTGTTGATAGATGAACTCCACACACCCGATTCATCGCGCTATTTTTATGCAGATGGTTACCGCCAGCGCCAGGAAAGAGGCGAGCCCCAGCAACAACTTTCCAAAGAATTTGTGAGGCAGTGGCTCATAGAACAGGGTTTCCAAGGCAGAGAAGGGCAGCGTATTCCCCACATGAACGATACCTACATTGCCACCATTTCCAACAAGTATATAGAACTCTATGAGAAGCTCATGGGCGAGGCTTTTGTAAAAGCCGATAGTTTTCCTATACACAGCCGGATAGAGGACAATGTAGTAGAGTTTTTAAAAAAATATATGCTATAAAAACTGTTCTTTTCTAAAGAAAAGAACATCTTATTTTTTAAAAGAAAATACGGGTTTTTTAGACAATTATATAGAAATATTATAAAAAACATTATCTTTACTCATTTGAAAACAAAAGAGATACTAAGTAACCCTAATGTGTGGAATAATTATTATTCCCTATAATCAAAACTATACATGAACGCCCACGCCGATAAAACATCAGAAAATAAAACCCCCGCCCACTCAAAAGCCGTTACCCAAAAACAGGGCGAAACAG
>CAYLNL010000015.1:52961-55459 GCA_964385175.1 uncultured Flavobacteriaceae bacterium | reverse complement strand
AGGGATTGCCGGTATAGCCCCCAACTGTATGATTATGCCTATTCGGGTTCCTTTTATTTCTGGTTCCATTCCGGTAAGTATATATACCAATGCCATTAATTTTGCATGGCAAAATGGAGCCCATGTTATATCTATTAGCTGGGGATATGGCTCCAGTAAATTTAACCTTTTCCCTTCTGTTATCACAGCCATTCAAAATGCCGTTACCAATGGTCGCGGGGGATTAGGAGCGATAGTTGTATTGGCGGCAGGCAATAACGCGAATCACAATACAGGTAATAACGGGTTTTTAATTTTTCCCTCTAACACCACCGTCCCCAATGTAATCACTGTTGGCGCTTCTGACCGGTATGACCTGCAAGCTAACTATAGCCCTACAAGCGATATAGCTTCCCAAAACAATCAACTCATTGATGTAGTAGCCCCTTCCCACCGCGCCTATTGCACCCAAATACCCGGCGAAGACCTGGAAATATGGTCTATAGACATCCCCGGGAATACCGGCTATAACCCCCAACCGGCGGGTTCATGTGCGCCCGCAAGCCAACTGCCTAATGCCGGCACTAATTTCCTCAGTTATACCGCCCGTATGGGCGGAACCTCCGCCGCCACTCCATTAGTGGCCGGCATAGCCGCCCTGGTGCTCTCTGTTTCCCCCAACCTCACTGCCGCCGAAGTTTTTAACATCATTACCTGTTCTGCTAACGAAGTGGGCGGATATACCTATACCAATGGCTTCTCTAATGAACTGGGCTTCGGCAGGGTAAACGCCTTTGACGCTCTCATGGCTTCCTGTATTCCTAACTATACCATTGACTGGCCTATCCTAAGTGGACAAAACATTGCTTACCAGGCGTCTGATTTTATCCAGGCGGTCTCTGACATCCAGCCTGCCACTACCACCCAGTTGAAAGCCACTAATTCCGTGTCGCTCCGGCCGGGCTTTCACGCCAGCCAGGGGGCTACGGTGAGGGTTTTCGTGGAAGCGTGCAGCAGTTGTGTAACTAACAGCGCTAACAAAATGGCTCCTTTGGCGGGGCAGGCTGCCGGGGAGGCAACGCCGGTAGTGGCCGGGCAACAGGAGGGAATAGGGTTTTCGGTTTCTCCTAATCCTTTTACTCATTCTACCACTTTTGCCTATACGGTAACGGAAGAAAACAGCCCGGTATCGTTGCGCGTGTATAACGTAACAGGCGGGCGCGTGGCTACGCTGGTGCAGGAGGCGAAAGTGAGCCCGGGTCGCTATACGGCTGTGCTTAACGGGGAAGGGCTTCCCGATGGGGTGTATCTCTATCGTTTGGAAATAGGCGCTGCTGTGCGAACGGGTAAGTTGCTGCTGCAACGCTGAGGCTGGCAATCCACGCCGGTTGGTCGTGTGGAGCGAAGCCGCTTCTTCCCGCAGGATATGCAGGGGCAGATGCCTCGCTTCGCTCAGCATGACAGAACCCTCGGCATGACAGAGCGCTCTGCATGGCAAATGGGGGTCAACAGTTAAGGGAAGTGTGGCTTTGTTCCGAACAGAGCGTTGTCGTTCTGAGTGCCGCATGGTTTTGTTTCAGGTATAGTTTGTCGTTCTGAGCGAAGCGAAGAACCTACCATCCATAGCTCGCAACACCCTTTCCCAACCGTGACGCTGGAGCCAGAATAGCAATATGTCTTGGTTGGGGTCATCTTACTGTACGGGTTATCTACTATGCAGGGCAGATGCTTCGCTTCACTCCGCATGACAGAACCCTCGGCATGGCAAATGGGGGTCAACAGTCAAGGGAAGTATGGCTTTGTTCCGAACAGAGGGTTGTCATTCTGAGTGCCGCATGGCTTTGTTTTGTGTATAGTCTTGTCGTTCTGAACGAAGCGAAGAACCTACCATCCATAGCTCGCAACGCCTTTCCCTGGCCGTGGCGATGTAGCCAAAATAACAATGTACCCTTTTCGGGGTCATCATACTGTACGGGTTATCTACTATGCAGGGGCAGATGCTTCGCTTTGCGTGCGACACCTACGCCCCACGGGGGTTAAAAATAGCGTATCAGTACCGCGGCCTGTTGAGGAAACTGCGGGTAGGTAGTGGGTTGCGATAGCCTGTTGGCTTCTCTTGTTCCCACTCCTTCATATAACAGTAAGGAAATCCCTTACTGCATGGCAGGGTTTTGTAATACCAATGAACCGCAACGCACGTTTGGGCAGCTACAGAGACTCCTTTTTCCATAAGAATTTTAAAAAAACACAACTGTTTATAAAAAAATATTGTTTTTTTGCATACATATTCTATTAAAAAAGCTATATTTACTACCTATTAACTAAAATTCAAAAAAATATGAAAACGCGTTATTTTATTTTAGCGATGCTTTTGTGCTCCTGCGGAACACTCTGGGCGCAATGGCTCAACAACGGAACCCATATTTACAACTCCAATGCGGGGAATGTGGGGATTGGCACCAACACTCCCGCCGCTAAATTAACTGTAAACAGCCAAGTTCAAAATGTAATTGCAAACT
>CAYLNL010000015.1:0-52861 GCA_964385175.1 uncultured Flavobacteriaceae bacterium | reverse complement strand
ATGATGGTAATCCTACTTTTGTTGTCGATGGAATGGGTAACGGCAACGTAGGCATTGGCACAACGACTCCCGCCGCTAAATTAACTGTAAACAGCCAAGTTCAAAATGTAATTGCAAACTTCGCCTCCTCCTCTGCTTCTAATTCATGGATTGGAGTACAAAACAATACGTCACAGGTAAATCTAGGGATTGCATCTCAACCAAGTACCCTTGGATACGCCTATATCTGGAGTAGTGGCGGAAAATTTATGATAGGAAATGATGGTAATCCTACTTTTGTTGTCGATGGAATGGGTAACGGCAACGTAGGCATCGGGACCGCCACCCCAGACGCCAAACTCACCGTAAAAGGAGCTATCCATACCCAGGAAGTGCGGGTGGACTTATTGGGTGCCGTAGCCCCCGATTTTGTCTTTGAACCCAGCTACAACCTGAGAACCTTAGCGGAGACCGAGCGCTATATTAAGGAGCACAAACACTTACCGGAAATTCCCTCTGCTGCCGAGATGGAAGCCAACGGCATGGAACTCAAAGCCATGAACCTAAAACTGCTCCAGAAAGTGGAGGAGTTAACCCTCTACACTATTGAGCAACAAAAGTTGATTGAAAAATTAACAAACCGAATAGAAAAATTAGAAACCACTAAAAATTAAGAAATATGAAAACAAAGTATGTTACCTTCCTCGCGCTCGTGTGCTCCTGCGGAACGCTCTGGGCGCAATGGACAGACAATGGCTCAAACTTGACTACCACGGATAATGTAGGCATTGGAACGGCTTCTCCCCTCCAAAAACTGGATGTTCGGGGGAATTTAATGCTCGAATCAGGAGGGGATCCGACCATTTATACAGGAACGGGCGTTGCGGAATTGAACAGGTATTTACGGCTGATAAACTCGCCCAATGCACAAAGCGCCTCGGGCCTTAAAGCAGGCGGAGTGTTGGTTTCCGACTCGTATGGCTATGCCAATCCGGGGAAGAATGACCTGATTGTGAAAGGAAATGTGGGTATCGGAATAAATATCCCCCTTTCCAAACTTCATATTTCCGGCACACAAGGATCGAGTCTGGAAGGAATTGTAGTTGAAGGAGATAACCCAACGTTACGGATAAAGGACAATAGTGGAGTTCCAAGTGAGTTTATTGTTTTTGGGAATGGCCAAGAGTTGAGAATTGCGCCGTCTGGAGCATCTTTTCCAAGTCAATATCTCACTATGGGAGCTACCGGAAATATAGGTATTGGCAGTGCCAGTTCAACTGCTACTAAACTTCATATTTCCGGCACACAAGGATCGAGTCTGGAAGGAATTGTAGTTGAAGGAGATAACCCAACGTTACGGATAAAGGACAATAGTGGAGTTCCAAGTGAGTTTATTGTTTTTGGGAATGGCCAAGAGTTGAGAATTGCGCCGTCTGGAGCATCTTTTCCAAGTCAATACCTCACTATAGGAGCTACCGGAAATATAGGTATTGGCACTACTAATGCTGATGCCAAGCTTGCCGTAAAAGGCGACATCCATACCCAAGAAGTGCGGGTGGACCTAAATGGCGCGGTGGCTCCCGATTTTGTGTTTGAACCCACTTACAACCTGAGAAGCTTAGCGGAGACCGAGCGCTATATTAAGGAGCACAAACACCTGCCGGAAATTCCCTCCGCCGTCGAGATGGAGCAAAACGGCATGGAACTCAAAGCCATGAACCTAAAACTGCTCCAGAAAGTAGAGGAGTTAACGCTGTATGCCATTGAGCAGCAAAAGTTAATCCAGGAAATGCGCACCGAACTCAACCTCCTTAAAAACAAATAGCCATGAAACTAAGAAAAAAATATGGACTAACCCGATATAAAGAAGTCTCACTAACCGGGAAGCATATCGGGCTATTTCTGGCAGCCTTCTTATGTATCGCCAAAGGAGTAAGCCAAACCAAAGAGCCACTTATCCAGGTACTTTCATCAGATCCATCCCTGAGCATGAAATCGGAATTTTTGCAAAAAGTCCGCACAAATGCAAAAGAGCAAAAAGTGCTGATAGGACAGGTGCAACTTGACGCTTTCCAGGAAGCCGAAATTACCATTGAAGGACTCTCCCAACAACTATCTTTTACATTACAAGAACGGAGCGAACGAACTACAGGTAGCTACAACTGGTACGGAAAAGCCAAAAAAGGAGTAGGGAGCGCTTCCTTTGTTGTCAGGGGTACACGACTTTCGGGAAGTATCCAGCTCCTGGAAGCCAACTATGTGATTGCGCATTTGGAAAATGGTAAGGTGCTTATCTATGAGGCAGACAAGAGCCAACTTCCGTCCGAGGATTGCAGCCAGCCGGAAAGAGTATTTAAAATGAATCCCGGCGGCAAAAATACCCCAGGTGCCGCTCAAACCTATCCCGAACTTCAGAATAAAGGCAATGTCTGCAATATCAAGGTACTGGTAGCATATACAGCAAGCGCCGCTACCGGAATCAATGGATTGGGCTTTACCGATATCTATGACTTCGCCGAAGAAGCGATAGCCATTAATAATCAATCTTTTATAAACAGTAATGTGGCGCATCGCTTGGATTTGGCGGCAGTAGTTGCCATCAATTATAATGAAGCCGGCGGTAGCTTTCTAAACCATGTTAACAGATTTCAGAGTACCAATGATGGATTTATGGATGATATTCATGGCTACCGCGATCAATACTCGGCAGATGTGAGTATTCTTATTGTTAATGACAATGAAGCTTGCGGCAGGGCTTCCGCGATTGGTTCAACCGCAGCCTCGGCTTTCTGTGCGGTACATTTTAGTTGCATCTTGAATAATTTCTCGTTTAACCATGAAATTGCCCACCTGCATGGCTGTCGCCACGACACCTATGTAGATAATGCCAATACTCCTTTTGCTTACGGTCATGGATTTGTATCGCAAGCCAACGGATGGCGAACTATCATGGCTTATAACGATCAATGTGAAGATGCTGGGGGTGACTGCACCCGACTAAATTCCTGGTCAAATCCGGGCATCAATAATGGCGGAGTCGCCATGGGAACAAATGCTACTAATGACAATGCACGGGTATTGGATGAAACGGCAAACCAGCTAAGGGCGTATCGTGCCCTGCCGGTTAATCTTTCGTTGGATAACGGCGAAGCTTTTGACATAAATGAGGGAGGCGAAGCGGTAGCTTCTAACCAGGTTCTCTTACTTCCCGGTTTTTCATCGGATGCAGGCAGCCATTTTTGCGCCTATATATCAGATCCCTGCAACATTGCCGCCGATGCAAATGATAATCCGACCGGCGATGCAGAGCCTTTTGTGGAAGACGAGATAATTTCTACAGAAGACGTAAGGGTATACCCCAATCCTGTAAAAGACCAACTCTACGTTGCCCTGCCTCCTGGCAAGGAACTTTCATCTGTAAACATTTATAATTTACGGGGTGAACAGGTGGCAAGGGCAAAAACCGCCACCCTGTCTGTAGCCCATTTGGCAGAAGGACTCTATTTTGTAGAAATTCAACTTTTGAATGATGAAAAAATTATCAAAAAAGTAATTGTTTCCAGGGAGTAGTGCAGTAAATGTCTTTAACCTAATACAAAGCGATACGATATTAGTTATTGTATCGCTTTTTGCTACAAGCAATTCTACCTTTTACACGGTAACGGAGGAAAACAGCCCCGTATCGCTGCGCGTGTATAATGCAACGGGCGGGCGCGTGGCTACGCTGGTGCAGGAGGCGAAAATAGCCCCGGGGCGCTATACGGCTGTGCTAAACGGGGAAGGGCTTCCCGATGGGGTGTACCTCTACCGTTTGGAAATCGGCGCTGCCGTGCGAACGGGTAAGCTGCTGCTGCAACGCTGAGGCGGGCAACCCATGCCGGTTGGTCGTGTGGAGCGAAGCCGCTTCTTCCCGCAGGATATGTGGGGGCAGATGCTTCGCTTTGCTCAGCATGACAGAACCCTCGGCATGACAGAACGCTCTGCATGGCAAATGGGGGTCAACAGTTAAGGGAAGTGTGGCTTTGTTTTGTGTATAGTTTGTCGTTCTGAGCGCAGCGAAGAACCTACCATCCATAATTCGCAACGCCTTTTCCCAACTGTGACGCTGTAACCAGAATAACAATGTATCCTTTTCAAGGTCATCATACTGTACGGGTTATCTACTATGCAGGGGCAGATGCTTCGCTTCGCTCAGCATGACAGAACCCTCGGCATGACAGAACGCTCTGCATGGCAAAAGATATTAGGGCATCCGCTTTACCAGGTTCATTTTTTGTAATAATTCCGCTGTTTTTTCCGGCGATATGGGAATGGTTATTTTGTTTTTTAAAATTAAATAACCGCCGTCTGATTTCACATAATCGGTAATAAAGCCCACATTGACGAGATAGGATTTATGACACCTGAAAAAAGCGGGATGGGGATGGAGCGCTTCTTCAAAATTTTTGAGCGTGCGGCTGACGATTAGCTTTGTTTCGTCGGTAAAAATGAGTTCTGTATAAGAGCTGTCCGCTTTTATATACAATATGGTTTCTATATCAATAAACCGAACGGTATTTGCTGTTGGCACCGCTATTTTATTGGGATTGGGAGCTTGCATGTTTTGTTTGAGCGTAGCCAAATCCGCTACGGTTGTTTTTTCCCATCGTTCAAACCTTTTAATGGCGTTTTGTAATTCTTCGGCATCAATGGGTTTAAGGATGTAATCGATAGCGGAAAGTTTGAATGCCTTTATGGCATATTCATTATAGGCGGTGGTAAAAATAATTTTAAAATCAACCTCCTCTTCATTAAAAAAGTCAAGCAGCTCCAGCCCGCTGTGCCCGGGCATTTCAATATCCAGGAAAATTAAATGGGGCTTGTGTTTCCTGATGGCTTTTACTCCTTTTGGCAGGTCTTCACATTCGGCGACTATGCTGATGTGAGGGGCGTATTCTTTGAGCATGGCGGCAAGCAACGTACGCGCCCGTAGCTCATCATCAATAAGTATAGCGGTGTAGTGTCGGTTCATAGGATGGGTATGAGTAGGATGACGGTTGTTCCTAAAGCATCGTTGTCAGGAGTTGTTTTATCTATAATTTCCATGACGGTTTTATTTTCTTTGCCGCGGTTTAATAGTTCCAGCCGTTTCTGGTTGGCATTAGTAGAAAATGACTGGTGTTTATTTTTGGTTAAGGCTGCGGAATGTTTCCGGCCAATTCCATTATCGTCAATACTTACTTTTACCGTATTTCCCTGCGCCGTAAAGCTGACGGCGAGGTTTTTTCGCCCTTTTTTGTGCAGCAGCCCATGTTTTATGGCATTTTCTATATAGGGCTGAATGAGCATAGCGGGTATTTTGGTAAGTTCCCGGTCTATGCGTTCATCAACCGTTATTGAAAATTCAAAATCATCGTTAAACCGCACTTTTTCCATATCTAAATAGAGATTAAGCGCTGTTAGTTCTTCGGCAAGCGTAATGGTTTCTTTATCCGACATCTCTAATATCAGGCGGGTGAGTTTTGAAAATTTGGAGAGATAATGGGTTGCATTTTTTTTGTCGTCTGTAAAAATAAACGATTGGATGGTATTTAAGGCATTGTAAAAAAAATGCGGGTTCATTTGCGATTTAATAGAGGTTAAAATCGAACGGTTGAGGTTTTGTTCCAATTCAATTTTTTCCGAAAGCAGTTTATTTCGCCTTCGCAAACTCCTGATTTGCCGTTTGTAATACCCATAAACAGCACCGGCGATAAGTAGGCCTGAGAGGAGCAAAAACCAGTTTTGGAGCCATAAAGGTTTTGCTATGTTAAATTGCAGGGTTTCCACTACAGCAGCTGTTTCGCCCAACCGGAACGCAATGGTATAATCGCCGGGGGCTAACGATGCTAATTTTAAGGAGCGGGTTTCGGGGGATGCCAATTCCCATTCATGCTCATTGATTTTATAATACAACGGGAAATTTGAGCCGGTTTTAAAGGATAAGATGGAATAGTTTATGGCGATATTATTTTCAAAATGCTTTAATTCGGTTCGTGAAGCCAGGTGTTGAGGATGGTTATTTACTTCCAATGAGTTGACTACAAAGAGCGGCTGAAGCAAGGAGTCCTTTTCTTCCGTAAAATCAGAAATGAGTATGCCCGATGGATTTGCCAACACTAATTTATTTTGCCAGACAGCTAAATCGCTGATTTCGGAAAACTGGAAATCCATCATCATTTTGCCGGGTTTGTTTTTTATGAAATCGTAAAAAAACAATTGTTTTTCGGTGAACAAAAAAAGAAGGTGGTTTTGCAGGTTTATTTTTTTTATCGGCTGAAACCCAATCTCCCTGTTTATGGCGCTTACTATAATTTTATTTTTTCCGCCTATTTCAAAAAGTTGCCCTTGCGTGCTCAACCCGAGGATGGTGTTTTCATAACGCTGAAGGGTGGCGATATAAACACTTTTGCCTTCGTATTTTAGCTCTTCAACAGCGTTTGGGGTTACTGCAAATAATCCGTTGTTGGTTGCATAATAAATAATGTTGTTTTTTTTATCGTATGCAACCGACTTACCTCTTACACTGGAAATAATATCACCGAGAATAGCTCTTTGGCCTTTGTTTGGGTTTTTCTCAATAAGAGAATCCCATTCATTCGGGGTCTTATCGTGGAACGACAGTAAGCCAACCGCTCCCGACATAGCAACTGCATAATATTTCTCATTTATTTTTTTAATATCTTTCACAGCCGCAGCCCAGGAAAAAAAGACTGCACCCGATTCCTTTAAAATTTTAAATTCACTGGCGGTATAATATATTTTATTTTCGCCGGAATCCCATTGTAAATAATACACCGCTGCATTGGAGCTGCCTTTATATAGCATTTCAGATTGTAAGGAATGTAAGTTGAAACGATACACCTCGTCATTTTTAGTGCCGATGTACATGGAATTTTTGTTTACAGCTATTCTAAAAGGCTGGTAAGGGGTGGCGATGTGCAGCGAATGAATATCGGAGACCAGTAAAACGCCTTCATTGACGGTGCTAAACCAGAAATTCCCTTCCCGGTCTTTTAAAACACACGAAATGCTTTTGTCGGCAAACAACGGTTTCCCCTTATTGACAGGCGTCCCATTTTCTTTGAATCCATATACGCCTTTTGGAGTGCAAAACCAGTAGGTCTCAGCTGTGTAAGCGGTAGATTGAATAGCGTTTATGCCGGGCACGGAAAATTTTGCCGTAACAGTTTTATTCCGAACCGTATAGCATAGCTCCCGGGAATTATATGTTGATATCAAAAAAAGACTGTCTTCCGCTGACTGCAAAATGGAGGGAAGTTGATGTTGTTGTATCGCCGGTAAGCGGATTTTTGAAACATTGCCATTCCCATCAATTTCATTCAGGTACTCCTCCATTACATAAAAATGTGTTCTTGTCTGTTGTGTTTTAGAAAGCGTGGCAAAATCAATAGGTACTGTTTTAATCAATTTAAAGGAGCCCACATCATAGATAGCTAAACCGTTTTTCTGAACGACAAATAGCCTGTCTTTAATGATTCCAAAAGGGAGATAGCCCGCCGGGGTATTTTGTTTGAAGGGTTTTAAGGAGTCATTTTCCACATAATAGAGGTAGCCGTCAAAGTTTTCATACCAAATCCTGCCATAGGCGTCCTCATGTATTTCGCTCCCCGATTTGGAGGTTTGTTCAGCGCTGGAATAGGTTTTAAACGCAAACCCATCATAGCGGCACAGCCCTTCGTCGGTAGCGAACCAAATAAAACCTTTGCTATCCTGCAACATATAATATACCGCATTGGAGGGCAGGCCTTTGCTTTTATCAATGGTAATGCTATACGGGTCTTGCGCCAAACATACAGTAGCGTATAAAGAAAAAACCCATAATGCCGCAACAGCTTTTTTCAAAGACTTTTATTTATCGTGTAAATATAACTCCAATCCTTTAGCGGTTATTCTTTTTTTGCGAACCCGGGTTTGTGTTTTATATAAAAACGCTCACTAACTCCCAAAGCGCGTTCACAAACTCAAAAAGGGGTTTCACGAACTCCCTTCTCTCCTTCCTGCAAGAAGAGAGTACTATTGCATCATAAACTTTAATACAACATACCATGGAAAAAACTATCCCCGGCATCTTATTAAGGAGGCTCGACGTGAAGGAGCAAATACGCGCCGGTCCCTTATATCTTTCCAAGACATCAGTTCACAGTACAATTAATAATAAACTTTTAAAAATAAAAAATATGAAAACGATTCTTAAAAATAAAATATACGTACTATTAGTATCTATATTTAGTACGGTTGGTGCGTATGCACAAAATACTTTTCCGGCAAATGGCAGTGCAGGTATTGGCACACTCACTCCAACTTCCAGGTTAACCATAAGAGATATGAGTGCCAACGGAGACAATATAGCTGTTATTAAAAACAATACAAGTATGAACTTAGATATATATAGTGCCTATAACGGCAGCGACAATCTGCTGACAGGTTCTTTTGGTTATGGTGTACGGCCTTCTGATGATGCCTGGCAAATATGGGAAATAGGCTTCAATGCTAACTGGGCAAACTTGTTTACCGTACTGAAAAGCGGCAATGTAGGTATAGGTACCGATAACCCTACTCAAAAGCTTCAAATTAATAATGGTTCTCTATCGCTTAATTTACCTTTACAAAACAATAATAATGGAATTATTTTTAGAAATAGCAATGGCACTGCCACTATTTGGGGCGATTGGGGCATTCAGTACATCCAGGAAGTTGGAAAGCCCGCCGGTTTAAATTTCTGGAAACCCTGGGCAAACACCGCTCAAAGCAATGGCTCGGGTATAACAGCCAACTATATCCTATTTTTACAGGATAACGGCAAGGTGCAAATTGGAGATATATCAACGCCCGGCGATTACAAACTCTATGTACAACAGGGCATACTCACCGAAAGAGTAAAGGTGGCTGTAAATGGCAGCGCCAATTGGGCAGATTATGTTTTTGCAAACGATTATGAGCTTAAGCCCCTTGCCGAAGTGGAAACTTTTATAAAAGAGAACAAACACCTACCCGGTGTACTCTCTGCCGAAGAAATGGTAAAAGAAGGAAACGACCTTGGCGCTACCGATGCCACCCTATTGGCGAAAATTGAGGAGTTGACGCTGTATCTTATTGAGCAGCAAAAATTGATACAGGCAATGCGTACCGAATTAGACCTCCTTAAAAACAAATAGCCATGAAACCAAATACATTCACGCTGGCAAAACTGCTCCTGTTTTTCTGTCTCACAGCAACAGGGCAGTCTCAACCGCCCTATTATTATTACTACAAAGACGCCCAAACGCCGCTGGAACTAAACCCGGAATACGTGTACCTGGTAGCTCATCCCATTATTTCTTCTAAGGAACAACTGGCGCTCTACTTAGGACAACAGGTAGAAATCACTAAATTTGGCGAAAGCAATGTAGGCAGAACGTTACACACCAAAGCCGGTACCGCTACCCAAGCTTCCGAATATTGGGCGGAAGTGAAACTAGATAAACGCCTGCCCTATTCGGAACAGCTAAACCAGCTCCGGCAAAACGCTTCCGTGGAATTGGCGGCGCCTTATTTTAAAAATAAAACCACCGATAAAATCGGCTTATCCAATTATTTCTACGTAAAGCTCAAAAACGAAAACGACCTGGCGCTTTTAAAAGAAACCGCCCAAAGCGCCCAGGTACAACTGGTAGGGCAAAACAAATTTATGCCGTTGTGGTACACTCTCAAGTGCACTGGCAATTCAGAATACAACGCCTTGCAGGCTGCCAATTTCTTTTATGAAACTGGTCGTTTTGCAGCAGCTGAACCCGACCTGATGGTGGACGATTTGCTGAACGCAGCCAGTACAAACGGCGGAACAGCTAATCCTGCTACGACTAACGCCTGGTTTGACCTGGTTCCCACCGACCCTCTCTACGCCAACCAGTGGGGGTTGAACAACACCGGGCAAAATGGTGGTACTGCTGGTACTGACATTCAAGCCGAAGATGCCTGGGACATTACCACAGGCAGTCCCAATATCATGGTATCCGTTTTAGACCAAGGTTTTGAAATGGACCATCCCGATTTGGCTGCCAACACTTTCGGGACAGGGTTTGATGCCGAAACGGGCGCCGCTCCTTCAGTAGTCAGAGGAGACCATGGAACCGCCTGTGCAGGTATTATAGGAGCGGCTCAAAACAACATAGGCGTCTCCGGGGTCGCCCCAAACACCAGAATAAGTTCTATTAGCGTAAATTTTGGGCAGACTACAACCGTTCAAATGTTAGCAGACGGAATCAACTGGGCAGTAAATAACGGCGCTGCTGTTATTAGTAATTCCTGGGGTGGAGGAGCGCAATCCAGTATTTTTGATGATGCCATTACCAACGCCCTTACCAATGGCAGAGACGGTTTGGGAACTATTATTGTTTTTTCCAGTGGAAATAACAACAGTAGCACTTCCAATTATCCCGGAAACAGTAATCCAGATATTATTAACGTTGGTGCAATAGACCGATGTGGCGTTAGAGCCGGAAGAATTGATATTATTCCGCAATCGTGCGACCCTTGGTGCGCAACTTGTCAACCCGGAAGCGCATTCGGCTCTACATTAGATGTGGTAGCTCCCGGAACAAATATATCTACTACAGATAGGCAAGGAGCCGCAGGCTATGATAACAGTAACGACTACACCAGTAGTTTTGGAGGTACATCTGCTGCCTGTCCGTATGTAGCCGGCGTGGCGGCTTTGGTACTAAGTGTAAACCCGAACCTTACCGTCCAGCAGGTAGCAGACGTTATCGAGCAATCTGCAACAAAAGTACGCACAGACCTTTACACCTATTCTGCAACCGCCGGGCGTCCCAACGGCACCTGGCATAACGAAATGGGCTATGGCTTAGTCAATGCGTATGAAGCAGTTTTATTAGCGCAAAACTGCCTGGAAAACCTCTTCGTTAACCAAACTATGTTAGGCGGAAGTACCAACAACCGACAAGCCAGCCTAACCATTACTGCTACCAATGTTATAGTTGCCACTGCCGCCGCCACCTATCATGCCGGTAATGAAGTACTGCTTCAACCCGGCTTTCATGCAGAAATGGGCGCCGCTTTTCACGGGTATATAGAAGGCTGTTCAGGTGTTTTTCAGCAAAGAATTCAGCCTCCATCTGTAAAAACGCAGCAACCGGTAGTATATAATGGCTTGGGTGACGAACAAACACCGATAATCAGTGCTGGCGAAAATTCAGGCGAGTTGGCATGTACCGTAGCTCCCAATCCCTTTACTGATAGCGCCACCTTTATCTACACAGTAACGGAGGAAAACAGCCCGGTATCGCTGCGTGTGTATAGCGTAACGGGCGGGCGCGTGGCTACGCTGGTGCAGGAGGCGAAAGTGAGCCCGGGGCGCTATACGGCTGTGCTAAATGGGGAAAGGCTTCCCGATGGGGTGTACCTCTACCGTTTGGAAATAGGCGCTGCTGTGCGAACGGGTAAGCTGCTGCTGCAACGCTAAGGTTAGCAACCCATACTGGTTTGTCGTGTAGAGCGAAGCCAGGCTGTTTCTTCCCGCAGGATATGTGGGGGCAGATGCTTCGCTTCGCTCAGCATGGCAAAAGCCATTCAATATCATAAAAAAGGGTTGCGTATAACAAAAACGCGCCACCCGGTAAAAAGCGTTCGTTAGGCAACCGACGCCCCACAGGCGTACGCTACGCGCAAAAAAACGCCCGCCTGCAGGGCGAAGCCTTTTACAACCTCCGGTACAACTGGTTTCTTTTAGGGATTGCCGCGCTGAAAATAGCGTACCGGCAGCGCAGCCTTCCTACGTTTACCGGCATGGTAAAGGGCTTTTTCGCCGCCCGGGCAAGGCGAAACCCTCCCATGGTAAGCCCCGCCGAAGGCGCCTTTATCCGCAGCTACTGGTACCGCGGCCTGTTGAGGAAACTGCGGGCAGGTAGTGGGCTGCAATAGCCCGTTGGCTTCTCTTGTTCCCACTCCTTCATAAAACAGTAAGGCAATCCCCTAACGC
Source organism: uncultured Flavobacteriaceae bacterium (assembly GCA_964385175.1). Classification (GTDB taxonomy): domain Bacteria; phylum Bacteroidota; class Bacteroidia; order Flavobacteriales; family Flavobacteriaceae; genus CAYLNL01. The sequence continues at coordinate 40,863 of CAYLNL010000015.1, read as the reverse complement.
AGTGTAAGGTTTTGCAATACCCGGAACTGCAACGCACGTTTGGGCAGTTGTAAAAACCCCTTTCTCTACAAGTATTTTTTAAAAAATACAACTTTTTGTAAAAAATCCTGCTTTTTTGGCATATATATTCCATAAAAAAGTTACATTGGCTGCCTGTTAACTCAAATTCAAAAAAGTATCAAAAACGCACTATCTCACCGTAACAGCTTTTTCAAGGCATTTTGATGTTTTATACTAAAGAATATTAAAAATTTTCAATTATGAAAACAGGTACAGCTTATAGAATGATTAAAAATCTAAAAAAACCTGCAATACTGTCTTTTTTAATTCTTGCCAGTTCAGGAATACTCGCCCAGCAAAACACCTCGTATAATGCAAACACCATTCCTATTGGGGGCACATCCAATACGGGCTTTGGTCACCAGGTACTCTTTAATACCACAGGAAATTACAATGCAGCTACCGGCTACCAGGCGCTCCTTTCTAATACCACAGGAGAGCATAATGCCGCCACAGGCTCGCATGCGCTTCTTTCCAACACCACCGGAAGCAACAATGTCGCTCTTGGCAGTGCGGCTCTTTTTCTCAACACATCGGGGGGTAACAACACGGCGGTTGGGATGCAGGCACTTCATGAAAATACCACGGCAAACTGGAATACGGCCGTCGGATATCATGCACTGTACGCTAATACCATTGGGTCAGAAAATACAGCTGTTGGTGGCTACTCGCTCGGATTCAACACTACCGGTTATCAAAATACGGCTGTCGGATATCATGCACTCCACTTCAACACCGTGGGAGCCTTTAACACAGCGATGGGTAGTACAGCCCTATATAACAACACCTCAGGGACCCGGAATACGGCGATGGGGTACAATACACTTACTGCTAACACAGTCGGGGATTATAATACCGCTATGGGTGTCCAGGCGCTTGAGGCGAATATATCCGGAGAAGCAAACACTGCTACCGGTTTCTGGGCGCTTCGCTCCAACACAACCGGGAGGTGGAATGCCGCTATGGGTGCGTATGCGCTTGGTTCCAATACCGGGGGAGAACAAAATACGGCGAGCGGGTACCAGGCGCTTTTTTCCAATACCGGGGGAGGGAGTAATACCGCTACCGGTTACCAGGCGCTTTTTTCCAATACCTTAGGAGGGGGTAATACGGCTGCCGGCGTCTGGGCGCTCTATGGTAACACGACGGGAGCAGGAAACACTGCTACCGGTTACCAGGCGCTTTATTTGAACGAGACGGGCTATAGAAATACGGCGACCGGTGCTTCTGCACTTCCCCTCAACACCACCGGGCATAGTAATACGGCGACCGGTCCTGAAGCGCTCAGGGTAAATACAAGCGGAAACAGTAATACGGCTACCGGCGACTCGGCACTCTATGGCAACAGCACCGGAAACTATAATACTGCAACGGGCATGAATGCACTGATTTCCAACTCCACAGGAAATTTAAATTCCGCCTATGGTTACGGAGCGTTGTTTAACAATGCTACGGGAAACAACAATATAGGTATTGGTTACCAGGCGCTCCTTAATAATGTTACAGGAAGCTATAATACCGGGATAGGTGATGGCGCTAATGTATCTCAGCCCGACCTAATCAATGCCACAGCGATTGGCTACAATGCCGTGGTTACTGCCAGCCATGCTATTCAGTTGGGGGATAACCAGGTAACCCAGGTGTTTGTAGGAACCGGCAACAATGCCAAACTGGTAACCGGTGCCTTGCAGGTTACCGGCGGCGCTGCCGCCGGGCAGGTACTCACCTCCGATGGTGTAGGGAACGCTACCTGGCAGCCGGCAGCAGCAGGAGGTGGCGGGTTCAATACCGGCGCCGGTTTGGCGGGTACTACCCTCAGCATCACGGACGGGGACGGCGATGTGTCCGTTGACCTGGGCGCTGCGTTTGCTACCGATGCCGAACTGGCTGCGCTCAATATTAACGATGCGGATGCCGACCCCGCCAACGAAATCCAAAACGCTTCCCAGGTACCCTATAATAATGCAGGCTCCGGCTTGGCGGCTACCGATTTGCAGGCTGCCATTGACGAACTAAGCGCCGGCGACGACGGGTTCAACACCGGCGCCGGTTTGGCGGGTACTACCCTCAGCATCACGGACGGGAGCGGCGATGTGTCTGTTGATTTGGACGCTACCTTTGCTACCGATGCCGAACTGGCTGCACTCAACATCAACGATGCGGACGCCGACCCCACCAATGAAATCCAAAACGCCTCCCAGGTACCCTATAATAATGCAAGCTCCGGCTTGGCGGCTACCGATTTGCAGGCTGCCATTGACGAACTAAGCGCCGGCGCCGGCGGTGCCGGCGGGTCAGGTACGTTGAACTATGTCGCCAGATGGACCCCTGGCGGAAGCACACTGGGGAATTCGATTATTTTTGACGATGGCACACACGTGGGCATAGGGATATCGAATCCGCAAGAGCGATTTGTGGTGGCGAATACCGCCAATAACGATAGGTTTACCGTCAAAACCGATGGTAAAGTAGTAATCGGCGACCCTGCCATGACTACCCCGGGTTCCTACAGCCTCTATTTGAAAGGAGGCGTTCTTTCGGATGGGAAAGTTAAAATAGCCGGGATTAACGGGGCGGATTGGTCTGACTTTGTATTTGAAGAAAACTACACGCTAAGACCGTTGGCTGAAGTAGAAAAATTTATCCGGGAAAACAAACACCTGCCGGAAGTGCCTTCCGCAAAGGAGGTGGAAAGAAACGGGATAGATGTCGCCGAAATGAATGCTATATTATTACAAAAAATTGAAGAACTGACCTTATACATTATTGCACAGGAAAAGAGAATCAACGCGCTGGAGAAAGCCCCTAAATAAAACCCGCCCATCTCAAAGTTCACGGTCATGAAAACATATTACATACTACTGGCGGCTGTTATAACGGGGATGTCCGCAAAAGGACAGATAACCCTTGAGCTGGATTTCCCCGATACAGGAAGCAAGACCTACATCGCCAAAAATAAAATAGAATTTCTGAAAGGGTACGAATATACCCGTGTGGGTAACGATACCTTAGTGGCATACTTGGATCCGGTGGGAAACTGTATGGGCGCTCTCCCAGCCGTTAATTTCCTGGTAGACACCGAAGTCGGCGTCGGGGACACGGTTCAGTTTATACAAGTCTCCAATCCCGATCCGGAAGATTTCTTATGGAATTTTGGCGACGGGACCACCAGTAGCCTGGCCGATCCTGTCCATACCTACCTGGTTCCGGGAAGCTACGATGTATCGTTGACGACCGCGATTAAAAATTGTTACGGTCAAATAACAAAAACAATCAGCGTATTGCCTTCACAAACCGACGTTACGGAAAACGATGAAGACGAAAGCGCATTCTTTTCCATCCGCGAAGCATCCATATCCCCCAACCCTTCCAACGGGCGTTACGACGTGCATGTGCTGCTGAGTATGGAAGAAGAAATAACCCTGCGGTTCCTTAGCCTGTCCGGGCGGGTTTTTGCACAAAAAAAGCTAACGGGAATTGAAATACATGAAAAATTCGATTTCAGCTTTCTGCCCACAGGGATGTACATCCTGCATATCACTGCCGGAAACAGGTCGAAGGTGCTTCGCTTTTTGAAAAGGTAAGGTATGGACCGCACGGAATAGTTATGCCGGGAGAGTTCTTATTTTAAAGAGTACATGATGGCATTAAAAAAAATAGTACTTTTTGCAGGCATAACCGCTTGTGGGCCTGCCCTGTCCCAGGATTTGGAAAAACTGGACCTTAAAAACCCGTTGAAAATCAGCGGATCGCTCAGGGCCACGGCCACCGGCTATACGGCCGATGGCATAGCCAACCGAAGAGACCCCTTCTACTGGCTGTTATCCGGCACCTTAAACCTGCAGTTCCTTGAATTTAATATACCCTTTTCCGTTACCCTGAGCCAGCAACAGAGAACCTTTGCACAACCCCAGCCTTTTAACCAATTCGGGTTGAGCCCCTCCTACAAAGGGGTAACGATACACGGCGGGTACAGGAGTATGAATTTCTCGGATTACACCCTGGCAGGCCAGGTTTTCCTGGGAGGTGGAATCGAGGTAAAACCGAAACAGATACCCATACAGCTAAGCGCCCTGTACGGCCGTTTGCAAAAAGCAGTAACCGATAGTATAACGGATGGGCTGGTGCGTGCCATTCCCGCTTATGAGCGTTGGGGGCATGGCGCCAAAATAACGCTGGGAAAAGAAAAAACCAAAGCAGACCTGATTTACTTTTACGCCCATGACAAACCCCATTCTATCCCCCATGCCGATTCACTGGCCATCGCTCCCGAAGAAAACCTGGTGCTGGGCATAAACATCTCCCAAAAAATTGAACAACGGATAAACGTTACCCTGGAGTACGCGTATAGTATGCTTACGCGCGACACGCGTCTTGAAAAAACCCCCGGAATAAAAAACAGGGCATTTCCTGCAAGGCTGGGTGTGTTTGCCGCCAATGCTTCCTCGCAGTTTAACCAATCCATAAAAAGTACGCTTGCCTATACGGGCGAAACCTACCAGGCAGATATTAGCTACAGGCGGGTGGACCCGGAATACCGGACCCTCGGCGCTACATTTGTTACCAACGATTTTGAAGATATTGCCCTGGGCATATCGAAAACTTTTTTCCAGGGCAAGCTAAACGTAGCCGGCAATGTGGGGCTTCAGCGCAATAACCTGGATAACCGGCAACTCTCCGAATTAAAAAGAGGATTGTATGGGCTCAACCTGTCCGGCAATATTACCGAAAAACTAGTTGTCAATGCCAGTTACAACAATTTCACCACCAGTACCCAAATGGTGCAGTTAGATGCGTTGGATTCCCTGCGCTATTACCAGGTAACCAACAATGCCACCCTGGGTATTTCCCATACCCGTCAAAAAGAAGCGGTTTCCCATACCGGTTCCCTGTACATCAACTACCAGGGGGCCGATGACAGCGACAACAATACCTCTGCTTTTTACAATGTGAGCGGGATGTATGGAATAAATGCGACCCATATAGCCATGGGTGTCCATGGGTCGGTAAACTATAACCTGAACCAAATTGACGGCACGAACAGTTACTCGGCAGGCCCGGGCATTACGCTAAGCAAGGGACTGTTTGATAAGGCCATGCAATGTACACTGGGAGGCACCTACCTGTGGAACCGGCAGGAAGGAGCGGGTTACGATATATGGTCTGTACAGAGTAATGCCGCTTACCGGCTCAAAAAGAAACACCAGTTCGGCTGGAACTTGTTTTTCACCCGGCGAAGCGGTTTGCCCGGGCAGGAAACCCGGGGCAGCATGCAGGAACTGCGATCGTCCATCACCTATCAATACCATTTTTAACATCACCATGAAAAAACCCCTTCTACTATACGGCATTTTATTCCTGGCATGGCTCAGCACAGGCTACAGCGCCCTGGGGCAGGTTTACCCGTCCACGGTCCATGTACAACTTAAACCGCCTCATTCACGCTACCTGAGCGACTACTACGCTCCCACTGCAGACAACCTGAAAGTTACGCTCGTATTCAATGATTATACCGAACCTTTTTGGGAGATAAAGCTGCGCATGCGCATCGAAAGCAGCAGCGTACACATCCAAACGGTGCAAGGCTACACCCCCCAGCAACCCATTACCATGATCCCGGGCGTACCCCTGGCGCTTTCCGGGCCGGAACTGGAAAATTATTTTGACTACCGGAACATCAACCTGCAGGGTATATCGGTGCAATCGTTGCAACAAAACGGCCGGTTGCCCGAAGGACTCTATACCTTTTGTTTTGAAGTGCTTGATTACAACACGGGCAAAGTATTGTCCAGGAAATCCTGCGCCAACGTCTGGCTTACACTCAGCGACCCTCCCCGGATTATATCCCCGGCCTGTGGCGCTACGCTAAGCCCCCAGGTTACACAGCACAATTTCCAGTGGCAGCTTTTTAATACCCCGGTTCCCAATGCAGCGGGCATGGAATATAAATTGTTTGTGTACGAAATGCCCGACCCCAATGGCAACCCGCTTACGGCATTGACCAACGGCAATTTTTTACAAGTATTTGAATCAGATTACCTGCAAACCCCTTACTTTTTATATGACCTGGCTGCACCGCTCCTGGAACCGGGTAAGCGCTATTTTTACCGCGTACAGGCCATAGACCCGGAAGGGAAAACGACTTTTAAAAATCACGGGTTTAGCGAGGTGTGTTCCTTTTACTACGGGTATCCGGAAAATGGCACAATTAAATTAGTAGAGCCTGCCGAGGGTAAAGTTTTTGAGAGCGCTGTCAGTCCCATCAAATTTCAGTGGGAGGCCCCGAACAACAAACAGAAAGGACAAGCGGTGGAATATCTGTTGGAAATTGTAAAAAAGAGGAAAGATCAAACCGGTGAAGAGGCTTTTAGGCAAAATGATATGATAATTACGAAAAAAATGCTGCCGACTATATCATCTGAAGACCAATCCGAATGGATATATCATTTTGATATTCCGGATAGCATGGACTGTGCCTGGCGTGTAAGGGCTTATGCGAACAACAGGGAAATTGCCAAAAGTGCAATAGGCTCTTTCATGGGTTTTTCTCGATACGAAAAAACCATTGTAAAAAATTCTAAAAAAGGAGATGAACCTGATATAATAGAAAAAACGCTAGGGTGCCCTAATGCAGGGGTAGAGGAAAATAATTTTACAAATTGGACTGGATTGGAGGGTGGTTATAAGGGTTTTACAGATGTCAGTGATATTAATTCCGGTTTAACTTTAAACCCTGTTACTCTTGGAACAAGTACGACTGATAAAATAGTTATTGTTCAAAAAGGTCAAGACGATAATGTGCCTATTCAAAAAGTTTATCAGGGTAAGTATGCTATTCGTATAGGTAACAGCAAGAAAGGAAATCAGGCAACGCGCGTAGTGTATAATCTTCAAGTTGATAATGATAATATGCTTTTCAAATACAATTATGCTGTTGTTTTAGTAGCAGGCCATGGGGAGATGAACCAAAATCCATTCTTTTCGGGAAGAATAATATATAAGGATGAACAAACAGATGCGTTGGTTGTTATTTGCGAAACAGGACGTAAAACATCTGGTGAAGGAGATAATTTTTTTAAGAAACATATTAATGGTTGGGAATATAGAAATTGGGATTGCGCTTCGTGTGATTTAAGCAGTTATGAGGGCAAAGTTGTACAGGTGGAATTCACAGTTACTTCATGCGATCAATCCGAGCATCCAGGATATGCCTATATTGATGGCTTGTGTGATGAAGATCCAATTAATCTAAATTTTACAATCAATAAAAATATTTACTGTCCCGAGGAAGATATTATTTTGGATGGTAGCAATACGATAGGGGCAACCAGCTTTGTCATAACCATGGAAGAATCAGATGCAAATTGGGGCAGGCCTAATGCGTCATCCGAAAGAATATGGTATTTTAAAAACCAATCACCGGGTAAATTAAACCTGACTCAATTGGCAAATTCGCCCTCGCCACCAAATTTTTCGTTTAAATGTAATACCTATTATCGCATTAAATTGGCAGTTTCTAATGGCTGTGTTGACTGGAAAGAGGATGTAAAATTAATCTATATCCAATGCCCTGATTTTGAAACGAAAGAATTGTATTGTTTGGGAGAAAATTGCCAGGGGATTCAAAGAGGGAGCGTAGAAGTTATATCGAGTCCCGGTTTCCCTATTAACCCAATTAGTAATCTCAATGAATTGCGTATTGGCCCTAAAAATCCCAAAAATTATACGTACACCTGGTCGCCATCCACAGGCTTGTCAGCTAATAATGTTCCCAATCCCATCCATACGATCGGTTCGGTATCCTATCCATTCGAATATACCGTAACGGCTACGGACAATTTAGGTTGCTCAGTTTCCAAAAAAGTTAAAATCAATTGTCCCCCCAAAGCCGTTCGTTTTTCACAAACCCCTTCCGGTGATTGTTGCGGTACAACGAGATTAGAGCTAACAACGACAGCAACAGCAGGGAATTATAATTCCATTACATGGTCGAATGGCGCCAAAAATGTTGATTATATTGATGTTACTGAATCCGGAACATATTCCGTTACAGTATCCAATGAATGTGGGAGCTATACTTCTATCCCAACAAATGTAACGACCAATAAAGACAAATATCCGCGATATTGGATTAATTTGAGCGATGAAAATCATCATTCATTTTATAGCAGTGGAACGAATCAAAATTCATACAATGCTTTCTATATCATGCACGTTGAGGACCCCAAACCTCCTTATGGCGAGTACTATGCTACGGAGTATAAATTAGAAATTTATTATAAGTGGGGTCAAATGGGTAAAATAGTCAGAGAAATAACAGGGAAAATAACCAACTGTCAGGGGTTTAGTAATCCGGCAATTTTTTGGGATGGAAAAAATGCTAAAGGTCAAAATGTACAAGAGGACGTGTATACTGGAAAGCTATTTCTCAAAAATTGTCGTTATGGAGAAAATTGGATGCCTGTTAAAGTTACTTGGTGCGATAAATGGAAACGGGATTGTCTGGAATACAATGATTGCAAATGGTATCATATATTTGGAGAGAGCTGTAGTAAGTGGACTAAAAAGCAATGTGTTTGGTATAGTGGTGCCTATTGTATTGAAGAAAAGAAAGATTATGCGTTTCCTATTACAATTCTTAGGTAAAAAAATACGTTCGCTAAGATTCCCTAATCCTATCCGTTCTTCCGGATTCCCACTTGTTGCAGGCATGTGCTATTGGAAAAATATCCCACTACCCCTTTTTATTCTTGTATTTACAGGGTTGGCAGGCTATGTTCTGATTGTAGCGTTCGTTAGGCAACCGGCGCCTTCGCGGGCGCAGGGCTACACGCCCGCATACGCCTGGGCGCGAAAGGCTTCTTCTTCGGAGCTCTGTATACCTAAGGCTTCGTAAATATAGCGGAAAGTAGAGAGCAGTTCCGGTTTCCCGTTTACCAGCGCTACATCGTGCTCAAAATGCGCCGAAGGGTTGCCGTCTGCCGTGAGAACCGTCCAGCGATCTTTGAGTTGCCGTATGTGGGCACTGGTGTAAATGATCCTTCCCCAACAGGAAATGGAAATCACGGAAATGCATGCGCTGGTATCATCGCTGCTACGATGGATAATAATGAAGGTATTGCAGGCATAGCGCCTAATTGCCGTATCATGCCCGTTCGTATTCCTTTTGGATCTGTTCCTGCAAGTGTATATGCTAATGCTATTGACTTTGCCTGGCAAAATGGAGCAGCTATCTTATCTAATAGCTGGGGTTATAATTCTACTAATCCTAATTTTTTTCCGGTAATTGTTACGGCTATTCAAAATGCGGTTAACAATGGCCGTGGTGGGTTAGGCTCAGTGGTTGTATTTGCATCCGGTAATACTGCCAATCATGTTGCAGGTAATAATGGAAATGTAACGTTTCCGGGAAATGTTATAGTAGCCAACGTAATTACAGTAGGTGCTTCGGACAGATTTGATCAACAAGCCAACTATAGTGGTACGAGTAATCCAGCCTCTCCAAACAATCAAATTATTGATGTAGTAGCGCCCTCACATCGTGCGTGCTGCAGCCAAATAGCAGGCGAAGACTTTGAAATATGGTCAATAGACATTCCGGGTAATACCGGTTACAATCCCCAACCGGCTGGTTCGTGTTCACCGGGAAGTCAATTATCCAATAACGGGGCAAATTTTTTGAATTATACGGGACGAATGGGAGGAACTTCCGACGCCACACCTTTAGTGGCAGGTATAGCAGCCTTAGTATTGTCTGTTTCTCCTAATTTGAGTGCATCAGCAGTTTTTGATATTATTACCTGTTCTGCCAGTGATGTAGGGGGATATGTATACACTGGAGGTTTTTCAAATGAGATGGGCAACGGTAGAGTAAATGCTTTTGATGCACTTATGGCATCCTGTATTCCTAATTATACTATTGATTAAACGATATTAAATGTCCAGGTAATCGCCTACCAAGCTTCCGATTTTATTAATGCAAATTAACAAGTTCAAGCCAATAGTACCAGCGAGATAAAAGCAAATAATTCAATAGTATTCCAACCAGGTTTTCATGCCGTGCAAGGCTCAACACTATATGCTTTTATTGATAATTGTGATAACTGTGTAACCAATAGCGCTAATAAAATAATAGCGCCACCAATCTTTAGCAATCAAGAAGAAGTTGGTACACCCGTTTTGGAAAGTTCAGAAAATAATGAACTGGCATTTACCGTCTCCCCCAACCCCTTTACCCATACCACCACCTTTACCTACACGGTAACGGAGGAAAACAGCCCGGTATCGCTGCGTGTGTATAGCGTAACGGGCGGGCGCGTGGCTACGCTGGTGCAGGAGGCGAAAGTGAGCCCGGGGCGCTATACGGCTGTGCTAAATGGGGAAGGGCTTCCCGATGGGGTGTACCTCTACCGTTTGGAAACAGGCGCTACCGTACAAACAGGCAAGCTCATTTTAAAGCGATGATATTGGGGGATAGCGTCCATCTTTGTTGCGCTGGCTGTATCAGTTAGCTTTTCAGCCGAGCGTTGTGCGCCACAAGAACTTCACATACTACTGCCCTCCTTCCAAAAGGAGGGCATTGTATTTTATAAATAGCTCATAAAAACAAACTCATTCGCTTCAAAATTGTATCTTTAGCCCCTTAAAAAACAGTATTTATGAGCAACGTAGCCGTATTAGGCGGAGGAATGGTAGGCAGCGCCATGGCGATAGACCTGGCTAAAAATCATGCAGTTACCGTATTAGACCGCAGTCGCGAGGCGCTGCAAAAGCTAACAGCCCGCAACAACCACATCCGCACAGGGGTAATAGATGTTACCGATAACAATGCCTTGCAACGCGCGCTGGCGCCCTTTGACCTGGTTATTTGCGCTGTACCCGGCTTTCTCGGTTTCCGAACCTTACAAACCATTATAAACGCAGGGAAGAATGTGATAGACATTTCTTTTTTCCCCGAAAATGCACTGGAGTTGAACAAACTGGCCGCCGAAAAAGGTGTAACCGCTATAGTGGACTGCGGGGTGGCGCCGGGAATGGATAATCTTATACTGGGTTATTATGATGGGCTGTTAGAGATAAGCCATTTTGAATGCCTGGTGGGCGGGTTGCCCAAGGTGAAAAAATGGCCTTTTTGCTACAAAGCCCCCTTCTCTCCCATAGATGTTATTGAAGAATATACCCGCCCGGCGCGCTATATAGAAAACGGGGCGCTGGTAGTGCGGGAAGCGCTCAGCGATTGCGAATTGGTAGAGTTTGAACACGTAGGAACACTGGAAGCCTTCAATACCGATGGGCTGCGCTCCATTTTGCACACCATGCCCCATATTCCCAACCTGAAAGAAAAAACCTTGCGCTACCCCGGGCACGTAGAATATATAAATGTATTGAAAGCCAGCGGTTTTTTCAGCGAAGAGCAACTACAGGTTGGCGGGCAGCCTGTAACTCCTTTACAGTTCACCAGCGCTCTTTTATTCCACGAGTGGAAATTAGGCGAAACGGAAGAAGAATTTACGGTGATGCGGGTAACGATACGCGGCAAAAATAAAAATGGAGCGGTTGAAAAAGTGGCGTATCATTTATACGATGCCTATTGCGCCGAAACAGAAACCGGTTCTATGGCCAGAACCACGGGCTACACTGCCACCGCTGCCGCCAATATGTTTCTCGAAGGGTTGTTTAAGGAAAAAGGCGTTTTTCCGCCGGAACAGGTGGGGCGCCACGAAGCCTGCTTTCGCTATATTTTGAATTACTTAAAAGAAAGAGGTGTGCTGTACCGGGTTACGTCCACAGTAGAGGCATAAGTTGTATGGTAAAGAGCTGCTTATTTGCAAGCGCCCGACAATTCTAAGCAAGAACCATCACGAAACCCCAGTCGGGATGACTGGATTCTAACCAGCGGCCTCGTCGTCCCCAAAGACGCACGCGCCAATATCATCTACTCAAAGTATCATAAATAAAATTCAACTTTTCCGTAACTTCCTGATGAATCTCACCAGGCTGCATTACACGGGCAATAGAGTAATATTCATTTTTACTCAAAGGAATATCTAATCTCTTGAAAAGCCCTGGTAAGAATTTCTTGCTTGCTCCAATATTTACGGTCGCCTCATCGTCTTCAAAAGGTTTTTTCAGTATCGATAAAAAAGGGGTTTCGGCAATGTAATCATTCATGAGGTTTATTTTATGTGGAGTAAATAAATCTCCCCCTCTTCCGCCGCTTATAAATCGCTCCAAAGCTGATGGAACTAAAAGATAGTTCTCAGCTTCATAGCGATTCCATCGGATAATTCCCAATCCATCAGCCCGCAATTCATGATCAGGAAGATTTCTACCATCTCCATCTAAAAGCAAGACTCCCTTCATTTCCGGCTTAATCGCTTTTAATGCAAATAAATGCTCCTTTGCCAGTCTTGGATTTCTCCCTATATTGTTGTGCCAAAACAGGTTTTTATCAGGGTTATGGAAGTATTCTCGAAGGGGGTGGTTAAGAACTCTTGCCCATTCCCTTAACAAGTTAAAGTCACTATTCCCTTCCAGATATAAGATAGCAGGCCAACGATCTGTTTCTAATATATCCATACTGCTGAGATGACGTAGAGCTGCCCGAACCTGTTCAACTTCATACTCTTTTCCAAGTCTATGAGGTTCTCTATAAAAAGACACTACATGGTTTGGGTCAGTACTGTCAATAACGACCTCTGAATGAGTGGCAATTATCAACTGAGATTGGGTTTGTTGGGCAACTGCACGTATCTTGTCATAAACTTGTTTTTGCAGGACAATATGCAAATGCGCATCCGGTTCATCAAAAAGAACGAGCCCGGAATCCTTAGAATAAAAAAAACTGAGCAAAAGCACGGTTTGAAGAAACCCGCTACCCGCTGATGCAATATCTAATGTAGGTTGGCTAGATTTAGGGCGACCTTTAATCACATAAGGGACATAATCGCAAATGATGAAGGGCCGCCCTTCATATTGGGGAGGCAGTAATGTGTAACCAAAAACGTCTTGAATGTCTTTTACAAGTTGATCCCAATGTATTCGATGATTGGTGTAAACATCCAACATTTTGTTTCTGATAATATCGCCTGGTTTTCCTGAACCGATAAGCATTTCCTGGTACGGCTGATCATGACGAGTCTCATTAATACCAATCCCGGAAAATGAAGGCACATGAAGCAGGGAAAATTTTTCTATGAACGATTCAATATCATCCGTATTTGTGTCATCTGCAGGTTTAATCAAAACGAGGTCGGGAAAACGATAGGTAAAGCTGATACCTATACTAAATTCTTTTTCGTTAAGTGTCCCCTCCACCCATATTTCCAATGGACGAGGAGTACCTAATTTTTCTTTTCCGCGGAGCTCATGTTTGCGTTTCCCGGTTGCCGTATCATTCCAAAGTAATTTCATTTCCCGTAGTGGAATAGCTGTAAGCTTACTACGCGGTAACTGTACTCCGGTGCGGACGGTAGCTTTAGAACCGCTTCGCTCCTGATGCCACTCTCTTAATGCCAAATGCCATACTGCAATAGCTTGAAGAAGAGTTGACTTACCGGAATTGTTGGGTCCGGCCAAGACGACATTACCCTCAAATTCAAATTCCTGTTGTTCAAAGCGTTTGAAATTGACAATGCGAATTTTATTGATCATGTTGCGGTATGATACGGTACAAAGGTACTGTTAAAAAAGTCAAAAAGAGCGAAAATTACCATTTACCCTCTGAGACCCCACTTTCACAAGAAAAACCAGTCGGGATGACTGGATTCGAACCAGCGGCCTCGTCGTCCCGAACGACGCGCGCTAACCGGCCTGCGCTACATCCCGATGATACTAGCCCTCACGCCCGCACATACACCTACACATCTGCGTGTGCACAAGCGGCCTCCCCGCTATTCTTCTTTCGGGGGCGCCAGTTTAAAGGTTTCCATAAACTTGGTGGTATAATTGCCCGCCACATAATCGGGGTGTTCCATAAGTTGCCGGTGAAACGGGATGGTGGTTTTTATTCCTTCAATAACAAACTCTTCTAAGGCGCGTTTCATTTTGTTGATGGCTTCTTCGCGGGTTTGAGCGGTGGTAATCAATTTGGCAATCATAGAATCGTAATAGGGCGGTATCACGTAGCCGCTGTACACGTGGGTATCCAAGCGAACACCGTGTCCGCCCGGAGCGTGCAGCGTAGTGATTTTTCCCGGCGAAGGGCGAAAATCGTTGTACGGGTCTTCGGCATTGATACGGCACTCTATGGAATGTAGTTTCGGGAAGTAATTCCTGCCTGAAATCGGTACGCCTGCGGCTACTAAAATCTGCTCGCGGATTAAATCGTAGTCAATTACCTGCTCTGTGATGGGATGCTCTACCTGGATACGGGTGTTCATCTCCATAAAATAGAAATTGCGGTGCTTGTCCACCAAAAACTCCACCGTGCCGGCGCCCTCGTATTGAATGTACTCGGCGGCTTTTACAGCAGCTTTTCCCATCGCTTCGCGGAGTTCATCTGTCATAAAAGGCGAAGGCGTTTCCTCCGTCAGTTTCTGGTGCCGTCGTTGTACCGAGCAATCCCGTTCCGAGAGATGACAGGCCTTACCATATTGGTCGCCCACTACCTGGATTTCTATGTGGCGGGGTTCTTCAATGAGTTTTTCCATGTACATCCCATCGTTTCCAAAAGCGGCACCGGCTTCGCGCTGGGCGCTTTCGAGGGCTTTTTCCAAATCTTCTTCTTTCCAAACAGCGCGCATGCCCTTGCCGCCACCTCCGGCGGTTGCTTTGAGCATGACCGGGTAGCCTACCTCTTTGGCTAATTTCCTGGCATGTTGTAGAGAGGTTAATAACCCATCTGAGCCAGGAACGGTCGGTACGCCTGCTTCCTTCATAGTAGCTTTGGCGGTAGCTTTATCGCCCATCTTGTCAATTTGCTCGGCAGAGGCGCCTATGAATTTGATGCCGTGTTCGGCACATATACGGGAAAATTTGGCATTTTCAGACAAAAAACCATACCCGGGATGAATGGCATCGGCATTGGTAATCTCGGCTGCCGAAATGATATTGGGAATTTTCAAGTAGGAGTCTTTGCTGGGAGGTGGTCCAATACAAACCGCTTCGTCTGCAAACCGCACGTGCAAACTTTCGGCATCGGCGGTAGAATAGACGGCAACGGTTTTAATGCCCATTTCGCGGCAGGTTCTAATGATGCGAAGGGCAATTTCTCCCCGGTTGGCTATGAGTATTTTTTTAAACATGGTCTTTTAAATTAGCGTTACCTGTTTCAGGCTACAGAACAATTTCACAAAAGTTACCTGGGGTTTTAGGAAGGTTCTACCAGGAATAGCGGCTGGTCGAACTCTACAGGAGAAGCGTCTTCCACCAGTATTTTTACAATTTTGCCGGAAAGGTCTGACTCAATTTCATTAAAGAGTTTCATGGCTTCAATAACGCAAAGTACTTGTCCCTTAGCGATAACGCTGCCGGGTTCTACAAAAGCCGGTTTTTCGGGAGCAGATTTCCTATAAAATGTGCCAATCATAGGAGATTTTATGGTAATGTACTTAGATGTATCCTGAGCAGCGGCCGGCGCCGGGCTAACAGGGGCTGTAGCTGCCGGGGCTGCCATAGCAGGGGGCGCCATGTTCACGGGGGCTTGTTGAATATAGGTTACTTCTCCTTTAGGAGAAGGCGTATTGGTTTTAATGGTAACCTTTACGTTATCCATTTCAAGGCTCACTTCGCTCACCTCGGCTTTCGCCACAAATTTAATCAGGTTTTGAATATCTTTTAAGTTCATGCTATGCTATTTTGGTTGATGTTAGTTTTTCAAATTATACGCCCATTTCAGGTAAATAGCGCCCCAGGTAAACCCTCCGCCAAAGGCGGCAAAGATTAAATTATCTCCTTTTTTAAGGCGCTGTTCATAGTCTGCCAATAAAAGAGGAAGGGTTGCAGAGGTGGTATTTCCATACTTTTCTATGTTCATCATCACCTTTTCATCGCTTAATCCCATACGTTGGGCTGTTGCATCTATAATTCGCTTATTGGCTTGGTGGGGAACTAACCAGTTCACCTCGTCATGGGTAAGTCCATTGCGTTTCATAATTAACTCAGATACATCTGCCATATTGGAAACGGCAAACTTAAATACGGTTTTTCCATCCTGGAAAACGTAATGTTGTTTGTTTTTCACGGTTTCTTCCGAGGCAGGCAATATAGAACCGCCAGCATCTATTTTCAGGAAATTCCTGCCTATTCCATCGCTGCGAAGGCACTCATCCCGGAGTCCCATATTTTCATAGTTGGGTTCAAACAAGACAGCGCCAGCGCCATCGCCAAAAATAATACAGGTAGCCCGGTCGGTATAATCAATGATAGAAGACATTTTATCGGCGCCTATGAGTAGCACTTTTTTGTATTTTCCGGATGCTACATAACTGGCAGCAGCAGACATGCCAAATAAAAACCCGGAGCAGGCTGCCTGCAAATCATACCCAAAAGCATTTGTAGCACCTATTTGAGTAGCTGTGTAAACGGCGGTAGCCGCTACGGGCATATCGGGCGTAGTGGTGGCTACAATTACTAAATCTATTTCAGCAGGGTCTATGCCTTTTTTTTGTATAAGATTATTGGCAGCCCGAATGGCCATATAAGAGGTTCCTGCTCCTTCTTCTTTAAGAATACGCCGTTCTTTAATACCAGTTCGGGAGGTAATCCACTCATCGTTAGTATCTACCATTGTCTCCAGAATATGGTTGGTGAGTATATAATCTGGTACATACGCACCTACAGCGGTAATGGCTGCTGTTATTTTATTCATAAATAATTAGCGGGTTTTTTTACCAGGATGAGCTAAAAAAAATAGACACATAAAAATTCCGTCAGATTTTATTTTAAAATCTCTGGAAGATGTATATTCTTTAATCGCCATGAAAAAAAGTTATGCGTTAGATTCTGTATCGTCTATAAGGACTTGCCCGCGATAATATAATTTACCTTCGTGCCAATGAGCGCGGTGATATACATGTGATTCACCGGTTACAGGGTCGGTGGCTATCTGGGGAACAGCGGCTTTCTGGTGAGTTCTTCTTTTATCTCTCCGGGTGCTGGAGTGTCTTCTTTTAGGATGTGGCATATTGTGATTATTTATCAGTTACTAATTTTTTTAAACTATCCCAACGGGGATCGGTTTTTGGCAAGGCAGTTTTATTTTTCGAAGGGTGTAGTTTTTTGAGAAGTTTAACTACATCAGAAGAGAGGCTGCCGTCTTTAATTCCAGGATGTATTTTCTTGGCAGGAACTGCCAGTACAATCATTTCATAAATATATTGAGCAATATCTATATGATGCGTTCCATGGGGAATAATGAGAACGGCATCGTCTTCATCATTATAAATTTGTCCAAACTTAACCAAAAGGTTAAGAGTGGTTTTAATGGGTTGATTATAAGGCTCGTTAGATATATCACAATATACATTTACCGTTCCTTGAGCTTCAAAACGAAGAGATAGGGAAGTTGCATTTTTCTGTAAAAATACGGTAACTTCTATAGCTGCCCCATTAAACTCGTTATATTGAAAGGTTTCAAAAAATTTCTGGTCAATAAAATAATGGAATGAATGCCGTCCATCCTTTAGTCCACCGAAGGAAATGCGGAATTCTTCTATCTCTTTCATAGTAAAAATTCATTTTGAGGGCGTAAAGATACAAACTTTTACATTATGCCTTATTGCTAATCAGATTTTTTATCACTCTCCCGCTCCCGTGAAAATGACAGGGGGTTAGCTTTGTTTGCCTTGTAGCGCTCCCTGTTTTTGAAAATTTCCAGCGCTAAAAAAACAGCTTCCTGGAACGAAGCTACATTTGCCTCTCCTTTGCCAGCTATTTCATAAGCTGTTCCATGGTCGGGTGAAGTTCGTATTTTTCGCAGCCCGGCAGTATAGTTAACGCCTCTTCCAAAAGCCAGTGTTTTAAAAGGAATCAAGCCCTGGTCATGGTAAGCGGCGACTACTGCATCGAACTTTTTATAATTTTCGGAACCAAAGAAGCTATCGGCCGGATATGGGCCAAAAACCAGCTTACCACTATCGAACATTTTCTTAATAGCTGGTTTCATAACCTTTTCATCTTCCTGCCCAATAACACCTTCGTCGCCACTATGGGGGTTAATTCCCAAAAAAGCTATTTTAGGGCGTATCACCTGAAAATCTTGTATCAGCGAGTGGTGAACATATTGTAGTTTTCTTTCAATGAGTTCGGGAGTAATGGCATCTGCCACTTCTTTTATGGCTATATGATCTGTGAGGAGGGCTATTCTCAGCGAATCAGCTATCATAAACATAACGCTTTCTCCTTTAAAAACACTCGCTAAGTAACCCGTATGCCCGGGGAAGGAAAAATCTTCCGATTGAATATTATGTTTGCTAATAGGGGCTGTTACCAATACATCTACAACATCGTTTTTCAGAGCCTCTGTAGCTGCTTTGAGCGATTGTATTGCAAGTGTTCCGCTGGTTTGGGTGGGTTTTCCAAACTCCATATCCGGGTGCTCTTTCCATATACTCAACACATTCATTTTTCCATCAATCGCATGAGAAATAGCATCAATACCTCTGAAATCAGTAGTTAACCCGAGATGCTTTCGTTGAAAGGAAAGCGTTTTTACAGACCCAAACACAATGGGAGTGCAAAACTCTAACATGCGCGGGTCTTCAAACGTCTTCAGAATCACTTCTATCCCTATCCCGGTAATATCTCCTACGGAGATGCCTACCCGTATTTTCTTATCTGGCTGGCTCATATTTTAGTAACAGGTTTATAAAAAATTATTTCCATGTTTTTTCACTTGCAATCTTCGGCTTATCTTGCACGGGGAACAAAAATAACGAATTGCCGAAGAATATGTTTACGGGAATTGTAGAAACGGTAGGAAAGGTTTTGCGGGTAGCGCGGGAAACCGATTTGGTTCATTTCACCATAGAAGCGCCCTGGGCGAACGAGCTGAAACCTGACCAGAGTGTGATGCACAACGGGACTTGCCTAACGGTAACAGAGGTACGAGAAAGGGCATATACGGTAACCGCTATCGGGGAAACCCTCCGTTGCACGAACCTGGGGCTGCTTGCCGAAGGAAGTCCCGTGAACTTAGAGCGGTCTATGCGATTGGGCGACCGGGTGGATGGGCACCTCGTGCAGGGGCATATAGACCAAACAGGGATATGTAGTAATATAGAAGATGAAAAAGGAAACCGGCTATTTAGTTTTCAATACGAAGTTTCATCAGGAAACATTAGTGTTCCGAAGGGTTCCATTACAGTAGATGGGGTGAGTCTCACGGTGGTAGATTCGGGTAAAGGGGTGTTTAGCGTAGCCATCATTCCTTATACTTACGAACATACGTGTTTTAAATACTACCGCACGGGAACAGTGGTAAACCTGGAGTTTGACATCATTGGGAAGTATATAGCGCGCCTCATAAACCGTTCATAGTATTTTTCAAAGTAAATTTTCAGGCAGATATAGCTTACCTTTCTTTGGGAAGATGATAGAATAGTGTTATTTTCGCACTCTAAAAATCATACTTACTATGAGTACTTCGCTTCTTACCAAAAAATCCATCGATTTCCTGGAAAATTACCTTAACAACCCCTCTCCTACCGGTTATGAATGGGAAGGGCAGAAATTATGGATGCACTACCTGAAACCCTATGCCGATACTTTTATAACAGATACCTATGGCACGGCTGTGGCGGTAATAAACCCAAAAGCAACTTACAAGGTGGTCATAGAGGCTCATTCTGATGAAATTTCGTGGTATGTGAATTATATTACCGATAATGGGTTGATATATGTTATACGCAACGGTGGCAGCGACCACCAGATTGCTCCTTCTAAATGGGTGAACATTCATACCAAAAAAGGCATAGTGCAAGGGGTTTTTGGCTGGCCTGCCATACATGTACGCGACAAAGCGAAAGAAGAACCCCCTACACTCGAAAATATTTTCATAGATATTGGCGCCAAAGACAAAGCCGAAGTAGAAAAAATGGGCGTTCATGTAGGTTGCGTTATCACCTACCCAGACAAATTTTATACCCTCAATTCTGATAAATTTATATGCAGGGCTATAGATAACCGCATTGGCGGGTTTATGATAGCTGAAGTAGCCCGGCTACTTCACAAAAACCAGGTAAAACTCCCCTACGGCTTGTATATTACCAATTCTGTACAGGAAGAAATTGGCTTGCGCGGGGCGGAAATGATTACTCAAACCATTAAACCTAATGTAGCCGTTGTTACCGATGTATGCCATGACACTACCACTCCTATGATAGACAAAAAGAAAGAGGGGCATATAGAAATAGGTAAAGGACCTGTAATATCCTACGCCCCGGCAGTGCAAAACAAATTGCGCGAACTGGTAATAGAAACTGCCGAAGCCAAAAAAATTCCTTTCCAACGCATGGCTTCCTCCCGAACCACCGGAACCGATACCGACTCTTTTGCCTACAGCAACGGTGGCGTAGCCTCCTGTCTTATCTCCTTACCCCTTCGCTACATGCACACCACTGTAGAGATGGTTCATAAAACCGATGTAGAAAATGTGATACGGCTCATCTATGAAACCCTATTGAATCTAAAGGCCGGCAGTAGTTTTAGTTATTTTGATTAAGGAAAAACCTTATACAAAAATCAATACGCACTAAGGCAATAACATAAAACTATACGGGTAGTTTTTCCGTATCAACGCCAGGTAGCGTTCTGCTTCTAATTTGGTGCGGTATTTTCCCGCCCATACCTTATAATTAGGTGTTTCAAACCGAATTTCGCAAGTTAGAGTTGGAAACACCTCTTTAAAACGAGCTACTTCTTCCCGTGCTCCCAGTAGCGTGCCATTATATATTTGTATGCGATAGCGCTTTTCTCCATAATCAGTCCTATTCAAATTTTTTTTAATCGCCAGCAACTGGTCAATCCTGCCATCCTGTTCAATCTGCACCATGCCTTCCTGCGACCACATATATAAAGGGAATACCATGGCAAAAAACATCCACGAATAAAAACTCATTTTCCTTTTATTAATATAGTTCATAGCATAAGAAATTCTGCACAAAAATAACCTATCTCGTTGGAATAGCGACTATTCATTATTTAGAATGAATATAAATTACAAATTAACTTTCTTTAACTATTTTTCATATCAACTCTACGTTATACTTTTGTATCCCGAAAAAATTACTGAACGATAGCGATAATAAAAATTCCCTATCATTCATACAGTTAACGGACACTTTACTATGAGAAAGGCGATACACCGCACTGTACATCCGAAAATCCTAAGCATCGGACTCATTTTCTCACTCATTTGCTCAACCTTTCTATATGCCCAACAGGGCGACCCTGTGAAAGGAAAAACCCTGTTCAATGCCAATTGCGCCTCTTGCCACAGTTTAGATAAGCGAATGACCGGCCCCGCTTTGCGCGGCGTAGGTGATAAATATGATAAAGAATGGATTTATAACTGGGTTCATAACAGTTCTGCTGTCGTGAAATCGGGAGACGCCCAGGCGGTTGCCATTTTCACTGAGTACAAAGGCTCCGTGATGACTGCCTTTCCCCAACTCACCAACGAAGATATAGACAACGTCATCGCCTATACCATGCAGCCCAAAGAAGAACCTGCTGTAGCTGCAAATGGATCCCTCCCTGGCGGAGAGCCTGCTCCCTCGGGAGCTTCCAACCAACTCATCCTCGCCATTGGTGTATTTGTGTTATTGGTATTAGTCATTGTTCTCATATTAGTAAACCGCACCCTCCGTAACATCGCCAAAGCCAAAGGCGTAGAAATTCCCGAAAAAGAAAAACGCCTTCCTCTTTGGAAAGCCTTCGCCCAAAACCAGTTCCTCGTACTCGTTACGGCCATATTCCTGTTGCTCGCCTCTGCATACTATGCGTATGGGTATTTAATGCAAATAGGGGTTGACCAAGGCTATATGCCCATACAACCCATTCATTTTTCTCACAAAATACACGCCGGCGCCAACAAAATAGATTGCCAATACTGTCACTCCTCCGCCCGTGTTTCTAAAACTTCTGGTATTCCCTCCTTAAATGTGTGTATGAACTGCCATAAATACATTGGCGAATACAAGGGCGAAGAAGACCTCCAAAACGGCTACACCAAAGCCTTTTACGACAACGAAATCCAAAAACTCTATAAAGCCGTAGGCTGGGATGCCGCCACCCAAAACTATACTAATAAGGCTGAGCCTGTAAAATGGGTACGCATTCACAACCTGCCCGATTTTGCCTACTTTAACCATGCCCAACACGTAACGGTAGCTGGCGTAGCCTGCCAAACCTGCCACGGACCTGTGGAAGAAATGGAAATTGTGTACCAACACGCTCCTTTAACTATGGGTTGGTGCGTAACCTGCCACCGCGAAACCAACATACAAATAGAAGGCAATGCCTATTACGAAAAAATCCACGCCGAGCTATCCAAAAAATACGGCGTAGAAAAACTCACCGCAGCCCAAATGGGCGGGCTGGAATGTGGCAAGTGTCATTATTAAACCTAAAAAAGCGTTCATTTCAAGATACACTATGGCATCAACCAAAAAATACTGGAAAAGCATAGCGGAACTACAACCCGGGGACGAGTTGATACAAACCCTTAGGGATAACGAATTTGTAGAAGAAATTCCGGTAGATGAATTCCTGGGCGATAAAGCCACCCTTGAAGCATCCGCTACCTCCCGTAGGGACTTTTTAAAATTTGTGGGCTTCAGTACCGCAGCCGCTACCCTTGCCGCCTGCGAAGGACCCGTAAAAAAATCCATTCCCTACTTAGTCCAGCCCGAACAAATACGCCCCGGCATAGCCAACTACTACGCCACCTCCATAGCAGACGGGTACGATTTTGCCAATATTCTTGTAAAAACCAGGGAGGGCCGACCTATAAAAATTGAGAATAACCCCGACTCTAAAACAGGCGCAGGCGCCAATGCCCGCGTAAACGCCTCCATACTCGGGCTATACGACAGCCTGCGTGCGCGAAACCCTAAAACTAAGGGGAAAGATATCACTTGGGAAATCTTAGATGCCGAAGTTACAGCTAAGCTACCTGAAATTGCTTCCTCCGGTAAAGAAATAGTGCTCCTTACCCAAACCTATTCAAGCCCCTCCACTGCAAAACTCATCGGCGAATTCACCCAAAAATTTGGAAACGTGCGCCATGTAGTTTATGACGCCATTTCTGAAGACGCTGCCTTAGATGCCTTTCAGTCTATGTACGGCATGCGGGCGCTTCCCGATTACGATTTTTCCAAAGCCGCCGTTATTGTATCTTTTGGGGCCGACTTTTTGGGCGATTGGCAGGGAGGCGGTTATGAAAAAGGATATGCACAAGGCAGAGTTCCCAAAAACGGAACCATGTCCCGCCACATCCAGTTTGAAGCGAATATGACTCTTTCCGGCGCCAATGCCGATGTACGCATACCGCTAACCCCCAGCCAGCAAAAAATAGCCTTTGCCAAATTTTACGGCTACCTTGCCGGCGTTTCTGTACCGGGGCAGCTGCCTGAAAAAGTGGAGGAAGCTGTAAAAAAAGCAGCCCGGGAAGTAAAAACCGCCGGCAGTAAAGCCGTAGTACTAACAGGAATACCCGACCGCAATGCTCAAATGCTCGCATTGGCAATCAACCAATCCATAGCCAGCGAGACGTTAGACACAGCAGCTCCCAAGATGATACGGCAAGGAAACACCCAGGCCGTAGCTGCCCTGGTAGCCGATATGCAAGCCGGCAAGATAGGCGCTCTTATTATAAGTGGTGTAAATCCCGTTTACACCCTGCCCAATGCCTCCGATTTTATAACCGGGCTTAAAAATGTATCTCTTTCGGTAACTTTTTCTATAAAAGAAGACGAAACCGCCTTGCACACCACTCATCTCGCCGCCGCTCCTCATTATCTTGAGTCCTGGGGCGATGTAGAGATGAAAAAAGGCTACTTTAGCCTCCTACAACCCACCATTCGCCCCCTATTTAACACCCGCCAGTTTCAAGACGCTTTGTTAAAGTGGATGGGTAGCGCCCAGACCTGGTACGAATATTTGAAAGATAGCTGGCAAACAGCCATTTTAAATGGCGCTTCCTGGAACAAAGCCCTGCATGATGGCGTTTTTGCAGCAACGGCTTTTCCCGGACTGACTGACAAACTGGCTAATGAACCCGCTCCAGCGCCTTCGGCAGATGCATCTGCCCTAGCAAATGCCTTAGCAAATACTTCCGCTTCGGGAATAGAACTAACCCTATACCCCAAAACCGGTATGGGCGATGGCTCCCAGGCAAATAACCCCTGGTTGCAGGAGTTTCCAGACCCCATTACACGGGTTTCCTGGGACAATTATCTCACTCTTTCCCAAGCCGATGCTGACGAAATGGGGCTTAAAAATTACAACGTAGCCAACGGTGGCTTAAATGGCAGCTACGTAAATATAACAGCAAATGGCGTTACCGTTAAAAACGTGCCGGTACTCATTCAACCCGGGCAAGCAAAAGGTTCTGCCGGGTTTTCCTTTGGTTACGGGCGAAATGCTGGTTTAAAACCCGAGATGCAAACGGGTGTAAATGCTTATCCCCTCTATAAAGATTTTAATACAGTACAAACCATTACTCTTGAAAAATCTTCAGGCGTACACGAGTTCGCCTGCGTGCAGTTGCACCATACCATGATGGGTAGGGGCGACATTGTGAAAGAAACTACCCTAGAAATCTTCAACACTAAGGATGCTGCTGTGTGGAACCCGGTACCGCAGGTATCCCTGAACCACCAGGAAGTTCCTGCAACCTCCGCAGACTTATGGGAAGAGTTCGACCGTTCTATCGGGCATCATTTCAACCTATCCATAGACTTAAATGCCTGTACAGGCTGTGGCGCTTGCGTAATTGCCTGCCATGCGGAAAACAACGTACCCGTGGTGGGAAAAGCCGAGGTGCGAAAATCGCGCGATATGCACTGGCTCCGTATAGACCGTTACTACTCTTCTGAGGATACTTTTGCGGCAGACCACGAGAAAAAAGAAAACATCAGCGGCGTAGCAGGTTCTATGACCCAGTTTCGCGAAATGGAATCGGCTGCGGCCAACCCGCAGGTAGCGTTTCAACCCGTTATGTGCCAGCACTGCAACCACGCTCCCTGCGAAACGGTTTGCCCGGTAGCTGCCACCTCCCATAGCCGCCAGGGACAAAACCACATGGCGTATAACAGGTGTGTAGGCACCCGCTACTGCGCTAACAACTGCCCGTATAAAGTGCGCCGTTTCAACTGGTTCCTATATAATAATAATGAGGAGTTTGATTTTTATATGAATGACGATTTGGGCAGGATGGTACTAAACCCCGATGTGAATGTGCGTTCGCGGGGCGTTATGGAAAAATGCTCGCTTTGCATTCAAAAAACCCAGAAAACCATCTTAGACGCCAAGCGCGAGGGCAGGGCAATACAAGACAGCGAGTTTCAAACCGCTTGCTCAGAGGCTTGTACTACCGGGGCTATGGTGTTTGGCGATATCAACGACACGGAGAGCCAGGTGGTGCAACTAAAAAAGAGCAAGCGCATGTATCATTTATTAGAACACGTAGGCACCCGCCCCAACGTATTCTACCACGTAAAAGTGAGAAATTCAGAACAAGAAGAATATAAACTAAGTTAACGTTAGCAGATATAACATGGCATCGCATTACGAAGCACCCATACGCAAGCCCCTGGTACTTGGAGACAAGACCTACCACGATGTAACCGTAGATGTGGCGGCTCCGGTAGAAGGAAAAGCCAACAAACAGTGGTGGACGGTTTTCTCCATCGCTCTGGTAGCCTTTCTCTGGGGTGTAGGTTGTATTATTTATACCATTTCTACCGGAATAGGCACCTGGGGTCTCAACAAGACAGTAGGTTGGGCGTGGGACATTACCAATTTTGTATGGTGGGTAGGTATCGGGCATGCCGGTACGCTCATCTCGGCTGTGCTGTTGTTATTCCGTCAACGCTGGCGGATGGGAATAAACCGTTCTGCAGAAGCCATGACTATTTTTTCGGTAATACAGGCTGCCCTGTTTCCTGTTATCCACATGGGGCGTCCGTGGGTGGGCTATTGGGTATTCCCCATTCCCAACCAATTCGGTTCGTTATGGGTAAACTTTAATTCCCCTTTGTTGTGGGACGTTTTCGCCATCTCTACCTATCTTTCCGTATCCATGGTATTTTGGTGGACGGGCCTATTACCCGATTTCGCCATGATTCGCGACCGGGCTATTAAACCCTTTCAGAAAAAAATATACAAATTGGTGAGTTTTGGCTGGAGCGGTCGTGCCAAAGACTGGCAACGCTTCGAAGAAGTTTCGCTGGTATTGGCAGGATTGGCTACGCCGCTGGTACTTTCTGTGCATACCATTGTATCATTTGACTTTGCTACCTCGGTAATTCCCGGCTGGCACACCACCATTTTCCCCCCCTACTTTGTAGCAGGCGCTATTTTCTCTGGGTTCGCTATGGTGCAAACCTTGCTTCTCATTACTCGGAAAGTGGTGAATTTAGAAAATTACATTACCCTTCAGCATATTGAGCTCATGAACATCATTATTATGATTACGGGTTCTATTGTAGGGTGCGCTTATATTACCGAGTTGTTCATCGCCTGGTACTCAGGTGTAGAGTATGAACAGTATGCTTTCCTAAACCGCGCAACCGGCCCCTACTGGTGGGCATATTGGGCTATGATGACGTGTAATGTGTTTTCGCCCCAACTCATGTGGTTTAAAAAACTCAGGAGAAGCATCGTGTTCTCCTTCATCATATCTATTGTAGTAAATATCGGAATGTGGTTCGAGCGTTTCGTCATCATTGTAACCTCGCTGCACCGCGATTATTTACCCTCGTCCTGGACCATGTTTTCACCTACCTTTGTAGATATCGGGATTTTTATTGGAACCATTGGGTTTTTCTTCGTGCTGTTCCTGCTCTATGCCCGAACATTCCCCGTAATTGCACAAGCGGAGGTGAAAAGTATCCTGAAGACCTCGGGAGAAAAGTATAAAAAATTAAGAGACCGCAACCATGAGTAGTAAAGTTATACGAGCCTTATATAATGATGATGAGGTGCTGCTGGCTGCCGTAAAAAAAGTAAAAGCCGCTCACCATCACATCGAGGAAATATACACCCCTTTTCCTATCCACGGGCTGGACAAGGCGATGGGATTGGCGCCTACCCGCATTGCTATTACAGCTTTCATTTATGGGTGTTTAGGGCTTGCAACTGCCATTACCATCCTCAACTACACCATGATACAAGATTGGCCCCAGGATATTGGCGGAAAACCCAGTTTCAGTTTTTTTGAGAACATGCCCGCCTTTGTGCCGATTTTGTTTGAAATGACCGTATTTTTTGCCGCTCACCTCATGGTTATTACCTTCTACTTGCGCAGCAGGTTGTGGCCTTTCAAAGAGGCAGAAAACCCCGATGTACGGACTACCGACGACCATTTTTTGATGGAAGTAGCGGTACATGACAACGAAGCGGCTCTTATAGCCTTGTTAGAAGAAACCGGCGCCATAGAAATTAACAGTTTAGAAAAGCAATAATATGAAGCGCTTTGCAAGTATCGGATTGATTTTCGCAGTAATGGTAACGATAATGTCGTGCTTTCACAAATCTAAACCCAACTACCAGTACATGCCCAATATGTATGAGCCTGTAGGGTATGAAACGTATTCGGAAGCGGCGGGCTTTGTCAATGGAATGGAAGCGCAGCTTCCGCCGGAAGGAGCAATTAGCAGGGGTTGGACTCCGTATGACTATCCCGATACTAATGAAGGGTATGAGGCGGCAAAAGCAAATTTAAAAAGCCCCTTAGATTCTACCTTGGTTGAAACTACGTTGGCTACCGGGAAAAATCTGTTTACCATTTATTGTGCAATCTGCCACGGACCTAAAGGCGATGGCAAAGGACAGTTGGCTACTACTGAGAAGTTTTTGGGTATTCCCAGCTATGCTGACAGGGAAATTACCGAGGGCAGCATTTATCACGTGCTTTATTACGGTAAAAACACGATGGGTTCTCATGCCGGCCAGTTAAACGAAAAAGAACGCTGGGAGGTAGCCGCCTATGTATTGCAACTAAGGGGAGAATTAGTAAAGAAATAAACGTATAAACGAGATATTGTAGTAGTATGTACACATTTTCGAACAAGCTGAAAACAGGGGCGCTTATTTTGATGGTGCTGGGGTTGCTGGCATTGGGATATGGTTTCTGGAGCGCTCCCCGCACGGTTGAGGAAGCGAAAGCTATGGTAGCGGCTCATCATGGTGGTGATCATGGGGCAGCGGCATCGCATGCAGCGCCCGCACACACAGATACGCATGCGCAAGGCGAAGCGTCTCACCAGGAGCACGATACGCATTTGCTGCACCAGCTTCAAAACAAACCCTGGGCAGCATTGTATGTAGCCGCTTTCTTTTTTATGATGATTTCACTGGGCGTGTTAGCCTTCTACGCCATACAGCGGGCGGCTCAGGCAGGATGGTCTCCCGTACTATTCCGGGTCATGGAGGCAATTACCGCTTATTTACTTCCCGGGGCTATTATTATCTTCATCCTCCTGGCGCTTTCCGGTATGCACCTAAACCATTTGTTTGTGTGGATGGACTCTGACAAGGTAGCGCACGATGAATTACTTCAGAATAAAGCGAGTTACCTTAACCTGCCCTTCTTCCTTGCACGGGCAGCTATTTATATTGCCGGCTGGTGCACGTACCGTTATTTCTCACGCAAATTCTCGTTGGCGCAAGATACCGCAGAAAATAATAACAACTATAAAAAGAATTTTAAGATTTCAGCTGCCTTCCTGGTGTTCTTCCTCGTTTCTGAATCTATGATGTCCTGGGATTGGATTATGAGTTTAGACCCGCACTGGTACAGCACGCTCTTTGGCTGGTATGTATTCGCCGGGTTATTTGTTTCGGGCATTACCATTATCGCTATGATTACCATTTATCTCAAGTCCAAAGGTTACTTAGAGCATGTAAACGATAGCCACATTCACGATTTGGCGAAGTTTATGTTTGGCATCAGCATTTTTTGGACGTATTTGTGGTTTTCACAGTTTATGTTAATTTGGTATGCTGATATTCCTGAAGAGGTAACCTATTTTGTTACACGCATAGAACAGTATCGGTTGCCTTTCTTTGGAATGGTGGCGCTAAATTTTATATTTCCGTTCCTGATATTGATGAACAGCGATTATAAACGTGTAAATTGGTTTGTGGTAATTGCCGGTTTGCTCATCTTAACAGGACATTATGTAGATATATTTACCATGGTTATGCCAGCTACGGTGGGCGAGCATTGGTTTATTGGCATTGCCGAAATAGGCGGTATCGCTTTCTTTACAGGGTTGTTTATATGGATAGTATTCGGGGCACTCACTAAAGCACCATTACTTCCAAAACGCGACCCATTTATTGAAGAAAGTAAACATTTTCGTTATTAAGTGACTGTAACAAACGTAATTAGGATTTTTGCAACATGAGCGCTTTACTAATCATTATACTTATTATACTGGTAGCCATTGCTATACGACAGCTGGCAAAAATGTTCGAATTATCTCAACTCCACGTTGAAACCTCCCAGGTAGCAAGCGATAAGGACAACAAAATCAATGGTTATCTCATGTTTGCTTTTTTGGTTTTTATTTACCTTTTAACCATTTATTCATTAGTAAAATGGGGAAAGGTAACCTTGGCAGAACCGGCATCGGAACATGGAAAAGAGTTGGATAGGCTCATGGCTGTTTCATTAATTATTATCTTTTTCGTTCAAACGGTTACCCAGGCCTTACTTCATTATTTCGCTTATAAATATAGTGGGCGAAAAGGGCGTAAGGCATTGTTTTATGCAGATAATAATCGTTTAGAGTTTATCTGGACGATTATCCCGGTAATTGTGTTGGCAGGCTTAATTTTATACGGGCTTTATACGTGGACGGATATTATGAATGTTGATGATAATGATGATGATTTGATTGTTATTGAATTGTATGCACAACAGTTTAACTGGACGGCTCGTTATGCCGGAAAAGACCATGAGTTGGGCAAAGCTAATGTGCGTTTTATTGATATAGATAAAGCAAACACCTTGGGGGTAGATGAAACAGACCCCTACAGTGCAGATGATATTATTGTAAAAGAGTTGCACTTGCCGGTAAATAGAAAAGTTCTCTTTAAAATGCGCTCCCAGGATGTGTTGCACTCTGCCTACATGCCTCATTTTAGAGCGCAGATGAACTGTGTTCCCGGCATGATTACCCAGTTTGCAATCACCCCCACAGTTACTACAGAGCAAATGCGCTTGAACCCATCTATTCAAGCCAAAGTACAGCGAGTAAACGAATTGCGGGCAGCCCGAAAAGCGAATGGTGAAGATGTAGATTTCTGGGAATTTGATTACGTGCTCTTATGTAATAAAATCTGCGGGCCCTCTCACTACAACATGCAAATGAAAATCATCGTGGAAACAGAAGATCAGTTCAATGAATGGTTACAAAAACAACCAACTTTTGGGAGTTCTCTCACCGGCCAATAAACCTAAAAAAACGTATTAATTAAACGAAACATGTCAGCAACCGAACATACCCACGCAGCCGAACACGCACACGAGCACGGGCATCATCACAAAGAAACATTTATTACCAAATATATTTTTAGCCAAGACCACAAGATGATTTCCAAACAATATCTCATCACTGGTCTCATTATGGGAGTTATCGGAATTGGTATGTCACTGCTTTTCCGCTTGCAGTTAGCATGGCCTGGGCAATCATTCGGCGTCTTAAAGATTTTTCTCGGCAGGTGGGCTCCCGATGGCGTTATGGACCCCAATATGTATCTTTCATTAATCACCATTCACGGTACTATCATGGTGTTTTTTGTGCTCACGGCAGGCTTGAGCGGTACCTTTAGCAATTTGCTTATTCCTTTGCAAATTGGCGCGCGCGATATGGCCTCGGGTTTCCTGAACATGATTTCCTATTGGCTATTCTTCCTTTCCAGTGTTTTTATGGTTATCTCGCTATTTGTAGAATCGGGTCCTGCATCGGCAGGGTGGACCATTTACCCCCCCCCCTCAGCGCTTTACCGCAAGCTATCGCCGGTTCCGGAGCTGGGATGACATTATGGCTGGTTTCCATGGCTATTTTTATTGCCTCTTCCCTATTAGCTGCTTTAAATTATATTGTTACCGTGCTCAACCTGCGCACCAAGGGTATGTCTATGACACGGCTACCGCTTACAATATGGGCATTTTTAATTACAGCAGTTATCGGGGTAGTTTCCTTCCCGGTATTGTTATCGGCAGCGTTGTTGTTAATAATGGATAGAAGCTTTGGCACTTCTTTTTACCTGTCTGATATTTTCATTCAAGGAGAAGTACTACATCACCAGGGCGGTTCGCCGGTATTATTTGAACACTTGTTCTGGTTTTTAGGACACCCGGAAGTGTATATCGTCTTATTACCCGCCTTAGGTATTACCTCAGAGATTATAGCTACCAACTCCCGTAAGCCCATTTTTGGATACAGGGCTATGATAGCGTCTATACTCGCCATCGCTTTCCTGTCCACCATCGTTTGGGGGCATCACATGTTCGTTTCCGGCATGAACCCGTTCTTAGGTTCAGTCTTCACCTTCACTACCCTGTTAATAGCCATTCCTTCTGCAGTAAAAGCTTTTAACTACATCACCACGCTCTGGAAAGGAAACCTGCAACTCAACCCGGCTATGTTATTTTCCATAGGGTTAGTTTCTACTTTCATTACCGGCGGATTGACCGGGATTATCCTGGGAGACAGCGCTCTGGATATTAACGTGCACGACACCTACTTTGTAGTGGGGCATTTTCACCTCGTAATGGGCATCTCAGCGCTATATGGATTATTCGCAGGGGTTTACCATTGGTTTCCAAAAATGTTTGGCAGGATGATGAATAAAAATTTAGGATACATTCATTTCTGGGTTACGGCAGTGTGCGCGTATGGGGTATTTTTCCCCATGCACTTTACAGGCCTTGCAGGATTGCCCAGGCGCTATTATACCAACACAGCTTTCCCTATGTTTGATGATTTAGCAGATATTAACGTATTAATTACCATATTCGCTTTAATTGCTGGCGCCGCCCAGTTACTATTTGCCTACAATTTTGTCCACAGCATTTTCTATGGTAAAAAGACCGGGCAAAACCCATGGAAATCGAATACGCTGGAGTGGACGGCACCTATAAAGCACATCCACGGCAACTGGGAAGGGCCCATTCCACATGTACATCGATGGCCTTACGATTATAGTAAAACCAAACCAAATGGCGAATACGTTATAGAAGGACAAGACTTTGTACCCCAAACCTTACCGTTGCAGGAAGACGAAGAAGAGATGCACCATTGAGGCATTTGAAAAACTCAGAGAATAGGCCATTTCCTTTACTGTTTCTGTTCTATTCTCTATATTCTGCCATCCTACTCCTCAGATAATAACTCTTTTTCCCTGGTAAGTCTTTAAAATTACCACTCCTTTAAAAAGTTTAGCTAACTTTGTCCTCGAGCATAGATAGTACAAATGCAAAACATAACTGCTAAAATCCAGGAAGAACTATCGTATGAGGATTTTAAAAAACAAGTTCTCAACGATTATGCTATTGCTGTTACCAGTCGCGAATGTAGTATATTAGGCAGGCGCGAGGTATTAACAGGAAAGGCTAAATTTGGCATTTTTGGAGACGGTAAAGAATTGCCCCAATTAGCTATGGCGAGAGCCTTTAAAAATGGAGATTTCAGAAGCGGCTATTATCGCGACCAAACTTTTATGTTAGCTATCGGGGAATTAACCATTGAAAATTTCTTTGCCGCATTATATGCCCATACAGATATAGAAAAAGACCCCATGTCTGCCGGAAGACAAATGGGCGGTCATTTTTTAACTCACAGCCTTAATGAAGACGGTAGCTGGAAAAATTTAACCAGTCAAAAAAACAGCAGCTCAGATATTTCCCCCACCGCAGCGCAAATGCCTCGTTTGTTAGGGTTAGCACAGGCCTCTAAAATATACCGGCATGTACCCATACAAAACGCCGATAATTTTTCTGCAAATGGTAACGAGGTAGCGTGGGGTACTATTGGAAATGCCAGCACCAGCGAGGGTTTATTTTTTGAAACGTTTAACGCGGGAGGTGTTCTACAAGTTCCTATGATTATTAGCGTATGGGACGATGAGTATGGCATTTCGGTGCCGGCAAGTTATCAAACCACTAAAGAAAATATAGCAGAAATATTAAAGGGTTTTCAACGGGATAGTGAACACAATGGTTACGAGATTTTCGTGGTGAAGGGATGGAATTATCCCGCCTTAATAGATATTTATGAGAAAGCCGGCAACATAGCTCGTGAAGAACACGCTCCTGTTTTAATACACGTTACCGAACTCACCCAGCCGCAGGGTCATTCTACATCGGGGTCACATGAGCGCTATAAAAGCGAGGAAAGACTGGCATGGGAAAGAGAATTTGACTGCAATCTTAAAATGCGACAATGGATGCTGGCGAGTGGTATAGCAACAAATGAAGAGCTTTATGAATTAGAGCGAAAAATTAAGAGAGAAGTACTGGATGGAAAGAAAGAAGCCTGGGCATCTTTTTTAAAACCTATAAAAGAAGACAAACGGGTGGTTGTACAACTGCTGGAAAACCTTGCCAATGCCAGTTCAAATAGAGACATCATTCATTCTATAAAAAACGACCTCATCGCTATAGATGAGCCGTCTAAACGCGATGTAATAGCTGCTGCACGAAGAGCTATGCGGTATGTACTTCACGAATCGTTTGCCGCCAAGGAGCAGGTAGAACAATGGATTGACGATTATTTCAGGAAAACGCAACCCCAATACAGCTCTCACCTCTACAGTGAAACTAAAAGCAATGCTACATTGGCAAAAGAAGTTACACCGGTATATGGGGCAGATGCTACTGAGGTAGATGGAAGGGTTATCTTGCGAGATAATTTTGACGCTCTTTTAGAGCGTTATTCTAACCTGGTAATTTTTGGAGAAGATAGTGGCAAAATAGGCGATGTAAACCAGGGATTAGAGGGCTTACAAAAAAAATATGGCGAATACCGGGTAGCCGATACGGGTATTCGCGAGGCCACCATTATAGGGCAGGGCATTGGGTTAGCGCTGCGCGGGTTGCGCCCTATTGCAGAAATTCAGTATTTAGATTATTTGTTGTATGCATTGCAAATTATGAGCGATGATTTGGCTACGCTTTTATACCGCAGTGCCGGAAAACAGAAAGCACCGGTAATTGTGCGAACCAGGGGACATCGGCTGGAAGGGATATGGCATACCGGCTCTCCTATGGCAACCATTATTCATTCACTCAGGGGGATGTATATTTTAACTCCCCGGAATATGACGCAGGCAGCCGGGTTTTATAATTCGCTTATGGAAAGCGATGAACCTGCTTTAATAATAGAAAGCCTCAACGGGTATCGCCTCAAAGAACAATATCCCGCCAATATGGGCGAGTTTAAAACACCTATCGGGGCGATAGAGGTGTTGAAAGAGGGTAAAGACATAACCTTACTATCGTATGGCTCTACAGTGCGAATGGTGCTACAGGCTGCCCAGGAGCTACTTGCATTTGGAATTGATGCAGAGGTAATTGACGCTCAAACACTGTTACCATTCGATAAAGCGCATGAGGTGGCAAAGAGTGTGGAAAAAACCAACCGGCTACTAGTAATAGATGAAGATGTTCCCGGTGGAGCCTCTGCCTACTTAGTGCAGGAAATTATAGAAATACAAGGAGCCTATCGTTACCTGGACAGTGCCCCTCAAACGCTTACTGCAAAAGCGCACCGGCCTGCTTATGGAACAGATGGCGATTATTTTTCTAAACCTAATATGGAAGATATTTTTGAAAAAGTTTATGGGATGATGCACGAGGCTAACCCGGAAAAGTACCCCCGGTTAGGATGAGAAATTGTTTTTAAAATGTTTCTTGAAAATATCTAAACTCCTATGAATAGAATGGCACCATATATTAAAGGATATGGTTTTGAACACTTCACAGGATACTATAAGACTGAGGACGTAAGTTATTGGGAATTTTGACATTATAGGAGAAGCATCAAAAAACATAGACAAAAAAATAATTGCAAGAAGCTGTGGGCTCAAATTAGCGCCAGAAAAACAGCATTTTACAGGTTTCTATGGACTTTCAATTAAAAGGCATTGGTATTGCAATAACTATCTTTATGGTATTAGGCTATGCCATGCTTAGCTCGCTGGTTTTATTAATGGTTATAGCGTACCGAAAAATAACCCAGAAACCCGCTAAGGGTTTTTTCTATATTCAATGGTTTGCAGCAAATGCTATTATTTGTTTGATAATGTGGGCTCTATATTCCTACCTTTCCTCCTTCGCTTATTATGAAAATAATTTTGTGGAAGGGTATGATAAGATAATTATTATTTTTAGCGGAGTTTTAATCCCACTGGCACTGTACATCCTCTTATTTATAGGCTTTCGTTGGATTATACGATTAGTCTTCACTAAAAAATAAGCAGCTTTCCTTTACAACTAAAAATAAATTTATCCAACCATGGTTAAGCCGGCATCCGGCATTTTTCTCTGTTTATTTTTTTCCATGGCCGCGGCAGATTTATAATAGTTATACAGAAAATCGTAAATAACCATTTCGTGCGTGCGCTGGCGCGCCTTGAAAATCCGGTTCAAAAGCATGTGAACATAGCTGGCTAACAGGTCGTTGAGGTGTACCTGGAGTTGGCCAGTGCGCTGCAACTCCCAAATGGTTTGAGAAACGGGTTTCATCTGTTCAGCTTTATGGGCCAGCAGGTTGATGAGAGGGGCTATTTCACGGGTAGCGTCTAACCTGCGGTCTAAGATATTCTCTATTGCCTGGCGATGTTTTCGGAATTTGGTGCTTAGTTGTTGCTTCAACTCTTTTTGCCCACCGTGCTCTTCGGTAAAGCCGGTTTTAAGAGATTCTAATAAGCCAAGCTTATCGGGCAGGGCATACCGGAAATTATCCAGCAACTCGTCCACGCTTCTAAGGGCAAATTGCCAGCGTATTTCCTCCCCTTCTTCGCCTTCAATCGTGTCTAAAAGCTCTAAGGTAGTGAGGCTGTCTATATGAAAAAAAGACTCGGCAGCTTCTATAGAGTTGGCGCCATAGCGCTCGAGCTCGCGCGCGTAAGTATCGGTTTGTATTTTAGAGATGAGCCCTTGTTCCAGGAAGGGGGTTGTGTATTGGCTAACCAGTTTCACCAACTCGCCGACAGCGTTTGTATCATTCAACAAGAACCGTACTCGTATGTGTAAATCGGGGTCGGCATAGCGGATAAAGAAGAATTTACGAATGAGGTTCCGGGCGATGAGTTCTTCTACAAGGGGTTTTATGGCTTCCACAAGCAGCCGGTCACCGGTTTTTATGCCGCAGTAAAATTTGTAGTACAGCCACTCGCTGCCCATGGCAAACTGTCGTTGTACAGCTACGTTGAGGGGGTTTTGGGCATTCTTTATAACGTTGGGAACTGCCGTGGTCTTTTCTTCTATTTCGTTTTTCAGCAGAATGGCGATAAATTCGTTGGTATAAGAATTTCCCTTCTCATCGCTAACCACGGGATTTTCAGGGTCAAACAAAAACTCCTCCAGGACTATTCGCTCTTTTTTCTTAACAGCATTGACAAGCATTTTAATACTAATCTCATTTTTAAAATCAATCAGTAATTTATTGTCATCATCTGCCAATTCAACTAAGTCTGGCAAATTCCATTGTTCCCGCCATTCCTGTATTTTTTCAGGGTAGTTTTCAATCCCATCTTTTAAAAATATTTCAAAGTTGTTTTTGTCTAATTGCCATCGGGCTTTTGCCAGTACAACATTTTTATACTCGGCGCGGGGCAAAAATTCATAGGAGTTGCTCAACGAGCCCCAGTGAAATTCAATGCTGGGTTTTTCTATATACTGGGTTTGCAGGTGACATAAAAACTGGTACACCGGCAACGCATTAAAGGAGTAGTTATGAGCGGTGCTTAAACGGGGAATGATTTCCTTGTTGAGTTTTTTGGAGCGCAAGATTACTTTATTTCCCCTCACCGAAATGAATAAATCCTGCGGGTGTATTTGTTGCTCTTCCGGCAGCGCAGATTTCCCTAAATAGGGAATTTCATAGTTGCGTAGCACAGGCCGAAGCAAAATATTCCCAATACGGCTTTCGGGGAGGTGAACAATTTCTGCAAAAAGTTTGTCTGGATACAGGTTTTGCTCATAAGTGGTTATGTCTTTAATAATGTTGTGAATGCCACTGTGCCCGTGTGCAAAACGGCCTAAGAGATTGGCAGCGCTGGAGCCTCCGCAATTTTGAAGATAGATTTTATTTTTGGAGTTTACAATTTTAAATAGAATGGGGAGGGTATAAGGTAAAGCGGTTGAGGGGGTGTTTACTTTTTTGGCGTCTTCATCTGTAAACTGTACGGTGTAGCGGTTGTTTTTAATGGCTTCTATCATTTTTTGATGCAGCAGATCTTGCTGTTTATTCCAGAAAATACCAGTAGATTCCGTTTGGGCAGAATTGGGAATAAGGTCCTGGAGGAGAAAGTTTACGCCTTCTTTATCACTGCCTGTATAACCTATTCCGGTCTCGGTGTCTAAGGCTTCAAGCAGGCGTACTTCAGCATCTTCGTAGCGGGTATAAAAATTTTCCTTAAATTTTTTCAGGTTTTCGTTTTCATATACTGGGTTTATATGATTGAGAAAGTTAATGACTTCAGTGAGGCTTGTCTTTACTTCATTGTTTAGCGAGGCATAAATTGGGTGGGTATATAGATCGGTTTGGAAGAGATAGTTTTCTTCAATAGGAGTTTCCAGGGTTTGGAGTTGGTGGTATATGGTCTTGTAAGCGGCTGCCGGTTTCCCAATTTCTTTATCAATACCTTTCAGCTTCGCCTCGGTATCTTCCAATAGTTGAATGATAGCTTGTATTTCGTTATTTACCGGATTGTTTATTTTTTTCAGCGTGGCTACTACCTGGTAGGTAAACTCATCGCCCGTAACGGCAGGTTCCAACTCGCTTACTAAGAGTTGGCTTTCTATCAGTTCGGTTACAAACGCCTCTGCCTCTTGATATGTTATCTCATCCGATACCAGCAAGTTGCATAGTTCCTGAATGGAGAGCCCATGAGTGGCTTTGTCTAACAGCAATTGCAGGTATTCACTCCGTATCACACTGCTGAGCTGATGGATGCGTTTGCCATTTACGTAGTTATATTCTACATAGCGCAACTGCCCGCCAAAGGGATAGAGACTATTGTTGGGATACCACGTTAACCTGGGCAAAATAGCTTCGTGTTTGTTAAGTTGTTGCGCCAGCGCACATAGGTAATTCATATCTAAGCGGGTGTGGCGCCTGGGATAGGGGTCGAGCCGTATTCCATTCACCTCACCCCATTCCCCTACCCCGCAGCCTGCGAATAAACCGTAGGGCGTGCAGCGGCTTTGCATACGGGTATAGTATTTATAAAGGGAAATAACCAGTTTGTCTATCTTTTTCGGGTCTTCCAGCTCGCCGGTATGCCATTTCACCAGCTCATCGTACAGTACCGGGGAAGCCAGGTAAATAGCTTCTTTAAAAAAGGATTGTTTACTAAAAGTAAACAGCTCTTCCACCCCTTTTGTATGAGGTTGTAAGGGGAGTAGAGGAGTACGAATAATAAAATTAGTATGGTGGCGATATAATGATTTCTCAGGGGTTTTCATAGATATAAAATTAGTAAGTTCATCCCAATCAGGTTAATAAGAGACAACGGTCCCAATGCAGCTTTTCTTCGGTTAATTCACTCATTAACACCAATCCTATTCCGGCAACGCCCTCCAGAAGTGTAGGCAATAGTTCAGAAGGCCTGTCAGTTCGGTAGGATCTATAGCCGGTTAAATCCTTTTTCTCGTCAAATTGTAGTGTCTGTTCCATCCAATAAAGGTAAGTTTCTCGTAAGGCCAGGTTCCCGGTTTTAGAATAAAAATGT
This sequence comes from uncultured Flavobacteriaceae bacterium, assembly GCA_964385175.1. Lineage (GTDB taxonomy): Bacteria > Bacteroidota > Bacteroidia > Flavobacteriales > Flavobacteriaceae > CAYLNL01. The sequence continues at coordinate 1,668 of CAYLNL010000015.1, read as the reverse complement.
TTAAAAATTCGCGCCAATCCGGAAGCGCCATGGCAAATTGGGGCATCGGCTATTTCATTATCTTTCAAATCTCTCCTGTGAGCATTTAGCAAAACCAATTCTGTGGCCTCCTCTATCAAAGCCGGGTTGCAGGTATCTTCTCCCACTTTCCAAAGCGCTAAGGCAATACCCAAATCGCCATAACACCAGCTTAACCTGCCTTTTCTTTTCAAATCATCCGTCATATTGGTATTAGGATACAGGGAATTACCGAGCGATTTATCTCTCTTATGCACTCTAAGGTGTTGGAGCGCTTTTGTGAGCAATCTGTGGCATCTTTCCTGTTCAATGCCCTGCCGGAAACATTCTGACAACAGGATGAGGATGCTGGACATACCGTGTGATAAACCAAAATTACTGATGCCGGTTACTCCATGGCTATTCGTCCAAATCCAAAATATAGATTTTTCATCTATTGTACTTGCAATCCTTTCTAAAGTTGTAATACATTTTTCAATAGAGACGCTATATTTCCCTTCTTTATTAAATTCCAGGAACGTCCACGCTACCCCTAATGCGCCGTGGAGATAATCATAATTTCCATATTCCATATCAGTAAGCATACACTGTTCAATAAAACCATCCAATTCGCCCATAGCATCCTCATCGGAATCTATCAATCCATATTGAATAAGATGTTTATATGCCCATATCATTCCTGAAATTCCGGTGCAGAACGAATAGGAAGGAATGATTGACGGAATGACGCTGAACATGGCAGCTATGTCGGGCGCCAGGTCAAAATAGTTAGTGTTATATATTTTGTTGTAGTAGGCTTTGTATAGCAAAATTCCCGACTTGCCCGTTAGTAAGGCGTAATTATCTTTTAAATTATTGGTGCTTATAAAAGCATTTATACGCTCTATTGTATCATTTATTTTATTAAAATGATTACTGGAAACTTTTGGTTGAGAGGCTATGCGCATATTTTACAGTGTTACCTTTGCTTCAAAAATACATAAATGCCTAAAATAAAGAAACCAATACCATGCGCAAACACGATATTGGTATTCTTTACATTAATGGTTATTAACATGCACAGGAGGAATCACAAGTATTAAGACAGGTATTGCCAGAGCTAACAGGTACAGTTCCGGAACATCCAGACCCAATATAACAGCTGCCGTTGTTGCTGTGGGTTTTGTATCCGCCCATAAGTCTTGCTGCTTGCTCATTTGTTAGTTGAGATAAAACATCTTTTCCTAAAGAAAGTTTTGCATTGATTGATTGCTTTTTCATGACGTTAAAAATTTATTTTTTTCACCTACTCTGTTTAAGCTTTTCGGTTTCCGCTTTTACTTTTTTACAAGACAAAGTTGCGGGGAATGAAAATGATAAAACAGGGCTGTTTTACCTCCGGCAGAAACTAACTGAGGAATGGTACAAAAAAACTGGTGTGCGGTAAAATGCGGCAGATACTGGCAAGGATATTTAACCAGAAATCGGGATAGAATATTATTTCTTATGGTTAATAGATTACCCGTTTACAGGAGGCAGCGAGAAGCCAGTCTTTCTTCCCAAGTCAGGAGACTTTGCAGAGTGAGTAGTTATAATACTGAATTTTGAATTGATTTTTTCATCTGCACGGAAGCTACTTTCCTCCGCACAACAGCTCATTTACTCTATACG
>CAYLNL010000014.1:0-60159 GCA_964385175.1 uncultured Flavobacteriaceae bacterium | reverse complement strand
GGTTTGGGCAACGGACAGGTAGGCGCCACAAAACAGCAGGCAGAGGAGGGTATATTTTTTTTTCATACGTGGTTATTTTTTCGGGTTGGGGGTTAACTTTTAGCGATAATTTGTCTAATTCAATCTTAATTATGCAATCCAAAGATATATATTTTTTATGTAAAATTTTAATAAAAGTTATTAACCTAATATTCATTACTTAAAAATTGTGGGAGAATAAAGGGTTCTTTCTTCGCTATTTTTGAGAGAGAGATATTTTTTCATTGAAATTATATATTGTTACTACCGGGTTAGGGTGAAAATTGTTTTGCATAATGGAACTTTAACCAGTTAATTTTTGTTTTTTTGCAGTTAGTTTTTTATAAAATAGAGCATTTATATGAGTTCGTTTTTTATTCTTCTTATTATAGCTTGCTATTTTGGATTATTGGTGGTTATTTCTCTTTTTACAGGGAAAGAAGATAGCAACGAAGTTTTTTTTAAAGCAAAGCGACAGTCGCCCTGGTATGTAGTGGCTTTTGGAATGGTGGGGGCTTCCTTGAGCGGGGTTACGTTTATTTCAGTACCAGGGTGGGTGGAAGCGTCTAAATTTAGTTATATGCAAGTGGTACTCGGGTATATGTTGGGATATTTTCTCATAGGCGCCGTGCTGCTGCCGTTGTATTACCGGCTCAATCTTACTTCTATTTATAGTTACTTAGGGGAGCGTTTTGGGGTGTATAGTTATAAAACAGGGGCTTCATTTTTCTTGCTTTCTCGCCTGATGGGCGCCACTCTTCGTATTTTTTTGACTGCCACCGTTTTGCAATTACTTGTGTTTGATGAGATGGGGATACCTTTCTGGATAACAGTAACGCTTACTATTACCCTGATATGGCTCTACACGCATAAAGGGGGGATAAAAACGGTGGTGTGGACAGATACGTTACAGACCCTTTTTATGTTGCTTTCGGTAGGTTTTGTAATAGTTACACTTTATGAAGACCTGCATGTTTCGCGACAGGGGCTTTTCTCATACATCTACCGTAGTGAGTTTTCTAAACTATTCTTTTTTGAAGATTATAAAAGCGCTGATTATTTTTGGAAGCAATTTTTTTCGGGGGCTTTTATCGCGGTAACCATGACGGGTTTAGACCAGGATATGATGCAGAAAAACCTCACTTGCCGCAGTTTAAAAGATGCTCAAAAAAATATGTTTTGGTTTACAATAGTAGTTACAGTGGTAAACCTGGCATTTTTAGCATTAGGGCTTTTGCTCACAGTGTATGCACAACAGCACGGGTTGGATGTGCACCGGGATAGTTTGTTTCCGTATATCGCCAAAAATGAATTGGGAGGAGTTGTTTTCATGATTTTTCTCATTGGGTTAATTGCGGCTGCATACAGTAGCGCCGATAGCTCTCTTACCGCACTTACTACCAGTTTTAGTGTAGATATATTGGGTATTGAAAAGAACTACGATGCGGCTACGCAGGTGCGCCTGCGAAAGCGTATTCATATAACTATTTCAATACTCGTTATTTTGCTTATTATTGGTTTCAGGGAGTTCATCAAAGATGAAAGTATTATTGCTAAAATATTTATCTTCGCCGGCTACACGTATGGTCCCTTACTGGGTTTATATAGTTTTGGATTGTTCACTCGCTGGCAGGTGAAGGATAAATGGGTTCCGCTGCTGGCTGTAGGCGCCCCAATTTTATCTTATTTAATAGGGGTTATAAGCAAAGCATGGTTTAATTTTGATTTTGGCTTTTTTATTTTGATACTGAATGGGGGTATTACATTCCTGGGGTTAGTATTGCTTCGTAGCCAGAAGGGTTAAAGTACAGGTTTCTTCAAAAGGAATGTGGTTTTGACGAAGCAACGTGTAAAATTCCGGGTTTTCAGTGCCGGGATTAAATAACACTCGTTTGGGGCGCAGCGAAATAATATAATCATAATACTGCTGTTGTGCCTGCGGGTTGAGGTAGAGAGTCACAGTATCTATATTTTTATACGGCAATAGAGTGGTAGTAACAGCAATACCTGCCACCTCTCCTTCTTTTAAGCCGAAGGCTAAAACTTCTTCGCCCGCTTGTTGTAACCGGCGAATCGCCTGGTTAGAATATCGGTGAGCCTTCAGAGAGGCTCCCATCACCAATGTTTTACGCATCTTGTTAAATGATGTTAAATAATGTTAAGGTATGTAACAACGTCTTACCTGCCATCGTCAATTAACCGTTAACACCTAATTGTTCATCTATTTATTAATACCCAAAAATAATTAATCTATGAAAAAACTATCCATTACCACCGTTATTTTTTTAGTGAGCCTTTTTATAACGGCCCAAACAGCCCCTCCCAATCTTGTAAAAATTGGGGTTATTACCGGAAAAGTGGTAGATAAAACCACGCAACACCCTGTTTCGTATGCCACGGTAGCCGTAAAATCTCTCCCCGATAACGGCACAGTTACGGGCGCTATTACCCAGGAAGATGGAGGTTTTGAGTTAAAAGGCATCCCGGAAGGAAAATTCGCCGTAGAGGTTCAATACATTGGTTATAAAATCTATCGGCAGGAAGTTACTATTTCTAAAGAGAACCGAAATGTGCGGTTGGGCACTATTTTACTGGAAGAAGAGGTGGCAGAGCTGAAAGGGGTAGATGTAGTAGCAGAGCGCTCTACCATTGAACAGAAGATAGACCGCAAAGTTATAACGGTAGGAAAAGACCTTACCACTTCGGGCGCCACGGCGGCAGATATTATGAACAACATCCCATCTGTGAGTGTAGATCAGCAAACGGGTAATGTGAGTTTACGGGGAAATGAGAATGTACGGGTGATGGTGGATGGGAAATTATCTAACGTCCCGGTAGATCAGCTGTTAAAACAAATTCCCTCTACGTCTATAAAAAGTATTGAGTTGATAACCAACCCATCGGCAAAATACAACCCCGAAGGAATGAGTGGTATCATCAATATTATCTTGCACAAAAACGCCAATATCGGCTTCAATGGTAATATTACAGTGGGCTTGAATGAAGATATCAATGCCAAGTTTAACAGTGCATTAGATTTGAACTACCGGAGCGGAAAATTCAACCTGTATGGAAATTATGGCAACAACGTCGGGAAGTATTCTAACCACGGGCATATTATCCGGGAAATAGAAAATTCAGAACAATTTTTCAATTTCTTAGACAATAACAAATCGCACCTCTTTAAGGCAGGTTTAGATTTTTACTTAGACGATAAAAATACACTTTCGTTTTTCACCAATCAAAATATATATGACGGAAAGACGAATGGGTTAACCCGCCTGGTATTCTACGATGATACTTCGGCAAACTTCGCTCAAAATGCTTTTAACAAGAGTCATAATACAAGCGAACAGTATAATTTTGATTATAAGCGCAATTTAGGGAAAGAAGGACATACCATAGAACTGGAAGCAGACTATAATATATTTAAGGATGATAATGCGTTTGATTTCTTTTTCTCGGGGAATACCGACCTGGCAAATTATAATGATGCGGTGCTTACTGACCGTACCCAGTTTATAAGCAACTTAGATTATGTGAACCCATTGTCTGACAAAGCTAAATTAGAAATGGGATTAGAAGCCCGCCTGTTCGAATCAGATGTGGAATATAGCTCTACCGGCACTTCATACAACCCCGAAACAGAGAGCTATGAGCCCACTCCCGACCGAGCTTTCCTCTACAAGATGGATATTTACTCTGGGTATGCCACTTACGGAAAAACTTTTGAAAAATGGTCGTACCAGATAGGCGCTCGCTTAGAGCATGTGAACATTACTGCCGATTTGAATGATGAGCGTGCCTTTACAGACACTTACACGCAGGTATATCCTTCAGGGTTTCTCACTTATACGCCGGTTGAAAAAGACCAATACCAGCTAAGTGTGAGCCGCCGGGTGGACCGTCCGGGGCTGGAACAGGTGAATCCTTTCCGGGAGTGGAGTACCCCCCAGATTTCTTCCATAGGTAACCCGGAGTTAGTGCCTCAGTTTACCAACTCGGTGGAGGCTAACTATACCCGCCGCCTAAAGGGCGGGAGTATTACCGCAGGGGTGTTTTACCGCTTTATTGAAGATGAAATTAACCGCGCTGTGTATATAAACCGGGTAGAGACTGAAAAAATAGACCTTACTTTTGATAATTTCGACCGTTCTTCGGCTTATGGAGTGGAACTATCATCTAACTATCGCCCCACCAAGTGGTGGAATTTTAACGCTGGATTTGACCTCTTTTCGCAAGAGCAACGAAGTGTTACAGAACGTTCTACCTCACTGGACAACGAGATTACAGAAGATGAAATTATAGAGGAAGAAGTAGCCGTGAACAACACTGCCTGGAACCTGCGGATAAACAATAATTTTAAAGTAACCAAGCATCTTACCCTTTCGCTCTTTGGCTTATACCGTTCCAGGGCGTTGGGTGTGCAGTTTGAGCGGCTGCCCATGTATTTTGTGAATACCGGCGCGCGTTACAACTTTGCCGATAATAAGGGCACGATAAGCCTAAACTTCAGCGATATTTTCAACACTATGTATTTTGGGTTTGAAGGAGAGCGCCCTTACCGCCAGGAAGGCGATTTTCACTGGGAGAGCCGCAACGTGTACCTGGGGCTTTCCTACCGGTTTGGAAGCAGCAAAGACAGAGCCTTATCTCGTAAACAACGAGATGACAATACCAAGCAAAACGGTGGCGGTATTTTATAAAAGCGCAAAAACTATCCTGTCTTTTTGGTTGATGGTTCGTTTAGGCAGGATGGCAATGCGAAGCCCGGGGGCTCTGGCTCCCGGGTTTTTTATGGAGCAAAATTTGAGCAGCGTTGTTTGATAAAAACGCTTACAAGAGTGGCATACGTTGGTTTTTTCTATCTTTGGAGATAGTTAATTGTACAGAAATCGCCCAAAAGGCGACTCCCCTACCTCCACCACATATTCGTTTAGAATGTTTATTTTTGTTCTGTATCTTCGCCAAGCCCAAAGCCGCTCAACCGCCATAAAGTATTACTAATAATTAAAAAATAAAAAAATCTATGAAACCTAAATTCGTTGATTTGTTTAACTATAATGAATGGGCAAACCAGAAATTATTTAGCAGTATAACTCTTATTACCGATGAAGAATTTAACCGCGATCTCAAGAGTAGCTTCTCATCGGTACGGGAAACACTGCTTCATGTAGTGTCTGTGGAGTGGATTTGGTTAAAACGCTGGCAGGGGGAATCGCCGAAATCTGCCCCTCATAGTTGGGATACCTCATCGGTTGAAAGTATAAAAAAGATTTGGGAGGAGAATAATCATTCTCTCCAGGACTACATTCAAAATTTGGCAGACTTTGAGAAATATATAGCGTACTCAAACGTAAAAGGCGATTCTTTTAAAGAGCCTTTCTGGGCGTTAGCAACTCATCTTGTAAACCACTCTACCTATCACAGGGGACAACTTGTGGGTATGATGAGACAGTTAGGGCGCACGGGCATTTCAACCGATTATATTTTATATTATAGGGAGAAAGCTGGCTAAGTATGCCCAACCGGGTAATCGGTATAACTGCAAATTTCCTGCTCTAATTTCCAGTTGTTTTTAATACCTTGGCTCACCCGGAAAAAACAAAATGGAACTCCCCTAGAAATGAGAATAATAACCTGGAACTGTAACATGGCTTTTAGGAAGAAAGCCGAACACATTTTACCCTATTCTCCCGATATAGTAATTGTTCCCGAGTGCGAACATTATAACAAAATACAATTTCCCGCCCACTTTTTGCAGCCTACAGATTGTGTATGGTTTGGCAAAAATCAACATAAAGGACTGGCTGTTTTTTCATTTTCTCATCTTCGCCTCAACGTTCTCGATGTTTACAATGAAGCCTTCAGAAACATTATTCCCATAGCGGTTACCGGCGGGAAAGCCAATTTCAACCTCTTTGCAGTGTGGGCTAATAACCCCAAAGACCCGGATGGGCCCTACATAACCCAGGTTTTGAAAGCGATTACCTGTTACGAGGCTTTGCTAACAGAAAAAACTACCATACTAATGGGCGATTTTAATAGCAATACTATCTGGGATTATAAAAAACGTAAACTGGGCAACCACTCAAATATGGTAGCGTTTTTAGAAACCAAAAATATAGTAAGTGCTTATCATTTCTATTATAACCAGGAACAAGGAAAAGAAACTCGCCCTACCCTTTTTATGTATCGCCACCAAGACAAACCCTATCACATAGATTATTGTTTCATATCGGCAGACCTGAGAGATAAGCTTGCATTGGTAGAGGTAGGCGAGTATAAAAAATGGGCGCAGTATAGTGACCATGCGCCTTTAATAGTAGATTTTCATCTATAACAGTTTTCACAACCTTGCCATCCCGCTCCTGCTGGTGTATAGGCGCCCCCTCGAGCATGCCAGTGCTCCTGTGCGCGAAATCCCCATCTTCTTTCTTCCCGGGCTATAAAGGCGCTCGGTTTGGAAGGTTTGTTCTCTCTTCTTATCTTTGGGGATAACAAACAGCACTGTAAGTAGATTTTTAATGCTTGGGAGGGGATCTGAAAAGCCTAAACTGCCCAGTGCTTGATAAATAAACCCTAACCCTTTGCTCATAAGCGAAGGGGTCTAAAACTGCTTATTTTGACACCTACCTTGCACCATAAAAATCCTGTATGGCTGGCGTTTCCCGTTATTGGCACGGTCGTTTTTGCCGTGCTTTATAGCATCGCCGCCTTTTTATACCCCGGCGGCTCGCAAGCCAATATAAATTCTATTGGTTTTAGCTGGATGGATAATTATTGGTGTAACTTATTGAATGAGTCGGCCCTCAATGGTGAACCCAATCCTGCAAAACCTGTAGCCATTGCCGCCATGGGTATTCTATGCATAACGCTTTCTGTTTTTTGGTTTATATTGCCACTGCACATAAAAACTGGAAAAAGAGGTAATGTCGCCGTTCAGTTTTCAGGGATAGCTGCCATGGTAACCGCGTTTTTCTTGTCGGCAAATCTATACCACGACCTGGTTATAAACCTGGCATTGTTATTTGGGTTTATCGCTATCGCAGGCACCCTCGCAGCCCTTTATAAAATAGCATGGTATGGGCTTCTGGCATTTGGCTGCCTCAATGTGCTGGGCGTAGGATTAAACTGCTACCTATATTACACCGAATCGCTGATAGTTTATCTGCCGCTTGTGCAGAAAATAAGTTTTGCCGGTTTTTTAATATGGATTTGCTGGATAAACCTGAAACTATACTACATTCATAAAAGACGCCTATCTTTAGAGAACAATGGCTAAACCGGCGGCTATGCCATCAAGGCTAGCTATTATATTGTTTTCCCGCTAATTTTGTATCTTCGCCCATCATACTTTATAACCCATGCATAACCAGGTACAAGCTATATGGGCAGACACTCAATCGGTGGTGATTTTTATAAGCATTCTGGCTGTAACTATACTGGTTGGCACCTTGGCAGGCAGGTACTTAAAAAGAATCTTGATAAAAAGAACTCAGAACTTAGCAGTAGATAGTACCAGCTTTTTGTTTTTAAAACACTTTATTGTAACTACTATTTATTTGTTTGGTTTTGGCTGGGCTTTCCTAACTCTTCCTATTTCTAAAACCATAGCCCACTCCCTGTTTGCCGGTGCAGGCGTTTCTACACTCATACTGGGTTTCGCTTCCCAGCAACTCCTCAGTAATATGATGAGCGGTATTTTCCTCATCATCAGACGTCCTTTTAAAATAAACGATATTATTGAAATACAGGGAAACCGTGGAAAAGTGATAGAGTTAGACCTGCATGCCACTACTATTGAAGATGAAAACGAAAACCAAATAATTATTCCTAACTCTTTACTTATGAGCGGGATTATTAAAAACCTCAAGAAAACCTAATAGGGTGGCAAGGAATATGATGGGCGAGGAAAGAGACAAGAGATAAGAGATAAGAAGCAAGAAAAGAGTATCGTATTCTTAAAACAGGATTATCTTATATACTTCCGTTGGCTGTTATTTCGCTTACCCGCAGAGTGTTTACCATTCCCTTTTCCTGTATAGGCATGGCCACCAAGCTCACCAGCATATCCCCCACTTCTACAAATCCCTTTTCGCGGGCTATGCGGTTCACATCTTCAATAGTTTCGTCTGTACTCACCAGCCTATCATAATAAAAGGCTTTCACGCCCCACAAGAGGTTTAGCTGGGTGAGGATACGTTTATTAAACGTAAAAACAAGAATGTGCGCCTGCGGTCGCCATGCTGAAATCTGGAAAGCGGTGTAGCCGCTGTTGGTAAGAGTAGAGATAGCTTTGGCTTTAATTTCATTGGCCACTGAGGCGGCATGGTAGCAAATAGCTTTGGTAATGTAGCGTTTGGTGCGTATTTGAGGTGGCTCCTGGGGCACTTTTATAAGTGAGGAATGCTCTACACTATTAATAATATCTGCCATTTTTTCAATTACCTGCACAGGGTAGTTTCCTACGGAGGTTTCGCCGGAAAGCATAACGGCATCAGCGCCATCCATTACCGAGTTTGCCACATCGTTTACCTCTGCGCGCGTGGGCGTAAGCTGGGTAATCATGCTTTCCATCATCTGGGTGGCTATGATAACAGGAATACGGGCTTTCTTGGCTCGCAATACCAGTTGTTTCTGGATAAGGGGAACTTCTTGCGCCGGTATTTCAACGCCCAAATCGCCTCTTGCTACCATGAGCCCATCACAATACGCCACAATTTTATCTATATTTTCTACCGCCTCTGGCTTTTCTATTTTGGCGATAATGGGAATTTTATAAGGGGCGTGTTTTTTAATGAGTTCTTGCAAATCTACCAGGTCTTGGTTGTGGCGAACGAACGAAAGAGCAAACCAATCTACTTCTTGTTGTATAGCAAACAGGGCATCCTGGGTATCTTTTTCTGTAAGCGCCGGCAGCGAAACACGGGTATTAGGCAGGTTAACACCTTTTTTAGATTTCAAGGGCCCTCCTTGCACCACGCGGGCGGTAACGTTTTTTTCGCGGTCGGTGTCAAGCACCTCAAAAATAAGTTTTCCATCGTCTAACAAAATTCGCTCGCCCGGGTTTACGTCTTTAGGAAACGCCTCATAATTCATATAAACTCGTTGAGCTGTTCCTTCAAAAGGCGCTCCAGTACTAAACGTTAGCTCATCTCCTTTGTGCACCTCCACCCCTTCTGCCATTACGCCAACCCGCAACTTGGGCCCCTGGAGGTCTGCCAGGATAGCGGCGTTATAACCATACTCCTCACTTAACGAGCGAATCATAGCGATTCTATTTTTAATATCCTCATAATCAGCATGAGAAAAGTTAATCCTAAATACATCTACGCCGGCATCCATCATGGCTTTTAATACATCGGGGCTACTTGTAGCAGGACCAAGGGTAGCTACAATTTTGGTTTTTTTTCTACTGGGCATCATTTAAAAAATTAAATTTTTTTTAGATTTCAATTCATCAGGCTCCACTGTATAAGCAGTGAGCAATTGAGGTAATTGGATTATTCTTTCTAAAATAGTAGTTATCATTGCAGGGGGCGCCTCTTCTATCTTTAAAAAATAATCTACCTGTTTCTGTTCCGGGAGCAGGTAACTCACCGTAGGAACAGCCATTTTAAAAAGAGAAATAGGTTGAGAAGGGTTTGTTAGAGTAGGCTGGGAGCGATTAGAAACTAAACTCCACACTGTATTTTCTTTTTGGTCTTCCCACCCGTAGAGCGAAAACAAGGCTCCTTCTTCTATACAATCAATATCGGGCAATTTTCTAAGTTGCATGCAAAGATGGGTGTTTAAAAGATATGCCAGGCGGTAATCTTCTATAGCGGTATGTAGGGCGATAAGAGAATAGGAATGTTCAAAATAATTATCTGAGATTTTATAAACTGCCATCAAAAGTTCATTAAAAAACGGGCAAATATAGGTTTATGCAGAAGAACATACAAGTTTTATAAAAAGGTTTACAATACTATACTAATGCCTTAACATTATTTTAAAGTAACGTCTATTTGTCTCTGAAGCGAAAAATACGCCCTTTTGGCAGCTCGTTCCTCAGCTCTTTTTTTAGAAGTAGCCCTGGCTTTGGCAACTACTTCATGGTTCATATAAAATTTTACAGCAAAATGCTTCACCGTATCATTGCCTGTATCTTCATAGGTCTTAAAATAGAATGGGGTGTGATGTTTCTGACACCATTCTATCATTAAACTTTTATAACTTATAATTCTCCCCTCCAATTGTTCAATATTCACATAAGACTCAATAACCCGTTTGTGAACGAAGTTCTTACAATAATCAAAACCTTTATCCAGATAAACCGCTCCAACCAAGGCTTCAAATACATTTCCGTGAATATTCTCTCCAAAATTATTATCGGGAACATGGCTTTGGAGAAATTGAACAAGATTAAGGTTCTTGCCTATTTCGTTAAGGTGTTTCCTGCTTATTATTTTAGACCTCATATTGGTAAGGTATCCCTCGTTGGCATAGGGAACTTCTCCATATAAATAATCAGAGATAACCGCATTAAGCATAACATCTCCCAGGTATTCTAATCGCTCATAGCTAATAGTATGTCCATTTTCATCTCTTTTATTCATGGAGCGATGTATAAAAGCATGGTAATAGACTATACTATTTTTAGGTATGCTACCTATAATTTTTTTTATAAAATCCAAAAAAAAATTCCCGTTCTGGTAAGTACGGGATTGTAATATTTTTTGAAGGAAATTCATTCAGAAGAGCTAATCTTTTAACTTTTTAAAAACTATGCAAACATTATGCCCGCCAAAACCAAAGGTATTGCTCATCGCCACATTCACCGTTCTTTCCTGCGCTTTGTTCAAGGTTAAATTAAGCGAAGCATCTATATTTTCGTCAAAAGTAGTGTGGTTTATAGTGGGCGGAACGATGCTGTATTCCATAGCGAGAATAGAAGCGATAGCCTCTACCGCGCCAGCCGCTCCCAGCAAATGGCCTGTCATAGATTTGGTGGAATTAATATTGATGGAAGGGGCATACGCTCCAAACACCTTATCTACCGCCTTTAGTTCTGCCACATCGCCCAAAGGTGTAGAAGTGCCATGAGTGTTAATAGCATCTATATCCTGGGGGCGCAAGCCAGCACTGGTGAGGCAGTTCTCCATAACCGATACCACGCCCAACCCATCTGGGTGAGGGGCGGTCATGTGATAGGCATCTGCCGATAAGCCAATGCCCACCAGTTCAGCATAGATTTTGGCGCCACGGCTTTTTGCATGGCGGTATTCTTCTAAAACCAGCGCTCCCCCGCCCTCTCCAAGCACAAAACCATCGCGCGTGGCATCAAACGGCCGGGAGGCTGTCGCAGGAGAATCATTACGGGTGCTCAAAGCATGTAAAGCGTTAAACCCGCCTATACCGGCAGCAGTTACCGCTGCCTCAGAGCCACCCGTAACAATTACATCAGAAATTCCCAGGCGTATTAAATTAAAAGCATCTGCAATAGCATTTGCAGAGGAGGCGCATGCCGAAACAGTGGTATAGTTAGGACCCATGAAGCCATGTTTTATGGAAATGAGCCCGGGAGCTATATCGGCTATCATCTTAGGAATGAAGAAAGGATTGAACCGGGGCGTTCCGTCTCCTTTTGCAAAACCTATTATCTCTTCCTGGAAAGTTTCTATGCCTCCAATGCCGGCTCCCCAAACAACGCCTATGCGATGTTTATTCCCTGTATCAACTTTTAATCCTGAATCTTTAATAGCCTCATCTGCCGTAATCATAGCATACTGGGCAAACCTATCCATTTTACGAACCTCTTTCCTGTCAAAAAAATTAGTAGGTTCATACCCTTTCAATTCACAAGCAAATTGAGTTTTAAATTTAGAAGTATCAAAATACGTAATAGGTGCTGCTCCGCTAACGCCATTTTTCAAACCTTCCCAGTATTCTGATAAGGTATTGCCTATAGGCGTCAACGCTCCTAAACCTGTAACAACAACCCGCTTCAGTTCCATGATATAATAACTTCTGTATTAATCGGCTGTTTTTGCTTCTTCTATATATTTGATAGCTTGCCCTACGGTTGAGATATTCTCAGCCTGGTCATCTGGGATTTGAATATCGAATTCCTTCTCAAATTCCATGATAAGTTCTACCGTATCCAATGAATCAGCGCCCAGGTCATTTGTGAAACTAGCCTCTGGCACTACTTCATTTTCTTCTACGCTCAATTTGTCAACAATAATAGCTTTTACTCTTGATGCAATGTCTGACATGATTTAATTTTTTTAAATTTACGCTGGCAAAAATAATAAACTTTCTTTTACTAAAAAACACCCTCTAAAAAAGATGTTAACCCGTTATTAAGATTTATAAAGAATATATTATTTTAGCCTCATGTTCAGTAAAATATAATCATTATGCGACAAATATAATAAAATAATTATCAAAAAAAATCTATAATACATAAATAAATCTTCTCGCTGCCTCCTTTTATATGAAACAACTCGTAATTTTCGCCTCCGGTGCTGGAACTAATGCAGAAAATATAATCCGGTATTTCTCCGATACCTCTAAAAAAATAACCGTGCAGGCCATTTTATCTAATAGTCGTAAAGCTGGTGTGTTAGATAAAGCTGATGCCTATGGCATTCCTGCTTTCTCATTTAACAGGGAGGTTTTTGAAAGAACAACCTCGCTGTTGGCATTACTTAAAAGTTTAAACCCTAATTTAATCGTGCTTGCCGGTTTTTTATGGAAATTTCCCAAACCTATTATAGATGCCTTTCCCGGTAAAATCATTAACATTCATCCTGCACTACTACCTAAATATGGCGGAAAAGGCATGTATGGGATGCGGATCCATGCTGAGGTAGTGAAAAATAAAGAGTCTAAAACCGGCATTACCATTCATTATATAAATGAAGCCTATGACGAGGGTGCTATTATTTTCCAGGCGACAACGGCTGTTCTTCCGGGTGATACTCCTGAAAATGTAGCCCAAAAAGTTCATTCTATGGAATATGAACATTTTCCAAAAATTATAGAATTGTTATTGAATGAAAAACTTTGAAGTGAATGTTTATACAGATGGAGCTTCTTCCGGGAATCCAGGTCCTGGTGGCTATGGAATTATTATGGAATGGGCAGGGAAAGCCTATCGAAAAGAATTCTCAGAAGGATATCAACTCACCACCAACAATCGCATGGAGCTGATGGCTGTAATTATGGCGTTGAAAAAATTAAACCATCCTGGCACAAAAGTGCAGGTATTCACCGATTCTAAATATGTAATGGATGCCGTGGAAAAAGGATGGGTTTTTAACTGGGAAAAAATCAATTTTAAAGAAAAGAAAAATGCCGACCTCTGGGTTGATTTCTTAAATGAATATCGTAAACATCGGGTGCAATTTACCTGGGTGAAAGGGCATAACAATCACTGGGAAAATGAGCGCTGCGACCAGCTTGCTGTAAATGCCCGAAAAAAAAAGAAACTTTTAACAGATACAGGCTATAAACCCGATAAAGAGTAGTAATGATGCGTTTTTCCCAAAGCCGTTTTTTTCTCCTTTTTCCTTATATAATAAGACGTATCGTCCCCTGCCTGTTCCTATGCTCCATAAGCATTCATGCACAAGAATGGGAGTTAAAAAGAGATAAAAATGGCATTAAAATCTATACCCGCACCTTAGATTCTACCCGAATAAATGAATACAAAGCGATTGCCGTAGTGAAAACATCGTTAGAGAAAGCACTGGCAACTATCTTGGATGGTGATAATCTTTGGAAATGGAATTATAAAACTACAGAAAGTAAAATCATAAAAAAACGTACCTCGGATGAGTGGGTTTTTTGGATGAAAACCGATATGCCTTGGCCTATAAAAGATCGCGAATTGGTTTCGCGCATACGAGTTCACCGCCCTAAAAACCCACAACAACCATCTGTTCAAATAGATATTACTCCCGAAACCGAATACCTGCCGCCAGAAACAACCGGCAACATCCGTATTGTTCGTTTTAAAGGGCATTGGTTGTTAACCCAACATGGCGACTATGTAGAAATAATACAACAACTCTACGGAGACCCTAATGGAAACATACCTCCATGGTTGGTGAACATGCTCATTACCAACGCTCCCTACAACACATTCTATAACCTAAAGACAATACTGGAAAACTAACCTTATATTTGCACCAAATCTATTTCCATGCGCAAATTATTAATTGTAGGTACGGTAGCCTTTGATGCTATAGAAACTCCTTTTGGCAAAACCGATACTATTTTGGGAGGCGCCGCCACCTATATAGCCCTGGCAGCATCTCAATTTCCTATTCAGGCCGGCATTGTTTCTGTAGTAGGCGGCGATTTCCCCGAAAGCTATCTGCACATGTTGCGGAATAGACAAATAGACATATCGGGCATTGATATTATTCCCCAAGGAAAAACCTTTTTCTGGAGCGGTAAGTATCGCAATGACCTCAATTCTCGGGAAACCCTGGATACACAGCTTAATGTCTTAGCCGATTTTAATCCGATAATCCCCTCTCATTTTAAAGATGCCGAGGTAGTGATGCTCGGAAACCTTCATCCTGAAATCCAGTTAGCGGTTATACGACAAATGGCAACTCCTCCCAAACTTATCGTATTAGATACCATGAACTATTGGATGAACCATACCTGGAATACACTCATGGAAGTCATTGCCAAAGTAGATGTTATTGCTATCAATGACGAAGAAGCCCGCCAACTCACCAAAGAATATTCCTTATTAAAAGCAGCACAGAAAATCCACGCCATGGGGCCAGACTATGTAGTGATTAAAAAAGGAGAACATGGAGCGCTGCTGTTTAACCATCACAATGTATTTTTCGCCCCCGCTCTTCCTTTGGAAGAGGTATTTGACCCCACCGGCGCTGGCGACACTTTTGCCGGCGGTTTTGCAGGCTATATTACCCAAACCGAAGATATTTCCTTTGAAAATATGAAAAATGCTGTTATCTACGGCTCTAACCTCGCTTCTTTCTGCGTAGAAAAATTCGGCACCCAACGCATGGAAAACCTCTCCAAAAAAGAAGTCCAGGAACGCCTCCAGCAATTTAAAGCCCTAACCCAATTTGAAATAGAGTTAACCTAATCTCATGAGCGACTCCCTGCAACACGAATGCGGCATTGCCCTCCTCCGCCTTTTAAAACCGCTGGAATACTACAAAGAAAAATACCAAAGCGCTCTATATGGCATCAACAAAATGTATCTCATGATGGAGAAACAGCACAACCGGGGACAAGACGGAGCCGGTTTTGCCAGTATAAAACTTGCTATGCAACCGGGAGAGCGCTATATAAGCCGCATACGTTCTAACAAAGCCCAGTCTATACAAGATATTTTCACCCAGATAAATACCCGTATAACTCAGGCAATTGCAGAAAACCCTGCCTGTAAAGACGATATAAACCTCCAGAAAAAATACCTTCCTTACTTAGGTGAGCTCTTGCTCGGCCATCTCCGCTACGGCACCTATGGAAAAAACAGCCTCGAAAACGTACACCCTTTTCTGCGGCAAAATAACTGGATGTACCGCAATCTCATCATAGCCGGGAATTTTAATATGACCAATGTAACAGATCTCTTCAACGATTTGGTGCAGTTGGGGCAACATCCCAAAGAAAAATCAGACACCGTTACTGTAATGGAGCGCATCGGCTATTTCCTGGATGAAGCGGTTGAAAAGCTATACCGGGAAGTAAAAGACAACGGGTATAACAAAATTGATGCGTCTTCTCTAATAGCCGAACAGTTGGACATCGCTTCTATCCTTAGAAAGTCTTCTGCAAATTGGGATGGCGGTTATGTAATAGCGGGCTTGCTGGGACATGGCGATGCCTTTGTGGTGCGCGACCCTGCGGGCATCCGTCCTGCCTATTACTATAAGGATGACGAAGTGGTGGTGGTGGCATCAGAACGCCCTGCTATTCAAACCGTTTTTAATGTGCCATTGGAAAGTATTGCAGAACTACCGGCAGGAAATGCACTCATCATTAAAAAAAATGGAACTCTTTCCATTCAAGAAATCCTTCCCTCTTCAAAAACCGCAGCCTGCTCTTTTGAACGAATTTATTTTTCCCGTGGCAGCGATGCCGACATTTACAGGGAGCGAAAAAAACTCGGCGCTCTACTGTTCCCCAAGGTTCTGGAAGCGGTAGATTATGATGTAAACAACACCGTTTTTTCATACATTCCCAACACGGCAGAAACCGCATTCCTGGGCATGGTAAAAGCCGCCCAGGACTATCTAAACGAGGAGAAAGAAGCCCAGATACTCAAAGAAGGCCCTGCCCTTACCCGGCAAAAACTCCAAAAAATATTAGCCGTGCGTCCCCGCATTGAAAAAATCGCCATCAAAGACGCCAAACTCAGAACCTTTATCACAGAAGACCGCAGCAGGGAAGATTTAGTAGCCCATGTGTATGATGTAACCTATGGCGTTCTGAAACCTACCGACCGCCTGGTAATTATTGATGACAGCATTGTACGCGGCACCACCCTGAAAAAAAGCATCCTTCCCATGCTCAATAGATTACACCCCAAAACCATTGTGGTAGTATCTTCTGCCCCCCAGCTCCGCTACCCCGATTGTTATGGCATAGACATGGCGCGGCTGGAAGACCTGGTGGCTTTCCGGGCGGCGTTGGAACTCCATCGGGAGCAGGATACCCATTTCCTTATAGAGGAAGTATATAAAAAATGTAAAGCCCAGGAAACCCTGGAAGACAAAGAGGTAATAAATGTAGTAAAAGAAATTTACCGCCCCTTTAGCGCTGAGAAATTATCCGGTAAAATAGCCGAACTCCTGGAACCCGAATCCATGAAAGCGGAGGTAAAAATCATTTTCCAGACTATTGAAAACCTGCACAGCGCCTGCCCTGCCCATACCGGCGACTGGTATTTTACAGGGAATTATCCCACACCCGGGGGCAACCGGGTAGCCAACAAAGCCTTTATCAACTTTTATGAAGGAAACCGGGAACGGGCCTATTGAGAATCGTTTTTCTGTCCCGAAAACTACGGCACCTTCTGCCCCTGGCTTGCCACCCACAGCGCAAACCAGTCCTGCAGCTCCAGGTTCAGGTCCAGTGCCCGCACCGCATCTGTCATCCGGTCTTTACGGGTAGTACCTATCACCGGGTGAATTCCCGCCGGATGCTGTAAAACCCACGCCAGCAGCAACTGCTCCTCCGTAGCTCCATATTTCCTGCTGAGCTGCGAAAGAAGCGTCCGTATCCGGGCAGTTTGCTCGTTTTCCATTCTAAAAACTGTTCCCAGCGGGCTCCACGCCATCGGTATAATCCGCTTCACCTGCATCTCGTCCAGCCAGCCATTCAGCATCGGCTCAAAATGCGTCAGCGAAAATTCGATTTGATTAACTGAAACCGCTGTTTCACCAGCAATAAGAGCTGTCTGCGAAGGCGTAAAATTAGATACCCCAAAATCGTTTATCTTTCCTGCCGCCTTCAAAACCGCTACCGCTTCGGCGATAACCTCCGCCTCCATCAGCGGGCTGGGGCGATGCAGCAATAACAAATCCAAGTAATCCGTCCGTAAATTCCGCAGCGAAGCCTCCACACTCGCCACGATATAGTCCTTAGAGTAGCGATAGTGCTTTATACGATTCGCCGGTCGGGCATCACATACATATTCAATCCCGCATTTAGAAATCAACTGCACAGCATAGCGGCCAATGCCACTCTTTGCAAATGCCCTCCCAAAAGCCGCCTCGGTGGTGTAGCCCCCGTAAATATCTGCATGGTCAAACGAAGTAATGCCATGCTCCGCACAATGTACAATCCGTTCTTCCATCTCCTTCTCCGAGAGCCGTTTGCCCCATTCGCCCCAGGTCATAACCCCGGCGATAATCTTAGAAAAAGCCATTTTTATTTTGGTAACCATTAACCCGTTAAAAATAACACCCTTAAAACCTTCTTAAAAGAGTGGAAAACAAACAACTTTTAACCAATTATTAACAAGCCATATACAAATAAATTTTGCAACTTGCAATCCTTAAAAAAATCAATTTTATAAAAACACGCTGTTAAAAAATAAAAATACTATGAACGAACAACCCATCCTTGACATAGGCGTCCTTAACGAAAAAATAGCCCGGGAAAGCGCTTTTGTGGACACCCTCACCCACGAACTCAACAAAGTCATCATAGGACAGAAGCACATGGTAGAACGCCTGCTGATAGGGCTTCTGGGGCGAGGGCACATTCTGCTGGAAGGCGTTCCGGGGCTGGCAAAGACCTTAGCCATCAACACCCTTTCCAAAGCCGTTCACGGCAGTTTCAGCCGCATCCAGTTTACCCCCGATCTGCTCCCGGCAGACGTTGTGGGAACGATGATCTACAACATCAAGCAAAACGATTTCTCCATAAAAAAAGGGCCCATCTTTGCCAATTTCGTCCTGGCAGATGAAATTAACCGGGCGCCTGCCAAAGTACAGTCGGCATTGCTGGAAGCCATGCAGGAGCGGCAGGTGACCATAGGCGAGGAAACCTTCAAATTAGACCGCCCCTTTATGGTCATGGCAACCCAGAACCCCATTGAGCAGGAAGGAACTTACCCGTTGCCCGAAGCCCAGGTGGACCGGTTTATGCTCAAAACCGTCATAGACTATCCCAAAGTGGACGAAGAGCAACGCATTATCCGGGCAAACCTCGCCGGCGATTTTGAAAACATACAGCCCGTAATTTCCCTGGAGCAAATCCTCAAAGCCCAGGAAGTAGTCCGGGAAGTATATATGGACGAAAAAATTGAAAAATATATCTTGGACATCATTTTCGCCACTCGCTATCCTGAAAAATACAACCTCGGCAACCTGAAACCCCTCATCAGTTTCGGCGCCTCGCCCCGGGGTAGCATCAACCTCGCTCATGCCTCCAAATGCTACGCCTTCCTGAGGCGAAGAGGCTATGTAATTCCCGAAGATGTGCGGGCAGTGATACACGACGTGTTGCGCCACCGCATTGGCATTACCTACGAAGCCGAAGCCGAGAACATCACTTCGGAAGAAATTATCAATAAAATTGTAAATGAAATTGAAGTACCGTAGTTGTTGAGAACCAAGAATCAAGAATCAAGAACTGAGAGAACTTGTCTTGCTCGCCCTGAGCTTGTTGAAGGGAGCGAGGACGAAGGGAGAAAAAAGAGAATAGAATAAAAAAATCTCAATACTCAATACTAATATCTCAATACTAAAAAAGTGGATACCAAAGAGCTGCTTAAAAAAGTGCGAACGATAGAGATAAAGACCCGCCGGCTGAGTGACCATATTTTTGGCGGGGAGTATCATTCCACGTTTAAGGGAAGGGGGATGACCTTCAGCGAGGTACGCCCCTACCAGTTCGGGGACGATGTGCGCAGCATCGACTGGAATGTAACCGCCCGCTACCACGAACCGTTCGTGAAGGTTTTTGAAGAAGAGCGGGAGCTCACCATGATGCTGCTGGTGGACGTGAGCGGCTCCGAGTTTTTCGGCACACACCGCCAGTTCAAAAAAGACATGATAACCGAAATTTCCGCCACGCTTGCTTTTTCTGCCCTGCAAAACAACGACAAAGTGGGGCTTATCCTGTTTTCCGATAGGGTAGAGCTCTTTATCCCTCCTAAAAAAGGACGCTCCCACATCCTGCGGATCATCCGGGAGTTGCTGGAATTTGAGCCCCGCAGCAAAAAGACCGACCTTGCCGAAGCTCTGAAATTTTTATCCAACGTACTGAAAAAGCGGGCTATTGCCTTTGTGCTGTCCGATTTTATGACGGATGATTACCAGCAAACCCTGAAGATCGTCGGTAAAAAACACGACCTCACGGGCATACGCATATACGACCACCGGGAAGAAGCCCTCCCCAACCTGGGCATTGTTCAGATGGAAGATGCCGAAACCGGCGAGCATCTCCTCGTAAACACCCAATCCCGCACCGTGAGAAATCGCTATACCGCTTTCTATAAAGAGCGGGTGGATTATTTCCAGACTGCCTTCACCAAAAGCGGCGCCGGCATTTTGAGCTGCCGTCTGGATGAAAGCTATGTAAAAAAATTATTGGGCTATTTCAAACGAAGAGCCTGACCTTTTATGAAACACGATACCAAACATATTGCCCTTTTTCTTCGCCTCCTATGGCGGTTCGGTTTCCTCGTGACGGGCTTCACGGCGTCTCCCGTTCTGTCTGCACAGACCAGTCCCGTAACCGCGTCCCTTGATTCCACGGCGCTGAAAATAGGCGAACAGATTCACTATACCCTGAAAGTCGCTGCCGACACTACCGCCCAGGTGGTTTTCCCCGAGGGGCAAACCTTCCTGCCGATGGAAATGGTAGAAGCCTCTCCTACCGATACGCTCCGCCGGCAAGACAAATGGGACCTCATCAAAAAATACGCCCTTACCCAGTTTGACTCCGGTGTCTATACCCTGCCCCGCCAGCGCATTCTCATCAACAATGCACCGTATTATACCGATTCGCTCACCATAACCGTTCGCACGGTGACGGTAGATACCACCAAACAGAAAATGTACGATATAAAACCCATTATAGCGGTGGAAAAGACCAGCCCGGAGCGGCTCCGCTACCTTCTTTATGGGCTTTTAGCGTTGCTCCTCATCGGTGGAGCGCTTTATTGGTTCGTTTTCCGGAAAAAACCCCTGACAGAAGCGCAGAAAGAAGCGCTGCTTCCACCGTATGACCGGGCATTATTAGCCTTACAAAAATTAGACGAATCCAGGTACCTCATCCAGTCCGAATACAAAACCTATTATTCCCAGCTGGTAAACATCGTCCGCGCCTACCTGGAAGAAGAAATCCATGTTTCGGCGCTGGAAAGCACCACGGATGAGCTGATCGCCAAGCTGGAGCTGCTGAAAGACTCCGGGAATTTGCAGCTGGATGAAGATACGCTTGCCCAGTTCAAAAAAGTACTCCAGACCGCCGACCTGGTGAAATTCGCCAAGTCCACCCCACAAGACGAAACCATCCGGGGCGACCGGAAAATCGTGGAGCAGACGCTGGTAAAAACCAAAGAGGCGCTACCTGAGCCCACCGAGGAAGAATTATTGGCGAATGCAGCCTATGCCGAAGAAGTCGCCCGCAAAAAACGCCGGAAAAAGATCATCCTCGCCACGGTTATCGCCGCTGCCTTCCTGGCCATTGGCACGGGAACTGCCATCGGGTATTACGGCTTCAGCCATCTCAGAGACACAGTTTTCGGACATTCCACCAAAACGCTGCTGCAAGGTGAATGGGTTGCCAGTGAATATGGCTATCCCCCCATTTCCTTAGAAACGCCCAAGGTGTTAAAACGAACCGACATTCCGCTTCCCGAAGAAGCCAAAGCTCTCATAGCCCGTTCCGAAGCCTTTTCGTATGGCAGTATGATGGGCAAATTTTACATTCTTATCAGTTCTATAATTTTTAAAGAAGGAGGTTCCGTTGACCTTCAAAAAGCCATTGACGGCTCGCTTGCCGAAATGGAAGCCCGGGGCGCCAGAAATATCCTTATCAAGAAGGAAGATTTCACTACTCCCGCCGGAAAAACAGGCATAAAAGTTTTCGGAACAATGGAAATCCCCGATCCTAAAACTAAAAAAGCTGAAAAGGCCGCCTATATCCTGCTGAGCTTTGCCCGCAATGGAGGCATTCAACAGGTGGTCATCATCCATAAAGAAGATGACCCGTACGCTGAAAAAGTAGTCAACCGGATCATCCAATCCATAGATTTTAAAGGAAGCTAACTGCCATGTTTACCGATATCACATTCGCCCATCCGCAATACTTCTGGCTGCTGCTCTCCCTGCTGGCAGCCGTGGCATGGTATCTTTTCAAACGAAAAAAAGAAACCGCTACGCTGAAAATATCCGGTATAGACGGATTCAAAACCAGCCCGTCGCTGCTGGCAAAGCTAAAACCCCTGCTGTTTGCCCTCCGGCTGCTGGCGCTGGCAGCTCTCATTACCGCCCTGGCAAGACCCCAAACCACCGCCATTTCCAGCAAAACGAAAACCACACGGGGTATAGACATCATCATGGCGATCGATGTATCCTCCAGTATGTTAGCCCGGGATCTGAAACCCAACCGCCTCAGCGCGCTCAAAGAAGTAGCCGCCCAATTCATACAAGAGCGCCCCAACGACCGTATCGGGCTGGTGGTCTATTCTGGGGAGAGCTTCACGAAAACACCCGTTACCAGTGATAAAGCCATTGTGCTGAGCGCTCTCAAAGACATAAGCTACGGCCTGCTGGATGACGGAACGGCCATAGGCATGGGACTTGCTACCGCCGTGAACCGCCTCAAAGACAGCAAAGCCAAAAGCAAGGTCATCATTCTCCTGACGGATGGCGTAAACAATACCGGCGCCATTGACCCCGAAACGGCGGCAGGACTGGCTGTGGCGTATGACATCAAGACCTATACTATCGGGCTCGGCACCAACGGCAGGGCGCTGACTCCTGTTGCTCTCAACCCCGACGGAAGCTTCCGGTACGGCTATAACGAGGTGGAAATTGATGAAAAACTCCTCAAAAAGATCGCCGATGAAACCGGGGGCAGATATTTCCGGGCAACCGATAACGAAAAACTTTCCGAAATTTACCAGGAGATCAATAAACTGGAAAAAACGGAAGTGGAAGAATTTCGCTATTACAATTATGATGAGAAATTCCGTCCGCTCGTGCTGTTCGCCGGGCTGCTGTTGCTCATCGAATTAGGATTAAAATACACCTTATACAGAAGTTTTATATGATAGACCCCGAATTGGAGATAAGAAAATAAAAACCTGGTGCCTTTGCATATAGCTTTGCGACCCTTGCGGTAAAAAACCTTAACCGCCAAGCACGCAAGGAAACGCAAGGTTCACGAAGAAATCACAAAAAAAGATATGACTGAAAAAGAGCTATCAAAAAACAGAAGTGAAAAAGAAATAAATCCCTTTGCGTATTTCTTTGCGATCCTTGCGTTAAAATCTCAACCGCTAAGCACACAAGGAAACGCAAGGTTCACGAAGAAATCACAAAAAAAGATATGACTGAAAAAGAGCTATCAAAAAACAGAAGTGAAAAAGAAATAAATCCCTTTGCGATTCTTGCGGTAAAATCTCAACCGCCAAGCACGAAAAGAAATGAAAAGTTCAAATACAAAAAAAATTGGTAAGCAATATAGTATATGATTTTTTAACCTGAACTCAAGCCAATACATAAAATGTATCAATTAGAAGCCCCTACATATTTCTACCTGCTGCTGGTAATTCCGCTGCTGCTGCTGCTGTTCCTGCAGCTCCTGCTGTGGCGCCACCGTACCCGGAAAAAATTCGCCGACAGTGCGCTGCTTCGCAAGCTGAGCCCCGATACCTCTACCTTCAAATCCATCATAAAAACCGGGGTTTTGCTCCTCGCTTTCGCCTGTCTCGTCATTGCTCTGGTGAATCCCAAAATAGGCACCAAGCTGGAAACCGTGAAGCGGGAAGGCGTAGCCATTGTATTCGCCATAGACGTGTCCAAAAGCATGTTAGCCGAAGATATTGCCCCCAACCGGCTGGAAAAAGCCAAGCGCATCGTTTCCGAAATCATCAACAACCTGGCGGGCGACAAAACGGGGATTGCCGTCTATGCCGGCCAGGCGTTCCCCCAGCTGCCCATCACCACCGATTATGCTGCAGCCAAAATGTTCCTCCAAAACATCAACACCGATATGGTTTCCTCCCAGGGAACCGCCATAGACGAAGCCATTACCTTAGCCCAAAAATACTATGACCCTGAGGACTCCACCAACAAAGTGCTTTTCATCATTTCCGACGGCGAAGATCATTCCGACAATGCCCTCAGCGCCGTGGAAGAAGCTGCAGAACAGGGAATACGGGTATTTACCATAGGAGTCGGCACAGCCAAAGGAAGCCCCATTCCCGAAAAATTAAACGGCATTGTGGAATCCTACAAAAAAGATCAGAACGGTGAGGTGGTCATTACCAAGCGAAATGACCTCATCCTGACCGAGATCGCCCAACGGGGAAAAGGTGCCTACATAGACGGCACCAGCACCGAAGACGCCATAGCCTTTGTGAAAGAAACCCTTGAAAAAATGGACAAGACCGAATTTGAAGCCAAGCAATTCGCCGACTTCAAAGGCCAGTTCCAGTGGTTTTTAGGAGCCGCTATTGCGTTGCTGTTGTTAGATATTTTCCTGCTGGAACGGAAAACAGCGTGGTTGAAACGATTAAATTTGTTTAATGAAGAAAAGTATTGAGTAGTAAGATATGAGTATTGAGATTTTTTTATCAGAACCAAGAAAAATTTTAGTATTGAGTAGTGAGATGTGAGTATTGAGATTTAATAATCAATAACCATCAATAGCTATCAATGACAACTAATAACAACCAATAACTTAATAACAAATAACTTTAAAAATGAAATGGTTGATTCTTTTAGCGATATTTTTAGTAACTTCAGTGGGGTTTTCGCAGGAAGAAAATGCGAAGCAGCAACAGAAAGCAACGACAGCGTCCAACAATGCCACCTATGAAGCCAACCAGGATATTGCCGAAAATAAATTTGCAGATGCTGAAGCCAATTACCGGGTCGCCATTTCCAGGAGCGGAGAAAATACGGCGGCGAAATACAATCTGGGCAATGCCTATTACCGGAACGAACACTTGGACGAAGCGCTGAACCGCTACAAACAAGCCGGCGAAATTGCTCAGGTGAAAGACTCTAAACACAACGCCTATCACAATATGGGCAACGTATTTATGAAGAATAAAGCGTACGACAAAGCCGTGGAAGCCTATAAAGAAGCCCTCCGAAACGACCCTTCCGATGAAGAAACCCGCTACAACCTGGCGCTGGCGAAGGAAATGCTAAAAAAACAACAGCAAGACCAGAAACAGGATAAAGAGAACCAAGAATCAAAAGACAAGAACCAGGACAAGGGAAATCAAGACCAGAAAAACCAGGATAAAGAGAATCAAGAATCAAGAGACAAGAATCAAGACAACAAAAATCAGAAAAATCAGGATAAAGGCGACCGAGACCAGAAAGACCAAGGCAAGCCGGATAAAGACGAAAAAGGCAATGAAAAACAAAAACCGGGAGAACCTGATAAAAAAGACGGGCAGCCCAAAGACGAGCAGGGAAAACAGCAGCCCCTTCCCAGCCAGCTATCGCCCCAGCAGCTAAAAAACATCCTGGAAGCCGTGAATAACGAAGAGCGAAAAGTGCAGGAAAAAGTGAATGCCCAAAAAGTGAAAGGCGTAAAAACGAAAACCGAAAAGGACTGGTGATGAAACCGTATGACAAAAAAACGTATGAAAAAATGATGCAAAGGGTGGAGATTTCTATCCTAAAAAAGATAGGAAAGTTTTGCATATCTGCTGGAGTTTTTCTCCTCGCAGTTGGCACGTATGCCCAGGAAGAAGGCATACGTTTTGAAGCAAAAGCGAGCAAGGAGAAACTCGGTATCAATGAGCGTCTTCGCATTGATTTTATCATGAATAAAGACGGGGATAATTTTTCTCCTCCCGATTTTTCAGGCTTCCGGGTGTTAATGGGTCCTAATCAATCCATCAGCACCTCGTGGATAAATGGGAAACGGAGTTTTTCTAAAACGTATTCCTACATGCTGGCGCCTACGGCAAAAGGAAAATTTACGATTTCACAGGCTGCCATAGTCATAGATGGCGCTACTTATAAAACGCTTCCTATAAATATTGAAGTTACAGCAGCTGTGGAGAAACCCAGCGAGGAGAAAACAGCCGAGGATATTGCAGATGATAATTTACACTTAGTAGCGGAGGTTTCTAAACCCAATCCTTATCTCAATGAACCTATCAGTGTGGTGTATAAGCTATATTTTAGCCCTTCTACACCGGTATCTAATTTTATTACGTTAGATAGCCCTACCTACAACAATTTCTGGTCGCAGGATATTGAAATAAAGCAACTAAGGGTTGAAAATGGCAGTTATGAAGGAAAGCCATACCAGTTTGTATTGTTAAAACAGGTGGTGTTGTACCCGCAAAAAACCGGGAAATTAGAAATAGAGCCTCTCTCGTTAGATGTTACCGTGGAAGTGCCTACCAACCGACGCGATTTTTTTGGCGGGCGACTTTACGAACAGGTTCATAAAACAGTTGCAGCAGGGGCGCGAACTATCACCGTGAAGCCCCTACCCGAAGAAGGCAAACCGGCTGATTTCACCGGGGCGGTTGGGCAATTTGATTTTAATGTTATCCCTTCTAAAACCGACTTAAAGGCCACTGAGTCTTTCTCTATTAAAGTAGAAGTCAGCGGAAAAGGGAATCCAAAATTGTTTAAACTTCCTAAACTAATACTCCCCAACTCGCTGGAAGTATATGAGCCAGAATTTAAGGAAGAGCTATCTACTAACCTGTCTGGAATGCAGGGAAAAGTTTCTGAAAATTATACCGTAGTGCCCCAATACCGTGGTAAATATCCTATCACCGGCATTTCTTTCTCTTATTTTGACCCATTGCAGGGAGCGTATAAGACGCTTTCATCCCGGGAAATTCTTATCAATGTATTTGAAGGCCCTGTAAGCACCGGTCAACCCACCACATCGGTAACAGGCGTCTATAAGCAACCCATAGCGGCAACTGGCAGCCAGTTCCGGTTTATAAAGCTGAATGCTGATTTTCAGCCTAAAAAGATGGCCGATTTCTATCGTTCTAGGCTTTTCTATATATTGCTCATCGCTCCTCTCTTACTATTACCATTACTAATTATCATAGCAAAAAAGCGAAAAATTATTGCCTCTGATGCGGAAGGCCGACGGGTGAAAGAAGCTAATAAGCTGGCTAAAAAATATCTTTCGGAAGCGAAAAAAGCATTAGGCAAAAAAGAAGCTTTCTACGAGGCTCTGGAGCGGGCGTTGCACAATTACCTAAAAGCCAAGTTACAGATAGAACCCTCCGAATTCAGCAAGGATAAAATACGAGAGTTGCTGGCATCTAACGGGGCAGGCGAAGATACTGTAACCGAGTTTATAGCGCTGCTAAACAGCTGCGAACTGGCACGCTATACCCCCTCCAGCAACGTAGCCATGCAGCAGGATTATGAAAAAGCGGTGGGGGTAATTGCCCAGATAGATAAGCAGCTATAATAACCAGCGGTTTTGAAACAAGAGATAGGAGACAAGAAACAAGAAACAAGAAACAAGAATCAAGAATCAAGAATCAAGAATCAAGAAACAAGAATCAAGAACCAAGAATCAAGAATCAAGAATCAAGAACCAAGAATCAAGAACCAAGAACCAAGAACCAAGAACCAAGAATCAAGAGAATTTTTATAATAAATTGTGTGGAGGCGTTTAAACCAAAAAATAAGAACCATCAATAACCGGTGATTTTAACCGTAAAAAAACGAATGACAATGAAAAAAGGAATAACCGTTTTTCTCCTGTTCTTGTGGGGAATGGCTTCTGCCCAGAGCGAGCAGCTTTTTAAGGAAGCCAATGCACTCTACAACTCGGGAAAATATGAGGAAGCAGCGACAAAGTACCTGAAAATCCTGGATGGGGGGGTTCATTCTGCTTCGTTGTATTACAATCTTGGGAATACTTATTATAAGCTCAACCAGGTGGCACCGAGTATTTATTACTATGAGAAAGCGCTCTGGCTGGCGCCCAACGATCCGGATGTGCAAAATAATTTGCAGTTCGCTCAAAATATGACGGTAGATGCTATTGATAGTATGCCCCAGGGAGCTATTGGAAAATTGTTTAGACGTATTGCAGGGTTGTTACCATATAATGGTTGGGCGATTTTTGGGGTTATTTTTATGGGATTGTTTGTGGTTGGGTTCTTAGAGTATTATTTTTCCGTGGGACAACGCCAAAAACGGCTGTTTTTTATAGCGGGTTTTGGGTTTTTATTTCTTTCACTAGCGGGGATTGTGCTGGCTTATAACGAATATACGCGAGAGAGAAAAGAAAAGCCGGCTATTGTTTTTGTAAAAGAAACAAGCGTGCGTTCAGAACCTAATTACCGAAGCGAGGAGATTTTCCTTCTCCATGAGGGAACTAAGGTGAACGTGGAAGATGGGTTGGGCGACTGGAAAAAAATAGCCCTGGCTGATGGTAAGATAGGCTGGCTGCTTGCGGACGATATAAAAGAGGTTAAAATTCCATAACAACACCCGGGTATAAAACGATACCTATTCTAACCATGACCGGTAATAATCCTCATCTGCAATATCTAAAGCCTCCTGGGTGAGCATCAGGGGTTTAAAAGTATCTACCATCACCGCTAATTCATCTGTTTTCGTTTTGCCAATACTTCTTTCCACGGCGCCGGGGTGCGGTCCGTGGGGAATGCCTGCTGGGTGAAGTGAAATATGCCCCGGGGCTATATCGTTTCGGCTCATAAAATCGCCTGCCACATAATATAGCACCTCATCAGAATCTATATTACTATGGTTATAGGGGGCCGGTATAGCCTGCGGGTGGTAGTCATATAACCTGGGAACAAAACTACACACCACAAAAGCATCTGTCTCAAATGTCTGGTGAACGGGAGGCGGTTGGTGAATGCGTCCTGTAATAGGTTCAAAATCGTGGATAGAAAAAGCATACGGGTAGTTGAACCCATCATAACCCACTACATCAAAGGGGTGGGTGGCATAAACTACATCAAAAATTTCGTCTTGTTTTTTAATTTTTATTAAAAACTCACCGGTTTCATCATGCGTTTCCAACTCTTCGGGGCGGCGAATGTCGCGCTCACAGAAAGGAGCATGTTCCAGCAGTTGCCCAAACCAATTGCGATAGCGTTTGGGGGTATAGATAGGTCTCCGGGACTCTACTATAAAAAGCCTATTTTCAGGAGTGTCGAATTCTATTTTATAGATTGTACCTCTTGGCACCAGCAAATAATCGCCATATTTAAAATCTAAATTCCCGAGATGAGTTCTCAGTTTCCCGCTTCCCTGGTGAATAAAAAGCAGCTCATCGGCATTGGCATTCTTATAAAAATAGTTTTTAGTGGCTTCCCGCGGGGCTGCCAGTATAATAGAGCAGTCGCTATTGGTGAGAATGGTTTTTCGGCTCTGGAGGTAATCGTTTTCGGGGAGAATAGCAAAGCCATGCAGGCGGTAGGGTTTTATATTGTTGGCGATGGTTATTTTAGGAGCTACTTGCAGGGCGGTTTTTACTTTTTTAATTTGGGTAGGCCGGTGTTCATGGTAGAGGTTAGAAGACATACCCTCGAACCCGATAGTACCGAACAACTGTTCATAGTAGAGGCTGCCTCCTGGTTTTCGAAAGATGGTATGACGCTTGGGCGGAATGGTGCCTAACTGATGATAAAATGGCATGGTTGATTTTTTTAGTTGTACAAATATCGGGAAAGAATTTTAAAAAATAGCTGTTTTTAGGCTGGTTTTGTAGGTTGAATGACTGAAAATGTAGTGTATGCCTGTTTAGGAGGATTGACAAATATGAGGTAATAGGGAAAGGGTACGAATGAAAGTAAATGGTCTTTACACCAAGAATCTACTGATGGGCTATCTGTAAAATACTGTATATAATTTCAGAATCGCCGTTCAGGATGATAGGGTTCTATGTTGAGGGTGGTTTTTCTACCGCTTATAATTTCGGAGACCAATTTCCCGGTAATAGGTCCCAAACTCCAACCCATCATAGCGTGCCCGGTAGCTATGGTGAGGTTAGTGTAGCGGGTGCTTTTCCCAATGTAAGGGAGGCCATCGGGCGAGAGAGGTCGCAAACCGCATTGGGCAGCGTCCTGGTCTTGCGTGGGGATGTGGAGGTCTTGATAGTAGGCAGAGGCAGCCTGGGCAATGGCTTGCACTCTATTTTTTCGCACCTGGTTGTTATTGCCCGAAAGCTCCATGGTGCCAGCGAAGCGGGTGAACCCGCACATGGGGGTTACGGCCACACGGGCTTCCATTAAAATAGCAGGGAGGTTTATAGGGGTAGGCTGTTTCACATCTATTTTATAGCCTTTGCCTGGTTGCAAGGGGAGTTTTATATGCATAGAGGCTGCCAGGCGAGCGCTCCAACTACCAGCGGCCAAAACAATTTCATCGGCGGCATAGGTGTTATGGGAAGTGTTTACTTTGCTGATGCGGTTTCCCGATTTTTGAAACCCGGTAACCGGTTCACAGGGTATTACCTGTACGCCCTTACGGAGGAGATAGTTTTTAAGCCGTTCCATAAAATCGCCAGGAGTGCTATGAGAATCGCAGAGGTAATGGATGGCGCCTTGCACGCGGGGGTGTATGCAAGGCTCTATGGTTTTTAATTCGGTAGCAGAAAGGGCGGTGGCATTTAATCCCTCTTGCTTAGCGCGTTCATACACGCGATATTCCTTCTCCCCTGCCTGCTCGGTATAGTAGAGCATGAGCACGCCTTTGTGTTCTATGTGAAAATCGCCAAGATGTTGAGATTGATGTAGTTCCCGATATAATTGACTGCTGTGAAGGTTGAGTTGGCAAAGAAGGGGAATAGCTTTTTGAACATTGGCGGCAGAGGCAGATTTTTTGAAATACCAACTCCATTTTAAAAATTCAGGGTCTAAACGGGGTTTCACATAGAAAGGGCTGGAGGAATGAAGCATCCATTTAAGGGCTTGGGTAATAATGCCGGGGGCTGCGAGGGGAATAATATGGCTGGGGGTAAGATAGCCAGCGTTTACGTAGGAGGCACCCTTTGTCATATCAGAGCTATCGAGAATAGTGATGCGGTGTCCTTCCTGGAGGAGGTAGTAGGCAGAACAAAGCCCTGTGATTCCCCCTCCTATAATGAGTATTTCTTTAGCCATAGTTCTGTCGTATGCTCATTTTTACACGTATGGGCAGTTAGTGTTTGCGAATTTCTTTTAGCTTGACTTTCCAAATGTCCAGGTTTTCCTTGTGGGTATCTATTGTTTGCAGGATGTTTTTTACAATAGGGTTGTCCTTGCTGGCATTAGAGATAAAATGGAGGTTATTTTCTAATTGTCTTAGTTCGGTGGTGAGCTCATTTATCTTTCGCTCCACAAAGAGGCGCTCCTTATCGAGCAGGGCGGGGCTATCGGTTAACTTGCTTATTTTAAAGGTATATTTAAAAATTTCTAATTGGGTTTTTTCAAGGGGTAATTTGTTGAAATGGTCTTCTATGGTTTTATAGAAAGCACTTTCAAGCTGGCGTTTATGGGGAGGGATTTTTCCGATGGCTTCCCAACGTTCTAAAAAGCCTTGCAAAAGATTGATGTCATTACCAGCAGTAGTATTTTTTAATTCTTCTAAGAGTTGTTGTTTTTTCTCTATACGTTCCTGCTCTTGCGTACCTGCCTGGTTTTGAAGGGTATGAAGACGTTGAAAATAATGATTGCAGGCATCTTTAAAATCGGCCCAAACAGCATCTGAGTATTTGCTGGGCACCTGCCCTATTTGTTTCCAATCTAACTGTATTTTTTTCATCACTGGGGTAGCCTGTTCCCAGTCTTCACTATCTTTTAGCGATTGGGCAATAGCGAGGAGTTTTCGTTTTTCTTCGAGGTTTTGAAACTGTTCTTTTTTGAGGTTTTTATAGAAGTTATTTTTAGTGCGGTTAAAATTCCGTATTGCTTCTTTAAAATTTGCCCATACTGAATGGGTTTGTTCATGGGGAACTTTCCCTGCCTGGAAAAAGGCTTCGCGCAGGCGCTCTATTTCTTTAAAGTGATTTTGCCAGCTGCGATGGGTGTTTTCTGTTTGCAGGGCAAGTTGCTGCATTTGTTGAATGATTTCTCTTTTTTTAAGGAGATTTTGCTCGTGGAGGTGTTGAATATGTATAAGATGAGCTTGCCGTTTTTGATGAATAGCTTTAGTTAGCTCACTAAATCGTTCCCAAATGGGTTCTCTATGCTCGCGGTCAACGGGGCCTATTTCTTCTTTCCATCTATGGTGCAATCGCTGTAGTTCTGTGAAGGCTTTCAAGCTATCTTCTTCCTGGAGTAATTGCTCGGCGCGGACGATAATTTTTTGTTTTTCTTCTAAATTTCGTTTAAAATCTATTTCCTGGAACTCACGGTTAAGAGCTAATAAATCATAAAATATTTCAGTATGGTGCTGAAAGGTTCTCCACACATCGTTGTACTGATTGCGGGGAATGGCGCCAGCTTTTTTCCATTGTTCCTGTAGTTCTCTAAATTTTCTATAGCTCACCGCCATATCTTCGTTCAAGGCGATAAGTGCTTTGAGTTGTTCTATAATTTCAAGCCGTTTTGCCAGGTTAGCTTTTAGGGCATGTTCTAAGTTTTTATAATAGCTATCTCTTTTTTCCTGGTAGGTTGCATAGAGTTTGCCAAAGGTATTTTTCAGAGGCGATACATATTTAAAATCTATCTCATTACCTCCCTCATTTAGAAAATCTTCCCTTTTTCGCTCTATTAAATCTTGATATTTTATATCAAATTCATGCTTTATTTGTTCTACATGGGTTTTAATGGTTTGTACCTTTTCATTTGCCAGCAGTTTTTGAAATTCATCTATTACTTGTTCCAGAGACATCGCGTGATAATTAGGCAAAGGAATACTATGCCGGCGTTTGTTATCCTGGTCTTCGGCATCTTCGGCATTAGCACTGTCTATTTCATCCTGGACAGCATTTTTGCTTCCCGTCTCTTCTTCTAACCGGGTTTTTTCTTCATGCTCCGGGGAGGTTTGTTTGTTTTCTTCCAACATCTTTTTAAAAATTTAGAAACGTATATCTCTGTTAAAGGCAGAAAGATACTAACAACTCTTGTAAGCAGCAAAAGTAATGAATTCTGGTTTGTATGAAGAAGACATACAGGCAATCCTTATTAAACCTGCAAACAGGAATATGTTTATGAAAGTATAAGGATGTAAAATTAGAGATGGGCTATTTTCCTGGCATATATTCTTGTTTCTGCGCCATCATTTAAGGGTGATGAGGGCGTTTCGCACCAGCGATTCTTTTAAAAACTCTACATTATCGCGGTAGGTGCGGGAAAAGGGAATATCTTCTTCGGTTTTTTTAAGAACGCATCTATATTTTCCAAAGTGCATGCGGATAACATAGTGCATATTAACAATATAGCTGTGGTGAATGCGTACAAAATGTAAGGGCAAGAGGGTTTCAAAATATTTAAGTGTATGGTAGCCTCCTACCACCTTGCCGCTTTCCATGTGTATATCGGTGGCATTGCTATCTGCTTTTAGGTACACAATTTCATCGGTATTTAAAAAGCGATAGTCTTTATACGATTTTAGGCACAGTGTTGTAGCAGGGTCAAAAGACTGGGCTTTTTCAAATTTTAATATGGTTTTGCGAATCTCTAATTCATTTAGCGGTTTGAGCAAAAAATCAAAAAAACCATTTTTAATGGCTTCATACGACTTATCTCTTTGGTAAGAAGTAGCTACAAAACGAGGCATTATCCCGGTGGTTTTATAGCTTTCCATCTCATGGATAAACTGGAAAATGGAGTATTGAGCCAGCGGAATATCGGCGCTTCCAAAAACCAGGCGGGGAGTGCCTTTTAATATAGCGTTCATAGCTTCTTCATATTTATAGGAAACACCCATGCACTCATATTCCGGGAATTCTTTAAAAAGAGTCATAATGCGATTGATGCTATCGGCTTCTCTATCTATAATATAAAATGTTTTTTGCATGGTTATATATCGTGAATTAGCGGGGCAATATAAGAGTATAAATTGAAATATGAGAACTTATTTAGTAAGGAGATAGTATGGTAAAAGCATACTTATTAACTCTTTTTACAATCCATACTCATTTTATGGATGAGTTGTTTTTATAGTTACTTACTATTGTTTTTCGTTTACTTCAATATTGTTCATTAACTCGTCACTATTATAATTTTCGCCTTTTTAACTCTTGTTTAATAAGGGAAAGTTCCCTGCCGGTTTGCCCGGCTACAGATGTATTTTCCTGCGCTCTCCGTATAAGGTATGGAATTACCTCTTTTACGGGTCCAAAAGGAAGTAGCTTCACTACATTATACCCCGCCTTGGCAAGGTTAAAACTCAGATGATTGCTCATTCCATAGAGCTGGCCAAACCATACTCGCTTATCATCCCTGGTGAGCGCCTTTTTTTCCATTAGCCGCATTGCCAGGTAAGCGCTTTCCTCGTTATGTGAACCTACAAAAAGAGAAATATCGCTTATATGTTCTATGGCATACGTTAAGGTTGAATTAAACATGGCATCGGTAGCTTTTTTGTCGATACATATAGGGTCTGGATACCCTTTCCGCCTGGCTCGCTTGCGTTCTTTCTCCATATAGGCGCCTCTTACCAGCTTCACCCCTATTTTGTAGCCTGCTTTCTTAGCTTCTTCATGCAACCCGGTGAGGTATGCTAACCTATCGTGCCGGTAGCATTGAACCGTGTTGTATATAAGCGCCTCTTCCCTGTTATACTTTATCATAAGCCGCTTAGCCAGTTCATCTGCGGCATCCTGCATCCAGCTTTCTTCGGCGTCTATTAAAAGTGGAATATGATAGTGGTGAGCTTGTTCGCATATTTTTTCAAACCTGTTCCCTACCCTTTCCCACTCAGCCATTTGCACCTCATTAAGGGTTTTTCCTTCTGAAACCAGTTGCCAAAGAGCAAACCTGCCTATGGCAGTAGGTTTCACCACCGCAAAAGCAATAGAAGAATGTTGGGATGCAAAACTAATGAGCGAACATTTTTTCTCTACAGCCATGTTAAAATCAGTCTCTCGTTCTTTTCCTTCTACTGAATAATCTAAAACAGCTTTCACATTCAGGCTTTGTATTTTCCTAACCACTTCCATACAATCTGCTTCGGTAACCCCACCGCAAAACTGTTTAAAAATAGTGCGTTTAATAATTCCCTGAACCGGTAGTTGCAACTTTAGTGACAACCGGGTAAGAACCGCTCCTATTTTTACCAGGAAAGGATATTTCATAGTTCTGAAAAGAAAGAGCGATTTTTTCAATTCGGCGTCTGATTGGAGGGAGCAGGCGACTTGAGTATCGTTAAAAATTTGTTCCATGAAAGCCTAAAAATAAGTAGCAAATATACTGCGGAATGGATATTGTAAACGAAAAACCTGTTACTTTGCTTTGCAATAGAAAAAGTATGTTCGCCCCCTTAATTACTTCGCATGGTTGTATTTATTTTGATGAACCTGCCTATGCCCTGTTAAAAGAACATTTGGCAACGGCTAGATACAGCAGCATTTTTATATTGGTAGATGAGCATACCGAGCGGTTTTGTTTGCCCGCGTTCTTAGAACAGCTCAGAGACGGCTATACCGCTGAAATACTGTCTATTCCTGCGGGAGAAATTCACAAAAACATAGCTACCTGCACGTATATTTGGGAGGCGCTTGCCAGAAATAGAGCCGATCGCAGCAGCTTACTCATAGCTCTTGGCGGAGGAGTAGTTACCGATTTAGGAGGGTTTGTAGCAGCTACTTATATGCGCGGCATCCAGTTTATAAACATTCCTACTTCCCTTTTGGCAATGGCAGATGCTTCTGTGGGCGGAAAAACGGGTGTTGACCTGGGTTCTTTAAAAAACATGATAGGCGCTTTTCATTTTCCGCAAATGACGCTTATAGATAGCTCTTTCCTGGCAACTCTCCCTCAAAATCACCTGAAAAGCGGGTGGGCAGAATTGTTAAAGCACGGACTGATATATAATGAACAGTACTGGAATGAACTTTCGGCTTATAATGCAGTTCCCTTAAACTATCTCACACCTCTTATTTACAAATCTGTACAAATAAAAAATGAGATTGTGGAGCAAGACCCGCAAGAAAAAGGCTTACGAAAAATTCTCAACTACGGGCATACGCTGGGGCATGCCATTGAATCGCATTTCCTCTACAGTCCTCAGCCCTTATTGCATGGCGAAGCCGTTGCAGCGGGAATGTTACTGGCGGCATACCTTTCTCATAAAATGGTACACCTGCCCATAGAAAAACTAACACAGGTAAAAAACGTCATTTGTTCTTTTTTCCAAAAAATTCCCTTCACAACAAAAGATTGCACAGCTATTATTTCTTTGTTACGGCATGACAAAAAAAACCATTCGGGTAAAATCTTTTTCATACTCTTGGAAGATATTGGAAAACCTATTGTAAATCAACAAGTTACAGATGATTTGATACATGAAGCGTTTGACTATTATAACACCTAAAAAAATATAGCTGGTTATTTGCAAAATAGAATTTTTTCCACATTTTTGCATACGTGAAATATACATCTCTAATTTTAAAAATTACCCTGCTCCCTGCACCCCTGCTAAAGTGTAATAGCCTTGTAAACAAACGAGCGCAGGCAAATTGCATATCTTTTTTTCCTTCGCTATATCCTTTGAGAATCTGAGTGTTTTTTTCCAACAAGTTTTCCACCTTGTTTCTATAGTCCAAAAAAATAACCAGTAATTATGTCTCAACCTATCAAACAACATGAAAAACAAATATATAGACCTGATTGACCAAACCTACTATTTTCCCCAGGAAGAGTTTACTGTAAAAGATAACTGCCTGCGGTTTCACGATATAGATTTAATGGGTTTGATTGAACAATATGGAACGCCCCTGAAGTTTACCTATCTTCCACAAATATCTAATAACATTCGCAAAGCTAAGCAGTGGTTTAGCAAAGCTATTGAGAAGTACCAGTATAAGGGGAACTATTACTACTGTTACTGTACAAAGAGTTCTCATTTTGAATTTGTACTTACCGAAGCCCTTAAAAACGATATTCACATAGAAACCTCCTCGGCTTTTGATATTGATATTGTAAAAAAACTTAAGCAACAGGGGATTCTCACCAACAACCACTATGTTTTGTGCAATGGGTTTAAGAGAGATGCCTATATTAAAAATATAGCCGACTTAATTAACCAGGGGCACACGCATTGTATTCCTATTATTGATAATTATGAAGAAATAGATTTGTTGGCAGACGCCATTGAGGGAGAATTTAATATCGGCATCCGCATTGCCTCTGAGGAAGAGCCTAAGTTTGAGTTTTACACCAGTAGGCTGGGAATAGGCTACCGAAATATTGTGCCTTTTTACATACGGGAAATTAAAGATAATGAAAAGGTAAACCTGAAAATGTTGCATTTTTTCATCAACACCGGCATACGAGATACGGCTTATTATTGGAACGAGCTGCTAAAATGTTTAAAAGTTTATATTCAACTACGCAGAATTTGCCCTACGCTGGATAGTTTGAATATAGGCGGTGGATTTCCTATTAAAAACTCGCTGGCGTTTAGCTATGATTATGAGTATATGGTAGATGAAATTATCAACCAGATAAAAATCACCTGCCACGAAGCAGATGTTCCTGTACCAGATATTTTTACCGAATTTGGAAATTTTACGGTAGGTGAAAGCGGGGGGATGATTTACCAAGTGCTCTATCAAAAGCAGCAAAACGACCGTGAAAAGTGGAATATGATTAACTCTTCTTTTATAACCACTCTGCCAGATACCTGGGCTATTAGCAAACGCTTCATCATGTTGGCCATTAACCGATGGAATGAGGAGTATGAACGGGTATTATTAGGCGGATTAACCTGCGATAGTGATGATTATTACAACAGTGAGCAAAATATGAATGCCATTTATTTACCCAAATACAGCAAAACAAAACCGCTCTATATAGGGTTTTTCAACACAGGCGCTTACCAGGAAACTATAAGCGGATTTGGTGGTTTGCAGCATTGTTTAATACCTTCGCCCAAACATATTCTAATAAATAAAGATAAAAAAGGAAAACTAACAACGGAACTTTTTGCAGAACAACAAAAAGCAGCCGATTTTTTAAAAATTTTAGGTTATTATGAATAAAAAAACGTATGCCGGCATACCAGAAAAATACGCCCGTTTAGACGATGCCAGTGTAGTAATTATCCCCGTTCCGTATGATGGTACCAGTACTTGGCAGAAAGGAGCCGATAAGGGACCTGAAGCGTTTTTAGATGCTTCTGAAAACATGGAGTTATTTGATATTGAAACCCGTTCAGAGCCTTATAAAAAAGGGGTTTACCTTGCTCCTCCCATTACCGAAAATACATCGCCGGAAAAAATGGTGGAAACCGTTCATAAAATCACAAAAAGCTACCTCCAGCAAGATAAATTTGTAACCCTTATCGGCGGGGAACATTCCATATCTATAGGCTCTATACGAGCTTTTAATGATTGTTTTGAAAACCTCACAGTAGTTCAATTAGATGCGCATACCGACCTGCGCCCGGAATATCATGGCAGTACCTGCAATCATGCCTGCGCCTTGTATGAAGCCAGCAAAACTACCAACCTCATCCAAATTGGAATACGAAGTATGGATGCCGCTGAATTAGAGTATATGGATGAGAATAGGGTATATTTTGCTCATGATTTGGTTACAGATGATGACTGGATGGAAAATGCAATAGGGCAAATGACCCCTAATGTATTTATCACCATAGACCTAGATGTTTTTGACCCCTCTATCTTACCGGCTACCGGTACACCCGAACCAGGAGGGCTGCTATGGTATGAGACGCTGGAATTTTTGAGAAAAATTTTTAAAAAGAAACGCGTCGTAGGGTTTGATATAGTAGAACTTTGCCCTATCAGCAACGAAAAATCGTCTGACTTTCTGGCGGCTAAACTCTACTATAAAATGCTGGCATATAAGTTTAAATATGATACAAATAAAAAAATTAACGAAGATGACGACGAATAAAGGCCCCATTTCTAATTTTATAAGCAACTATTTCCTGCATTTCAATTCTGCGGCATTGGTAGATGCTGCTAAAGGGTATGAGGAGCAATTAAATAAAGGCGCTAAAATGATGGTAACCCTCGCCGGCGCCATGAGTACTGCCGAGATAGGTAAAATATTTGCCGAAATGATACGGCAAAACAAAGTTCATATTATTTCTTGCACCGGCGCCAATTTAGAAGAAGACCTTATGAATTTAGTAGCCCACTCACACTATAAACGGGTACCCAATTACCGCGATTTAACCCCCCAGGATGAATGGAATTTATTGGAAAAGGGTCTTAACCGTGTAACCGATACTTGTATTCCTGAACACGAAGCGTTTAGGCGATTGCAAAAACATATCTATACACTTTGGAAAGAAGCAGATAGTAGTGGAAAACGTTATTTTCCTCACGAGTTTATGTACCAAATGCTCCTTTCTGGCGTTTTAGAAGAATATTATGAGATTGACCT
The DNA here is from genome assembly GCA_964385175.1 of uncultured Flavobacteriaceae bacterium. Lineage (GTDB taxonomy): Bacteria > Bacteroidota > Bacteroidia > Flavobacteriales > Flavobacteriaceae > CAYLNL01. The sequence continues at coordinate 20,921 of CAYLNL010000014.1, read as the reverse complement.
TGCGGATTCCTGGATGTATGCAGCGGCACAAAAAAACCTTCCTATTGTAGTACCTGGCTGGGAAGACAGTACGATGGGAAATATTTTCACTTCTTACGTTATTAAAGAAGATATAAAAGCCTCCACTATGAAAAGCGGTATTGAATATATGGCATCCCTGGCACATTGGTACACCCAAAACTCGGCCAATGGAATAGGCTTTTTTCAAATTGGCGGAGGCATTGCCGGAGATTTTCCTATATGTGTAGTGCCCATGCTCTACCAGGATATGGAAATGCACGATGTACCTTTCTGGAGCTATTTTTGTCAAATATCAGATTCAACCACCAGTTACGGCTCCTATTCTGGCGCTGTGCCCAATGAAAAAATAACCTGGGGTAAATTAGATATAGATACCCCTAAATTCATCATAGAATCTGATGCTACTATTGTAGCGCCTCTTATTTTTGCATACCTCCTGGGAATGTAAAAACTGAGAATTTGGAAAATACATTTTTTTTAAGCTACATTTAAACCCTGGAACAAAAACTCTTTTATGAAGCGTGTAATAGTTGACTACAAGAAGCTTAACGACGAGATTTTATCGCTGTTAGTAGCCAAATATCCCGATGGCTATGCAAACGCTGATATCATTCGATTTAAAAACGCCTATAATGAAACCATAGAAGCTGTGGAGGTGCGCACAAACGATACTATATATCTCGTTAAAATAAGTACAAAACTGGCAGATTCTATGGAAAATGAAGAAGAAGATGATAGGTATGAAGAAGATGAAGAAACTTCTTCTGATTCTGTAGAAATACCCGAAGAAGAGCAGGAAGAAGATGCCGAGTAAAATAGTTTATCGGAACTTTTTATAAGTAGCGTTCCTTTATAATTGTGAGATGGTGTTGCTGGTGCCCGCTTATAATAAACCCGATAGCCCGTACCGATATATAATTATCATTGGCTTTTCCACCTGCAAGCAGGGAAGCAACATCTAACGTTTTAAAAAGGGCAATACTGCTATTACGAACCGCTTTATACTCATTCCATAAACTATCTTTTGTTCGTTTATAAGCATTAGAAGCAGGCACATAATCATTCTCCTCGAACCCTGCCAAAGGAGTTTTGTCTCTTCTGGCAAATCGTAGCGCCCGATATTGAAAAATCCTTTCGGCATCTATAATATGAAGAATCACCTCTGCCAGCGTCCATTTCCCCTCTGCATAGGCATAGCCAAACAATTCATCGGGGATATTTTTTAAAAAATCTTCCATCTCACGTTTACCCTTCTTCATAGATTTTAGCAATCCATTCTTCCCAACCTTGGCAATATAGGGAGCAGAGTAAGGAGGGTATTCATCTTGTTTTAAATCGGTTATTTTCATATTTTGGTTATTAGGTATCAATTCTAATTATAAAAAAGCCTTTTTAAACAATAGCTTAAAAAGGCTTATCTATAAATATCTATATATCAAATTACATATCATTGAAAATGCTATGCATAAGCCTCTTCTTATCATTGATAACCTCCTCCAGGGAAATCATAGTCTCTGTTCTGTTAACCCCGTCAATATCATCAATTCTATAAATGAGTTCCTTAGCATGTTTAGTATCCCTGGCCCGTAGTTTACAGAAAATATTATATTTCCCGGTAGTAATATGAGCTACCGTAACATTAGGAATTTCATTGAGCCGTTGCAATACAAACTGCGCCTGGTGAGATTTTTCAAGAAAAATACCAACATACGCAATAAAGTCATATCCAAATTTACTGTAATCTAAAATAAGCGAAGAACCTTGAATAATTCCCGCTTCTTCCATTTTTTTCACTCGAACGTGAATAGTACCGGCAGATACATCTAATCGTTTAGCTATATCCGTAAAAGGAGTCCTAGCATTTTCAATTAAAGTGTCTAAAATCTGATGATCTAAATCATCTAACTTAAATTTAGCCATAGCTGTAAAGAGTTTAAAAGGTTAAATAATAAATACACACAAACAAACAAGCTATCTACTACTTTAGTAAGACGCTAATTATTTCGGGTGCAAAATAACAAAAAAAATTATATATAAGATATATTTTATTTTATTTTTATAATAAAATTTAACTAATCAATTCATAAGAGGCGGAAAGATATATTTCAACAACCATTTATGCCGTAAAATTTTATTTATATCTTTCTTATAATCAAATAGTTGATGTCCATAATATCCTTCTAAATCGCCTTTTTTTTCCAAAAAAGGAAAAAACACTACCTTATTATTTTTTAACTCCTCGCGATATTGTATTCCCATATCAATAGTATCATCAGCTTCGCTTCCCGGTTGAAAAAGATAACGGGGAACCTGTTTTATAAGCACATCAAAAAAAGTTCGGTTATTCTCGGGAATGGCAAAATAGTCTTTATATCTATATGTGTTACCAGCATCAAGAGCCAATACATGCAAGCACTGCATTAAAGCATAAAAAAGATATTCCCTGCTTAATTCCCTGTTATAATCTTGCTGAAAATGACCGGCCTCAAATAAAATAGTAGGCACCTGTTGCGCTTGGAAAAAATCGCCCGCGCAATTTATATTAAAAATATCGTTATACCTTCCCACATGCCCGGGAATAATAGATTGCAATAGCTCATTCATAGCCACAATGATCTGCATAGCCTCCCTGCGGTTTTTAGTAAGCGTAGCTTTTTCATCCTGTAACGGAGCTAAAAAAGAAAGTGCCGCCGATTTTGGAGTAACACCTACGCCATAAATACTTCGTTGGTCATGCAGGTTACAACAAACATGAGGTTGCAACTTGTGAAATACCTCTCTCAAAACCATACTCTCTGGCTGCGAACAATTTTTAATATCCCGGTTCAAATCCACTCCCAGAGCATTTTCACGTATGTAGGCATAAGCCCCGTCTGGGTTAAGAATAGGAATAACAAACAAGGTGCAGCCAGACAAGATAAGTTGTGATAAGGGTGTAGAATGTGCCAGGAAATTGAAAACGTCTGCCATTGCCTTTGTAGTAGTGCTTTCATTGCCGTGCATCTGAGACCACAACAATACCCTCATGGGTCCACTGCCAACTTTAACTACTTCAATAGGATTGTTTTGTACCGAAAACCCCGCCACCTCCCTGGTAAACAACATATTATTATAAAAAGAACAAAACTTCAGGTGATTCATGGTAATATACCTTCCGCCTAACGCCTTTTCTTTGCAGGTAGGATATAGTTTTTGCAAGGTATGTACCAGTGTAAAATCCTTCATATTTTCTACAAAAATAACATATAATTATAGTAGCTCTGTAACCCTAAAAAACCCATTATGATTAAGAGGTCATATAAAAACAGCTATTGTTTACAGTTGTAATGTGTATATTATATTTAAAAATATAATATATTTATAATCAATAATATATAGTTTAATATTAAGAGTATTACTTTATATTTTTCAATAGCATTCAGGTCTGTTCTATTTTTATATATCTTTGCGGCGTATTGCGAATTATCTAAATTGTTTACAATGATAAACTCAACCACATTCGCTGAACGTCTTCATAGAATCATGGAATTTTATGATTTAAACGCATCTTCCTTTGCAGACCGTATAGGTGTGCAACGCTCGGCCATATCGCACATTCTTTCGGGAAGAAACAATCCGAGTTTAGATTTTATGTTAAAAATAGCCGAAACGTTTACCGATGTAGATTTATACTGGCTCCTTTTAAACAAAGGCTCCTTCCCTACCCCTCAAAAAGCGGTGAGCGATTATGCTTCCTATACCCGGCTGTCTTCTACTGAGTCTGAACCAGAAAAAATACCTCATTATGAAAAACCTCATGAAAAAAAAGAAATCAGTAAAGTGATTATTTTTTATGAAAATGGCACTTTTGAAAGTTTTGAAAAATAAATTTTCCGTATTTTGGCACCCAAAAATTTTGAAACGCCTCCTTATCATACTTTTCTCCATGAGCATGGTTTTTTGTTACAGCCCTAATCGTTCTTGCGAAACCTATAGAACAGGTAATTTTGAATTTACCGAAATGTTAAACGGAAAATCTGTAACTACTATTTTCTCCCGCAACGACTCATTGGAGATAGCTCATTTTCAGGGAAAAACAGATACCTCAGCGGTTCGGTGGATTAACCCTTGCGAGTATATCATAAAAAAAATACATCCCCATAGCAATGCCGAAAAACAGTCCATTCATATAAAAATACTCTCCACTACTGATAGTAGTTATATTTTTGAGTATAGTAGCGTGGGGAGTTCCTATAAAAAACGTGGAATTGCAAAAAAAATAAAATAACACATGTTAGACATTTTAAGCACCGCCGACGCCTGGATAGCGCTTTTAACCCTCACTTTCTTAGAAATTGTACTGGGCATAGACAATATTGTTTTTATATCTATCGTAGCCAATAAACTTCCCGAAGAAAAGCAGCGAAAAGCTACCAACTGGGGATTGTTATTAGCCATGGTGCAGCGAATAGCCCTTCTCTTCGCCATATCGCTGTTAGTGGGTCTTAGCAAACCATTCTATTCCGTAGAAACCTCGTGGATAAACGCCCATATAAGCGGGCAAAGTATTATCTTGTTTGTAGGCGGTTTGTTTCTTTTATATAAAAGCACCTCAGAAATTCACGAAAAAGTAGAATTACCCGAACACGATGAAAAACAATTAGGCTCTAAAAAGATAAATACCCTGGCAAAAGCCATTTTTCAAATTATCGTAATAGATTTTATTTTTTCTATCGATTCCATACTCACCGCCGTGGGCATGACAAATGGAATTACCCCTAACCCCAAAGACGCCCTCCTGCTTATGGTTATCGCCGTAATAATTTCTATCCTTATTATGATGCTCTTTGCCAATGCCATTCGTTCCTTTATCAGCAAACACCCCTCTATACAACTACTGGCGCTTTCCTTCCTCATACTCATTGGCTTCATGCTCATTGCCGAAGCAGCCCACGTTGCCCATGCCACTTTATTCGGAAACACCATTGGCGCCATACCCAAAGGGTACTTATATTTTGCCATTACCTTTTCATTAGCCGTAGAATTTTTAAACATGAGATTAAAAAAGAAAATAGCCATCAAACAGGGTAACTCCAAAAAATAGCCAGGCTCTATACTATATGCAACCATTTACGCTGCCTTTATTACAGTTTTTGTATATCTTTGCTTTTATGTATAGTAAACAATAATCTTTCATATACTATCAATACCTCAAAAAAACTCGTTAAATGAATATTCTTCTATATATTGGTTTGGGCATCCTCACTATCATTGTTCTCAATAAAGCCATAACATGGTATCAGCGAAAATATTCTTCCAATTATAAAAATATACAATTATCTGGCAAAGTAGTAGATAAAAACACCAAAGAACCCGTAAACAAAGCCACTATTATTTTAAGATATACCATCCACAAAGGCGCAGGAAAACAAACCCCTGTAGAAGAACGCCTATACACAGATTTTAATGGAAACTATGAGTGCGATATAGAACAAATAGCCATACAATCAGAAGGCATTAACATAACTATTGTAGCCAAAGAATACCAGGAGCATGTTTACACAATTAAAAGCCGGTTTTTAAATGACAACATCGAGGTAGAAAAAAAGCGGATATTATTGGAGCGAAAAGAATAATTTTTTGTCTTTTTTATTGAGGTTTATTAGCTCCATCAGCCAAAAAAATATAGTTAAACCCAAACATTACTTTTACACTAAAAAAATAGTATATTTGTATAATAATTAAAATCTAACTTATTATGAAAATGAAACGTTTAATTTTGAACATCGAAGGGGTAAAGCCTATCTCTAAAGAAGCCCAAAAAACTATCTTAGGCGGTGCCGGTGGCGGCGGTTGCAATCTTTCTAAATGTGGATGCGATTGCGCCGGTAACGTAACAGGTCCTATATGTTGCGTTTATTACATTGCCTGCCCTCAAATCTATACCTGCTAAGAAAACACCATTTTCCAGGTACAAAACAAACGTTAGCCCTATATAGGGCTAACGTTTATAATATTAAGGAATATGTAAATACTTGTGAAGTTGCAGCGATACCCTCCACTGCGGATGGTTCATCACATAATCTGCCACAGCTTTCCCCATCTCCTCAAACCTTCCCCACTCTGGTTGAAGATATAACAAACACCCTTCCCTCACTTTCTGCGCCTGTTCTTCTGCAAACACAAAATCATGCCGGTTATGAATAATAACCTTTAACTCATCTGCCCGGGCATATACCTCTGCCAGGGGCGGTTTATTTTTTTTAGGCGACAAACAAACCCAATCCCACAAACCTGTAAGAGGATACACCCCGGAAGTTTCTATATGAGTTTTCAACCCATTGGCTCGTAATTGAGTAGTTAGCCCCGTCAAATCCCACATCAGCGGCTCTCCACCGGTAACCACCACCATCCCCTTATGCCGTGCCGCTTCAGAAACCAGCTCTCCTATCGCCATAATAGGATGTTTAGCCGCATCCCAGCTTTCCTTAACATCGCACCAGTGACAACCAACATCACACCCCCCGAGGCGTATAAAATATCCTGCCTTTCCGGCATGATACCCCTCTCCCTGGATAGTGTAGAAAGCTTCCATAACAGGTAACCCTTTCCTGACCTCTAAATCAATATCCGAGTTCAATTTCATTGCGCCACAAAGATAGCAATTACCTCCATTTCCCTTTTCGCCGCTATGCCGTGGACAAAACCCACAGTTTTTCTCTTTATTATAATAAAGAGAAAAATTGCAGCTTGCCATTTTACATAAAATAGCCGAAATTAGCGTATTTTTATCCCAAAAACCATGAGCAACCCCACCGCTTTTCTACAAAACATTCAAACTGGCTACCAACCCGAAGGCGATTATCTTACCATAGGCACCGCCATGTTAGAAGGCAATCCTGTGGCAGACGCCCTTATAAAAATTCCCCTCAAAACCCTAAACCGTCACGGCCTCATAGCTGGCGCCACCGGTACTGGCAAAACTAAAACCCTACAGGTACTGGCAGAAAACCTGTCGGAAAAAGGAATTCCCGTACTGCTAATGGATGTAAAAGGCGATTTAAGCGGACTTGCTGTACCCGGCGCCAACCATCCTAAACTACAGCAACGTCACCAGCAAATAGGAATTCCACTGGAATTTAAAGAATTTCCCGTAGAATTTTTATCTCTCTCACAGCAGGAAGGCGTTCAGCTTAGAGCCACCATTTCAGAATTTGGCCCCGCATTGTTAGCGAGAATTTTAGAACTAAATGAAACCCAGGAAAGCATAGTAGCTGTTTTATTTAAATATGCTGATGACTGCCAGTTGCCTTTATTAGACCTGAAAGATTTTAAAAAACTGCTGCAATATGCTACCAGCGAAGGAAAAACAGAATTTGAAACCGCTTATGGGTATATTTCCACAGCTTCTGCAGGCGCTATTTTGAGAAAAATGATAGAGTTGGAGCAGCAAGGCGCCAATAGCTTTTTAGGTGAAAAAAGTTTCGAAGTGGGCGATTTGCTCAGGATAGATGAAACCGGCAGAGGCTATATCAATATTGTGCGGCTTAACGATATACAGGAAAAACCCAGGCTGTTTTCTACCTGCATGCTCAGTTTATTAGCCGAAATTTATACCACCTTTCCCGAGCGGGGCGACAGCGACCGCCCCGAGTTAGTTTTTTTTATGGATGAAGCCCACCTTCTTTTCGAAGAAACCTCTAAAACCATTCTCCAGCAATTAGAAAGTATAGTGCGCCTCATTCGCTCTAAAGGGGTGGGAATATATTTTATAACCCAATACCCTACCGATATTCCCGAAAAAATACTCGGGCAGTTAGGAATGAAAATACAACACGCCCTCCGCGCTTTTACCGCTAACGACCGGAAAGCCATTAAGTTAGCCGCCCAGAACTATCCCGACCCTCCCTACTACAACACAGAAGAAGCTCTCACCTCCTTAGGCATAGGCGAAGCCTTGGTTACCGCCCTCGATGAAAAAGGGCGCCCTACCCCGCTTGCTATGACTATGCTACGCGCTCCCATGAGCCGCATGGGCGTTATAACCCCCGAAGAGCTACAGCATACCGTAGCCGCCTCTGTGCTTGCTAAAAAATATAACCATGTTATGGATAGAGAAAGCGCCTATGAATTATTGAACCAAAAAATAAAACAAGCGCAGCAGGCAACTGAAAAAACTATGCCTGCACCCGCCCGTGCGCCTGAGCCTAAGCGCCCGCAGTCGCCCCGAAATACCCCGGCAGACCCCTTGGTAAAAACCCTTACCAGCGCCACCTTTATACGAGGCGTCTTTGGAATGCTCACTAAAATGATGCGATAAATTGAAAAGAAATTTTATGCTACCGAAACCGTTTCCGAACCGTGTCTAAATGACGCTCTGTATCTCGTTTCTTAATAGTTTCGCGCTTGTCGTATAATTTTTTACCCCGCGCCAGGGCAACCTCCAATTTTGCCAACCCCTCCTGGTTGATAAATAACCGCAAGGGTATAATAGTAAGCCCTGCATCGGCCACCTCCCGCCTCAGCTTACGCAATTCTTTCTTAGACAATAATAACTTTCGGGGTCGTTTAGGAACGTGATTGTAATGCGTACCATGCGAGTATTCTTCCACATTCATATTGATTACAAAAAGCTCTCCGGCGACCGTAAATTCACAAAAACTTTCGCTAATAGATGCCTTACCCTGACGTATAGATTTTATTTCGGTGCCTGTTAGTGCCATACCAGCCACATACCGATCTAAAATTTCGTACTCAAAGCGAGCTTTCCGGTTTTCTATGGTAACCATTCGTTGCATACTGCCTGCAAAAGTAGCAACAAATAGCCAATAACTGCTTATTCCGTAAACTTTAAGAGGTTTTTATGACAAAGGCAACCCCCCAAATGTATATATTTACAGCTCCGTTTTTTTAAAAAACAAATTATGAAAAAAACACTTTTTGTAGCGATACCCTTCCTTTTTATCATTTCGTGCAAAAAAGAAGAAAAAGCGCCCCCAGCAAATAAAATTATAGAGAAAGCCATAACGCTCGCCGGCGGAAAACGATTTAACAAAACCCAGATTTGCTTCGATTTCAGGGGAAAAGAATATATAGCCCAGCGAAACGGCGGCCGCTTTCAGTTAGAACGTATCCACGCCAGCAAGGAAACGGTGGTGAGAGACGTGCTGCACAACCGGGGTTTTGAACGTTTTATAAATGATGTGCCAACCGCCATACCAGACTCTATGGCTACCCGTTATGCCGGTTCTGTAAACTCCGTGCACTATTTCGCCTACCTTCCCTATGGCTTGCAAGACAAAGCCGTAAACAAAGAGCTACTGGGAGAGGTTAACCTTAAAGGAAAAAACTACTATAAAATTAAAGTTACCTTTAACCAGGAAGGCGGCGGCGAAGATTTCCAGGATATATACCTGTATTGGGTTGATAAAAAAACATTCACGGTAGATTACCTGGCCTACCAGTTTCACGTGAATGGTGGCGGATTGCGTTTCCGGCAGGCATACAACCCGCGAACCATCAATGGAATACGATTTGTAGATTACTATAATTTTAAACCCAAAAGCAAAAAAGCTACTTTATATGAATTAGATAGATTCTTTGAAAATGGAGAATTAGAACTCCTTTCCACCATAGCATTAGAGCATATTTATGTGCAGCCTTGCAGCACTTGTTAAACATTCCATATACATAAATTTAGAGTTGAGATTTCCCTCCTTATCTTCTCTCTTCTCTATTTTCTATGCTCTATGTTCCGTATTCTATGCTCCCTGCTAAATTACTCCGTGAGTATCATCTTTTTTGTGTCCATTACCTGCCCGTCTGCAAGCAGCGCGTATAGGTACATACCCGCGGGGAAGCGCCCGCCCGAGATCTCTACAGAGACTTTTCCCCGCTCGCCGAGCGGGTAACTTGCCAACTCCAGGCCCTGTAAGTTGTAAACGACTATTTTCGCCTGCTGTACGTTTTCGGGAAGCTGGGCACCGATAACCGTGGTTCTGTCAAAGGGGTTGGGTACGTTCTGGTAGAGGGCAAAGCCTTCGGGCAGTGTTTGGATTGCCTCGCCGGTAGTTTTGCCGCTGGCGTTGGGAGTTTTTACAGAGGCGCCATACAGTGCACTTTCCAGGGCTTCTACTCGCTGACGAAGGGTTGCGTTCTCCTGTTTCTGTTCTTCCAATTGCTGTTGCTGGGTTTCTATGAGTTGCTGCTGCACCTTGTCTTTGGCGCTGAGCTCCTGTACCGCTTTGGTAAGTGGCACCACAAACTCTGCATAGCGAAGTCCATAGTGGTCACGCTCGTTTTGTGGTTTGTTCACCCCGGAAAATACATAGCGGTTTTCGTTGACAACTTTTTCTACTTCCTGCGCTATAAAACCTACGGAACGCTCAGCAGGAGGGAGCTCTGCCAGCGGCTCCGAATCTTCGCCCCTCAAAAAGACGTGGAGTTTTTGCCTGTCCAATTCATAGCTCACCGGCCGCAGCTTTTCTATAAACGCCAGGCCGGCTACATCTTCTTTCATCTCTTTTTTAAAGCGCTCATCAGACACATTGGTCCAGTTTACGAAGCCGCCGATACTGATTACACTGGCGTCGCCAATACGCACCTGGTTAGAGGCAGTAATAGTAGCGCTATAGCCAATAGCGGTAGAGTTGTCAAAAGCCCCATTTCCATTGGCAGGCCCTGCAAAACACCCTAAGACAGTATTATTACTTCCGGTAGTGTTGGCATAAAGCGCTTGTACGCCTATTGCTGTATTCTGACTGCCGGTGGTGTTACTTACCAATGAATTATTACCTGTCGCCGTGTTAAATCCTCCTATGGTGTTATTGTAAAGTGCACCATTTCCGGCGGCAGTATTAACATTTCCCGTAGTATTAGAATATAGTGCATTTACCCCATTTGCATTATTGTTATTTCCGCCTGTGTTAGAATACAATGCCCGCCAGCCATTGGCAGTATTATTTCCTCCTGTAGTATTAGCATATAATGCCTGGTACCCGTTGGCGGTGTTATCACCTCCTGTGGTATTAGAAGCAAGCGCATAAGCTCCGTTGGCAGTATTCGTATTACCCACGGTATTACTTTGAAGTGCATTGAACCCATTAGCGGTATTAAATTCTCCTGTGGTATTAGAAGATAATGCTTGAGCTCCGTGAGCAGTATTATAGTTTCCTGTGGTGTTGGAATTGAGCGTGCCCAGTCCGGTAGCGGTGTTATTGCTTCCGGTGGTGTTGTTGAAAAGTGCAGATGTACCGTTAGCCGTGTTCCCGCTTCCCGAAGTATTGGAGTAAAGTGCGGTAGCGCCCGTAGCAGTGTTGTTATTTCCTATACTGTTAGTTCTAAGCGCATTCATTCCATTGGCGGTATTGTAACTTCCTGTTGTATTGGATAAAAGGGCGGCGACTCCATTAGCTGTATTAATGGTTCCCGTGGTGTTAAAAAATAGTGCCTGGTATCCAGTAGCCGTGTTAAAGTAGCCTGTAGTATTAGAATACAGCGCCTGATACCCGTTAGCGGTATTCCAATACCCTGTTGTATTGTTTCGGAGTGCCTGAGCACCAATAGCAGTATTATAAATCCCGTTGAAAGTAGCAGTAGGGTTATTAGTGTATAAGGCTTCATAACCCACCGCTACATTATAACTACCCCAACTTATACCCCCATTGTTATAGTTCTGATTAGCCAACGCAAGAGTGCCAATTGCCACATTGTATGAAGCAGTGGTATTGTTATATAGGGTTTGATAACCACTGCTTGTATTATAGATTCCAGTAGTATTGAAAAAAAGCGCTTGATAACCAGTAGCTGTGTTATAAGCACCAATAGTATTCATGAAAAGTGTTTGATAACCGTTAGCAGTGTTTAAACTACCTATCGTATTAGCAGATAGTGCTCCGTATCCGGTGGCTGTATTTAATCCTCCAGTAGTGTTACTATAAAGCGCCAATGTTCCAATAGCTGTATTTCTATTGCCACTATTATTAGCATCGGGATTGTTGTTATATAGGGCTTGATAGCCAACTGCAACATTATCAGTATTCCAGGCTGCCCCATTATTATTAAAGGATTGGGTATATAGAGCGTTGGTACCAATAGCTGTATTGCTGCCAGCGGTGGTATTGTTGCGGAGCGCCTGGTAGCCATACGCAGCGTTGTTTGTCCCTAAAGTATTGGCAAACCCGCTTTGGTAGCCCATAAGGGTATTGGCAGTCCCGGTAGTGGAAACGCCCGCCTGTTCCCCAAAATAGCTGTTGGTATTTCCGCCACCATCGCCCGCGCTGGCGGGGTAACTGGGAAAATCATGTGGAATACCTCCCAGGGAAGCTACGGGTACACTCAAGGTTCCCCCGGCATCGGTAATTTCCAGGTTTGTTCCATTTACCTGGAACCCGGTATTGTATTCATTGGCGGGGTCAGCATCTGCATCATTTACATCATCACCATCCGCTAAGCCGGCAGGAACATTGGTGAGGCTTGTGAAGCTACCGTTAAAATCGTCAGCTGCGTTGTTGTCGTAGCCGCTCAGGTCTATGGAAGTGAGGGTAGGGTCGTTGCTCAAGGTGATGACACCTCCCGCAAAACTCAGTGTTTGAAGCTCATTGGCGGGGTCAGCATCCGCATCATCTACGTCATCACCATCCGCTAAACCGGCGGGAACGTTGATGAGATTGGCGAAATCTCCGCTAAAATCATCCGTGCTGTCGGTATCCAGATTTACCGGAACATTGGCTAAATCAGCAAACGAGCCACTAAAATCATCCGCAAGGTTATTATCATAGCCACTTAAATCTACTAAAGTAGAAGTAGGATCATTACTGAGAGAAATTATACCTGCTACAAAACTCAGTTGCTGGATTTCGTTGGCGGGGTTGTCATCGTTGTCGGCTACGTTTATATTTACCCCATTGCCTCCAGAAATAGTAATGGTACGGGTGGTGCCCGCACTGTTGACGCTCAGCATTTGGTTATCGGTATTATCTAAATAGGGAGCTAAACTTATGCCTGTACCGCTTCCTGTGAGGTTTAGCGTATTGCCGGAAAGGTAGAGGCTTTGGCTGTCGGTATTCAAAGTAGCTGCATCCCGCCAGTTCAGGTTCCCGTTTACGTCTGCCACTAACACACGTGTATGGGCATTGTTTTGGTTGAGGGTGCGGATACGGGCGCTGCCGTTTACATCTAAACCCGCGGTAGGAGCGCTGGTGTTTACACCTAAACTGCCGTTGACGGTTAGATAGTTATTGGCAAAATCGCCCCAAATCAAAGGAGTAGCCGTGCTGGAGTTGGCAATGTAGAGCCGGTTGGAACCGGTTTCGTTATAGCCAGCCTGGTACCCTAAAAATATGTTGCCGCTGCCATCAGTAAGGGAATACCCGCTCTGGTAACCGATAAGGGTATTGTTTCCACCTGTAGTATTGCTATATCCGCTCCGGTAGCCCACAAAAGAATTGTTGTTAGCAGTATTGCTGTATCCGCTTCCGCTGCCTAAGAACGTATTCTGGGACCCGCCGGCGTTAAGATACCCGCTCTGGTAACCAATAAAGGTATTGTGGGGTCCGGTAGTTATATTTCCTGCATCGTGCCCGAAATGAGAGTTATAAAGTCCCACGGTACCAGCCGTAGTGCCAACGCCCTGGAGGCCGCCATAACTGGTCACTGTTTGCGCCTGTGCAAGCCCGCACGTGAGCGCGAGGGCTACGAAAAAATAAAGGTTTTTCATGGTTTTTTACAATTTTAAAATTATACGATACTAAAAAAACTAATTTTTTTCGCAGCAGGGAGAGTGGGTTGTTTAGAAGAATAGATTCAGGGCAGCGTAAAGATACCGGGCGACTTTCTAAAAAGCAAGGTATTTTTTAAGTTTTTTTACTCGTCTAAAACTCCTGCTTTTATAAGCCCCCTAACTTCGGAGTTTCATCACGCAAAGTCTTCCTGCTCCAGGTCATGCAACGTCAGGAAACTTTACGCAACAGGTTGGGCACGTTTTGGTAGAGCGCGAAGTCATCAGAAATAGCCTGCTCTCCAAAGCCTCTTGGATTCGAAACGGCATTTACGCAAAGCCGGGGGACTTTGCGTAGCAATGCTCAGCTGCTATATCAGTTTTACTGCTGGCGCCGGGAGTTTTGGGGATGTTGGACAAGACGCTTTTTCAGGTCGGCTACCTCTTGCTGCAGCTTTTCGATGCGGTGTTGCTGGGCTTTGGTTTCGGCGCTAAGTTCCTGTACGGCTTTTACTAAGGGCACTACAAACTGGCTGTAGGCAAGGCTGTAGTAGTCGCGCTCGCTGTCGGGTTTGTGCAACCCGTTGAAATCGTATCCTGCTGACTGGGCGGCTTGTTCCACTTCCTGCGCGATAAACCCGCTCTGGCGAACGGCAGTAGAAGGCTTAAAATCAGCTTCCAGGTGCCGCCTGCGAATGCTGTCCGGCATAGCTTGGGTGAGAAACTCGGTAAATTTCTTCGTATCAAAATTATAGACTACGGGGCGCAGCCGATTGATAAAACTCAATCCTTGCACGTCTTTTTCCCGGACGTTAGTATTAAACTGCTTGTCTGAGGCAATGCTGTAGGCTACGGCGCCTTCTACCGCAGTAACGGCAGCGTTTCCCAGCCGAACTTTGTTGCTAGTGTTTACAAGGGCATTATAACCAAGGGCACTGCTGTTGGAGAGCATATCTATAGAAGTATCGGCACCAGACCCCAAGGCGGTGTTGCCATCTCCCACGGTGCTGTTGGAAAGCGCCATATCGCCAATGGCGGTGTTGAAACGTCCCTCTGTGTTGCTATAAAGCGCAAATGAGCCAGCAGCAGTATTACCGTTTCCTTTTCTGTTGTTGAAAAGCGCTTCAGAGCCAGTAGCGGTGTTGAAACGTCCCTCTGTGTTGTAGTAGAGCGCATCAGAGCCGGTAGCGGTGTTAATACTTCCCGTACTATTGTTGAAAAGCGCCTGGTGGCCCATAGCAGTGTTATCTCTTCCCTCAATGTTACCGTAAAGCGCCTGGTAGCCGGTAGCCGTGTTATATCTTCCCGTGGTGTTTCTATAAAGCGCCTGGCTTCCCAAAGCTGTATTTTGGATGCCGTTGAATTTGGAGGTAGGATTGTTGGTGTACAGCGCTTCAAAACCCACCGCCACGTTGTCGCTATCCCAGGCTTCCCCTCCGTACGGATACGATTGGGTTAATAAGGCACCGACGCCAATGGCTACATTGCGCCCGGCAGTAGTATTGCTGTAAAGGGACTGGTAGCCGGTAGCGGTATTTAGGCTACCGATGGTGTTGTCGGCAAGCGCCAGGTAGCCCATAGCAGTGTTTTTGCTTCCTTTAGTATTGCCGGCAAGCGCCGCACCTCCGGTGGCAGAATTGAAGCCCCCTTCGCTGTTGTTGAAAAGCGCCGAGTTGCCCGTAGCAGTGTTATAACTTCCCGTGGTGTTGCTATAAAGAGCCCTATTGCCCGTAGCGGTGTTATAGTTTCCCGTGGTGTTACTGTAAAGTGCCTGGTAGCCCGTAGCGATATTATCGTTTCCCCTGGTGTTACTGTAAAGCGCCTGACTTCCCAGAGCCGTATTTTTGATGCCGTTGAATTTGGAGGTAGGATTGTTGGTGTACAGCGCCTCAAAACCCACCGCCACGTTGTCGCTATCCCAGGCTTCCCCTCCGTAGGGATACGATTGGGTTAATAAGGCACCTACGCCAACGGCTACATTGCGTCCGGCAGTAGTGTTCATATAAAGGGACTGGTAGCCCATAGCAGTATTATTCTCCCCATTGGTGTTGTATAACCCGCTTTGGCCGCCGTAGAAGCTGTTATAGACTCCGGTAGTAGAAACACCTGCCTGGTCCCCAAAATAGGAGTTGGCACTTCCACCTTTCTTACCGGCCGTGGTGCCGTTGGCTATGATACCGCCAAAGCTGGTTTGCGCCTGCGCAGCCGCGCACGTGAGCGCGAGAATTGCTGCAAAATAGAGTTTTTTCATACTTTTTAAAAATTATGTTTTACATTTTGTTAAAAAACTAACTTTTCGCAGCAGGGAGAGTGGGTTGTTTGGAAGAATATATCCAGGGCAGCGTAAAGATACCGGGCGACTTTCTAAAAAGCAAGGTATTTTTTAAGTTTTTTTACTCGTCTAAAAGCAGGGGGGGTTGCCTATGTTGCAGCGCTCAGGTACTGTTTTTGGACGCCCACTCTATCAATAGGGCGTTGAATTCGGCTTGGGTGAGTAGGTTAAAGGTTGCATTTTGCCAGCCTTGTTTGATGTCCTGGGCGTGTTGCTCGCCAATTTTCCATACGCCTATTGCGGTGTGGTTTTTCTGGGCGGCATCTGCCATATTAAGACTGCGGACAAAACTTACCTGCCTGCGGTTTAACTTAAAATCGGCGGCATCTTTGAGTATTTCTACCCCCCTAATTAAAACATCCAATTCATCGGTTACGTTAAAATTTTTCTTTACGAGGTCACGGTGAGTAGAAGGGTCGGCTTGCCGCAATAAGGAGGCTAACTGGGCGGCTTTTCCGCGGAAGCTCGCTTCGGCTACCCGGATGCGCTGTATCACCTCGGCTTGCGCCAATATCTTTTCGATGGTGGAGATGTTGTTTTGCTGGTTGAGGAGTTTTCGTTGGGTGGGGTCTTGGCTCCTTAATTTTTCAAACGTATCCAGCATGTTCCGGGTGGTACCGGAAACGAGGTTCACTTTGTCTTTAAAATCTTCTATGCTCCATTCTACGGAGGAGGTAAAGAGAGCAAGGATGTTCTGGCGAAAGCCTTCTATAAAATCAGAGAGAAACTGAAGGCCGTTGAACCATTGCAATAAAAGGGGGTCTGCTTCTACCTGCCCGGATATGCCTTCCTGCGGGATGGAGATAGTAACGAGAAAATCGCTCTCCGTCCAATACTTGCCGCCGGTTTCTTCAGTTGTAAACCTCGCTTCAGCGCCTCTCCGCGCCCCCGATTCGTCATGGTCTTCTCCCGCTACGTTGAGCTTGTCTTTTGCGAGGGCGCGCTGGGTTACGGGATTTGTGAGGAGAGTACCTGCTTTTCGCTGCACAGCTTTGCCTGTTTTGGAGGTGAATTGCAGGGCTTTTGCCCCCATCACGTCGGCTTCTTTTTCCAAACCGCTATCATCGTTAATATTTACCTTGCCCTTTAGCTGGGTGGTGGGTTGCACTCTCCCCTGCTTTTGCTGTACCACGTGCCAGGCTTCGTGGGGGAGGTGCTTTTCCTGCCCGGGCGCCAGGTGTATGTCTGTGCCTTGCGCATACGCATGCGCCTGCAACTGTGCGGGTGCGGGGGAGTTGTAATGTACTTTTACATCGTCCAGAGAGTAGCCGGAAAGGTTTTCAATACCGGATTTTAAAGTATCTGGTAAGCCGGTATTGTTTTTATTAGCTGATTTTCGTTGAGTTGCCTGCACTGAGCTTGCCGAAGTGTCAGGCAGACCGGTGTTGTTGCTTGCAGGGGGTTCGGCTTGTTTTTGAATGGTTTCAAATTTGCCCTGGGCAGGGTTTTGTTCTTCTTCTTCTTCGGTTTCTATTCGCTGCGCAGTATTTAAGGTGTGTTGTTGTATGCGGGCTTGTAGTTGCAGGGTTTGCCGGATGCGGGGGTTGGTATGGGCGAGGTGTTGGAGGTGTTGTAGCTGGAGGGTGCGGGTGCGGTGGTCCTGGAAATGGGAAACGGGTTCTGTTTCGCCCTGTTTCTGGGCGGGAGCTTTTGCTGGGGAATGGGTTTTATTTTCAGGCGCTTGGTGGCTGTGCATACGGTTTATGGATAAGACGATATAACGGGCTTTGGATTTTGTAAACGAATGTAGTGTTTATTCTGATACTCCAATACATCAGCAGCTATAATTTTTTTAATTGCATCTCTTTTCAAAACGAACATCAATAGTTTACATAAAACAGGTTGTCCCCTGCTCTCCAAAGCCTCTTAGATTCGGAACGGCATTTACGCAAAGTCGGGAGACTTTGCGTAGCAGGTTATGAGTCTGTTTTGGCGGCGATTTAAGAATTGCTTCCTGGTAGATTATGCAACTTATGGAACTTGTATAACCATCCCTGGGCAAGGAGAAAATCTGGGTTCAGTTGTACAGCGCGTTCAAATGACGTTAGGGCTAAGTCTGTTTTTTCCATAGCATTATAGCACAGCCCAAGATTGTATAATACCTCTGCTGTTTCTCCCTGTTCTTCTATCCTGGATTGATAGATATCGATGGCAGCTTGCCATTGTTGCAGGGTTTGCAGGAGATGGGCGATGCGAAAGAGAGTGTCTCCAGAACCAGGGATAGCATAGCGGTATGCCGCAATTAAGGGAAGTGCATTTACTAAATCTGAGATTTCCGTTGGTTGGGCGCTTGGCAGGTAGTTAAATATGGCGTCGTGCAGGTTTTCAAAAACGGCGGGGTCCCATTCCATTAGTTTTAACAGGGATATCATATTTCCAAGGCTTAAGGTAAAGCGGTGGTTTATGAGTTGGGTAGATAAGCTGTACAGGTCGCCGGGGCTATTTTTATCGAGCTGTTGTGAAAACGCCCGGTTTGTGCGATGCGTATGCAGTGGGTTAACGCCTATGCCATAAGCGGCAGAGGCGAGAAACTCTTGTTGGGTGGTTTGCATCCAGGCGCAGCCACCCTCGTGTTGAAAATAGAGCATGAGGGCGTGCAGATTTACTATCATAGAAGCATTTACAAAGGCTGTTATCTCGGCAGGGGTTCTGTTTTTTATGCTATTTTGGGAAGAAAGTCCCTTATCTGAACACAACAGCAAAAACCTATCCTGGCTCATATACCGCAGGTTTTCAATACAGGAAATGGCGCCAACGGGCAGCAAAATACATCCTTCTACTTCTATTTTTTCATACTCGCGCAGTAAGCCTGCCGTTGAAACTGCTAAATCATCCCACGAACAGGGTTCAAAATCTAAGCTCAACATCCACTGTTGCGGGTCGTCTGTTTTATCAGGATGGGTTGTAAGAAGCGTTTTAGCCCTTTGCAGGGTATTATCTTTTAGCAGGAATGCCTCGTGCGGCAGGGAATCGAACAGGTAGTTAGCTATAAAAACAGAGGGAGCGTCGCCAAATTCTACAGGTTTTGAGTCTATGGAAAGCTCATTTTGCGTCATGCCGTCAAAAACAGTAACCTGAAGATGCCCGGAACCGAACCAGTCTTTCAGGAAGGCATTGCGTTTCCACTCTTCTACATTGCTGGCAGCCAAATCGGTAATTATATACTGAACCGATATTCCCAATGCCTGGAAATAGGCTTGTTTGTGTGCCAATACGCGCAGCATCATCAGGGAGAAATTGCCATGACCCGCTCCTACTTCAATAATGCGGCAAGGTTGCGTAAAAGACCCGTTTTGTTCAACCCAATCTTCCAGGAAGGCAAGTATCGTTTCTACATACGAAACGGCAATACAAGGATTGCTGGTAACCTGGTAGGGAACATTGCCATTCCATGCCGAAATTCCTTTATCCTGGTAAAATTCGCCTACTCGTTTCCACAGAGCAGACTCTCCGAGCCATACGCCTTGTTCCAGGATTATGTTAGTAGTATGTTCATGGTTATCCATAGTCAGCTTATTGGTAGGTATAGAAGGTGCTAATTTTGATTAATCGGAATATTGGTTTGGACTTCAGAGCGTTTAAACCAAACATTCGCCGGGTCGTATGACGCTCTGTATAAATCGGCATCGCAAATAAGGGCGGTTGGGAAGGCAACCGCAGCCCATGCAGCAAAATTGTTCATGTTGGTCAATTCCTTAGCCATGTTGGTCTGGTAGGTTACAACAGCTGGAGGTTTCGCAAAATGCCCGGTAACAAACCCATCTGCCGCCAGGTTTGCCGCTGCCAGTACGCCGCCTACTCCTCCAGCAAGTGCTACAGGGGTAACGGCTGCATTTAAGGCATTTTTTGCGTTGGTTAAGGCAGCTCTTGCGGGTGCGCGTGCAGGAGGCGCCATAGGTACTACCAAAGTGTTGTCTATGGTATCTAATTCATCTTCATGCCGGGCGGTATATACAAGGGTCATATTGGCGCGAATGGTTGGCGATAGGGCGCCTCCATAATTAGGAGCAACCGTATAATGAGCCCACCGCGTATCTGCAGCGAGCAAGGCGTTAGGGTCTGCTAAATGGGTATAAGGTTTTAAAACGCCGCCGGAGAGAATTTTTGAAGCAGGGGGTGCACCTTTAGCGCCCACCATAGCTAAGGGGCCTCCTCCCTTTACATCCCAGTAGGCTTTACCTGCTTCCAGGAAATCGGGAGGTGTGGCGGCCATATTGTTAAAATAAGTAGTTGCCGTATCAATGGCTCCAAGCCCATTCCGAATAGGGTCTTCTACCTGCGCCCGATGGGCGTTATTATCTCCCGTTGAGCCTAAGGTTAAATTATCTGCTGTTCCGGGGCCATGGGTTTTTCCGTTTATTATGTGTAAATGGGTGTATCGCTTGGCTTTTCCACCGGGTTGAAAAAGAATTTTATTACCATATAAATTAGAAAAATTAGTAAATCCTCCTAATTGACCGGGAGGGGTATATACACTTTTAGAGGCAATATCAATAGTGCGCGCGGTGCCTCCTCCTTGTTGCCCACCTCCTACATTGACAAGGCCGCCTCCCGGGAAAACATCCATCGCACCTGGTAAGCCGGCGTTGTTTGCCCCCCAGCCGGGTGCGGCAAGCCCAAAACCTACAAATACTCCTTGTAGCACCGCATTCGCTTTTTGTAGTGAAACATTTGTTAGAGTTGCTTGTACTGTATCGGGTTGACGGCCCGGGAAGGCTTGCATTTGCATCGCTTTCGCCCCCATCACATCCGCTTCTTTTTCCAAACTGCTGTCATCGTTAATATTGACCTTGCCCTTTAGCTGGGTGGTGGGTTGTACTCTCCCCTGCTTTTGTTGTACTACGTGCCAGGCTTCGTGGGGCAGGTGTTTTT
>CAYLNL010000013.1:0-63947 GCA_964385175.1 uncultured Flavobacteriaceae bacterium | reverse complement strand
TTTTGTGACACAGATAAGGTACGTCCATGGTTAAAGTTTTTGGTTATATTTGCTGAATAAAACAAACAAATAAATATTTATTCATTTTAATAAGAATAATAATTCTTGTTTGTGGGACAAAATAAACAAATATATTTGAAATATACAACTATATATGAATAATAAATCTAATATATTTGAAAGAATCCTTCGGTATTCTAACCACAAAGGGTTTAAAAACATCAATGAATTTAGCCGTTTCATGGGCTTTGAGTACCCTGAAAAGTTATATAGGCTAAAACGCAATGAAAACAACAAACCTTCTTATGAGTTGTTAGAGAAACTTGCCAACACGTTTGAAGATTTGAATTTAAACTGGCTTATTAGAGGTACGGGAGCTATGGAACTATCAAATCAGGAAGATGAAACTGTTTCTATAAAAGAAACAACCCGTACAGTTACTGGTTCTTTGCAAGATTTAGTAATAACGCTTTCGGATGAAATTCACAAACCTTTAAGAGAGGGGTTAGAAGAATTAAAGTCTGAATTGAGAGCTTTCTATCAAATTGAAAAAGAAAAGAATGATAAGATTGATTTTATGTATGATATTATAAACAAAGTACAGCTTTTTAAAGATATTCAAAAAGCATTTGAAAAAATTAAAGACTAATTTTAGTTAGGATTATAAAAATAAGAAAAAATTATTTTAACTATAGATAAACTTTTTTCATCTTCTTTTTCTACTATTTCTTTATATTTATTATAAACCTCAAGAATTATTTTTTTGAACTCAACTTTGGTTATATAGCCTTCGTCAAATTGTTTGTTGGCATCTCTCAAAATAGAGCGCAACTTAATAATCTCATTAGTTGTCTCCTTTGCCATCTGCCTTAATGTATAAATCTAAAATATTTTGCAGCAAGCTAAGGTTATGAGATTTTTCTAAGTGGGCTTTGTATATCCTAATATTAATGAGGCGCACCAAGAAAATAAATATCACTACAAAGCCTAATGCATATAAGTGCAATAATACATCATCAAATCTCATGAAAGGATCAAATACCCAATATATCTGGATAAAGTATAAATAAGCAGGAATGGTATAAGATAGTTTATAGGGTTTGAAATTGGCAGCAAAGACTAATAATAAAGGAGATAATGATTGGCTCAATACCCAAATTAATGTTTTGGTATCTTGAAAACCAAAATTGTTTTCCAGTTCAAAAGAAAAGACTTTATCCGAAAGCAGCAGCAAACCGGATAAAGTCACTATAATACTGGCTATAGACCTAGTTACCTCCTTGGTCACCTGGTCTTTCGATTTTTGTCTTATCGACTCCTTGTCCATCGGCTTTTTTAATGACTTGGAGGTTTTGTGGGTGTGTTTCATCTTGTAAATCAGTTTTGGTACAAGAAACAGTGATTGTTGCAACCAACAAAACAAACAGTAACTTTTTCATGGTAGTGTATTTTTAGGTTAATAGCCCAAAGATACAGTTGTTTCTGTTGGTGAAACATATATATTTTGCAAGGAAAAAGGGTTTTTATAGCCATACCCGCAAAAATTCTTATACCCGGCAAATATATACAAAAAATAATGTGGCAACGATTTCTATTGCGCTTTTTTAATTAAAGATTGGTTCTATTTTTTACCACAAAGGGCACAAAATAAAAGCCGACGGTTGAACCCGTCATCTCTATTCAAAAACCTGTCTTGATTCTTGGTTCTTGTCTCTTGTTTCTATTTTTTTACCACAAAGAGCACAAAGTTTTTCACAAAGAACACAAAGTTCTCAATATTCACATCTCAATACTCAATACTAAAATTAAGCCGACGGTTGAAACCATCGGCTATTCAAAAAATAGAAATTGTCTTAGTTCTTGCCTCTTGGTTCTATTTTTTTACCGCAAAGAGCACAAAATAAAAGCCGACGGTTGAACCCGTCATCTCTATTCAAAAACCTGTCTTGATTCTTGGTTCTTGTCTCTTGTTTCTATTTTTTTACCACAAAGAGCACAAAGTTTTTCACAAAGAACACAAAGTTCTCAATATTCACATCTCAATACTCAATACTAAAATTAAGCCGACGGTTGAAACCATCGGCTATTCAAAAAATAGAAATTGTCTTAGTTCTTGCCTCTTGGTTCTATTTTTTTACCGCAAAGGGCACAAAATTCTCACTACTCAATACTAAAGTTGGATTCTTGTCTCTGCGAGCAATCCTGGAAAAATAAAGAGTATTCAACTCTAAAAATAGTACTTTTGTGAAATGCAACCTATCGGTTTTTTTGATTCGGGCATTGGTGGCACTTCTATTTGGAAGGCTGTGAATGCGCTTCTTCCGCAAGAATCTACCCTGTACCTGGCAGATAGTAAAAACGCTCCGTATGGAGAAAAAACCAAGGCTGAAATTATAGCTCTGAGTGAGAAGAATGTAGATTTCCTGCTTGCTGCGGGTTGTAAACTCATTGTGGTGGCTTGTAATACGGCCACTACCAATGCTATACAAGAGCTTCGCAGCCGTTACTCCATTCCTTTTATCGGGATTGAGCCGGCGCTGAAACCCGCCGCATTACAAACCCGTACCAATGTTATAGGGATTTTAGCTACACGCGGCACTCTAAGCAGCCAACTATTCTCTAAAACGGCAGGTAATTATAGTAATGGGGTGGTTGTGGTGGAACAGGTAGGCGAAGGATTAGTAACCCTTATAGAAAATGGAAAAATAGAAAGCCCCGAAATGGACGCGCTTTTATTGCGCTATGTAATGCCTATGGTAGAGCGGCATATAGATTACCTGGTGCTGGGGTGTACGCATTACTTCTACCTGCTTCCGCAGCTCCGTAAATTGTTGCCGCCTTCTGTTGAGATTATAGATGCCGGCGAGGCAGTGGCGCGTCAAACCAAAGCTGTTTTAGAGCAAAATTGTCTTCTTAATCGTACTGATGACCCTCCTGTTCATACATTCTACAGCAATGCCAACCCGCAATTAGTAGCCCAGTTTTTAAAAGATGTGACAGCGCCCTTTAGCGTTGAGTACCTGGATTTCTAAGATAGGTGAGGTAGGTGAAATCATAGAGATGGCGAGCGTCTTTGAGATGGTGTTCAGAGGCAATCAACGTCCATTCGGTTGCATCTATTTCAGGGAAAAATGTATCAGCCTCAAAGTGATGATGAATTCTGGTAAGCTCAATTTTTTGGGCGTAGAGCATTCCCAATCGGTATATTTCGCCGCCGCCAATAATAAATGGTTGTGTATCTTCTTTAGCGAGTTGAAGGGCTTCTTCTATCGTTGTTGTAATGGTACATCCCCGGGAGCGGTAATCTTTATTTCGGCTAATAACAATATGAGTTCTGTTAGGCAGCGGTTCGGGCAGGCTCTCAAAAGTTTTTCTACCCATAATTATAGTATGCCCGGTGGTGAGTTGTTTAAATCGTTTAAAATCGTCTGGCAGGCGCCATGGCAGTTGGTTGTTTTTTCCGAGAGCGTTGTTTTCGCCTGCGGCGGCTATAAGAGTAATCATAGAACAGTGTCTTCTTCCTGGGTAAGAACCTTATTCATTATCTATATCTTTTTGTATCTCATCTATTTTAGCTTTTTCTGCTGCAATGAGTTTTTCCCTTTGTTTCCGCTCCCATTCTTTTCCTAAAAATGGGCGGGTAATAAATACATTAACTGTGTGGAAAGTGAGTAAAAATCCCCACACTAAGAGCGCTAAAAGCCACCAGTTCCATCCTTCCCAGATTTTTATTACTTTATTGGCGATGAGGATAAACAACATGCCCAGAACAAATAAAACAGTGTGGTAGTAAAGTCGTTTTTTTTTGTTTTATGCGCTGTTGGGCATGTTCTATTATATCGTGCTGCTCAATAGGTATTTTTCTTATATTTTTCATGATTGTTGTGAAGCAATTTTATATAGCAAAGATATGTTTTTAGAAGAAGATGTAAAGGGTATATAATAAAAAAGCCATATCGCAATAGTTTCCTATCATGACATGGCTTTTTTCGTTTTGAAACAACGTTTACTTCAACCCAACCTGTATGAGTTTTCTCTTACATTAAACAGAACTACGAATAAATTCTAAGAACTATTTATTGGATTTGAAGTAAACGTCATTCCAAAATAAACACTTTTCATTTTATCCTATAAGGATAAAATTACGGGTGTTTTTTCTATTGTTTTCCAGGAATATCTCACCATCTGCATGATTTACAAACAAATCGTGAAATATGGCTTTGGTATGAGCGACTGCTACAGTTGTAGCACGCAGGTAACCCAAAACACTTTGTTATTCCACCTTGATCATCTTGGAAATTGTTGACTTTAAAAGGATGGGTTTATACATCCATTTAAAACCTGAAAAACAATATCATTATACAAAGAACATCCTTTACACGTGAACTCATGATGATGACAAGCATCATTTTCAAATTCAATACTTAAAGATACGTTAAAAAATTTAACTTAGCAAAATTTCCTTTGAAAAAAACGATAACAATGTATTAACACACATTATTAACAATCGTTAATAACGGCATTTACAGGCATTCGGGAACTTTTTAGTTCTTTATGCAATTTCTTCTTTTATGCGGGCTTTTTTACCGCTGAGGTTTCTAAAGTAGAAGATGCGGGCTCTGCGAACTTTGCCTTTTTTGTTGACTTCTATTTTTTGAAGCGCTGGCATGTGTAGCGGAAAAATGCGTTCTACACCTACTGTGCCAGACATTTTCCGAAGGGTGAAGGTTTGGGTAGTGCCCGAGCCTTTTTGTTGTATTACCACTCCTTTAAAAAACTGGGTACGGGTTTTTTCTCCTTCTTTGATTTCGTAATACACGGTTATAGTGTCTCCTGAAGAAAATTCAGGGAAATCTTTTTTTGCAACGAGGGTGTTTTCCACCGATTGTAATAGCGTTTCCATGTTGTATGCGTTTGTCATTTGCCGGTACCTGTTATGCAATGCAAGGTAACCGGTTTGAAACGGAGGGCAAAAATAACTAATTATTTATAATTAACAAGATGGTGGTGATATTTTTTATGGGGCGATAAACAAATATAGCATTAACGCGTGGGATATAAAAAGGTTAGAAGCAACTCATTCAACATGTTGCTCTAATCCCTTCCGGAATAGTTGGATATATTTGAAAAAGGTCATCAAGATAAGACCTTCGGCTGGCATATTCTATACTTACTTCTGTCCAATAACTCATACTTCAAATATACTTAAAAATAGATATTCTTAAGGGGTTCTATAGCCATATAGCGCCAGCACAAAGTACATTTCACCCTTCCAGCAATCCAGGTCTTCTTTCGGCGGTTCGTTTATAGGCTTGCTCTTCGCGCCATTTTTCAATTTCAGAAAAATCACCGCTCAACAACACCTCGGGAACTTCCCAGCCCTTGTAGCTGGCAGGGCGGGTATAAACAGGAGGCGCCAGGAGTTTATCTTGAAACGAGTCGGTAAGCGCCGAAGTTTCATCGCTTAGCGCACCGGGAATAAGGCGTATAATGGCATCGCAAAACACAGCGGCGGGCAGCTCTCCACCGGAAAGTACATAATCGCCTATGGAAATCTCGCGGGTAATGAGGTGGTCGCGCACCCGTTGGTCAACTCCTTTATAATGGCCGCAAAGCAGAATGAGGTTTTTTTTAAGGGAATATTCATTGGCAATTGGTTGGGTAAGGCATTCCCCATCTGGGGTCATATAAATTACCTCGTCATATATACGGGCTGCTTTGAGTTTTGAAATACAATTATCTATAGGCTCTATCATCATAACCATGCCAGCCCCCCCGCCATACTGGTAATCGTCCACCGAGCGGTATGCATTGGCGGCATACTCTCTCAATGAATGAAGGTGAATGCTCACCAGGTTCTTTTCAATGGCTCTTTTAAGGATGGAGGCTTCAAAAGGGCTCCTGAGCAATTCGGGTAGAACGGTAATAATATCTATTCGCATGAAGTAGCGGTTACTAAGATTAAAAGTTTACAAAGCTACATTTTCATTCATCCAAAAATAATGCAAATCGGTATCTTTTTTCCAGCCCGTTTGCTCATACAGGTGTTGCGCCGGGTTATCGGTGGCGGTTTGCAAGGACACTCCTTTGTATTTCTTTTCAATACAATATTCCTGGGTGTGACGTAACAATGCTTCTCCTACCCCTTTTCTGCGATAGTTAGCGACTACATACAAATCGTTCAAAATACAAAGCGGCAAAAGACTCACAGAGGAAAAACTAAAATAGAGTTGCGCAAACCCAACGGGTATTTCTTCCCAAAACGCCAGGAAGATAACCGCATCTTTGTTTTGCAAACGGGCTGAGAGGAATGTTTTAGCGGCTTCTATATCTGGCGATTGCTTGTAAAACATACGGTAGGCATTGAATAGAGGCGCTATCTGGGAAAGATGTTCCGGGGTGGCGGTAATAATAATCATACTAAAAAAATCTATGGCTAAGGTACAGTTTTTTATCTTCCCCGTTAAACAAAGTAAGCGGCGGCAAAGCCGGCTAAGATGGCGAGGAGTTTGCTGCTATTGAATTGATGCTTTTCGCTGCTTTCAAAAATAATGGTAGAGGAGATGTGGAAGAGAATGCCCACCACTAAGGCAGCTGTTTCCTGGTAATAGGTGTGAAGAAAAGGGATTTTTACCAGCAGAAACGTTCCGAGCGGCGTCATAAGAGCGAAAAAGAGCATAAAAGCCACTATTATCGGGGTGCGAATGTTTGAATGTACCATAAAAAGGGTAAGTATAATGGCGATGGGGAGGTGGTGAATGCCTATGCCCCAGGCAAGCTGAAACTGATGGCTTAGGGGGACTCCTTCTAAAAGAGCGTGCAAAGAAAGACTTGCAAATAAAAGCCAGGGTAGGGTGTGCCCCTCGCTATGGGCGTGAACATGCCCGTGCTCTGCTCCTTTTGAAAGATATTCCAGCGCTATTTGGAGCGCCATCCCTAAAATGATAAAAAGCCCTGCGCCAGCAGACTGTTCATTGATGGAATGAGCGCCTTGAAACAAATCTGGTAAAAGGTGGATGATGGTGAGGGACAAGAGGAAAGAACCGCTGAAAACCAGCAGAAGTTTTAGTTTTTTCTTGTTTTTCGGGCGAATGTATAGCCCTATGATGCAGCCTGCTAACACAGCGAGCAGGGGAATGAGGTAGGTTGCTATCATTTAAAAATCAATATGAGACGTTGAGATGTTTGGGGTTGAAATTTTTGCAGTTTATAATCACCAAAAACATCTAACAAATCAATAGACGCTTTTCGGAAATACGTTTCAAAATGGCTTAGCGTAAGGGCTTTTACCCGTTCAGTGAAGTGAAAATGGTGATTTTCGTGGTTAAAATTTATCTCCTTTACAATATACCCCTCTTTTACGAATCGTTTCTGGTGAAAATCAATACCCCCCACCCTTTTCACATCTTCAGCAACCAAATGTTCCATAACATACTCAACATTCATAAAATCAATAACCGCAAAACCGGTTTTTTTCAAATTGGCTTTAAAAGCGGTTATCGTGCTAAAATTATCACCCTCTTCTTCAAAATAGCCAAAGCTGGTGAACAGATTGAAAACCGCATCGAATTTTTTAGGGTAGGGCAGGCACATATTATATACCTCAAAATGCAAGCTATCATTTTCAAACTGTTTGGCATAGCGAATATTGTTTTCAGAAAGGTCTATGCCGGTAACCGTAAAGCCTAATTGGTTGAGGTACAGGGCATGCCTTCCCTTTCCACAGGCTACATCTAAAACAGACGCTTTTGGGGGCAGGTTTAGGTAGTTGGTGAGATTTTTCATAAAGAGCGCTGCCTCCTCATAATCTCTATCTTGGTAGAGAATATGATAAAAATCGGTATCAAACCAGTCAGCGTACCAGTTTTTGGTTTTCCCTTGCATGAAAACTGTTTAGCAGGCTAAGATACTCTATTTTTCTGTTTTTGAACAGAGAGGGTAAAAACGCACCTGGCGGCTTAGGATTTTTTGGCACTTTTTTTCGGGGTCTTTTTATAAATGGGAATAAAATAAGAGAGGGTGTAATTATAGCCCACTCCATAGGCGCTGCCGTGAGTAACTTTGTTAAACCCCGGTAGCCAGAGATTAGGAAAATTAGGCGAGGCGGGGTCTGTGAGCAACCTGTTGAGGCGAATGCTACCGCCTAAATAGAGATTATGTAACACTTCTACCTGCATGCCCAATGCAATTTCTACCCAATGCGCCGTTAGTCCTTTGTGCGTTTGCAACACCTGGGGATTAGTCCCTGGCATACCATCTTCACCCCAGTACCCTTCAGTATTATAAAGCGTATAAGAATCAACGGTTTGGCTATGAGTAGAGAAACCATAACGAAGCCCAATATAAATGAGATTTTCCATGCCATACCAGTTGTCATACAAATTATAGTTGAACCCGCCTTTTATATAGCTGCCAGAGGTAGTGAAGGTATAAAAATCTTCTTCGGTGGTTTTCTCCTCCGTTCCTATTTCAGCGGCTATATAAAGATTTCTGCTCAACCGGTAATCTCCCATTATCTCTATGCCTTTATATTGCCCATCAAACAAAGAACGGATGGGTTTGCTCGCATCTACCCCCACGCGCAAGCCATAGCGCTGGGCGGGCGGCACCGAATCTTCCACAACAACAGGCTGCGAAAAACCTGCCATCCAAAAACAGAAAATGAAACAGTTAATGAAACATCGCAACATGGGCTTGTTTTTGGTTGGTTACTGCTGTTTCTCTCACTTCATAGAAGGCTATCCAATTACTCACATCATTATCTACCACTACATCCAGGTTTTCATAATTCATAATAAACCCGCAAGCCCTGGAAACAAAAACTTCGCGCCTTTGATAGGAAATATGAACCACATCTATATTGCCAGTTTCCATGCCGGCGAGGTCGTCTTGCGAATCGCTGATGAAGGAAAACGTAGAGCTATCTGCAAATGAGCGAAGAGGAATGGCAATAGAGTCAACTGTAACGCGGTTTACACTGCTCAACGGGGCCGTAACCCCATCTCCGGTAACCCGCAATAAATTTACTTTTTTAAGAATGGTAGGGTTATCTTTATCATAAAAACGGATGATGAGAAGCGGGGTATCGCCACTTACACATATATCGTCTTTTTCGCAAGCCAGGAGAAAAGGCAGTAAAAAAAGCCCTCCCCGGTACGCATACGTCCGAAAGCGGTATAACAAGTAAGAAAAGTGGTTTTTATACTGTTTCATTAGCATTTTCAGACAGGTGTTGTGCGGTTTTTTTCCAAAAGTACAACATTTTCTACATGATGGGTTTGCGGAAACATATCTATAGGTTGTACACGGGTTACCTTATACAAATGAGCCATCAGGGAAATATCTCTCGCCTGGGTGGCGCTATTGCAGCTCACATAAATTATTTTTTCGGGCGAAGCCTGCAAAAGCTGCTCCACTACTTTAGGGTGCATCCCATCTCGTGGTGGGTCTGCAATAATAATATCTGGTTTACCGTGTTGCCCCATAAAAGTTTCGTTCAGCAGGTTCTTCATGTCCCCGGCAAAAAAATGAACGTTAGAAATACCGTTGTATTGTGCATTCTCCACCGCATCTGAAACCGCTTCGGGAACGGCTTCAACGCCTGTTACTTTCCGCACTTGCCGGGCTAAAAACAAGGCAATGGTGCCCGCCCCAGAATATAAATCATAGAGATGTTCGGTACCGTTGGGCGCTGCAAAATGGCGAATGGTTTTGTATAAAGTATGTGCCTGTTGAGAATTGGTTTGATAGAACGATTTGGCATTTATGCGGAAACGAAGCCCTTCCATTTCTTCATTAATATAATTGCGCCCTGCATAACAAATTACTTCCTGGTCATATATAGTATCGTTGGGTTTTTGGTTGATGACATACTGAAGGGACGTAATTTGGGGAAACGCTTTGAGTAAATAGTTTAAAAGAGCTGTTCGTTTAGAAGTGTCATTTTCAAAAAACTGGAGAATAACCATTATCTCGCCGGTAGAAGCGATGCGGATGGTGAGCAACCGTAGCAATCCGCCGGGCTCTCGGGGATTAAAAAAACCGAGTTGGTTTTTTTCTGCAAACTTTTTTATGGCTTCCCGTATGGCATTGGAAGGTTCTTGCTGAAGGTGGCAGGTGCGGATGTCTAACACCTTATCCCACCTCCCGGGGATATGAAAACCCAGGGCATTAGTACTATGGGAAGGGGATTTATTTTCTACCTCCTCGCGGGTAAGCCAGCGGCTGTTAGAAAAGGCGAATTCTAATTTGTTGCGGTAAAAATAAGGTTCAGGGGCGCCTATAATAGGTGAAATTTCGGGCAGGTCTATTTTGCCGATACGGGCCAGGTTGTTGGCTACTTCTTTTTGTTTATAAAAAAGCTGGCGCTGGTAGTCTAAGTGTTGCCATTTGCAGCCACCGCAAACGCCAAAATGCTCGCATACGGGCAAAGTGCGCTCGCGGGAGCGCTGGTGAAAATTAAGCGCTATCCCTTCATAATAAGCGCTTCGTTTTTTGGTGATGCGTATATCTACCACATCACCGGGAACAGCGTTGGGCAAAAAGATAACTCTTCCGTCCGGGGCTTTTGCAATAGCCTTACCATTGGCGCCTGCATCGGTTACAGCAATATGTTCAAATATATGTTCTTCGCGGCGCTTTTTTGGCATGGGGCAAAAATAGGGTCTTTTTCTATGTGGTTGAAGGGATAGGGGCAGGTTGTTGCAATTTGAATATGAAAAAAGATTTTTTAATGTTCTTTCCTTCACAGGCATCTTGTTACTTTTGCGGTATGACCATTCAATTTCTTTGCGTAGGAGATACGGAGAGCGCTGCTTTGCAGAGCTTGCTGGAGGAATATGAGAGGCGACTGTCTTTTTATGTGCGGTTTGAGCGGGAGATTATCCCGGGGCATACGAGCGATAAAAATGAGCGGGAAATTCGCCAAAAAGAGAAACAGGGAGAACAGCTTTTAAAAAAACTGCTACCTGCCGATATGGTGGTATTGTTAGATGAGGGGGGAACGCAATATACCTCCGTGGGTTTTTCAGAGTATATGCAAAAAAAACTCAATAGCGGAGTAAAGCGGCTGGTGTTTGTGAGCGGTGGGGCGTATGGTTTTTCAGAGGCTGTTTATAAACGGGCGCAGGAACGGCTTTCGCTCTCTAAGATGACATTTTCGCACCAAATGGTACGGTTGTTTTTTGTAGAGCAGTTATATAGAGCGTTTACTATTTTACGGAATGAGCGTTATCATCATCGGTAAGTGTCTCCTTCAACTTACAAAAATAATATCCCACTGTTAGCTGGCATCTTTTATCTTTGCTCAAAAACGAGGGTATGACGCTGGTATTCGCCACCCACAATATTTATAAATATAAAGAAGTTGCTGCCCTGTTGCCGGCTTCTGTTACTTTGTTGCGGTTAGATGAAATAGGTTGCCGGGAAGATATACCAGAAACAGGGGCTACGCTGGCAGAAAATGCCCTCCTGAAGGCGCAATACGTGTATAAAAACTATGGTTATTCTTGTTTTGCAGATGATACGGGCTTAGAGGTGGCGGCGTTGCATGGCGCCCCGGGCGTGCATAGTGCGCGCTATGCGGGTGAATCTAAAAATACAGCGGCGAATGTGGAAAAACTTCTGGCGGAGTTGCAACATATTGCCAACCGGGAAGCCTGTTTTAGAACTGTAATAGCACTGGTAACAACTAAAGAAGTTCGTTTTTTTGAAGGCATTGTGCGTGGAATTATCACATCTGAAAAAAGAGGAACGGAAGGGTTTGGTTATGACCCTGTATTTTGCCCGGAAGGCTATGCAGAAACGTATGCAGAGCTGGCTTTTTCTGTGAAAAACCGGATGAGCCACCGCGCAAAAGCTATACAGGCGCTGGCAGAGTATTTACAAAAAGAAAATGATTGATTGAATTTATGTAAATTCTATTCGTTAATTTGGTATTAAATATGGCAAGTGGGTGGCAGGCTTCTTGTTTTTGTTTAGTACATTCGCCCCTTCTTATACTATGAAAAAGGCACTGTTTTTATTCTGTTTTGGTATATTTTCGCTTGTTTACCCGCAAGATGAACAGGACGAACAGGTGCATGGTTTTGTTTTTAATGCCGCTACTAACAAGTCTATGGACAATGTACATGTGGTGAATTTGAACCAGGTGGTGGGAACAATTAGTAATGTAGATGGTTCTTTTGCTATTAGCGCCCGGGTAGATGATACGCTTTATTTTTCTTTTTTGGGGTTTAAGTCTATAAAAGTGCGGGTAACGAATGATATGCTGAGGTTTCGGGGCACTCGTATTGGGATGACGGAGTTGGCTTATACATTGGAGGAGGTAATTGTGAGGCCTTACCGGCTCACGGGCTATCTGGAAATAGATGCGCGGAATATCCCGGTGAATACAGCTCAGCGGTACAGTATTTCTGGGTTACCCAAAGGGTATGAGGCGGGCAGTTATAACCCGGGGGCGATTTCTAAAATCCTGGGGGCTCTGTTTAATCCTGCTGATTTTTTGTATAATATTTTCGGGAAGAAGCCGCAACAGTTGCGGAAGCTGAGAAAAATGAAGGAGGATGATGAGATACGCAATCTCCTCGCATCTAAGTTTGACCGGGATATGGTAACGGAATTGCTCCAGGTGGAACGGGCAGATGTGGATGAAATTTTAAGGAATTGTAATTATTCCGCAGATTTCATAAGAACCGCCAACGATTTACAGATATTAGATGCTATTAGCAACTGCTATGAAGAATACCGGGTACTGAACCCGCATTAACGCCAAGGTTAGTTGCGGGAATGCAACGCTATTCGGTTTCCTTCAGTATCTATAAAAATACCCATGTAGCCTATATCTTCGCTGATGAGGGTTTTAGGTTGAATAACTTTACCTCCGGCAGCTTCTATTTTGCTGAGTTCATTAGCCACATCTTCTGAGGAGAAGTAGATTAGCACTCCTTTTGTATCGCTGGGTTGGTACCATTCTTTGTGAAATACCAAAGAACCGGCAGCGCCGGGAGCGCCTTCTACCCATTGAAACCAGCCCATGAGAAGACCGTTAAAGTCTTGTACGCTGATTGTTGTTTTAAAAACAGTTTCATAGAACTTTTTAGCCCTGTCCATGTTAGTTACCGGGATTTCAAACCATCCCACTGCGTTGTATGCCATAATGATAGAGTTTAATTACGTTTTTCTAAAAGTATTTTTAGCTTAGTAAGCCCGTGCTCAAAATCTTTTCCCGCTGCTTTGTCCATATTCATAAAAAGCATAAAAATATTCATGGGGAAAGGGCTTTTACCAGAAAATCCCCAGGTTACTTTTGTGCGGTTTTCTCCCTTGTCTTCTACTTTTATATAAGCATCTGAGATAGATTTCCAGGGTTTTAAAAACCTAAGTTCGGTTTTTATCTCTTCGTTCTCAATAATTTGTTTTATCTCCTGTTCACCTTCGCCTACTTGTTTATTTCCCTTCCAACGGCTCACCGCCCCCACTTCTCCATCGGTACCGGTCAATTCTTTTTGCATGTTAGGGTCTCTTTCTTCCCAGGGTGACCACTGGCTTTGATTTTGCAGGAATTTTAAATAGTGAAAAACTTCTGTTTTGGGTTTTTCAATTTCAATGTTTCGGGAAACATGGTAGTTCTTAGGTGCTACCAAATTCAAGACTACTACCAGGATTAGTATGGCTGCGAGGATATATAAAAGTATCATACTTAGAGAGGTGGTTGGATTATAGCAGCAAAAATATACATTTTAGTATTTTGCAGAGACTCTTTGCTAAAATTTAACACAGGGGCTTTAAGTAACGGTTAAGTATATGAAAAGTGGCGGCGGTTTTTATTTTATTATTTTACTTTTCTGATCTTCAATATATTTCTTAAACCTTTCAAGATGTAATAGACAATACCCATAATCAACCTTCATTATTTTTTCAAATACGTCCACATCAGTATTAATACCATCATATCTTGAAGTACGCGAATAATGTAATAACTGTTTATAATCATACCAAGCATTTCTTGTAATTCTCATAGCAGGATTATTTTTATCTGGATTCACACTTAATTTTATCTTTTCATGTATTTGCCCTATGTCAATTCCCCTTTCTTCTGCTAAATCCTTTAAGTAATGTATAGCTATGTAAAATAAAGAAGTTATTTTCCAATCATAGTAATGCTCTTTAAAATTATCCTTTAAAGATTTGTTAAAGTGCTCGTTATGTTGGGCTTGTTTTAAAAACTTACTCATATTTTATACAGTCTTATTTCTTCAGCAAATTTTATTCCACAGACCAAAAATTAGTCAATTTTCCTGATTTTGTTAGTATTTGTGTTGTGGGTTTCAACTGACACACAACAACGTGATAGTAAACCAGTTAGTTTTCAAACTCTTGCAAGGTTTTTATAATAATGGCTATACAATCTAATAGCTGTTGCTCTGTTATCACCAGCGGGGGAGCAAACCGGATGATGTTGCCGTGGGTAGGTTTTGCCAGTAGCCCGTTTTCCTTTAGTCGCAGGCATATATTCCAAGCCGTATCGCTTTGGGGGCTATCGTTAATCTCAATGGCATTGAGCAGCCCTTTACCGCGAACTTGCGAGATAATGCGGGAACGGGAACTATATTTTTGCAATTCTCCTCTAAAGAGATTCCCTAGTTTTCGGGCGTTTTGCGCCAGCCGTTCATCTTGAACAACCTCTAAGGCCTCCATAGCCACAACGGCTGCCAGTGGATTACCCCCAAAAGTGCTTCCGTGCTGGCCGGGTTTCAATAAATCCATAATATTATTATCTGCCAATACAGCGCTTACCGGGTAAACCCCGCCACTCAAGGCCTTGCCCAATATTAAAATATCGGGGCGTGCATAGGTTTCTTGTTGTTCACAATGCCCCTGGCAGGTACAGTTTCCGCATATTGCTAACAAGGAGCCGGTGCGGGCGATACCGGTTTGTATTTCATCGGCTATAAAAAGCACCTGATACTCCTGGCATAGTTCTTTCACCTTCCTCATATAATCATCTGAAGGGGTATAAACGCCAGCCTCTCCTTGTATAGGTTCCACCAGAAAGCCAGCTATGTTACTGTAGGTTTTTAATACCCCTTCCAGGGCTGCTGTATCGTTATGGGGTATTTGGATGAAGCCTGGCGTATAGGGG
Source organism: uncultured Flavobacteriaceae bacterium (assembly GCA_964385175.1). Classification (GTDB taxonomy): domain Bacteria; phylum Bacteroidota; class Bacteroidia; order Flavobacteriales; family Flavobacteriaceae; genus CAYLNL01. The sequence continues at coordinate 48,805 of CAYLNL010000013.1, read as the reverse complement.
CCAAAATCTTTCCGGGAGTTTTCATCGCTCGAAAAAGAGATTATCGTAGTAGTTCTGCCATGAAAATTCTGTTTGCAAACAACCAGCAAGGCTTCATTCTGTGGGATGCCTTTTTCCTGGTAGCCCCATTTTCGGCAGAGTTTTATGGCGGTTTCCACAGCCTCTGCACCGGTATTCATAGGTAACAATCGTTCATACCCAAAATATTCGCAAACATACCGCTCGTATATTCCCAGTTTATCATTGTAGAAAGCGCGGGAGGTGAGGGTTAACTGTTGCGCCTGCGCAATTAGAGCGCCAATAATTCGCGGATGGCAATGTCCCTGGTTAACAGCGGAATAGGCAGATAAGAAATCATAGTAGCGATTACCCTCCACATCCCACACATATACTCCTTCTCCCCTGCTCAACACTACCGGCAGGGGGTGATAGTTATGGGCGCCATAACCTTCCTCTAACTCGATGGCATATTCTGACGTCATCTTTTCTAATACCAACATTATTACAAATTTTTATTATAAACGTTTACCATTCCTTCTTTTTTCCATGTCGAAAAGGAGAGAAATCATCCCTGTTCCACAATGCCTGCAAGTTACTAAATTATATGTTATTAGTGAATTTTTCCTTGTTTTTTAGCGCCATAACCCCCATGAAAAGCATGGAAAATAGACTTCCCGTTCCACCTAAGAAGGTATCTTGCCAATCCTTTTTTTACCTCTAACAATTACCATGTGAGATATACCAAAAAGTTGTATTTTAGCTTTCCCTATGTGAGCTATTTTGAAAACCCATTTTAGCGCTAATAATCAATATATTGCCCAATTTGGTGGTGGTTTTATTAAAGATTATTGGACATATATGCCTCAGTGCAATCTAATATATTGTAAGAAACGATGGTAGATATAAGCCGTATCCCTATTTTGAAGCAAGCGGTGGCTTTTTTGAAAAAAATAAAGCTAAAATCCTCTGAAAACTTTTCTTTGTACCACCTCTTAGAAATGTATCTCACCGGAATTATCAAGGGTGCCCTCACCTACCGCGCAAGCGCCATTTCCTTCAGTTTTTTCATGGCAATTTTCCCTTTTTTGCTCTTTGTCTTAAACTTAATACCCTATGTACCCATTGCTAATTTCCAGGTTCAGTTCCAAAGTTTTATAGAAAGTTTACTGCCCCCCCAAACCGCAGGTTTTTTTACCCCCATTTATGAAGATATCGCTACCAACCGCCGGGGAGGGTTTCTCTCATCTGTATTCATTCTATCTATTTTTTTAATGGCCAATGGCATCCAGGCTGTATTTGGGGGGTTTCAAACCTCCTACCACATAAATAGCAGCCGCACATTGGTGAAACAATATACAGCGGCTATAGGAGTGGCCATTATTCTTGCCCTTTTCTTGCTTATAGCGGTAGCGGCGTTTATTTATATTGAGGTGTATGTAATTCAAAACCTCGATGAGCATGGCTATATCAATTATAAAAACAGCATCGCCATAGCGCGCTATTTCTTTTTCATCGCTGTTATTTATATGATTACGGCGATTCTCTATTATTTTGGCACCAAAGAAGGCAGGGAATCGAGTTTCTTTTCTCCCGGAGCCCTCCTCACTACTATCTTAGTGATTTTGAATACTTATTTATTTGGTATATATATTGAAAATTTTTCTACTTATAATGAGTTGTATGGTTCTATAGGCGCACTGCTTATTTTAATGCTCTATATCTGGCTAAATTCTACAATTTTATTGCTGGGGTTTGAGTTGAACGCCGCCCTGGGCAGTTTAAAAAGAAAATCGTAAATGGCGTTTTATGTAGATGTTATACTACCTGTACCGGTTGAGAATCTCTTTACCTATGAGCTTTCTGAGGAACAAGCTACTTTGGTGCAACCGGGTATGCGTATTGCCGTATCTTTTGGCGTCTCTAAAATTTATACCGCTATCGCCTATAAAATCCATGAAAACCCTCCCCTGCTTTATAAAGCCAAGCCCATATATGCTATTTTAGATAAAACGCCTACCATAAACACCCGCCAGTTGCAGTTTTGGCTTTGGATGGCCACCTATTATCTCTGTTCTTTAAACGAAGTATGCAGAGCCGCCGTTCCCAGCGCTTTACTTTTGGGCAGTGAAACACTTGTAACAATTAATGAAAAATGTAGTCCCGATATAGATTTATGGGAGATAGACGAAATATCGCTATACAACCGCCTGAAACGAACCTCCACATTAAGTGTAACCGAAATTTCCCTGGAAACCGGGAAGCGACATATCTTGCCGTTATTAGAGCGAATGACGCAAAAAAATGCTATTCTCATTTATGAAGGGCTTCGCGAGGTATATAAACCTAAGCTAACGAAACACGTGCGTTTACATCCCCGTTATAATTCAGACGAGGAATTGCATACGCTCATAGATAAGTTGAATGCGTATCCTAAACAACGCGAGCTTGTTTATTCCCTGTTACTACTCGAATCGGCAAAAAAACCGGTAAAAGTTACGGAGTTAAACCGAAAAGTAAGTTCCTCGGTTGCCGTTTACAGAAGGCTTCTTAAAAAGGAAATACTGCAAGAATATACCCTGGAAACAGACAGGGTGCAGGTACCCGATATAGAAACAGAAGAAATAAAAAGCCTCAGCGAGCCCCAACAAGCCGCTTTGGAGCAGGTGCAAAGTCAATTTACCAGTTATCAAACCGTATTGCTACACGGAGTAACGGCTTCCGGGAAAACAGAGTTATATGTAAAACTGATGGCAGAAGCCTTAAAAGAACATCCGCATCGGCAAATTTTATACCTCCTCCCGGAAATTGCCCTCACCCAGCAACTAATTCAACGCTTACGGCGCTATTTTGGCGACTGCATAAGTCCCTATCATTCTAACTACTCTCTTAATGAACGGGTAGAGGTGTGGAAGCATTGCGAAGCCCGCTCTCCTAAAACAAGTATTATTGTAGGCACCCGTTCAGCGCTCTTTTTACCATTTTCAGACATAGAGTTAATTATTGTAGATGAGGAACATGAGCCTTCTTTTAAACAATCTGAGCCCGCACCCCGTTACCATGCAAGAGACAGTGCGCTGGTGTTGGCAAAATTCCATCAGGCTCGTGTGCTACTGGGTTCTGCAACCCCTGCTTTAGAAACCTACTACAATGCTCAAAACGGCAAATATGGCTTGGTAACCCTTACAGAACGCTACGGAGACGCTCAGCTTCCCAGTATAAGCCTGGTGAACCTCCGGGAAAAATATTTCAAACGGCTTATGAAGGGGCATTTTTCTGATACGCTTGTTACCGCCATTAAAACCGCCCTCCAGGCAGGAGAACAGGTAATTCTCTTCCAAAACAGGCGCGGGTATGCCCCCGCTCTCACGTGCAGGGTTTGCGGGCATGCCCCCCAGTGCACTAATTGCGATGTAACCCTTACCTATCACAAACATGCCAGCCAGCTTCGCTGCCATTACTGTGGCTATCATATAGCCTTGCCGCAGACGTGCCCGGTTTGTGGCAGCGCCGACATAGATACCAAAGGATTTGGCACCGAACAGGTGGAAGTTGAGCTAAAACAACTCTTCCCCGACGCATCCATAGGGCGCATGGACTGGGATACTACCCGTGGCAAAAGGGGGTATGAATTACTGTTGGCTGCTTTCGATCGGCAGGAAATACAAATATTAGTAGGCACTCAAATGCTAACCAAGGGATTAGATTTCGGAAAGGTGAGCTTGGTAGGAATTATGAATGCAGATAGTTTGTTTCACTTTCCTGAATTTAGGTCGCATGAGCGCGCTTTTCAACGAATTTTACAAGTGGCCGGAAGAGCGGGGAGAAGAAACTATAAAGGAACTGTACTCATTCAAACCTACCATCCTAATCACCCCATTCTTCAATATGTGCTATCGCATGACTATGAGGGAATGTATAAAAGTCAATGCGCAGAACGATTGCACTACCATTACCCGCCCTTTTATAAACTCATTAAAATTACCGTGCAAGATGCTTCATTAAATAAAGTAAATGAAGGAGCCGAGTGGCTGGCGGCCTCACTGCGAAATAGTTTAACAGATACGGTGCTGGGTCCAGAATTTCCCATGATAGCCCGTGTGCGCAATAAACACCATAAAAATATTCTCATTAAAGTTGAAAAACAAACCTCCCTGAACCGGGTGAGGCACATTATACAAAGTATCGGGCGGGGGTTTCACGCTATTCGTCCCTTTCGCAACATACGCCTGTTTTATAATATAGACCCCGATTAGGTTAGTCTTGTTCATACCCTGAAACCTACCTTCTTCATCCCCACAAGTAACCCTCCTTTTTATTGATTTATAGCTGTCTAATATCTATGTTCTATGCTCTTGCTTCTATCGTAAAAAGAAAGAGCGTTAAGCTAAGTTTTTCACAGAAAGAAAATACAGAGGAGAGTTATCAATTATCAATTTTAAATTCATACTGTTTCTCACTACTAAAGCCGACGGTTGAAACCGCCGGCTATTAAAAATAAAAACTGTCTTGGCTCCTCTTTCTTGGCTCTTGGCTCTTGATTCTATAATTTACTGCCAATAGCGCAAAGCATATAGTTCTCAATACTCAATACTCATATCTCATTACTAAAATTCGCCCTGATTGTTACCTCTAAAGAAAACCCTTATTTTTGCACTTTCAAATAGTAACGTATGAAAGCATATATATTTCCCGGACAAGGCTCGCAACAACCTGGAATGGGCTTAGAACTCTACGAAACCCATTTGTTAGCCCGGGAGCTATTCAACCAGGCAGATGAAATACTCGGCTTTTCTCTCACGAAGACCATGTTTAGCGGTGCAGAAGAAGACTTGAAACGGACAGATGTTACCCAGCCCGCTATTTTTTTGCATTCGGTGGTGATGAGTAAGGTAATGGGCGCTGCCTTGCAGCCCGATATGGTGGCGGGGCATTCATTAGGCGAATTTTCTGCTTTGGTAGCAAATGGCGCCCTCGATTTTGAAGATGGCCTGCGCCTGGTATCTAAACGGGCAGCCGCCATGCAAAAAGCGTGCGACTGGCGCCCCGGCGCTATGGCGGCGGTACTGGGACTTGATGATGTTACTGTAGAAAAAATTTGCGCTTCTATAGAAGGAACCGTAGTGCCTGCCAATTACAACTGCCCCGGGCAACTGGTTATTTCAGGCGATGTAACTGCTGTTCAGGCAGCCTGTGAAGCCCTTAAAGCAGCGGGTGCTAAACGCGCCTTGCTATTGCCAGTAGGAGGCGCTTTCCATTCTCCTTTAATGGAGCCGGCTCGCGAAGAGTTAGCCATAGCCATAGAAAACACCACCTTTCGGCAACCCGTTTGCCCCATCTATCAAAACGTAACCGCTTCGGCAGTTATCAATGCAGCTACCATTAAGAAAAATCTCATAGCCCAGCTCACAGCGCCGGTGCGCTGGACACAAAGCGTGCGGCAGATGATACAAGATGGCGCTACCCTTTTCACAGAGGTTGGTCCCGGCAAAGTACTCCAGGGATTGGTGAAAAAAATAGACCCGGCAGTAGAGGCAGTTTCCGCCTCTATTGGATAAAAAGGATTACTCGATTTTTTTAAGATGTTTTCGGGGGTTTTTAAAAATTACCTGTCAATGCCATTTTTTATGTGCCAGTGTAAGATTATTTTCCCAGGGACATGAGTTGTTCCCGCAGAATGCCCGGTTTTGTAAAAATAAAAAGATGTCCTTCATTGGATAGAGGAAGGCATTTAAAACGCTCTTTAGCAACATTTTTAAATAGAAACTTTATATTGGAGTATGGCGCTAACTTATCTTTTTTTCCATGTATAGCCAGTAGCGGCACCGGGTACTCTCGCCAAATATATTCTATCTTTTGGAGTTCCGTAGAATGCCTTATCTTCTCTGCTATGCAAACTTTCCATGCCTTGCTTAAAAGCGGGCGCAGCAGAAAAGTATTCATTCCTTTAGCCAGCCATTCGTTTTTTTCTTCCTGTGCATCTACCGTTGCCCCCAACAGAATAACCCGTTCCACGGCAGCAGGCGCCAGGTAACCCATATAGGCTGCAATAGGAGCGCCGAAAGAATGCCCTACCAAAATCCATCTTTTAGAAGGATATTTTTCAAGAAGAACCAGTAACGATTTTGCCTGCCCTTCAATAGACGGCTCGGGAGCTCCATAACCCGATTCGCCATAGCCCAATCTATCTACAGCTATCATGGAAAAATGCGCTCTTAGAAGGCTATCACTCAGGTAGGGGAAAAAAGCATCTAATCCCCCCGGCGCACCGTGGATAAATAGCAACACAGTGTCAGAAGAATGCGTATGCTCAACATAGCGTATAGAACGATTGCCAACAGCTACTGAATGGATACCGATGGAGAGAGCCTGTTTTTTAAAGTAGGTTGTAATAGCTGCATCAGATTTTTTAAACCCCATTCGCACTACCAAAAGAAATGCAATAAAAAGCAGTAGTAAGAGAACAGTTAAAATGAGTTTTATATACTTCATACTAAAAAAATGTACCTATATGCCCACAAAAAACAATTTCGTGAAATTTTCCCATAAAAGCCTGTCGCTTACCTTTTACCCGCTTTCGCATAGTTACTTTTTGCTTCTGATAGATAGGCTCGCACCGCCTTGCGTTTTAAAGAATCTGCATCTCCCATAAGATTTTTTAGTAAATTTTTGTGAGAGTATATAAATAAAAGAGCATTCTCTCCCTCGTAATAAGATATAATTTTATCCCTGTTTAATGTTGAGCCAGTAAAATCTGCCACATACTGTTTTTGCCCATCGCTCCAGGCATATACAACCTCTGTAGAATCGTTGAGAATTTCTATAGGCGCTCCCGTTGCAGGGTCGGGAAACTCATCAGAATACACCATTTTCATGGTAAGCGGGTTTGTTTTTAGCAACCTTGCCTCAAACCGATACGAGCGCCTCCCAGAATAATCCCTGAGATTAGCGCTTTGAAGCTCATCTAACACAGGAAGCAACATTCCGTTTGAATACTTAAAAAAAAGAGCATTCCACCACCATATACCTGACCCGCTCACCAAATTTTGTTTATAATAAACAACCCACTCCCCATCGCCAGCCTTAAAATGCTCCAACTCCAAACCATATTTATGAAAAACCGAGTGCTTCCCTATAAGTCGGTTCTTGTCGAAAAAATACAACCTACTCGTCCATCCATCCTCATACACCTCAACAGCAAACTGCTCCAAACCACTTTCAGAAAAAGAATATACCCCCAAGGGAAAATATCCTTTCTCAATGCGAATAGTATCAATACGTTCTCCAGGAAAAAGTTTAGTAAGGAGAGAAAGTTTTATTTTTTTCTCCCGACAACTCCGTTTCAACCCCTCAAAATCAGTAAGCGATAGTTCTTTATTAACAGATGCCTGGCTATTATATATTGAATCGGGATAAAATGAAAGTTCCTTTCTCCACCTTGCAGGGTCGCAGGCAGCCACACTATCCACAAAACGCATCAACTCCTTATCAGGATACACGTTTACCCCATCCCCGTTAGCCACAGAACCCATAGAGTCTGAACCCTTTGTATTTTTTTTGCACTGTATAGCCGATGCCAGGACAATACATAGTAACAATACATTTATTTTCATGTTTATTAAATTAGCCCACCAGGTAAAGAACCAATCTACTAACTCTCTAAGTAATGGTTACGCAAATATACAATTTTCAACATGCAAGCCCGCAGCAAAATTTTGTGAGAAAAATCTATCCATATAGCAACACCAAGTAGCGTCATCTTAAAAACAAGCAACGTAATATTCCTTTGGATTACTATCTTTGCACCCTTGAGAAAAAGAAAGAGTGTATGATTTCTATCAGGTTGCCAGATGGGTCGGTGCGGCAAGTAGCCCGCTTTTCTACTCCTATGGATGTAGCTAAAAGCATTAGTGAAGGTTTGGCGCGAGCCATTATTTCTGCCAGTTTTAATGGTATAACGGTTGAAATTTCCACTCCCCTTACTACAGATGGAAGCCTTGTTCTATATACCTGGAACAACCCCGAGGGCAAACGCGCCTTCTGGCATTCTACCGCTCACGTATTGGCGCAGGCGCTGGAAGAACTATATCCAGGTGTTAAACTCACTATTGGACCCGCCATTGAGAATGGATTTTATTATGATGTAGATTTAGGTACTCAGCCTATTTCTGAAAAAGATTTTCCCACTATTGAAACGCGTATGATAGAAATTGCCCGAGGGAAGCACAATTTTAAAATGCGTTCTGTGAGCAAGGCAGATGCTATAGCATATTATAAAAAACAGGGAAATGAATATAAGGTTGCGCTCATTGAAAACCTGGAAGATGGCGACATTACTTTTTGCGACCATGCTACCTTTACCGATTTATGCCGAGGAGGGCATATTCCCAACACAGCCCTCATTAAAGCGGTAAAGCTACTCTCTATAGCAGGCGCCTATTGGCGGGGAGATGAGCACAATCCGCAACTTACCCGTATTTACGGCATTTCGTTTCCCAAACAGAAAGAATTAGATGAATACATGGCGCTGCTGGAAGAAGCTAAAAAGCGCGACCATCGGAAGTTAGGGAAAGAACTGGAACTTTTTACCTTTTCTCCCAAGGTAGGGCAGGGATTGCCCTTGTGGCTTCCCAGGGGAGCTATGTTACGGGAACGCCTGGAAAATTTTTTAAGACGCGCCCAGAAACGAGCTGGCTACGAGCAGGTAGTTTCCCCTCATATCGGGCAGAAAGAACTATATGTTACCTCGGGGCATTATGCCAAATATGGTGAGGATAGTTTTAAACCCATAAAAACTCCCAAGCCCGATGAGGAATTTATGTTAAAACCCATGAATTGCCCTCATCATTGTGAGATATATAATTCAAAATCATGGAGTTACAGAGACTTGCCCAAACGCTATGCAGAATTTGGCACCGTGTATCGGTATGAGCAAAGCGGCGAATTGCATGGGTTAACCCGTGTGCGGGGGTTTACTCAAGATGACGCTCATATTTTTTGCACCCCAGACCAGTTAGACGATGAGTTTAAGAATGTTATAGACCTGGTTCTTTATGTGTTCGGCTCGCTGGGCTTTAAAGATTTCACCACCCAGGTTTCGCTGAGAGACCCTGAAAAACTTGATAAATATATAGGCAGCGAAGAAAACTGGGTAAAGGCAGAAGCTGCCATCGTTAACGCTGCCGAGCAGAAAGGGCTGAATTATGTGGTGAAAACCGGCGAAGCGGCCTTTTATGGGCCCAAGCTAGATTTCATGGTAAAAGATGTATTGGGAAGAAGCTGGCAATTAGGAACCATCCAGGTAGATTATAATTTGCCGGAACGGTTTGATTTGAGCTACCGGGGTAGTGACGATTCGCTTCATAGGCCTGTTATGATACACCGCGCTCCGTTTGGCAGCATGGAGCGTTTTGTCGCTATTTTGTTAGAACACACCGGCGGAAATTTTCCCCTCTGGCTAATGCCGGAACAAGCGGTAATACTGCCCGTGAGCGAAAAATATGAAAAATATGCTGAAAAAGTTTTGCATTTCATGGAAAATAACGAAATTCGCACCCTCATTGACAGGCGTAACGAAACCATTGGCAAGAAAATACGGGAAGCAGAGTTGAAGAAAATACCGTTTATGCTTGTTGTGGGAGAACAAGAGATGCAGCAAAATACCGTATCGGTGCGAAAACATGGCGAAGGAAATACCGGTAGTTACAGCCTCCAGGAGTTTACAGAACAGGTTCGTAAAGAAATTGAAAGTACTTTACAACCTTTTTAAAAATAGGTGTTTAACTAAAAATATAGAGCTATAAACATTCATAAAAAAAACAATACGCCTTTTCGGGGAAGGAATGAAAAACCGCCTCTTCACAGAATTAATGACCAAATTCGTATTCGCGAGGTACGTTTGGTAGGCGATAATGTTGAGGTAGGAATTTATTCTACGAGAGATGCTCTTGATAAGGCCGATGCGTTGGGGTTAGACCTGGTGGAGATTTCTCCTAATGCTACACCGCCTGTTTGCAAAATCATGGACTATAAAAAGTTCTTGTATGAGCAAAAAAAGCGAGATAAGGCGTTAAAGGCAAAAACCAGTAAAATTGTTATTAAAGAAATACGGTTCGGTCCCCAGACAGACGACCACGATTTTGAGTTTAAAAAGAAACATGCCGAAAAGTTTTTAAAAGATGGCGCCAAACTCAAAGCCTACGTTTTTTTTAAGGGACGTTCCATTGTGTATAAAGACCAGGGCGAAATTTTACTTCTCAAGTTAGCTTCAGAATTAGAAGAGTTTGGTAAAGTAGAACAAATGCCTAAATTGGAGGGAAAACGGATGACGATAGTAATGGCTCCTAAAAAAGTAAAATAAACCCTACCTTTATAAAAAAGTAAGGAAAAATAATAGAGAGACCCCATTTAATATAAAAGAATATGCCTAAGTTGAAGACCAAATCGAGCGCCAAAAAGCGTTTTAAAGTTACAGGTTCTGGTAAAATAAAGCGAAAACACGCTTTTAAAAATCATATATTGACCAAAAAATCGAAGCGCAGAAAATTAGCTCTAACGCATGATGCACTGGTGCATCCTCATGATGAAACCAGCGTTAAGGAGCAACTGCGTTTAAAATAAATTTTCTAATCTGTTTATTGTATAACCTTGGAGCAGCGCTCAAAAAGAATTTCTCGTACAGCATACTAGATAGAGAAATCGCCTGCTACAAAAAAATGTAAAAAACTATGCCCCGATCGGTAAACTCAGTAGCTCGAAGAGCTCGCAGAAAACGAATTATGAAACAAGCCAAGGGTTTCTTTGGCAGGCGCAAAAATGTATGGACGGTAGCTAAAAATGCCGTTGAAAAAGCCATGCTTTACGCCTATAGAGACCGCCGAAACAAAAAACGAAGTTTCCGCTCTCTTTGGATTGTTCGTATCAATGCAGGCGTCCGGCTTCATGGCATGTCTTATTCCCAGTTTATGGGAAAACTAAAAGCCAATGGTGTAGCCCTTAACCGCAAAGTACTGGCCGATTTGGCTATGAATCACCCCGATGCCTTTAAAGCAATAGTAGAAAAAGTAGCCTAAAACTAAGACTTCTCAATAAGTAGCGTTCTTTTATATTTAAAGAACGCTATCTTTTTAAATTATAGGGCGTCAACCACCTATTTAATCTGCTAAAATACTTCGGGAAATAACTATTTTCTGTATCTCTGAGGTGCCCTCATATATCTGGGTAATCTTAGCATCGCGCATCAATCGCTCCACGTGATAGTCTTTCACATACCCATTGCCGCCGTGAATTTGAACCGCCTCGATAGTAGTATCCATAGCCACCTGCGAAGCGTATAGCTTTGCTACAGCCCCAGAAAGCCCATAATCATTACCGCTATCCTTGTCCCAAGCAGCATTCCATACCAATTTACGGGCAGCTTCAATGTGGGTGTACATATCTGCCAATTTAAAAGCAATTGCCTGGTGGTTGCATATTTCTGTACCAAAAGATTTGCGTTCCTTGGCATATTTCCTTGCCAGTTCATAGGCACCCGAAGCTATCCCGAGCGCTTGCGCAGCTATGCCTATGCGCCCGCCCGCAAGAGTTTTCATTGCAAATTTAAACCCGAACCCATCTTCACCTATTCGGTTTTCTTTGGGAACTTTTACATCGTTAAAAATTAACGAATGTGTATCACTACCTCGTATGCCTAATTTTTGCTCTTTTGGCCCAATTTCAAAACCTTTCATTCCTTTTTCCAAGATAAGGACATTGATGCCCCGGTGTCCTTTTTCTGGGTATGTTTGGGCAATAACCAGGTAAAAAGATGCTGTATTACCATTTGTAATCCAGTTTTTAGTGCCATTCACTAAATAATAATCTCCCATATCTAACGCAGTGGTTTTCTGAGAGGTAGCATCGCTTCCCGCCTCCGGTTCAGAAAGACAAAAAGCCCCTATCGCTTCGCCTCCCGCCAGCGGAACCAAATATTTTTGTTTCTGTTCTTCCGTGCCAAATTTTTCCAGTCCCCAACAAACCAAAGAGTTGGTAACACTCATAATCACAGAAGCCGAAGCATCTATTTTAGAAATTTCTTCCATGGCCAGCACGTAAGACAGCGTATCTAAACCACTGCCCCCGTATTGGGGCGAAACCATCATTCCCATAAATCCCAGCTCTCCCATCTTTTTTACTTGTTGGGCAGGAAATTCTTGCTTTTCATCTCGTTCAATAACCCCGGGTAACAATTCCGCCTGTGCAAAATCTCGCGCAGTCTTCTGTATTAAACGATGCTCTTGGGTAAGTGTAAAATCCATTTGCTTTGTTTTTTAAACCATACGTTTAAAATGTGGAATAGCTGTTTTAAACTGCATAGTTAGGATTTTTTCCTGATATATATAGTGTATTTCATAAATTCTTACATTATACATAATAGAATAGCCCAAATTCAGATTCGGGCTATTAAAGCTGTAGAAAGTATAAAATGAGTTCTGCCTGCTTCAGTAAATTTGTTTGTTATTTCTGTTTCAACCAGCCATCTACCATTTCAGGGGGCATTACAGATTCTACGAAAGTATAAGCTCCTGTTTTAGGCGATTTAGTCATTTTTATTGCCTTCGTCAATCGTTTTGAACTCGTTTGCAAGGTTGCTACCGTTTTCTTTGCCATGATGCTGAAGTATTTATTTAATTTCTTTATGAAGGGTCATTTTCTTGAGAATGGGGTTAAATTTTTTCAACTCCAGCCTGTCGGGGGTGTTTTTTTTGTTTTTGGTAGAAACATAGCGAGATACGCCAGGCATACCAGAATCTTTATGTTCGGTACATTCTAATATCACTTGAACGCGGTTGCCTTTTTTAGCCATTTTTTGTAATTTTTTACGAGATTATTTTTGCAAAAACCCTTTTTCTTTAGCTTCTTTCAACACAGCTGCGAGCCCTTTTTTATTGATGGTTTTTAAGGTAGATGCTGCTATTTTTAAGGTTATCCAACGGTCTTCTTCGGGCAGGTAAAACCGCTTCTTCATTAAATTTACCTGGAACCTGCGTTTGGTTTTATTCATTGCATGGGAAACGTGATTTCCTCTCATAGATTTTTTGCCGGTAAGCTCACAAACTCTTGACATTTATTTTTGTTTTTTTAGCTGGTGTAAAAACGAGGCGCAAAGTAACGAAATTTTTATGAAACAGCCAATAGCTGCATTTTAAAATTTTGAAATTTCCTTTTCGAGCAGTTCCATCGCTTTATTGGCAGCCTTTTCAATGACATGTTCCCGCTGGTTTTTGAAATGGAATTCTTGTGAAAAAATACCTTGAGGGGTGGCAATAGCTATAAAAACCGTTCCTACCTCGGCATCCGAATCGCCTTTGAGAGGTCCGGCATTCCCGGTAGTAGCGATGGCGAAATCTGCCTCAAAAAGTTCCCGGGCATTTTTTGCCATAGATTCAGCTACCGCAGCGCTTACCACACTATACTGTTCTATAAGTTTTGCAGGTACTTTTAAAACCGCTATTTTAACAGAGGTGGTATATGACACGATGCTTCCTTTAAAATAAGCGGAGGCACCAGGGATAGCTGTTAACTTTGCCGCAATGCTTCCTCCTGTGCAACTTTCGGCAACGGCGAGTGTTTTCTGGTTTTCAGTAAATTTTTTCTTGATGCGAATTTCTAAACTATCGTCATCTTCTAATCCATTGGTAATATCGCTTAAAAGAGGTTGTAATTTTTGGAGCTGTTCTTGTAGTTGAGTTTCAAGGATTTCTTTATGACTTCCTTTCGCCGTAAGTCGCAGGCGAACTTTGCCGGGGCTGGGAAGGTATGCCAGTGTGATATGGGGCGGCAGCTGGTTTTCCCATTGTTCTATCCGGTTAGCTATGGCGCTTTCTCCCATTCCGTAGGTGAGCAGGGTTCTGTGCAAAATAAAAGGTCGCTGAAACATTGCCTGTAGCCTGGGCAGAACCTCTCGCTCCATAAGAGCTTTCATTTCATAGGGAACGCCCGGGAGAAAGATGAAAACCCGCTCCTTTTTTTCTATCCACAGCCCCGGTGCAGTGCCATATTCATTATGCAATACGGTGGCTTTAGACGGCACTAATGCCTGGTTTTTATTCGCCTGTAAAAGAGGCGTTGCATTTCGTTGCGCAAGCAGCTTTTCCACATGAGCCAGCACAGCGTTATTTTGGAGTAGGCTATCCTGGAAGTATTCGCAAATGGCTTGTTTGGTACGGTCGTCTTTAGTGGGCCCTAACCCGCCTGTAACAATAATGATGGGCGCCTTGGCCGCTGCTTCTGCCAGCGCAGCATGGATATGCGGGGTATGGTCTTGCACGGAGGTAATTTCATATACCCAAATGCCAATGTTGTTGAGTTCTTTGGCTATGTGAGCAGAATTGGTATCTACTACCTGGCCTATGAGAATTTCATCTCCTATGGTAATAATGGCTGCCTGCATTTTAGAAATGCTTATTTGATAGGAAGGGTTAAAACGCTGGTGTTTTCTATAACCCCTTCCAGGAAATCGCCCACATGTACAGGCCCCACGCCTGCGGGGGTGCCCGTGAAGATAATATCGCCGGTTTTGAGGGTAAAATAGGTGGAGCAGTAGGCAATGAGTTCGTCTATTTTCCACAACATATCAGCGGTATCGCCCTGTTGAACTATATTTCCGTTTTTAACGAGCTTAAAGTGAAGGTGGTTCATCTCCTTAAAAGTTTCTTTGGGCAACCATTTTCCTATTACGGCGGCTCCATCAAAGGCTTTGGCTTTTTCCCAGGGAAGTCCTTTTTCTTTTAGTTCGTTTTGCAGGTGGCGGGCTGTAAAATCTATGCCCAGGCTTATTTCCTGGTAATATTTGTGAGCGAATGCAGGTTGAATGTGTTTGCCGGCTTTGCTTATTTTTAGGATTATCTCTGCTTCGTAGTGAATATCTTGGGAAAACTCCGGGATATAAAAAGCCTGCCCTTCCGGCAAAATAGCGCTATCGGGCTTCATAAACAGGACGGGGTGAGCGGGGCGTTCGTTTTTTAGCTCCTGGATGTGTTCTGAGTAATTTCTGCCTACACAAATTATTTTCATACCTTTTTTGTTTTAGGGATAGGGAAGGGAATATTTATAGTTTGTTGTTGAGTTTCCTAAGTTTAATGCCAGTGAGCACTTTTTTGGTATATAAAGGAAAATCGGCTTGTAGCATCCAGCCAAAATAACCGGGTTCTTCTTCTAAAACGGAGGTTACTTTTTTACCTTTATGCTTCCCAAAGGAGAATATTTCGTCCCCGGTATCGTCATAGACAATAAACCCAGCAAAATCGGCTACCTGTTTGCGGGTAGTGAAATCGGCTAAGAATTTCACATTGTTTTGCAATTCCGGGTAGCGCGCCACCTGGGCTTCCAACACCTCGTAGGTAGCATTTGCATCGGCCTCGGCGCTGTGTGCATTTTCTAATTCTTTCTGGCAATAAAACTTGTATGCTGCGGCTAAGGTGCGTTGTTCCATTTTATGGAAAATAGTTTGTACATCTACCGATAGCCGGTTTTTCATATCAAAATCTACTCCAGCCCGCAACATTTCTTCCGCTAATAGAGGAATATCAAATCGGTCTGAGTTATAGCCCGCCAAATCGCAATCTTTTATAAGGGTATAAAGTTGTTTAGAAAGGTTTTTAAAAGTAGGTTCCGCAGCTACTTTTTCGTTGGTAATGCCATGAACCGCGGTAGCTTCGCGGGGAATGGAAATTTCGGGATTCACCAGCCAGGTTTTGGTCTCTTTAGTACCATTGGGAAATAGTTTGAAGATAGAAATTTCTACAATTCTATCTTTAGCTATATCTGTTCCGGTAGATTCTATATCAAAAAAGCAAAGCGGTCGGGTGAGTTTTAAATTCATAGGTTTTTATATGTATAGGCAAAGATAGGTTTTTTGTGTGGTAACCGGGCGAGAAAATAGAGATATACACCACCCCGAAGGCAGGAATATGGGTAAATAGCGCTAAAAAAACAATAACTGGGCTATCTTACTTTACCACAGCTTTAACAGGTTGCCCGGTGGCGCCACTTGGAAAGGCAATCCCTAAGAGGGTAGCAATGGTGGGGGCTATGTCGGTAATTTCGGTGCGGGCGGCGGTGCTTCCTTTGCGAATGCCTTTTCCATAAAATAATAAGGGTACATGGGTGTCGTAGGTATAGGCAGAGCCGTGGGTAGAGCCTTGTTTACGGTCAGGAACGGTAGCATGAGAAAGTACATAAAGGACATCGCCGGAGCGTTTTGCATAAAATCCTTTTTGGAGAAAAGACGCTTTTCCTTGCGTGAAATGAGTCTGCACCATATCAGTAGCCGTATATACTTCTTCCACATCTCTTAGGGTGCGTATCTCATTAGCTATAGCTTCCTGAACGGTTTCTAATTTCAGTTTCATTTTTGCAAGGAGCGCCCGGTCTAAAAACACCTGTTCGTTTATCACTTTTTTCAACAAGTTTTCATCTTCAAACTCCCGCTTTAAAAAGTCTTTCAGGTGAGTTTCCAGTGCATCTTCATCAAAATAACCGGCGGGGATTTTTAACGATGCCCAGTACGCAGGAACTTCCACGCCGCCATGGTCTGCGGTGAGAAAGAGGGTGTAGTTGTCTTTACCCACTTTAGCGTCTAAGGCATTTAAAAGTCTTGCTATGTCCATATCCAATCGCAAATAGGCATCTTCTACCTCTACAGAGTTTACCCCGAAACGGTGCCCTATATAATCTGTAGAAGAATAACTGATGGCTAAAAAATCGGTACCCTCATCGGCTCCCAGTTGTTCTCCATCAATGGCCGCCATGGCAAAATCGGTGGTCATAGTATTGCCCAAAGGCGTACTTTTAATAATATCGTAACCGTCGTTTTCGGGCGCCAATTTTTTACTATCGTGCGGAAATACAGATTGTGTTTCTCCTTTAAAAAGGCGTTCAAAGGTATTTTCATCTGTCCCGGCTTCTGTGTACGTGGCAATATTGTATAGCGTATTCCATTCCAGGAGGTACTTTTCAGCGCCTTCTTTATTGAACGTAGTGGCCCATTGGGGGAGTTGGGTCATGTAATAGCTGCTGCTCACCCATTTTCCTTCTTCTTTACCCAGAAACCAATAGGCGGCATTGCCGGTATGCCCGGCGGGAAGAATGGCACCCCTATCTTTTAAAGCTATCCCCACCACTTTTCCGCGTAGCTGGGTGGCTAAGCGCAACTGGTCGGTTATGGTGGTTACTTTTAAGTTTTTGGGCGACATGGGTTCTGAAGCGTTTGTGTTGCCAACGGTTTTTACGCTGTCGTCCTGGGCGCAATACATCATGGCATTGGTTTCACGGTCATACCAATCGTTGGCTATAATGCCATGCACTGAAGGAGTTGCACCGGTGTAGATAGATGCGTGCCCGGGACCGGTATAGGTAGGCACATAATTAAAATGGTTGTTTTTGCAGGTAAAGCCCTCTTGTACCAGCCGTTTAAAGCCTCCTTCGCCATATCTTTCCCAAAACCGGGTGAGGTAATCATACCGCATTTGGTCAACCACGATACCCACTACAAGTTTAGGTCGTTCAAAGAGCGTATTTTTTGGGGGGTGTTCAGTTTTTTTGCATTCAACCAAACTAACGGCTATACATAACAAGTAGGCTAGTTTTCTCATGGAATATGAAATTTAAAGCTCTACAAAAGTAGTGTATTCTTGTTTTTATAGGTTTCGGTAAGGTTAAATTTATACTACTCATATTTTTTAGTATTTTAGTCGCCCCATTTCTGTGCTATGAATTATGTAGAAAGCATCGGCAGGTATTTTTTAATGATTAAGGATCTTTTCGGCAAGCCTACCAAGTGGTCTATTATGCGGAATCTCATTCTTAAGGAGATAGACGACCTTATAGTGGGTTCGCTGGGTATTATTGTTTTTATTTCGTTTTTTGTGGGAGGGGTTATCGCCATTCAAATGGCGCTGAATATAGATAATCCGTTAATTCCCAAATACTTAGTGGGGTTTGCCACGCGCCAATCGGTAGTGCTGGAATTTGCGCCTACGTTTACCTCCATCATCATGGCAGGAAAAGTGGGTTCATACATCACTTCCAGCATCGGTACTATGCGGGTAACCGAGCAGATTGATGCGCTGGAGGTAATGGGGGTGAATGCACTGAATTATTTGGTTTTTCCTAAAATTATAGCGTTGTTGTTCTACCCGTTTGTCATTGCTATTGGCATGTACCTGGGCGTTTTGGGAGGCTGGGTGGCTGCCGTGGTGGGGGGTTTTACTACCAGCGCCGAGTTTGTACAGGGGTTGCAGGTAGATTTTAAACCGTATCATGTATTTTATGCGTTTACCAAAACGTTTGTTTTTGCTTTTGTGCTGGCTACGCTTCCTTCGTATCACGGTTTTTATATGAAGGGAGGGGCGCTGGAGGTAGGCAAAGCCAGTACTACTTCGTTTGTGTGGACAAGTGTGGTGATTATTATCCTTAATTATATTTTAACTCAAATGCTGCTGGGCTAATGATTGTAGTGGAAGATTTACATAAGTCGTTTGGAAAAGACCACATCCTGAAGGGGATTTCTACTTCTTTTGAAACGGGGAAGACTAACCTCATCATTGGACAGAGTGGTTCGGGAAAAACGGTATTTATGAAATCGCTGCTGGGGTTGATTACTCCTGATGAGGGGACGATTGTTTATGATGGACGGGTGTATTCTGCTATGACAAAGGATGAGAAGATTGAACTGCGACAGGAAATGGGGATGGTTTTCCAGGGAAGCGCTTTGTTTGATTCGATGACGGTGGAGGAGAATGTGAAATTTCCGTTGCAAATGTTTTCTAACAAATCGGAAAGCGAGATGAAGGAGCGGGTAGATTTTGCACTGCGGCGGGTAAATTTAGCGGAAGCGCACCACAAATACCCGGCTGAACTTTCGGGGGGGATGAAAAAACGGGTAGCGATAGCCCGCGCCATCATCAATAACCCGAAATATTTATTTTGCGATGAGCCTAACTCGGGCTTAGACCCTAAAACTGCTATTTTGATAGATAATCTTATCCAGGAAATTACGCACGAGTATAACATCACTACCCTCATCAATACGCATGATATGAACTCAGTGATGGAAATAGGGGAAAAAATCATCTTCCTGAAAGATGGGTACAAGGCCTGGGAGGGAACGAACCAAGATATTTTTAAAACCGATAACGAGGCGGTAACCAATTTTGTGTATTCCTCGGAACTGTTTAAAAAGGTGCGGCAAATGTATTTGGAAGAACGGCAATAGAAAGAATGTCTTAGTTTCACTCTTCCCGAATCACCTGGAGATTATTTCCTTTGAATTTTAAGCGTAGCCATGCTATTAGTTTTTTCATGTTTTCAGAAATTTGGGCTTCGCTTGCATCGGCTTTCCATTTTACCGAAAAAGTGGGAATGGTGTCTATCCTGTCAAAATTAGTGGTAATGCGGTATGAAAAACTAAGCCGTTCTATGGTTTCATAGTTAATTTTCGCTTCTTTGCTCCATTCATCAAAAGGAATTTGCATAGACGCCGCCTTACTCAGCTTCTCCAATTCTGCTTCCAGTAATTTAATGCGTTCATCTTTATTGGCTAATTCTGTTTTTTTCGCCTCATACAACTCATTTACATATTTCAACCGCTCTTCTGCATCGCTTTTAGCGCCTTGTATAATCTTCAACTCAGTGTTTTTAAGCCTCGGGTAGCGGAGTTTCTGGGCGTTCCATGTTTTAATTACATTGTCTGGTATCACCTCATCTCCCATAAAAAACAACTCTATAGAAGGGGTATTTTTGTTATATTCTATACTGGTAAAATGGTCTAAAAATCGTCCTTGCCCGGAAAATTGATACGAGGCAATGGTTTCGGTAATGAACTGTTTGGCCTGGTTTTTAAAGGTGGACTTTCTCCATACATTAAAAAAAGTATATCCTGCCGGTATCATGGCTAAAACCGCCAGTAAAGAAGCTATGCGGGCTATCCATCTGCGCCTGAGAGAGTCGGCGTATTGTACCATAGGAAACCGCAGGATTTTTAGCGCCAGGAAAGTTGCCAGCCCAATGAAAAGGGAGTTAATGATAAAAAGATATAAGGCGCCCCCGGCATACTCCATATTTCCTATTGCCAGCCCAAAACCTACCGTACAGAGCGGCGGCATAAGGGCGGTAGCAATGGCAACCCCAAAGATAACGCTGGCTATAGTTCCCCGTTTAGCCCGTGCAATAACCAATGCCAGCCCACCAAAAAAGGCAATGAGCACATCTCTGATATCTGGCGCTGTACGGGCTAATAGTTCTGAAGACTCATCGCGAAGGGGAAAAAACCGGAAGAACAAAAATGCCGTTAGGATACTTAGCCCCGCCATTACGCCAACATTTTTCAACGACCTTCTCAACGTATCAATATCATTCATCGCTACCCCCATTCCTATTCCCAATATAGGGCCCATAAGCGGGGAAATGAGCATAGCGCCTATAACCACAGCCGCAGAATTGGCGTTTAACCCCACGGAAGCAATGAAAATGGAACACACTAAAATCCATGAATTATGTCCCCTGAAAGCAATGTCATCTTTAATTCCCTGTATGGTAGCCGGTTGATCGGTATTGTGGCGTATGTCTAACAAATCGGCTAAAAAGACCTTCAGACTGCCTACTAATCTTGAAACGGTTTTTTTAACGCTTTCGGAAGTAGTTTTGTTTTCTTCCGGGTTTTGTGGTGCCTCCATGCGTTTACTTCTTATATTTTTTGCTTTCTTCGGTTAGCTTTGCCGATATGCGTTTTATATCTTGTTCCCTGCTTTTGGGGCAGATGAGAAGCGTATCTTCATGATCCACCACAATATAATCGTTCAAGCCAACCAGGACTACCCATTTGCCGCTGGAACTGCGAACAATGTTGCCCGAAGCCTCCTCTGCCAGCAAGTGCGCCTGCACCACTGCGTTTTGGTACCCATCTTTGGGGAGTTTTTCGTGTAGCGAACCCCAGGTACCCAAATCGTTCCAATCAAAAGTAGCCGGGAGTACATACACGTTTTCCGCCTTTTCTAAAATGGCGTAATCGATAGAAATAGTTTCTAATTCCGCATAATTTTTCTCTATGAAAGTGGCTTCTGCGGGTGTGTTGTATGCATCTGCGCCCGCCTGCAGCTGCGCATACATGCGGGGCTGAAATTTTTTAAAGGCGGAAGTGATGGTAGCGGCGCTCCATATAAAAATACCGGCGTTCCACAAAAAATCGCCGCTTTTTACAAATCTTTTTGCTGTTTCGTAGTCTGGTTTTTCTGTAAATTGGTTTACTTTTTTAAACCCATCGCCCGCTTCTTTTTTATATTGAATGTAGCCATAGCCTGTGTTGGGAAAGGTTGGCGGAATGCCGAGCGTTGCCAGCGCTTCTTTTTCGCGGCATAGGGCAAAACAGTGCGTTACATCCCGTTCAAAAGCCGCTTCGTTTTCTATCCAGTGGTCGCTTGGGGCTACTACCATAACAGCCTGCGGGTTTTCTTTTTGAATTTTCAGGGCGGCGTATAAAATACAGGGCGCCGTGTTTCGCAGGGCGGGTTCTAACAGCACCTGGCGCTGGGTAAGCTGTGGTAACTGTTGCAGCACCAGCTCTTTGTACTGCTGGTTGGTGAGTATAAAAATATGCTCCGGGGGAATGAATTTGCTAAGGCGTTTAAAGGTTCGCTGGAGAAGGCTTTCTCCTGTTCCCAGCATATCGTGAAATTGCTTGGGAAAAGATTGGGTGCTCACAGGCCAAAAGCGAGAGCCTACACCGCCTGCCATAAGCAGCGCATATTTATTTATATCCATCTGATGTTTTTTATCCATTTTTGTCAACTATCACCTCAACTTCGGCATGGGGGCTAAATAAATAAGTTCTTCCTGTTTTTATCTCCACGCATTCATAGCGTTTTATGCGTTTGTTGCCTTTTTTAAAAATCCGCCCATTATATATTTTAAAAAGAATGCCGTGCGGTATTTCAAAGATATAATTTTTATGAGTTATAGGGTCAAACTGTTTCAATGCCAGGGAGAGAGAAACATCGGCATCGCTGCTGGCGGTGGGATTTTTAAAATGACGGGCTACTAAGGGCAATACAGAAGATGGGAATATGTCGGGATGAATGAAGGGAAGCATAAGGCGGGTGAAGGTCTGCTTCCAGTGTGTTCCATGAGGTTTTGCAACTCTTTTGTGTTCTTTGTGAACAATGAGGTGGGCTATTTCGTGGATAAGGGTGATGAGAAAACGGTAGGGGTTTAGGTTTGCATTTATGGTTATCTGGTGTTCGCCATTGGGTAATTGTTTGTAATCGCCGTGACGGGTAACGCGCTCATTCACAATTTTTAAGCGCACACAGTGGCTGGCAAGAATCTCGCAACAAGGGGTTAAGGCTTTTTCGGGCAGGTACTTGGTAAGGGTTTGTTGCATCATTGCAAAAATAGGGGTTTTCTTTAGAAACAAGAATCAAGAGCCAAGAATCAAGAGCCAAGAATCAAGAACCAAGAACCAAGAACCAAGAATCAAGAATCAAGAATCAAGAACCAAGAATCAAGACCGTTGTTTTGAATAGCCGATGGTTTCAACCGTCGGCTTTAGTAGTGAAAATGATGCTTTGTGTTCTTTGCGAAAAAACTTTGTGTTCTTTGTAGTAAAAATTGAAACAACATACAAGACAGTTTTTTGAATAGCCGATGGTTTCAACCGTCGGCTTTAGTAGTGAAAACGATGCTTTGTGTTCTTTGCGAAAAAACTTTGTGTTCTTTGTGGTAAAAATTGAAACAACATACAAGACAAAAGTAGGCGATTGCGGGCTCCAAACTTATCAGGCCAATACAATATTGAAGCGGGATATAATCCTTGAATTTACTACTATAACGCCTATTTTGTATATACATTAGCAGTTCGTTGTTTTTTCATTTGTTATTTATTTGCTCTGCAAGTCCAATTAGTAGCCCTTCAACCCCGCGAATGTAACATAGCCGGTATATGTCTTGATAGTTAACCACTTCGTCAACAAGTGTAGCGCCTTGTTTGGTAAGCCTGGACAGCAACTCATCTATATTGTCAACTTTAAACATAACTCTTAAGTAACCCAAAGAATTAACAGGTGCCGTCCTATGGTCAGAAATAGTTGTTGGTGTTATAAATCTTGAAAGTTCAAGTCGGCTGTGTCCGTCAGGTGTAACCATCATCGCAATTTCTACAGATTGATTTTTGAGCCCGGTTACTCGTCCCGACCATTCACCTTCAACCATTGTTCGTCCTTCAAGTTTCAGTCCTATTTCTGAGAAGAAAGAAATTGCCTTATCAAGATTTTCTACAACGATACCAACGTTGTTCATTTCGAGTAATTTACTTTTTGTCATATCGTTTTTATTGTGCCGTTTATTAATATCTGCTGTGTCCTCTTACAATGACCGCTAACGATGCGCTTTGTGTTCTTTGCGGTAAAAATAGAGCCAAGAAACAAGAATAAAGAGGGAAATGGCAAGTTCTAATTTTTGAAATTCTTATTAAAACGGAGTTTCTTACCTATATTTTGGTATCTATATCGCCTTATGAAAGCGCCTTCAGCAGGGGTTACTATAAATGGGGTTTTTCTCTTTTTAGCAGCGTAAAATCCTTTCAGGTTGGCGATTACGAAGCCAGGATTGGCTTGTTTCAAAGCCATTTTCAGAGAGGCTATGAAAGCAAGCATCCAGCCGTAGCGCAATTTGTAGAAGGCTTCGCCCTGGAGTTGTTTGCTTTTTTTATGATAGGCGCTTCCGGTGGGGCGAAGGTGTTTTACGGGAAGGGTTTCATCGGCATATATCTCAAAACCATGGTAACGGGCTAATAGCTCATCTGCCGTATCCCACCCTATTGAATTCCTTACGCCACCAATGGCTTTAAAACAGGCACGGGTATAAGACTTAAACGCTCCCCGAACATGGTCTTTGTCCATGGGGTGATGGCGTTTCCATAGCCTATTGTTTTCTTCGTATGCAATGCCTCCTGCAATTCCTATTTTTTCATCGGAGTTGAATCGTTCAGCTATTTTTTCAAAATAATTTTCGGGCACTACACAATCGGCATCTAACTTTGTTAGGAAATCATATACCTCATCTACTTTTTCTAATCCTTTCATAAAAGCGTGAATCACTTTGGCGCCTGGCTTACGTTCGCCCGAGGATGAAATGGTAACTTTTATCATGTGGGGATAGCGAGCCGTATAATTATCTATAACTGTTTCGGTATCGTCTGTAGAATGGTCGTTTACCAACACTACCTTTGCAGGGGGCAAGGTTTGACGGGTAAGGGCTTCCAGCGTAAGGGGCAAAAAAGCGGCTTCGTTATGGCAGGGGATAATGATATAGTATTTCATAGGCAATGCCAATGCAAATATCTTTATTTTTGCGGGATTGAAAAAATTATATACAATACAGATAGGGTACACTCTTGTGCCTGCTGCTCAATGGTTTTCTGCCAGAGGCATCTTTTTGCAGACGTCGTCTCCAAATACTGAGTTTAAACCCGCATGAGTATGGAGCGAAAAAAACCTTTGAGCCAAGTTTTTTTCTATAGCCTTATTAGTTATATGGGTATGATTATCGGGGTTTTCTCTACGCTCTTTGTTTACCCCTATAACAAGGAGTTTTTGGGAATTATACGCTATATAGAATCTATCGCTCAAATGCTGTCGCCGGTTATAGGGCTGGGGGTTTCCCAGGCACTCATTCATTTTTATCCCTCGTTAACCGCTGAGAATAAAAAACGGTTGTTCAACTATAGTCTTTTTTCGGTGGGGGTATGGGCTTTGGTGGTTTTAGCGGCAGTGGCGGGTTTTTCTTTTTTTATAGACCAGAAAACGGCGGTTTATCTCTTTATGGCGCTATTTATAGGGATAGCGCTGGCATTTACCGAAGTATTCAAAAAACAGGCGGCTAACCTGCATAGAGTAGTTGTGCCTACTTTGTTTGAAAAGCTGCTTCCTAAAATAGTGTTACCGCTGGTTTTTGGGCTGCTTTTCTGGGGGGTGACTTCGGTTACGTTGGCTATTGGCTGGTATGCACTTTCATACGGGCTTATCTTGGTTTTACTGGCGATATATGTGGGTAGAAAGTATCGTCCGGGTTTCGATTTTCGGTTTCGGTTACTTTTTAATGAGCTTTCGCGCAGCGACCATACGAGGTATAGTTTATATTCGTTTGCCGGCAGTTTAGGCTCGTTTTTGGCTTTTCGGATGGACTCTATTCTCATTACAGAATTTATTTCTTTTGAAGCGAATGGAACCTATACTATTGGCTTTACAGTGGCTACCGCTCTGGCAATACCGGCTACGGGATTATTTGCATGGTATGCGCCTGTAATTTCTAATTATTTGAAAAACAATAGTTTACAAGAGCTCGGCACAGCTTACCGGGAATATACCAAGATATTGTTTATGGTGGGGGCTTTGTTTTATAGTTGTTTGCTGATAGGTTTACCCTCGTTTTTTGCAATCTTGCCTGCTCGTGAAAGTTTAGACCCTTCCCTGCCTATCATCTTTATTCTTGGGGGTAGCGTTTTGCTGAATATGGCTACGGGGTTTAATACAGAAATTATTTCCTATTCGCGTTATTACCGCTTTAACCTGGCAATTCTTTTGGGTTTGGTAGTACTAAACCTTTCTCTAAATCTTTTCTTTTTAACACAAACGTCTCTTGGCATCATTGGGGTAGCCTGGGCTTCGTTGGTTTCTATGGCGTTGTTTAATGGTGCCAAAGCGTTTTTTATTTATAAAAAACTGGGGCTTTCTCCTTACGATGGTTCTTTCCTGAAGCTCTTGCTGGTATTCCTTATTTCGGGAACGGTGATGTACTTATTGCCGCCTGCAAAAACCCCTCTTTTAACACTTTTCTACAAGGTATCGCTGAATCTGGCGCTCACTATAGGCAGTATGTATCGGCTACGCCTGCTGGATAAGTTTATGCCCCTTATACGGCGATTATTTCAACGGGGTGGAACGTAATACTATTTTAAACCATTCAGAAAGGTTGAAACCATCGGCTATTCAAAAAACTGTCTTGTTTCTTGTTTCTTGTTTCTTGTTTCTATTTTTACCGCAAAGAACACAAAGCGCATTATTCTCACTACTCAATACTCATATCTCATTACTAAAGCCGACGGTTGAAACCATCGGGTATTCAAAAAACCGTCTTGATTCTTGGTTCTTGTCTCTATTTTTACTGCAAAGAACACAAAACACATCATCCTCACTACTCAATACTCATATCTCATTACAAAAGCCGACGGTTGAAACCATCGGGTATTCAAAAAACTGTCTTGATTCTTGGTTCTTGTTTCTTGTTTCTTGTTTCTATTTTTACCGCAAAGAACACAAAGCGCATTATTTTCACTACTCAATACTCATATCTCATTACTAAAACCATGCTGTTTATTCCATTTATCATTATCTCCTCAGCTAATATACCCCCAGCCTCGCTGGCGTTTCTGTATGCTGGCATAGGTGCGGTTTAAAATTTCATTTTCAGGAAGCGACAAATCGGGGTCTTTTCCAAGAATTTCAGCAGCGCAGTTGCGGGCTATTTTTAAAATATCGGAGTCTTTTACAATATTGGCTATTTTAAGACTCATGACACCGCTTTGCTGGGTGCCCGATAAATCGCCGGGGCCCCGCAATTTCAAATCTACTTCAGCAATTTCAAAGCCATCATTAGTGGTGCACATGGTTTGAATACGGGTATATGCATCGTCTTTCAATATATCTGCCGTCATTAAAATACAGTAACTCTCCTTAGAGCCCCTCCCTACCCTGCCGCGCAGCTGGTGTAGTTGCGATAGTCCAAAACGTTCTGCGCTCTCTATTACCATTACCGTAGCGTTGGGAACATCTACTCCCACTTCTATAACGGTGGTAGCTACCATAAGCTGGGTTTTTCCCTTTACAAACCGTTCCATTTCCAGGTCTTTATCAGCCGGGTTCATACGTCCGTGAACAATAGCTATCTGGTAAGTTGGTTTCGGAAATTCACGCTCAATACTTTCATAGCCATCCATCAAATCTTTATAATCCATTGTTTCACTTTCTTCTATAAGCGGATAGACTACATATACCTGCCTGCCTTGTGCAATTTGTTCTTTTAAAAACCGAAATACACTGAGACGATGGCGATCATACCGATGTACGGTTTTTACAGGTGTTCTGCCGGGGGGAAGTTCATCAATTACAGAAACATCCAAATCGCCATAGAGAGTCATCGCCAGCGTTCTAGGAATAGGTGTGGCCGTCATAACCAACACGTGAGGAGGTGAGGTGTTTTTTCGCCACAGTTTTGCCCGCTGCTCCACACCGAATTTATGTTGCTCGTCAATAACCGCCAGCCCGAGGTTTTTAAATTTCACATGGTCTTCCAGCAAGGCATGGGTGCCGATGAGTATATCTATTGCTCCCACGGCAGCAGCTTCGTAGAGTTCTTTGCGCTGAGCTGTCTTGGTAGAGCCTGTGAGGAGGGCGACACGAATATCTAAGGGTTGGCTAAGGGCGGCGAGGTAGCGATAGTGTTGTATGGCGAGGATTTCAGTAGGCGCCATGAGGCACGATTGGTAGCCATTGTCTTTTGCCAGCAGCAGGGTCATAAATGCTACAATGGTTTTTCCGGAACCTACATCTCCTTGTAAGAGGCGGTTCATGTGGGCGCCGCTGCCTACATCTTTCCGAATTTCCCGAAAAGTTCTTTTTTGAGCTTCGGTGAGGGAAAAGGGTAAGTGGTGTTCATAAAAATTATTGAAGAATTGACCTACTTTTTCAAACACAAAGCCTTTTATTTTTCGTTTTCGGCTAAGGTTTTTATAGATTAGCTGAAGTTGAATGTAGAATAATTCTTCAAATTTAAGGCGATACTGGGCTTGCGCTAATAGTTGGGTATTTTTTGGAAAATGGATGTTGAAAAGGGCATGGCTGCGGGAGAGTAATTGTAGTTTAGAGCAGAGTGCAGGGGGTAGTGTTTCTGGAAAATGCGCCCCGGTTTCCAGGAACAGCTGTTCTATGAGTTTGTTAAAAACGCGATTGGTAATGCCCTGGGCTGCTAATTTTTCGGTGGAAGGGTAAATGGGTTGCATGGCGGTTCGCAAGCGTTGCTCGTGCTCTGAAACTAACTCCATTTCTGGGTGGGGCATAGAAAATGAGCTATTATACCAGTTGCACTTGCCAAAAATTACATAGCGGGTATCTGGTTGCAGGTATTTTCGAATCTGGGCATGCCCGCGAAACCAAACGAGTTCTATGGCACCGGTATCATCTTCAAAAGTTGCTGTTAATCGTTTTCCTCTTTTTTGTTGCACCATTTTTATATTGCTTATGGTGCCTACTAACTGCACTTCTGCGGGGTTAGCGGGTTGCAATTCTTTTACCTGGTAATAGCGGGTTCTGTCTATGTAGCGGTTGGGAAAAAAGTTAAGAAGGTCTTCATAGGTTTGTATGTTCACTTCGGTTGCGAGCAATGTCGCCCTATTAGGCCCAACGCCTTTGAGGTAAGTAATAGCGGTTTGGAGCCCGGTTTCATTCATGGTACGAATATACGATAAGAAATAGGAGTAAAGGGAGTGAAATGGTAATGAGGTTTAGGATTTTACCGGTGTAGCTGGCAGTTAAAAAAAGCCATTGGGTGGCAGATTAGAAGAATACGTAATGATTTATTCCACAAAATCTAAATCCTTGCCATGAGTTTCAGGAATGGTAAGGGTGGCGTAGATGCCCAAACCAAAGCAGATGGCGCCTACAATGGCACCCGATGTAATGATAGATATGCCTGCCTCTTTCAACCAGTCGTAACAAAGGGTCATAAGCACTACGGTGCCGCGTACCATGTTGGGAATAGTGGTGGCTGCGGTGGAGCGGATATTGGTTCCGAATTGTTCGGCGCCTACGGTTACAAACATCGCCCAATAACCGGTTCCTAATCCGAGCCAAACACAGTAGAAATAATAGATTCCTGTAGATTTATAGGAAGTGAAAAGCATTAGAATTATTCCAAGCAGGGTAAAGAGTGTCATCCACAAAATAGCTTTTTTACGGGATTGGAGTGCATGGGAAATGAACCCGCTTAAAAAATCGCCGGCTGATATGCCTATGTAAGCCCACATAATTGCCATACCGGGTTTAACGGCAGACCGTAGCTGAAGGGCTTCGCCAAATTGGTTGCCCAGCATTGCCAGGATGCCTATAGAAAACCAGGTGGGCAGCCCAATGGCAATGCACTTGAGGTAGCGGATGAGGCGTTCTTTGGAGTTGAAAAATAAGAGTAAATTGCCTCTTTTAACTGTTTTGTCGTGTTGCACGTTTTTGTACATGCCAGATTCGAGCACGCCTACGCGCAGGAGCAACAGGCATAAGCCCATGGCGCCGCCAATCCAATAAGCCACCGTCCAATCACTTGCCAGTTCTACTGTGAAATTTGCAACTACGGCGCCGAGCAGCCCAAAACCGGCTACGAGCGAGGTGCCAATGGCGCGCAGTTCTTTGGGAAGGGTTTCAGAAACCAAGGTAATACCGGCTCCCAGTTCGCCTGCCAGCCCAATACCAGCTATAAAGCGTAGCCATATATAGGCTTGTCCCTTATCCATAAAGGTTATTTGGGGAAGGAAACCACAGGCAATATTGGCGAGGGAATACATAATAATAGAACCGAATAAGACAGAAAGACGCCCGCGTTTATCGCCCATTACACCCCATATAATGCCGCCAATGAGCAGCCCGCCCATTTGCCAGTTAATGATGGTAACACCGAGTTGGTCGGGCGAAAGCCCGAGGGATTGTAAACTAGGTATTCTCACAATGCCAAAAAGCAGCAGGTCATATATATCTACAAAATAGCCCAGCGCCGCTACTACCACTGGCAGGCTAAAGAGGTGTTGCAAAGTTTGTTTACGGGTCATGGGGCTATTATTTGGCGGGTGAAAATACGAATATTTTGCATAGATGAAAAAAGTAATGATTGTTAATTGCCAAAATAATGAATATAGGATGGGGATGAGAAAAATAAAAGTTGCTTATTTATCTTTTTTTCTTTTATCGGAAAAATTGATAATGCCTTCCCCGGGAGTTTCTTGGGGTTCTTTTTTCTTTTTTGCTGGTTTTGAGGGGGATTTTTTAAAAATTTTCCGAAAGAGTTCGCGTAAGGTGTCAAACTCTACCTGGTAAGAAAGCCCCACGCCCTGGGTATAGCCAAGGCGGTCTGCCAGGAATTGCTGGATTTCATTTTCTTTGTTGAATATTTTTGCACTGAGCGTGCCATCTTCATTGAGGAGAATTTTTACCTCTACATTCCCGGCAACTATGGTTTCTGTAACGCCTCCTACGGGAACGCCTATTTTGCCGTTTACCAGGATGCGTTCATTTATCTGGGTGGTGATGGTAACACCCAGGCGGTCTTCTACCTGGATGTCGGCATTAGGGTTTCTGCCTCCTTTTTCTAAAGATATGCCTACATCAAACTTACCGTCGTCATCGTTCAAAATTTCGTTTACCAGCCCGGAAGCGGTTTCAAACAGGTTCCCGGTGAGCGCCTGCTGGCTTATGCTCACTTCTCTCACGAAGGCGCCCTGGGATAGCAGGGAGAGGGCTTGTAGCTGGCGCTTGTCTTTTTCTTCCAGTTTATATTGAAGTTCTGAGTTGGTTACAGAGTTCATACCTGGGAATTTAATTTCAAAATCGGGTTCTATCTGTTCCAGGTTTCCATCTAATTTTATTTCTACTTCGGTGGCTACTTTTCGGGCAAATTCTGAATTGTCGAGTAAAATGGCGGGGTTAGCGTAGAGGGAATATACGGCTCGCATATTGATGGCGGCATTATAGGGGTCTCCTTCCCAGTTAATGGTTCCGCCGGAAAGTACTCTGAATTTTTTATCGATAACGCCGCCATATTTAAAATTATAGGTTCCGGTATAGGTAATAAAGTCGCCCCACATATTAAATTTTCCGTTGGTATTGATTTCTATGAGGAGGTTGCCTGCTCCGGTGCCGCGCAGGGTGCTGCCAGACCTTTTGTCCACCACAATTTCAGCTTCGGCGTCGGGCGTAACATCCAGGTCAAATTCCATTTCTAATCCCTCATAGGTGCGGGCTTGGGCACGCTTGAGGCTTTCGTTTTTTTCGTTCTTATCTATAAAATTGATGAAAGATGCGTCCCCGATACTGCTTACCTCGCTGATGGGTATTTTTATGGAGGTACCCGGTCCTGTAGCGCCATTAACCTGTATGTTGAGCCTGTCTGTATAACCTCGTATTCTTGCCGAACCGTTAATAAACCCGGTACCGTAGTATAGAGCTTCTTCCGTTTCGGGGGTATTGAGGGCGAGGAAATTTTTCCCGCGGGTATCTAAGGTGCAATCTAAATACCAGCGTTTGAATTGTGTATGGGTAATGCTTCCTTTAAAAAAGGATTGGGTGTTGTAGTGAGTATCTACTAATGGAATATTGTCAAAGAAAAAGGTTTGCTTATTTACATTTACGCGTGCGGTTTCCCGGAAGCGCAAATCTACGTTGAGATAGGGGATTTTCATACCGGCGTTTTCTAAAAACAGGCGGCCTTCCATATTGGGGTTATTGAGTTTTCCGTTACAGGTTACATTACCAGAAAGGGTGCCTCGAATATCAGAAATGGCTTCATTTTTCAGCAGGTTTAGGATTTCCAGGTTCAAATTTTGAAAACTGCCCTGGAGGTGTAGATTAGGGTCGCCCTTATCTACTGTTATGTCACCCACAATAGCAAGAGATTCTACTGCATCATTTTCTAAGTTAATATTTACAGCGTATCGTTTGAGATTGTCTTTGCCAAGAATAGAGGTTTTTAAAATTCCCAGCGGAGTGTTATTCACCTTAAAATTTTCTATGACCAGGTTAGCGGTTGGCAGGTAATTTCCGTTGGTTTGCAGGAGATTTACGCCTCCGTTCACCAACCCGTCCAAAGAAAGGCTATCTATGGCTGGGGTTATATTTTGTAGGGATACATTTTTAAACTGAAGGCGGATGTTTTTATAGGTAGAATCTATCAATTTACCTCCCAGGTCTATTCGCTCTTCGTTGTGAGTCATTACTATATCTTGTATATCAATAGTGTCTAAGGCATTACTGAAAATTACCCTGTTTTTACCATCATTGTCTCTATTTAAAAGCCATTTATTTCCTTTAAAAGTAAGGTCGGAGGTTTTTATTCCTACCACCGATTTTTTGTCTTTGTTGAGGGTGTGATAGAAGTTGAAGTTATATGCATCGCTCCTATCCTGGCCTCCTTTGCATTCTGTTCTAAAAAAGAGAGTATCTTTTATTTTAGTGTTAATGAGGTTAAAATCAGAAATACGGTAGTTTTTGGTTACAACCTCTCCTATTTCAACGTATGTATTGAAGAGGGGGTTTTTGTTATCTACCTGCACATTTACTTCTTGGATAACATTATCTTTAATGTTGATTTGGGGTGATTTAAAGGTAAGCTTAAAATCGCCATTATCTGCTTTCATACTTCCTTTTATATAGGTATTGGCTCCAAAATTGACAGATGGATAGAATACCTCTACTATCTTATTATATATGCTGCCATTAAATTCTATATACTGATGGGGGGAGATTTTGTACGGGCTATAGTTGGTGTACATGCTCCCTACAGAGTTCTGAACGAGTTTGCCCAGTTCGTTGATGTAGAATTTTCCCTTCACATAGCCGGTAATAATATCGGGCGAATTAATTTCCAGCAGGCGCTCTTCTCCCTGCATAGAAGCGGTAATGGAGAAATCATCAAAATAATACGTGTCGTTTTGATTGGTATAGGTAGTTTTTAAAAAACTAATGGTGCCAACTGCATCGTCTATGCTATTCGCTTTCATGTTCATACTAACTTCTCCTTTGAATAGAGAAAGGGTATCGCGCGAGACAAGGTTGAGTTTATAGAGGTTGGCATACTCTACAGAGGCTCTGAAGTTAAATTCGTTTACTTCCTGAGAAAAATCGGCCAATCCCTTAAAATCAAATTTAAAATTAGGGTCGTTCACCACTAGCGACCCATCAAAAAGCTGGTCTTTTAACAACCCGGAAACTTGTATGGCGGTATAATTATAATTATGATATGCCAATTTGTCTATTGTTCCAATTACCTCGGTGTGAAGGGTTTCGGGTGTAAACCCTTCTCCATCAACCTCAACGGCCAGGGTAATTTCACCCAGGTTTTCATCGCCTATTAGTTTTCCCATAGAAAAATCGCGGAACGATACGAAACCCTTATAAGCTGCCCGGTCTATGGTGCGAATACGGGTAATATTCCCATCTACAGAACCTGCACCCAAGGCGGTTTCTATCTCTAAAGCGGTATCTACCTCATCTGGCATAATAACGGCGTGCCCTCTCATGCGAAAAAGCCCCAGTTTTAGCAACGAGGCAGGAAGGGATTTTCCCAACAGCCGGGGCATTAACGAATTTAAATCGGCATAGCTGGTTGCCAAACCTGCTATATAAGTTTCCACGCTATACGCTTCATTTTTAGTAAAGAAACCATGCAATGCCACATCGCCTTTAAAATGCGTATTTCCAGATTCTAATTCCAATTTTTTAATTTTCAGGGTATTAAGCGTTCCCTCTACATTCGACGAAAAAGCTACTGTTTTATCCCGTCCAAAAGCATCATAAAACAGATTCACGTCATTCAGGGAAAGAATGGTATTTAAAAAATTGGCTTTCAAATGCACTTTATCTACAAAATAGGCAAGATGTTGCCGCTCATACTCAAAAACCATAGTTGCATTTACAGCGCTTCCGTTAGCCGTTTCCATACACAGCCCTTCAAAGGCCATTTTAGAAGGCGTGTAGCTAAACTGGGTAGTTAAATGGTTTAGTATTAATCCATTTTTCCATCGCAGCGACAAATTTTCTATGCCGGCGAATACGGCAGACCCTTCTATTTTAAAATCGGCTACACGTGCCTGTACTTTTGTAAAATGAAGAATTTCGGGTTCTTTCTCATTCTCATCGACAAGGGTAAATTCGCTTCGTAGGAGGTGTATTCGGGAAGCCTTGAGAAGAAAGGGTTTTTCTGACACCGTTGTAGTATCTCCCTCGAGCTTAGCTATAAAAATATCTAAGTTGGTATCGGTTTCTCCCCGGTAGGTTTTCAGGTGCAACCTAAGCCCCTGGAGGGTGGTACGCCCTAACCTGAATGTTCCGTTTACTATATTTTTAACACTTAAAACAGTGGTGTTCAGGCGTTCCAGGTACAAGAGCGTATCGTTCTTATGGTCTTCTACATATACCTCTTTCAAAGCGATGGTGCCGAGAAGAGGGGTTATTTTTATCCGCTTTATATCAATATGCACCCCATAGTTTTCGTTGAGCCTGTTTGTTACTCTTTTAGCAATGGCTGTTTGCACGGCGGGTATAGCTAATAAAAGAGTGGCTATAACCAGTATAGAGAAAATAGAGACGAAAAGTCTGAGAAGTATTTTCCTGATTTTTTTTATAGGGTTCTGTTTATATCTTTGTATCGAGCAATTTTTATTCCAAAAGCGCCTTGGGTTTTCCGGATGTTTACATAGCAGCTATTGAATCTTCTTGCGATGATACGGCGGCAGCTATTCTACACAACGGCAAAATACTGAGCAATGTTGTGGCTAACCAGAAAATTCACGAGGCCTATGGCGGCATTGTCCCCGAGCTGGCTTCGCGGGCGCACCAGCAACATATTGTGCCGGTTGTGCACCAGGCATTGGCCCGGGCAAATATCGGGAAAAAACAACTAAGCGCCATCGCTTTCACGCGCGGTCCCGGGCTTATGGGTTCGCTTCTGGTAGGAGCTTCCTTTGCAAAATCCCTGGCTATGGGGCTTGGCATTCCGCTCATAGAAGTACACCACATGCAGGCGCACATCCTGGCTCATTTTATAGAAGAAGAAGGAAAGCCAAAACCTTCTTTTCCTTTCCTGGCACTTACCATTAGTGGCGGACACACACAACTTGTAAAGGTAGAGGATTATTTTGATATGGAAATCCTGGGAGAAACCATAGACGATGCGGTGGGTGAAGCGTTTGACAAATCGGCTAAACTGTTGGGACTGCCTTATCCCGGGGGGCCCTTGATAGATAGGTATGCACAGGAAGGAAATGCAAAGGCTTTTGAATTTCCCAAACCCCATGTGGAGGGGCTTAATTTTAGCTTTAGCGGGCTAAAAACGGCTGTGTTATATTTTTTGCAGAAGAACCTGGCGAAAAATCCCTATTTTATTGAAGAAAACCGCCCTGATATTTGTGCCTCCATCCAGCACACCATTGTTTCTATTTTACTGGATAAATTGAAAAAAGCCGTGAAAAAAACCGGTATTAAAACGGTTGCTATCGGAGGGGGTGTCTCTGCCAACTCTGGGGTGCGAAAAGCCCTTCAGGAAACAGAGTCGCTCTATGGGTGGCAGGTTTTTATCCCTCCTTTTGAATATTGCACGGATAATGCTGCTATGATTGCCATAACGGGCTACCTGAAATACCTGAAGGGCGATTTTTCAGGGGATGAAATAGCAGTTAAGGCGCGTTATAATTTTAGATAAGGGAAATGCAACTTTTCTACCATCCGGATATTGAGCCTACCACATCTGTCTTTACCTTAAACGAGGAAGAAAGCGGGCATTTGGTAAAAGCGCTGAGAAAAAGAGAAGGCGATACGGTGTGGTTTACTAATGGTAAAGGTGAGCTATTCAGTGCCGCATTGCTTACTGTTACTCCTAAAAATTGCAGCTTGGAAATTACCAGTGTAACCCATAAACCCTCCCGAAACTACTCCCTGCACATAGCGGTAGCGCCGCCAAAAATGCCCGACCGCTTAGAATGGTTTGTGGAAAAGGCAACGGAGATAGGGGTTGACGAAATTACTTTGCTTATTTGTCAAAATTCTGAAAGAGATGTAGTAAAATTAGAGCGGCTGAAAAAAATTATGGTTGCTGCCATGAAACAATCTCTTCAATGTTATTTACCCCGTTTACATACACCGGTACATTTTCTTAATTTTATGGAAAGATCTGTAAAGGGGCAGGGTTTTATGGCTCATTGCAGGGAAGGAGTGCGGGAATTACTGGCTAAAAAGGCGCTCCCGGGCAATGCGATAACTGTACTTATTGGACCGGAGGGCGATTTTTCTGAAAAAGAGGTAGAAATGGCGTTGGGTAATGGGTTTCTTCCCGTATCTTTGGGCGCCACGCGCCTGCGCACGGAAACGGCAGCGCTGGCAGCTTGCTACACGATAGCCCTTATTAACTCCTAAAAAATGCGGTTTTTGATAGGTTTTTTGTTTATTTTTCAGGGAATTGTCGCCCAGGAGATAGCGGTTTTAAAATATAGCGGGGGGGGGGCGACTGGTATGCTAACCCTACTTCGCTGCCGAATCTCATAAAGTTTTGTAACGAAAACATTCATACCGTTATAGCAGACGTTCCTAAAGTGGTAACGCCAGAGAGCAGCGACCTGTTTCTTTACCCGTTTATTCACGCTACGGGGCATGGGAATGTGTATTTTAGTGAGGAAGCCATTGAAAACCTGAGAACATACCTGTTAGCGGGAGGTTTTTTGCATATTGATGATAATTATGGAATGGAGCCTTACATTCGGAGGGAACTGGGCAGGTTGTTCCCTGACAAGGAATTGACGGAATTACCGGCGCAACATCCTATCTTTAGCCAGCCATATCGTTTCCCGGATGGATTGCCTAAAATTCACGAACACGATGGTAAGCGCCCGCAGGCATTTGGAATTATTCATGAAAACCGGCTCCTGGTTCTCTTCACCTATGAAAGTGACCTGGGAGATGGTTGGGAAAACCCGGAAATTCACAACGACCCGCCGGAGGTGCGCCTCAAGGCCTTGCAGATGGGGGCTAATATTATTGGGTATGTTTTTGGGAACTTATGATTGAGCTACGCATTCTTGAAATGGCGTAACATTACATCAAGAATTTCCACAATTTCGTCCGTGAAAAGGGTTTCATCTGCAAACGTAACCAACTGGTAAAATTTTGACTTATCCATGGTGTTCCTGGGAAAACCGGCTTCATCAAAGCATTTTTCAAAAACCGGTGTAAGAAAATCATCGCTTATTTTAGTGGTTTTCCAAAAGTTGTGTTCCAGATCATTATAGGCGGCGGGAGGTATATTTTCTTTTACAATTTCTTTGAAACGATTACTCCATATAGGAAGACGTATGGAGTCAATATAGGTATTTGCAGTTTGTGGTAGGGGCAGGTAATTTTCTATTTCATTGCGCGTCCACTGTTTTATATAAAGCCCATCATGGTTGTTTTCAATTTCCCGGTTTAGATTATCAAATAATGCAAATCCTTTTAGCCGGGGAATAAAACTCTTTAAGGCCGAGAAATGATTTTTTACCCTCGCAACATCGTTCCCAATAGGATAGGGATAAACCTTATGTTCCAGAAATTCGAGTAACTCGATTTTATTCAATTTCCGGGCGAATGCTTTAACAAAATCCAAATCGGTAGTACCTTCAAAATAAAAGAGAAAAGGCCGTTGTCGGGCAATGATAAATTCTTCATATCCATAATTTCTCAATACAGATTGAATATACGTTTTGTGGTTAACCTTCTCAAAAACACCAAACACACCAGATAATACCTGATCTTTTCCAAACGACCTGTTCAGAACACTTTCGGAATGGCTTGCAATGATAATCTGGCTGTTATTTTTTTTGGCAATGTCAGTAATTTTATCGTAAATGTTCTGCTGGCGGATAACTTCCAGGTGAGCGTCCGGTTCATCCAGGAGATTTACCGTGTTAGGAAATGCAAGAATATAAGCGAATAATAAAATGGCTTGTTTTGACCCGCTGCCCAATGACGATAAATCAACTTGTTTTTTTGAACCTTCATTGTAGGTCATTTTTAACAAGCCTGTCAACGGAAAATACTGAGGAGGATTTAACTCAATCTTGAATAAATTATCCATCTGCCCGACAAATTCTTTCCATTTCGTCTTATCTTCCCTGTCGTACAGCAAAAAGCAGATGTTACGCAGTACGTCTGCTGTATTGCCATTACCGATATTCCTGAGAATGGAGCCGATTTCCAGTTTATCTTCAATAGGTTTTAATCCTGCAACGGAAGGTAGGTAACCTATTTTTTCTTCCAATAGTATTTCGGGAAAATCGTATAATTCGCCATTCTCATCAGTGGTAAGCCTCACATACATTAGCGTATCCCTTCCATAATCAAACTCAAACCCGGTTTTCCAAGGGTTATTATTCGTAAATCCTTCAGCATGAATTTCAATCCGGATATTTTTTGCAATGGGTTTTCCTTCTTCGTTAAAACTGCCTTCCCTCACAATCAAATCAGTCCACAATTCTTTAAACTCCGAAATGGGTATGTTCAGAACATCTTCCAGGTTAATGGCGACACCTGTTCTCTTTTGGGCTTTACTCTTTTTGTGTACCCGTTCAGTTCCCCATGCCCGTATTGCGATGGCAAATAATGAGATAGCTTGCAGCAAAGTCGTTTTTCCGCCATTGTTGGGTCCGACAACCACAACCGCTTGATCCAAATAAACGGTTTGATCTTTAATCTGCCTGAAATTTTTTATCTGTATTTTACTGACCATACTCGTATCCCGTTAAACATCTAAAACACTCACAACGACTTTATTCCAACATTTTACAATACAAATGCAAAGATACAATTCTCCCCTCTCTTAATCTAAAACAGGAGGAATGAGAATACAATTGTAAGCCAAATTAGGTTTTTCAATGCTCCTCCTTAATGAGATTTAACGCCGAACCTGCCCGAAACCAGCCTATCTGCCCGGCATTGTACGAGTGATTCGCCTGGATGCGTTCTGCGCTGCCATCTGCGTGAACCAACTCTATGGTAAGCGGTTTTTCAGGAGCAAAATGTTCTAAGTCAATAAAATTAAAGGCATCATCTTCCCGGATACGGTCATAATCGGCTTCGTTGGCAAAGGTGAGCGCCAACATGCCCTGTTTTTTGAGATTGGTCTCGTGGATGCGGGCAAAAGATTTTACCAGCACTGCCCGAACGCCCAGATGGCGAGGCTCCATGGCGGCATGCTCGCGGGAAGAGCCTTCGCCGTAATTGTGGTCGCCCACAATTATGGTGGAAATACCTGCCGCTTTATAGGCGCGTTGCGCTGCGGGCACACCCTCGTACACGCCCGTGAGCTGGTTTTTCACCAAATTGGTTTTCATGTTGAAGGCGTTCACGGCGCCAATCAATAAATTGTTGGAAATATTATCTAAGTGTCCCCGGTAGCGCAACCAGGGCCCTGCCATGGAAATATGGTCAGTGGTGCATTTCCCATACACTTTTATGAGCAGTTTGGCGCCCGTGATATTCTTGCCATCCCAGGGTTTAAAGGGCTCCAACAATTGCAACCGCTCCGAAGTAGGTGAAACAATTACCTCTACCCGGCTGCCATCTTCTGCCGGGGCTATATAGCCGGCGTCTTCTACCGCAAACCCTTTCGGGGGCAACTCATACCCAGTGGGTTCTTCCAACATCACCTCCTGCCCTTCTTCGTTGATGAGACTATCTGTTATGGGATTGAAATCTAACCGTCCCGCCAGGGCGATCGCCGTAACCAATTCGGGGGAGCCCACAAATGCTAGCGTGTTGGGGTTTCCATCGGCGCGCTTGGCAAAATTGCGGTTAAAAGAGTGAACGATGGTGTTGCGGTCTTGTTTTTCCGGGTCGCCGCCATAGCGGTCCCACATCCCGATGCAGGGCCCGCAGGCATTGGCAAAAACGGTGGCTCCTATCTGCTCAAACGTGTTTATAAACCCATCCCGTTCTATGGTGTAGCGCACCTGCTCGGAGCCGGGCGTAATGGTGAATTTAGATTTGGTTTTCAGTTTCTTTTCAATAGCTTGCCGGGCTAAGGAAGCGGCGCGCGAAATATCTTCGTACGATGAGTTGGTGCAGGAGCCGATAAGCCCATATTCTACTTTCAATGGCCAATCATTTTCCCGGGCAGCTTGCTTCATTTCAGAAACGGGTGTAGCCAGGTCGGGCGTGAAAGGCCCATTCAAATGGGGTTCCAGTTCAGAGAGGTTGATTTCCACCACCTCGTCAAAATAGTTTTCAGGATTTTCATACACCTCCGGGTCAGCGGTCAGGTAAGCTTTTACGGCAAGCGCTGCATCCGCCACATCAGAGCGGTTGGTGGCGCGGAGGTAGCGATCCATGGAGTCGTCATACCCGAAAATGGACGTGGTGGCGCCCACTTCAGCACCCATATTGCAGATGGTGCCTTTGCCGGTGCAAGACATGGCTCTGGCGCCTTCGCCAAAGTATTCAATAATGGCGCCGGTGCCACCTTTTACGGTGAGGATGCCGGCCACCTTGAGGATAACGTCTTTGGGAGCCGTCCAGCCAGAGAGTTTCCCGGTGAGTTTTACACCGATGAGTTTGGGCCAGCGAAGTTCCCAAGGCATACCTGCCATTACATCTACCGCATCGGCGCCACCTACCCCAATGGCAATCATTCCCAATCCGCCAGCGTTTACGGTATGCGAGTCGGTGCCTATCATCATCCCGCCAGGGAAAGCGTAATTTTCCAGCACTACCTGGTGGATAATGCCGGCACCCGGCTTCCAGAAACCGATA
The DNA here is from genome assembly GCA_964385175.1 of uncultured Flavobacteriaceae bacterium. Taxonomy (GTDB): domain Bacteria; phylum Bacteroidota; class Bacteroidia; order Flavobacteriales; family Flavobacteriaceae; genus CAYLNL01. The sequence goes on along the minus strand of CAYLNL010000013.1, from coordinate 8,186 downwards.
CCATATTTATTGGAAATGGACTCTAAAAAGTCAAAAACCTCGCTGCTGGCTTCGTTGGCTCTTCTTAAATCGACTTCGGCATCTACCTTAGCCTGGATGAGATGGTCGCAATGTACCGTGGTGGGTACGGCTACTTTGGGTCTTCCGGCGTGCATAAATTGCAGTAGCGCCATTTGCGCCGTAGCATCCTGGCAGGCCACCCGATCGGGAGCGAAATCTACATACTCTTTTCCCCGCCGATAGATTTGTTGCGGCGTTCCGTCCCAAAGATGGGTATAGAGAATTTTTTCGGAAAGCGTAAGCGGTTTAGCGGCTAAGTCGCGGGCTTTATCAATGTGTTGCGCTAACTGGGAATAAACTTTTTGTATCCGGTCAATATCGAAAGCCATACAAGGTTTTTTACTGGTTGAAGATAATGCAAAGGTATAAAAATAGCCGTATTTTTTAAAGAAAATACTTGTTTCTATATAAGGGTAGAATTTTATTAAATAAATAGTATTTTAAATTATATTAAGATAGTATATAAAATAATTGATTTTTATTGAGTGTTATATAGTTTTTTCACATCTATCTCTATACCATATAAAAAATGTAAAAATGCTATCGCATTGCATTCTGTGTATATACGATAGAAAAGTAAATTTTCAATCCACATGACTTTGAAATTCATTAAATGCACATTTTTCCTGTACTTATAAAAGTTTAATTAGGGTTATTTCTTGTTTATTTGAAAAAATAGTTATTACCTTTGCCTTAAGCTAATTCTAAAAATATTAAAATGAGATCAAAGTTTACGAGCATGTGCGCGCTTGTATGTATGTTTGCCATACAAGTTATCTACGCACAACAAAGTGCCATAAAAGGCTCTGTTACCGACCAGGACGGTTCTCCCCTACCAGGTGTGAATATTGTTATTCAGGGCACCACAAAAGGAACGACCTCTGATTTTGACGGAAATTTTGAAATCAGTGTGAGCGCTTTTCCGGCCACGCTGGTTTTTTCATCCTTAGGATACGAACGGAAAACCATAACCGTTAATGGAAATGACCGGCTCTCTGTAGCCCTGTCAGAATCTGCCACCGGCTTAGAAGAGGTGGTTATTACCGGTTTAGCCACGTCTGTAAAAAGGAGCAATGCTGCCAATGCAGTAGCTACCATATCTTCTGCTCAACTGGTAGGGGTGGTGCAACCGCAAACCTTAGATGCAGCGCTGGCAGGTAAATTCAATGGGGCTGTTGTAAGCGCCAACTCGGGTGCCCCGGGAGGCGGTTTGTCTGTAAAGCTTAGGGGTGTTACTTCTGTTTTCGGGAATGCACAACCGCTTTATATAGTAGATGGGGTATATGTAGATAATTCGTCTATACCGGCAGGTTTAAATGTGGTTTCAGCTGCGGCTGCGGGAGGAAGCGCTTCTAACCAGGATAACCCTTCTAACCGGATTGCCGATTTAGACCCGAATGATATTGAAAATATAGAAATCTTAAAAGGCGCTTCTGCTGCCGCTATTTATGGCTCACGCGCTGCTGCGGGGGTGGTTATTATTACTACTAAAAAAGGAAAAGAAGGAAAAACCCGCATCGGTTTCCAACAATCCCTGGGCTATACGCAAGCCATTAACCTGTTAGGGTTACGAAATTATAATGAGCAGCGAGTGGAAGATTCGTTTGGATTGGCCGCTGTGGCAGATTTTGTAGCTGCGCGCGATGCCGGCAGGTTAGTGGACTATGAAAAAGAGCTGTATGGCGAGAAGGGTTTTATCACCAATACCGGTTTTAATGTTAGCGGCGGAACGGATAAAACAGTTTTCTATGCAGGGGTGAGCCATAAAAATGAAGACGGGATTGTGAAGCATACCGGGTATGAAAAAACTTCGTTGCGGCTAAACATAGATCATTCCCTGTGGGAGCGTGTTAAGTTAAGCCTCAATAGCAACTACATTCATTCTTCGGCAGACAGGGGCTTTTTTAACAATGATAACACAGGTACTACTATTGGAATTGCTCTTACTTCTACCCCTCCCTGGGTAGATTTGTTCCCCGATGCAGATGGCAATTACCCCGATAATCCAAACGGAGGCTCCAACCCGTTGCAAACCCGCGACCTCATTACCAATAATGAAGAAATAAACCGGGTGATTATGGGGGGGTCTGCCGATATAGATATTCTTAAAAAAGATAAATCTAATTTAAAGATGATATTGCGGGGCGGGTTAGATAATTACAATTTAGTTACCCGTGCCATATTTCCCAAACAGCTTCAATTCCAAAGACCTGATAATGGAGGGGTAAATGGGGTGGCTGTTCAAGGAACTACTGTAAACCGAAATATCAACTTTTCTGCTTTTTTAGTGCACAACTATTATACGGAAAATAACCTTAATTTCCGTAGCCAGGCAGGCTTAACGCGTGAGACATTCGACCGGAATTCATATTTGATAACCGCTCAAGACCTCATTGCTTCGGAAGATAATATTGACCAGGCGGGTTCGCAACAAGCCGACCAGTTTCGGTTGAAACAAGAGGATGCCGGATTTTTTGTACAGGAAGAAGTGAATTACCAGGATAAAATTATTGGTACGCTGGGCGTACGAGGCGATAAATCGTCTAACAATGGCGAAGCTAATAAACTTTACTATTATCCAAAGGCTTCTGTAGCAGCTAACTTACATAATTTTGACTTTTGGAAGTTTGAGCCGGTAAACCAGTTAAAATTACGGGTTGCCTATGGGGAAGCGGGTAATTTTGCCGCTTTTGGCTCGTTGTTCACTTCCTTTAACAGCACACTTATAGATGGTGTAAACGGTATTAGTTTAACAGGCCTCCTCGGCAATCCTAACATAAACCCGGAACGCCAAAAAGAGTTGGAGTTTGGGATTGATGCCGGATTTTTAGAAAATAAAGTGGGCTTGCAGTTTACATACTACATTAAAAAAGTGGATGACCTTATTTTAAATGCTGCCATAGAGCCTTCTTCTGGTTTTTTAACCCAGGTGGTGAATGCGGGTAACCTACAAAACAAAGGGGTAGAAATAGGCGTTACCTATTCACCTTATAGCAGCAAAGATTTTACCTGGGACGGTGGTGTAAACTTCTGGAAGAACACTTCTGAGGTAACAGAGCTAAATGTACCCGCCTTTAACCTGGGCGCTTTTGGAGCTACCCTTGGCACTTTTAGGATTGAAGAAGGCAGAAGCGTTACCCAGATTGTAGGCATCAGTCCGTCATCTGGATTGATACAATTCGGCGATGCCGAGCCCGATTTCCAGATGACATTCCGCAACAATCTACGTTATAAAGATTTTGAACTCTCGTTCTTGTTCCACTGGAAAAAAGGAGGTGATAATGTGAACCTCACTACTCTTTTAACAGACTTGAGCGGCACCAGCCCTGATTATGATGACTTTACCTTAGACCCAAGCGGGGCCTTAGCTAACGGACCATACCGGGTGAGCCAGTTGGGTTCTTCTGCTTCCGTGTTTGTAGAAGATGCTTCTTATGTGAGATTACGGGAGCTGGGCTTTTATTACAATCTTCCCAATGCGCTTCTGAACCGATGGTTTGGAGAGACCGTGAGAGATATAAAACTGGGTTTCACCGGTACCAACCTGTTGAACTTCTTTGATTATAACAGCTACGACCCTGAAGTATCTAACTTTGGGTCTAACGGCATCTCCACGGGAGTAGAAGTTACCCCTTTCCCATCGTCTAAACGACTGATGTTTCATTTATCTGCCAACTTTTAATTTAAAAACACACCGATGAAAAAGATATATAAAAAATTAACGATAGGGTTATTTGTTGCCTTGAGCTTCACTGCATGTAAGGTAGAGGAGTTTTCTGATTTCAATAGCCCCGATTTAAATGAACTTTTAACCGACCCCAGCTTGGGAGATATTCAAGACCTCATCGGGGGCATGCAATCCAGTATGCGAAACCGTTTAGGCACATATTACGATGATTTGGGGGTAATAGGCAGGGAATATTATCGCTTCTCTACCTCCGATCCACGTTTTACTTCTGATTTGCTCGGGAAAGAATCTGCCATTTTAGACAACAACACTTTTTATCTTACCAATCCATGGGCAGCGCGGTACGATGTGGTAAAGAGTGCTAATATCGTTCTCCAGGCAGTAGCTATAACCTCAGCTGCTATCTCAGACCAGGACAAGAACGCCATTCGCGGCTATGCAAAAACGATAAAGGCATACGAGTTGTTACTAAATTTAAACCTTACTTACGACAATGGCATCCGGGTGGAGGTGAGCGACCCTAAAAACCTGGGGCCTTTCTTAAGTTATACTGAGAGTTTAGCAGCGCTGCGGGCATTGCTGGTAGATGCTGCCAATGACCTGGCAGGCGCAGGCGCTACCTTTCCCTTTGATTTGTCTGGTGGGTTTGAAGAGTTTAACACCCCGGCAACTTTTCTGGAGTTTAATAATGCTCTCGCCGCTCGGATAGCTGCTTACCAGGGAGATAATAATGCAGTAAATGCCTTTCTCTTAGGCTCATTTTTAGATTTAACCGGGAACCTGGATAGAGGTGTATATTATGTTTTTTCTCCTGATGGGAATGACCAGCTCAATCCTATGTTTTTCGCCTTAAACTCTACTACCGCCAATGCGCGTATTGCACACCCCGGTTTTATTGACGATGCCGAAGCAGGAGACAACAGGCTCTCTAAGGTGGTGCTTCGCGATGCACAACTCACATTAGACGGACTTTCTGGCGACTATGATTTTTATGTTTATACCTCTAATACGGCACCTATTCCTATTATCCGGAATGAGGAACTGGTTTTGCTATTCGCTGAAGCCAACAGAACTACGAATGCTTTTGCAACCATTATCGCTATTAACCTTATCAGGAATTCTGCCGGGTTACCCGATTATGCAGGGCCGCCTATGGCAAGCGCCTTGTTGGATGAAATTCTTACCCAGCGCCGCTATTCTCTCTATGGAGAAGGGCACCGATGGATAGATATGCGCCGCTTTAACCGTTTAGATGAACTGCCTATAGACCGCCCCGGGGATGATGTGTGGACTGCCTTCCCCATCCCGTTGAATGAAAATCAGTAAATTTGATTTTCCATAACCAGCCTACCAAAAACTGCCTGAACTTTGTTCAGGCAGTTTTTCATTTTATTATATGCTACATCGCAGTAAGAACATATGAGCGTAGGTGCCCGCTCCAGCAAGTGGTTACATCGCCATCATTGGGAAATATTTCATCTTGTATTAGTTTTTGTATTTGTTGTTCGGCTAAGGTATTATCAGGGTAGAGCATTTGGAAGGTGGCAGTATCTTCCAACCCTCCCCAGGCTAATTTTTGGAGAAACTCCTGCAAGCCATTGATGCCATCTGTCATTGAATTAGTTTTTATTTCTATTTATTGAATCTACCAGTATTACGAGCCATCCATTTTCCAACGATGGGCGGAAGGATAAATATCCATAAAAAATAAACTGCCAACGACTGGTTTGCCAGATTGTGGTATGATTCCAATGTTACCAGCAATAAATACAAGACTAATAATCCCGCAAAAAATAGATATATCCCGCTTACTCGCTTTTTATAAATAAAAAACAAATAAATAAGTAGCGTTCCTGTTATAAATAGGTATGGAAACGCCACCTTTATCCATATACTGCCTGTGTGAAGGCGGAGCATTCTCGTTTCTGCGTAGAGCAGGCCGGTGATAAGCAAGGCGATAAGGCACAATCCCATAGATTTAAGCCATATTTTCATAAAAGATGGTTTTTATTAAAAAAGGCATTTCTAAAGGTAAAGTCTCCCAATCGGGTGGCTTCAAACGAAATATCCGGTATTCTAATATCTAAATATTCACCTGGAAATAAAGAAGGAGCCAATTTTTTATTTAATACAACCAAAATATCATCCGTTATAGAATGAATGGAGTATTTACTATCGTTTATACTTATTTCTCGATCTTTTCTGCTACGCTTATCGTGAATGACATACGCATAATTGTAAACTTAAAGTCCCATTAAATTATTTTAGTTATTGTTCCGTATTTAATAACCAGGGATTTCTTTGGCCTTGTTTTTTTGTAATACCAAAGAAAAAGGCTCTTATTTTTCCCTTATAGAGTATAAAAAAAGTGATAATCTCTTTATTATCTATATTTATCAAATAATACACATTATCGTAATCATCATAGGTAAGATTATACTCTTTAATATATTTACTATATTTTACATCATAATGAGTTATGACTTCATAATTTGAACTGTTATCTTGCAATTTTTGTCGGATATCATCAATTTGTATTTGGAGTAAGTTATAAATTCCTTCTTTTTTTTGATTCAGAACTTCTTTATTAATATCAACAAATTCATTACTATTTTCAATTTTGTATGATTTATTTAAAATAACCTGCTCTAAAAATTGAGTGATTATTTTCGTATTATCCTCTTGTGCATGACATAAAGTAAAAGTCAGTATAACTAATAGGATAGGGTTTTTCATAACTAACATCCTTTATTATTACTTGGAGCAGTTCCTGGATTAGCGTTTTTTGTTATGTTACTGCCTGTATTGATGTGGTTTCGGATATGTTGTCCTAATGCTCCAGGATTAGACCCACCTCCCAAACCTAATGCCCAAGGCCCATAACAATCTGGTAAATTTAATCCTGCCAGGTTTCCAATGTCAATCGCAAAGTCTGTACAATTATAAGTATTCAGGTTGTATGTAGGGTTGTGGTTAATTGAAAAATTAATAATTTGTTGTAACTGATTACCGCTAATGGTTTTTGCCACTATTTTCTTAATAATCTTTTCCAACAGCATTACTTTACTTTGGTCATAATAACATTGGTGGGAACGGAAAAGGTACGGTCCCAGTTTTTCCCATTTACTTTTCCGTTGATGATAATGGTTTCTTCATTTCCCAATCGCCAGTGAGCCGTGCCATCTTCAAGTAACTCTAACGATGCTTCTCCCCTCTTCTCTTTCTTTGTATCATAGAAAGAAAAGGAAGCCCTATTGAGCGTTTCCCTTGAATTTGTTCCCAAATAGATAGGTTTCCTTTCCACTTCAAAAGGACAATCTATTTCCATACCGGCTTCTTTATAGCAGTATATTCCGTTGAGTCTGTCCATATATACATCCGGGCCTTTTAAAAAGGTTTTTTCCTTAGTGAGTATGATTGTAAAGGTTTTATTTCCTTCCTCGTATAGCCAAGTGCCTTCAAATCTTTCCAATTGGAGGTCGGGTATTTTATAATACGCTTCTTTTTTTAGTTCGGATACTTTGGTGTCTTTTTTTACTACTATTTCCTGTGAATATAGGGTTTTTAATCCTCCTGCTACTATTAATGTTAGTAGTAATACGATATTTTTCATGATTTTATGTTTTTTAATTGCAGTTGTCATCAATGATAGCATTATTATTCTCTCTAATACCTTGCCAATCTGAGAAATTATTATTCCCTCTGAATAAAGTTAATCCGGAATTTTCCAATGCTTTTAATAAAGCTAATTCTCTCGATGTTATTTCGGTTTCAAGATATACATTTTTATATATATTAAACCAGTTATTATAATAGTTTTCAAAATCTGAAAAAGAAGTGCTACTCCCAAAATTAGCTTGTCCAAAAGTACTGAAAAGAGCCGTATCTTCTATCATCAGCGTATAAGAAGTTCCCTGTGTGGTTACTACTCCCGCCACAAAAGAAGCGGTATCTTGAATGTTCCCTGTAGTAAATAACTCGTATATAGCTTTTACATCTTGGGCCGAAAAGTTTGAATAGGTAGGGCTGCTATCGGGCGTACAATTACTGCAATGCGAGTGGATGTATCCGTTTATGGCTCCCGGTATCGAGAAATTAATTTCGGGCATGGCAGGATCTCCCTGTATAGGGGTATAAGTAATAGTTCCGTCTTCGTTTTGAGTAAGGGTATAGCCTTTTTCGTAGGTAAGTCCCGTACCATTTTTCAGCTCATCCATTTTGTTTTTAAAATTAACATCGGTTTGCAAGGCTTCCATGCGCTCACAGGGGGTTTCTTCCTCTTCCTCCCCCGTCGCCGGGGTATCTCCGTTATTACCCGCAGCCCCTCCGTCTTCCGCATACTCGGGCTCGCCCGTAGGCGCGCTACCCACGCCCCCGCCCGTGCCTCCCGTACCATAACCTCCGCCACCGGGGCTCATGTTGCCATCTACATACACCT
>CAYLNL010000012.1:0-82728 GCA_964385175.1 uncultured Flavobacteriaceae bacterium | reverse complement strand
AACGTCGTGAGACAGTTCGGTCTCTATCTACTGTGGGCGTTAGAAATTTGAGTGGTGCTAACTCTAGTACGAGAGGACCGAGTTGGACTAACCTCTAGTGTAGCTGTTGTTCCGCCAGGAGCACCGCAGCGTAGCTATGTTGGGATGGGATAAGCGCTGAAAGCATATAAGCGCGAAACCCGCCACAAGATGAGATTTCTTTAAAGGATCCCCAAAGATTATGGGGTTGATAGGCTATAGGTGTAAAGACAGTAATGTCAAAGCCGAGTAGTACTAATAATCCATAAGCTTATATACACTCTATATAACCTCTTATTTGCACTTTATCTATCTCAATATGTTAAAATATTATAATTCTGAGCTAATAACCCAGAGTTAAAAATCTAAGGTGGCTATAGCGGCGGGGATCACCTCTTCCCATCCCGAACAGAGCAGTTAAGCCCGCCAGCGCAGATGGTACTACCAACGTGGGAGAGTATGTCGCTGCCTTTCTTAAAAAAATCCGTTTATAAATTATAAACGGATTTTTTATATTTTACCCTAACCAGTCCCCCCTACCCTTCTTTTGAAGATTTTATTTAAAAAACTCTACTTCAATTTATCCCCTAAATTAAAAACAATACCGGTTTTCTGCGCTCAACTTTCCGGCAATGGTGCGTCGCAAAGCTGCCACATTGGGCAGGTTAGTGTATTTGGTAAAACGTTTTAATCCCACAAGCAACATGCGCTGTTCATCGCCTTCGGCAAAGGAGATGATGGCTTCTTTACCTTTGGTATGAATTTTCTCAACGGCGTGATAGAGATTCAGTTTTGCCATGGCAATGGGATATTCCTGGGCCACTTCACCCAGTCGTCTTGCATTTTTTTCCGCTCGCAACACAGCCGATTCTGACATGTAAACTTCAAGCATCATATCGGCAGCAGCTAACAATAACTGCTGGTGCTGCTCTAACTGAGCGCCCAATTTCTGAACGGCAGCCCCGGCGACCAACAAAAAGGCTTTTTTCAGATTGCCGATGAGGGCTTTTTCCCCGGCAAATAATTCGGATTGATCCGGAATATCAAAAGACGGGATACCCATTAATTCTTCTGCTACCTGTTTAGCCGGTTTCAGCAGGTCTATTCGTCCTCTCATAGCTCTTTTCAGCAACATGCTCACCGCCAGCATCCGGTTTATCTCGTTGGTGCCTTCGTAGATGCGGGAAATGCGGGCGTCTCTCCATGCCGATTCCATAGGGGCTTCGGCTGAAAAGCCCATTCCGCCATATATCTGGATGCCTTCATCGGAAGTATATTGCACATCTTCGGAAACAGCTACTTTCAGCAATGAACATTCTATCGCATATTCTTCCACACCTTTGAGTTCGGCTTCCTGGAAAGGAATTCCCGCTACTTTTTTAGCGGCGATGGCGTCTTCAATGGCTTTTGCGGTACGGTAGCATGCCGATTCGCCTACATAGACATTCGTTGCCATTTCGGCTAATTTATACTGGATGGCTCCGAACCGGGCAATGGGTGTATCGAACTGGATGCGCTCGTTGGCATATACCACTGCTTCGGTGATGATGCGGCGTTGGGCATCGAGGCAGCCGGCGGCTAACTTGATACGCCCCACATTCAGTGCATTTACGGCGATCTTAAACCCGTTTCCCCGCTCAGAAAGCATATTTTCTACCGGGACTTTGGTTTCGCTGAAAAAAACCTGCCGGGTGGAGGAGGAGTGAATGCCTAATTTATGCTCTTCTTCGCCCAGCGCAATGCCGTTGGACGGATCGTTTTCCACGATGAACCCGCTGATGTTGGCATCATCTTCAATTCTCGCAAAAACGATGAATAAATGGGCGAAACCGGCATTGGATATCCACATTTTTTGCCCGCTTATCCTGTAATGGCTTCCATCTTCTAATAAAACGGCTTTGGTTTTTCCCGAATTGGCATCCGACCCGGCGCCGGGTTCCGTGAGGCAATACGCCCCAAACCACTCGCCGGAGGCTAATTTGGGGAGGTATTTTTCTTTCTGCGCTTCCGTGCCATAGAGCAAAATGGGAAGCGTGCCGATACCGGTATGCGCTCCGAAGGCGGTGCTGAAGGAACCGCTGGTGCCGGAGATGTAGTCGCACACGAGCAGGCTGGACACAAAACCCATATCCAGTCCGCCGTATTCTTTGGGAACGACTACGCCCAACAGACCGAGTTCGCCGGCTTTTCGCATCATGGCTTCCGTGAACGCGTAGTCTTTCTGTTCAAAGCGCATCTTATTAGTCCATAATTCTCTATCTACAAATTCAGTAACGGCATCCCGCATCATTCGTTGTTCTTCCGAAAAATCTTCGGGTGTAAACAGGGTTTCTATCGGGGTTTCTTTTATAAGAAATTCTCCACCTTTGGGGAGGCCTGTTTCGGCTGTATTCATTTTTACTTTTTTTAAGAGAATAGAAAAAAGAACATAGAAAATAGATGAGTTATTGCTCTGAAAGGTTATTTTGAAAACTCATGGCCATTTTCTGCCATTCTTCTATCTTGGTTTCCAATATGTCTAAGGTTTCTTTTTTTATATACTTCCTGTGATTAGCAACCATGAGTTGCGTCATTAATTAAAACGATGAACCCAAGGCAACATCGATAAAGTTACTAAATGATTTATGGGTTCTTGCTGACCCTTCGGCAATATTACTCGGAATGGATACAGAGCATCTGCTTAATTGAGAACTCAGATCATAACGTTCGTGCATCGGAAAATTGATTAGAATATCAGAAATGTCATTGGCAATTTCTATACCCGATTTCCATATTTTTAGATTTTTATAATTATGCCTTCTTTTCATACAAGCTAAAATTTGTACAAATATGATTCGTATTTTTTTTAATACATTCTTTTCTCTATTTTCTATGCTCTTTTTTCTCTTTTCTGTTCTCTATGTTCTCCTCCATCAAACTATCTCATAAACCCCCGCGGCACCCTGGCCGGTGCCCACACACATGGTAACCATGCCATATTTGTTGCCTCTTCGTTTCATTTCATCGAATAATTGAACGGAAAGTTTTGCACCGGTGCAGCCCAATGGATGTCCCAGGGCGATGGCGCCTCCGTTTACGTTTACAATATAGGGATTTAATTGCAATTCCCGGATGACGGCTAAGGATTGGGAAGCAAAGGCTTCGTTTAATTCGATGAGGTCTATGTCATTTTGTTGTAAACCGGCCTGCTTCAGGGCTTTGGGAATGGCTTTTACAGGCCCGATACCCATGATGCGGGGCTCTACGCCGGCTACGGCATACGAAACCAGCCGGGCGATGGGTTTCACGTTCAGTTCAACTGCCATTTCTTCACTCATGACGAGGGTAAAGGCGGCGCCATCACTGGTTTGGGAGGAGTTTCCGGCGGTTACGGTACCTCCCTGCGCAAAAACGGGTTTCAGTCCGGCTAAAGCTTCGGGAGAGGTATCCGGTCTGGGGCCTTCATCGGTAGCAATGGTATAGGAACGAGCGGTTTTTTTGCCTTTTTCATCGACGTATATTTGTTCCAGTGTGATCGGCACGATCTGGTCTTTAAATCTTCCCATTGCGATAGCCGCCAATGCTTTCTGGTGGGAACGATAGGCGAAGGCGTCCTGGTCTTCACGCCATACGTTGAATTGTTTGGCAACGGCTTCGGCGGTCAAACCCATGCCCCAGTAATAACTTTGATGTCCTTCTTTGGCTAAGGCGTAATCGGGAACCGGTTTGTAGCCACCCATGGGGATGTAGCTCATGCTTTCCACACCACCGGCAATGATACAATGCGCCATTCCACTCCTTATCTTGGCAGTGGCTATGGCAATGGCTTCCAGTCCTGATGCGCAATAACGGTTTACGATGGCGCCGGGCACATCTTCTGTTTTTAGTCCCATCAAGGAGATGAAGCGGGCCATGTTGAGCCCCTGTTCCGCTTCGGGCATGGCGTTGCCCACGATGATGTCATCAATGCGAGTTTTCTCCAACTGCGGCAGATCTTTCAGGAGAAATTGTATGGTTTCGGCCGCCATTTCATCTGGTCTCTTAAACCGGAATACACCTCTTGGCGCTTTTCCTACGGCGGTGCGACAGGCTTTTATGATGTAGGCTGTTTTCATAATATTTCAATTTTTAGACTCAAGAAACAAGAAACAAGAATCAAGACAATTTAGTTGATTCCTTCCATGAAACCTGAGATCATTTTTTGTAATTGTTGAATTTTGTTTTCTAATTCTTTAAACGTTTCTTCGGATATGTATTTTTCTTCTAATGCAATTATCAGTTGTGTTTCCCATTCATAAGCGGAACCCAGGCTGTCTTCCAGGTATTTATTGAAATGCTTTTCAGAACTTTTGCTGGTTCCTTCGGCAATATTGGAGGGAATGGAAACAGCGCATCGTATGAGTTGAGAGGCTAAAATGAACCGCTCAAACTCAGGAAAGGTACGGGTTATTTTATAGGTGTCGGAAACTAATCCCATACCTTCTTTCCAGATTTTTAGCTTTTTAAAATTATGCCTTCTCATGCGTCTTGATTCTTGATTCTCTTATTAAATGGCTATTGGGCTATTTGAAATTTTAATTTCTTTGTTATATTCTCTATACTTTTATGCGCTGTTACCTTGTCTTGATTCTTGGTTCTTGGTTCTTGGTTCTTGGTTCTGATAAATGGGTTCTTGCCTCTTAGTTCTCTACTAATTCCGCAGCGCTTTTCCCGTTTTTAGCATGTGTTGAATGCGTTCCAGGGTCTTTCGTTCGGTACAGAGAGATAGAAAGGCTTCCCGCTCCAGATCCAGCAGGTATTGCTCGGAGACGAAGTTGGCTTCAGATAGGTCGCCTCCACTCATCACATAGGCTAACTTATTAGCAATTTTGGCATCGTGTTCAGAAATATAATTCCCGGCTTTCATGGAATCGGTTCCTACTAAAAACATGCCTAATGCTTGTTTTCCCAATACTTTCAGGTCGATGCGCGGGATAGCAGGAGTGTAGCCTGCCTCGGCCATGAGCAGTGCTCGTTTTTTGGCTTCAGCGATTTGCCGGTCTCTGTTGACGACTACGGTGTCTTTCCCTTTCTGAAAAATGCCAAAATTGAAGGCTTCATAGGCAGATGTGCTCACTTTTGCCATCGCTATGGTTAAAAAGTACTCCCGCAACGCATTTAACTCCACATCTCCTTTTCGGAAGGTGTCGGCAGCCCGCAGTGTCATTTCTTTGGTACCGCCACCGCCGGGGATAAGGCCTACACCAAATTCCACCAGCCCAATATAGGTCTCAGCAGATGCCACTACGGCATCGGCGTGCAGGCACAGTTCACAGCCGCCGCCAAAGGTCATCCCGTGAGGGGCAGCTACGGTGGGGATGGGTGAGTAACGAAGGCGCATCGCCATATCCTGGAAAGTCTTCACAGCGGCATTTAGCTCGTCATACTCCTGCTCTGTAGCTAACATAAAGACCATGGCGAGGTTGGCACCTACCGAAAAATTAGTCCCTTCATTAGCAATTACCAAACCCTGAAATTCTTTTTCCGCCTTGTCGAGAGCTTTGTGAATGCCCTGCAATACGCCGCTGCCGATGGTGTTCATTTTGGAGCGAAATTCAAGGTTTAGGATCCCATCTCCCAAATCTTGTATGGCAGCATCGGCATTTTGCCACAAGGTTTTGTTGGGGCGAATATTGTCCAACAGGATAAAAGCGTCCTGCCCGAATTTCTTGTGGTAGGTTTTAGATGGAATATCGTAATAGTATGTGGCACCATCTTTTATTATATAAAAGGAGGTATTCTTGGAAGCAAGCATCTGGGTAACCCATGCGGCAGGTTCGTATCCTTCGGCTTTCATGAGTTCAATGCCTTTTTCCACACCGATGGTGTCCCACAACTCAAAGGGGCCGTTTTCCCAGTTGAAACCAGCTTTCATGGCGTCGTCTATCCGGTAGAGTTCATCAGATATTTCGGGGATGCGGTGCTGCACATAGGCGAACAGGGCGGCGAAGTGTTTGCGGTAGAAAGCCCCGGCTTTGTCATTTCCCGCTATTAAAATGTGAAAGCGGTCGGTGGCGTTGGTTGTATTTTTTGCTTGTTCAAGAGTTTCAAAAAAAACTTTTTGGGTAGAGCGATAGGTCAGGTCGGTCAGATTTAGGGCCAGAATTTCACTTTTTCCGTCTTCCCGGGTTATTTTTTTATAAAAACCCTGCCCGGTTTTACTCCCTAACCATTTATTTTCCAACATTTTCTGAATAAAACCGGGAATTTTAAACAGCGACCGGACTTCATCACCGGGGCAGTTTTCGTAGAGTCCTTTGGCTACATGCACCAGTGTGTCTAATCCCACCAGATCAACGGTGCGAAAGGTAGCCGATTTGGGCCGACCGATGGCTGTACCAGTGAGTTTATCTACTTCTTCTATGCTCAATTCTAAATCTGTCATCCGGTGAAAAATGCTCTGGATACCAAAAATTCCGATACGATTGCCGATAAAGGCGGGCGTGTCTTTGGCAAGGACAGGTGTTTTTCCAAGAAATTTTTCGCCATACCCTATTAAAAAGTCAACTACTTCGGGGGCACAATCCGGTCCTGGGACCACTTCAAAGAGTTTGAGATAGCGGGGCGGGTTGAAAAAGTGAGTTAGGGCGAAATGACGCCGGAAGTCTTCGCTTCTACCTTCATTCATAAAGGCGATGGGAATACCCGATGTGTTGGAGGTAATGAGCGTTCCCGGCTTGCGATACTTTTCAATTTGTTCAAAAACGTTCTTTTTAATATCCAGTCGTTCTATGACCACTTCCAGTACCCAGTCTGCCCGGGCGATTTTTTCCAGATCGTCTTCCAGGTTGCCGGTTTGGATGCGATTGGCAAAAGCGGGATGATAGAGAGGAGCAGGGTTGGATTTGACGGCTCTCGCCAGGTTTTCATTTACGATGCGATTGCGGACGGCGGGATGTTCCAATGACAAGCCTCTTTTTATTTCTTCGGGGGTAAGTTCTTTGGGCGCAATATCGAGCAATAGAACGGCTACGCCTATATTGGCAAAGTGGCAGGCGATGGCGCTCCCCATAACGCCCGAACCGATTACTGCAACGTTGGTGATTCTTCTCGTCATTTAGTTCAAAGTTTGTTAGTTGTTAATGTCTTAATAAGGTTGATCGTTTTAAATTGACTGTTAACCAATTTTACTTCTATTTTCCATGTTCTGTTCTCTCTTTTCCATGTCTTGATTCTTGCTTCTTGGTTCAAAGTTTCAGGTTTCACGTTCAAGGTCATCTCAATACTTATATCTCACTACTCAGTACTTTCCCTGTCTTGATTCTTAACTGCTATGCCCGTACATTTTATTGTACAGTGCCCTGTATTTTTCTTTGATGACCTTGCGTTTTGGTTTCAGGGTGGGGGTGAGATGCCCCTTTTCCACGCTCCAGACGTCGGGGGTCAGTTCAAAGACTTTTACTTTTTCCCAGTGCCCGAAGTGTTTGTTGTTACGGTCTATTTCTTCCTGTATTTTTGCAATGACCGCCGGGTTTTGGCTGATCGCTTCATACGAGTCGCCAAGCGCTGTTTTTCGTTTTTTAGCCCATTCTTTTATATGTTCAAAATTAGGCTGAATGAGCGCTGCCGGCATTTTTTCCCCGTCTCCCACTACCATAATCTGTTCTATGAAAGGGGACTGTTTCATCTGGTTCTCTATGAGTTGCGGAGCTATGTATTTTCCCCCCGAGGTTTTGAACATTTCTTTTTTACGATCGGTTATTTTCAGAAACCCCTCGCTGTCTATTTCACCGATGTCGCCCGTGTGAAAATAGGCGCCTTTCATAACTTCGGCGGTGCCTTCAGGGTCTTTATAGTAGCCCAGCATAATGTTATGACCTTTGCAGAGTATCTCGCCGTCATCGGCGATCTTCACTTCTACACCGGGGATTATCTTCCCTACCGTACCTATCTTCCAACCATGGTTTCGTTCATCATTCACAGAAATTACGGGCGATGTTTCCGTCAAGCCATACCCTTCCATAACCGGAATGCCGGCAGCTCCGAAAATTCTCGCCAGGCGGGGCTGCAAAGCGGCGCCCCCGGATACCATCACGTGTAATCTGTCGCCCAGAGCCGCTTTCCATTTATGGAAAACCAGTTTCCGGGCAAGGGCTAATTTCATTCCATACCACCAGCCATTAGCCCCGTATGGTTCAAATTGTGAGCCCAATGCCACTGCCCAGAGGAAAAGTTTTCTTTTTATTCCGTGAAGAGCGGTTCCCGTTGTATAGATTTTGTCGTATAGTTTTTCCAAAAGACGGGGGGCTACTGTCATGATGGAGGGTTTCACTTCCTTGAGATTGTCGCCGATCTTGTCGATGGACTCGGCAAAATAGATGCTGACCCCTCTATATTGATAGGAATAGATGACCATTCGCTCAAAAATATGACAAACAGGCAGAAAGCTCAGCGCCACATCACCCACTTTCAACGGAATGCGTTCTGTACAAGCCAGCACATTGGAAACGATATTGTGATGCGATAGCATAACGCCTTTGGGTTTCCCGGTAGTGCCGGAGGTATAGATAATGGTAGCCAGGTCATCGGGCTGTATGGCATTTTTGCGTTCTTCCACATCTTTCTGGTTGCTCTCATCGTTACCTAAATCTAGTATTTCGTTCCAGCTTTTACACCCTGCTACCGCATCAAACGAGTAGATTTCCTTGAGATGCGGTACCCTGGATTTGAGGGAATTTACTTTTTTAAACAGGTCCTCATCCGATACAAAACAGCGGGAAACCCCCGAATGGTTCAATATATATTCGTATTCTTCTTCCGATATGTTAGGATAGATGGGTACGCTCTGCGCTCCTGCCTGGAGTATTCCTATATCGGCCACGTGCCATTCGGTTCGGTTAGCGATTGAAATAACGGCTATTTTGTCCCCGGGTTGTACACCTATATGCAACAACCCCCTACTGAGGCGGTTGGCTTTTTCTATATATGCCCGGGTAGAAGTTTGTACCCAGCTATCTTTATATTTAGAGACTAAGGCGTTTGAAAGTTGATAGTTTTTAAGTTGATAATAGGGGATGTCAAAAATTCGGGTTACAGAATTTATATCCATACAAAAGGGATTATGGTTGTTTTGTTAATGCAAGTTAGGAAAGTTTCAGGAAATACTGTTATACTTTTTTATGTTATTTAGTATGGAAAGATGTAGATAGGGTGGCTTGGGGAGGTTAGAAATATAGAATTATACGAATAGAATGAATGTATATTTTATATACATAGAGATAATTATGATTAATATTTTTTTATTGTTTACTTAAAAAGAATTATCTTTCTACTTTATACAGTTCTACTATTTGTAAAAGATTTTATACAGGAGAAAAAAGTAAGGGGTTTTACGCAACCTTTTTTATATTTTTGCATCTTATCATATATTAAAAAAATCGGTGTTATGAAAAAAGTAATTTTGTTTCTTGTATTTATTGCCCTATTAGCAGGTTGTAGTAAGGATCATGATTCTAATAAACCGCTGACCATGCATAAGGTAGACGTTACTACCGGGTTTACTCCGAGAAGTTTCCACACATGTGTATATTTTAATGATGCGCTATGGGTATTGGGTGGCTTAGATGATGGCGGAAGAACGGCATCTGTATATAGTAGCTCTGACGGGGGTGTTACCTGGGAACTGAGAGAGGCTATTCCCCAAGCGCTGCTTGCCCATGCGAGTGTGGTATTTAATGGAATAATCTGGACATCTGGCGGCACTCCCTTCGTAGGTGCATTTTCAGATATAGTGTATGGAAGTAATGATGCCGGAGGCGGGTGGAGTGAAAAATCTTCAGGGGTTTTTGAAGGTAGAACCAGCCACACCACTACTGTATTTAATAACCAGGTATGGATGCTGGGGGGCTATAATAATACGTCAGGAGTACTTGGCGATGTGTGGCACAGTGTTAACGGAGGCGATTTTACACAAGAGGTCGGTGATAATTTTGGGCCCCATTCCGGGCATAGTTGCGAAGTATATAATAACCGGCTATGGGTGTTTGGGGGGTTTGTACCCTCGGGTTATTCTGATGAGCTTTTATCTAGTACAGATGGTATAAACTATGAAGTTGTATCGCAGGGGGAGATAATGGGACGTTCTGACCATGGAAGTGCTGTTTTTGATGATAAGGTTTGGGTTATTGCAGGAGATATAGAAGGCGCTGGTTATACTAATGATATACAGTATTATGATCCTGCTACCGATACGTGGACTGCGTTTGAAGCTCCTGCCGGTTTTACGCCCAGGTACGGGCTTAGATGTGTAGTTGCCAATGATAAGTTATACATTATAGGGGGTGATGATGGCTCTAATTTGTTGAATGAAGTATGGGTTATTGAATAGTTCGGGTTATCTTTTTTAAAGATAAGGCGCATTCTCAAAGAGTGCGCTTTTTTATTTATAAATAAAGAACTGTTAAAAAATCATGTGTTGGGGAGGTATTTATGGCAGGGTAGTTTCTATATAAAGGAAGCAAGATATTGGTTTTTAGTATAAAATTTCTCTATTTTCTTTAGAAGGGGTAATTGATGCCTATATTGTAAACGGCATTGGCAAAGTTATACTCTTTGAACCATTTTCGCCCGCTTTCATAGGCTGGGTTATAGGTTTTAAATCCTGTATCGAAGCGGAGTACAAAAAAACCAAAATCGTAGCGTAGTCCAAAACCCGTTCCCAATGCAATGTCTTTGAGAGATGAAAGGTTATTGAAAGTAGCTTGAGGGTCTGTAATATTATCCCATATATTCCAGATATTTCCCGCATCGGCAAAGAGAGCGCCTTTAACATCGCCAAAGATAGGGAAACGATATTCTAAATTGAAGGCGAGTTTCAGGTTGGCTTCATTAAAATCATTGATAGACAAGGTGCTTCCGGGCCCCAGCGAATAGGCTTCCCAGGCTCTATTATCATTAGAGCCGCCGGCAAAGTAGCTTCGGGAAAAGGGAATGTTATCTGAATTTCCATAGGGAATGGCAATTCCCATAAAACTTCGGAATGCCAGAACATTATCTTCTGAAAACGACCAATATTTAATATAGTCTAATTCTGCTTTTACGTATTGGGAATAGGCTACTCCAAAAATCTCATACTGGTTGTTTGAATTTTTCTTTAGGTTGAGGGTTTTGGCCAACGATGAAAGGGCATTACCGGCTATCTCTATCTTGCCACGAAACTGGGAAAACCGGTTATCGGTTATTCCTGTACGGTTGTTCCGTGTGTGTGTAAAATTGCTGGCAAGAATAAGGTTGTTATCGGTGAGCCGGGTTTTTCGTTCATCAATCCTGCGCACTTCGGTTTTATCTTCGTCGGGGACAATAA
The DNA here is from genome assembly GCA_964385175.1 of uncultured Flavobacteriaceae bacterium. GTDB lineage: Bacteria > Bacteroidota > Bacteroidia > Flavobacteriales > Flavobacteriaceae > CAYLNL01. Next base: position 71,390 of record CAYLNL010000012.1, on the reverse strand, counting down.
TAGCGCCAGAGAGTACATTTGCAATAAACTGCTCAGCTTCACCGGGAATTTCAAAATCATCTGCCGGGTTTAACTGTCCATTAGCAACAGCTACCTCTTTTAGCCGTTGATAGGTGTTTCCATAAACATTAAAAAAATTGTCGGGGTTTACGTTTCGGATGTACTGTGTATTAAACAATTCAAAAGCATTTTTTTTAAACACATGAGGAGTCCACGTATAGCGCAAAAACCCGTTAACGCTCTGCTTATCCAATCCAATGTTGGTTTGCACGCTGGTGCCCAAGGAAATGCGGGTTTCCGGGGTCATGTATTTTGGAATAAGTTCATTGGTATTGAAGAGAAAGAAAAAACGGGGGAAATTGAGGCGAATATCCGCTCCTATTTCAGAAATGTTGAAGAATCTATCCTGGGCATCGTTAGCTTCTTTAGAGGCGCCAAGAGTTCCCCTGGCAGCAATTTCCAGTATTTCGGCGCCACTGAACACATTTCTGCTGATGAGGGAAGCGCTAAAGGAAATACCGAAATCTTGTATATTAGAGTGGGATATATCGGTGTTGAAGCCGAGTGAAAATTTTGGCAGGCTGGTGAGGCGAATATTGGCGGCTAACAACGCCTGTGTGGTATCTTGATAGGTATAATTTATACCGGGATATTTGAATACCCTGAGATTATTGAGCTGGCGGTTGGTTAGTGTACGGGCTGCTTCACTATACACGCTGTCGGGGTTTATAGCTACAGCATTGGTTAGCGCGCGCGGTTTGTAATTGAGTTTATTTTTATAGTGAATTGTGTACTTATTATAGGAAGTGGTTATGAGGCTATCTGATGGAGTGGCATCCACATAAATATGGACATCTTTTATAGTGTGAATTTTATAGGGAACTTCCTGGAGCGAATCGGTGTTGCTTTGCTGCACCAAATTACCAATACTCACCTCCACCGGCAATTTATAATCCTGGTGTATTGCCAGGGTATCTCTTTCAATATTAAATACAATAGAATTGTTTTGAAAGCCAAATATCCCGGAGTTTAAAAAAAGAACACTCAGTCGGTTTCGCTCTGCATTAAAATCGGCTAAGCTGAATTGTTTGCCCTCTTTTATGAAAGAATTTTTCTTATTTTTTTCATAAATAGAATCTATTTGTTTAGCGCTTATATCGGTAGTAATACTATCTACAAAATAGGGCTCTCCCGTAGTTACCCGATAGGATATAGCGGCTCGTTTATTTTTTTGAGGGAGTATATCATAGGCAACCGTGGCATTAAAAAAGCCATTACTCTCATAATAGAGACGCAATCTATTGGCAGATTTCCGGGTTTTAGACAGGTCGAGGATAACGGGTGGCTCACCTGTTTTCTTGAGCCAGTTCTGGAAACCTACTGACATATTTTTAAGCTCGGTGAGTTGTTTTTGGGAGAGAAAATTTTTTAGCCTTCCCTCCCGTTTAGGTTTCCTGTATAACCACTCTTCAAAAGCCTGTTCAGGGTATTTTTCTGCCCAGTTATGCACATACAGGCGCACAGGCGCTCCCAGCAGCGAGGTATTAGGTTGTTGAAGAAGGAGGTTTTGAGTTTCATCTTTTTGTTGAACTTTCCCATTTACATACAGGGTATTTTTTGTTAAGAGAGCCTCTCCTTCTTCCAAATGACGTATAGCGCTGCACGAAAGTACCGTGAACGATAAAAATAATAAACCTATTTTTGCAAAATGCTTTTCTAAAGCAGGTTTCAAGGGTGTATGTAACTATTTAAGGTCAAAAGTACAGGATTTTCATGGTTAATAAAAACCAGGTACGGCAAATTGTGAATTTGCGTCAAAAAAAATGGCGAATGGGGGAAGGTTTATTTATAGCAGAAGGGGTTACCATAATAGAAGCATTCTTACAATCGGCTTACGAGTTAGAACACCTGTTTGTCCTGGATGATGGCTTGTTTCCTATGCAGAAAGGTTTTGCCCGGCTTGTTACAACGGCAGAATTAGCAAAACTAAGCACCCGGGTTACCCCGTGCGAAGCGTTGGCGATATTTAAGATCCCGCCCCCTCAACCTGTACATTTCCACCAGTTGGTGGTGGCTTTAGACCGGGTAAGCGACCCGGGAAACCTGGGCACCATTATTCGTATATGCGATTGGTTTGGGTTGCGCCACCTGGTATGCAGCCACGAAACGGCAGATTGTTACAATCCTAAAGTTGTACAGGCTTCCGCAGGCTCGCTCGCAAGGGTGCAGGTAACGTATTTGGAATTGGAAACGTTTTTAAAAGACGCTCCGGTACCTGTTTATGCTGCTGATATGAGTGGGGAGAGTGTATATGCCACTAGACTGCCGCAAAAGGCGGTTTTAGTGCTGGGCAATGAGGCTACAGGGCTATCGGAAAGTGTTTTAAAATGTTCAGCAAAACCACTCTGCATTCCTAATTTTAGCTATTTGCATCGGGCGGAAAGCCTTAACGTGGCCATGGCTGCCGCTATTTTTTTAAGTGAGTTTAAACGGCAATGGATTATCGTGTAGTTCAGCATAAAAAAGCGCTTACCGGCATGGCGGTAGGCAAAGTTGAAATCAAGGACAAATATTTTTTAAGATGAAACCCAGCAAAACCAAATACAACGACCTGCTTGACAACATCGGTCAAACCATTGAAACAGCAAGACTTAATGCCGTTAAAGCTGTGAATACCGAACTGGTGAAAGCCAACTGGGAAATTGGCAGACACATTGTGGAGTTTGAACAGCACGGGCATGAGCGAGCAGAGTATGGGAGCGATTTGTTGGCAAGGCTTTCCAAAGATTTGAAGCTGCGTTACGGTAAAGGATTCGGCAGACGGAATGTACTGGATATGCGCAGGTTTTATGTAACCTATCCAAAATGGCAGGCAGTGCCTGCCAAATTAAGTTGGACACACTTTGTAGCATTATTGGGGGTTTCAGACGAAACTGCTCGAAAATTCTATGAGAAACAGTCCTCACATGAAAACTGGAGTTCCAGGGAACTGGAACGGCAAATAGATTCTTCCTTATTTGAGCGGTTGGCATTGAGCCGAGATAAAAAAGGTATTTTACAGCTCTCGGAAAAAGGGCACATAGCTGCTCATCCGACAGAGATGATAAAAGACCCTTACATATTAGACTTTTTAAAAATCCCGCAAAGCAAGAGGGTAACGGAGAAACACCTCGAACAAAATATTATTGACAACCTTCAACTATTCCTTCTTGAACTCGGGAAAGGCTTTGCATTTGTTGGCAGACAATACAAGATTTCATTACGCAATAAACACTTTTATATTGACTTGGTGTTTTATCACCGTATCCTGAAATGCTTTGTATTGATTGACCTGAAAACAAAAGCAGTAAAACACAATGACATCGGGCAGATGAACCTTTACCTGAATTATTTCAAGACAGAAGAAAACGTGGAAGGCGATAATGAACCTATTGGTATTATTCTTTCGGCAGGCAAAGACGAAGTGCTGGTAGAATATGCTACCGGTGGAATTTCAAACAAAATATTCGTTTCAAAATATCAGCTTTACCTGCCAGATAAAAAACAACTGGAAAAACAGCTAAAAGCCATTATAGAAAAGGAATAAACCAACTTGCACCAGCGCAAAGAGGCATACCACTCATCTGCCAGGTAAATTATATTATACTCTCTATACATCAAATATCTTATAGATATTTACGGCTAAATAATTCTTCAATTTGACTGATATAGAGATTTCCAATAATGTATCATATTTTTATAATATGGCATCATTCAAATGTGAAGTTTATAACCACCCCTCTTGAGAAAAGCCCATTTATATTAGCCGTCCACGGGCTGTTAGGGTCATCATCGGCTACCAGTTCATCGTTTATAGCGAAAATGCCTCGTATGGAAGGAGAAAATTTAAAGAAATAGAGATAAAAATCTACCCCAAAACCTACCTCATAATAATAGGTGGCGTCTTTCATTCTAAAAGTACCGCTGCTATTGTCATTAGGATTTTTTTCATTACTCGTTAAATTAAGAGAGGTAGAGGCACCTCCTACTAAATAAGGCTTGAAATTTCCCAACCGTTTAGCATTGATTTTTAATAGCAGGGGGAGGTGTATATAGGTAGATTTTATAGTGCGAAGGGCGTCATCTTCGCTTGCAAAACCAGGGAAATGCAAGCCCCGTTCAGTGTAATAAAGGCCCGGCTCTAAGCGAACATCTAAAAAATCGTTTATGCGCAGGTTGCCTATCAGCCCCACCGTAAACCCTACGTTGGTAGTTACCAGTATATCTCCCGTATTGTCACGGTAGCTAAACTTAAAATCATATTGGTTAAGTCCCAGGAAATACCCCCAATGCAACCGTTGACGGTCAAAATTTTCTAAATTCAAAATAGGATTTTCCTTAAACTGGGCGGTAGCTGTAGTTATGGTAGTTAACGCCACTACACATGCGAGCATATAGCTACCGTTTTTAAAGAGGCCTCTTTGTTGTTTCATACGTACCAGCCTTCGCTTTTTTACCCCTTTCCGTTATGCCACTACGGTTTAGACGCTGTGTATATAGTAGTAGCTCCAAACGCCTGGGGGTGATGAGACACTTCTATAAACCCCGTTTCTTGTAAAATATTGTTGAAGTTTTCTCCATACGGAAAAACGGCAGCCGATTTAATAAGATAAAGATAGGCATTGCGGTCGCTGGAGAATAGCTCTCCCATGAAAGGAACAACAGTATTGCAATAAAAACGATGGAGTTGTTTATAGGGTCTTTTTTGGGGAATAGATGTTTCCAGTACCACCAGCAAGCCACCTGGTTTCAATACCCTGTATAGTTCTGAGAGGCCTCTTGGCAGGTTTTCAAAATTTCGCACGCCAAAAGCCACCGTTATAGCATCAAAAGAGTTGGAGGAAAAAGGCATTCGCTCACTATCTGCCAACAATAACTGCACTTTATCAGAAAGTTTTTTCCTGAGTATTTTTTTTCGCCCTATGTTTAGCATTTTAGAAGAAATATCAATCCCTACCACCTCTTTCACCTCTGTTTTAGCTAGCATAATAGCTAAATCGCCTGTACCGGTAGCTGCATCTAAAACCGTGCGAGCGCCATGTTTACAAACTATTGAAACAACTCTTTTTCTCCATTTTTTATCCATCCCCAACGAAATAAGCCGGTTTAAACCATCATACTTCAGAGAAATCTGGTTAAAAAGCCGGGTTACCTGTTCTTTTTTCCTGGCGGTACTATCTGCGTATGGAATTACCTCCTCGTCCATATAAAAGATTTGACGCAAAGATAGCATAAGAAAAGCATTATAAAGAGATAGATGCCGTTAATCATACAAGCGGTAGCGTTCCCTCATTTTCTTGAATTTTTGCAAGCCATTTTCCCAGCTTTTTCTAATGGTTTCTTCAGTTGCTCCCGCTTCTATTTGTTGTTGCAACGTTTTTGTCCCGGCGAGTTTAGTGAAAAATGAATTGAAAAATGTAGCTTTATCAGCAGTATGGTTATAAGCGCTGATGAGCCATTGCAGCTCAATGTTAGCTACCCGAGGAGTGGCAGAAAGGTTAGCGCCGTAGCAGCGCTTTCCCTGGTAGAGAGGTTCTTTGGCGCCTTCCCTCGGAAACGGGATAAAGCTAAAACCCTCATTCGGCAGAAAGGGGGAACCATAAACCTGAAAAGGCATATCGGTGCCTCTGCCTACACTCACATTAGTGCCTTCAAAAAGGCATAGGCTGGGGTAAAGAGAAACCGCAACATCATTGGGTAAATTGGGAGACGGTTTCACAGGAAGGCTATAGGGCGTAGTATGGTCATAATTTTTTACAAGAATAACCGTTATTTCGCAAACAGCGCCGTTGGCAAGCCATCTTTCCCCGTTAATCATTTGGGCATACTCCCCCACCGTCATGCCATGAACAATGGGTACAGGGTGCATCCCTACAAAACTTTTATATGGCTCCTCTAAAACAGGTCCATCTACATAATGCCCGTTAGGGTTTGGTCTGTCCAGGATAATGAGGGGAATTCGGGCTTCGGCGCATGCTTCCATTACATAGTGCAGGGTAGAAATATAGGTATAGAAACGAGCGCCTACATCTTGTATATCAAAAAGCATCACCTCAATATTGCTTAACTGCTCAGGCGTGGGTTTTTTATTAGCTCCATAAAGCGAAATAACCGGCAAGCCTGTTTTTCCATCAACCCCGTCCTTAATAGCCTCTCCGGCATCAGCGGTACCTCTAAAGCCATGTTCCGGGGCAAATACTTTCCGTATATCTCTTTTTAAGGCTACCAGGGTATCTACCAGGTGTACCAACTGTCCCTTGGAATTATAAAGCACCCCGGTTTGATTGGTTACAATGCCCACCGGTTTGTTTTGGATAATGGCTAAATATTGGTCTGTACGGTTAGCGCCAACAACAGGAAGAGTTTTAGTATTGAGAGTATTCATAACAGGTAGGTTAAGGGTAGTAGATTTCTTTTGTAACTCCCCGCAAGAGAGTGTAATGAAAAGAGCCAATAAAAGTGTATTTTTGAACTGGATAAATGAAGTCATATTTTGAGTGTTTCGTTTTTTATTGCCAAACGGCTAATTCTTGGAAAATCGCATAAAAATAATATTTCGGCGCCAATCATAAAAATTGCGCTTACGGCGGTTGCATTGAGTTTTATTATGATGGTGGTGGCAATATCCACAGGCACAGGGCTTCAGCGAAAAATTCGGGAAAAAATAGCGGCTTTCAACGGGCATATTCAAATTTTTAAATATGATTATAATGCCTCGGAAGTATCGGTGAGCCCGGTTTCCATTCACCAGGATTTTTACCCAAATTTCACCAGCGTTAAAGGCATTAACCACATACAAGCGGTAGCTTCCAAAGGAGGGATTATACGCACAACCGAAACATTTGAAGGAGTTATTGCCAAAGGAGTGGGAAAAGATTATCGCTGGGACTACCTGAAGGAATATCTGGTGGCGGGGCGATTACCTGACTATTCAGGAGAACGGAATGAGGAGGCGCTGTTATCTCGTTACCTGGCGAACCGCTTGAATCTAAGGGTTGGCGACCGTTTCCAGGCATTTTTTCTAAAGCCGGAAGGCTCGGGCTTGCCTCATCAGTTAACAGGGGTTATAGTGGGAATGTATGATAGTGGGTTCCAGGAATTTGACGCTGCTTATATTTTCATTGATATAAGGCATATACAGCGAATGAATGGCTGGCGGGCAGATGAGGTGGGAAATTTCGAGGTTTTTATAAACAATTTTAACCAGTTGAAAGAGATAGGGAATGAGGTGTATGGGAAAACCCTGTCTGTTTTAGACTCTCAAACGGTGGCAGATACGTATTACTTTATTTTTGAATGGCTTTCGTTGTTTGATTTTAACATTATTATTATTTTGTTTATTATGATTATTGTGGGAGGTATTAATATGATTACTGCCTTGCTGGTGCTCATTATTGAAAAAACACCTGCCATAGGGGTTTTAAAAGCGCTTGGCGCCAGTAGTTGGACGATACGAAAGGTATTTTTATACCAGGCGGCTTATATTATATGTGTAGGGCTTTTTTGGGGAAATGTAATAGGACTGGGGCTATTGTTCGTGCAACAACAGTACGGTTTTATAAAATTAGACCCGGCTACGTATTATGTTACCCAGGCGCCCGTATATCTCAACCTATTTCATATCCTGCTGCTCAATGCAGGCACGCTGGGGTTGTGTCTTCTCATGCTCATTGTACCCTCCTATGTTGTTACTAAAATTTCGCCCGTAAAAGCGTTACGGTTTGATTAGGCAGTTTTTATGAAATCTCCTAATAGTATATTTATACCTATAAATACAGCCCATAAAAATACTTTTGACGTTCATTATCTACAAGAAGATTATATTATACTGGACTGCATGCACCAGAAAAATAATGATAAAAAATAAACGTAGCGAGAAAAATAAAACAATAATAAAAAAAGCCCGGATCTTAGACCCGAACTTTAAAACAACTTAATAAACCCTGCTATGAAAAACTATTTACAAAGAATAAATAGTTGAGACAAACTTACGTTACCTCTTTTAATCTATAGTATGGTTTTTCCGTAATTTTTTCACTTTTTTCGGGCGCCCTCCTAAAAACCTGTTTTTTCTTCCTCTGTAATCCTTTCATCCCTGGTGCGTACCATAATTGCCGTATTTTTGCACTATGAACAAAACGGTACAGATACGCAATCTGGGGTTTAAAGATTATAAGGAGAGCTGGGATTTACAAGAAGTTCTTTTTAATGAAATTGTATCTGTTAAAAAAAAGAACCGGGCGGAAAATACTACCTATGAAACGCCTAATTACTTACTTTTCGTGGAACACCCGCACGTATATACGTTGGGTAAAAGCGGAGATATAGAACATTTACTCCTGCATGAAGAAGCGCTTTCAAAAAAAGGCATCGGTTTTTACAAGATAAACCGGGGGGGCGATATTACGTATCATGGCCCCGGGCAAATAGTAGGCTACCCTATTTTAGACCTGGAAAATTTTTTTACAGACATTCACAAATACCTGCGGCTGCTGGAAGAGGTGATAATTTGTACGTTACAAGATTATGGCATTAATGGCGGGCGCAGCAAAGGAGAAACGGGCGTTTGGCTGGATGCTGAAACTCCGTTCGCACGAAAAATCTGCGCTATGGGAGTGCGTTCCTCCCGATGGGTAACCATGCATGGCTTTGCCCTGAATGTGAATACCGATATGACGTATTTTAACCACATTATTCCCTGTGGGATACGAGGCAAGGCGGTAACCTCTATGAAAACAGAAGTAGGCGAAAGGGAAATACCATTACAGGAGGTGAAAGAAAAAATACAACATTACTTTTCAGAAATATTCCAGGCCACCTGCATACCCATTTGATACCTTGCCTATTGTATTTTATAAATTATAACGGTATGGGAATCTGACAATACGGCAAATTCTGGTTTTTTGTTTAAATCGGCATCAGCCATATCAATAGCCGTTGTTCCATATACAGGAAAGTGAGGCAACAGTTCACCCTTATCAGTATAAATATATACCTTATGAGTTTGCGTGTCTGTTACCGCAACATAAAACGCATTTTTATACCGAAACAGTCGAGGCTCCGTGTAAACCCCAAAATCCAGCACCAACTTTTTCGCCCCAATCGTAAGGGTATTTTCCGCCATGGAAATCCAGGTAGCATGGCTGGGGCGAAGGTAATAGGGTTGCGGGAAGGCTGTTTTTTGGGTTATAACTTTCCCCGCAGGATTTATTTGTAAGACATTCCCATTACGCATCCCTATAATAAACTTACCTTGGTGCTCATATACTTCATTTTCAGAAAAATCTATTTTATCTTTAACCGATATTTTAGGTTTCCCGGTACGGTCTAAAATACGCAACGAACCATTTTCTTCTGAAATTACAATATAATCTTCCTTTCCCATGCGTATATGCTTGGGCGTATGCACTACAGGCGCCTGAGCGCGCGTAAACGCAAACCCGCTCACTATGTTTCCTTTACCATCATACATTTTGAGTACATTGCCCTGGCAGAGTAAAAAACGGTACTTTTTATTCAAATCATAATCAAAAACTGCCAATGGCTGGGTAATTGGCTTTTCAAACCGAATGGGAAACGGAGCCACGTCTTTTCCATTTCTATCTATCACATACCAGCTTTTTTCTGTTGCAAACGTCCATTGTATTCTCCCGTTTCTATACAAATCTACTTCCTGTACACTTCCTTTAATGGCGCTATCTAACTTTTTCTTCCACAAAATTTTCCCCGAATGCGAAATAAGGTATAACGTATTCTCAACATCCTGCACTACCAGTTCTTTTTGCTGGGTGCTATAATTAGTAACCCATTGGGGAGACGCAACAGCATCGGCATCCAGTCCAATAGCAGCTACCTGGGTAACCCTTTTGCCACCTAACGGAGCATCTGTTTTCGCCAAGGTAGTATGTACATGCGTTACATCGCCATCTTGCACCGCTTGCCATATTACAAGAGGATATGCCTCTGCCCCCATATTATCTGTATCTTTTCTATAGGATTTACGGAAGCCATCTTTTACAAAATCCTTATAATTAGGCGAAAGCCCCACTACTAAAAGAGAAGAAACATCGCTTAGCCGGGAGGCGACGCCCCGATACGCTTCATCAAAAGCCAACGTAGCTTTATTAAGATAGTTAACCAGCAAAGTTTGCAACGCTTTTATATCAGTAGAAAATACCACACAATCGTCTATAAACACATAAAAATTTGCAGCTGCCAAAGGCGACGTACCCGGAAAGGCCTCTTTAAGCCATCCGGGATTTGTTGCTTTATATATTGCAAAATCCCGCACCACGAGAACAGGCAAGGTTTCCTGCACCAAGCGTTTTTTAGTATTTTCTATATCTGAGGAGTGAACTACAACATGCCGGGCTCCCGCTTCAGCAATACAGGCAATTTCAGTTAACGGCTCAATCAACTCCCGGTGCATGTAGGCTGCCTTGTTCTGAGTAGGCTGTAAAAGATTAGACTGAAACTGCGTGGCACTGTCAAAAGTAAAAGACACAAAACCCTCTGCCATAAGAGAGGTAAAAAGCGGCGCTATAGGTTCTTGCGGGTGGGTATTGTGAAAAAGGGCGCTGGTTTTTGAAGAGGCAGTTTTGGTAACCGTCACCCCAGAACCATTAATAGATGTAGGGGTTAATGCGATATCCATCACAGTCCAGTCTGCAAAATTGCGGATATAATTGGAAAGACGTTCTTCTAAAACAGGCGTCAGGAGAGATGGTAGCCTCTCATGATTGATAAAAACCGTAGCGGGTTTTCCGGGGTTGGCAATAGTATATAGCTTTTGAAATGCCTCATCTACTTTTACAATTCCTTTATTTCGTTGCCGGATACTGTTTTCTACAAGAAGTTGAGAAGATGCCCCTAAAAAAATCCCATCTACAATAGCAGTATAAAGTAGTTGGTTACCCATTGTTATTTTTTCTATCGTCTCCCCATTATATAAAAGGCGTTCTATACTTTTTTCAGGAATTGAATCCGTAACAATTATATTTTCATGGTACTTAGTTATAAATACATACTCTATATTCTGTTTTCCTATTTCGGTGAAACAAAGCAATGCCTCTTCCTTAGCATTAATGCCGGCAAGAGCCGATAAACGTTCCTCCACACTTTTATAAAGTGAAGTAGCCACCCATGTTTTACTGAAGGGATGGCTGCTAAACTCTTTTTTGAAGAAAGCAGGCTTATTGATTTTAATAATGAGGGAAGCTTCTTTCGGAATATGGCTGGTAAGTTGCGAAACCTCCTCTCCCCTCTCCTTACAGGCAAGGAAAAAAATAAATACTGAAAAAATACTGAAAAAACGGCTCATAGCAGGCATTTAGCTGCAAAGGTAGCAAACTCATACATTCAAACGCAACTGAGAAGGCAGTAGTCTGAAACTTTTCCGGTGATAAGGAGTAACCCCATATTTCTCAATAGCCTGCCGATGTTCTTTGGTAGGATAGCCTTTATTTTGTTTCCAGTTATACATAGGGTATTCTTCATGTAGCTTCAACATATAAGCATCCCGATATGTTTTAGCAAGCACAGAAGCAGCGGCAATACTCATATAAATACTATCCCCCTTTACAATACATTTATGGGGTATGGTTACGTAAGGAGTAAAATGATTGCCATCTACCAAAATAAACTCCGGGAGTACAGAAAGCGAATCAATAGCCTTGTGCATTGCTAAAAAAGACGCATTTAGAATGTTCACCCTATCTATTTCTTCCGGGGAAACATGTATCACAGAATAGGCAAGCGCTTTTTCTTCAATTTGGTTCCTGAGAAAAAAGCGCGTTTTTTCATTCAGTTGTTTAGAGTCATTCAACAACGCTTCCCGGAATACAGGGGGGAGTATAACAGCCGCAGCTGTTACAGGGCCGGCAAGACACCCTCTGCCAGCCTCGTCGGTACCGGTTTCTACAAGATTGGTATAATTTGTTTTCAGCAAACCCTCAGATATTTTTTTAATACTCTCCTATACAGTCGCCAGCAAAAACAGCAACCAAATATCAGGCTTTTTGACCTATTAAGGAGAGTGCCCAATAAAATTTAACACTCTCCCTTGTTATAGTGAGAAAATAATTGTTACCTTTGCGTTAAGCTAATTCTAATAAGTTGTTAAAATGAGATCAAAGTTTACTAGCGTATGCGCGCTCGTAGTGGCGTTTGTCATACAGTTTTCCTTTGCACAGCAAAAGTCTGTGACAGGTAACATTACCGACCAAGACGGTTTGCCATTACCCGGAGTAAGTGTTGTTATAAAAGGCACCAAACGGGGAACTCAAACCGATTTTGATGGTAATTATAGTATTAATGCCAATACAGGCGAAATTGTGGTTTACAGCTATGTAGGCCAAAAAACTGTAGAGCGAACCGTAGGAACTTCCAGTGTCATTAATATAAAAATGGAAGAAGATGCAGAAACGCTCCAGGAAGTAGTGCTAACCGTTCCCTATGGAAATGTAAAAAAAGAAGCCTTCGTAGGCTCAGCTACTCAAATTACCGCAGATGATCTCCAGGGCAGAGCAATCACCAACGTGGCTGCTGCGGTAGAAGGAGCTTCTGCAGGGGTACTCATCCGAACTGCCAGCGGACAACCCGGTTCAGGAGCCGAATTCCGAATTCGCGGTATCGGTTCCGTAAACTCTGATAGTGAACCGCTTTATGTAATAGATGGGGTATTATACTCCGGAAGCCTTAATAGCATTAACTTTAATGATGTAGAGAATGTTACTATTTTAAAAGATGCTGCTTCCACCTCTCTCTATGGTTCAGGCGCTGCTAACGGGGTAGTGATGATTACTACCAAAAAAGGAAAACTCGGGAAAGACCGCATATCCTTAAATATTAGTGAAGGGCTCACCTCCCGCTCCATACCCGAGTATGACCGGGTAACTGCCTCACAGTATTATCCTTTAATGTGGGAAGCCTACCGAAATAGCCTTTCTATATCTGGAACTGTTCCCGAAGCCGATGCTAATATGTTAGCCTCTGGTTTATTTCCCCGTTTTGCCGCAGGCCCCAATGCTGGCAGGCAAAACTATGGAGGTGTTGCCTATAACGACATCTATCAAAACTTAGGCTACAATCCCTTTAATGTAGGCACTACTGAAATTGTATTGCCCGATGGAACCTTAAACCCCGCTGCTTCCTTGCTGTATCCCGATGATTTAGACTGGCAAAAAGAACTGGTAAGAGCCGGTTCTCGCCGAACCGTTGATTTCTCTTTCCAGGGAGCTAATGAAAAAACCGATTATTTTGTTTCTTTAGGTTACCTCCAGGAAAATGGCTATGTTATTAATTCTGATTTTGAACGGATAAATGGCCGTATCAACGTTAACATAAAACCCAAAGAATGGTTTAAAACGGGATTGAATTTAGCCGCAACCTCCTCCTCTTCTAAACAGGCGGTAGATGGTGTTAACAACAGTACTGCGTTTGTAAACCCATTCCGAAGCACCCGCGTTATTGCCCCTATTTATCCTGTTTATTTGCACGACCCAACAACCGGGGCTTATATTCTAGATGATTATGGTAATAGAATTTATGATACCGGTGACATAGATGAAATTCGCGCTGCAGGTGGTTCGCCAGGAAGACATGCCATACAGGAAAATCTCTTAAATGTAGATACAGACCGAGTTTTTTCCATTAATGGACGCGCTTATGGAGAGTTTTACTTTTTAAAGCACTTTGCCTTTACAGCTAATGTGGCGTTAGACAAACGATATTTTAATAATGAAAGTTATCGAAACACCATTGTAGGCGATGGAGCGCCCGACGGGCAGGCAGGAAGAGATGCCTCTACTACCACTAGCGTTACCTACAATCAACTGCTCAACTATACACAAGATTTTGATAAACATTCACTTTCTGTATTGGCAGGGCATGAAAGCTTTGAGTTGGAATTTAATTTTCTCACCGGCTTCCGTTCTGTTCAGGTGGTAGAGGGCAATACTGAACTAATTAACTTTACTAATACCCTTGATTTGAGTTCCTTTACAAGGAATTATACAAAAGAATCGTATTTCTCCAGGCTCAATTATGATTTTAATGATACGTATTTCCTCTCAGCTTCTGTGAGAACAGATGGTTCTTCTCGTTTCGATAAAGATGTGAGATGGGGAACGTTCTGGTCAGTTGGTGGCGCCTGGCGTTTAGACAAGGAGAATTTTATGAAAAATGCTACATGGCTCAATCTTTTAAAAATTCGGGGCTCTCATGGAGGGGTAGGAAATGACTCCAACCTTTCTAACGCTGATCTAAGCTTTTATGCCAGCCAGGCGCTTTATGGTTTCGCTCCTAATGCCGGAGAAGCCGGTGTAACTATTGCAACTGCAGGAAACCCGGCATTACAATGGGAAACTAATGAGCAAACCGATGTAGCCCTTGAGTTTGGAATTTTAGATAACCGGGTAACTGGAACGGTTGAATATTACAACCGGGCGACTGATGGATTGTTATTTAATGTGCCTATTCCTGTATCAGGAGGGTTAGATGGCTATGATGCTAATATTGGCGCTATGTTCAATAGAGGTATAGAAGTGAGCTTAGGAGCAGACATTATTCGTAAAAACGATTTTACCTGGAACATCCAGGTGAATGCCGCTACTCTAGCAAATGAGTTTACAGAACTATCCCAGGAAGAAATTATCAATGGAACTAAAAAGTATGTAGTAGGAGGCTCTATCTTTGATTACTGGCTGCGCGACTGGTATGGTGTAGATCCTGCTGATGGTGCCGGATTATATTATGCAAGTGAAGCAGCTATTGATGCCGGTAGCACAACTTTACGGGTAATTGAGGGTGATACATTAACAACCTCCCCCAGCAATGCAAAATTCCATTTTGCAGGAAGCGCTATCCCTGATGTATATGGTAGCCTCACCAATACCTTTCGCTACAAAGGCTTCCAGTTAAGTTTCTTAATTAATTATGCTATAGGTGGTCTAACTTATGACACTAACCATGCTGCTTTAATGCACTCCGGCGATTATGGAACTACTTTTAGCACTGATATTTTAAGACGGTGGCAACAACCCGGTGATATTACCGATGTGCCTCGCTTAGATGTACAGCAAACTGCCAATTTTGGCAGCGCTTCCGATAGGTTTCTTCTTAGCTCTACCAATTATGTACTGCGGCAAGTTAACCTGTCATACGACCTGCCTTCAGACCTAACCGAATCACTTGGCATAGTAGGCGCAAGGATTTATGCTAACGGAGAAAACTTAGCCTTTATCACCGAGCGTAAAGGATTAGACCCCGGGCAACAATTCAGCGGAACTACCCAGAATCGTTTTACTCCTGCTCGAATTATCTCATTAGGCGTTAATCTAACCTTTTAAAAATAAAAATCATGAAAAAACATCTAATTCGTTTAACACTGTTCGCCGCAGCATTTGCAGGATTGTATGCCTGTAACGACGATTATCTAGACCAGGTACCTACCGAAAGTGTATCTGCAGAATCAGTTACCGCTACTACCGGTAACTTAATGGTAGCCATAAATGGAATTCACCGGTCTCTTTACCAACGTTATAACTCTCAGGGAGAAGGCGGGGTAGGTTGTATGATGATTCAAACCGACATGCTCGGAGAAGACCTGGTAATGACCTCTGCCGGAAATGGTTGGTTTAATAGCATGTATCGATGGATTTCTCACACCAACGCCAATAGTGCTGATGACTTATTTCCTTATCGGGTATATTATCGCATCATCCGCAATGCAAACGTAATTATAAACGGCGGAGGTAATGCTACAGGTCCCGATGCTGAGCGAAACGCAGCTATAGGACAAGCCTTGGTATATCGTGCTTTTTGCCATTTTCAATTGGTGCAACTCTACGGTAGCCGATACGAATCCGGAGGTAACAACAACCAGTTAGGCGTTCCTATCATGTTACAGGTAGATGACAATACCCTCATATCTCGTTCTACAGTAGAAGAAGTATATACACAGGTAAATCAAGACTTAGACCAGGCTCTTGTGTTATTGGAAGGATATTCCAGACCCAACAAATCGCACTTCAATACAAATGTAGCTTTAGGTTTAAAAGCCCGCATAGCGCTTGTGCAAGGCAACTGGACTGATGCTTCTCAATACGCACAACAAGCTCGTGTTGGTTTTAGCTTAATGAGTAACGCTGAATACCAGGCTGGGTTTAATGATTATACCAATGGAGAATGGATGTGGGGTAGCCATATACAAGAAGACCAATCAGAGTTCTTTGCCAATTTTGGCGCTTATATGTCTCGCAACTTTAGCTCTACCAATATCCGTACAAATCCAAAAGCTATTTATGTGCCACTATATAACCAAATGGCGTTAACCGATGTTCGTCGTACGCTTTTTGACCCTACCGGGAACCACGCAACATTAGGGCTTCCTACAAACTTTACAAAACGCCCTTATACCAGTCAGAAATTTATAGCAGTTAGTACAGGCGATAGCCGCGTAGATGTACCTTATATGCGTGCTGCTGAGATGTATCTCATTGAAGCTGAGGCAAGAGCCCGCCTGGGAGATGATGTAGGAGCTAGGGATGTATTATTTACACTGGCCTCTAACAGAAACCCTCTTTATGTGCTTTCAGTGAATGCAGGACAGGCTTTGATAGACGAAATTTTATTGCAACGCCGGTTTGAACTATGGGGAGAAGGGTTCCGTTTCCACGACTTAAAACGATTAAACGCTCCTTTAGTTCGTGATGATGCTGGAACGAACCATAACGCAGCTCTTGTAGGAGGTATATTTAACATCCCTGCCGGAGATAACAGATGGCAATGGCAAATTCCCCAAAACGAACTTAATGCCAACCCGCTTATAGAACAAAACCCTCTATAAAAGGTTATATTTACTTTCAATAACAAAACCACGCTTGCTTATACACAGGCGTGGTTTGTGTTTTATTGTCTTACTAAAATATTTCTATAGAAATTACAACTACCACTATTTTACCCGCAAACGCTTAATCTAACTTTTCTGTAAGTTTCTTAAAGACACTTTTAGGCTCTTTTCCTTCATACAAAACCTCATACACCGCATCCATAATAGGAATTTTACTTTTTCGCTTATGTTTTTCACTCAAAATATGTACACTCCTGGCAGCATAATACCCTTCAGCTATCATATTCATTTCCAACATAGCGCTCTTCACTGTATAGCCCTTCCCTATCATAGTGCCAAACATTCTATTTCTGCTAAAAACCGAATAACCCGTTACTAACAAATCTCCCAAATAAGCAGATTGGTTAATATTACGTTTTATTTTATGCACCCGTTTAACAAATCGTTTCATCTCGCGAATGGCATTACTCATCAGAACACTTTGAAAATTATCTCCATAACCCAATCCGTGAGCGATACCACAAGCTATAGCATACACGTTTTTGAGTACTGCGGCATACTCGGCGCCTATAATATCATCTGAAATCCTGGTTTTAATATAGCTGTTAGAAAGACAGTCTGCCATTCGTTTTGCTTTCTCATAATCTGTGCAGGCAATGGTTAGGTACGATAATCGTTCCAACGCCACCTCTTCTGCATGGCAGGGGCCTGCAATAACACCTATATTCTCAAACGGAACCCCATACATTTGGTGAAGATACTCTCCAACAATACAATTAGTCTGAGGGACAATGCCTTTAATGGCGGAAAAAATAATTTTATCTTTTAACGGAAGGGTAATTTTTTGCAATTCTTCATGGAGAAAAGCCGATGGAATAGCTAATATAAGAATATCGGCATACGTAATAATTTCATTTATGTCATTACTCAATATAAGTTTCTCTGTATGAAATTCTACAGAGCTAAGATAATTAGGGTTGTGTTTTTCATATATAATATGATTTTTAATATAGGAACTCCTCATATACCAGCCCACTTCTCCGAGATTTTCCGATAGTATCTTCACCAGGGCCGTTGCCCAACTCCCCCCTCCTATCACAGCCACTTTCATTGATGTATTCATGTATGAAAATTTAACTTTCAAAAATAGAGAAAAAAATAAGATTTTTTTGATACTCTAATCGCTTATAAGCATAAGGTTTACCCTTCATAAAAATTCATTGCATTTATATACCTCCATGCCTCGGGCGGGAGAAGCGGGCATACATTTTTACCCTGCCGCATTCCTTCCCGGATATAGGTAGATGAAATTTCTATGCGCGGCGCATCTAAAAATACAAGGCGTGCATTATGGGGATATACAGGAAGCGTTTCATGGAGATGTATCCTGGGATAGATATATAAAGGAAAATGTTCTAAAATAAACTCATACCTTTTCCATGTATATAAGGTTTTAAAAGAATCTTCCCCCAAAATAAGTGCAAATTCGCACATAGGAAACCGTTCCTCCAAATGGGTAAGCGTATCTACGGTATAATTGGGTTGTGGAAGAAAAAATTCAACATCGCACGGTTTTAGTCTAAGATATTGCTCGGTAGCCAGTCGCACCAGCTCCAAACGATGATAATCTGCTAAAAGCTCTTGTTTCTTCTTTAAAGGATTATGCGGGGTAACTACTAACCACACCTCGTTACTATCTGTATATTCAGCTACATAATTGGCAACAATGAGATGCCCTACATGAATGGGGTTGAATGACCCAAATAAAAGACCTATTTTTTTCTTCACCTTTGTAGTAAAATAATTTGCATTTATACCCCCCAACTGCCAGTCAACAGGGCTCTAACAAAGTTACAAAATTTGGCAGAACGCTGGGAAAGCTATTACCCCAGGAAAGGATACCGGTAGTCTTCCGGGGGGAGAAAAGTCTCTTTTATTAAGCGAGGCGAAACCCAGCGAAGCAAATTCAACATAGAACCAGCTTTATCATTAGTCCCAGAAGCGCGGGCGCCCCCAAATGGCTGCTGCCCCACTACCGCACCGGTGGGTTTATCATTAATATAAAAGTTACCGGCGCTGTTTTCCAATAAGCGGGTAGCTTCTTGAACTGCATACCGGTCTTGGGAAAAAACAGCTCCTGTGAGACCATATTCAGAAACATCTACCAGGTGCAGCGTTTCCGTCCATTTTTCATCTGCATACACATACACTGTTAACACCGGTCCAAACAACTCCGTAGTCATCGTTACATAGCGGGGGTTAGTAGTGAGGATAACCGTAGGTTCTATAAAATATCCTTTAGATTTATCACACCTTCCACCTGCAATAATTTCTGCATCTGTATCTTTTTTAGCCCGCTCAATATAACCCGCCAGCTTATCGAAAGCGCCTTCATGGATAACGGCAGTAATAAAATTGCTCATATCTTCTGGCGACCCCATTTTAAAAGAAGCTATATCATCTTTCACATATTTCAAAATCTCGCCCGCGAGCGAGGCAGGTAAATACACCCGGGAAGCGGCGCTGCACTTTTGCCCTTGCAGTTCAAAGGCGCCGCGCACCATAGCGGTAGCTACCTGTTTGGGATGAGCGCTGGGGTGCGCAATAATAAAATCTTTTCCGCCTGTTTCCCCCACTATTCTCGGGTAAGTTTTATAAAGATGAATATGATTGCCTATTTTTTTCCAGATAGATTTAAAAACATCGGTAGAGCCAGTAAAATGAATACCAGCAAAATTGGGGCTTGCCAAAACGGTATCTGTAATCATTACAGCATCGCCGCAAACAAGATTTATAACCCCACCCGGTACACCAGCTTCCTTAAATACCTCCATCACCACCTTGGCAGAAAATACCTGGCTATCGCTGGGTTTCCATACCACCACATTTCCCATCATGGCAGCGCTGGAGGGCAGGTTTCCGGCAATAGCGGTAAAGTTAAAAGGAGTTATAGCATATACAAAGCCTTCTAAAGGGCGATATTCTACCCGGTTCCATACACCCGGAGAAGATTGGGGCTGTTCCCTATATATTTCGGCCATGTATTGCACATTAAACCGTAAAAAATCTATCAACTCACAGGCAGCGTCAATTTCTGCCTGGTGAATGGTTTTAGATTGGGCGAGCATGGTAGCGGCATTTATTTTAGCGCGATAGGGCCCCGCAATCAGGTCGGCAGCTTTTAAAAAAATGGCAGCCCGTTCTTCCCAGGGCATCGCCGCCCATTTTTTGCGACTTTCCAAAGCCGTGTGTATGGCTTTTTCCACATGGTGTTTTTCGGCAAGGTGATAATGCCCCACGATATGCCCATGCTCATGCGGGGGGGCAATAACGCGGGTTACGCCGGTACGGATTTCTTCATTTCCTATATAAAGGGGAATATCTGCAACCTCGTTGTAATAGGTTTTATACTGATTTAAAACAGTTTCTCGTTCCCGGGTTCCGGGAGCATACGACAAAACGGGTTCATTGATTGCCTTTGGCACTTGAAAAAAGCCTTTTCCCATGTTTGTTAGTAGTTTGATGATGTGACTTCAAAGATAGGGAAAATTTAAAAGCCTGCCTATATTTATTTAAGAGTAGGTGAGAAGTAGGTAGATTAAAAAAAATAATCAGCTCTGCCGTCTATCTTTCTCAGGTATTTATCATCTGCAACAAAACCTTTAATAATATATTTTTCCAAGTTTTAACACACCCATCGCATTTCAACAACTATATATCTCGCTTATTTTTCTTGCTTCTATTTACCTGGCAGCCACCATTCCTATCTCTATATTCACAAATTTGGGAAGGGCTACTACTGCTACGGTTTCCCGGGCAGGGGCGATTTCTTCTTTAAAATAGCGGGCATATACACCATTTACAGCAGCAAACTGGTTCATGTCTTTGAGAAAAATAGTGGTTTTCACCACATTTTCAAAAGTCATATCCGCCGCCTGGAGAATTGCTTTAAGGTTTTCCATAACCTGTTCGGTTTCTTGTTCAATATTGCCCTCTACCAAGGTTCCCGTTTTAGGGTTAATGGGTATTTGCCCTGAAATGTAAAGGGTATTTCCGCTTAGAACTGCCTGGTTATAAGGGCCAATAGGCGCCGGTGCATGGGGGGTTTTGATGATGGTTTTCATATTTTTTGTGTATTGAGACAATGATAATGGGATGCAAGATACAAGAAACCAAAAACAAGGGAAATTTTAGTAACAGGCAGTGAAATATGAGTTATAGATTTTAAAATAATCATTCAGGATTCTGTACATTTTTTGCACCTCTGCGTGATTTTCTCATCAAGAGGCAAAGCTACTAAATGGGTTATAAATTACTAATCCCGTGGTTATTATAACCTTTTTGATTCTATTTTAACTGCAAAGAGCGCCAGGTTTTCGCAAAGAACACAGGGCATAATTATCACCCCTCACACTCACATCTCACATCTCACATCTCATATCTCATATCTCATATCTCATATCTCATATCTCACTACTAAAACCACGCCGGTACCTTATAACCGCCTGTCGGGCTCTCTTCGTTTATCCCACTTAATATCACTGAGGATAGATGATTTGATGCCGATAAAAAAGTACCAGGATGAACGGGAGCTAAATGGCACCCAGTTAAAATTCATTCGCCAGCTTTCCAGGTCGCGCTCAAAACGCAGTTGGGTATAGGTAAAGCCTTTATCTTTAAAATCATAGCCGGAAGAAGCCCCTACGCGCCAGCGGGGAGATAATTCTATGTTACCGGAAAACATGAGAGAATGACTGGAAATTTCATTTTCGCGCCGGCTGTTAGAGTACGTAAGAGAGTACGAAAACCGCAAATCCCATGGTAACGAAGTAGTGTATATCTCTGTTTGCGAAGCGGTTTTTTGGGAATTATCTTCGCTAAAAGTACGGCTGTCGCTAAAATCCTGCGCTTTGCCAAACAAATCGTCTTCCCGCCCGCCGCTTTGGGTGTTATCTGCACGTGCAGGCGCCTCTGTGCGTTGAAAGTTTTTGCTGGAGAACGAATAATCAATGTTCAGGTTTGCATTCGTAAGCCGGAACAACGAGCCGCCATTATCAATATTAAAAACATCTATTCGTTTACCGCTCGTATCAAGAGCGTAAGGGTCTAAGGTAGCGCCGAAGTTCACCGTCATCTTGTTCTGCAAGAGTTGCGTTCCGCCACTTATCCGTAGCGGGCTCCACGCCAGCGAATCGGCTGCAATATTATAGCTGCCCGAAAAATTGAGACTATTGAGCAGGAATATTTTTTTAGGCTCGGTAGCAGTGGTGTCAGTGTTACGCACCTTCGCTTCAAAGGTGTTATTGAGTGAAAAACCGATGGAATTGGAAACCGTCTTGCCGGGCACCCCGAATATACCCCCCTCAAAGCGGGTATATTCCCGTATATCAGAAGGGTCTGCACTCGCCACATACTCATTATAATATTGACCAAAACCCGGGTTATAACTGTAACTTACCGAGGGGCGCATAACATGCCGAATAGCCTGTATCCTGGCATTTTTCCCGAAATTGAACATACCATATATAGTAGTGCCCAGGCTGGCGCTAAAATTATACTGATTAAACCGGTCGAAACCATTAATCGTGTCAATAACTATCTCCTGCAATGCAGCATCATAATCATTCTTACGGATGGTTTTTAGGTACCATACCTCATCAAAATTGGCATTTACACTAATGCTTGCATAGCGAAATAGTTTAAAATTGGTGCTCACCGGTATCGTATGCTTAAAGCCGATACGGGAATCGTTGAACATTTCTTTTTTGAAAAACAAGGAATCGGTAGTTTGTATCTGGTTTTCCCCCCGCAGGGTATATTGAAAGTTAATGTTTTGAAAGATTCCCTTCTTAGTCCCTTCTTTGGAAGCGAAAGGGAAAATACGTTCCAGGTTAGCTTGCAGTGAGGGTAGCGTTAGGTTGATAGACTGGGTGTTGGTGTTTTGCGACTGGGTAGCGGTGAGGCTTAGGTTTAAGGATGGGTATGCCGGGAAGGTTTTGGAATAGGAAATGGAAGACGACAGGGTATTATTTAGGAAATTGGGCGTATTGAGTTGGTTGTATGATAGTTGGTAATAGCGGCTACTACCTAAATTCACCGAGGCAGAAAGGCGGGAGTTAGGATTGGCTTTGGCATCCTGGGTATGGCTCCACCTGATGTTATAGACTGCGCTGCGACTGTAATCGGGAAAACCTACCTGGCTGTTAATGAGGTTTTCGAAGCGGAAAGAGAGAGTTCCCCGAAATTTATAACGGAGCGCATAACTGGTTTCGGTGCGAATGCCATAACTCCCGTTAGTATAATAATCGCCGAGCACCGCCAGGTCAAAATAATCGCTCAATGCCAGGTAATACCCTCCATTCTGAACAAAATACCCCCGGTTATTTACCTCGCCAAAGGTGGGAAAAATAAAACCCGAACGGCGTTCCTGGGTAAGCGGGAAATAAGCGAAGGGAACGCCAATGGGGGTAGGAACATCGGCAATGTACATATTGCTCAACCCGGCGATGATTTTCTTTTTAGGGACAAATTTGGCTCGCCGGATGCGAATGTAGTATTCCGGGTCGTCAGGATGCTCAGAGGTAGTTAACCTGCCTTCACTAAAAAAATAGACAGAATCGTTTTCTTTTTTGGTCAATTCTGTAAAAACATTAATATCTCCTGTAGATTGTTCGCTCCTGGAGTTCCATATCAATGCCTTTTTCGTGTCATAATTAAACCGTATAGAATCGGGTTCTACCACATTAGAACCTTGTTTAAAATAGGGATACTGGGTGTAGTTGCCGGCGCTGTCCTTAATGCGCCCGGCATAGACCTCATTTTTCTTAAAATCTAATACAATAACGCCCGATTTCAGTTCTGTATCCTCGTAAGCCACATAGGCATTATCATAGAGATACATTCTCTTTTCTTTTCTGTTTATACGGCGATATCCTTTGGCGCTGTATTGTATTTTATCTAACAAAAGAGGTTCTTTAGGTGTAAGAGAATCTATCTTTAAGGTATCGGGTAAAATGCTATCTTTTTCCAGTTGCACTAAACCTTCCAGGTTGGCAGGGTCGCTGGCAGCTTCCTTTTGAATAGGGGGAAGCGTTTTCTTTCCTGTTTCCTGCGCGCATAAAAAAAATGTTCCTGAGAGGAAGAAAAATGCGGGTAGCAGGAAGGGATGAGTTGTTTGGAATACTTTATATGCTATTTTTGTAAAAAAAATGGCTTGCTTTTTGGGACAAACTTACATATATTTTTGGCTGGTTTAATAGAATTCTCTGATTTTTGACTTATGAAAACCCTTATAAAACCGTTTGCCATCAGTTGGTATGTTGCCGTTTTTAGCTTGCCATACGGGCTGGTTGGACTTGGTATTTTTTTATGTTCGTTTGGCATCCCTAAACCTGCTGTAAAAAAAGAGGTATTTACGGTAGTGATAGATGCGGGGCATGGCGGGCATGACCCGGGAAAGGTTTCTAATGCTTACAAAGAGAAAGATATTGCCCTGAAAATAGCGCTCCTGGTGGGGGAAGAGTTGGAGAAGCAGCCGGGTATTAAGGTAGTTTATACGCGCAAGACCGATGTTTTTGTAGATTTATTTAAGCGGGGGCAAATAGCTAATAAAGCTAATGCTGACTTGTTTATCTCGGTGCATTGCAATGCGCATCATACAGAAGCTTCGGGGAGCGAAACGTATGTGTTGGGGTTGCATGCTAATAAACAGAATTTTGAGGTGGCGAAGGCGGAGAATGAGGTAATTTATTTAGAAAAAAATTACGAGGTGAATTATTCTGAATATAACATTAACTCACCGGAATCTATTATTGGGTTGACGATTATGCAGGAGGAGTTTTTAGACCATAGTATTTTGCTGGCGAAGGCTATCCAGGATAATTTTACCAATACGTTGAAGCGAAAAAACAGGGGTGTAAAACAGGCAGGTTTTATTGTGCTGCACCAAACTTTTATGCCAAGTGTGCTTATTGAAACGGGTTTTATTACAAACTCTGATGAGCGAAAGTATTTGCTCTCGGCCAAGGGGCAGCAGGAAATTGCAAGTGGTATAGTGAATGCGGTTTTTACCTATAAAAAGCTGATAGAGGAAAATGTGGGCGACGATTTGAGTTATGAAACGAGTTCTTCGGCGCCTGTTGCAGACTCGGCGGTGGCAAGTTCCCCGGAGGTTATTTTTAAGGTTCAAATTGCTGCCAGTTCCCGCAAAATAGCGCCTAAGAGTTATAATTTTAAGGGGTTACAGCCTATTCGCATGGAAGAGGGCGATAAATTGTACCGATATTTATACGGAGAGGCAGGGACTTATGGGGAGGCTGAAAAATTGAAAAAAGAAGCGGTTAAAAAGGGATATACCTCCTCTTTTATTGTTGCCTACAAAAACGGGAAAAAAATCGCTCTCTCGGCGGCGTTGCAGAAACCTACCCAATGAATTTCACTTAGCGTATTTCGTACCTGATTTTAACTTCTTTAACTTTTTATGGGAAGTAATGGTCTGTAGCTTAGTGAAGGTGGCTATTGCAAAGCATAAATGTTCATATAAGTAGGTTATCGCCACTTTTGCCAAACCGCTGTTATGGGCTGTGCTTCTTTGTCCCAATTTAAAATTTAGACGAATGAACCCCTTTGTAATGCTTCGTCAGGGTTATACCAAGTAGCGTCAACGAACTTTTGTATTTCGTGAGTGAATTTTCCAATCACTTCTGCTGAAATTGGAAAGTCTCTATGTTGTGCCTTTACTTCTGCTAAAACATTTCGCTTTTCAAACGGTAAACGTTTTGCTTTACGAAGAAGAAAAACATTGTCTATTTCAGTCAGTCTTGTGTCTTCGGGTTGCATATCCAAATACTCAACAAGGGCATAATATTTTGCGATTGGGCAGCCCTGTTTTAGTCGGGATGCAGTTCCTGCACACTCTTGAAACATAGTTTTGTCGTAGTTGATTTTACACTCTGCTGCCAAAACCGCTAAATAAAATTTACCATCAACTGTTTTTGGTGTTGTGAACTCAGAGTCAGATGAGAACTTGTAGTAAATGGCTTTACCTATTATAAAATCTTGGTCTTTAACTTTAAGGATTACTTCGGGTTTTTGATTCAAAGTGTTTATGCTCGATGGTCTAAATGCCAAAGACATAAAAGCTGTCTGCGGACCTGTTTCCAAGTCAAAAGTTGGCAGGTTGTTCAAAATCTTTGGGCTAACTAAATGGATTAAAAATTCTTCCATTACGCTATTATCTAATTTCAACTGCCCTTTTTGCCTTTTTAAAAAGCCTGAACCCTTTGCTGCAATTAGGTCAACTTCCAAATAGTCTTTATACTCATTTAGTAATGAGGTCATCTCAACAATTCGGGTTTCGCCCAAAGAAATCAGAGCATTAGTTTTGCTAATCCAAGTTTCGTATGCTGCCAATGCTTCCTTTAAAATATCTACATCTCCATTTGATTTAGGGTTATTGATGGCTGCTAAAAGTTTTTCTTTATGCGGTGTGCTGCTCATTTAAAATAATATGTTTTGGATTGAAAAGAGGAGAAGGGTTTACTTCTTGAATATTCAAAATAGCGTCCGAAATGTCAGCCTGAACTCCATTTTGAGTTGTTTTTAAACTATGTTCTAAATGTTTTAAGGCGATTGACCTTGCATTGAAACTATCTGAGAGTTCATTGCTTTTTGTAGCAATTATTATATCTTCTTTGATGTTGACACCAAATTTGTTCGTGAATTGTCTTTCAAGTGTTTTGATGTCGCTAAAACCTTTTGACTGTTCAAGAATTTCAATGATTAGTTGACCATTGTAAAATGGCGTGCTTCTAACATTAGATTCTCGTCCCAAAACCAAAATGAGTTTTGCGTTTGGTTTTAATGCTGTCCAAAAACTTCTAATTGCTAATTCCATATCAAGACAATACTGGATAACTGTCTTAAATCTATTTCCACGATTTTTCCTATTAGAACCAAATTCACTGTGTGCTACTTTCAAAATATCAAAGTGAAATGTTTCTACAATCGCACGAAAATTTTGATGATAGTTAAAGACATTAATGTATGGTGGAGAAGTTAATATCAAATCAACTTCGTTTTTTAATTCGTCTCCTGCACTCCTTGAATCCTTTAACAAGGCGTTTATTGGTTGCTCGGTGAAAGGAAGTCCTAAAATTGCATTCTTGACATACTGAAATGATTTATAAATGGAATCTTTTAAGGTAAGCCCTTTATCTTTTTCAGATTGAAAAAGCAAGTTTAGAAGTAGCACACGTTCTTGTTTGTCGGTCAAAGTACTGCTAAACTTTTCAGCAAAATCCAATAGATTGACGTAAGCCAATCTATAATCTGAATTTTCGCTGTAAACTTTTTGTCCATTTAGATTTGAGAGATGAATATTTAGTTTTAATTCAAATCTATTGCAGTAGTCGTGTCTGTCCTGATAGGGAAGATTGCAAAAAGTGAAAAATTTACTCATTGCATAAGCGGCTGGGTTTATTTCAATCCCCGTTGCTTTCAAGTCAAGTCGAGCAGCTTCTTGCAAAACTGTCCCACTACCCGAAAATGGGTCGAGAACAAAGTCGCCCTTTTTGGTAAATGTCTGTAAGATATATTCAACAAACTCAGGCGTAAACTGTCCACGCCAATTGAATAGGTTAGACCGTTTTTTTGTTAATACATCAAGTTTGTCCTGCGATAATTTCATAATGCCAAAGTTAATATTTTGAAGTCTATAATTGGTTGTAAAATGTCAAAACTTACCAATTACTTTGTTGTGTTAGACGTCTTCTTAGCATAGCCCGCAAGGATTTCGCCGCAATGTTCTTTTATACGCATATACCCACCTGCCTATGCGCGCAGGTGCCAACGCAGGAGGTTTTAGAATGCCCGTTTTGTTTTATACAAGGTTTTCATTTGAAGAAATTCAATTTCAAAACGTCCCTATCCATTTTATGGTTGTATGGCGCACACCATCCTGTTATTTCCTGCCAGGTCTTTACGAAGCGTTACGCCTATATAGCCCTCTTTCTCCAGGAGCCGCTGCAGTTGATTTCCCAGGTGTTGGTTACACTCAAAGTAAAGCATTCCGTTTTTTCGCAACCTCTTTTTAGCCCATGCTGCTATTTTTTCATAGAATAGTAATGGATTTTCATCTGGCACAAACAAGGCCGCATGAGGTTCGTAGTTTATCACATTATTTTTCATATCCCTCTTTTCAGATAAGCGCACATAAGGCGGGTTAGAAACAATCACCTCAAACTCCCCCGCTAAGGCTTCCAAATTCATTATATCCTCTTTTATAAAGGTAACAGACGCATGATGTCTTTCGGCATTTTCGCGGGCAAGCGCCAGCGCACCGGGGCTGTTATCTATAGCCGTTACATGGGCATTCGGCAGGTTTGTGGCCAGCGCTACGGCTATACAGCCGCTCCCGGTTCCTATATCTAAAAGGTGAATTTGTTCATGTGCTCTTTTAGTGGAAGATGTTACTGCTCCATTGGAGAGTTGGTGCTTTATATCGGTTATTACCCATTCCACCAACTCCTCTGTTTCTGGCCGTGGAATGAGTACCTGTTGGTTAACAACAAGCTCTAATCCATAGAAATATGTTTTTCCCAAAATATACTGGATGGGTTTCTCTTTTTCTAATTCCTGCAAAGCCTCTTGAAAACGGCAAACTTGCGCATGGGAAAAAGAAGTATGTGGGTGCAATGCCAGGTAAAGCCTATTATAATCTGTATATGTTTGCAACAACCTATAAAGGAAAGCATCTATTTCTTCACCGCCAAAAAGTGGGGATAGTCGGTCGTGAAAGAGGGTTTTTAGCTCACTATAGGTCATTTACAACTGCTTTAGCATCCAAACAGGGCAAGAGTAGTGCCCGGTATTTCCCATGGGAGCTTCTAAATACCGAAAGCCCGTTTTTTCATAGAGTTTTCTCGCATCTTTCATATACGTCATAGTTTCTAAATAGCACTCCCGGTAACCATATTCGCGGGCTTTGGTTAAACAAAGTTCCATCATACGAGTACCTAAACCTTTGCCCCTGGCTTGCGGCAGGAAATACATTTTTTGTAATTCGCAAATAGGCCCCTGATAATTGGCGAGGGGAGCTACCCCAGCGCCGCCTATAATTTCTCTCCCGGTATCAATTACAAAATAAGCAGCTTTGGGAACAGAATAGGTTTCATACATACAATCTAACGAAACGTCGGCATAAGCAGTTCCTATTTTAGGAACGCCGAAATCTTCCAGGATGCTGCGGATGACTATGGCTACCTGGGAGTTGTCTTGTGGTTGGATGGGTCTGATAATAGGTGTATCCATAACAATTGATAATGTGCTAATTTTGCAGGGTGAAGATACATGAAAAATATATATCCCGATGTATTGAACTTGCTAAAAATGGGTTGGGAAGTACGTATCCCAATCCATTAGTAGGTAGCGTGGTAGTTTATGAAGATTGTATCCTGGGCGAAGGGTGGCATAAGAAACAAGGAGAAGCCCATGCTGAAGTTTTAGCCATTAATGGGGTTGAAGCGCGTAAATTTCTTGAAAAAGCCACTTTATATGTTTCTTTAGAACCTTGCAGCCACTATGGAAAAACACCCCCCTGCGCCGATTTTATCTTACGCACAGGAATAAAAAAAGTGGTTGTAGGAACCATAGACCCCCACCCTGCGGTGGCCGGGAAAGGAATAGCGAAACTTATAGAGGGAGGCTGCGAGGTTATTGCCGGGGTGTTAGAAGATAGCTGTAAAGAATTGAACCGCCGATTTTTTACCTATCATTTAAAAAAAAGACCTTTTGTAATTTTAAAATGGGCGGAAAGCCAAGATAGGTACATGGTATCTGCCACTCATAAAAACAGGGTAGCCAGCGGTGCAGCGCCGGCAAAGCCAGAATGGCTGTCTAATGTGTATTGCAGGCAGTTGGTGCATAAGTGGCGTACCGAGGAGCAGGCGGTTTTAGTGGGAGGCAAAACAGTTTGGTATGATAATCCCAGTCTCACGGCAAGAGATTGGGTGGGCGCCAACCCGGTGCGGGTGGTGGTGAGCCGACAAGGTGTTTTTCCTAAAGATTATGCAATACAGGATGGTAATGCTCCTACTATTTTTATTTTAGCTAAAGGGGCTTCTATAAATAATGGAAGTGAGAGCAGATATGAGTTTATTGATTTTACTAAGGATGTAGCGCATCAAATTGTTCAGGTCTTGTATAAAAGGGGGTTGCAGAGCCTTATAGTAGAAGGGGGTTCCCAAACATTGCGCACCTTTATAGAAGAGGGTTTATGGGATGAGGCGCGGGTATTTACCGGGAGTAGTTTTCTTATGGAAGGAGATAAGGCTCCTGTAGTAATGGCTAAACCTGCGGTTGAGAGAAAAATATATGACACCGTTTTAAGAATATACCAAAGGTATGATTAAGAATATTATTTTTGATTTTGGGGGAGTATTTCTAAATCTTCGAAAAAAAGCTACTATTGAGCTCTTCGCTATATATGGTATAAATGCTTTTTACGGAGAGTTTAACGCCATAAACCAGGATTACGAGAAAGGGCTTATGACTACTGAAGAATGGCTTACATGCTACGAGGATGCTTTTCCTGAAATTCCGCGGCAAAAAATAATTTACGCATGGAATGCTATTATCCTTACTCTTCCTGAGTATAGATTGCAATTTATAGAAGATCTTGCCTCTCAAAAACGATACCGCTTATTTTTATTGAGCAATACCAATGAGTTGCATATTAAAAAAGTTAAAGAAAATATGGGGATAGAGCGGTATGAGCGTTTTAAAAACGCTTTTGAAAAGTTCTATTTATCCCACGAAATAGGGTTGCGAAAACCCAGCTTCGATGTATTTAAATATATATTGGAAGAAAATGATTTAAACCCGCGCGAAACACTTTTTATAGACGATACTTATGAAAATCTGTTAATGGCCAATGAGCTGAGTATAGAAGTTTGTTTTTTTACTCCTGAACGAGATGATATTACAGATTTATTTAGGAATTCCCTGTTAAAAAGTATTCGTTATTAATATAATTAATTCTCTTTCCAACGTATTTCTACCTAAATAGATATAGTTTTAACGAAGCCCCTTATCACTTAATTTTTGAAGAAGAAACTCAGGGCAAGGTATAGGTTTTCGCGTATCTTTATCTAAGAAGGTAAGAACTGTGTGAGCTGTAACAATAAGAGTATGAGAGGAGTTATAAATTTCATAATCAAACTCCAGTTTCACAAAGGGTTTTTTATGGATAGTAGTTCGTATGGTTAGCACATCATCATAAAAAGCGGGCTTTTTAAAGTATATGGTTAAAGAAACTACCGGCATTATTATTCCCTTTTCCTCTACCTCCTTATAGGAGATGCCCAGTTCCCGAAGCCATTCTACCCTTCCTACCTCTAAGAATGAAGCAAAATTTCCATGATATACAACCCCCATCTGGTCAGTTTCTCCATATCGAACCCGAATCTTCGTTTCACTACTTATAGCATTGATATACTGATTAATAGACATAATATAAATGAATTAGGGCAAACAACATCGGGAAAAAAAAAATAAAAATACAAGCCCTTTTCCTTTTTTTTTTTTTCTGTTTTTTGTTCACATATTTGTAGCACCTAACGCCACCTTGTTCAGTAGCTTCTCTCATAGCAGCTAACTATATTTCTGTTCAGGGAATTATAATTTTTTTTTACATGGAAGTAACCGCACAATCTGTATGGGAAAATTGCTTGACTTTTATAAAAGACAACATCCATCCACAAGCTTTTAAAACCTGGTTTGAGCCTATAAAATCAGTAAAAGTCAATAAAAATGCCTTGAGTATCCAAGTTCCAAGTAAATTTTTTTATGAGTGGTTAGAAGAACACTATGTACAGTTGCTTAAAGTAGCCTTAACCCGAGAGTTAGGAGAACACGCTAAATTGATATATGTTATAAAAATGGAAAATGGTTACGGAAATACAGAGCCTTTCACTGAAAAAATACCTAGCACCCAAAGAACGTATGTAGCTACCCAGGAGTTAGACATTCCGGTGGTTCATAAAGCGCCCGAACTAAAAAATCCTTTCATAATCCCCGGCATCCGAAATGTAAAAATAGAATCGCAACTTAACGCTAATTATAATTTTGAGAATTTTATAGAAGGCCCCTCCAACAGGTTAGCCCGTTCTGCCAGTATAGCGGTAGCGAACAAACCAGGCGGAACCTCTTTTAATCCGCTTCTCATATATGGCGGGGTGGGCTTAGGCAAAACTCACCTTGCACATGCCGTAGGGGTAGATATAAAAGAAAAATATCCTGAAAAAACTGTTTTATACATATCTGCAGAGAAATTTACCCAGCAGTATATTGACTCGGTAAAGAAAAATACGCGGAATGACTTTATTCACTTTTATCAACTGATAGATATTCTTATTGTGGATGATGTGCAGTTCTTTTGTGGAAAAGCAGGCACTCAAGATGTATTTTTTCATATTTTTAATCACCTCCATCAAAACGGCAAACAAGTTATCCTCACCTCTGACAAGGCGCCGGTAGATATGCAGGATATTGAACACCGCCTTCTCTCCCGTTTTAAATGGGGATTATCGGCAGAATTACAGACGCCTGATTATGATACCCGTATTGCTATTTTAAAAAACAGGTTATACCGGGATGGGGTGGAAATACCAGAAGAAATTATAGAATATGTTGCTAAGCAGGTGAAAACCAACATACGAGAATTAGAGGGTGTGGTTATTTCACTAATCGCCCAGTCTTCTTTTAATAAAAAAGAAATAACATTAGACCTTGCCAGGGAAATTGTAGATAAATTTGTAAAGAACAATAAACGAGAAGTTTCCATCGATTACATTCAAAAAGTGGTTTCAGATTATTTCCAAATGGATGTAGCCACCTTAAAATCTAAAACCCGCAAACGCTATGTGGTGCAGGCAAGACAGTTAGCCATGTTCTTCGCTAAAAAGCTCACTAAAGCTTCTCTTTCCAGCATTGGGCACCAAACAGGAAACAGGGACCACGCCACTGTTTTACACTCCTGTAAAACAGTAGATAATTTAACAGAAACCGATAAGCAGTTTCGCGGCTATGTGCAAGACCTGGAAAAACGCTTTGCAGAAAATTAAGTGCCTGTCTTGAAGATAATTATTGAATATATATTTTGCAAGGAAATCTTTATTTACTACCCACTCCCATAGGCAATACGCCACCGTTGCATGTCTTGCCATTCATGGTAAAACAATTGATAGATGATATAGATTATTATGTGGTAGAAGAGGAAAAGACCGCCAGGAAATTTATAAAAAGTATCTGCCCGCAAAAAAATCAACAAGCACTCCATATAAAAATACTAAATGAGCATACCCCTCCCGAAGAGATAGATAGCTTGTTAGTCTCTTGCATAGAAGGGTTTCATACAGCTCTTATGGCTGAGGCGGGCTGCCCTGCGATAGCCGACCCTGGCGCCGCCCTGGTGAAACTGGCGCACCAAAAAAACGTGCAGGTTATTCCCTTAGTAGGACCCTCTTCCATATTGTTAGCGCTTATGGCGAGTGGGATAAACGGACAATCTTTTGCCTTCAACGGATATTTACCGATAGATGCTAAAGAACGAAAACGTATGTTACGAATATTAGAAAAACGATCTCAAGAACTCCATCAGTCGCAAATTTTTATAGAAACTCCCTATAGAAATGACCGAATTTTTAGCGATAGTAAAGAAGCACTTCAACCCGATACCCTTCTCTGCATAGCCTGTGATATTACATTGCCAACAGAATTTATACGAACCCAATTATTAAAAGATTGGAAAAAGACAACCATATCATTGCATAAAAAACCCTGTATCTTTATTATTTACAGGGAATGAAAAAACTCGCAAACAATGAGTCGGCGCCAGCGAACAACAACTAACAGATTATTTTAAGGAGCCCTGATAAATTATAAATCTTTAAAACAAATGCTTTCAGGACATCTCCACTCACGGAAACAGAGGAAGACTATTTATTAAATTTGGCGTATTTATTTTTAAACTTATCTATTCTACCTGCCGTATCTACCAATTTTGCTTTACCGGTATAATAGGGATGAGACGTTCTGGAAATTTCTAATTTCACTAACGGGTAGTCAACCCCATCAACCGAAATAGTTTCCTTCGTTTCTACCGTAGATTTGGTAAGAAACACATCATCATTAGAAACGTCTTTAAACGCAACCAATCTGTAATTTTGCGGATGGATGTTTTTTTTCATTGCTACAAAAACTTTACATTTCCTTTTCTTGAGGGCGACAAAGTTAAAAAAATATTCGCTCATCACAATAACCTAAAAAACTTTTATTATTCTATGTGTAACAAAATTTCTATTTTTACTACCTGTTTAACAACAATCAAAAACAAAAAATATGGAACAGCAATCTCCCAAAACCGGTACATTCGCCCTCAGATACGGGCTTCTTTTAGCAGGCATAGGTTTAGTATTCCAACTCATGCTTTATTCTATGAATATGCACTACCAACGAAACTGGGTGTTGGGAATAATAGGGCTACTTATTATGGTGGCATTTATAAGTATAGGCATTTTTCAATACAAAAAAGCCAACTCGGGTATCTTATCCCTGGGGCAAGCCCTAAAAGTAGGAGTAGGTATTTCTCTTGTCAGTGGCATTATAGCTATACTTTACCAATATATATTGGCTAGTTTTATAGACCCGGAGTTTGTACAAAAAACATTGGAGTTCCAGGCAAACAAAGCACTTGAAGCAGGAAAAATCAATGCTGAGCAATTCCGGCAACAAATAGACATGGGGAAAAAGTTCTTTTGGATGGGATACCCTATAGGATTGATAATTACTATTCTAATAGGCCTCATCATATCCCTGATAGCCGGGCTTATCATGAAAAAATCTCCCAAGGCCTATTAATTTTATACCTTTGGAGAGATTTCACGTCTTTTTCCAATGAATCTATCCATAGTTATACCCCTCCTGAACGAAGAAGAATCGCTACGGGAATTACACGATTGGATTGTGCAGGTAATGAATGCCCATGGGTTTTTCTATGAAATTCTTTTTATTGATGATGGAAGCACTGATGGTTCTTGGGCAGTAATAGAGCATTTATATCGGGAAAATAACTGTGTAAAAGGCATCCGGTTTTTAAAAAACTATGGAAAATCACAAGCCCTCCATGCTGGTTTTGAAGCCGCGCGCGGCGATGTAGTCATTACCATGGATGCCGATTTACAGGACAACCCGGAAGAGATACCGGAATTGTATGAACGGGTTGTAAAGGAAAACTATCATTTAATTTCTGGGTGGAAGAAAAAACGTTATGACGCTGCCATCACCAAAAACCTGCCTTCTAAACTCTTTAACTGGGCAGCCCGAAAAACCTCCGGGTTGCGTTTGCACGATTTTAATTGTGGGCTTAAAGCCTACAAAAAAGAGGTGATAAAGAATATAGATGTGTATGGCGAAATGCACCGTTATATTCCTGTACTTGTTAAACAGGCAGGGTTTACCAAAATAGGTGAAAAAATAGTACGCCACCAGGCGCGTAAATATGGAAAAACCAAATTTGGAATGGAGCGTTTTCTCAATGGTTTTTTAGATTTGTTGAGCCTCTGGTTTCTCAATAAATTCGGAAAAAGGCCCATGCATCTTTTTGGCGCCTTGGGTATTTTGATGTTTTTTATAGGGTTTTGTTTCGCTCTCTACCTGGGGATAGACAAGCTGGCTATACACCCATCCGGGCGACTGCTCACCGAGCGGCCTCATTTTTACTTCGCCCTTATAACAATGGTCATGGGAACTCAATTCTTTTTAGCTGGTTTTATAGGAGAATTAATTCTCCGCTCTAAAAAAGAAGACAAACGCTACCAGATACAACAAGAAATAAACAATATCTAAATTCTATAATATATTTAAATTTTATAGTAGCTGCTATAACCCTCCTCTCTCTGGTTATCAAAAAAAGTTGACAATAATATTGTATCTTCGCAAAAAAAATTTTATCTCATAATAAGAATTCTGAAACGATATTAGAATACTACGTTAGATGTTGAAAAAATTTCCATTTTACCGACAAGCCGATTTTAAAGATTGCGGTCCTACCTGCCTGAAAATTATAGCAAAACACTATAAAAAAGCTCTCAACATACAAAAACTCAGGGATATTAGCGAAACTACCCGCGAAGGAAGTAGCCTCTTAGGTATTAGCCAGGCAGCAGAGTATCTGGGGT
This sequence comes from uncultured Flavobacteriaceae bacterium, assembly GCA_964385175.1. Classification (GTDB taxonomy): domain Bacteria; phylum Bacteroidota; class Bacteroidia; order Flavobacteriales; family Flavobacteriaceae; genus CAYLNL01. Next base: position 35,267 of record CAYLNL010000012.1, on the reverse strand, counting down.
TTAGAACCTTAGCGGTGCGTACCACCCTTAAAAAAATTCACGAAGCACCCCTACCTTGTATCTTGCACTGGAATAAAAATCATTTCGTAGTACTGTATGATATTAAAAAAGATACTTTTTATATTTCCGACCCCGCTCATGGGCTTATAAAATATACCCAAACAGAATTCCTAAAATATTGGATTGGTGAAAATGCCACCGAAGATAGTAAAGAAGGAATAGCCTTGCTGATAGAACCCAGCCCTAAGTTTTTCAAAAATGAACTCAACGTAGAAGAAAAGCATAGCTTTAGCCTCCCTTTCCTATCTAAATACCTCTTTAAATATAAAAAATTCATTACCCAACTCATCATAGGGTTAGTAGCCGGTAGCTTGCTCCAGCTCATTTTTCCCTTTCTCACCCAAAGCATAGTAGATGTGGGGATAAAAAACCAGGATATTCATTTCATATACCTTATCCTCATTGCCCAACTTTTTCTCTTTTTAGGCAGAACGGCCGTAGAAGTCATCAGGAGTTGGATTCTTCTCCACCTCAGCACCCGTATCAACATATCCCTCATTTCCGATTTTTTCATAAAACTCATGAACCTTCCCATTTCTTTCTTCGATGTACGGATGACAGGTGATATTTTGCAGCGAATAAACGACCATCGTCGCATTGAACGTATTTTAACAACCTCTTCGCTGAACATACTATTTTCCATGGTAAACCTCCTCATTTTCGGAATTGTATTAGCCTATTACAGTTTCCTAATATTTGCCATATTTATAGGAGGAAGCATCTTATATTTTTTGTGGATTGTGCTATTCCTCAAAAAACGAAGAGATTTAGATTACAAACGTTTCTCCCAGGTAAGCCAGGAACAAAGTAAGGTCATTGAAATTATAAACGGCATGCAGGAAATAAAACTTCACAATGCCGAAAAACAAAAACGATGGGGATGGGAGTACCTGCAAGCCCGTCTGTTCAATCTATCTATAGAAGGTTTGGCATTAGAGCAGTACCAAAATGTGGGCTCGAGCTTCATCAACGAACTAAAAAACATCCTCATCACCATCCTGTCTGCCAAACTAGTTATAGATGGCGATATTACACTGGGAATGATGCTTGCCATAACCTATATTGTAGGGCAGCTAAACTCTCCCATCGCACAACTCATCAGCTTCATCCGCGAAGTGCAAGACGCCCGCATATCGTTGGAACGGCTATCGGAAATTCACGATAAAGAAGATGAGGAAAAACCCGAAGACCAAAAAATACACGACATTCCAGAAGACTCCGATTTTCACATCAAAGACCTCTCTTTTAAATACATTGGTTCTTCAAAACCCGTTATAGAAAACCTCAGCCTCCTTATACCCGCCAATAAAGTAACTGCCATTGTAGGCGTAAGCGGAAGCGGAAAAACCACGCTGATGAAACTCCTCCTAAAATTCTATGACTCAAATAGCGGAGAAATCGCTATAGGACATTACAACGTCAAAAACATCTCCCAAAAATCATGGAGAGACCATTGCGGAGTAGTGATGCAAGAGGGCTATATTTTTAATGATAGCATTGCCAACAATATTGCCGTAGGTGTAGATTTCATAGATAAAAAACGATTAGAGCACGCCGTAGATGTAGCCAATATTAAAGATTTTGTAGAAACACTGCCCCTTTCCTACAACACTAAAATAGGCAACGAAGGAGTGGGGCTAAGCACCGGGCAAAAACAGCGCCTGCTCATTGCCAGAGCCGTATATAAAAACCCCAAATTCCTATTTTTCGATGAGGCCACCTCTGCTTTAGACGCCAACAATGAGAAAGCCATTATGGAAAAACTAAACACCTTTTTTGAAAACAAAACCGTAGTCATTATAGCCCATCGCCTGAGCACTGTAAAAAATGCCCACCAGATTGTAGTATTAGACGAAGGAAAAATTATAGAAATTGGCAACCACAAAGAATTGGTAGAGCGGCAGGGAAATTATTATCATTTGGTAAAAAACCAGTTGGAGTTAGGGAAATAAATAGCTATTTTTGAAAAACGCAGCTTATTTTTTAACAGCAAATACAGACAAATGTCCGAACAACCCAAAAACATAAAACTATCTGAAGAAGAAATTAAAAAACTCATGGCGCAGGCACCCGCCGGCAGCATTGTAAAATTCCATGTACAAGGTGAAGAAACGCCCCCTCCTACCACGCCCCCTGCCGAAAATAACGCTGATAGACCCCTTACGCCCGAAGAAATGCAAAAAATACTCCCTCCCGGGGGGGGGGGGCGGAAGGCGCTGTGATAACATCATACACCGCAACAGGACAACCCCCAGGAATCATAATCCCTGCTCAGGCAACCAACTTAGCCGATATTGAATTACGCAGCGAAGAAGTGCAAGAAATTCTCGCTAAAGTTCCTAACTGGATGATTAGATGGGGAAGCGCACTATTTTTAGGGTTAATTTTTATGATTCTCATCATCTCCTGGTTTGTAAAATACCCCGATGTTATTCCATCCCAAACCTACCTCACCACCCTATTGCCTCCACAAAAAGAATACGCCAAAACAACCGGGAAAATAGATACCCTATTTGTAAAAGACAACCAGGTAGTTGAGCCTCAAACCCCTCTGGCCATATTAGAAAATACCGCCAACTACCAGGATGTATTCCTCCTGAAATCTATTATAGATACCCTTTCTATGCGCAATGATTCTTTTTCCTTTCCCATAAACAGCCTCCCTGTTTTATTTTTAGGAGAAATAGATGCCGATTTTGCCCTTTTCGAAAATAATTACCTCCAATACACCCTCAACAAACAGTTACAACCTTTCTCCAACGAAGCCCTTGCCAACAGGTTTTCAATTATTGAACTGCAAAACCGGCTTAAAAGTTTAGAATCTCAAAAACAACTTAGCGAAGCCGAGCTATCATTCAAAAACAAAGAATTAGAGCGTTATCGCACCCTCCTCAATAAAGGAGTTATTTCTGAACAAGAGTATGAAAGTAAACAATTAGACTACCTCCAGACCGACAAAAACCTAAAAAATATGAGCGTTTCGGTTTCACAAATCCGAGAAGCTATAAGCAATGCCAATAAAACTTCTAAAGGCACCGAAATAAACCGCGTAAAAGAAGAAATGAACCTCCTCAAAGGCGTTATCCAATCATTCAACCAACTCAAACGCTCCTTAAAAGACTGGGAACTCCGCTATTTGATGAAATCTGAGCTAAAAGGCAAAGTCTCCTTTATGAATACGTGGAGCGCCAAACAAACCGTAAATACAGGCGATTGGGTGTTTACCATTATTCCGTCTGAAAACTCCTCGTATGTGGCAAAGTTAAAAACCCCCGCCCAAAATTCGGGCAAGATAAAACCCGGACAAACCGTACATATTCGCCTGGAAAATTACCCTGATAAAGAATTTGGCATTCTAAAAGGAAAAGTCGCCAACATATCTCTTGTACCCGACAAAGATGGATTTTATCTCATTGACGTTTCCTTGCCCGAAAAACTCATAACCACCTACGGGAAAGAAATTATCTTTAAGCAAGAAATGCGCGGCGCCGCAGAAATTGTTACCGAAGACCTTCGGCTTATTGAACGGTTTTTCTACCAGTTAGCTGAAATTTTTAAACGATAACCCATTGCTGCGCTAACAAGTAAATTTCTCTCCCATGGAGGCACAGGAAGGTTATAACCCATTGAAAAATAGTAAAATGATACACCATTTTATAGACCACACCCTCCTGAAAGCCGATGCTACTGAAGAAGCCATTGCCCAATGGTGCGGCGAAGCAAAGCAATATCATTTTTTTTCCGTGTGCTTCAATAGCGGTTATATTGCGCTGGCTCACCATTTCCTAAAAGGAAGCGATGTAAGGATATGTAGCGTAGCGGGTTTTCCCTTAGGCGCCATGAGTGCCCGCGCAAAGCTTTTTGAAGCCGAGTGCGCTGTAAAAGATGGCGCCGATGAAATAGACATGGTTATAAACATAGGCGAGCTAAAATCGGGCAAAAACCAGAAAGTTTTAGAAGAAATAGCCACGCTGAAAAAAATGCTTGGAAAACGAATGCTTAAAGTTATTATAGAAACATGTTACCTCACAAATGAGGAAAAAAAACTGGCATGTCAGCTGGCAGTAGAAGGCGGCGCCGATTTTGTGAAAACATCCACCGGTTTTGGAACCGGGGGAGCTACCGTAGAAGATATTTTGCTCATGAAAGCTGCCGTGAACGGGCAGGCACAGCTAAAAGCCTCGGGGGGCATCCGGGATAGGGAAACAGCCCAAAAATACATCGATTTGGGAGTTACCCGGATAGGCACCTCTAATGGGGTGGCAATTATAAACAGCCTCCCGCCTTTTGTGGGTTACTAAAGCTACACTTATCTATTTTTCCCGGGCATACAATTAAAATTTGCAAAAACATTAGCCGCTTTACTTATTTTTGCATAACCAAGACTATACAAGCCAAGGGTAGAACCACTAATTTAAACGTTTCTTTATATGAGCCTTCACATAGAAGCAAAGCCGGGTGAGATAGCTGAAAAAGTATTGCTACCGGGCGACCCATTGCGCGCTAAATGGATAGCTGAAACCTTTTTGAAAGATAGTGTTTTGTATAATACCGTGCGGGGCATGTTGGGTTTCACCGGCACCTATAAAGGAAACCGCATTTCTATACAAGGTACCGGCATGGGCGCTCCTTCCATAAGTATCTATGCCCAGGAACTGATAGAAGGATATGGCGTGAAAAAACTTATCCGGGTAGGTAGCGCCGGCTCATACCAGGAAAACCTGAAGCTGAGAAGTATTGTGTTAGCTATGACTGCCTCTTCAAACGGCAGCATCAATAAACTTTTGTTCGGGAACGATTCGTTTGCGCCCGCCGCCCACCCCGACCTTTTTATAAACGCAGTAACCGTTGCTAAAAACCGCCATATACCTCTTCATATAGGAAATGTGCTCACCAGCGACCTTTTTTATGAAGAAGACCCACTTTACTACAAAAAATGGGCTTCCTACGGGGTGCTATGCGTGGAAATGGAAACAGCGGCGCTCTATACCCTCGCCGCCAAATTCGGGGTACAGGCCTTAGCCATCCTAACCATCTCTGACCACCTGGTTACTAAAGAAAAAACCAGCTCTGAAGAACGGGAGCGAAGTTTCGAAGAAATGGTTACTATAGCGTTAGAAATTTAGCATCTTGCATTTCAATAACAACCCTTTTAGTTTCCCGGTTTTGAGTATAGTATAAAAACGGTATAGTAGTATAACGAAAATCCACAGACGCATTAAAAGAGGTCATATTTTCTATGCGTAACAGATTACGAAACGGCCTTAGCCCACACCTCCACATATCGTTTAGCAATCTTTATATAATGATGTTCTTTTTCTACAAAAGCGCGGGCGCGGGCGCCCATAGCCACAAGCTCCCGGGGATTCTCAATAAAAAATGAAAGCTGTTGCACCAGGTACTCCACATCGGGCAGAGCATTCACCGCCACCCGCTCCGTTAGCCCATAATAATCAGTAAAAACCTGTTCTGCTCCGGTAAAAACCACCTTCCCCTTCGCCATAGCCTCCAGGGCATTGTAACCCTGGTCATAGCTATACACCTGGTCTAACAAGATATGGCAATCATCATACATTTTACTATACTTGGTATATGGAAGACTCATTGTTTCTACTACAACTACCTTATCTCCATATTTTTTTTGTATAACCGCCAGCGCTTCCGTGAAATAGTTATTTCCTTTCATTATTTGAACTTCCTTATTAATGCCGTGGAAAATCTTTATGCAATTTTCTATTTTCAGAGGCTGGTAGGTTATTTTTTCGGTATTAACAGGGTTAGGAATCAATCCCAAATAATGAGGGTCGCCAAGAAGAGGCACATGATAATCCATATCAGAAGCAATAACCCCTTTACAATGTTCATAAATAAATTTATGAAGCGCCTTAAATTCTTTATTCAGGTAGCGCAGCTGAAACTTATACTGTTTATACAAAGAAAAATCGTTTATATAAGGCGTCATCATAGTATATCCTGTTTGGCAACTCATCATATACGCTATACTTTTATAGTCGCCGCCACACGAAAGCAAAAACAGGCTTTTGTTATGCGCCAGCAACTTTTTTAAAAGTGCTATCTCTAAGCGGGGGGGTGCCATTATAGAATATTCATTGATGAGTTGAACGACCTCAAAGTTTTTAAGTTTTTTAAAATGCCATAAGGTTTTCAGGTAAATTTCAAAAGCCCCCACATCAAGCGAAGTTAGCTTATAAAAACCCACTTTCAGCTTTTTTAAAACACCATGCGAAAAAGAATCGTATAAATTCAAATCCACCGGGTAATTTTTAAACCCTCCCCTATTGCCAGCTAAGAAAACTTCGTGCCCAAGAGCAATAAGCCCTTCTTTTAAAGAGTTATGAAGACGGCTGTACTCTCCCACCAACAATATTCTCATAAAAGATGGTACATTTGCTTCAAAAGTAATGAAACTCTTTAAAATATGGTGGTATTGAATGCCGGTGACACCTATAAAAAAGAAACTGAAACCTTAGAAATCCTTCTTTCCACCATGCACCGCAAGGATTTGGCTTTTTTAGACCATATATTTCAATATACTACTTTTAATGAGGTACAGATTCTCATCATCAATCAAACCACTCCCGATACCCTGCTGCAAAGCCCCTTGCAGAATATACGGGTGATAAACTCTTTTGAAAAGGGATTATCTAAAAGCAGGAACCTCGCCCTGCAACATGCTATAGGCGATATATGTCTTCTTGCTGATGATGATACCTATTTTATAGAGGGGTTTGATAGAATTATACAAGATTCTTTTAAAAAATATAGCCAGGCCGGCCTTATTACCTTTCAAATAAGAACTTTTGAAGGAAGAGCATTCAGGGCTTATGGCGGGAAACCTAAAATGGCTAAAACCCCGGGCGATATTGCAGATGTGTGTTCTATAGAGATAGCCTTCCGCAGAAATGCCATTATAAATAATGGTATTTCTTTTAACGAGCTTTTTGGGCTTAACAGCTATTTTCCAATGGCAGAAGAGTATCTTTTTGTACGGGATGCACTACGGGCAGGGCTAACCATCTGGTACGTGCCTTGTGAAATTGTAGCGCACTCCCAAACTACCTCTACAAGCGATTACGGGAACGACCGGGTGTTGTACACAAAGGGGGCATTGGCTTATATAGACTATCGCAGTGTGCGGATATTCTACCTGTTAAAATTTATTTTTTTCCTGGCGAGAAAACGATACATATCCTGGCGCGAGGTATTTTTAAAATTCTCTGTCGGGTTAAAAGGAGCCAGGGATTATAAAAAATTAACCCATCAATCGGCGGCATGACAAGTTCTATTCAGCTTATTACTATTCCAACAATAGAAGATACCCGCGGAAATATAGCGGTAGTTGAAAAAAATACGCTTCCGTTTACCGTTAAAAGAGTTTACTATTTGTATGATGTTCCTGCCGGCGCCTACCGGGGAGGACACTCTCACAAAGAGCAATGGGAAGTTCTCATAGCTGTAAGCGGCAGTTTTAATGTGCTGCTGAACGATGGTAAAATAACAACTATTACCCTAAGCCGTCCCAACGAAGGCTTGGTTATTCCTAACGGGATATGGCGCGAACTAACCCATTTTTCAGCCGGGGCTGTTTGCCTGGTGCTGGCTTCAGGCGAATTTGCAGAAGATGACTATATACGAGATTTTGAGGAGTTTGTTTTAACGATACGGCGATAAAAAAATAGCTCGTTTCGCCAGGTAGTCTTGCAGTTCTTTTAACCTTTTTAAAAAAAAACGAGGGGTGCGCAATAATACCCGTTGCATATAGGTAAGATGTGTGTGTTGAATACTTTCCTGCGCCCGCCGGGCGAGTTTTTTATTCCCGGCGAGTTTATAGCTGAGAGCCAGTGCATAACGGTTCAAATCGAGATATTTTTTTAGAGAAATACTATGCTTTTCTTGTTCGCTATACTTAACAAGGAGTTGCATTCTCTGGGGCAATATTTTTTTAGAAAGACTGCCGGGCGCATCCATCCGGTAGTACGCTGTGCGCTTGCCACTGAGCGCTACCGGCATGTTTAGCGCTACTCGTATCCACAAATCAATATCCTCGCCTGCCACCATAGCAGCATCAAACAACCCTACCTGCTCAAAAACCTCTCTCCTGATGGCTATAGAAGAGGCGCTGGCTACGGAATCAATCGCAGAAGCTTCAAAATAATCGGGAACAATTTCAAAAAAATCGGCGGCAATTCCTTTAAAAACAGCTGTTTTTTTTCCTTTTTCAGAAAACACCTTGCAATAGCGCATTGCATACATACCTGCTTGCGGATAAGCACTGTAGAGCCGCATCAATTCTTCCAGGTGATTGTTTTCCCAGTAATCATCTGCATCTAAAAAAGCTATGAGCCTTCCTTTTGCTTTTTCTATTCCAAAATTGCGGGTGGCAGCAGCGCCTTGGTTCTCTTTACTATAAACAAACAGCCGGGTGTCTGTATAACTATTGGCAACCGCAAGACTCCCATCTGTAGAGCCATCATCTATAACCAATACTTCAAAATCTGTAACCGTTTGTTCCAGGACGCTTTTTATGGCTTGCGACAGGTATTTTTCTTTATTATAGAGCGGGATGATGACGGAAATAAACGCCATTATGTTAGATTGATGGGATAAAAATACAAGATTCCTGTTAATTTTGAAGGGTGAAAAGACTCCACATCATCAGTTTCAATAACCCCTACCCACCTCATTATGGTGGGGTGCAGGATGTTTTTTATAAAATAAAAGCCCTTCACCAGGAAGGCGTCCGTATCGTTCTACATATATTTATAGCTAAAACTGCTACGCCAGACTTTTCTTTTCTTAGCGCTTATTGCGAAGAAGTTTATTTCTACAGGCGAAAAAAAACAATTTTTAAACTGTTCTCTCCCCTTCCCTTCCGCATACTATCCAGGAACGCAATGGAAATTTATAGCCATCTTGAGAAAAACCAAGACCCTGTTTTGTTTGAAGGGCTTCAAAGCACTTACTTGTTAATGCACTGTTCTTTTGAAAACCGCGCGGTGCTTTTGCGCGCTCACAACAAGGAGCATCTTTACCTGTATGCCCTGGCAAAATCGGAGCGAAACATTCTTAAAAAAGTAATCTATTTTGTAGAAGCGTTAAAAATGAAACGCTATGAGCCAATGGCAATGGCGAAAATTACTACAATTATAAGCCTGGCTATGGCAGATGACGATTATTTTAAAAGCAGGTATAAAAATCAACGTGTTTATATCCCGGTTTTTCACGGGAATGAAACGGTTAAAAAACTCTCTGCAAAGGGCAGTTATGCCTTTTATCATGGCGATTTATCTATTTCTGATAATTTAAAAGCTGTACGTTTTCTTATCTCTGTTTTTTCCGATATAGATTTTCCTCTTTTTATAGCAGGAAGCAAGAATCTAAAAAGGGTGAGAAAATGGATTGGCAAGAAAAGTCATATTCGTTGTGTGTTGGTGCAAAATTCTGAGGAGCTCTTACAGATGTTAGAAAACGCTCATATAAATGTGCTGGTATCCTTTCAACCTTCCGGGGCTAAGCTAAAGCTCGTCAATGCCTTGTTTAACAGCCGGTTTTGTGTAATAAACTCCGCTATGATACCCGATGTAGCTATAGGTAACTTATGCCACCTGGCCAATAGCCCATCGGAGTTCAAAAAAACCATTCGTTCATTAGCTACAAAAAGTTATGATGAGTATGAAACTCGCAAAAAAGTCCTCTCCGAGTTATTAGATAATCGCAGGAATGCCCGCCAGTTAACGCGTTATTTAGTTTAGATAGAAATTTAGGGTAGGATTTTTCTGTTAGGTTTTGCATCTTTTGGTATGTACCTGCCAAAACGAGAGGTGGAAAAATAAAAATGGCTCAACCCCTAAAGGGGTTGCAGAAATAGCTGGATTTTCCGGGTTTAGTAGATGGTCTTTAGTTTTTATTTATGAACCTGCATACGATGAGGCTGCTCAACAGTGTTTAGAGCGCTAAAATAGCTCTGAATGGAGTAAACAACGCCAATTTTTTATTTTACTAACAATGCTGCAAAGCCTTTGGTTATATAGGTTTTTAGTTCTCCCTGCTCACCTGTATATATGGCATACACTTCCATATTTTGCAGCTTCGCCAGGAGGTTTTCAAAATCGGTTAAAGGCGTTAGCATAAAAGCGGTAGCGTAGGCATCTGCCTCCATGCAGGTGGGGGCTATTACCGAAACGCTCAGCACATTGTTTTCTACCGGGTAGCCTGTTTTAGGGTTAATAATATGGGTATAGCGCCTGCCGGTTCGCTCATCTACTTTAACTTTCCGGTATGAGCCACTGGTGGCCAAGGCGCTGTTTTTTAGTTTCACTTTTGCAGCAAAGGTGCGTTTCCCGGGGGCCTGGAGAGGGTTGTCTATCCCCACCACCCAATCTTTACCGGTGGTTGGGTTAGTTCCTTTTGCAAAAACTTCTCCTCCAATTTCCACTAAATAATTTTCAATGCCTTGCCGAAAGAGTTCTCCACTCAATAAATCTACTGTATAGCCTTGCGCCAGGGCATTAAAATCTAACCAAACAGAAGGGTTTTGCTTTTTGAGGTGCCCATCGGCAGAAAGAGAAATTTTCTCAAACCCGGTAAATTGTAACAAGCTATCTACTTGCTGCGGGCTAAGGTTTTTTAAAGAGGCGCTATTCCCAAAGCCCCATGCGTTTACCAGTTCGCCTACAGTAGGGTCAAATCGCCCATCGGTTTTTTCCCATACTTCCCTTGCTTTTTCATATACTTTTTCAAAATGTGGGTCTATTCTAACCGTTTCGTCACCTTTGTTGATGCGAGAAATGGCAGAGCCGGGGAGATAGGTGGACATGGATTGGTCTATACTGTCTAAAAGTAACTGAAAAACGGGCTGCAAAGAATGGGGCCTAGGAGGCGTTTCATATTTCACCATATAAGTGGTTCCCTGGGTAACTCCCTGCTCTATGATAAGAGCTTCGCCCGTTTTGCGACAGGAGAGCGGAACTAAACAGGTTATAACTGCAAGAGCTATTAGATAGTTATAGTTTTTTAAGTGCATGACATGTACCGCGTTTTTTAAGCGAATATTCCAGATAATTAGAAAAGGGAAGCATTTTATGGTCTTCTGTTCTCTTATCTAAAATCACTCTCCAAAATTAGTACAAAGCGCCGGTTGTTTGGCAGTTTTATATGTTAGGAAACCGGGACCGAGGAGGCTTTTAGGTGAGCAGTATTTGCCCTGCCGCTCGGGTCTTGGTTTTCCTGCCATTTGGGAATCCATTTTTTTACAGTTCGGGCGGCGGTTTCCTGGGGAAAATACCGGTGAAAAATTTCACGCATGTAGTAGGCTTCTTTAGTAGCGGGGGTGTTTATAGGATATTTTTCTGCCGCGCCAGCCATTTGCTCATCGGTTACTTGCGCAGTGCAATATTCCACGAGTTGGTCTATCCAGGTATATCCTACGCCATCGCTAAACTGCTCTTTTTGTCTCCAAAGTATCTCATGGGGCAAGAAAGGGCGCTCGGGGGTATCAAAAGCTTTTCGGAGGATATATTTTTCAATACCGTCATAGTTTTGGGGGGTTTTATAAATAGGCTTTACAGTCATGGCTACCTGGAGGAACGCCTTGTCTAAAAAAGGAACTCTCACTTCTAAACTATGCGCCATGGTAGATTTATCGGCGCGCAAGCAATCTGCGGTGGCAAGTTTTTGCACGCGGTCTATAGTTTCTTTTTGAAAATCTTCTAAAGAAGGGGCATTTCTAAAGTAGAGATAGCCTCCAAAAATTTCATCGGCTCCTTCCCCGCTCAATACGGTTTTCACGCCGGTGCGGGTTATATAATCGCTCATAAAATACATGGGGGTGCTGGCGCGAATGGTAGTAATATCATAACTTTCCAGGTGCCAGATAAGTTTTTCTAAGTTTTTAATTCCTTGTTCTACTGTAAAGTAATATTCGTGGTGCTGGGTGCCCAGGTAGGCAGCTACTTTACGGGCGGCTACTAAATCGGGAGCGTTCTTATCTAACCCTATAGAAAAAGAAGGGAGGGGTGTTTCTGTTTCATCCATAAAGCGCTTTACAATGGAGGAAATGAGGGAAGAATCGAGCCCGCCGGAAAGAAGAACTCCTAAGGGTACATCGCTCATAAGGCGTTTTTTAGTGGCGGCTATAAGAGTTTCACGAAGCGTTGCAAGGTTTACCTCATGGGTGGCAGTTGCAGGGTTAAACCAGGTGGGTTGATAATACCGCACCAAGCCTGTTTTGGGGGTATAGTAATGCCCGGGAGGAAAGGCTTCCATCCATTCGCACGAATCTACAATGACTTTCATTTCAGAAGCGAAATAGAGGTTACCTTCTGCATCGGCGCCATAGTAGAGGGGTTTCACGCCTATGGGGTCTCTCCCAGCCATAAAATCATCGCCGTCTATCACTACAAAAGCGAAAATGCCATCTAATTTATCGCAAAAATCATAGCCAAACTCTTCATACAAATGTACAATTACCTCTGAGTCGGAGGTGGTTCGGAAGGTATGATGTTTCAGGATAGTATTGCGCAACAATTGGTGGTTGTATATTTCGCCATTGTGAACCATCCAGGCGTTGCCGGTGCCCTGAATGGGTTGTTTTCCCGTGTAGAGGTCCACGATAGAGAGACGCTCATGACTGAGAAGATGCCCTTTTTCGGTAACATGCAAATCGCTTTCATCGGGGCCACGGTGGCTCATTCGCTTAGACAGGGCTTGTATCTTTGCAATATCTAAAGGAGGGGTTGTTTCTCCTTGGGTAGATTTCTTAATAACCGCTACTATTCCGCACATAGGTATTGTATTTTTAAATTATAAAATGATGTGCAAATATGAAATTTATATGTGATATTACAAATAGATTTGTATAATAGATTTAAATTTATATTTATAAATTAATAATAGGTTATAATATAAAATAAGGGAGTAGGAAAATAGAGTTGAAATGTGTTAATCTATAAGTTATTATTGTTTTGAAAGGATAGTGCTAAAATGAAATTAGGTGTTTATTTTTGTGAGCAGTTTTAAATTATTTGATGTATGAAAATTAATAACTTTTATTTGCTCCTGTCTCTTGCAGGATTGTTTATTGTAGTTGGGTTGGAAACAGCCACCGCCCAAAAATTCAGCGACCTGGATAAAAGCCCGCACGATATTGTGTATTATAGAACTGAAAGGAGCGCACCTCCTTTGGTGAAGGTGCTCTATGGGCGACCTCAACGTAAAGGGAGGAGTTTGAGTGATGAATTGACTCCGTATGGTAAGGTGTGGCGAACAGGGGCTAATGAGGCGACTGAAATCCGGTTTTATAAAGATGTAAGATTTGGTAATATGCCTATAAAAGCAGGAACCTACAGTTTGTTTACCATTCCCGGGAAAAATGAGTGGGTATTTATTTTAAATAGTGATTTGGATGTGTGGGGGGCTTATTCTTATAATGAAAAAAACGATGTTGCACGGGTGAGTGTGCCGGTGAAGCAGGGTGCAGAGTCGCTGGAGGCTTTTTCAATAGGGTTTAAACAGGGAGAAAAGGAGATATATCTGGTATTAGGATGGGATACGGTACGGGTAGAGGTGCCGATTGTTTTTTAATATTCTTTGAGGCAAGGTTTTTAAGATGTTGTTTTTTGCCCTGATATTATATTGTTAGTGAAATAACTTGAGTTTGTGTCTATCTATTCCAATATGTTCGCCTATTAAATTTGAAATATCTACGACTGCTCCATACTCAATAAATACTTCATAAAATCTGTGGGGATTGTCGCCCCAATAAACCATAGCACAAGCCATCGGGGCTCCTTTGCCTGTGTCTTGTCCATTCTCTAAAAAGCGAAGCCGGGTGTCATAGAGAAAGCAAATTGATTTTGCTTTGGTGAAAACATATTTTTTCCAATGAGCAGTGTTTGCGGCTATTGGCACAAGCGCCAACACCTGTGAGCCATATTCTTCATAAGCATAGGCACATTTTGCCAGCCAGTTCTTAATTGTTGTGCCTCTCTCTTTGTCAATACCATAAGGGGGGTTTACATAGATGGTTGGGAAATCCCAGCTTTCTTTCAGCCCATCATGTTGGGGTAAATGATATTCTGTTTGAGCATGAACAACTGAAAACTCATTTGAACAAGGGTCAAGGTCAATGTATCCGCCAAATACTTCTTTTACCGCCTTCACATATTTGTGTGGTGTTCCCCAACTCTGACTTAACGTATTTATGGTTCTTCCTGCACTCATTTTAGTATGGTTACCCAGTTTTTGTTTTTCAATTCTTTGAGTTCATCTTTCAATATTGAAAGATTCTTCTCTCTCGGTGAAATGATATTGAACCAGCCTTCAACAGTCTTTAAATGGGTGTTAAAATAGTCAAGCAAGATTCTATCTGCTTCTAAGTTCATTTGAACTTTGGTAAACTGATTTTTCTTTTTGCTTTGAGTGTAACTTGAAAGGAAAGTATCTCGGATAGGTTTCTGTTCCTTCTTAGGGTTGAATAAAAGGTGGTCAATAAATTCTGAGAGTCCAATGTCAGTTAAAAAAAGGAGCCAATCATAGGATTGAGCTAAAACCTTTAATTCTTTGTTCGGATTTTCTGAAGTAAACCAGTTGCCGTGATTGCTCACCACACCAACTGTCAAAATAAAACGCCTTAAAAGTTCTTTGTCGTTTGAGTAGATTACTTCCTCCATCAGTTCCACAAACGGCTTCATAACATAAGCGCCATTGCTTTTGTAAATGATGCCGTATAACTCTCCTTTGTCTGTCCTAATTTTTTGAAGTGATGATGCAGTTTTAGCAACATAAGCGCCTTGCTTGGCTTTCTCAATGGTTTGGGGTCCTTTGCTCATTCCTTCCTCAACCCCAACTCGCTTACATTCAAAAATTGCATACGGCTTTTTACTTTGCTCGTAAATGTTCAATTCCAAATCATCTCCATTGTCGGATTTGATACTTGTTAGCAAAAAAGAATTTTTGGAAGTGGCAATCGTGCAGGCATTTCGTAATATACCATTACTTAAAAGATAGTTTGATTTTCTTTCAAGCCCTTCTAAATCAAAATTTGCTGCTTCAAGCGCTTTTAAAATTGTGTTAGCAGTTATTGATTTGGCTGACTTGTGAACCGTTACAGTTGAGGTACGAATTATTGGGTGGAGAGAATATTCAATATTATGGGTAATGTCAGGATTACCATATTCTTCGAGCCCACGCTCAATGGAAATCTGGTTGTTAAGCCCCCAAGTTTTAAGCAAGTAGTAGGTAATAATTTCAACTAATGTCCCCAAAGCTCTTCCGGCAGCTTTTTTCGGGTCTTTTGTATGATTGAAAACCTCATCTGCTAATACTCTTTGTAGTTTATCTACCGATTCGTAGGCCATAATTTACTTGTCAAAGTTAGCAAAAATTTTTCGGTGTAACTCTTAAAATAAAGTGCATTACCTGTTTATGATAGATTATTAAATGAAAAACGCATGGAAAGATACGTTTCTCCATGCGTTTTTTTAATATGTACATACAGTATTGTCTATGCCAGGGCAGCCACTTGTTTCATCAGCCCGCTTTTGAGGTTAGCGGCTTTATTGAAGTGAATTACTTGTTTCTTAGCCAATTTATCTATCATACTCACCACAAGGGGCAATAACGTTTCGGCTTCTTTTTTATCGGTTGTATTACGGAGTTTTTTCACGGCGTTGCGAACAGTTTTATGTTGATATTTGTTTCGCATACGGGCGACTTCATTTCTTCGTATTCTTTTTAATGCTGACTTATGGTTTGCCATGCTTTTTAGTTTTTTAATATAATTAAATTCGTAGCCCGTAGGGGAATCGAACCCCTGTTACCAGGATGAAAACCTGGCGTCCTAACCCCTAGACGAACGGGCCATTATGTCAATTTAGAATTATAAATTCATAATTCTGCATTCATAATTCTAAATTAGCCTCGTAGCCCGTAGGGGAATCGAACCCCTGTTACCAGGATGAAAACCTGGCGTCCTAACCCCTAGACGAACGGGCCGAAAACTTAGGGCTGCAAAAATACAACTATTTTTATATGCTGCAAACTTTGAAAGGGTATTTTTGAGGCGATTTTTTAATATGCTTTAGCAAACAGAACTCGTTTTTTAGAAGGATGTTTGCTATATATACAAAATCCTTCTTCCTCCTCTCCGCCCATAGGAATACAGCGAATAGTAGCTTTGGTGAGTTCTTTTATCTTTTCTTCGGTAGCGGCAGTGCCATCCCAGTGCGCCAATACAAAGCCGCCTTTGGTTTCCAATACTTCCTGGAAAGCATCCCATGAATCTATGCGATGTGTGTTTGCTTCACGGTAGTGCAACGCTCGTTGGTAGAGATTTTCCTGTATGGAGGTGAGAGTGGTTTTAACCGCAGAAACAATACTATCAATAGGAATCAACGTTTTTTCCAACGTATCCCGGCGCGCCATCTCAAGGGTATTATTATTCACATCCCGCGGTCCCATTGCCAATCGTATAGGCACTCCCTTTAGTTCATATTCATTAAATTTCCAACCGGGCTTATGGGCATCATCATCGTCATATATAACGCTAATCCCTTCATTTTTAAGCGCCTCCATAATACTTTTCACTTTTTCAGAAACCGCCCGCAATTCTTCCTCATTCCTATATATAGGAATAACAACTACCTGGGTAGGCGCTAATGCAGGAGGAAGCACCAGCCCGTTATCGTCTGAATGCGCCATGATAAGCGCTCCTATAAGGCGCGTGGAAACCCCCCACGAAGTAGCCCACACATATTCTTGTTTTCCTTCTTTACTCAAAAATTTCACGTCAAAAGCTTTTGCAAAATTTTGTCCTAAAAAATGAGACGTGCCTGCCTGAAGAGCTTTACCATCTTGCATTAAAGCTTCAATACAATACGTTTCTTCGGCGCCGGCAAACCGCTCACTTTGGGTTTTTATACCTTTTATAACCGGCATCGCCATAAAATCTTCTGCAAAACGGGTATATACCTCTATCATCTGTTCGGTTTCAGCTACCGCTTCTTCTTTCGTAGCATGGGCGGTGTGCCCTTCCTGCCATAAAAACTCGGCGGTGCGGAGAAATAACCGCGTGCGCATTTCCCAGCGCACCACGTTAGCCCACTGGTTGATGAGAATAGGCAAATCTCTGTATGATTGTACCCACTTACGATAGGTATCCCAGATAATGGTTTCAGAAGTGGGCCGAACAATGAGTTCCTCTTCCAGTTTAGCATCCGGATCTACGATAACCCCTTTACCATCGGGAGAAGTTTTAAGCCGATAGTGAGTAACAATAGCACATTCTTTGGCAAAGCCTTCTACATGACTTGCTTCTTTGCTAAAATAAGATTTTGGGATAAAAAGAGGGAAATACGCATTCTGATGGCCGGTTTCCTTAAACATCTTATCTAAGGCTGCCTGCATTTTTTCCCAGATGGCATAGCCATAGGGTTTAATAACCATGCACCCTCTAACCCCGGAGTTTTCAGCTAAATCGGCTTTTACAACCAGTTCATTATACCAGTTGGAATAGTCTTCACTTTGTTTGGTTAAATTCTTACTCATTTTCACTAATTCGGCATAAATGTTGATATACTTTTATAAGTATAAAAGTTTGTACAAAATTAGTTATTTTTGTAGTGTTGAACAATAAAATCTCACGGTGATGAAAAAAGTAGGCTTCCCTTTAACCAGTATATTCTTCTACCTGTTACCAGCAGCTCTTATAATGAGCTCTTGTTTTTCATACCGGCAGGTTTCTTATTACGATGATGAACCAAATGATGCAGAAGCTTACCAGCAACCCGTTGTTACCTATAGTGACCCTGCTAATGTGGGTTATAAAAATTATTTTGGCAGCAAAGTAGAAGAATATAGCCAGGAGCCAGCCGGCAACCCTGTATTCACCGATATAGATTCATATTCCAGCGTTTCTGTTGGAGCTACTATTAATGGTAGCCCCGATTATGGTTATAACCCTCAATATGCCGGATGGGGTGCTAATAATACACAAGTTATAAATGTATTTCCTTCAGGAGGCTGGGGTGGTTGGTATGCCAGCCCTTCTTACTGGGGATGGAATACTTATTATGGTTATTATGGTCCTTACACACCCACCTGGGGATGGAATACCTACTATGGCTCTAACTGGGGTTGGAATGCGGGCTGGGCAGCAAGTGGATGGTATAGCCCTTACTGGGGCTCTAACTGGGGATGGAATACTGGGTTTTATTGCCCTCCTGCGTGGGGTTGGAATACCGGTAACTGGATAATCTATTCTCCTTACACTGTTAAGAATGCTTACGTGTATCACAACACCCCCCGAAACTACAATCACCCGCCAAGACCAGGAGGTAGATTTGGTAATTACAATGATAATACCCCTAACAGGTATAATACCACCGCAGGTAATTATAATAATGTTAGAACCGGGGGTTCTAATAGTGAAGAAGCTAAAGCCGCCCCTTATACTTCTTATTCTAAAAATTCATCATCCTACACCCCTCGTCAAAGCCAGCAGGGAAACATTACAAATAGTTCTACTTCCCGCCAACCGCAGCAAAACCAAAACACATCGTCATACAACACTCGCAGAACTACTGCCACCCCTTCTTCCAATAGGAGTTCTAATTCATCTAACAGCAATACTACCTCTACCACCCGTTCCGGGGGAACCCGAAGAGGCGGTAAATAACAAGAAACTATCATGAAAAGGCTTATTTTTATATTGTTTATGGTTCCCATATTTTCTAACGCCCAAAGTATGGTAGATGTACTTCGTTTCGGTACTGAAAATATACAGGGAAGCGCCCGTTACCAAGCCATGAGCGGAGCTTTTGGCGCACTGGGAGGCGAAATAGGCTCTATACACAGCAACCCTGCGGGAAGTGCTCTCTTTAACAACTCTAAAATTACGTTTTCGGCTACGGGTTATATTTATGATAACCGGGCTTTGTATTTTGAAAATGAAGAAACAAAAGGCGATTATACAACAGAGTTTAACCAGGCAGGAGGTGTATTTATTTTAAAAAATAATAATAAAGACTCCCGGTTTAAAAAGTTTTCCATTGGCTTCAATTATGACCGGGCTGCCAATTTTAATAATGAAATAGTAGCATCGGGGGTAGCTACCAATTCTATCGCTGATTATTTTCTTAATTATGCACGCGGCCTTCGTTTTGCAGATATAGTGCCTGCGGGAAGTGAAACCCCTCAGGATGCGTACATAAATATTGGCTCAGATCCCGGGCGGGGCTTCAACTACCAGCAGGCATTCCTCGGCTACCAGGCTGTTATGTTTCTTCCCGATGCTTATCTGGATGATAACACTGGTTATTATCCCAATGTGAATTTTGTGGAGCTAAATCAGCGTTTTCAAGTAGCATCTGAAGGGGCGAATAATAAATATACTTTTAACACAGCTTTTCAATACACTCCTAATTTTTATTTTGGGGCTTCTTTTAATTTTTATGACTTAAATTATACCCGCCTCACGTTGTTTGATGAAACCGGTTATGAACCCGTTTCGCCTATACAAGAGGTGTATTTTGATAATTTAATGACCACCACCGGAAAAGGGTTATCTTTTACGGTAGGCGCCTTATCAAAAATAAAGAATTTCCGGGTAGGGGTTTCCTATCAATCTCCTGTGTGGTGGAACCGGATGCAGGAAAAACTGCAACAGGGTATTTATTCTAATATAGCACCTGCTACGCTTGCTGATATAAGCGCCGTGGTGAATATTTTCCCCGAATATAAAATGCAAATACCCGCTAAAATTACCGGTAGCGCTGCAGTAGTTTTTGGAAAACAGGGAGCATTGAGTTTTGATTACAGTTACCAGGATTTTTCAAAAGCCCTTCTAAAACCAACTTCCGATACTTTTTTCCAAACCCAAAACTCAATTATTAGCAACCGCCTCGATGCCGTATCTACCTATCGGGTGGGGGGCGAATATCGCCTGCAAAAATTTAGCCTCAGAGCGGGATACCGGTGGGAGGGCTCACCTTATAAAGATCCAAATGCCGGGAGCAGTGAAATACAGGGATATTCCTTTGGTTTGGGTTACAATTTTGGCGGCACCCAGTTAGATGCTTCATTTAACCAATATAGGATGGACCAAAACAATACTCGCTTTTTTGATGCCGGCTTCCTCAACAATGCTGATATAAATGCTAAAAACACCAATGTAACCGTAACGTTGAGTTTTAACTTGTAATGGAGCTATTGGTTTCTACTTCAGGAAACCAAAAAATTCTGAATTTTATCTATCGTCTCACGTAGGTATTTTAGTATATTATTATGTAGAATTTCATACAAACAATAATAAAATTCAGGCAGTACTAAAAATAGAAAAGAAAAATAGATAGTTATCTTATAGCCCCACCCGTCAAATTTATTTCTAAAATCCCCTATCTTTGCAGTCCTTATATAAAACCTCGTGAAAGCGGGTTCTACTTTTTTAGAAGAACAACACATGAAACACCAAAGCCCTTCATATACCACCGCTACTCCCCTGAGAGGGGATGCGTTTTTTTTATCTGACGAAGAAAAAACAGAAAAAATCCGACAGAGTGTGTATGATATACTGCATACGTTAGGTTTAGACCTTACAAATGATAGTTTACGGGGAACTCCTGACAGGGTTGCCAAAATGTTTGTTAACGAAATTTTCGGCGGTTTGCATCCCGGAAGGAAGCCTGACGTTTCTACTTTTGAAAATCCATATAAATATGGCGAAATGCTGGTAGAAAAAAATATCTCTGTATATTCCACTTGCGAGCATCATCTCATGCCCATTGTAGGAAAAGCCCACGTAGCCTATATTTCTAATGGTAAGGTAATAGGACTTTCCAAGATAAACCGCATTGTAGATTACTATGCCAAACGCCCCCAGGTACAGGAGCGCATGACACTACAAATTATAGAAGAGCTGCAATATGCGCTGGAAACAGAAGATGTGGCTTGCCTGGTAGATGCCAAACACCTTTGCGTAAACGCCCGAGGTATAAAAGATATTCACAGCAGCACAGTAACTTCTGAGTATCGCGGGGCTTTTAAAGACCCTTCTGTCAGAAAAGAATTTTTAGACTATATTCGGTTAGAGACTGAGTTTTAAGTAAAAAATCATTCATCGCCAACAAAAATGCTGTATCAGGAACAATCAATACAAATATACAATTCGCTCACCGGTGAAAAAGAAGTCTTTAGACCTATTCACGAAGGTCGCGTGGGTATGTATGTGTGCGGGCCCACCGTGTATAGTAACGTGCACCTGGGAAATGTGCGCACGTTTTTGTCTTTTGATTTGATTTTCAGATATTTAAAACACCTGGGATACAAAGTACGCTACGTGCGGAATATTACTGATGTGGGGCACCTGGAAAATGACGCTGATGAAGGGGAAGACCGTATCGCTAAGAAAGCGCGCCTGGAACAGGTGGAGCCCATGGAGATAGTGCAGCGATATACAGTTGATTTTCATACCATTATGCAAAAATTCAACTGTTTGCCGCCCAGTATAGAGCCTACGGCTACCGGGCATATTATGGAGCAAATAGCTATTGTTGAGGAAATTATAAAAAACGGGTTTGCCTATGTGGTGAATGGGTCGGTTTATTTTGATGTGCTTGCTTTTACCAAGGAATATGAGTATGGAAAGCTGAGCGGGCGGAATATTGAAGAACTTATTCACAACACCCGTGAGCTTTCTGCTCAATCTGACAAGAAAAACCCGCAGGATTTCGCTTTGTGGAAAAAGGCTGAACCACAGCATATTATGCGCTGGAATTCACCCTGGGGAGAAGGTTTTCCCGGCTGGCATATAGAATGCACGGTAATGAGTACCAAGTACCTGGGTGAAACTTTTGATATTCACGGAGGGGGAATGGATTTGAAATTTCCTCACCACGAATGTGAGGTGGCCCAGGCAGAAGCCTCTAACGGACAAGCGCCGGTGCGGTATTGGATTCATACTAACATGCTTACCCTGAACGGGAAGAAAATGGCAAAATCTACCGGTAATAATATTTTGCCCGATGAAATTTTTACAGGAAATAATACTCTTTTAAACAAGCCTTATGCCCCGGCGGTAGCGCGGTTCTTTATGTTGCAGGCGCATTATAGTAGTGTACTGGATTTTAGTAGCGCAGCGCTGGAAGCCTCTGAGAAAGGCTATCACCGGTTAATGGAAGCCATGCACTTAGTAGATGAGCTAACGCCCGCCACTGTTTCAACGCTGGACATTGCCACCTGGAAACAGCGTTGCTACGAGGCAATGAACGATGATTTTAATAGCCCCATCCTCATTGCACACCTCTTTGAGGCTACGAAATATATACACCAGCTAAAAGAAGGGCGCGAAACCCTCACTAATCTTGATTTAGAAACATTACAACAAACCTTGTTTGCTTTTGTTTATGATGTGCTGGGTTTAACACGGCTTGAATCTGCCGGTATCGTTTCTAATAAGCTGAATGAAACGGTGGAACTCCTCATTCAACTCAGGGCAGAGGCGAGAGCGAATAAAGATTGGGCGACTTCTGACAAAATACGGGATGAGCTAAGCGCTATGGGTATTCAATTGAAAGATGGAAAAGAAGGAACTACGTTTTCTCTTAGCTAATGAAATGCCCAAAACACCCTGAAAATTCAACGCTATTTTAAAAATATCACCTTTGATTATTCAACGCCAGGTACCGCTTACAAATTATAACACCTTTGGTATAGCTGCCAGGGCAGGTTTTTTTGTTTCCATTTGCTCAGTTGAAGAGTTGGTGGCTGCACTTGGGCAAAAAGCCTATCCACGCAAATTTATCCTGGGAGGCGGCAGCAATTTATTATTTACGCAAGATGTGCCGGCGCTGGTAATTCACATAAACACTATGGGGAAGGAGATTGTTAATGAAGATGAAAACACTGTAACGCTTCGCATAGCTGCCGGGGAAAACTGGCATCAAGTAGTGTTGTGGACTATAGAGCATGGGTTCGGGGGGTTAGAGAATCTCTCACTCATCCCGGGAAAAGTAGGTGCAGCCCCCATACAAAATATAGGCGCTTATGGGGTGGAGTTAAAAGATGTATTTGTAGAATGTGAAGCTGTCTCTATCCATACCTTGCAGCGGGAACGTTTTAGCAGGGAAGCCTGCGAGTTTGGCTACCGCGATTCTATTTTTAAAGGTCATGCAAAAGGAAATTATGTTATTATTTCTGTAACGTTGCGGCTCACTAAAAAAGAGCACCACATTAAAACAGAATACGGGGCGATACAAAATCTGCTACAGGCTCAGGGAATTACACAACCTACTTTAAAAGAAATCTCAAATGCTGTCATCGCTATTCGAAGCAGTAAACTCCCCAACCCAAGTGAACTGGGCAATAGCGGCAGTTTTTTTAAAAACCCTCTTATCAGTCGTTCTCAGTTAGAACAATTACAAAAAGAATATCCCACCATTCCCTTCTACCCAACAAGCGATGAGAGTTTTGTAAAAATTCCGGCAGGATGGCTTATAGAGCAATGCGGTTTCAAAGGGAAACGAGTGGGCGATGCCGGGGTGTATGAAAAGCAGGCATTGGTGTTAGTGAATTACGGGAGCGCAACCGGGAAAGATATCCTCGGACTCGCTCATACCATCCAGAAAGAGATTGCCAACAAATTTCATATTCACCTGGAGCCAGAGGTAAATATTATATAATTTCACTCCTTAGAAAAGAAAGAAAAAACTCATCTCCTGCATCTCCCATAAGTTCGCTACATTTGTATATTGAATGAAAAGCTATGATAAGCGGTTCTGAAATTATTTTTATAATCTTTATAGCCATTATGGTTTTTGGGGCAGACAAAATACCAGGAATTGCCCGCGGACTCGGAAAAACCATGCGCCAACTCCGAGATGCCACTGAAAGCATAAAAAATGAAATACAAAAAAGCGCACAGGAAGCCACTGATAAAGAAGTGATTAAGGAAATTGAAGCAGAAGTAGAAAAGGCGAAAGAGCAGGCACAGGATGCAGCCAATTCTATAAAACGCGAACTGTAATGGTGGGCATAGACCAGTGGATAGCTAAAATTTCTAAATTAGATGCAGACGCTGTTGTATGGATAAGCAATTTTCGGGGTGTAGAAGGTGATAGTTTTTGGTTGTATATCACCAATATATATTCATGGATACCTCTATTTTTATTGTTTATCTATTTAATTTATACTCGGTATAATATTTCAGAAATACGCATCATCCTTATTTTCTTACTATTGATAACATGTGTTTCTATTTTCTTCTGCGAGTTTACAAAATCTATTATCATGCGCGTGAGGCCAAATAATAATGAGGATTTAAGATTGTATGTAAGAGGATTGCAAACCCCGGAAGATTATAGTTTTTTCTCTGGTCATGCCGCTAACTCCACGTCAGTAGTTACCTTTCTGGTATTTCTCCTGAAGAAAAAAACAGGAAGACGGGCTTTTTTATTCTATATATGGCCGTTTCTCTTTGGATGCAGCCGGCTATATATGGGTGTTCATTACCCTTCTGATGTTATTGCGGGTTTTGTAGCAGGTTTTATTGTAGGGGTTATATTCTACCGTATTTTTTACCGGGGCTTTGGTCGTTATTCAGACTATTTTTCTACTTAAAGAAAGCCCATCGCGCAACGGCAATATCACTGTTTCAACCCGTTTGTCACTTTTCAGTTTTTCATTATACGCCTGTAGCGCCTGTGTATCCTTATCTGTAGCTTCTTTCAGCACTTTACCGCTCCACAACACATTATCTGAAATAATAAGCCCTCCGGTATGTATTTTATCAAAAACCAAATCAAAATAGTTACTGTAGTTTTCTTTATCGGCATCAATAAATACCAGGTCAAACTTCATAAGAAGGGTTGGAATAATGCTCAGGGCATTGCCGGTATATTGAAAAATCTTATCGCCCAGTCCACTCTTATCAAAATACCGGCGTTGCAACTCATGGAGTTCTTCATTAGTATCTATGGTATGCAGCGCTCCCCCTTCGCACAAGCCTTCGGCAAGGCATATAGCAGAATAGCCGGTGTAGGTGCCTATTTCCAGTATGTTTTTGGGGGCCACTAATTTAGATAAAAAACTGAGCAACCGCCCCTGGTAATGGCCGCTCAGCATACGGGGCTGCATAACCTTAAGGTGGGTTTCTCGCGAAAGCTCACTAAGTAACATCGGCTCATCCTCTGAGTAACGTATTACATATTCTTCTATATCCTGGGGTAAAAAGTTCATGGTATAATTTTTTAAGGGGTTAATTCTATAGTTTTATATAAATAGTTATTTTAACTAGATTGCCAAGATAGTTTAAAAAGGGAGTATAATAAAAAAGCGCCTTTTTTAAAGGCACTTTCTCATTACATAGTTATATTTTATTGTTTAGAAACTATTAGTTTCCTGTTTACAGTAAATGCCTGGGTTTTTATAGCTGCAAAATATACGCCATCTTGCAACCCACCTATATAAATACCTTGGGTGAATGAATTTGTACGTAACACTTCCCGACCTTGAATGTCGTAGAGGGTAATTTGTTCTACTACCACCTGGCTGGGAACAGAGAGGTATAGGTATGATTTTACAGGGTTGGGATAAACTTTAAGGTTTTTCTTTTCCAGCTCAAAATCATCGGCAGAATTGGTATAGCAACTTGTTGAAAAGTTTGTATGAGCGTCTATATTCCAATTTGTGTAAATACCGGTTCTGGCAGCAGCAGCAACAGGGTCGGCAACCTGGATACAATCAAGTAACGGGCTGCCAAGCGTTACGAGTTCGGTTAATTGTGCATTACTGCGGGCGTTAATAGCGGTAAGCAATAAATTAGAGCATTCTGCCATCTGAAGATTAGGGTTACCGCTAAAATCTAACAATGTAAGGGGGTTATCAAAACACTGTAAGATTTGCAACTGGGAATTGGTAGAAAGGTCTAAGGCTGCAAGGTTGTTAGAACTCACATAAAGTGACTGCAATGCCGGGTTACCGCTCAGGTTTAAAGAACTTAAATTATTTGAGTATGCGGAAAGGATGAGCAACTGAGCGTTTTGAGATACATCAAGAGCGTTTAACTCATTAGCTCCCAAATATAAACGCCTTAAATTGGCGAGTGTGCTGATATTGATACTGGTTATATTATTATTACGTGCATCTAGTTGTATAAGCGATATAAAATCTTCTATCCCGGTAAGGTCGGCGATATTCTGGAAAGAAACATCCAGAGAGGTTATCGGCGCTATATTCGCTGTAAGCACATAGTTATCAAGGATGGTATCATACCCAAGCGCTATTAAACGGCTTTCAAAATTATCATCGGGAACGTAGGTTAAAAAGTCATCGCAAAAAGTTTCAGAATACGTAGCTGTTACGTCTTTCGACCAGTTTGGGCGGGTAGCAGCAGCGACAGCATCATCAACCTGAATACAAAGCAAATTAGGGTTATTGCTTATATTAAAAGTAGCAAGAGAAGTATTTTGACTCACATCTATTATAGGTCCCAAATCATTTCCATTACAACGCAATTCTGTTAAATTAGAAAGGTTGCCCAGGTTGAGGGTTCTTAAAAGAAAGCCTGCATCCTGGGTTTGACAGCGCAATGCTGTGAGCTGAGGGTTATGGCTTACATCTAAAGTAATGAGGCGGTTACCATTACAATAAAGTACCTGGAGGTTAGGATTATTACTCAGGTTAAGAGAGCCAATATTGTTTTGCCCACATTGAAGACTAATTAAATTAGTATTCTGAGTTACATTTAAACTGGTAAGGTTATTACTGGTTACTATGAGGGTTTGCAGCGCGGCAAAATCCTGGATACCAGTTAAATCGGTAATTCCCGCTAAAGTTACATTTAAAGAAAGAACGCCTGATACATCTGCAGTACGTACTCTGCCATCTGGAGGATTACCTTCTGAGTCAATTCCTAAGGATATTAAGCGGGTTTCAAAAGCTAGATCGGGAATATCGGTATAGGGAAACGCCAGGGGGCAGGATTGAGAATACCCGGTGGTAACATTTTTAGTCCATGTAGCATATTGCCCAAGCCCGTTGTTAGCTGCATTTTCATCGGCTACCTGAATGCAGGTGAAGTCGCTGCCTACCGCATCAAAATTAAGCAGGCTGGGATGCTGGCTCAACGTAAGAAAGCCAGATACTATCATAGGATTATGGTCGCAAAGCAGTATTTGCAGTTGGTTATTACTAAAAACATTTAAACCCGATAGGTTGTTATAGGAACACCGGAGGTCTCTTAAATTAGGATTCGACGAAAGATTGAGGGCGGCGATGTTGTTGTTTGATAATTGAAATACTTGTAAGTTTGGATTTTGGGTAACATCTATGCTTCCTAACTGGTTATTGAAACAGTTAAACACAACTAAGGAGGGAGATAAGGAAACATTAATATCTGTTAGGTCGTTATTTCCACAATAGAGTTCCTGGAGCGCCGGGTTGTTAAGAGTTAACGTAGTCAAATCGTTCCCCGTACAATCCAAAATCTGTAATAGCCCTCCCAGTCTGCTGGCGTTGATAGAAGTAATGGAATTGCCGGCGCAGCGAAATTCTCGGATGGGTCTTGAGTTAGTAGCCAAGATTGAAAAAACGCCTGCTACCTGGTTGTTAGAAAAATCTAAAACCTCTAAATTTTGAGGTAGTTGGTTAAACAATACCGAGGTAAGGTTGTTGTTGCTACAATTGAGTTCTTCTAACGAGGTAAAATGTTGAATACCTTCTAAGTCAGAAATCCCCTGACCCGAAATATTCAACGAAATAATATTTGCAACGTTAGCAGATACCATATTATCATTAGGAGTTCCGAAGCCATACCCTATATTGTGCAGATATTGCTCAAAGGCATCATCCGGAACGTTCACCTGGGCGGTTGCGTAGCCAATGGAGAGCAGCGCTAAAATAAGGAGTCTAGACTTTTTCATAGCCATTTTTTTTAATTAATACTAATTTTCACACTCAATTTTTTTTTACCTGAAAAGGAAAAGTGTATGATACATGATAATTCCTTTGTTCACAAAATTATTCACAAGCCATATCCACTTTTCTAAACACAAATTAAACTAAATTCTGGGTGTAAATGTAAACATTTTTTTACATTTATCAACACTTTATCAACATTTTTACCAACAGCTATGTTAATTATTTATCCCATATTTCCTGTCTCAATATTTATTTATAATATAAATATATCTATATCAATTAGTTATAATTTTTATAAGAACTCATTAGACAAGCTGTTTAAAAGTATAAACGTTTTTTCAGGCTTTTTGTTATATCTTATATTTTAAAAAACCTGGTTCCTGTATTTATTACTGGGTTTTATTGTCATTAATTTTCCGGAGTTTTATATGAAGAGAGGCATCCCATAGCTGGTCAGGGATTTCTTCGGGCGGAGTATCTAATTTACGTTTATTGGTAAAGATATCCTTTTTTATAAAGCCAATCTCTTTTACCTCATAATTAGCTACCTGAAGGGCGTATGGTTTTAATTGCTTATTCAAATCAACTGTAAGACGGGTATCTAACAATAACTCAGCGGCGTATCTATGATTGAAAAGAGCCATTCTGGCGCCTTTG
Organism: uncultured Flavobacteriaceae bacterium; assembly: GCA_964385175.1. Classification (GTDB taxonomy): domain Bacteria; phylum Bacteroidota; class Bacteroidia; order Flavobacteriales; family Flavobacteriaceae; genus CAYLNL01. The sequence continues at coordinate 6,620 of CAYLNL010000012.1, read as the reverse complement.
GCTTTTTGTAAAAGATCGTTGCTCACCGCTATAGCGATATCACCCGAGGCAGCAAAATTTTCTATATCTATATATTGTAAAGAAGAAAGTGAAGTATTACCATTTGCCTTTCTAAGTATGGGTGCTAACAATTCGTATGCTTTTTTATAAGGCAAATCACGTTGAAAATTTATTTTGGCATACGCTTTTTTAGCTGATTGTTTTGTACGGGTAGTGTCTCCATCATCTTCTATATAGGTTAGGGAAAGAGTAAGGGTATCGCTTAAAACTACAGGCGAGTACACAATTATAATAGGTTTTGCCGTTCTGGCTGGCCGGGCGATTATAAGAGTATCTTTTTTAGGATGTTGCTGCGCAACCTGGGGAGTTGCGCTTTTTTGCCCAGAGGTTTTTTTCTTACAAGATGTTGCTGCTATCAGTACTAAAAAAGCTACGACAGCTAAATTTTTTAGAGTTTTCATAGGTTCGTTTTATATTAAAAGGGTTGTTTTTTATTGCAAACTTTTTTCTACTCGTATCTGTCCAGGTAGAAGGTACGGGTTGTTTGCCCCGTTTTAGAAAGAAGTGATAGATTTACATAGGCAAGGGTTTATGGTGCAAAAATAAAAAAAATTTAACTATTTTTTATGTTTACTAATTATCGGCGTAAGATTAAGAGCAGGAAAAACTATGCAAAGAATGAGGAAAAATGCTTTGTTGCCAGCTATTTCCGGTAAAAGAGCAGGAAATAATTATAGTTTTATATATGTTAAAAAACAACTACTATTATACTAAATCTTCTTAAAATAGTCGTTTACCAACTTAATGTACTGACTTTTCGCCTCTTCTTCTGTTACATTACGGGCTTGAAAGAGGGCATTGGTTTTAAAAGCGTTAATAAGCGGGTGGCGGCTATTTGGCGGAGAATCGTTTTTAGTAGCTATCTTATAATACGCATAAAGGCGCAAGAGCAAATCGGCAGGAAGCGGGTCACTGTAATGGTTTATTTTTTCTACGGCCTGTTTAAATGCCGTTTCGAGCTGGGGTATATTCATAGCGTTGTTAATTGAGCGATAGTATCAATCCCACCTCTCACCCGTTGGTGCAAGGTTACTTTCACAGAGGCGGTAAGCGGTAAATATATGTCAATCCGGGACCCAAATTTTATAAACCCGGCATCCGCACCCTGCACTACCCGGGCATCTTCCTGCGCATAGTTTACAATTCGCCTGGCAACCGCCCCGGCGATTTGGCGATAGAGTACTCTTCCATATACTTCATTTTCCAATACAATGGTGGTACGCTCATTTTTCTCAGACGATTTGGGGTGCCACGCTACCAGGTAACGCCCGGGATGGTATTTGCTGTAAACCACCCTGCCACTAATAGGATAGCGGGTTACGTGAAGGTTAAGAGGCGACATAAAGATAGATACCAATAGCCGGTTGTCTTTATAATATTCACTTTCAAATACTTCTTTTATAATTACTATCTTCCCGTCTGCGGGCGCCCGCACGCAAGAATCATCTATTATAAAAGTTCGTTTCGGGTTTCTGAAAAAAAATAGTATTCCTGCCAACAAAACCAAGACAAGAAGTTGAAGAGGCATTTTAATCCACCAAATGAGGGGAGAAAAGTGAAGAGCTAATGAAATAGCACTGGCGGTTAACAGAGCGGCTATAATAATGGTATGCCCTTCTTTATGAAACATAATTTATGAGTTGAAGAGTTGAATATAGAAAAGGTGCGGCATACAGTAAACTATCCAGGCGATCTAAAAGCCCCCCATGCCCTGGCAAAATAGCGCCACTATCTTTTACGCCTGCCATTCTTTTAAACTTAGATTCTACCAGGTCTCCCAATATCCCGGCTACAGAGGCTACAAGAGCCAGCGCCATCCACTGGAAGAGAGTTAAAACCTCATCGTACTGAGCCACAAAATAGGCAGAAAGAAGTGAAAACAAAATACCTCCTATACTGCCTTCTATGGTTTTCCGGGGGGAGATGCGCTCGCAAAGCTTTCTTTTACCCAGCCATTTACCCGTTAGATATGCAAAGGAATCATTGGTCCATGAAAGTATAAAAATCCCGGTAATGAGCGATTTGGAAAAAGTTCCCGAATAATAGGGAAGCAAAGTTAAAAAAATGCAGCCCCCCGATATGTAAAAAAGACTCACTATAAACTTTAAGAAATAATGATAGGTGTTGCCTGGGGGGATAAAGAGTTCTCTCGCCAAAAAAATATTCACTGTAAGACATAGAATTAGCAAGGTATAATGAAATGCAATAGTTTCTGTTTCGTTCTGAAGCAGGTAGCTAAAAACCCACCAAAGTCCTAAAAAAGCTATGAATATATAATATCCCCTGAGTTTTATTAATTTTTTAAACTCATACAGGCACGTAATTCCAAAAATAAGGAAGAGAAATGTAAATGCTTCATGGCTTAAAAATATTGCCGAGAGAAGAATAAGAACATACAAAAGTCCGGTGATAGAACGTTTTAAAAATTCTCTCATCTTGCAGGTTTATAGATCTTCAAGCAGTAGCAAATATACATTTTTTGAACTGCTTCCATAGCTCAGGAAATCTTTTTCTGCCGTCATTTCAAAATGCTTCAGGGTGGTAATGTTACTGGGAATATTTCCCTGGTAGGCTTGTTTAATACCCCGCAAGCCCTCGCCAATAGTTTCTACAAGTTGGCTGGTGGTGGCAAAGACCACAAAATTATCAGGCAGGTCCCGAAGATTTTTTTCCCTTATCTGGTTAGAGCTTACCAAAATAGCGCCCATATCAGCTATTAAATATTCGCAAGTAGTAAGGAAAGAAGAAACCCCTCCGTCAATACTATGGGTATAAGCTATTTCAGGGTGATGGAATTTTTTAGAGAGCGCCGGGTTATAGCAGAGCATTTTAACGCCTTCCCACTGGTTTTCAGAAAGAATATTGGCGAAATGGGCATATACTTCATCTAACGTTTCGCAATACAAAAACTTACCTCCGTTCTTTTTAAAATTCAGAGTAAATTTTTCATCAGCCGGGATGAGTCTTCCAGCACTATAATCAGGTTGTTTTGCTTCTGTTTCAGCCTCTTCTTTTTTATTTTTAAAAAACTTCTGTATAAAGCCCATCGCGCTTCTATATATTTTACGAGCTAAAGATAGATATAATTTTATATTCAGCTAAAAAATCCATCCATTTTCTCTGCATATAACCCGCACGGTTTTAGCTACTATTCTCTTTCATTGCTTCTCAGGCATTTTTTTCAGTTTCTCTTTCCTGAAAAGGCCGCTTACCAAAAATAAGTTCCAAATCATCCTTAAAAATCACCTCTTTTTCCAACAGGCGCGTAGCCAGTTCAGTAAGTTTATCTTTATTGGTTTCTAATATTTGTAACGCTCGCTGGTATTGCGTTTCTATCATGGCAGAAATTTCGTGGTCTATTACCTGGGCGGTTTCCTCGCTGTAAGGCTTACTAAAATTAAAATCGCCTTGCCCAGAAGAGTCATAATACGTGAGGTTACCTATTTTATCATTCAACCCATAGATAAGCACCATTGCCCGCGCTTGTTTAGTTATTTTTTCCAGGTCGCTGAGCGCACCTGTAGAAACCGTTCCAAAAATCACCTTCTCGGCCGCTCTCCCACCCAGTGTAGCGCACATTTCATCTAACATTTGCTCGGGGGTTACAATAAAACGCTCTTCGGGCAAATACCAGGCGGCGCCGAGCGATTGTCCACGGGGAACAATGGTTACCTTTACCAGTGGGGCAGCGTGCTCCAACATCCAGCTAACCGTAGCATGGCCTGCCTCGTGATAGGCAATAGTTTTTTTCTCTTCGGCGGTAATAATTTTATTTTTCTTTTCTAATCCGCCTACAATACGGTCAACCGCATCTAGAAAATCTTCCTTATCTACCGCCTTTTTACCCTTTCGGGCAGCAATGAGGGCTGCCTCGTTACAAACGTTAGCTATATCGGCCCCGGAAAAGCCCGGTGTTTGTTTCGCCAGAAAATCTAAGTCTAAGGTCTCAGAGGTTTTAATCGGTTTCAAATGCACTTCAAAAATCTGCTTTCGCTCCCTCAAATCGGGCAAATCTACATAGATAAGCCGGTCAAAGCGCCCGGCACGCATAAGCGCTTTATCCAATATATCGGCACGGTTGGTAGCAGCCAGTACAATAACATTGGTGTTAGTACCAAAACCATCCATTTCTGTGAGAAGCTGGTTGAGCGTATTTTCACGCTCATCATTAGCCCCGGTGAAACTGCTTCTGCCACGCGACCTTCCAATAGCATCTATCTCATCTATAAAAATAATAGACGGTGCCTTGTCTTTTGCCTGCTTAAAAAGATCGCGCACCCGCGAGGCACCCACGCCCACAAACATCTCTACAAAATCTGAGCCCGAGAGCGAGAAAAATGGCACCTTAGCCTCTCCCGCAACAGCTTTTGCCAGCAATGTTTTCCCGGTTCCGGGAGGACCTACCAGCAAAGCGCCCTTTGGAATTTTACCGCCCAATGAGGTAAATTTTTCCGGGTTTTTCAGAAACTCTACAATTTCCTGAATTTCTTCTTTGGCGCTTTCCAAACCCGCCACATCTTTAAAAGAAATGCGGATGTTGCGTTTCTCATCAAACAGCTGGGCTTTTGATTTGCCGATATTAAAAAGCTGCCCCCCTCCCCCGCCGGGAGCGCCGGCAGACATGCGGCGCATTATAAATATCCAAATAACAATGAGAAGTATAAAGGGCAATAGGGTAAGAAAAATATCGCCTATAATATTTTGCTCTGTTTTATAATCTACAATAGTATCTAAATTATTATTTTGTTTTATTTCATTGATGGTATTTTCAAAATTTTGCAAGTCCCCAAACTCAAATTTATACTGGGGCGACTCAGAACCTCTTGCTAACAAAGAGGGTTTCACCGCTTTTTTATGAACCTCTTTTTCCATTGCCTCGGGGGTTAAATACACCTTGGCTTCCCGCTTGTTCACAATAAGCACCTTAGCTACATCGCCATTGCGCAGAAACTCCTGGAACTCGGCCGGCGTAGTAGCCGCCACCTGGCTGAGAAACCCTCCGGAGAAAAAGTTAAACGATAAAAAAATTAAAAGAATAATTGCGTACACCCAATACATGCTAAACCTGGGTCTCCGACTATAATTCGGTTCTTCGTTTTTTGCCATATTTTTGTTGTTAATAAGTAGCCGCCGGGGTAGTTACCTGAGCGTCTCCCCAGAGATTTTCCAAATCGTAAAAAGTTCGTATCCGTTTCTGAAAAACATGCACCACAACCTGGAGGTAATCCATCAAAACCCATTCTGCCTGCTCATACCCCTCCACGTGCCACGGTTTCGCCCTCCCTTCGCGGCTGGTTATTTTTTGAATAGAGTTTACTATTGCCTGCACATGCGTATTAGAGGTTCCTGTGCAAAGAATAAAATAATCGCAAACAGTATTCTCAATAGCCCTCAAATCTAATATCATAAGCTCTTTTGCCTTCACCTCCTCCATTCCTTTTATAATACACGAAAGAAGTTCATCGGTTGAAGCAGCAGATTGTATCATCAAATTATACGAATTTTGTGCAAAGGTATTACTTTTTAGCTTGCATGAATGTTTCTTTTAACATAACCTTGCATTATATATTATATATAGAATGAAGATTATTAGAAAAAATACCGTAAGTTCCACCAATTCCTTTCTAAAACAGCTGGTTCAGCAAGGCGTAGTGCAAGATTATACAGTGGTTACCGCCTGCTACCAGACAGAAGGGAGGGGACAAATGGGCAATCGCTGGGTTTCCGAAGATGGGAAGAATCTCCTTTTCAGCGTTTACAAAATCTTCCCGCTACTCCCCATTTCTCGGCAATTCTATATAAATATAGCAGCTTCGCTGGTAGTGTATGAAATTTTAGACAATTATCGCATCCCCAGCATAGCTATTAAATGGCCGAACGATGTAATGAGTAACGGGTGCAAATTATGCGGCATCCTGGCAGAAAACACTATACGCAACGGCAACGTAGCTACCTCTATTATAGGAATAGGCATAAACGTACACCAGGAAAATTTTCCGGGTTTGGTGCAAGCTACATCCCTGAAACAACTCACTGGCAGAGACTTTCATACAGGCGAATTGTTACACGCCGTTCTGGAAATACTGCGCTACCGCATGGAAGAGCTTGCGGAAGGAAAATACGCCTCCCTGGCACAGGCATACGAAGCCCGTTTATATGGGAAGGGTAAGCCGTTGCGCTGCAAAACTGGCGAAACAACTTATTTTGAAGGGATTTTAACAGGAATTACGGTAGAGGGAAAGCTACGGGTTTGCAATGAAACAGGCATTGAAAAAATATTCGCGCCCAAGGAAGCAGAAATACTCTATGTGTAGAAATACCAGTTTGTAAAAAAATATAGCCCGCTGTACCAGCAGGAAGCCTGTAGTTTAAAATTCCCAAAAAATTACGGAAAACCCATACCCCCTGCCCACAGCCACCTGCTATTTTTGTCGCTGTTATTTAATTTATGCCACATTACCTCTTATGGTTTCAAATAAATTCTCCCGTTTATCCCGGAGTCTTCTCATCCTTTCAGTTATAATCTTCACCGGTTGCCAAAACGAAGCTACCCTTGAAGA
>CAYLNL010000011.1:0-89950 GCA_964385175.1 uncultured Flavobacteriaceae bacterium | reverse complement strand
CCCCCCCAAAGTACTGGAAGCCCTTTCCCTGAGCCTCGAGAAACGCTTTATAGAAAAGAAAATAGCCGCCGGCGACCATTTTCAATCTTCTTATACCTATATTACAGACAGTAAATTTAAACCCATAGGCATCCTCACCATTCCCTATTTTGAAGACGATTCGCTCAACGAGATGGAACTGCGCGAATTTCTCTTTCGGTTAGCCATGGTGTACCTCGTTATGCTATTAGCAGCTATTACCATGGCTTATTTCGTTTCTAAATATATTACCCGCTCCTTAGAAACCATCAGCAATAAACTTCACCAAACCCATTTAAGCAGGAAAAACGAAAAAATTATCTTAGAAAAAGCCAGCGAAGAAATATACAACCTCGTAACCGCCTACAATAATATGGTAGATGAGTTAGAAGAAAGCGCCCTGAAGCTGGCCAAGAGCGAACGCGAACAAGCCTGGCGCGAAATGGCGAAACAAGTGGCCCACGAAATAAAAAACCCTCTTACCCCCATGCGCCTGAGCGTGCAAAGTTTCCAACGAAAATTTAACCCCAATGACCCCGACATTCGCAGGAAAATAGATGAGTTTGCCAAAACCCTTATCCAGCAGATAGATACCATGAGCAACATTGCCGCCGCTTTTTCTAATTTTGCCAATATGCCCGCCCAGCAAAACGAAACCCTAAACGTGGTGCAGGTGGTGAAACTGGCGCTGGATATTTTTAATGAAGAATATATTGCGTTTGTAGCCCGGGAAACAGACATTACCGCCCGGTTAGACAGGGCGCAGCTCATACGCGTAGTTACCAACCTTGTTAAAAACGCCATTCAATCTATCCCCGCAGGCAGAGAGCCAAAGATACTGGTAACCATTTCTTCTGAAGATGGCTTTGTAAAAATAACGGTGGCAGATAACGGGATAGGTATTTCTGAAGAAAACAAGGAAAAAATATTCGAACCCAAATTCACTACCAAAACCAGCGGAATGGGGCTTGGCCTGGGAATGGTAAAAAATATAGTAGAAACCTATAACGGGAGCATTACCTTTACCTCTCAACCGGGAGAAGGAACTATCTTTACAGTAACATTTCCAAAAGAAAATTAACCATGCAGTACGAAAACATCCTTATTGAGTATGAAGGGAGTATAGCCCTTATAACAATCAATCGTCCCAAAAAACTAAACGCCCTCAACCGCGCCACCCTCCAGGAACTGCACGCCGCCCTGCAAACCCTACAGGCAGGAAGGAAGATACGAGCCGTGATTATTACCGGGAGCGGGGAAAAAGCCTTTATCGCCGGGGCAGACATTGCAGAATTCGCCCACTATTCAGTAGCGGAAGGTGCTGCCTTAGCCGCCCAGGGGCAAGCGCTGGTATTTAATTTTATAGAGAATTTTCCCATACCCGTTATCGCCGCTATCAATGGCTTTGCCCTGGGAGGCGGACTAGAATTGGCTATGGCCTGTCATTTCCGGGTAGCTTCTGATAATGCCCGGATGGGGCTTCCCGAAGTATCCCTGGGGCTTATTCCCGGCTATGGAGGCACCCAGCGATTGCCCCGGCTGGTAGGAAAAGGCAGGGCGCTGGAGATGATTATGACCGGGGGAATGGTGGGTATTGAGCAGGCACTGGCTTCCGGGTTGATTAATCACAGCGTTGCCCAGGAAGAATTGCTGCCATTTTGCAAAAAAATCGCCGAAAAAATCGCCAACAACTCACCCATCGCCATCGCCCAGGCTATAAAAGCGGTAAACGCCGGTTTCTGGGAGGCAGAAAATGGCTACCAGGCAGAAATCCGCATCTTTGGCGAATGCTTTGGCACAGCCGATTTTAAGGAAGGCACCACTGCGTTCCTCGAAAAACGAGCAGCCCGTTTCACCGGAACCTGAACAATGCCTGAAAAACATCGCCCGCGCCCGCCCCTATACGCACGCTTGCGCGCGAAAAACCGCAATTTTTAAGAAAAACCTGGCTCCTCGCTGGTTTTAGGCGCTTGCAAAATATATTGAGGAAACCTGGAGAGCGAAAAGAAAGGCTCTTTGTATAAAATGAGAAGCCCACTGCGTTTTTTATACCTACTTACAAAATATAATCGGTGCTGATAAAGTTAGAGGTACGAGTTTCCAGCAACTTTTTCAAAATCTGGTTGTTGTGTGCATTGTCTTTGGAAGCCACAAAAGTGCGGATGGAAAACGAGCGCAGCGCATCGTGCACGCTCAGCGTACCCACTGCCGAGTCTTTGCGCCCGGTAAAGGGAAACACATCGGGCCCTCGCTGGCAGGCGCTGTTCAGGTTCACGCGGCACACCAAGTTCGTCAACGCATCAATGAGGGGCGAAAGCTCATACACATCGTTCCCGAAAAGGCTCACCTGCTGTCCGTAGTTAGAATCGGCTATTTCATCCAGCAGCCGATAGATGTCGCGGAACGGTTTTACGGGGACAACCGGCCCAAATTGTTCTTCCTGATAGACCCGCATTTGGGGCGTTACCGGGTATAGCACCGCCGGGAAAATATAATTTTCGGTCATTTCGCCTCCTCTTTCGTTCAATATGCCGGCGCCCTTTTCTATTGCATCGTCTATGAGTTCCCGTATGTAGGCAGGTTTTCCCGGCTCTGGCAGGGGGGTTAGCTTCACCTCTTCTTCCCAGGGATTGCCAAACGGCAAGGCACCTACCCGGGCGGCGAAACGCCTGTTGAATTTTTCCCGGATGGCTTCGTGCACGTAAATAATTTTCAGGGCGGTGCACCGCTGCCCGTTAAAAGACAAGGCGCCGAGCAGGCATTCATCTATGACTAACTCCAAATCGGCATCGGGCAAGATAATGGCAGGATTTTTCGCCTCTAAGCCCAGCACCAGCCGCAGCCGGTTTTTGTTGGGGTGCTGGTCTTGCAGCGCCACTGCCGAGCGGCTGTTGCCAATGAGCGCCAACACATCTATTTTCCCCGATTTCATAAGAGGCGCCGCCACTTCCCTGCCTTTACCATAAATAATGTTGATGACGCCTTTGGGAAAGCTGTTGCAAAAGGCTTCTAACAGGGGAGAGAGGAGGAGCACGCCGTGCTTGGCGGGTTTCAGGATAGCGGTGTTTCCCATAATGAGTGCAGGGATGAGCAGCGCAAAAGTTTCGTTGAGGGGATAGTTATAAGGGCCCAAGCACAGCACCACACCCAGGGGGCCCCGGCGAATGTGGGCATACACATCGTCTCGCTTGAGGAATTTGGCGCTGTTGCGGTCTAACTGTTTGTACTCTTCAATAGTATCGTAAATATATTCCACCGTGCGGTCGAATTCTTTTTCAGAATCGGGAAGGGTTTTCCCTATTTCCCACAGCAGCAGTTTCACCACCTCATCTCGTTTGGTTTTCATCTGCCGTACAAACTTTTCCATGCAGGCAATGCGGTCTGCTACCTTCATGGTAGGCCAGGCGCCTTGTCCTTTTTTATAGGCGTTGCAGGCTGCCTCGAGGGCTTCCAGCGCTGCCGCTTCGCCCATGCGCGGGATGGCGCCTAAGTGTGTGGGGGCATATACGGGGGTAGAAGAGATGGTAGAATAAACGTCTATAAACTCGCCTTGCCAGGGTTTTAATTCGCCATTGACTAAATAGGTATGCTGGTGTATGGGTTCTGTTATTTGGAAAGGTTCTGGTATCATGGTTTTTTTTTAGTGTTGGGTAGTGAGTATGGATACTGGAGCTCAGAAAAATACGAAAATCCTGGCGGGATATTTCTGAAGCGCCATTAAACAATTTTTTTCATTGCCGTCATGGAAGCCCGCAGCCAGGCGCCTACTTCTTCGATGGGATGGTTGCGAATGGCATCGTTCACGGCAATGAGTTCAGCGTTGTCCACCCCGTTATCGGCGGCGAAGGGTTTGCCAATGACGTGGGTATCTATTTTCTGCATAAAATTGGCTAACAAGGGTCGGCACGCATGGTCAAACAGGTAGCAGCCATACTCCGCCGTGTCGGAGATAATGCGGTTCATTTCAAATAATTTTTTGCGGGCGATGGTGTTGGCAATGAGGGGGGTTTCGTGCAGCGACTCGTAATAGGCAGATTCTTCCATGATGCCGGCTTCCGTCATCACTTCAAACGCCAATTCTACGCCAGCTTTTACAAAAGCTACCATTAGCAACCCGTTATCAAAATAGGTTTGTTCCGGGAGGGGGGCGCCGGCTTCGGTCTTTTCAAAAGCGGTTTCGCCGGTGGCTTTTCGCCAGCTAAGCAGTTGCACATCATCCTTCGCCCAATCGGCCATCATAGTTTGGGAAAATTGCCCGCTCATAATGTCGTCTATATGTTTTTGGAACAGTGGGCGCATGATGTCCTTGAGTTCTTCCGCTAACCGGAAAGCTTCTATTTTGGCGGGGTTAGAGAGCCTGTCCATCATGTTGGTAATGCCGCCGTGTTTCAGGGCTTCGGTAATCACTTCCCAGCCATATTGCACCAGGCGCGCGGCATAAGCGGGCGCAATGCCTTTTTCTACCATTTTATCAAAACACAAAAGAGAACCGGTTTGCAGGAGCCCGCACAAAATGGTTTGTTCGCCCATTAAATCAGATTTTACTTCGGCTACAAAAGAAGAGCGGAGTACGCCGGCTTTGTGGCTGCCTAAGGCGGCTGCGTATGCTTTTGCCCATTCCAGGCCTATGGCTTGCGGGTCGTTTTCGGGATGCACGGCAATGAGGGTGGGCACGCCGAAGCCGCGTTTGTATTCTTCGCGCACTTCGGAGCCGGGGCATTTGGGGGCTACCATAATGACGGTGATATCGGGGCGAATTTGCATGCCTTCTTCTACGATGTTGAAGCCGTGGGAGTAAGACAAGACGGCGCCGGGTTTCATGAGGGGCATAATGGCGGTGATAACGGCGGTGTGCTGCTTATCGGGGGTGAGGTTGCACACCAGGTCGGCGGTGGGGATAAGGTGGCGGTAGGTGCCCACGGTAAAGCCGTTTTCTGTGGCGTTTTTGTAGGAGGGGCGCTGCTGGCTAATGGCGTCTTCGCGCAGGGCGTAGGAAATGTGTAAGCCGCTGTCGCGCATGTTGAGCCCTTGGTTGAGCCCCTGGGCGCCGCAGCCTACGATGACGATTTTTTTGCCCTGGAGCGCCTGGACACCGGCGTCGAAATCGGAGGGGTCCATAAATTCGCAAACGCCTAATTGCTGTATTTTTTCGCGGAAGGAGAGGGTGTTGAAGTAATTTGCCATGTTTTAGTAGGTTTTAATTTTTATATGTATTTAACATTCTGAATGTTCCCGGGTTCAGGGTTTAAAGGCTTCTAACAGGGCGGATATGTTCATGCGGGCTTTGGAAACGGAAATTCTGCCGGAACGCACAAATTGCATAATGCCGTAGGGTTCTAACTGCTGGTAGAGGTGTTCTATTTCGTGCCGCCTGCCGGTTTTAGCGATGACGAAGAACTCGCGGGATACGGTTACAATCTGGGAATGGCTGTCTTTGATGATGTTTTGAATCGGACGCTCGTCGAACAGCAGGTGGGAGGCTATTTTAAAGAGGGCGGATTCCTGGTAGATAATTTCTTCGTCGGTGTGGTAGAAGGCTTTGATGACTTCTACCTGCTTTTCTATTTGCCCGAGGATGCGTTTTACCCAGGTTTCGGTGGTGTGTACCACGATGACGAATTTATGGATGTCTTTTATCTCGCTGCGGGAGGCGGTGAGGCTTTCTATGTTGATGTGCCGCCGGAGGAAAATACCGGATAGGCGGTTGAGCAGCCCCACGTTGTTTTCGGCATAGACGGTGAGGGTGTAGGTTTTGTTTTCTTCCATGGTTTTTCTGATGGGGCGAAAATAGGGGGTTCTTTTGGGGCGGCGCTGTTTTTTAGAGAGGTATCGCTAAAGTCAATGGGGAAGATTGGGGTGTAAGGGGTTGGTTTTTAACGAATTGTGATTTTAACCGATAGGATGTTCAACGGGTTGAAAAAGTAGGGGCGGGGCTGCGGCGCCCGACAGGGAATGCCTCGCGTACGGGCGCGCGGGAGTGGGTGCGCGGGTACGCGGCGCCCGCACACGGGAAGGCTGGTGAAAGCAATGGTATTTTTTTATATTTGCCTTATAAACAAGTTAACGAAAATGCCTAGGGCACTATCCGTTAACAAGCGGATAAAGCGAATTGCGGCTAAAGGCTTTCTGTTGCTTCGTAGAGCAAGCGCTACAACCAACTCGCCTTATCCGCTTGGCCGTTACCGGCCATTTTCGGGGACAGTGCGAACTTCATAACTAATTGCAAAAAACGAACGAAAAAATAAATCTCAACTAACATATGGACAGAATAACGAAATCACTTTTAGACGAATTTGTTGCTCAAGAGGGACTTGATAGTTTATCGGAAGAAACCGCGTTTGAACACTTCACAGGTTACTTAGTTACATCACGACACTATACAGAAAGTTTTTCTTCTGACGACATCCATGTGGGTGCTGGTGGTGACTGTGGCATTGACAGTGTTTCAATCATTGTCAACGGCTGTTTAGTTACTGACCCAGACGAAATTGAGGATTTAGCTAACACAAACGGCTACATTGATGCGACTTTCATATTCAACCAAGCAGAAAGGTCAAGTAGTTTTGACACTTCAAAAATTGGACAATTTAGTTATGGAGTTACGGATTTTGTTTCTACAACACCTGCATTACCACAGAATGATGAAATCAAGTTAAAATGTAGAATTGTAAATGAAATTTTTTCTCGTAGTGGTAAGTTCAAAAAAGGAAATCCACAATGCTATTTGTATTATTCTACAACAGGCAAATGGACTGGTGACACTAATTTAGCTGCAAGAAGAGCAACGGTAATCTCTGACTTACAAAACCTTACATTGTTTCGTAAAGTAGATTTTGAATTTGTTGATGCAGAAAAAATTCAGGCACTTTTTCGTGAAACAAAAAATGCAATTTCAACTGAAATAAACTTTTCTGAAAGAACGGTATTACCTGACTTGCCTGGCATTGAGCAAGCGTATTTAGGATTACTAAGTTCAACCGAGTATTTAAAGTTAATTGAAAACACTAACGAGGAAGTAATTACCTCAATATTCTATGATAACGTTCGTCATTGGCAAGAGTGGAACCCGGTAAACAAAGAGATAAAAGACACTCTTGAAAGTGTACCCCAAAAAATATATTTCCCCTTGCTTAATAATGGAGTTACAATTATTGCCAAGCGAATTATCCCGACAGGAAATAAGTTTGTTGTTGAGGATTATCAAATTGTGAATGGATGCCAAACAAGTTACGTTATCCATGAATGCAGGCAACATCTTACTCCAGAGGTTCTTATCCCGGTTAGATTAATTGCCACAGACAATGCTGAAATTAAAAATTCGATAATCAAAGCTACGAACAGGCAAACAGAAGTTACGGAGGAACAACTTTTTGCTTTATCAGACTTTCCTAAAAAATTAGAGAATTACTTCCCAACATTTGATGGAGTTAAAAAATTATTTTACGAAAGACGGTCAAGGCAATTTAGTTCAGAGGAAGGTGTAGAAAAGGTTAGAGTTATTAATATGACAACTCTTGTTCGGGCTTACGCTTCAATGTTTTTAGGCTTCCCACATAGAACAACACGTAATTACAAAGCACTTCTGAGGTCAGTAGGAAGTGATATTTTCCATAAAGAACACCGTCTTGAAATGTATTATGTTTCCGCATATGCTCACTATAAGTTAGAGTATTTATTTAGGAGTGGTGTAATTCCGCCAGCTTTGAAACCAGCTCGTTATCACTTACTTTATTTATTCCGACTATTGACAAACAACACTCCCTTGCCTCGACCAAATTCACACGAGATGGGTAGGTATTGTGATACACTTACCGCTGTGCTGTGGAACGACAATTTAGTCCGACAAAAATTTTTAGACGCTGTTGTAATTGTTTTACAAGTTTCAGCAAACAACTTGCATCGGGACAACATCCGGACAGAACCATTTACTGAACAAATCCGAAAAGCAGCAGTAGCCACACAAGCGACACCATGACGACTAATTTTATGACAATTGGACAATATAGGAAAAGCCCCGCTACCGCATAAATCCTTTCGGGTGGTATTTGCGAGCGTCGCGCTCGTGCGCCCGCACGCATACAGGCGCGCCCGCGAGGGAGCGGTTTTTGTTTTTGTTCCTAAGTGGGGAGGCTTCGGGGGGTGGGGTAACTTTATCAAAATACTTTCAGCAGCGGCGGAGTGTTGCATAAAAGGTTTTGATATATTTGCTTTATCAACGGGTTGGCGTTCATATAAAGCATAAACACCACAAAAAAATAATTGTTTTATTTTAAAATTATTCTCATGAAAACAAGAAAAATCTGTTATGTAATCACATTCTTTAGTGTTATAATTGCAAATACTGTATATAGTCAAAAGATAACGGGAGTTGTTTATGATACAGCTAATATGCCCCTGCCTGGAGTAAATATTATTGTAAAAGGCACTAGCAAAGGAACCCAAACCGATTTTGACGGGAGGTATGAAATTGAAATAGATTCTCTACATCAAATTTTAGTGTTCTCATATCTCGGTCAAAAGACCAAAGAAATTAATGTAAAAGGTAAAAAAATAGTTAATGTTACTTTAGAAGAAGATGATTTAGTTTTGGAGGGTGTTGTTGTTACAGCAATGGGAATAAAAAGAGCAAATCAGGCACTTGGCTATGCTGTTACTTCAATTCAATCAAATAATGAAAGCTATTCCACTATTCAGGAAAATGATTTTAGAGATGTCTCAAAAAATCCATTATCAACATTTTCCGTGGATGTTGATGGTGCTTCGTACAGTAATATACGACGCCATATTAATAATGGCTCTTTACCTCCCGTTGATGCAGTTCGAATTGAAGAAATGATTAACTACTTCAACTATGATTATCCGGAGCCCAAAGATAATTCACCTTTTAGTATTACTACCGAATTATCTTCTTGTCCATGGAATGAAAATAACTTGCTTTTGCATATTGGTTTACAGGGCAAAAAAATTGCAATGGATAACCTGCCGCCATCCAACATCGTTTTCCTCATAGATGTATCAGGTTCCATGTCAGATTACAATAAACTACCATTATTAAAATCATCTTTAAAACTACTTTTAGAGAATCTGAGACCAAAAGACCGTGTAGCCATTGTTGTATATGCGGGAAGCTCAGGCCTGGTACTTCCATCTACAAGTTGTGGCGAAAAGAAAATTATTACCGATGCTTTAGAGAGTTTAAATGGCGGCGGATCAACAGCCGGAGGAGAAGGTTTAAAATTGGCCTACAAAGTCGCAAATGAAAATTATATGAAGGATGGAAACAATCGTATTATTCTGGCTACCGATGGGGACTTTAATGTTGGGCAAAGCAGTAATGCCGAAATGGAACATCTCATAGAAAAAGAACGTGAAAAGGGTATTGCAATATCGGTTTTAGGGTTTGGAATGGGGAATTATAAAGATGATAAAATGGAAATAATTGCCGATAAAGGAAATGGAAACTACGCATATATTGATAATTTACTGGAAGCCAGAAAAGTATTGGTAAGTGAATTTGGAGGTACACTATACACCATTGCAAAAGATGTGAAATTTCAATTGGAATTTAACCCTGCTCAAGTATCGGAATACCGGTTAGTTGGGTATGAGAATCGCCTGTTAAATGAAGAAGATTTTGAAAATGATGAAAAAGATGCAGGTGAAATAGGTTCCGGGCATACGGTTACCGCACTGTATGAAATTGTACCTGCTAATAATCAAAGAAATCCCAAAAAAGAATTAAAATATCAATCTCCGAAGTTAACTAATAAAGCTTTACAAAGCAATGATTTAATTACACTTAAACTCCGTTATAAAGACCCCGGTAAAAGAAAAAGTAAGCTAATCGAACAACCGGTGAAAAATATTCCTTTAGTTTTTGATACTACAAGCGACGATTTTCGCTTTTCTGCCTCAATAGCCGAATTTGGAATGCTTTTACGCAATTCAAAATACTTAGGAAGTACCACATGGGATTCTGCTTATACGTTAGCTAAAAATTCCAAAGGGAATGATGAAGAGGGTTACCGGGGGGAGATGATACGCTTACTAGAAAGTGCAGAACTTTTGAGTAATGAACATAAAGAAGAAGAGTAACTCGGTATAATGTATTAGAATATAATCTTAAATTTAAATATTCTGGCAAAACCTCCCCCGCTGGTGTGAGCCTCTGGCTCGTACTCTCTCCCGCGCCTCGCTCCGCAAAGTCTCCCGGCTTTGCGCGATACTTTTTCCCCTCCTCACCCGCGCGCTCATGCCCTCGCCCGCACACATATAGGCGCGCACCTGCGCGGGAGCCGGTTTGTTTTAGTTCCGAAGTCGGGAGACTTCGGGGAGCGGGTAGTTAAGCAAAAGGTTTTGGGTATATCTGTCATAACAACAAATTAGCGAAAATGCCTAGGGCACGCAAAACCGCCGTTTCACGGCTTTACTTTTGCTATTTTCGCTAACGGCCAGGCAGTACGCCTAATTCGCTTTGCGTGCCTTCGGCACTATCTGGTAACAAGCGGGTAAAGCGAATTGCGGCTAAAGGCTTTCCGTTGCTTTGTAGAGTAAACTCTAAAAGCAACTCGCCTTATCCGCCTGGCCGTTCAGACGCCACGTGTAAAAGGCAGTTTTTCAAGCGAATATCTACTTCAAAGATGAAAAAAGCCCACGGACAAACAGCACATTTGCAATTGGCATAGGCCGAAGCACAACCTAAAATTGCAAAAGAGCTGTTTCTTTTTCTACGCCCCGTGAAAATGACTATTTTTATTGCTTGATATAAAAGAACAATGAACAACAATCAACAAAATATAATCATTTATAAAACTGCCGACGGCAAAGCATCGGTAGCCTTGTATGCCAAAGACGGCAACATTTGGATGAACCAAAATCAACTTGCCGAACTTTTTGCCACCTCTGTTCCAAACATTAGCATGCATATATCAAACATACTGAAAGACAGAGAGTTAGAACAATATTCAGTTATTAAGGATTACTTAATAACTGCTGCTGATGGCAAGGAATACAATGTAACTTTCTATTCGCTTGATATGATTTTGGCAATCGGTTTTCGGGTTCGTAGTAAGCGTGGCACACAATTCAGGATTTGGGCAAATAAAAACCTGAAAGAATATATGGTAAAAGGGTTTGTGATAGATGATGAACGTTTAAAAAATCCAGATGGCAGACCCGACTATTTCGATGAATTGTTGGAACGGATACGGGATATCCGGGCATCGGAAAAACGTTTTTACCAAAAAATCAGGGACTTGTTTACACTTAGCAGCGATTACGACCCGGATGATAAATCAACGCAAATGTTCTTTGCCGAAACACAAAACAAACTTCATTATGCCGTAACAGGACAAACGGCTGCCGAGTTAATTGTTTCACGGGCAAATGCTGAAAAACCCAATATGAATTTAATCTCATGGAAAGGTTCAATTGTTCGGAAACAAGATATTTTCATTGCAAAAAACTACCTGACCCACGACGAAATAGATACGCTAAACCGATTGGTTGTTATCTTCCTTGAAAGCGCCGAGCTGAGAGCTAAAAACCGGATGGATATTACAATTGATTTTTGGCGTGAGAATGTTGACAGGATCCTCGATTTTCAGGACAAAAAAATATTAACCAATGCTGGCTCGATAAGTAAGGCTGAGATGGAAAAACGGGTAAGCAAAATTTACTCTCAATTTGACCAGAGGCGAAAAGAATACGAAGCACTTCAGGCAGACAATGAAGATTTAGAGGAATTAAAAAAACTGGAGCAAGAGATTAAAAACAAAAAGCAAGAATAATTGCCAACGCTTCGTAGCCAGGCACATTGGCTGGTTGCACCAGCCAGCGCAAAACCAAAACCAGCCAAAGAACTTACCTACATCGCCCCGCAAAGTCTCCCGGCTTTGCATGATACGATTTCCCGCACCGGCACAAGCGTTTCGCTCGTGCGCTTGCGCCCGCACGCATATAAGCGCTCCCCTGCACGGGAGCGGTTTTTGTTATAGGAGACGCTCTGCGAAAAATAAAACCTCTAAAAATTCACAGTTTGTATTTTTACCTGTCTAATGTAGTGTAGCTGAAATGAATCGGCTACATTAAAACAAAAAAACGATGCAACAGACACGTATTTTACTAATCGCACTGATATTTGGAACTATTTCAAATAGCGATGCACAAACACCTCAAAAGGCAAAAAACAATCAAACAATTCAAAAAATAGGCAAAAAAATGGAGCAAAATTTTAACGAAGAACAACAAAAGGTTTACAATGTGATTGTAAAAATGACGGCGGCTTTTGAAAAAAAAGATATTGATGGTGTGTTAGCTACTTATGAAGATGGTGCAATTGTGATGTTTGAGCCACAGAAACCGGTAACAGGCAAGGAGAATTTACGAATGGCATTTACACAATTTGTAACTATGAATCCAATTTTTACATATAGAGGGCATGAGGTTTACATTTCGGGAGATATTGCCACCCATATAGCGCCCTGGAAAATGACGGGGCATTTACCCGATGGAACAAAGATGGAACAAAGTGGGTTATCGATTGCAGTTTTGAGAAAACAAGCAGACGGAAACTGGCTTATGATACAGGACAATCCCAATGCTCAATTTTTAATGAATAGGTAATTAAGAACATAAATTTTGTAAGGGGTTGCCATATCCGGTAATCCCTTTATTGCAATACATTTACTTAATATGAACGAACAGGAATTAATAAAAAAATGTTTAGAGGGCGATAAAAAAAGCATGGAGCAACTTGTCCATTCCGTTCAAGGGTTAATTTTTAATCTTTCGCTTCGGTTTTTGTGGAGCAGAATGGATGCCGAAGATGCAACCCAGGAAATACTTTTAAAAATTGTAACCAATTTAAGCAAGTTCAACGGAAGAAGTAAGTTTCAGACATGGGCTTATCGGGTTGCAACAAATTATCTCATTAATCAAAAGCAGACTAAAATTGAAACAGTGCTCACTTCATTTGATATTTATGCCAATGACTTGCAAATTTATAAAGCCCCGTTAGAATATAATTTACCCGACAAAGAGCTGTTAGAAAAAGAGATGAAAGTAAGTTGTACCCTGGCTATGTTGCAGTGCTTAAACAGAGAACAGCGATTAGCTTTTATTTTAGGCAGCGTCTTAAAAATGAATAGCAAAATGGGTTCGGCAATTAGCGAAACCACACCCGAAAATTTCAGAAAACGCCTTGAACAAGCTAGAAAAATATTAGGTAATTTTTTGAATCGTAACTGTGGGGTTTATAATCCTGCAAATAAATGTAGATGCAGCAACAGAATCAATACAGCTCTTTCTTGCGGGAGAATCCAAAAAAATAGCTTACACTTTGCAGACAAAATTGAAACGTACAACCAAGAAATGGAAGAATTATGTTCGTTAGAAGGTATCTATCAAAATCATGGGACATTTAAAAACGATTTAAATTTCATAATCAGACTCAATGAAATACTATCTACAAAAAAAATAATAAACGACTATTGAAAACCAAAGAAAGCCGGAAACTATTAGCGGCAATACTACGCGACCCTGCCAGCGCAAGCGTTGCGCCCGCCCGTGCCCCCGCATATACAGGCGCGCCTGCGCGGGAGTGTTTTTGTTTTAGCCGCGAAGCCAGGAAGCTCCGGGAGGCGGTGATTTCAGAAGGCGGGGGTTTATCTTCTCTATAGAATTTAGCAACCGGGCATAGTCTTCTACAACTTTTGTATGCAGGGCAGATAATTATAATTGCAAATAATATTTCATTTTATTATATATAATATAGAAAAATAATCTCAATTATAATAGAGTGTATATTTTTTTGCTATATTTGCGTTTATCTATATATTGTGGCAAATAAAGAGAAATAGCTCTTGTGAAAAATCCCACAGAGTCTCTCACGGCAACGCCGGAAAGCTGCTTGCCGGTAGCAGCAATTTAATAGACGTTTTATACCTGGGATGGCCGTATAGGCAGGATTTTACTTTTTAAAGAGGCTATTGCCGCCATGCCATATTTTTTCAACTCTATAAAGTAAAAACTACAAATGCACCATACCTATCTTAGATTATTTAATCCGAATAAAGTCAAGGCCTTACACCCGTTTGTTAAGTACTTGCCAATGTATTTTAAATGCTACGAGTGTCATTTTAAAGCTACCTTTAATATGATGTACTTAGATAGAATGGTTGCCCCGGCCTACTTTCCAGAGTTGTTTGGCATCGTTCGCGAACGTTCGGGTGAACTATTGCCTAATTTTGATAAAGAAATCGCAGTAAATTATTTTCTAAAAACTACCCGTGGATTTTATAGATTTTATGATGATTTTATATTTCATGAGAATATAAAGGCCCAAATGTTTGTTTACAATGTTACCAAAAAAAGCTGGGGTCTTTTATGTGTTTTTAGAGGAGATAATGGTTCTATAAAAGTTATTGGAAGCCAAAATATTTTTTATGTTCCCATGAATACTAAAAATACAAAAATCCCGGACTACCTGTTTAATGCGCTTAAACATATTGATATGGAGGGTAAGTTTAAAAGCAGGATAATTAACGATTTTTTATCTAAAATGAATGCGGCCGAAAATAATCGCACCCAAATAAGAAAAGAAGTTCAAAATATCAGCGAGAAAAATAATGATAAAATTAAACTTATAGAAAATGTACCCCTCTCATACATGACTCCCGAGCAAAATATGAGCCAGGCAAAATTTATGGTTTTATTATCGGATTATCTTTATCAGCTTTTTGGAAAATCGTTCAGAATAACCCAGACTAATATACATTATCTAAATGATTTTCATTATAATGAAAAAATAAAAATGCAGGTATATGAAGATAAAAAAGACAATAAAAAACACCTTGTAACCTTCCATGGATATGATTCGCCAACGGGCACTCCAATATTAAAGAATGTAATACAAATTGCCGTTGATATTTAACGTACTTTTGTTTTAAACCTTCACCGCCATAAGCAGTGTGCCTGTGCGGGAGCGGGGCTCCAAAACCGGTAGAATTCGGAGAGCAGGGGAGCAGACAATTTTAAACCCGACAACAATACACCGTGAACACACACGCAAGCAAAGCATCGGAAAACAAAAGCCAGGCAGCGGTAAATGTTGCTTTGCAAAAAAAAGAGGGGGCTGAACCAACTTTTCAGCTGGTGGATAACCGGCCGAAAGCCGTTGCGCAACGAAAGCTGCAAGAAATGGCAAATAATAGCCATAAGGTAAAGCAGTTGAAAGCTATCCAGGAAATGGCGAATAATAGCCACATCGTAAAAGAAAAAAACGTAGCTCAAAGAAGTGGAAATAGCAAAAGTGTACATAATGTCATTCAAAGAAAAACTTTAAAAATTGATAAATCATTTGTTAACACTCCGGCGAACAGAGATTCTGATAAGCTTGGTTTAGGAGAAGATTTAACGCTCACCTCTACAGCTACTGGACCTGATAAAGAAGGTGAAGGGACAGGAACGGCATTATACAAAAAAGAATCGGGTTC
The DNA here is from genome assembly GCA_964385175.1 of uncultured Flavobacteriaceae bacterium. GTDB lineage: Bacteria > Bacteroidota > Bacteroidia > Flavobacteriales > Flavobacteriaceae > CAYLNL01. The sequence continues at coordinate 74,438 of CAYLNL010000011.1, read as the reverse complement.
AGGAGAATTAAATGGTGATACATACACTGCAAATGGTACGGCCGGAAATGTAGAGTTCTCTGTAAAAAGAGATGACGAAGGCGATGAACTGAAGGATAAACTTAGTATTGGAGTAATTGAACCAACTGGAGGTAAATTTCTAAACGTAAGTTCTGAAAATTCAGGGTATTCCGATGATATGGCGGGGGCGGGCTTTATAGCTGAAAACACAGAATATTTGCCAGATACAGTATCATTTAATGGATTGTTGGTCAGAGAAGGAGAAGCTCTTCCGGAGACAAGTGGGCCTTTCAAGAAGTGGGCTACATTTAAACATGATGAAGGTGACTGGGAATCGTTAGATGAAAAGAATAAGTTAAACCTTGATGATGATATTCAGTCCGGTGGAATTTCAAAAGATGAATTTGATGATGTAGATAATGGTGGCCCAGGAAACTTTAAATGGAATATACCCTGGGACTATAAAGTACCTGGTAAAGGGGTAAAATCATTTAATGTTATACATGAGGCAAAAATTTCTGATAGTGGAAAGGTATCTATGGAAAAACTTAATGGGAAAGAAGAGAGAGATGTGCCAGATGGACCTTGGTAGAATGATACAAGTCTATAACACAAAATAACCTCCTCGCTGCCGCAAGCCCTACGCGTATGTTAGCGCGCATACAGGCGAGGGTATATAGGAGTGCCCGCATACAGGAAAGTCGGCAGAAACAAGGATGTTTTTTCTATGTTTGTAAGCGGGTGGCTGCCGGGAAAAACCCTGCGGTATTTTTTCTCTATATTTGCAATTGCCTAACTGTTGTGAGAAGCCCTTCGGAACCTTCTCACCAGAGCGGTTTCACTTCATTCGCCACAGGCGAACTGCCGGAAGTTGCCTGCTGTTATGCCCAAACGCTATCTAAAATACAAAACCAATTCAAAAAAACCCACCTAACGGTATGAAAAGAACAGTAATAACAGGCACCGGAAGCTACATCCCTCAAATAATTAAAACAAACAGAGATTTTTCAGTACATGATTTCTTTGACGAAAATAAAACCAGGATAGAAACAGACCCTACCGTTGTTGTTGAAAAATTTAGACAAATTACCGGCATTGAAGAGAGGCGTTATACCCACACAGAAATAAATACTTCCGATATCGGAACATTTGCAGCAAGAGAAGCCATTGAAGAAAGTAAAATAGATATAGAAACACTCGACCAGATTATTGTTGCGCACAACTTTGGAAATGTAATTAAACATACCCATCAAACAGATACTGTGCCCCCGGTTTCTTCCCGGATAAAGCATAATCTCAAGATTAAAAATCCGTATTGCACACCCTATGACATATTGTTTGGATGCCCCGGATGGATTCAGGGATTAATTCAGGCAGATGCGTTTTTAAAAGCAACGCTTGCAAAAAAATGCTTAGTGATTGGCGCTGAAACATTGAGCAGGGTTATAGATAGTTATGATAGAGACAGCATGATTTATTCTGATGGCGCAGGAGCTTGTGTGGTAGAATACCAGGAAGTAGATGAGCTCCACGGAAGCGGAATAGTAAGCGCCGCAACACAGTCGCATTGTTTAGAAGAAGTATATTATTTATACTTAGGAGAATCTAATTTTCCTCATTCTGACCCCCGGCTGAGATATCTGAAAATGAAAGGCAGAAAGATATATGAATATGCCATAAAGCACGTTCCCGCTGCCATGAAAGAATGTCTTGAAAAAGCACGATTAGGAATCAAGGATGTAAATATGATATTTATTCACCAGGCAAATGAAAAACTAGATGAAGCAATCATAAAAGCCTTGTATAAGTTGTATGGCATCTCTGAGGTACCAGATACTGTTTTGCCCATGAATATTCACAAACTTGGCAACAGTTCTGTAGCAACAGTTCCCACTCTTTTTAATATGGTTCGAAAAAACCAACTGGAGGGATTTTCTTTAAAAACCGGGGATATAGTTTTGTTTGCATCTGTTGGTGCAGGGATGAATATAAATGCCATCTGCTACAGAATCTAATACTTCCTTAATTGAGAAAAGATATTCAAACGGCCAGCCCTCTGGGTATAGCAGCGCCTGCCCAAAAGTGGCAGCCCGGTCATTAACGTAAGTTTTGCGCCCTCGCACATGCGGGCATACAGGCGCCCCTGCGCGGGAGCAGGTGTGCGGCTCCTGCAGGCGCGAAAACCCATAAAAACAATAGCATTTTTTCTATATTTGCAGGTATCTTACTGTTGAGAGAAACCCTTGAGAACCTCTCACCAGGGTGGGTTCACTCTATTTGCCACAGGCGAACTGCCTGAAACCGCTCTTTGTTGCCATTATAATACATAAAAAATATATCCATGACCTTTAATATAAACAAATCAATTGAAATACTGAGTAGGACTCCCTTAGTAATAGAATCATTAGTAAGCGGCCTGCCGGAAGAATGGCAAAAAAGCAATGAAGGACAAAATACCTGGAGCCCGTATGAAATTGTTGGGCATTTAATTCATGGAGAGAAAACCGATTGGATTCCAAGAACAAAAATTATTTTATCAAACTCAGAGAACAAAACCTTCACCCCGTTTGACAGGTTTGCACAAGCGCATGAAAACCAGGAAAGACCAATAGTAGAATTGTTGAAAGAATTTAAAGAACTGCGAAATAAAAACCTGGACGTTCTAAAATCTTTGCAAATAGACGATTCCAAATTATTAGAAAAAGGCATTCACCCTGAATTAGGAGAAGTTACCTTAAAAGAGCTTTTATCAACCTGGGTGGTTCATGATTTAGGGCATATTTCCCAAATATCGAGAGTTATGGCAAAACAATACAAAACTGAGGTAGGGCCATGGATAGAATACCTGGGCATTTTAAAAAGCTAAAATGAAGATAATCCTCACCAGGACAACCCTCGCATTCATACACTCGCGTTCGCGTGTCTGAGTGCGCCCCTGTGCGGGGGTAGATATGCGAAGGTTCAGAAGCCGGGAGAGTTGGGAGAGTGAGGTTGGCAGATAAACGCAACACCGGAACCTGTTTCGTTTTGTTGTACAAAATCAGCTGGATAAACGCAATAAAAAGAACAAACAAGATTGTTTTTTCTATATTTGCGTTTATCTAAACGTTGTGGCGAAATCCCTGCGGGCTTCCGCCACAACGACGAGCGGCTTCACGGCGATGCCGTGAGAAGCCCTTAGGGACTTCTCACAACATCGGTTTCACACAATTCGCCACAGGCGAACTGCGTGAAGCCGCTCGTCGTTGTATGCCATTTATGAAAACAATACGATTAACAACATTACTAATCTTCCTAACAGCAAATTTATTTGCTCAAAAAACTGACGAAGAAGTAATTGAACTTTTAAAGAAAAAACATTCACTTACTGAATATGATAGCCCTGATAAAATAATACGATTTAATAAAGATACAATTTTAATTGCAGGTTTTCTTGAAGATTTAACTTCTAATATTCCTCGATATGAACAAAACACAAATATAGTTTATAAAACAACTGATGGAGGGAAAAATTGGAAAGTAACAAAATTTGACGGAAATGCTTGGATTTATATATCTACTAATTTTTCAAATGGGAAGGTTTGGATGGGTGGCTCAGACAACTTTATACATTACTCTGACAATTATGGTGAAACGTGGACTAAATTTAATCCGCCTTTCAATCCTGTAAACAGAGTTTTTTCTATATATATGGTTGATGAAAACAATGGAATTGCAGGAGGACTTTCAAACGGTTTGGCTATTACTACCGACAATTGGAAAACTACAAAACAAATTCCAACACCAATAGACCAAAATAAATTTAAAATTTTGCCCAACTCTGCAAGAAATAGAATTGATAAAATTAGAATTATTGACTCACTAATTTTAATTAGCCAAAATGATTACATTTACTATTCTAAACTAAATCCAATTTCTTGGAAAGAATTTAAAGTTCCTGTTTTAAACTTTGAAATTGAAAAAGAAAAAAAAATAATTGATATTCATAGCAGAGATGGTAAACATTTTATTTTAAATCTAAGTCTTGAATTAATAGAAAAATATGTAGAAAATAACATTACCTTTTTTTCACTTCCTGAAATTGGAAACGTATCAAATCTAAAACCTTTTTTTGATAATCAGATTAAAAGAATATCAATACAATCAAAGACCTATGAACCCAACAAACGAGTTCATATGATAGTTACTTACAAAGAAAATATAGAGAGTGCTGAAATCAATTTAAAAAATAATGAATATATTTTCAATTCAAAAAATTATAAAAAAAATACGACTGATTTTAACCCTCTAAGTTTTCAACATATTATTTTATCGGAAAGTATAAAATCATTAAACCAACTTAAAAATAAATTTAAGTTCGATAAAAAAGATTTTGATGATTATGAAAGATATTTGAAAATTCAATTTGATGAATTTAATGAAAGAGAGAATTGGGGTGGTAATTTTACAGGAATGATTAAACCAAGTGAAGTGTCAAAATATACACAAACTAATATTACAGAAGTTTGTAACTCTATAGATTTTGAATATATATACACTAAAAACTTTTTTTCTGAAACACAAAACAATATTGAAATAAATTTTTATAATAGTAAGAGCGAAGAATTAAAAATCTCTAATTATGGCTCAACTATTTTTTCTTTACCTTGGAAAATAACTTATCAAAATAAAATTTATCACAGTTATAATCCTGAAATCACTTATTTGTTAAGAAATATAATCCCTTCAAATTTCTCAAATTATGATATGCTTTTGGGTGGGAATTTAATTTACAAAATAATTGAACAAGACATAACAAACAAAATTGAGTACGAATAAAAACGGCATACAACATAGGCTTGGCGAAAGCGGGGCAGAAGTGCTAAATTGAACTTTGGAATAAGAAATGGGGATTTGTAATTATTTGGGCTTTTGTGCTGAGAACTCCCCGCCTTCGCCAAGCCCTGTCCGTTGTGGCGAAATCCCTGCGGGCTTCCGCCACAACGACGAGCGGCTTCACGGCGATGCCGTGAGAAGCCCTTAGGGACTTCTCACAACATCGGTTTCACTCAATTCGCCACCAGGCGAACTGCGTGAAGCCGCCCGTCGTTAGCGGCAAGGTTACAACTCCGCTCAACCGATAGTGCGTTGTTTGAAACTTGACCACTTTTCACTCTTACAAATAACTAATTTTGACGACATTTGACGACATGAGAAAAACTAAAGCATATCCGACAGACATTGACGAAACACTTCAGACAGTTGAAGAACCTAACTTGTTTGAGCATTCGGACAATCCTACTGAAAACATTGAACTTGTTTACAGCTTTCGTTCACCACTTCGTTATCCAGGTGGCAAGACAAGAGGTGTTGAGTGTATCACCTGTTTTTTTCCAAAAAATCTTGACAAACTTTTATCTCCGTTTTTTGGTGGTGGTTCAATTGAATTGGCGACAGCTTCAAAAGGGACAAAAGTTTTTGGCTACGACTTATTCTCTCCTCTTGTTGAGTTTTGGCAGTGCCTTACGACACAACCAAACAAACTTGCAGAGGAAGTAGAAAAATATTTTCCGCTTTCAAGGGAAAAATTTTACCAACTCCAACACACACAGACTAAATTCAAAACTAAATTGGAGAGAGCGGCGGTTTACTATGTTCTTAATCGTTCTTCATTTTCGGGTGCGACACTTTCGGGTGGAATGTCGCCAGAGCATCCAAGGTTTACCGAAGCTTCTATTGAACGATTGAAAGATTTTTACAATCCCAATATCAAAATTCAAAAAGCCGACTTCAAAAAATCTCTTTCAGACCACCCGTTTACATTCACGTATCTTGACCCACCGTATTTAATCAAGAGTTCACTTTATGGACGAAAAGGCGATGCACACAAAAACTTTGACCACGAAGGTTTAGCAGAGATTTTAAAAAGGAGGGAGCATTGGATTTTGTCTTACAATGACTGTGATGATATTCGTGATTTGTATGCGGGGTTCCATATCATAACTCCAAATTGGAAATACGGAATGAGTAATGATAAAACCTCAAAGGAGGTCTTAATTTTCAGCAAAAACTTTAAAATAAACGGACACTACAATTACTAATGCCATCACAAACCGAAGCAGGCAAAGCGTTTGAATATGCTTTACTCAAACAATCTTTCAATCATCTTTCCGACAAGCACAGCGTTAGTGTAAATGAAAATTCATCGTTTCATGTGGCCGAGAACCGTTTTAAACTTTTCTCAACAGCAGAGCAAACAAAATACTTGAAAGCTGCTGCCGCAGCTATCAAGCATATTGTTGAGTTGGAGCCACGACTTGAAAATCCTGTTTCGTCAAAAGATGTTTTGATTTTACAGATTGTTGCTGATGCGGAAGGCATTAGAGGAGATGTGAGAGATGTTTTGTTTATCCGTTCATCACAAAATTGGGAGATTGGAATTTCTGCAAAAAATAATCATAAAGCAGTAAAGCATTCGCGGCTTTCCGACAAAATTGACTTTGGAAAAGAGTGGCTTGACTTGAATTGTAGCGATAATTATTTCAAAACCGTTGTTCCAATTTTCACAGAGCTACGAAAGTTGAAAGAACAAAATGAGTTGTGGCGTAATTTGAAAGACAAACACAAGCGATTTTACATTCCAATTTTGGAAGTATTCAAGACAGAGTTGCTTCGCATTGACAAAGCGAATGCAAATACAGTTCCAGCAAACCTTTTGAGCTACTTGATTGGCAACAAGGACTTTTACAAAGTCATCAAGCGTTCAGGCAAAACAGAAATCTATGGCTTCAATCTTTACGGGACACTGAACAAATCTGCTGACAAAATAAAACCAACATTCAAAGTAACACGACTGAAACTGCCGACAAGAATTATTGAGCTTACATTCAAGTCAAATTCAACGGACACAGTAATTCTTACTTGTGACGAAGGGTGGCAAATTTCTTTTCGCATTCATAACGCAAGCAGCAAAGTTGAACCCTCGTTAAAGTTTGACATCAATCTCATCGGACAACCACAGACACTTTACTCTCATCATTTACCTTGGGAATAAACATGAAAGACACAGTTGTGATGGACAAAAGCACAGCCGCCAACATGGGCTTAGCGAAAGCGGGCGGGCAGTGGTTAAATGAAGTGTTGTGCATCTATCAAACATTTGTGCAGATTGACAGTTTAGTGCTTCTAAATACCCGCCTTCGCCAAGCCCCGAACCGTTTGACGACCGTGCAACCTCAAACTGACGAGCTTTAAATCAACTTTGGACTGCAAAACTTGCTGACAAAATTCCGACACTGCTTCTGACGGCAACCCCGAAGAAAAAAATAAAAAAAACGCACGGGAAATTGTTATTGCCAACGCCAAGCGGCACATTTTGTTCCGTTCTTTAATCGTCATTCTTTACAAAATCTTTATACCTTAAAACTTACCTTTGACAAATCAAATTGAAAGAGAAAATTGAAACAGCTTAATACAAGAAATTACAAGAAACCGATGCAACACTTTATCAGTGTTACATCGGTTTTATTGGTTTCAACTGCCTGCTTTCTGTCAGCAGATATAATCGGGTATAAAGTTGTTGCCCTTCTTCTTTTGGTTACAGTTTCATTGCTGGCAATGCTGTTTGACATCTTGCCTGTTCTGACAGCAGCCGTGTTAAGTGCTGTCATTTGGAACTTCTTTTTTATCCCGCCACTTTTTACTTTCCGAATAAACGATGCTGAAGATGTTTTGCTTTTCCTGATGTATTTCCTCATTGCTTTGCTAAATGGCGTTTTAACTTTCAAAATCCGTGAAGCGGAAAACAAAGCAAGAGATAAGGAAGAAAAAGATAACACCATCAAACTTTACAACACATTGCTTAGTTCGCTTTCACACGAAATGAGGACACCTCTTTCAGCCATTATCGGCTCGGTTGACACCCTTAAAGAAAATCGCAACAACCTTTCTGCGGAAAATAAGGACGACTTGCTCAACCAAATTGACATTGCAAGCATTCGCCTGAACAGGCAGGTAAAAAATCTATTGAACATGAACCGTCTTGAAACAGGAATGTTGCGACTTAAAAAAGATTGGTGCGATATAAACGAGTTGACTTTTTCGGTTATTCAAAAATTTGCGAACTCATCAAGCAATCACAAAATACTTTTTGAACCAAACGAAAATCTTCCATTGTTCAAAATAGATGCTGGTTTAATGGAGCAGGTTTTTCTTAACCTTATTCACAACGGCATTCAATACACTCCCGAAAATTCAATAATAACGATTGGTGCGAAGCACCAATCCGATAATTGCGTTATTACAATTGCTGATAATGGAAAAGGTTTTCCCGAAAGCGAAATTCAATTTGTCTTTGACAAATTTTACCGCTTACCCAATTCCAAAACAGGTGGTACGGGCTTAGGACTTTCCATTGCAAAAGGTTTTGTAGAAGCCCATAACGGAAAAATAATTTTGGAAAACATCAAAGAAAGCGGAGCAAAGTTTACCATTACCATTCCTACGGAAACCTCTTTTATTACGAACCTGAAAAATGAGTAAAGCAGAAATACTGATAATAGACGATGAGCCGCAAATAAGAAAGCTGCTTGAAATAAATCTGGAAAGCAACGGCTACAAGGTATTGCAAGCGGCTAATGGCAAGGAAGGAATTATTTTATCTGCCAATCATCCACCCGAATTAATTTTATTAGACATAGGTTTGCCCGATAAAAGCGGACATGAAATTTTAAAAGAGTTACGGACTTGGTATAATAAAGCAATCATTATTCTTTCGGTTCAAGACAGCGAAACCGATATTGTAACAGCATTGGACAACGGAGCAACCGACTATCTTACAAAGCCATTTCGCACAGGAGAATTACTTGCCCGTATCCGTTCTGCCATTCGCAGAAATAATACCGACGAAAGCAATACCACAGCAACATTTTCCGATTTGCAAATTGACTTCACAGCACGAACCGTAACAAAAAATAATTTGTTACTCAAACTCACTTCTACCGAATACAATTTACTGTCACTATTTGCACGAAATGAAGGCAGGGTATTAACTCACCAGTTTATTCTCAAAGAAATTTGGGGCGTGGGTTTTCAAACCGAAACACAATACTTACGAGTCTTTGTGGCATCCCTTCGTAAAAAAATTGAGGACAATCCCAACCAACCAAAACACATTATCACCGAAAGCGGAGTTGGTTATCGTTTCACCTGATTGCAACATTCGTCATCTTTATATTTTCTTTACACAACCGCACTACACTTTTACATTTTACCGATACTTTTCAAAACAACTTTGCTTCATCAAATTATGATGAATGGAAAAATTGAAAAATGGCATTAACGGAAAGGTAACAGCCGCCACCCTTTTAGTTGCACTCGGTATTATCTATGGCGATATTGGAACTTCTCCACTCTATGTTTTAAAAGCAATAGTCGGCGACAGACCTATCACCGAAATTCTTGTTTATGGCGGTATCTCCTGTGTCTTTTGGACACTCACCGTTCAAACTACTATCAAATACATTTGGCTTACACTTAAAGCCGACAATCACGGTGAAGGTGGGATTTTTTCGCTTTACGCTTTAGTCCGCAGATATGGAAAATGGCTTGCCATCCCTACAATTCTTGGAGCAACAACACTGTTGGCTGACGGCATTTTAACGCCACCCATTTCCGTAGCTTCAGCAGTTGAAGGCATTACTAACCTAAAGGGATTTGAACACATACCAACCGTTCCTATAGTTGTTGCAATTCTTTCCGCCCTGTTTTTCTTTCAGCGTTTTGGCACACACAAAGTCGGCAGCACATTTGGACCTGCCATGTTGGTTTGGTTCACGATGCTTTCAACACTTGGCATCGTTCAGATTTTTCATCACCCAGCCATTTTCAAAGCCATTAATCCTGTTTATGCAGTTCGCTTTCTCACAGAATATCCGCACGGCTTTTGGCTCTTAGGTGCGGTGTTTTTGGCGACCACAGGAGCAGAAGCTCTATACTCTGACCTTGGTCATTGCGGAAGAAAAAACATTCGCATCACCTGGGCAGCAGTAAAAACTTGCCTGTTACTTAACTACATGGGGCAAGCCGCATGGATAATGAATTTGGGAGAAGGCAGTTTTTTGAACGGCCAAAATCCGTTTTATGAAATCATGCCAGACTGGTTTTTAATTCCTGGAATTATTATAGCAACAGTTGCCACCATTATCGCATCACAGGCAATGATAAGCGGAAGCTATACACTTATCAGCGAAGCCATGAACTTAAACTTTTGGCCAAGAGTAGCAGTAAAGCAGCCCACCGAACTCAAAGGACAGCTTTACATTCCAAGCGTCAACACCATTCTTTGGATTGGCTGCATCCTGATGATTTTGTATTTCCAAAATTCAACACACATGGAAGCTGCTTACGGTTTTAGTATCACCATAACCATGATGATGACTACCATTCTTTTAGCCCATTACCTGCATTACAAACTTCGTTGGAATGGATGGTTGGTAATCGCATTGGTGCTTTTCTTCGGAACGGTTGAAACATCGTTCTTCATCGCCAATGTTGCCAAAATCAGAGAGCGTTGGATGTTCTTGTTTTTTGAATTGTTCATTTTCCTCACCATGTATGTTTGGTATTATGCAAGGAAAATCAACAACCGCTTTACAAAATTCATTGACCTCGGGAAATATGTTGCCGATATTAAAGAGTTAAGTCAGGATGCAAACATTCCCAAATTTTCTACTCACCTTATTTACCTCACCAAAGCTAACAACCGACATGAAGTAGAAGAAAAAATTATTAAATCAATTTTTGCACGCAAACCCAAACGGGCTGATGTGTATTGGTTCGTTCACATTCACCGCACCGAAGAACCCTATACGCTTACCTACAACGTTTCCGAACTGGTGGATGATAAGGTGATTAAAATAAACATCAATGTTGGTTTCCGCATTCAACCATTAACTGAACTTTACTTTAAGAAAATAGTTCAGGAATTGGTTGCCAACAAAGAACTTAACCTGCACACCCGACCTGACGGCTCTACCAAATATAACAGCGAACCTGATTTCAAATTTGTAGTGCTTGAAAAATTCCTTTCGGTAGAGAACAAATTTACTTTGAGAGAAGGTGTGTTGCTCAACTCGTATTTCTATCTCAAACGCCTTGGCCTTAGTGATGAAAGAGCCTTTGGGCTTGACAAGAGCGATGTAATTGTGGAGCAAGTCCCATTGGTTTATCAGGCGATAACTAAAGTAGAGCTAAAGCGGGAAGCGAATGGAAAAATCAACTTGTAAAAAATGGAAACTGATTTTTCTAAAATATTTTATGATAAATATTTCAGCCGAACCAACAGATTGATAGAAGTATCCCTTTGCTCCCGCCCGAATCCTTTCGTGCGGTATTGTTTTTTATCGTCCCCGCTCCGCAACGTCTCCCGACTTTGCACACTGGTATTTCCTGTATTTATATTTCCCGCTTGCGCGAACGTCCGCTGCGCAACGTCTCCCGACTTTGTACACTGGTATTTCCGGTATTTATATCTCCCGCTTGCGCGAATGCCTGCGCCCGTGCCTCTGCGCCCGCGCACGTACAAGCGCGCCTGCGCGGGACGCGCTCTTGTGTGGGCGCGGTTTTTGTTTTAGTTCCGGAGCCGGGAGAGTTGGGAGAGCGATGGTTTTATAGACAATAAATGGCAATATTTAACATTTTCCCTTACCTTTGCGCCCCGTTTTAAAAATATATATGCCTATATTTGCCATATGAAACTACCAAGGAAAATAGATCCAGACAGAATTAAGGATTCAATTGTGGAAGTAAAATTTACTTCTCAGTTGCCTTACGAGATTTACCTTGGTCAAGTCTACCAATCTTTAGACGAAACTTACCAATATACAAATAGGCCTGCTTTAGGTCAAAAAAACATTCAACTTCCAGTTGATGTTCCTCGTGAGTTAAAACTAAATTTCGGTCCACCCATGTCTTTGTTTTTCAACGATAAAATTAAGTTTGAAGTTCAGCCTGGGTCTATTATCTTTAACTGTATAGATAAGTATATCAATTGGGATTTATATTTCCCTGAAATTATAAAAGTTTTAAATCAGATTCACAAATCTAATTGCGTCAATTTTTATAATCGAATTGGCATTAGGTACATAAGCGAATATCCTGAGGCAGATATTAAATCAATTACTAAATTTAGTTTTTCATTTGGTATGCCCGAAGTGTCTTCGGAAAACTATTCATTTCGTTCAGAATATAAAAGAGACGATTTCAGAGTAATACTGAATTTGTCAAGTAAAATACCTACAGTAAATGCAGAGTCTCATAAGAAAACTATATCATCAATTGATATTGATATAATTAAAGAAGACTTTGAAATTACCAATTTAGATTCATTATTTAAATTAATCGATCAAGCTCATACTATAGAAAAGATTACTTTTTTTAATTTACTCCAAGAAGATTTCTTAAAATCATTGAACCCCCAATACTAAGCTTATGCCTGTACCAGTAAATATAGATAAAGTACCTCAAGAAAACGTTTGGTTCTATAACAAAAACGATGCATGCATATACTCAACAGGAAGCTCATTGTTTTATAAAATTGATTTGACAGACTCTTTTTTTAAAAGTAAGATTGGAGAAGATTTTTGCAGAACTTCGCTAGAGCAAGTTGGAACTCAGCATAATGAAACCAACAAAATGTTTATTAAATTTAGCAACCTACTTACTGAACAATTTAAGGCTTTTTCTGAGTATTATAAAGGTATTAGCTTGGGTGAAATTAAATCCATTACGTCAAACATAATTAGTGAATTAATATCCCTTTCACCTGATGCATTTTCATTAGAATTAACTAATGAAGAATCAATTTTCTATACATTTAAAAAAGATGATTATTCATTTTATATTCAACAATATTTTGAGATAGAAGATGATGGATTCAATGCTACACTAGTTACTTTTAAAGGTGACAAGAAAATTGACAGCATCAATGGAAATGTAAATAGTATCCTAGTTTCAATTGAGCAAAAGTATTCTAGTAAAATACATCATAATTTAAATTTGGCATTGTTCAATGAATTATCCTACTGAAATTCTTCCAAACAAAGACCGGAAGCTTATTTCTTGTGATGTTCAAAGCTATTTTTTACTTCGGTCCACACCAACCTCGGTAGTTGCAGATTTAATTGATGAAGCAACAGGAGACCTGAAACAAACTTCCATTTGCTCACCAGCAGAGCATATCACAGACCTTTCAACAAGTTTATTAGGAGTATTTACAGTTGCACATAATAAGATTGAATTAACGAAAGAAGGTAAACTAAAACACGGTGTTTACTGTGCTCCAGATTGTATAGCTGAAGTTCCTGTTTATGAATTAGACTTTTATTTAGACGCAAATAAAGGTTTCTGGACAATCCTAATTGAAAAAATATTTAATGAGTCTGTTTCCTATACTTTTGGTGATAGACCAGGTGAAATATTTACGGCTATTTGCTCGATTGTTCACACTCCCGCTTTATGGAATTATTGGCATTTTTCCATCAAATGGTATTTGAATGACAATGGTTGTTATTTAGATGAAATTCAAGACGACAAACTCAAAAAGAAAATTTCAAAGCGTCTATCTGGTGCAGCCAGAGCAATGATTGCTAAATTCGCTAAAATCATTGAACCGAACTATCAGGAACTAACAACAGAATGTTACACTAAATAATAAATGACGTGTGGCAAAGTGTGGATTATAAATAAATCCCTTGCCTTGCTCCCGAATCCTTTCGGGGGTATTGTTTTTTTATCGTTTCCGCTGCGCAACGTCTCCCAACTTTGCACACTGGTATTTCCCGTATTTATATCTCCCGCCTGCGCGAACGCCTGCGCCTGCGCACGTACAAGCGCGCCTGCGCGGAACGCGCCCTTGTGTGGGCGCGGTTTTGGTTTTAGCCCCGAAGTCTCCCGACTTCGGGGAGCGGGGCCGTTGTGCGTCATACCACAAACGCATTCCAAATTTTGGCAAACACTGATTTTTTTCGTAAATTTACAGAGTGAAAAAGAGCGGTGAAAAATTATTAGACTTTCTTGTTGATGGGTTGACAAACTCTATCCAAAACACCATTTTAGGCGACAGTTTTCAGACAGAAATTTCAAGATTTACAGTAAAAGACACCGGGCAAACCATCAAAAAAAATGGTTGGAATTTTAATTGGAAAGCAGAATTGAGTAATGATATCAACGAGGTTTACAAACTGACAATTGTTAATAATCCAGGTATTATTCAAGGTGTTTTAAGTGTTCGCAAAGAAAGTGACCATTCAATATGGTTTTGACGGCTTCGTGGCATTTACAGCCAAGACAAAATTAATACACCATTATGAAGAAACATTGGGCGCTTACCATTTTGGTGGACATAGAATGATTATAGAGCCCCATGCAGCTAAATTTTTAGTTGAAAAATATTTTAAAACATAAGACAATGGGACATATAAAAGAACCAAAAGGTGTTGACTTTATTATTCAAAGCAAACCTCTCACTGACAAAGACAGACAGGACATTAGCAAACACATTGCAGAGTACAAAGCAAAACAAGCTAAGAAAACGACGAATAAATCGAAAGTAAAACAAACAGTATAAAAGGTACGAATGTGCAACATTCCCTTGCTCCCGCCCGAATCCTTTCGTGCGGTATTGTTTTTTATCGTCCCCGCTCCGCAACGCCTCCTCAGTTTGCACGGTACAATTCCCCTCGCCCGTGCAAGCGTTGCGCGTGCGCCTGCACTCCTGCGTACGCGCGGGCACCCGCACCCGGGCAGGAAAGCTGCAATACGAGCGAAAGTATTGGATAGGTAAGGTTCATAGGAATTGTAGAAAAATAAAAACCGGGCGCAATAGAAAGCTACTGCGCCCGGCATAAAGTGAATTGTAACGTATCTTTATTTTACATCAAATCTATCCAGGTTCATTACCTTAACCCAGGCGGCTACAAAATCTTTTACAAATTTTTCCTTAGCATCTTCGCTGGCGTAAACTTCGGCTAAGGCCCTTAACTCAGAATTAGACCCGAATATGAGGTCAGAACGGGTGGCCGTCCATTTCGTTTTCCCGGTGGCCCGCTCTTTGGCCTCAAAAATTTCCTTGGTATCATCTTTGGCTTTCCATTCGTATTTCATATCGAGCAGGTTCACAAAAAAATCATTGCTCAGCGCATCTTTTTTATCGCTCAAAATCCCGTTATCAGAACCGTCGTAATTGGCATTTAGGGCGCGCATACCACCTACCAGTACCGTCATTTCGGGCGCCGTAAGGGTTAATAGCTGCGCTTTATCTACCAGCAATTGCTCGGTTGAAATAGTATAGTTTGTTTTGAGGTAATTTCGAAAACCATCTGCCATGGGTTCCAGTAAATTGAACGATTCTATATCGGTTTGTTCCTGGGACGCATCCATTCTACCCGGCGTAAAAGGCACTTCTACAGAAACTCCTGCATTTTTAGCTGCTTTTTCTACGGCAGCAGCGCCTGCCAAAACAAGTATATCTGCCATGGAAATTTTCTTAGCCCCGTTTTTATCGTTAAATTCTTTCTGAATTTTCTCTAAAACTCCCAATACTTTGTTTAGTTGTGTGGGGTTGTTTACTTCCCAATTTCTTTGGGGTAATAACCGTATCCTAGCCCCATTAGCGCCCCCTCTTCTGTCGGAATTTCTATAGGTAGAAGCCGAAGCCCAGGCGGTTGTAACCAGTTCGCTGATGCTAAGCCCCGAATTTAGTAGTTTCGATTTCAGGCTTTTGCTATCTTTGGCAGTCACCAATTTATGGTTCAAAACCGGGATAGGGTCTTGCCATAATAAATCTTCTTTAGGCGCTTCTGGCCCCATGTAGGTTGATTTTGGTCCCATATCGCGGTGCGTCAATTTAAACCAGGCCCTGGCAAAGGCATCTGTAAACGCATCCGGGTGCTCCATAAAATTCCTGGAGATTTTCTCGTAAACAGGGTCAGCCCGCAGCGATAAATCGGTGGTAAGCATGGTAGGCAGGTGTTTTTTGGTAGCGTCGAACGCATCGGGAATACTTTCTTTCCCGTTTTTGGCTACCCACTGGTGAGCGCCGGCAGGGCTTTTGGTTAGTTCCCACTCGTTACTAAATAAAATCTTGAAAAAACCATGCCCCCATTGAGTTGGGTTAGCTGTCCAGGTAACCTCTAAGCCAGATGTAATGGCGTCTTTTCCTTTCCCGGTGCCATAGGTGCTTTTCCAGCCAAACCCCTGCTCTTCTATACCGGCTGCTTCCGGCTCCGGGCCAACATGGGTAGCCGGGCCTTTTCCGTGCGCTTTACCAAAGGTATGCCCCCCTGCTATAAGCGCCACCGTTTCTTCATCGTTCATTCCCATTCTTTTAAACGTCTCCCTTATGTCCTTTGCCGCAGCCAAAGGGTCTGGGTTTCCATTAGGTCCTTCGGGGTTTACATAGATAAGACCCATCTGCACGGCTGCCAGCGGGTTTTCTAATTTCCTGCCTTCGGCATGCCGCTTGTCGTCTAACCATTTTTTTTCAGCCCCCCAATAAATATCCTTTTCGGGTTCCCAAACATCGGTTCTTCCGCCAGAAAACCCAAACGTTTTAAAGCCCATCGATTCCAACGAAACATTCCCTGCCAAAATCATTAAATCTGCCCAGGAAATTTTACTGCCGTATTTTTGTTTGATGGGCCACAGCAGTCTTCTCGCCTTGTCTAAGTTGGCATTATCTGGCCAACTGTTTAAGGGTGCAAAGCGCTGCTGGCCGGCTCTTGAGCCGCCTCTTCCATCTGCCGAGCGGTACGTGCCGGCGCTATGCCATGCCATCCGGATAAACAACGGGCCGTAATTACCAAAATCGGCCGGCCACCAGTCCTGGGAGGTGGTTAGTACCTTCGCCAGGTCTTTCTTCAGGGCGAAATAATCTAATTTATGAAACGCTTTACTATACTCAAATTCTTTATCCATGGGGTTTGTTTTCTCCGAGTTTTGCCTTAAAACCTCCAGGTTTAACTGGTTGGGCCACCAATCTTTATTAGTAGTTCCCTGCATTGCCATTTCCCTGCGTTGCGTAGTTTCTGTCTTAGATGCAGCGTCATGCCCCATTACGGGACATTCCCCTGTTTCTTTCTGGCCAAAGACTACTACCGGCAGGAGGGATAGCAAACATACAATGAATGATTTCATATACTTATTATTTTTGATTAATTTAGATATGCAAAGTTCGGATAAAATAGGGTAATTACGAAGAAAATAATGCGTATAGTTAGTAACCTTGTCAATAATTAAAATTTGAGCACGGGGGTAAAAAAACTGGAAGAAGTGTTAGATTGGGTTTTATCCGATAGAAAACAAGCCCTATCCTGCATAATCTCCCGGCTTTGCACCAACCTGTTTGTTGTTCTTTTCCTCCTAAGCGGGGACACCCGGGAGAGCGGACAGGGTTTGATGTAAGTACACAATCTTACTTATAAAGCTGAAAATACAAAAAGACGGTTGTATAAAAAGTTGTTGCAGTAAAATAAACATATTTTTAAAAAGAAGGGAATTGAAAGCGAAATAGCTAAGAAAAGAAGTAAATCCAAGAAATAAATTTAACATTAACTACCTACTTACTAAATTTGTAGTATCTTTGACGAGAGAAGGTATCGTAATAATTTATAATTATGGCAGATAACATCGTTAAAATTGTAGATGATTTTCTATCTTGTGAAGATGCCAAAACTACCAGGAAAACACTTTGGGAAATGTACATCCATCTTATGATGTCAAATGAAGATGTTTCTACGGATGAAAGAAAATCATACACTTACCTGTGCTCTCGTATAAGCGACTTTTTAAGCGATATTCGTAAAGCCCATAAAGAGTTAGCGGAGGAGCTTAACAATGTAAAAGCTTCATCGTCTTCTTAAAAAGGCGGTTGCTATAAACAAGCCTACCCCGGTTAAAACTGAGCCGTAAATGAAATAGTAGTCGAAGTTATTAACCGAATACAGGATGTTGACAATACTGAGGGCAATTAGGGTGTAAACGCTCACTAATGCGCTGATACAGCTACCGGAAAATTTGGCCATATACCATTGGTACAAGCCCGTGAGCAACGAAAAGCCGGCTACTTGTATAATGGAAGTGTGAGAAACCTTGTATAAATCGGTTGCAGACAAAATAAACGCTATAAATATAAGCGTTAATTGAATGGAAGGAATGGCTACCACCAAATTATAGGTTTGTCTGCGGCTTAGCCCGGGTAGTTTTCCATACGTTCGGGTTCTTTTAGGATATGGAAACCCGCCGCCGCCAATAGGTTCTTCTGGTGTAGGTTCGTTAGTTGAAGCCATGTTAATCTGTTTTTTTGGCAAATGTAAAAAAATAAATATAGACCGCCCTGCAAAGTTTCCCAACTTTGCACCATCTTGTTTGTTGTTTTTTCCCGCTCCCCGAAGTCTCCTGACTTCGGAACGAAAATAAAAACCGCGCTCGCGCGGGGACGCGCCTGTACACGCGCGGGCGAGGGCATGAGCGCCCGCCCGCGAGGAGGAATGGTATGGTGTAAAGCCGGGAGACTTTGTGGAGGGAGGGGGCAAAATACAAAATACCACCCGAAAGGATTCGTGGGGAAGCGGTGAGTGATAACCTACCCCGTTTGGAACATTCGCTACAGTTTTGTACCTTCGTTAAACCGTGCAGCAGATTATATACAAAAAGCGTTTGCTGATTTTTTAACCATAACTACCAGGAAAGGATTTTAATGGATTACGAACCAGAATATTCATATATTTTATCTATTCGCCAGTCTTCAAAAATAGCAGCCCATTGCTCAATACAGGATTTTTATTGTTTAAATGAATTTTACAGGTATTTAACGTTTGCATCAGATGGATTTTATTATGCTGGCAATAAAGCAATAGGAGGGTACCGTTTTTGTGAAGCCGGTGAACTTGAACACCTTGCGAAAAAATATAATTGGCCGTTACATTCTCCATGCCCTTTTGTAGGGTCAATTTTGGGATACTGCCTTTTGCAACCCTGGAATTATAATGATTTTATTTATATTGTAGAAGAAACTTTGCGTCTTGGATGTGGCTTTGTTACAAAAATGAATGATAGTACTTACTTTGATATAGTAGCTGAAAAGGAACTTACCTTAAGAGAGGTAGTTGACAGGCATGGATTTGAAGAAGGTTCTCTTATCTTAATGGAAGGTGATGAATATGATATATACATTCGGAATTCAATAGAAAAAGCGCTAAAACCTATTGGTTTAAAACCGTATTCGTATCATGCGGGAGATCATGAGCATATTCTTGATGGATTTGAAGATGATACTAAAAATAGAGTTGCCAATTGGAATAAATTTGAATTGAATGCAGACAGCATACTACTTAAACTTTGGATTGCTGATTGGAATGGGTTTGATAAATATAAAAATGATTTTTTAAAAATCTAAAGGATTAAAGGCTGCCCGCTCCCCGAAGTCTCCCAACTTCAGAACGAAAATAAAAAACACTCCCGTGCGGGGACGCGCCTGTACACGCGCGGGGCGAGGGCATGAGTGCCCGCCCGCGAGGAGGAATGGTATGGTGCAAAGCCGGGAGATTTTGTGGAGGGAGGGAGCAAAATACAAAATACCACCCGAAAGGATTCGTGAGGTAGGGGGGGCTGCCAACGTTTCGGGCTTGGCGAAGTGCGGGTTTTTTAGCACTACACTTCAATCGAAGCACCAAAGTTCAAATTTAGCAGAAATGTTCATACGAAGCACTTCACCCCGCATTTCGCCAAACTGCTGTTATCGGATGTTCTTCTTTTCATTCGGTATTGGGTTTTTGCTAAAATACTCTGTCGCACGTCTTGTTAAAGTTTCCTCTATTTCGTGTCTGTCAAATTCGTTTACTGTCTTTTTAAAATGCCTGATGTCATATTTTTTTACTCCTGTTTTGTCTTCGTATTCAAATGCTAAAAAGCAAATTGAACGTTTATGTGTTTCAATTTTGTTGCTCTCGTAATCGTAAAACGATGCTTCTTTGTATTGTCTGTTGAAGAAGTTCGCAAATTCAACTTTGTTGAGATTGTAAGGTCTGTTTTTATGTGGAATTTCAATTATGTTTTCGGGCAAACGATGTCTTTCCAAAACTTTGTAACCCGAAAACTTTTTCCGTTTTCCATCTGAAACATTTTTCTTATCAAGCGGTATGCTCGTATCAACAAAATCTTTTGTAAGGTCGTTGATAAGAAAGTCAAAACGATGTTTGTCTAAAAATTCAAGTGTTAAGTCGTTGTAGAAATACTCAAATTCAACCGTTTCAACTGCTGTGATTTTCTTTTTCCTTTCAAGAAAAGCAAGTCCTTCAAATGTTATCTCGTATTGCGTGTCATTTTCGATTAGTGTTTCAATTAGCAATCCGTTTTTGATTAAAAAATGAAATTGCATTGTAACGAATGAATTTGTTTCAACGCCTAAAAACTTGCAGATTTCAGAATGTTTTGCAAAACCACTTTGAATTGTTTGTAAAATAATTTTACTGAAACGGTCTAATTCAATTTCCTTTTCTACAACTACGTTCTGACGACAAAACCAAAACGGCAAATATATTTCAAAAATATTTTTCAATTCAAAGTCGGGCTTACGATTGTCTTTAAACATCGCAAACTCTCTTTGGAATTTCTGTTTATGTGTGTTTTGCTCTTTGCTCATTGTATCATTTCGTTTAAGCTGTGAACAATTACACCTTGCTTGTCAAGTTCAGCAACAATGTCTTTTAGTTTAAATTCTTTGAATTTGCCGTTTGGATTTAGCGTTGCTCGTTTCAAAATATATTCGCTGTCGCCAACAACAATCAATAATCGTTTTACTCTTGAAAATGCAACGTTAATTCTTCGGTAGTCGTCAAGAAAACCAATATTTCCTGCACCTTTATCACTCTTTACAATGTCATAAATTATGATGTCCCTTTCTGCACCTTGAAATTTATCAACCGTGTTGATTTCAATTAAAGGCTCTGTTTTTTCTGTTTCGTTTCCGTCCTCGCCTTTCTCTTTGGTTTTCAAAACAAAGTTTTTGTATTGAAACAAATCAATGTTTTCTGTTAGCATTTTTACTTGTCCACGATAACCCGCAATTATTCCAATTGTAAGCGGTTTTTCTCTTTTCAGATTGTCGGGATAAAGTTGATTAAGCTGTTTCAATATTTCTCTGATAACATTTTTGTTGCACTCGTTTCGTCTGTCAAACTTGTTGTTGTTGTCGTTTGGATTTGGTTGGTTTGAAGTGCTTACGAAAATTACAGAATTAGGGACTTCAATTTCCGTTTCTGTTGTTGTGTCATAAATTGTTGCTATTTCCTTTTTAAGTTTCAAACCGTGAAACTTGTCTTTGTCAAAGTTTGGAAGTATTAATGTGTCTGGATTTTTCAATTTTCCGTCATAGAAAAATTTTGAAATGAGATTTCCAATTTGTCTGGGCATACGATATTGAATGTCCAACATTCGGATATAGCTCTGCAAACTTGGATTTTCATCAAACGCAACAATTAGTTTTTCAAACAAACTTTCGCCAAACTCCTTTTCAATATCAAGTCCGTTGTCCTCTAACTTCTCTTTTACTTTTTGTTTAACTGCTTCCTCTCTTGTAATTACAGGCGGAAGTTGCTTGTGGTCGCCAATCAAAATAATGTTGTGTCCCATATTTATTGGAACAAGATTTTCGGCTGGCGATGCTTTACTGCTTTCGTCCATTATCACATAATCAAAACGGAAATTGATTTTGCTGTATTGACTACTTGCTATATGAATACAAGTTGCACCAATCACATTTACAGATTTTACAAATGCTGTTCGCAAATCAATTTCTGTGCTTCCGTCATTAAGCATTGATTTTTTTACTTCGCCCTCGTCTGTATCTGCGTTTGAAAGAAAAGCAAACCAATCTTTTTGTATTTTTTTGAGTTGCTGAAATTCTTTTCCTAACTTCTCATTAAAAACTTTATCAACTTCTTTTATGTTGTTCGCTTTTTCAAAAAGTCCTTTTACATATTGGTTTTGCAATCGCAAAAGTCTTGAAAAATCAGCAAAAGCCGTTTGGCTGTTGGTGTTTATGTTTGAATAGAAGTTATAAAAACTAAGTAACGCCTTATCTTTTAATTTGTCTTGATAATGTTCGCTAAAAAATTCGGTTGACTTTTCTTGCGTATCATTTACCCAATATTTTAGCTTACTTTGAAAAGAGTGTTCTTTGATTTCGTTGCTAATTCTGTCCTCGTCTGTTGCCAAACGCATAAACAAAATGTTTTCGGGCAAACGTTCCAAAACATTATCAACGGCTAAGTTTGATTGAGAAGTAACTAAAATTTTAGCGTTACTGTTTTGCTTAATGATTTGCTGAATGAGTTCAACGATAACCGTTGTTTTGCCCGTTCCGGGCGGTCCTTGAATTAGATAAACAGGTTTGTAATGCAATGCTTCAAGGACAGCCTCTCTTTGTGTGTCGTCCGTTTTAAGATTTGGGTTAATTACTTCGTCCTTGAAATAGTTGTAATCAATATCAACTCTGTTGGGCGTTGGTATTCTTTCAGGC
The DNA here is from genome assembly GCA_964385175.1 of uncultured Flavobacteriaceae bacterium. Classification (GTDB taxonomy): domain Bacteria; phylum Bacteroidota; class Bacteroidia; order Flavobacteriales; family Flavobacteriaceae; genus CAYLNL01. Next base: position 51,883 of record CAYLNL010000011.1, on the reverse strand, counting down.
GTTGCAAGTATTGCACACAATTCAGGATTAACAACGTCTTTGTTTTCAAACTTTTTACACGCTTCAACTTGCTTTTTGAATTGACTTGTTTCCATCCTCACATCTTGAAGCAATTCGCCATTTTCGGGAATTTCATCAACTGTAGCTTTTGCATCTTTTATAATCAGAAAACAGTCCGTTGGGTTGTAGTCCTGAATTTTGCCAATGATTTTATCATCAATTGAAAGGTTTATTTGATTTCTTTTTAGCTCTTTTAGTTTGTCCCAATTTCTAAATTGGTCTGTAAGTTTAAAGCGAACATTTGAAGGGTTATTTTTGCTTTCCTCTCGTTCAGTATAAGCTGCTTTGAAAGCGTTTTCTTCAATGTATTCTCTTTCTTGGTCGGGAAGTGTTTGCCACTTCTTTAGCAAGTCTTGTTTTGTATGGTTTAGTTCTGAAATCGTGTTTAGTAACTCCCATTTGTCATAAAAATAGCGAAAGCAATCAAAGTATTTGGTTGGTCTGAAATCAAAACCGTATTCACTTGCGAAACCTTGTTGAATTACTTTTTGAAGCGGTCTATTTTGAATGTGTTGAACAGGTATGAAAATATGTCCTTCACTGTCTGCAAAAAATCTTCCGCTAAAATTCTTTGTAGAAAATTGTCCTGTAATTTGTCCTTTGCCCTCAGAAAGTTTTCGGTCAAGCAAAAACGAACAAGTATTGTTCATTTCGTTTAATGTCGGCTGAAACTTTTCATTATCCTCTTGCTTGACTACAACCTTAATTGCAAGTTGTCCGCTATTATGAATTGAATTTGCTGAAACTTTAACTTTTTCAAGTTCCTCAATAATTTCAGAATACTTAGCAAAACGGCTTGTCCGTTTTTCTGAAAGCGATTTTTCAAAAATCGCTTTCAAAGTTTCATCGTTGTTCGTTGCAAGAATGTCTTTAAAAACTGAAAAAACAGAATAGATGTCTGACTGAAAACTTGGTCTTGCGTTTTCTGTCAGTTCGGGTGCAAGAAACTTTTGATTGATTAGATTTTGCTGTTGGAACAAGTCATAAAGACCAACGAAGCGTAGCGAAGCTTTGCTTCCGTTTGTCATTATTGTTTCGTCTGAAATTACAAAGCCGAAGCGGTTTTGCTTTTTCAACAAGTCAAGTCCTGTCAGTAAAGATTTTAGTGCTTTTATTGTCGGCTTATAAATTGGCTGAAAGTTGTCTAGATGTTCGTAAACGATGTAGCGAACTTTATTTGTCGTGTCAAAGTTTGCACGGATTATTTTTTGTATGCCTTCAATGTCTTTGTTGGCTAATGGTAAAATTTCACGATTGAGAAGTCTGCCAAGTAATGGTTGGTAGTCGCTGTTTGGTTTGATTGTAAGAACCTCAAATGTCTGCCCGTCACTGCTCTCCGCTAACCAAAGTGTTAGGTTGTCGTTGAGTTGTCGTAACTCCTGAATTATATTTTGTTGTCCTATCGTTTCCAAGTGTCATTTAATTGTTGTAGGGTCTGTCATAGAATATCCGATAACGGACAGTCGGATAAGGCGAGTTGGTTGTAGAACTTGCTCTACGAATCAACGGAAAGCCTTTAGCCGCAATTTGCTTTATCTGCTTGTTAGCGGATAGTGCCTAAGGCATTTTCGCCAACTTGTTGATATGGTAAATATACCAAAAACCTTTTATTTAACATCCCGCTCCCCGAAATCTCCCAACTTCAGAACGAAAATAAAAAACACTCCCGTGCGGGGACGCGCCTGTACACGCGCGGGGCGAGGGCATGAGTGCCCGCCCGCGAGGAGGAATGGTATGGTGCAAAGCCGGGAGACTTTGCGGAGCGAGGGAGCAAAATACCACCCGAAAGGATTCGTGAGGTAGGGGGGGAGGTAGGCTCAATACTCGCAAAATCATAAAGGAATTTGCCTTGAAATAGACACCGAGTTATTTATTGAAGAAAATAAGCCCATAGATATTTTCAAATTTCAAGATATAAATTACAACCCGGGAAAAAATGAATGGGTTTATTGGCATAGAAATATGACTGAAGAAGAGAATATCGAGCAATACATAAAACATGATTGCGAAGCTCTTTTTCTTTTAAAATCACATTATTGGGAAGAGGAATACGAAAAACGACTATTAATCATTTCAGACAATTTTTGTTATTTAAGCATCAAGGAGTCCTTAACTGGAATATACTACGGACTATTCACTGACCGAAATTATGATGTGACAATTCAGTAATTTATTCAACCTGAAAAGACAAAAACGTATAGAGTTTATTTTGAAGATAATAGACTTAAGAAAATGAAAAGAAAAAATACTGTACACAACATTGTATAACCGCAATTACGCTATCTTTGACACGACAAACACAATACATTATTATTTATGAAAAAACGAGAGCCCGTTAGTAAAATTATGACTGCCCATGTGAGTGTGGCCAATGAGAGCGATTCCTTGAGAGAGGTTATGAGAACTTTTAAAAACGAGAAAATCAGGCACATGCCAGTAACCAAAGGCAATAAGGTTATAGGGATTATAAGCGCTACAGACCTGAACCGACTTACTTTTGGCGGATTGTTTGAAAACCAGGATAATGCCGATGAGGCTGTGTTAGATATGCTGAGTATATCACAGGTGATGACTTCTAATCCAAGAACGGTAAGCCCCGATGATGCCATTAAAGAGGTAGCAGAGATTTTTGCAAAAGAGCCTTTTCACGCATTGCCGGTAGTAGATGGAAACGCACTCAAAGGCATTGTTACCACCACAGATATCATTAAGTATATGTTAGACCAATATTAATACTTTCTGATAAACGATTTTTACCTGTTAGCCATTTTTTAAAAACCGCTCCGCAAAGTCTCCCGACCTTACACCATCCTGTTTGTTGTTTTTCCCCTCGCCGGCGTAAGCGTTACGCTCGCGCCCCTATACACGCGCGTATGGCGTGCCCACATGCGGGAGAGCCCGTACAAGGCAGGGTGGATGAGCCCGGGCGAAACATTAGCTGAAACTAAATAGCGACCGTGTAACTTTGGGCCGGAGGTTCAAAAATACCCGCTACTCCTTCTTTATAGCGGAAAAAACCAGGTTAGTAAGAAAAGCAATTATCTCTTTTTCTTGTTTGCTTTTTCCAAAATCGGTTAAGGCAGGCAGGTTATGCATAAAAAAATTTTGAAAATGCGCCATCTCTATTATGGTAGTGGCTAACGATTTCGGGTACTTATATGTTGGGCTACATGCTGTTATCATGGTCCCTACCGCAGCGCAAAGGTCTTTATAGGGCTTAAAAAATTGTTGCTTATTATCTTCGCTCACCTGTTTGGTGAGATATGCCTTTGAGCCTTCGGTAATAATAATTTTATGAAGCAGGCTCTCATTAATAAAACTTGTTTGCTCATCGTCTTCAACCGTTTTTGCAAGCAGCGTAATTACCTTTTTCAACTTCACAACCGGGTCTGTGATGTTGTTGGTATGAAACAGTATCTGGAACTCAAGCCAGCCCCAATACCAGGCTGTTAAGTAAACCAGCAGTTTATGCTTATTTTCAAAGTAACGGTAAACCCCGGCTTCCGTAGTTCCTACTTCGTCTGCCAATTTTTTAAAAGTAAACGCTTCAAACCCAATGCTGTAAACCATCTGGATGCTATGTTTCAGGATTTTTTTCCCCAATTCAGAGCTTTGAGGGTCGCGAAGAAACAATGCTTCGTTTATTCTAATCTGTATCTGTAATTGCATTGTACCTGAATTTTTCCTGTGAACAAAGAGGCTACAAAAGTACTAAAAAATATTTTCACATTCTTTTATGATAGTAATACTACCATATAAAATAATATTTCTATCTTTACCCCGAATTTTAAATTTTCACGAGAATGAAATCAACCTTTAAAACCATTAAATACGACCTTCCGGCAAGTATTGTAGTATTTTTTGTTGCGGTTCCATTATGTCTTGGAATTGCATTGGCATCGGGTGCGCCCTTATTTGCAGGTATTATTGCAGGTATCGTAGGCGGTATAGTGGTAGGTACAGCAAGCGGTTCGCCCTTAGGGGTCAGCGGGCCTGCCGCGGGTTTAGCCGTGATAGTGTTAACCTCTATTGCAGCACTGGGCGGTTCGTGGACAGCCTTTTTAACGGCTGTGGTTTTAGCCGGGGTGTTTCAATTGATTTTGGGATTTGCAAAAGCGGGCTTTGTAGCCTACTTTTTTCCATCTTCTGTAATCAAAGGAATGCTTACAGGCATTGGGTTGCTAATTATATTAAAGCAAATTCCCCACGCATTAGGCTGGGATAAAGATGCTTTTGGCGATGACCAGTTTTTTCAGGCGGATGGAGAAACCACCTTCTCTGAACTAATTAAGGCATTTGAGTTTATAACCCCGGGGGCAGCGCTTATCGGGGCCATTTCCTTAGCCATTCTGGTTCTTTGGGATAAAGTATTGGTTAAAAAGCATAAAATTTTTAGTATTGTTAATGGCCCGCTGGTGGTTGTAGCCATTGGAATATTGATGTTTAACCTGTTTAAAAGCGGGCTGCTTGATTTTCGTTTAACTGTCAACCAGGTAGTTTCCGTACCGGTGCCACGTTCCATTTCAGATTTCTTCGGCCAATTTACCTTCCCCGATTTTTCTGCACTTGCAAATTTTGAAGTTTGGAAAATTGCCATTGTAATGGCCATTGTCGCCAGCCTGGAAACGTTGCTATGTGTAGAAGCTACGGACAAACTTGACCCTGATAAAAGAATTACACCAACCAACAGGGAACTGAAAGCACAAGGCTTGGGGAATATAGTTTCAGGACTAATTGGCGGACTACCTGTTACGCAGGTTATTGTTCGGAGCTCAGCAAATATAAATTTTGGCGGTAAAACCAAACTATCCGCCATACTTCACGGTATATTTTTATTAGTGAGTGCCCTCACAATAGCCAGTGTTTTAAATAGAATACCCCTGGCAAGTTTAGCCGCTATTCTTTTAATGGTAGGTTACAAATTGGCAAAGCCATCGCTTTTCAAGAATATGTATAAGTTGGGCTGGGAACAGTTTATCCCTTTTATGGCGACAGTAGTGGCTATTTTAGCTTCCGATTTATTAAAAGGCATTACGGTAGGATTACTTTTTGGTATCTTCTATACACTTCGTCATAGTTATCGCAACTCACACCATTTAAAAGATGTAGAAACAACCGAGAATGGTCGGCAGGTTCACCATATAGAATTGGCACAAGAAGTATCTTTCTTTAATAAAGCAGGTGTTATGAAGGTATTGGATGCGATACCCGCCAACTCAAAAGTAATTATTGATTGTTCTAAGTCAAAATCTATTGCCCATGATGTGTTAGAACTGATAAAAGATTATGAGACTAACGCAAAAACAAAAAATATTGAAGTGGAGAAAATACATTTTATTGAACCAAAATACCTATAACAAAAAGACTACCCGGTACATGAGCGCTATAAAAACATGGAAGCCCCATCGCTATTTGCTTGTTACAATTCTTTTTATGGGTCAGGCAAACCATTTATTTGGACAAAAAAGCGACATAGGCAACTGGTTTATCTATCTTGGTAACCAAAAAATAAATGCGAAATGGAATTGGCATAACGAGCTACAATACCGCAGTTACAATTTTATCGATGATACTAATCAATTACTCTTTAGAACCGGCATTGGCTATAACCTTTCCGAAAACAACGACAATATTTTGGTAGGTTATGGGTTTATTCAATCTCATACCTACACCAACACAGAAGATAAAAATGTAAGAAATGAGCACCGGATCTATCAACAGTTCCTTACAAAACAAAACATCCATAATTTTTATATCCAGCACCGTTACCGCATAGAAGAACGGTTTTTTAGTGACGATTGTACGGTACGCTTCCGTTATTTTCTATCCATAAACAAACCTTTAAATAAGAAAACATTAGAAAAAAATGCACTGTACCTGTCTGCTTACAATGAAATTTTTTTAAATGCCGAAAAGCCGGTGTTTGACCGTAACCGCTTGTACGGAGGCATTGGCTATTGCATCAACAAGCATTTACGGGTAGAAACGGGCTATATGGCCCAAATGCTGGAAAACAAAACCCAGTCTCAATTTCAAATTATACTATTCAACAACATACCCTTCCATAACAATTAAAAAAATAAAAGATGAAAACCTTAACAAAAGAAATGCAGGCCGCCATTACCCCCTCCATGGCATTAGAACTATTAAAAGAAGGCAACAAAAGATTTGTAAACAACCTGAAAGTAAATCGCAACCTTTTACAACAAGCCAATGAAACATCAGACGGGCAACATCCGTTTGCGGTAATTCTCAGCTGCATTGACAGCCGAACCTCTGCTGAATTGATTTTTGACCAGGGGCTGGGAGACATTTTCAGCGTTCGTATTGCCGGAAACATCATCAATGAAGACATCCTGGGCAGTATGGAGTTTGCCTGCAAGGTGGCGGGTTCAAAAATTATTGTGGTATTAGGACACACCAAATGCGGGGCTGTAAAAGGCGCCTGCGACCATGTAGAAATGGGCAATCTTACGGCATTACTCAGTAAAATCAGACCTGCGGTTGACGATGAAACAACCACGACAACAAACCGAAATTCTAACAATTCCGTTTTTGTTGAGAATGTGGCGACCATTAATGTAAAGAGAACCATAAAATCAATTATGGAACGCAGCCCCATCCTGAAAGAAATGATTGAGAGCGGTCAAATCGGGATTGTAGGCGGAACGCACGACATAACCACAGGAGAAGCTACATTCTACTCCGATACCTTAAATTTAGGTTCGCAACGCAGAAATTAATAAGGGCATTAGCCGTTATTTTGCGTAAACATCCCGGAGAATAAACAATCTTTGCTATACCCCCACTGCCGCAACCATCGCGCCTGCACCTGCGTGCGCCCATACGCGTGCGTGCGCCTGCATACGCATACACACGGGAGGTATGAGCCGGAAGGCTCGCATTGGCGAAAGGAGAAAAAGTTTTCTGCGGTATTTTTTTGAAAGGTTGATATTTCTTGAATTAATTTTACCTTTGTTTACTGTATAAGCGACTTTCTATGTACTTGTTTAACGTCACATAAAAACGAGATGACAAACGCATATTTAACACTATTCTACAAAGGGCAGAACAACTCTAATGAAATCTTTGAGGCCAATTATGATGGTAGCCAATGGGGTGGTAATATAAGTTTGGGAGATGTTATTAGCTCCTCCGCCTGGGCGCCTGGGCTTGCGGCCTTAAACAATCATTTCTATCTAGGCTGCAAAGGCTTAGGGAACGATAATCGTATCTACATAAATTCTTTCAACGGAATTAATTGGTCTCCCCCTGCTAACTCCAATCCTGTACGTGTTGAAAGTAACGGTGTTTTTCCGCTCACCAGTCAGAATCCGAGCATAATAACATACAACGGATATTTGTTTATGGTGGTGAACGACTATTCCACAAAAGAACTATATTATGTATGGTTTGATGGCAGAGCGTGGCATGGCTATGAAAAAATTACCATTACAACAGGAGGGCAATCCCAAACCCTGGCCTCACACTATAACCCGGGTATCTGTGTCTTCAACGGTAAAGTGTATATAACCTATGCACTACAAAATAATTATATAAATTGTGTGTGGTTTAACGGCCGCGAATGGGAAGGCGGAGGCACTATCTCGGCCGATAACTATGCTCCCCTTACAAATTATAGCCCGGGGATGGCGGTATTCAAAGACAAATTGTATATCCTTTACAAAGGCTATAACAATACGAACTTGTATTACTCCTGGTTCGACGGAACTACATGGAATGGCAACCTGCCAATAAACGTGGGCAATGTATTTCCTATGTCAGATTATTGCCCCAATGCGGTAGTGTATAACGATATGCTATACATGGCATACAAAAACGCCGCTACCAACGATATGTATGTGGCATGGTTCGATGGTTCCGTATGGTATGGCAACCAATCGCTTCACTCTATGGGCGTCAAAGCCCTCTCTAATTATCCTCCGTGCATGATGGTACTGCCCGGGTTAAGCTACCTGCAAAATGTCCCCTACTTACAGACCTGGATGATGGGTATAAGTGATGCTACCCCTATTGACCAAATCAATATTCCGGGCACACACGACTCGGCTTCCATCAACAAGTATGTTCATAGTGCGTATGCCTGTCAGGGCTATTCCATAACAAACCAGTTACGACTTGGAATCAGGCTGCTGGATGTAAGGCTAAAAGTGCTTACAGACCCAAACGGTAATTACTCCTTCGTTACGTGTCATGGACATATTGGATACAATGAATACCAGACGTTTGTTTCATTACTACAGGAGTGTAAAAGTTTCCTTACAAATAACAGCAGCGAAACCATCATCATGTCGCTAAAAATAGACGATTATAACGGTGTACCCCGCTATGACTATAGCAATGTGTATAGTGCACTTGAAAACGTATTGGCAAACTACCCAACGGCAGAGATACAATCCACTATCCCGACCTTGGGTAGCATACGGGGTAAAATATTTCTCTACAATCGTATAAATAACAGTAATACAGTAGGCGTTCCATTGCACTGGCCTGATAATACCAAAGGAGAATCTGTGGGGCCGATTAATTACAGACAATATAGTGTTTTTGTACAGGATAGATATGAAGACCTCTCATTTTCCTCACCTGAAGAGGATAAAACGAACCTTGTTCTCAATGCGTTTGCCCAGAAAACTGATGGAATGGTCGTTTGGAATTTTGCGAGCGCTACCAGTTTAAAACTATTCGGTGTTTACATTATGCCCAATTTGATACAATACTTTGGCCAACATACACCGAGACCCGTCAAGTTTGGATGGACGTTGTTTGACTACCCGACAAATTTATACAATACCACCCCGTATGGTTTTATCAGTATTATACAAGTAATAGTATCGTCAAACGATGGCTATGCTGCGTATCCCGAAAGTTTTCAGTTAGTGGAGAATATCCCCCCTGATTCCCAGGTAGAATAGGTTAATAAGTTGGCCTGGTAGCCAGTTTGCCCCGGTTGCTCCTGCCGGTGCGCGCATCTGCGCTCGTGCCCCCGCGTCCGCGTGTATGAGCACGCCCACGTGCGGGAGTGGTTTTTATTTTAGCTCCGAAGTCGGGAGACTTCGGAGAGCGGGTGCCCGCATGCCCACCGTAACTCCCCGGAACCACAGGGTTACCCTAAATTAGTTTTTGGAACATTTGCTCCTGTTATGTACCTTCGTAGAGCCAGACGTGGAGAGAACAATACCACCCGAGAGGATTCGGACGGTAGCAGTGGATTTGCACAGGTTCAGTTTTAAAATTATTTTTGTTCAAGGATATGCAAAGAGTTATAGCAGATAATATTGACAAAATAAAGGCATTGTGTGTGAAATACAATGTTAAATCACTTTTTGCCTTTGGGTCGGTGTGTACGGACGAGTTCCATGACAACAGCGATATTGATTTATTGATTGCCTTCCACTCTATGGACTATGGAGATTATGCCGACTCCTACTTTGCTCTTGCAGATAAATTCGAGGAATTATTCAAACGGCCGGTAGATTTAATTACGGATAAATCACTTTCAAATCCCTATTTTATTAAGTCGATAGACCAGACAAAAACCCGGATTTATGGATAGCTCCATACAAAAGTACCTGTATGATATTCAGGTTTCGATTGATTCTATTGAGAAATATCTTGGAGACGAAAGAGATTTCAATGTGTACTTATCTAATAAAATGCTTAGGAGAGCCGTTGAGAGGGAATTTGAAATAATAGGAGAAGCGCTAAACTGCATAGATAAAATAGACCCGAATATTCAGATTGCAAGTAAGCGCCAAATTATTGGTATGCGTAATCGTGTGATTCACGGTTATGACAAAATAGATGATGAGATAGTTTGGGGAGCCATTATAAGGCATTTGCCAATTCTAAAATTGGAGGTTCTAAAACTATTAAAATAAAACGTTACGTCAACAAGCATCCCTCCTGGTGGCGCGAGCAGCTACGATAAAAAACAATACCCCCTGAATTCTTTCGGATGGCAGTAGTGGACCTAACTCCCTGCGACCCCATCAGAATCCGCAGGATTCCCCCCGCTACCGCGCAAATCCTTTCGTGCGGTATTTTGTATTTTGCCCCCTCTCGCTGGCGCTAGCGTCACGCTCGCGCTAGCGGGGAGCATCGCACCGCTCCGCAAAGTCGGGAGACTTTGCGATACTATTCCCCCCGCCCGCGCATCTGCGCTCGTGCCCCCGCGTCCGCGTGTATGAGCACGCCCACGTGCGGGAGCGATTTTTATTTTAGCTCCGAAGTCAGGAGACTTCGGAGAGCGAGAGAAATATATACATAAAGAGTAAATCAGTATCTTTACGAAAAATTGAACGTATGCTCACCAAAGAAAGGTTACAGAAAACCGTAAAGAGCCTGCCCGATTCATTTACAATTGACGAATTAATTGACCGGCTGATATTTACCGAGAAAGTTGAGGCAGGTTTTCAGCAATCTGAAGAAGGTACTGTTATTTCTAATGAAGTTGTTAAGCAAATTATTGATAAATGGTCAAAGTAGTCTGGACCGAATTGTCCCCGCTGGTGCGAGCCTCTCGGTTCGTACCCTGCCACCAACGTAGCCTTCCTACCCGTGTGCGCATACCTGCGCATACAGGCGCTCCCGCACGTGGGAGCGGTTTTTGTTTTAATTCTGAAGCCGGAAGACTTTGGAGAGCGAAGCAAAATAACTATCTTTGCATTACAATAAAAACAATGAAAACTTCTGCTGGTCGGGCTTCCGGGCTCATATTCCTCGAGGCAAAGCCCCAAAACCTTGGCTGTAATGCCTTTTGAACACGCTGCTACATAAATAAAATTTGTTATATTTGTTCTATGCCATCACTGCAAGTCGAAATATTAAACCCAAAAGCGGGTAAACTTCTTAAAGACCTGGCTGACCTAAATCTTATCTCTATTAGAGAAGTTAAAAAGGAAGACGGATTTCTCAGAATAGTACGCAGGATAAGAACGAGAGCTAAAAAAAATCCTCTGACACTAGAAGAAATTACCGGGGAGGTTGAAAAAGTAAGGGCAAAACGCTATGCCAAAGCAAAAAGATAGGGTTATTATTGACACCAATCTTTGGATTAGTTTTCTCGTTACTAAGAATTACTCCAAACTTGACAAAATACTTGACGAAAGAAAAGTTGTTCTATTGTATAGTCAGGAGCTAATTGACGAGTTTATAGAGGTAGCTAAACGACCTAAATTCAAACACTATTTCGTAACAGAAGACTTGCAGGGCGCTTTTATTGACATTAAGTTCGCGGGCGACGTTTATAGAAATTAGTTCGACTGTTGACGTTTCTGTCGACCCAAAAGACAACTTTCTTTTAGCACTCGCAAAGGATGGTAAGGCGACCCATTTACTGACTGGAGACGATGATTTGTTGAGACTTGAATCCTTTAGTAAGACTAAAATCCTTACAATTTCACAATACTTGCGGTGACCAGACTCCGCCACCCTCTCGCTGGCGCGAGCACCCGTGCCCGCGCACGTACAGGCGCACCCATGTGCGGGAGCGGTTTTTGTTTTAGCTCCGAAGTCAGGAAACTTCGGGGAGCGGAGACCCGGCGTATCAAATAGCTCACTCCAACCGGCAATCGGCAACCGAAGCGCCCGCAGGAATCATGGGAAATACATTATCTTCCTTTTCTACCTTCACCTCCAAAAAATACGCTTCCTTAGAGGCTATCATTTCCTGTATGGCAGGCTCCAGTTCTTCCCGCCGGGTTACCCGTTTTGCGCGGATATAATAGGCTTCCGCTATTTTCACGAAATCCGGGTTCACCAGTTCCGTAGAGGCGTAACGCTTCTCAAAAAACAATTCCTGCCACTGGCGCACCATCCCCAGGAAATCATTGTTCAGCACCACAATTTTCAGGGCTATTTTGTTCTGGAAAATGGTTCCCAACTCCTGTACCGTCATCTGGTAGCCCCCGTCGCCTATCACCGCCACCACCTCCCGGTCCGGGGCGCCCATTTTGGCGCCCATAGCGGCCGGCAGCGCAAAACCCATGGTTCCCAGCCCGCCGGAAGTAATATTGCTCTTGGTGCGGTTAAACCGCGCATACCGGCAGGTAGTCATCTGGTGCTGCCCCACATCGGTAACAATCACCGCATCGTCCCCGGTGGCCTTGTTGAGCAGCGCAATCACCTCCCCCATCGTTAATCCCTCTTTTGCCGGGTATAAATCGTTTTTAATCACTTTTTCAAACTCCAGCGCCTCTTTCTTTTTAAATTCCTGCAACCACGCATCGTGCGTTTTTTCTTCCAGCAGTGGCAGCAACTGTTGCAGCGTCTCTTTTACATCGCCCAGCACCGCCACATCCGTCTTCACGTTCTTGTCCACCTCGGCCGGGTCTATCTCAAAATGAATAATTTTCGCCTGCCGGGCATAGGTCTCTAAGCTGCCCGTTACCCGGTCGTCAAACCGCATCCCCATTCCAATCAACACATCACATTCATTCGCCAGCACGTTGGGCCCATAATTCCCGTGCATCCCCACCATGCCCACGTTTAGCGGATGGGCGGTGGGCAAGGCCGATAGTCCTAAAATTGTCCAGGCCGCCGGGATGCCTGCTTTCTCAATTACCGCTTTCAACTCCTCTTCCGCCTGCCCCAGGATAATTCCCTGCCCAAAAATAATATACGGCCTTTTGGCCTGGTTAATGAGGCGCGCCGCCGCTTCAATTTTAGCCTCGTCCGGTTCCGGTTTGGGTGTATAGCTGCGGATAGCGGTACAGGGTTGGTAGCGAAACTCAAACTCCTGGAACTGGGCGTTTTTGGTAATATCTATCAGTACAGGTCCCGGGCGACCGGAGCGGGCTATATAAAAGGCTTTGGCAATGATTTCCGGGATTTCTTCGGCTTGGGTTACCTGGTAGTTCCACTTGGTTATGGGTGTGGAAATACCGATGATGTCGGTTTCCTGGAACGCATCGGAGCCTAATAAATGGCGGGACACCTGCCCGGTAATGCACACCACCGGGGTAGAATCTATCTGGGCGTCGGCAATGCCCGTTACCAGGTTGGTAGCCCCGGGTCCCGAAGTAGCCATGGCCACGCCCACCCTGCCGGTTACGCGCGCATACCCCTGCGCCGCGTGGATGGCGCCCTGCTCGTGGCGCGTGAGCACGTGCTGCAGTTGATCCTGGAACATGAAAAGCGAATCGTAAATGGGCATAATGGCGCCGCCCGGGTAGCCATATATAATTTCTACCCCTTCCGCCAGTAAGCAGTGAATAACCGCTTCGGCGCCTGTAATTCGTATTGGCTCTGGTTTTGCCCCGGTTGCCCGGTTTGTTACCTCTATTTTCATATTATTTTTTTAGGTTTATACAACTTTGTGTACTTCGTGCCTTCTTCGTGAACTTTGTGGTTAAAAATTCAGAAACCACAAAGACCACAAAGATGTTACACAAAGGTCACACTGTGCCGTTAAGTAAACGTTTCATACCATTTTTTAAAACTGCTACGTTAAAATTCATCCGTTACACATCCTTCGGAAGCGGAAGAAACCGTTTGGGCGTATTTGTACAAGGCCCCGGACTGCACTTTTAGCGGCGGCGCCTGCCACGCCTCTCTGCGTTTTGTCAGCTCTTCGTCGCTCAGCGCCACGTTTATGGTATTGGCAACGGCATCGATGGTAATACTATCGCCGTCCTGCACCAGGGCTATGACGCCCCCATCCTGCGCTTCGGGGGTAACGTGCCCCACTACAAAGCCGTGAGAGCCCCCGGAAAACCGCCCGTCCGTAATAAGCGCCACATCCTTCCCAAGACCTGTACCCATAAGAGCCGAGGTAGGTTTCAACATTTCGGGCATCCCGGGAGCGCCGCGAGGCCCTTCGTAGCGGATAACCACTACATCGCCCTTTTTCACCGTACCCGCCTGGATGCCTTCGTTGGTTTCCGTTTCACTGTTAAACACCCGTGCAGGACCCGTAAACCGAAGTCCTTCTTTGCCGGTTATTTTGGCTACAGCGCCTTCTGAAGCGAGGTTTCCGTACAAAATACGGATGTGGCCGGTGGCTTTTATGGGATTGTTCCGGGGACGAAGAACGGCTTGCCCGTCTGCCAGTCCGGGCAGGTTTTCGAGGTTTTGAGCAAGCGTTTTCCCCGTTACCGTGAGGCAATCGCCGTGCAACATACCTTCCTGCAGCATGTACTTGAGCACTGCGGGGATGCCGCCTGCTTCGTGGAGATCTTCCATTACGTAGCTTCCGCTGGGTTTCAAATCTGCCAAAAAGGGCGTGGTATCGCTGATGCGCTGGAAATCGCTTAAGGCGAAGGGTATTTTGGCGGCTTTGGCAATAGCCAAAAAGTGAAGAACGGCATTGGTAGAACCGCCAAGAACGGTTACGAGGCGTAACGCATTTTCCAACGACCGGCGGGTAACAATGCCCAACGGTTTTATGTCGTTTTCTAACAGGTAGCGCAGTTGCCTGCCCGCCACAACACATTCCGTTTGTTTAAGGGAACTCAGGGCAGGGTTAGAGGCATTGTAAGGCAACGTCATTCCAAGGGTTTCTATGGCAGATGACATGGTATTGGCGGTGTACATGCCCCCGCAGGCGCCCGCACCCGGGCATGCGTGGCGGATGATGTTTTTGTAATCGGTTTCAGTAAGCGACCCGGCTACTTTTTTGCCCCAGGCTTCGAAGGCGGAGACTACATCTAATTTTTCGTCCCGGTAACAGCCGGCGGCTATGGTGCCTCCATATACCAAAATAGCAGGGCGGTTCAGGCGGAGCATCGCCATCAGGGCGCCGGGCATATTCTTGTCGCAACCTACGAGGGTTACCAACCCATCGTAGCTCATGGCTTGTACCACCGTTTCAATGGAATCGGCAATGAGGTCGCGGGACGGCAGCGAATAGCGCATCCCCTGGGTGCCCATGGAAATACCGTCCGAAACGCCTATGGTGTTGAAAATGAGACCCACCAGGTTTTCTTCCTGTACACCTTTTTTCACCTGCACAGCCAGACTGTTCAGGTGCATATTGCAGGGATTGCCTTCGTAGCCGGTGCTGGCGATGCCGATAAAGGGCTTTTGGAGGTCTTCTTCAGTTAAGCCTATGGCGTACAGCATGGCCTGGGCGGCGGGCTGTGTATCATTTTGCGTGAGTTCTTTGCTGTGGCGGTTTAGCTCCATCGGTTTTTATAAAGTTTGAAAGTTACCAGTTGCAAAAGTAAAGGGGTATTTAGGGGATGCTATTCTTTTTGCGATTTTAAGGGTAAATCCAATTGCTTTTTTTGAAATATAAGTTGTTTTAAATCAATGTTTTATAATTTTATGTAATAGCATGCTCAGCAGGGTGAAAAAGACTATAAGCCATAGGTGTTTTTGTAACAGGTATACTAAATAAAAGAAAAATAAGAAGGGGAGAAGAGAAAGAAAATAGGTATCATGGCATGGATATGCAAGAACAAAAAATCGTTCAAAAATAAAGATTCTATTCAAAAAAAAATAACCTATTCTATGTGAAATACGAAAAATAATTGCTAATATAGCACCCTAAAAACAGTACCTACCTTTTCTAAAAGTAGAAAAGGAGAGCGAATCTATATAAAACAATCAATGTATTATTGCCTATGAAATTTACAACTACCCTGTGGAGTACTTTATTAACTTTTTCAATAGCATTCGCAAACGGAGGTAAAGATACCCTGCACATAAATCGTCATACGCAAGAACCGCCCGAGGAGCTTGCCGCTCCCCCTACCCGCAGTTTCAAAGAATTAGACCAAAAGCTCGCCGCCCGATTCAGCCAATATACCCTCCGGGAAAGCGAATTTACAGACGAATACATAACCGGTAGGTTTGCGGCGGACAGCACCCTTACCGAATTATTGGCGCCTGTAGTAGGCACCTTTGAAGCCCTTGACGAAAGCGGCAACTACGTGGATGTGCTCACCCCTGCCGACCTCGTAACACTACCCGTAGGTATCCGCCAGACCATTGGCGGCGTGCAGTATTTCCTCGGTATCAGCAGCGCCCGCTTTACCCCCGAATATGCCGAACTCACCGCCTTTATGCGGATTGTTCTCCCCCAAAGCGATGGCGCCGGAGGGCAGAGACAGATCTTCCTCGGTGCCACTGGGGTACGACTTTCCCACAAAGGCGGGCTTATGGGAGAGCCGAAGTTGACTTTGCTGGGCGATGTGCCTATTAAAATAGGAGGCGGCAACGGACTCGTAATACTAAAAGGCGGGATGAACATGACCACCGGGGCTGTACAAGAACTCACCTATGCCTCCATAGACTGCAATGGCTTCAAAGAACTCGCCATACGCGCCGATGTGGAATTTCCCCGTTCCATGATGGAACCCGTAACCAATGAATTAGTAGCTGTTCCCGACCCCAACGTACGCGTGCGGGGCAACTTTCAGACTGTAGTTTCCGACTGGAACGACATCCTCGTAGAGCTATCGCTGCCCAAATTTCAGCTCACCAATTTCAAAGGCACCATCTTTGAGCTGAGCACCGCCGTTTTCGATTTCAGTGATTTGCGCAATTCCTCCAACGTAGCCTGGCCACAGGGATACCAGCAATACCTCATTCCGGGCAACGAAAAACTCTGGCGGGGAATATATGTCAACTCGCTGAAAGTAATCCTTCCCAAAGAATTTAAAAAGAAAAACAGCGAAGAGCGCATTTCCTTCCAGGCACAGCACCTGCTCATAGACGGGATGGGCGTCTCCGGCACGTTCTCGGTAAACAACCTCATACCCCTTAACGAAGGCTCCGCTTCCGGATGGCAGTTTTCCGTAACCCAACTCCAGGCTTCCTTTGTCGCCAACCAGGTAGTCAGCGCCGGCTTTGGCGGTGGCATTGTATTGCCCGTTTCCAAAAATGATACCAACAACAGCGCCGTCATCCAGTACAACGCCGTCTTCAACCCGCAGAACAACGAATACACCCTTACCGCCACCCTTGCAGAAACCCTTCCCTTCAACCTGTTCAGCGCCCAGGGAAAACTCTATAAAAACTCCCGCATCGAACTGAAAGTAAAAGACAACGCCTTTCGCCCCAAAGCCATCCTCTACGGCGAATTGGCGATCGGGGCGAATAATGGAACCACAACCAGCAATTCAGGAGACAAAACCGTTGACTTTAAGGGCATAACATTCCAGAACCTCCAACTCCAAACCGAAAGCCCTTATTTCACCGCAGATTATTTCGGCTACCAGGGCAACCTTATCAAATTCGCCAACTTCCCTATTACCATTTCCAACATTGGGCTCACCGCCACTCCCACAAGGGCTGCGCTGGCTTTTGACATTGCCGTAAACCTCATGGAAAACCAGTTCAATGCCCAGACCCGCATCGCCGTCATCGGCTCCTTTAGCCAGGAAGGCGGTATCCAGGAATGGAAATACGACCGGTTAGAACTCACAGAAATTAGAGTAAATGCCGATTTTAGCGGACTCGCCTTAGACGGAACATTAATCCTTATGGAAAACGACCCTGTTTACGGCAAAGGGTTCAAAGCCCATGCAAATGTCGCTTTTAAAGCGCTGGGAAATGTGAAAATGACAGCCAATGCCATATTCGGGAAAACCGATTTCCGCTATTGGTATATAGACGCCCTGGTGAACAACCTCAACATTACCACGGGAGCCGCCTTCACCATAAGAGGTTTTGGCGGAGGCGCCTTTTACCGCATGAAAAAAACCGGCTTTGGAGCCGACTTTTCAGCCAACGTTACCGATTCTGGCTCTGCCCCCACCGGCGCCCAATATACGCCCGATGGTAACAGCGGGCTTGGCGTAAAGGCTATGGTGCTGTTCTCTAACCAGGTAAATGCCAGTGTGTTTAATGGCGGCGCCGGCTTCGAAATGGCGTTTAATACCAGCGGGGGCATCAACCGCATCAGTATTTTTGGTGAGGCCCACATTATGAAAACCTTCAGCTTGCCTGGCGCAGATAAGATAGTAGAAAAACTGAAAGGCATCCAAAACGCCGAAGGCAATTTCTCGGCTAAGGTGCTGGAACAGATGAAAAAAAGTAACCTTATAGACGTTTCCAAAACAGTCTATCCGTCCAGCATACAGGGCGAAGCAGGCATTAATGCGTATGCTGCCATAGAATACGATTTCCAGCAGCGTACCCTACACGGCAGTTTTGACCTGTATATTGATGTGGCGGGCGGACTCTTTAGAGGAAGAGCCTCCGGCAACCGCGCCGGCTGGGCAGTTGTGCACTTCGCTCCCGGCAAATGGTACATCCACATGGGAACACCCACCGACCGGCTGGGGCTTAAAATAGGAATAGGCTCCTTCAGCGTGCAGTCAGGAGGCTATTTCATGATAGGCGATGAAATCCCGGGAAGCCCGCCTCCGCCTCCTGTGGTAGCCAGTATTCTGGGAGTAGATGCCCAATCCCTGAACTACATGCGGGACGAGAATGCCCTCGATAGTGGTCGTGGGCTGGCATTCGGGGCCGATTTTAGTTTAGATACCGGCGACATTAGCTTTCTTATTTTCTATGCCCGTTTCCAGGCCGGCGCCGGGTTCGACATCATGGTAAAAGACTATGGCAACGCCGAATGTGCGGGAAGTGGTCAAATCGGTATCAACGGCTGGTACGCCAACGGGCAGGCGTATGCGTACCTGCAGGGCGAACTGGGCATTCGCATTAAAATTGGCTTTGTGCGCAAGAAAATCCCCATCATTAAAGCCGGCGCCGCCGTATTGCTGCAAGCCAAACTCCCCAATCCCGCCTGGTTCCGGGGCTATCTCGGAGGGAATTACAGCCTGCTGGGTGGGTTGGTACGGGGAAAATTCCGGTTTAAAATAGAACTCGGAGAACAGTGCGAGTTGGTAAACGGAGGGCCGCTGGACGGTATAAAAATTATCGCTGACCTCTCCCCGGCTGACAACTCAGGTGATGTAGATGTATTCGCCATTCCACAGGCAGCCTTCAATATGGCGTTAGAGAGTCCCTTTACACTGGAAGACGATGACGGAAAAGCAAAATCCTACAAGATAAAACTGGAGGAATTCACGCTCTATGACGCCAATAACCAGGTTATACCGGCGACGCTTCAATGGAATGAGAACAAAGACCTGGCAGGCATCCGCTCCGTGGATATTTTACCGCCCACTTCCTCCGTGCGCGCCAAAGTGAAAGTTTCCTTCCTGCAAAACCAGGGAGGCGCCTGGCAGCCTATTTACGAGAACGGCGTGCAAGCTATTGAGGAAAAAGAAGTGCGTTTTACCACAGGCGCCGCACCCGATTACATCCCTGTAAACAATATTGTCTATGCCTACCCGCTCTTTGACCAGACCTATTTCTATCCCCGGGAATACCCCAACGGTTACGTGAAATTAGACCGGGGACAACCCTACCTGTTTCAACTTGAACAGGGATGGAAGCAGGAATCCGTTTATACCGACCCAAACAATGCTGTTTTGAAAGGAACTATCAGTTATGACAGCGGCAACCGTCTGGTAAAGTTCTCACTACCCAGCCTCGGCAACCAGAAATCCTATAGACTTTCACTGGTAACGGTGCCTCCGGCGGCAGCTGGTGCAAATACCAGCCAGACCTACGCGGGACAAAACCTGGCAAAAGAGGGTAACACCGCCGAAATCCGGAATACCGAAATCACTTCGGTAGCCCAGACCGGGGAAACCGTTACCATGCTGGAGTACGCCTTTAAAACCAGCAAACACAACACCTTTGCTGCGAAGATAAACCAGAAAACCCTTGTCAACGGCTTGCGCGAAATCATCTATTCCGATGTACATGCGTTGCAGGCGGAAGTAACCGATTCCGAAAAATTCAGCAAAGAAGAGCTTTCCGGCGGCTTGTATTCGCAAAACAAACCCCTTATTACGGTAGAAGCCATCGTGGACGATGCTTATTTCACCAGCCAGGTACGGCCGCTTATTTATGCCGAATACCCATTAGATGGCAACCTCACGGTAAACCGGAATACCTCCGCGATGGGACTTCCGCCCGTAAAAGCGATTGAAAAGCTCAGCTGGTACGAAACCTACTTAGAAAACTCGCCGTCCAGTTTCTTTTTGAGTACACGTATGCCGTTCCGCTACCATTTACCCTATTATTATAAGCAGGATTTCATAGACCTGCAATACAAAATTGTAAACCGGTATTTGCAGAACCCGGGAAGCTATCAAAACAAAATACAACAGTACAATTACCTCATCAACGCCATTTTCCCATACATAAAACCCGGAAATTACAAAGTAAAATACCAATATATCCTGCCCGGCGATGTTCCCGGAACCTCAACCGTGTTTAACTATACCAACCCCCAATGAAAGTGATACGATATTCGGTCATAATGGCGTTATGCAGCCTCGTTACGGCAAGTGTCGCTGCACAGGAAAAACCGGGTGAAGAAGAGACGGTTCCCCAGGTAGCGGTTATCGGCAGCGTGCAGAAAGACCATATCAAACTGCGCTGGGCGCCTTCCACGGCGCTTTCTTGGCGGAAAGCCAACCGCTATGGTTACCGCTTGGAGCGCTACACCGTTACCCGGAGGGGAGCCGTATTGCCCCAGCCCGAAAAAGTGATTTTAGGCGAGCGCATCGTTCCCCAGCCGCTGGAAGCCTGGGAAAAAGAGATTGAAACCAATAACCACGCTGCCATCATGGCGCAGGCGCTCTACGGTGAACGCTTTGAGGTAGAAGCCGGGGACGGGCTTTCCGCCATCGTAAATCTTTCCCGCGAGCAGGAGCAGCGGTTTTCCTTCGGGCTTATGGCTGCCGACCAGGATTTTGAGGTGGCGCAAAAAGCGGGGCTGGGCTACGTGGATACCACCGTAAAACCCAACGAAAAATACGCCTACAAAATCATCCCCCTCATTCCCGAAGCCGAATTAAAAGTGGAAGAAGGCGGTATTTTTACCGGCTTGCAGGATTATGAACCCTTACCCGAACCGCTTGAACTGGCTGGTGTCTTTAATGACGAAACTGTCATTTTAACCTGGAACAAAAAACTGTTGGCAAAGACATACAGCAGCTATATCGTGGAACGCTCCACGGACAAGGTTACTTTTGAAAAACGCACCGGCAATCCCCTCATGAACCTCAATAACGGCGAAGTGGAAACCACCGACCGGGCGTTTTATACGGACAGTATTGCCAATAACAAGACCTATTATTACCGTGTCAAAGGCATCACCCCGTTTGGTGAAACCGGGCCTCCTTCGGAAATAGTTTCCGGAAAGGGTAAGAAAATTTTGAAATACGTCCCGCATCTCCTTTCCAAGAATGTTATTTCCGATAAAGAGGTCATCCTGAAATGGGACTTTCCCGATGAAGGCGTAAAAGAACTCAAGAGTTTTAACCTGAAACGCTCTGATACGGACGATGGTTTTTTTGAAACCGTGGTAAAAGATATCCCCGCGCAAAAAAGGGAAGTTACTTATAGCAGGCTGAAGTCGAATAACTATTTTAAAATTGAGGCGGTTGATAAAAATAACAATACCCGTGAATCCTTCCCCATGCTCGTACAACCCGTGGATTCCGTTCCGCCGGCAAAACCTGCAGGGCTCACCGGCACAATAGACAGCACGGGCGTAGTAACCCTCTCCTGGAAGCCCAACACCGAACCCGACCTGCAGGGCTACCGCATTTACCGCGCCAACCAGGAAAACGAAGAATTTTCGCAACTGACCATCTCCCCCCAATCCGGGACCAGCTACCGGGATTCTGTGGGCATCAAAAACCTGAACCCGAAGGTGTTTTACAAAATATCAGCCTTAGACGGCCGCGAAAACATGTCGGAACTATCCGAGGCGCTTGTACTCAAAAAACCGGATGTCATTCCGCCTTCGGCGCCGGTATTTACCCATTATAAAGTAGAAAAAAATGCCGTGTCGCTTCAGTGGGCGGAGAGTTCCAGTACCGATGTCGCCGGGCATTATCTCTATAAAAAAGAAAACAATGCAGCGCAATGGACGTTGGTGGACGCTGTTTCAAAAGACAAAACGGACTATACCGACAAAAAAATAGAAGAAGGCAATGTGTATAGCTACACGCTTATTGCCAAAGATGAAAGCGGGTTGGAATCGGAACCGGCGCCTGCCGTTACGGTAACCATTCCCAAAACCGGGCTGAAACCCAAAGTAAAAGGATTTTTTGCCTCGGCAGATCTCAAAAAAGGAGCGATTGACCTCTCCTGGCGTTATAACGAGCGGGGGGTGGACGTATTTGAACTCTACCGGGCGGCAGGAGACGAGCCGCTACGCCTGTTTAAAACGCTGAGTGCCGCAACAGACCGCCTGGCAGATAACACCGGGCTCACCATCCAGACGAATTATACCTATCTCATCCGGGCGGTTTTTAAAGACGGGACGTTGTCGGAGTATAGCAAGTTAACGGTAACCTATTGAGAAACATGAAAAAAGAACTACTTTTTTTAGTTTTTACCGTTTTATGGAGTTATAATATTACTGGGCAGACTTATACAGTTGAATTGGCCTTTTCAGCATCGTCCAATAATTGTCATGCAGGACACTTTGACTGGGGATTAGAGGGAGGAGCTCTTCTTCTTGACTCTTATAGCATAGCAGGGAATGGATATGGAAATGTAGGAGAAACCAGAACATATGATGCCGTTGCCAACTATGCTGATTTTACCCTATCGCTCAATGCATGGTGTATTCCATTAGGGATGGGAGAATTAGATTGCTCTGTTTCTGAAACCATCAATAGGACGGCGGTTCAACTTATTACCGGACAATCCTTGAATTTATTCTCATGCAACGGTGAAGTTTCTGCAACAATAACAAGACCTAATATTGACCAGATTATTCGCCTGGGTGGCGCCGGCAACCTCTGTATGGGGCAACAACTGCAATTAGGGGCCTTGCCCGCCGGCTTTCCCAGCGTAGCCTACAACTGGCAATATTCGTTTGATAATGCGAACTGGCTTGATTTTCCCGTAGCCTTTAATCACGTGGAAAATGTAGCCCTTACAATGCAGGAGTTATTGGGCGCCAACCATACCGACTACCTGGAAACAGATATTTATTTCAGGATTGGCGGTTATGGAAAAGGCGCTTTTTCGCCTACGCTGCCGGTGTTCTACTCTACCTGCGGCCCCTTGCTCACATCCCTCACGCCTGTTGCGCCAAGCTGTTCTTATAATGATGACGGGAGTTTCACCGCCCAGTTTGACAGACCGCTGGACGTGGGGCAAACCCTGGATGTGAATTTATACCTCGGGGCCATTGGCGCTGGTGGCGTGTTCCTGGGCGATACGGGCTTACCCTTAGATGGAGCTAATACCCTAAACTGGACGGAAACCTTAGCTCCTGGCAACTATTATTTTGCATACGGAATAACGGGGCTGAATTTTTCTGACTATACAGAATTTACCATTACCACTCCACCCGCCGTAACCTTCAACGCTACCGAAACAAACATCGGTTGTTTTGGTGGGGTTGGCAGTATTACTATCACAGCAAGTGGCGGCGTGGGAAGCTATCAATATAGTCTTAATGAAGGACCTTGGGTAAATTTCGATACCCCAACCAGTCATATTTTGAACAATTTGCCTCCCGGCGACTACCAGGTACGGGTACGCGACGCTAACGGATGCACGGAGCAAAATTGAATAGAATGATTAAAAAAACACATATACTTTTCATTTTGTTGCCTTTTATAGGTTGGGGACAATTTTATTCTGTTACCTATTCCTTCACCGAAACTATGTTTAACGATTCTGGTCCGGGTACTCCTTATTTCTTAGAATTATACAACACACTAACAGGCGAATCATATACATTAGCGCAGGCGTCATTTGGGCAGGGTGTTTCCGTAAACCCGCCCCAGGAGGTTGTGGTAGGCTTTAAACCCAACCAATTGAGAACACGAATTGCGTTTGTTCCTGTTGACTCCCAGGATATAGTATATACGCCCGCTGGCTCAGATTGTTATGGCGGATACATCCCTGTTTCAGACCCCAACGGTCAAACTCTAAATGTATCCTTAGATATAGAACCCGACCTTACAGTTTACGTTACACCAGGACTTCCTTCCTATCCATCTTCTTGTGAAACTGTAAATCTGTATGCCTCTGACACCTTCATACCCGTAAATCCGGATGTCTATACCTGGGAGTATAGCATAAATGGAGGTATTAACTGGACTGAGCTGACGGATTTTCATGGTATAAACACCTTCGACGTAGCATTTACAGATATTCCCGGGCTGGTTGTAAATCAGAATATATTTTTTAGGCTTCGGTACTGTACCGGAAGGGTTTCTAATGCAGTCATCACCCATTTTATCAAATGCTCTCCCGACCTGACCAGCTTGGTTCCCAGCCCCACCAGCTGTTCATACAGCAACAATGGCGGGTTTGCAGCTACTTTCAGCAGAGTCTTAAATGCCGGGGAAAGCCTGTTGCTCAACTTAGCGCAAAATGCCCCGGTAGGAGACCCCGGTTCCATCCTTGTAGCTGCGCCCATCATCACCAGCGCCAATATGGTGGGCAGCACGTATAATTGGCCTAATACCCTGGCAGCGGGAACTTATTACCTTCGCTATCAATTAGATAACGACGGAAGTGTGTATGACTACGGACCCTTTAATATTACTACTCCAACCCCCGTAACCTTTGATGCGATGTGGATGAATATAAACTGCTTCGGCGAGACAGGCAGCATTGATATTACCGCAAACGGAGGCGTGGGAAACTATCAATATGAGCTCAATGGCAATGGTTCATGGGTTAATTTTACCAATCCGAACGAGCACCTCGTAACCGGCCTTCTCACCGGCAATTACCAGCTACGGGTACGAGACGCCAATGGATGCACCGAACAAAATTAAATAGGATGATGAAAACGCTCTCTTTTTGGATTTTGGTAATTTTCGTGGACTGGAACATGAACGGGCAAACCTATACAATGGAAGTAACTTACACAACCCCTAGTGAGTGTGAGGCAGGCAGCACTTTTGAATGGGAATTACAAGGCGATGGTTTATCTATTGACTCGTATAGCGTTAATGCTGGTGGCTCAGGGCAGCTAGTGTATAATAATATTCCGAATTATAGCGGCTTTACTTTATCGCTAAATGTATTATGCGCTGTTTTCGGAGGGTCCACAATATGCCCCATTTTTGCAGGCGAACTTTTCCAGATTACCGATAGAACGGCTGAGCAACTTATTACTGGAGAAACCTTACTTTTATCTTATTGCGACGGAGGAGTTTCCGCAACGATAACAAGACCCAATATAGACCAGCTTGTTCGCCTGGGCGGCGCCGGCAACCTCTGCATGGGGCAACAACTGCAATTAGGGGCGTTGCCCGCCGGCTTTCCCAGCGTAGCCTACAACTGGCAATATTCATTTAACAATGCAATCTGGCTTGATTTTCCCGCAGCCTTTAATCACGTGGAAAATGTAGCCCTTACGATGGAAGAGTTGTTGGGGGCGAATCATACCAACTATTTAGAGACAACTATTTATTTCAGGATTGGCGGTTATGGAAAAGGCGCTTTTTCGCCTACGCTGCCGGTGTTCTACTCTACCTGCGGCCCCTTGCTCACATCCCTCACGCCTGTTGCGCCAAGCTGTTCTTATAATGATGACGGGAGTTTCACCGCCCAGTTTGACAGACCGCTGGACGTGGGGCAAACCCTGGATGTGAATTTATACCTCGGGGCCATTGGCGCTGGTGGCGTGTTCCTGGGCGATACGGGCTTACCCTTAGATGGAGCTAATACCCTAAACTGGACGGAAACCTTAGCTCCTGGCAACTATTATTTTGCATACGGAATAACGGGGCTGAATTTTTCTGACTATACAGAATTTACCATCACCGCCCCATCCGCCGTAACCTTTGATGCGTTCCGGACGAATATTAACTGTTTTGGAGAAAATACAGGTAGTATTGATATTACCGCAAGCGGGGGTGCGGGAAATTATCAATACGAACTAAACGGCAACGGCTCTTGGAACAATTTTGCCAGCCCGAATGAACATATACTAACCGGTCTTTCCCCGGGCGACTACCAGCTACGGGTACGTGATGCCAACGGATGCACCGAACAAAATTGAATAAAACTATGAAAAAAGCATTATCCCTTCTCAGCCTGTTTCTTTCCCTGTCGGCTTTTGCCCAGGTAGATAAAGTCATCAACCTCACCATCACTCAACCCAATGCACCCCTTACTGTGGCAGGCTCGGTAACCAACACTACCGGTTTTGGGCTGGCTACCGGCTCCATAGACATTACCGTTTCCGGGGGAACGGCGCCCTATACGTATTCCTGGGACAGCGGGCAAACTACCCAGGACCTTACCAACATTCCCGCCGGCGATTATGAAGTTACCGTAACCGATGCCAATACTTGCCAGTTCATAGATTCTTTTACTGTAATCCAGCCTCCGCAATTGCTCGTCAGCCTCAATTCCGTTTCTGGGGTCAGCTGTTTTGGAGACACCAACGGCAGCCTTACCGTAACCGCTTCCGGTGGCTACCCGGGCTACCACTACGAACTGTTCCGGGAGCAAACCCCGGGAAATTTTGTTTTCACCGGAGACGTTCTGAATAGTGCCGGACCCTTTACCGTTAACGGCCTCGACCCGGGCAATTACCGGGTTACCGTTACCGACAACAACGGCGCTGGTATCCAGGCAAACTCCGCTATTATCCCTGTAAATGAACCGGCAGCCCTGTCCGTAAGCCTCAATTCCGTTACAAACATAGGCTGTACCGGTCAAAGCACCGGCAGCATTGACGTTTCCGTGTCAGGAGGCACATCTCCGTATAATTATAGCTGGAACGCCGGCGCTTATACCACCCAAGACCTCAACAACGTTCCCGCAGGCGTCTATAGCCTCACCGTTACCGATGCCAACGGCTGTCAGGTCTCCCTGTTTCCTCCCGTTCAAATCACTGAGCCGGCGCTTGCCCTGTCCGTAAGTAACCCTGCTTCCAGCACGCTGTTTAACCCCACTTTTGCCGGCGCTTCCGACGGTTCCATTGATATCTCGGTCTCTGGTGGAACAGGACCCTACAACTATTCCTGGAGTAACGGCGCCATAACCCAGGATATTTCCGGTCTGCCGGAAGGCATTTATACCGTAACCGTAACCGATGCCAACGGCTGTATGGCTATGCAGAACTACGAACTCACAGAACCAGACCCCCTAATAGCCCAGATACTGGTAACACAAGGTATTTTGTGTAATGGCGATACCAACGGAAGCCTCACTGTAAACGCTACAGGAGGCGTTACCGCCCCTGGAAATGAGTATGACTTTCTCTGGACGAAAACAGGGGAGCCCGGTTTTTCAGAAACCACCCAGGCTATTTCTAATCTTACCCCCGGGGAATACAACGTAACTGTAACCGATAACAATGGTATTTCCGTTGGTACTTCCTATGAACTCGTAGAACCGACGGCTCTTTCTTTCACCTATAATCAAACGAACAATACCTGCCCCGACACTACCCAGGGAAGTGTTGAATTTTTCCCTTCAGGTGGGACCCCTCCCTATACCTATTCAGTGAACGGCGTTGATTTCCAGGCTGCCGCCTCGTTTCCCGGTTTGTCGGCCGGTAGTTACACGCTGATAGTACAAGACGCCAACGGCTGCACCGCTACCGATGCTGCTACTATTACCGAACCTCCTTCCTGGTCGGTAAATACGCTTGTATCTGAGATAACAGCGTTTGAGTACGATAACGGCGCTATTTCTGTAACGGTCAGCGGCGCCACCTCTCCCTATACCTATGAGTGGTTTGCCGATAACGGTTTTGCCAGCACAGACGAAGACATCGCCAACCTGGCGCCAGGGCATTATACCCTGGTGATATACGATGCCAATTACGCCCTTTCCGGTGGCCATGTAGGCTGCACCTATATGCAGGAATTTACGCTTACAGAGCCCGACCTGCTCACCGTTTCTGTGGTAGAAGACGTGGCGATTGCCTGTTTTGGGGCTACCACAGGAACCCTGTTTGCCGACGTTGCCGGAGGTGTCCCCCCCTACCAGTATGAGTGGGTGCGGGTAACCGCCGGCGTGCCTGCCCCCATTGGCCAGACCCTGCAATATGCCTCTGATCTGGGCATAGGCGATTACCAGGTAACTATTACCGATGCCAATGGCATCCAGGTAGTTTCTTCCGTTTATACATTGCAACAACCCCCGCAACTCCTCATCCAGGTAGATGCGATTACCGATGTGCTTTGCTATGGTGATGCCACCGGTGCCATTGACATTTCTATTCTCGGTGGAACGCCTCCATATACTATTAGCTGGAATAACGGCGCCGTCTCAGAAGACATAGCAGACCTTACCGCGGGGAGCTATACTGTTACCGTAACCGACGCCAACAGCTGTGTGGCAATGGAACAGGCAGAAGTAGCTCATGTTTCTGCTGCGCTTACCATAGACAATGCCGTTGTTACCAATGTAACCTCTTTCGGGGGAACCAACGGCAGCATTTCCATTGCCTTTTCAGGAGGGAGCGCTCCCCATACCGTGGAATGGGTACGCCTGTCAGATAATGCTGTTGTGGGAAATACCACGAACCTCACAAACCTTCCGGGAGATGACTATGAGATTACCATTATCGATGCCAACGGGTGTACACTCAGCGCAACCTACACCGTTATGCAGCCCGATATTGTGGAGCCTATTTTCACCCTACCCTTGTGTTACGGCAGCTGTGAGGGTAGCATAGAATTGATTCCCACGGTCGAAGAGCCGCTCACCTATTCCTGGAATACAGGAGATACCGGTACTATACTGACCAACCAATGCGCCGGCACCTACACGGTAACTATTACAGGCTTTGGCCCCGAGCCGCTGGTGCGGGTATATGAATTGCTAAATCCCGAATTGCTGACCATAAACGTAGGCCCTGACCGGACGCTTTGTGTTGACCAGACGTTGGATATCTCGGCGGCAATTGCCGACCCCGGCGCTACCTATAGCTGGACAGGCCCTAATGGGTTTGTGAGCAATCAGTCCGATATTAACGTCAGTGATGCCGGCATCTACAGTGTAACAGTTACTAACAGCAACGGTTGTGAAGCCCAGGATAACATTACTGTTCAACGGACTACTGATGTAATTGACGCTACCTTCTTAGTAGCCAGCCAGGGCTTTGCGGGCGAATCGCTGGTGCTGGTAGATGTGAGCGACCCCCTTCCTGACTCCGTGGAGTGGATATTGCCCAATGAGGCAGTTGTAATTACCGAAAATACCGATTACGCCGAAGTGGTATTTCAAACTCCAGGCGAATACGAAGTAGGCATTCTCACGCGGCGAGGAGCCTGTGAAGCTACCCAACTGAAAAGAGTACTGGTACTGGACGGGCAGGATTTTGGCACGGATAGCGAACCGAACCTCTCCTTTATAGAGGATTTTACCGTATTTCCAAACCCATCCAGTGGCATATTTTCTGTGCGGATAACCTTGCAGGAAGCGGCTCCCGTGAACCTGAAAATATTCGGTCTGGCAAATAATACGGTTATAACCGACGTAACATCCAGCGGAGGAACGGATTACGAAATACCCTTTAACCTGGCACCCTTGGCATCCGGCATTTATGCCGTGGTGCTGGAAACACCTTTCGGAAGCCAGATACGGAAGATTATTATAGAGTAGAACAGGTCAAACCGCCGTATGAAAGACCGTTTTTACTCGCTTGATGTTTTCCGCGGAGCCACTGTAGCTTTCATGATTTTGGTAAATAACCCGGGTAGCTGGAGCCATATTTTTCCACCCCTGCAACATGCTCCCTGGCATGGTGTAACCCTTACCGATTTGGTATTTCCGTTCTTTTTGTTTGCAGTGGGCAATGCGCTCGCATTTGTAATGCCTAAACTGGAGGCGACTGGCGAGGCGGCTTTCTGGAGAAAAGTAGGAATCCGAACGGCGCTAATTTTTTCTATCGGGCTATTCCTCAATTGGTTTCCCTTCATAAAATATAATGAAGCGGGTCATTTTATCGCCAAGCCTTTTGAAACCCTTCGCTTATTGGGGGTGTTGCAACGCATTGCCATTGCTTATTTTTTTGCAGCCATACTTATATATTATGGTAAAGCGAAGGGCTCTTTTGTAGCGGGCGTTTTCATTTTGCTGGGCTATTGGGTAGTGTGCTATGCCATTAACCCCACTGAGCCGTTTACTTTAAACGGATGGTTTGGCACTTCCATAGACAAGGCTTTGCTGGGAGAAAAACATTTGTATCATGGCGAAGGAATCGCCTTTGACCCCGAAGGGTTAATGAGTAGTTTTGCAGCTATTATACAAGTGGTATTGGGCTACTGGGTTGGCAGGTACATCCTTCAAAAAGGGAAAACACAGGCGATGCTCAATGGTTTGTTTGTGGCAGGCTGTGCACTTGTTTTTATCGGGCTATCCTGGGGCACGGTGTTCCCCCTCAATAAAAAAATATGGACCAGCAGCTACACTGTTTATACAACTGGGCTGGCGATAGTAGTTTTATCAATGTTGATGTATATAATAGAATTCAAGGGCATTAGGGGGTGGTGGAGTCGCTTTTTTAATGTATTTGGAAAAAATGCGTTATTCATTTTTGCCATGAGTGCCCTGCTTCCAAAAACGCTTTGGCTAATCCGTATTAACAATGGCGTAAACGAAATGGGGAAACCCATTTATTATACCCCTCTAAGTTGGTTTTATGAACATCTTTGCAAGCCCATTTTTCCATCCGAGCCCAGGATTGGGTCGTTGCTGTATGCCCTTTGTTTCATTGGGTTTATGTGGTTTTTAGCCTGGTACCTGGATAGGAAGAAGATTTATATTAAAGTTTAAATGCTAAGCGTTGGTTAAATAGGGAATGGTTTTGCAGAAGAATATACATCAATGAATTGAGTATGAATTCTAATTAGTAAAACCGTTACGCAAGCGTATAGGTGTGCACACACGGGAGCAGGTATTTGGAACTTTCATTTCCGCTTTGTACCTTCGTGAAGCCATAGCAGAACGCCTCAACACAATATACACGTCCCGTCTCCAAAAAGCAAAGAAAAATGAGCTTCCACATCCATCCCGATATTGCAAAAGCCAGCACCCTCCCCACAGACTTTTATTTAGACAGCCGGTATTTTGAACAAACCAAAGAAGCCATTTTCGCCCGTAGCTGGCAGTTCCTGGGCGATACCGATACCGTAGCCCCTGGCTGGGCGGCGCCTGTTACCCTATTGGAAAACTATTTGGATGAGTCGCTCCTGCTCACCCGCGATGCCGAAAATACCTTCCATTGCCTCTCCAACGTCTGCACCCACCGGGGAAACATCCTCTTAGAGCAGCCCCGCAAGTGCCGCGAATTGGTTTGCCGTTACCATGGCAGGCGGTTTAACCTGAAAGGCGGTTTTGTGAGTATGCCCGAATTTAAGGAAGTAGAAAACTTCCCTTCCCAATGCGACAACCTGGCCAAATTAGAAATCCATACTCTTGGGAAATGGCTCTTCACAGCCCTCAACCCCATCCTGCCACCCCAGGCCTTTTTCCAGGACATACAGCAACGCATAGCCTGGCTGCCACTGCCCGAATTCCGCTTTAGACCCGACCTCTCAAAAGACTATTGCGTACAGGCTCACTGGGCCCTCTACTGCGAAAACTACTTAGAAGGCTTCCACATTCCCTTTGTGCACCAAACCCTTAATGCGGTGGTGGATTACGGCAGCTACACCACCGAACTATTCCTGTACAGCAACCTGCAAATAGGCTTAGCCAAAGAAGGCGAAGCGGCTTTCAACCTGCCGCCCGCTGCTCCCGATTACGGTAAAAAGGTAGCCGCCTACTACTTTTGGGTATTTCCCAACCTCATGTTCAATTTTTACCCCTGGGGACTATCCATCAATATTGTAAAACCTGTAGGCATTGCCCAAACCCGCATCTCCTTTTTAACCTACGTGTGGGACGAAAGCAAGCTGCAACAAGGCGCCGGCGCCGGTTTAGACCGCGTAGAAATGGAAGATGAAGAAATTGTGCAACAAGTGCAAAAAGGCATCCGCTCCCGTTTTTACAAACACGGCCGGTATTCCGTAACCCGGGAACAGGGCACCCATCACTTTCACCGCCTGCTGGCTCAATTTCTCTCCTAATCTTTCCCTATGACCCAATCAAAACCCCCGGAACTCCAACGCGTACTCGGCCTTTGGGCAACCGTTTCCATCGTAATAGGAAGCATTATAGGCTCTGGCATTTTCCTGAAACCCGCCCTCATGGCCTCCCAGTTAGGCTCGCCCCAGCTCCTCATAGCCGTTTGGGTGCTCGCGGGTTTAGTTACCCTCTTTGGCGCCCTTAGCAACGCCGAGGTAGCCGCCATGATGCCCGTAACCGGCGGCCAATATGTATTCTTTAAAAAAATGTACGGCGATTTTGTAGCCTTTCTCTATGGTTGGGCTGCCTTTACCGTCATCAACACCGCCGGCGTAGCCTCCATAGCCTACGTGGCGGGCATCTACACCGAATACTTTGTGCAACTGCCGCGGCTGCCGGTAGCGATAGAACAACATTTTTATGCAAACATTCCCTTTATCGGCAAGCTCTACCCCTTAGAAAACATAGGCGTAAAAACACTCACCATCTTGCTCATCGCCCTTTTTACCTACATAAACTACCGCAGTACCCAGAGCGGGGGTTTGCTGCAGGTGGTTTTTACCGGCGTAAAAGTGGGCGCCATCTTGCTGGTTGTTTTTGGAATTTTCTTTTCCGGCTCCGGCAACCCATCCAATTTTAGCGCTCACGGGGTGGTTCCCCAGGGCTGGGCGTTCACCCTTGCCCTGGTAGCGGCGCTCTCGGGCGCTTTCTGGAGCTACGATGGCTGGAACAACAGCACTTTTGTAGCGGGAGAAATCCAAAACCCTCAAAAAACCATCCCCAAAAGCCTGCTCATCGGCATTATTGTCTGCACCGTTATTTACACCCTCGTTACGCTGAGTTTCCTGTATGTAAAGCCGGTAGAAGCCATGGCGCACTCCTCTTTTATTGCCTCAGACGCCGCCCAGGTAGCCCTTGGTGCCGTGGGCGGAGCGCTCATCAGCCTGTTAGTCATCATTTCTGTTGTGGGCGCTGCCAACGGCAATATTCTTTCTACCGCCCGGGTAAGTTTTGCCATGGCAAAGGAAAAACGTTTTTTCAGATGGACATCTTTTATACACCCTACCTACAAAACCCCGGCAAACGCTATTTTGCTGCACAGCGCCTGGTCGTCCCTTTTGGTGCTAAGCGGCTCTTTTGACATGCTCACCGATATGCTCATCTTTGTAAGCTGGCTCTTTTACGGTCTCAGCGCCTTAGGCGTTTTTGTGCTGCGCTTCAAAATGCCCCATGCCCCGCGACCGTACAAGGTATGGGGCTACCCGGTGGTGCCGGCTGTGTTTGTGCTGTTTACCCTCTTTTTTGTGGTGTTTACCCTCATTAACGATATTCAAAATTACGCAGCCGAGCGCACACCCGTAATAAACTCCCTGCTGGGACTGTTGTTGGTGGTAACCGGCATTCCCTTTTACTTTTATTTTAGAAAAGCTAAGAAATGATAAAAAGTTGTCCCCTGCGCGCGAGCACCCGTAGGCGTGTGCGAGCGTTCAGGCACATCGCTCAAAAAACTTCTGAACCCCTTATTAATGCTACGCTTTGTTAGCATGCGTAAATTATTCAACTATTAATTTTAAATGTTTTCCTAATCCAGCCTCGATTATTTTCCTGAAAGTAGACATCTCAATATCAGCCTTGTTATTCTCAATACGGGAAATATAAAATCGGGTAGTTCCACTTCTCACTGCAAGTTGCTCTTGAGTCAAGCCAGCTTTTAGTCTTGCTGATTTAATTATATATCCAAGTTTTGTTTCATCGGCATCAATTTGTTGACTTAATTGAAATAATACATCAGGACCAACTTCATATGGATGTTTGTCAATCTGACCGTTATTATGTTTTATCTCAATTCCGATATTTGGCCATGATAACGTAAAATTCCTCAATTCTACCTTTTTAAACTCTTTTAAATCAAGCAGTTTGTATTCCGCGTCCTTTTCTGAAACATTCCAATCATTGAATATTTTTTTGAAGTCCAATAATCTACTCTCTCCATTATTGAACATGCAGTGGATTTTAAATCCATCTATTTTCTCAATCTTTATAATTCTGGGTAACTTAAGTCTCTGTCTCATAACCGTGGATTTAGTTGTTTAAAAATACCTATTAGATAATCCTTGTTGTCCATAGCCCAATCAATTACCTTTTTTCGTTGTGCTAACGGAATCTTGCCGGCATACGTTTTTAAAGTACTAATTTCAATTAGCTCCTCATACTCTGCAAATAATGCATGAAAATGTGGAGGTGGGTGTTCTCTCGAATAAATATCAATCCTGACTGAATCAATAATTTTAATTGTAGGCACGTTTTGTTATCTAATTAGACAACAAAAGTAATCAATCCGAATGAATTTTACAAATTCGCACGGTGCAGATTTTATGCATGTTAACGGTCTCGTATAACCGTCAGTTGCGTTGGGTTTGGCACTAAGTTAGTTAAAAATAAAGAACGTTTGGCGTTGGCGAGGATTTTCCGAATAGGAAAATCCGAAGCAATTGTGGTTATACATTGTTGGCATTAGTTTTTTTAATTCTTTTTATTCCACCAAAAAATTAAATATATCAGAGGTGATTGTAAAATAGCGTTTAATATATAATTCAAATATGGTCGATTCCAAATAAGTGGTATTCTGTATGCAACCCAAGTTAAAAACGAGATAACT
Organism: uncultured Flavobacteriaceae bacterium; assembly: GCA_964385175.1. GTDB lineage: Bacteria > Bacteroidota > Bacteroidia > Flavobacteriales > Flavobacteriaceae > CAYLNL01. The sequence goes on along the minus strand of CAYLNL010000011.1, from coordinate 17,094 downwards.
CCAATTAATATGATGATTGCAGCAACTGAACCTAAAACATTTTTTAATTCTCTATGCACAGAACTCGTAAATGGTAGTATAATTAAACCAATTAAGAGTATAATAAAAAAATAACTTGATGTTAAAACCATCCAAAATAATGAACGAATAGGCTTATTTATTTTAGTATTATCGTTTTTAATAACTGAGTTTTTAATTTCGGTTGTGTCCGATTTTTTTAAGATTTTAATTTGGCTTAAATCTAAATTCCGTAATCGCTCAGAATAATGAGTTCTTTTGAAAATTTGATTTTCTAATTTGGTCAGTTCAGCTAATTTTATGGAGTCCGATTTATATATTTTTTTAAGACTATTGATTGATTCTAATTTTTCAATTTTATTATTCAGATGGTAATCGTAAGTAAAATTAAAATAGTAGTCGCAAGTAATTAAAACAAAAATAGAAATGATGAATATAGATGTCCTTAAACTGAATGAAATTGATTTATTTTCAAAAAATTTAAATACTCTGTCTAATAGTCTATCCATTTCTCAAATTAATACCAACTTGTTTATATAACAAATATACCAAAAATCTTTTACCTATGCTCTCCGAAGCCTCCCGACCTTGCCCTATACTTTTTCCCGCGCGCGCAAGCGTAGATACCTGCCCGCGCGTACGCGTGTTGGCACCCATGCGCTCACGTGCGTGCATGCAAGGGAATTACGGAATTAGGTTGTTTTTTTGCTATGTTTGCAGGTATTCAAAGTTTGACGGCATGTGTGTAAAGAAATTGACACCCCATTCAACAGCGATTTTATAATTATACAGCTACCATGAACAGCCATAAAAAGCAGTTGTTACCCCAACAACATACAGACCTGCTCAACCTATTGAAAGCCCGTTTTGAAAAAAACAGGAATCGCCATGCGGGGCTTGAGTGGGCCAACATACAAACAGTCCTGGAAGCCAATCCCGAAAAACTGTGGTCGCTCCACGAAATGGAAAGAACAGGGGGTGAGCCAGATGTGGTAGGTAAGGATAAAAATACAGGCGAATACCTTTTTTACGATTGTTCGGCGGAAAGCCCTAAGGGGCGCCGAAGTCTTTGTTACGACCGCGAAGCATTGGAGTCCAGGAAAGAACATACACCGAAAAATAGCGCTGTTGATATGGCAGTTGCTATGGGCATTGAACTGTTAACGGAACTGCACTACCGGGCGTTACAGGAATTGGGAGATTTCGACACAAAAACCTCTAGTTGGATAAAAACCCCGGCTGCCATCAGAAAACTGGGCGGGGCTATTTTTTGCGATCGCCGCTACAACACCGTCTTTGTGTATCACAACGGTGCAGAATCGTATTATGCCGCCAGGGGGTTTCGGGGCTTGCTGAGAATCTGAATGTATTTTTTGACACTCCTCGCGGGCGCACAAGCGCATACACCTGCACCTGCGCATCTGTATATGCGCGAAATGAAGTTTATATAGTTCAATGTACTATAGCCGGGTTTTTTATGGGGATTTACGTTGCAGCAAACTACAAGAAAAGAAGGGAACATGAAGCTATTAACCGGCATTCCCCAACCTGTATAACATTTCTTGCAGCATCTTCTCATTTCAGCTATCTTTGCATACAACCAGGAAACCAACGATGAAAAGCTACATCCCTCTTGAAGAAGGCGATTATTATTGGTCTGAAAAGGGATACCGCGTATTCACAGAGCAATACCACCTCAAGCGCGGCTATTGCTGTGGCAATGGCTGCAAACACTGCCCGTATGGTTTTCATCAAAAAAACCGGTTGTAACATTACGCCCCATGCAAAAGCCCGTAACTACCTTTAAAACCCAATTAGCAGAAGGCATTCCGGCGGAACTGCCGGCTCCCAAACCCTATGACGCCACCGTAAACCATGCTCCCCGCCGAAAAAACATACTCACCCCCGCTGAAAAGAAAATAGCCCTCTGCAACGCCCTCCGCTATTTTGAAGCAAGGCACCATCCCATACTGCTGCCCGAGTTTGCAGCCGAATTAGAGCAATACGGGCGAATTTATATGTACCGTTTCCGCCCCGGTTATGAAATGTATGCGCACCCCATAGAAGACTATCCTGCCGGTTGCACCCAGGCGGCCGCCATAATGCTCATGATTCAAAATAACTTAGACCCCCGTGTAGCCCAACACCCGCATGAACTCATAACCTACGGGGGTAATGGGGCGGTGTTTCAAAACTGGGCACAATACCGGCTCACCATGAAATACCTGGCGGAGATGACGGAAGAGCAAACGCTGGTAATGTATAGCGGGCATCCCCTGGGGCTTTTCCCTTCTCATAGAGAAGCCCCCCCGGGCGGTAGTTACCAATGGCATGATGATTCCCAACCATTCTCAACCAGACGACTGGGAGCGTTACAATGCCCTCGGGGTTACCCAATATGGACAAATGACCGCCGGGAGCTATATGTACATTGGCCCCCAGGGAATTGTTCACGGCACTACTATAACCGTACTCAATGCCCTGCGAAAAATAAACCAAAAAACCTCTCCCGGGCGAATACCGGGAATTCCACTCTTCGTAACTTCCGGGTTAGGCGGCATGAGCGGCGCCCAGCCCAAGGCCGGAACCATTGCCGGTTGCATTACCGTTTGCGCTGAGGTAAACCCCAAAGCGGTTAGTGTGCGCCATTCACAAGGCTGGGTTAACGAGGTAATAACAGATATAGAGATACTGGTGCAACGCGTTCAGCAGGCTAAAGCTGCAAACCAGGCAGTGTCTTTCGCCTACCAGGGAAATGTAGTAACTGTTTGGGAAAAATTTCACGAAGCCAATATTTATATTGATATAGGCTCTGACCAGACTTCTTTGCACAACCCTTTCGCCGGGGGGTATTACCCGGCTCAGCTTTCTTTTGAAAAGGCAAATGAAATGATGGCTGCCCATCCCGCAGAATTTAAGAAATACGTGCAAGAGTCGTTGCGACGACAGGTAGAAGCCATTAACCGGCATACCGCCAAAGGCACCTATTTTTTTGATTACGGAAATGCTTTTCTGCTGGAAGCCGCCCGCGCCGGTGCAGCTATATATCGCACTGCGGGGGGAAAAATGGCGCCTGCGGCTATGGCCGGGGCGGCTGCCCAGTGGGCGTATCCCAGTTATGTGCAGGACATTATGGGGCCTCTTTGTTTTGATTATGGTTTTGGACCTTTTCGCTGGGTTTGCGCCAGTGGAAAGGATGCCGATTTACAGCTTACCGATGGTATTGCACAACAGGTTTTGGAAGAGTTGATGCAACAGGCGCCGGGAGAAATACGCCAGCAACTGGCAGACAATCTTCACTGGATTAGGAGCGCTCAGCACAACCAGCTCGTGGTGGGGTCTAAAGCCCGTATTCTCTATGCCGATGCCGAAGGGCGCATCAAAATAGCCCGGGCGTTTAACGAAGCCATTAGAAAGGGAAAAATAGGCCCTGTAATTTTGGGCAGAGACCACCACGATGTGAGTGGAACCGACTCTCCCTACCGTGAAACGTCTAACATATATGACGGTTCCCGCTATACTGCCGATATGGCGGTGCAGAATGTCATTGGCGACAGCTTTCGGGGTGCAACCTGGGTGAGCCTACACAATGGCGGCGGGGTAGGGTGGGGGGAGGCCATTAACGGGGGCTTCGGCATGGTTATTGATGGCAGCAAGGAGGCCGACAAACATATTGAAGCTATGCTTTTTTGGGATGTAACCAACGGGATTGCCCGGCGCAGCTGGGCGCAAAATCAAGGTGCGTTATTTACGGCAAAGCGCACTATGAATGCCCGTTCCGATTTACAAATTACGCTTCCCAATGCCGTGGATGGCGCCCTGTTAGACACTATACAACTATCGTAATAAAATATAAATTACCATGAAAACTATCCTATCACTCCTATTTTCTGTTAGTGCACTTCTCGTAAGCTCTTGCGTTTCTGTGAAGGTGATTACTGACTATGACCCCCAGGTAGATTTTAAACAATATACCTCTTTCGCTTTTTATAAACCCGGGATTGATAAAGCCGAAATATCTGACTTAGATAAAAAGCGCATTATGAGAGCTATTGAAGCGGAGATGATTCTTAAGGGATATACCAAATCAGAAGAACCCGATATACTCATCAGCATTGTAACGAAGGAAAAAGAGCGGATGCAAACATGGAATAACAACCCCTGGAATCCCTGGTGGGGGGTAGGGCCTACAAACGTTTCCACCCGCACAGAGGGAATTTTGTACATAGATATTATAAATGCTGAGAAGAATGAACTTATATGGCAAGGTAAAGGTACAGGCCCTCTTATTGAAGATATGGATGAAAAACAAGAACGCATCAACAAATTTGTAAAACAAATACTGGCAGATTATCCGCCGGACCCGGAAAAGAAAAAAATTCAAAAACAACAAGAGGAATATTAGCCGGGGCATGCAACAATAGTTTTCGCTCATAAATCGCCCGCTTATTTCCCGAAAATATGGGTGCAAAATAAGCGGGTTTTGTTTTTTATGAGTTCCCAAAAATAGAACCGCTACCTTTTTTAGTTCGCTCTTCTTCTATATATTTACCTCCCTAATTGAAACAAAACATATACTCATGCAAAAAACCTATTATGACCCGGCAGACCTGAAAAAATTTGCCAAGATAATGGAATGGAACCAGGAATTAGGCGCTAAATTCTTTGATTATTATGGAAAAGTATTTGAAGAAGGCACCCTTTCCGGTCGCGAAAAATCGCTTATCGCCCTGGCGGTAGCCCATACCGTTCAGTGCCCGTATTGTATAGATGCTTATACAGCCGATGGATTGCAGCGAGGCATTGGCAAAGAAGAAATGATGGAAGCCCTACACGTAGCCGCCGCTATTCGCAGTGGCGCTTCCCTGGTTCATGGGGTACAGATGATGAATACGTATGAGAAGTTGTCTATGTAATGACATATTATGTAAAAAATTTGATTTTTTTAAATGATAACCATGGAAATAACAGTTAGTGAAAATTAGTCAGAATGGAAATTTTATGAGTAAAATGTAAGCTAGTGTACTAGGAAGTAACATGAAATAAGAAACCAGTTTTTCTATTTTTGTAAGACGCAAAACAATGACAAACAAATACCCATTATTTATGAAAGCAATTTATTTTTTACCTGCCCTATTTTTTTTACAAACTGTTTTTGCCCAGGTACCCCGCCAAACAATTTCTTCAAAGATTGAAAAAGTAACCGTATTTACCAGCGGTGCACAGGTAACCCGTAAGGCAAAACCCGCCCTTTCAAAAGGAAAAACCGAGCTGGTTTTTGCCGGGATATCGCCGGATATTGATAAGCAGAGTATCCAGGTGAAGGGAGAAGGAAACTTCACCATTTTGTCTGTTATCCACCAGACCAACTACCTCAACGAACAAGAACGCAGAGAAGAAATCAGTCAGTTAGAGAATCGCAAAGAAACTGTAAAACAACAACTGACCATTGAAAAAAGCCTGCTTGCCGTTTTCAAGAACGAGGAAGCTATGCTTGCGAAGAACCAGGCTATCGGAGGCAATAATACAGGAGTGAAAACCGCCGATTTAAAGGAAGCCGTAGATTTCCAGAGATCCCGCTTAAAAGAAGCGCTCCTTCAACAAATTTCCACAGAAAAAAACATTCAGAAATTAGACAGTACGGTTAGGAAGATAGACAGCCAGTTGAGAGCGCTCAATCAGCCCCGGGACTTTGCCACCAGCGAAATCCTGGTAACCGTATCTGCCAAAGAAGCGGTGAGCGCTGCCCCTTTTGAAGTGAGTTATTTCGTAAAAAATGCCGGCTGGTTTGCTACCTACGATTTGCGCGTAAAAGACATCAGCAGCCCCATCGATTTAGCCTTCAAAGCCAATGTTTCCCAGAGCTCCGGCGAAGACTGGAAAGACGTAAAACTCACCCTTTCAAACGGAAACCCCACCGAAAGCGGCGTGGCGCCCCAATTGCAACCCTGGTACCTTCGGTTTGGTTATCCGCAAACGGTCGGATACGCTTTACAAGGTAGAGTAGCAGGTTTAAGCATAAAAGGGGAAGGAAACGAAGTAAGCGGAAAAGTATTAGACGAAGAAGGCGCCCCATTGCCGGGAGTTAATATAATGGTAAAAGGAACAACCATAGGCACTCAAACCGATTTTGACGGGAATTATTCGTTAAAGTTACCTGCAAATGCACAAAGCCTCGTTTTTTCATACATTGGGTTTAAAAATCAAGAGATTCCCATCAATTCAAATGTTATCAATCTTACATTACAAGGAGATGAGCAGCAACTCGAGGAGGTTGTGGTAGCTGCTATGGGAGTGAGTGGAGCAAGTGATAAAATGAAGATCAGAACCCGGAATAACAGTTCCGTACCCTTAGAAACCATCGAACGCTATCAACCCACCACGGTAAATTTTGATATAGAAATTCCCTATACCATCTTAAACGACGGAAAGGTCTATACCGTGGACATCAAAGGCCAGCTTATACCGGCGGATTATGAATACTTCGCTGTCCCCAAACTTCAAAAAGAAGCATACCTCACGGCTAAAATAACCGACTGGCAGGAGTTGAACCTGATGGATGGTGAGGTAAATTTATTTTTTGAAGGCGCTTTTTTGGGAAAATCCATTTTAGACGTTCGCAATGCCTCCGATACACTCAATATTTCATTGGGTAGCGACAAAGGAATTGTGGTGGAACGAAAACCACTTAAAGAATATAGTGCCAAACAATTTTTGAGCAACTATAAAACAGAGAGCAGGGCTTACGAAATGGTTGTTCGAAATAATAAACAACAACCCGTAAAAATCACCATTCAGGATCAGTTTCCCATTGTCACTACCAAAGAAATGACCGTGGAAGAACAGGAATATGCAGGAGCTCAATTAGATAAAGACACCAAAACCCTCACCTGGAAATATGAACTCCCCGCCAGGCAGGAGAAAAAACATATTCTCAAATATAGCGTAAAATATCCTAAAAACCAGGTACTTGTACTTGATTAAGGAAGAGAAAACCATCGTATAAATGAGAATGATACGCCTGTAAAATGCCCACAAAATCCCTCGCAGCCCGCAAAAACCCTCTTGCCGACACCCGGGAACAGTTGAAACAATTATCCACCGGCCTGTTCGCTGACGGCTCGCTGCCCCCGTTTTCCGAAAAAATCGGGCAGGCAGGCTACTTTCCCCTTCAGCCTAAAAAATTAGAAATCCTCCAAATAAACGTGGGCTACACGTGCAACCAGGTGTGCGCCCACTGCCATGTAGATGCCGGCCCAGACCGCAAAGAAGTGATGGCGAAAGAAACCCTGCAGCATTGCTTAGACGCTATCCGAAAAACCGGCGTTCATACCTTAGATATTACCGGCGGCGCTCCCGAAATGAATCCCCATTTCCGGTGGTTTGTAGAGGCTGCTTGCGCGCTGGGTGTAAAAGACCTCATCGTGCGCTCTAACCTCACCATCCTGCTCGCCCATAAAAAATACCACGATTTACCCCATTTTTTCAAAAAACACCACATACACGTCATCGCCTCCCTCCCTTTTTACAAGCCCGAAAAAACCGACAGGCAGCGGGGCGAAGGCGTTTTCGCCAAGTCCATACAAGCCCTGCAACAACTCAATGTCGTGGGATATGGGAAAGAGGGAACCGGGCTGCAAATAGATTTGGTCTATAATCCTGCCGGGGCATTTTTGCCTGCCAACCAACAAGCCTTGGAGCGCGATTTTAAAAAAATACTAAACGAGGATTTTGGTATTAGGTTTAATAGGTTATTTGCTCTTACCAATTTGCCCATAAGCCGGTTTTTAGACTATTTAATCGCTTCCGGCAATTATGAAGACTACATGTACGCCCTGGTAGAAGCCTTTAACCCGCAAGCGGTGCAAAACGTAATGTGCACCAACACCCTTTCCGTGGGTTGGGACGGGCGTCTTTACGATTGCGATTTTAACCAAATGCTTCAGCTTCCCGTAGCTTCGCCGGTGAAACATATTTCAGAATACAACGAAGCGCTTTTAAGCGCCAGGAATATTGTAATTTCCCAACATTGCTATGGTTGCACGGCAGGAGCCGGCAGTAGCTGCCAGGGAGTCATTGCCTGAAAATAATGAATATGGATGAAAAGGATGTTTTATTAATCTTTATCCGAAATCCCCGGTTAGGACAGGTAAAAACCCGTCTCGCAACTACTATTGGCCAAGCGGCGGCTTTAGCCGTCTATCAGCAGTTGCTGGAACATACTCGTATGGTAACCCGCCCGCTAAGCTGTCGTAAAATCGTATATTATTCTGAAGCGATAGACGAACAGGATGAATGGGATAATGCCTATCAAAAAAAAGTTCAAAACGGGAAAGACCTGGGTGAACGAATGCAGCGGGCATTTGCCGGCGCTTTTGATGAGGGATACCACAAAGCGGTTATTATTGGGAGCGATGCGTATGACCTGAAAACGGAACACCTGGAAAAAGCCTTTGCCTTATTAGATACAAACGATGTGGTATTGGGCCCTGCCACTGATGGCGGGTATTATTTGTTGGGAATGAAAATGCCGCATACGGCGGTTTTTTCCCATAAAAATTGGGGAACATCGTCTGTTTTGGCGGCTACTTTGAATGACATAAAAACGCTTCGGGTGAGTTTGCTGGAACCGCTAAACGATATTGACACTTACGAAGACCTTATCCAATCAACCACTTTTCACCCATTTGCTCAAACTCCTTTACCATGACGCTGCAACAAATAGAAGAAACCACTGCCTACCTGCATAACCAGGGCATTCAGCATCCCCAGGTGGGCATTATTTTAGGTACCGGGCTTGGAAAACTGGCAGAAGCCATTGAAGACCCTGTAGTGATACCCTATAGCCAAATTCCCCATTTCCCGGTGGCCACCGTAGAATTTCATTCTGGCAAACTCCTTTACGGAACGCTGGAAGGCAAAAAAGTGCTCGCCATGCAAGGGCGTTTCCACCTCTATGAAGGCTATACTTTTGAAGAAATTACCTATCCGGTTCGCATAATGCACCGCCTTGGCTGCAAGCGGTTGCTTATTTCTAATGCGGCAGGCGCCCTAAACCTGCATTTTAAAAAAGGAGAACTCATGTTGATAGAAGACCATATTAACCTGCAAGGAGGCTCGCCTTTGGCTTTTCAAAATGTTACTGAGTTCGGGGAGCGTTTTGTGGATATGAGCGAACCATATCATAAAACAATGCGGGTTCGCCTGGCCGAATTGGCACAGGAAATTGAAATTACACTTCGCAAAGGAGTATATGCCGCCGTATTGGGGCCGCAACTGGAAACCAAAGCCGAATACCGCTATTTGAAAATCATTGGCGCCGACGCTGTAGGTATGAGCACGGTACCAGAGGTAATTGTAGCCAACCAGCTCCGCCTGCCTGTAGCCGCCATTTCAGTTTTAACAGATGAATGCGACCCGGATAACTTGCAGCCTGTAGATATCAAAGATATTCTGGCGGTAGCCGGTAAAGCCGAGATAGGATTAACACTCCTGTTACGGGAATTTTTAAAAACCTTATAAACCTGTTCTACAAATAATAGCAATCTTTTAGATTCCCCGGAGAATAGAAAACCCTTACTCTAACCTCATCTCAGGAACGTTGCCATCTACTAAGAGTTTTCCCTCTGTAGCCTGTTGAATAGTTTCTACCGAAACACCGGGAGCCCTTTCCAGCAGTAGAAAACCTGCCGGGGTTACCTGTATCACTGCCAGGTCGGTTACAATTTTTTTCACACAGCCCAACCCGGTTAGCGGGAGGGTGCAGCGTTTCAGCAATTTAGAGGCGCCATCTTTACTAGTGTGCATCATGGCTACAATAATATTTTCTGCAGAAGCCACCAAATCCATAGCGCCGCCCATACCTTTAACCATTTTCCCCGGGATTTTCCAGTTGGCAATATCTCCATTTTCCGCTACTTCCATGGCTCCCAGGATAGTAAGATGCACATGTTGTCCCCGTATCATGGAAAAACTCATGGCAGAATCGAAAAAAGAAGCGCCGGGTAAAGTGGTAATAGTTTGTTTCCCGGCGTTAATGAGGTCGGGGTCTTCTTCGCCCTCGAAAGGGAAGGGACCCATGCCCAATACCCCATTTTCGCTCTGGAATTCTACCGAAATGCCGGGAGGCAAATAGTTGGCCACTAAAGTAGGAATGCCAATACCCAGGTTTACATAGTAACCGTCTTTCACTTCTTTGGCTATTCGTTTGGCAATACCTGTTTTATCTAACATAGGGGGTGGTTTTTAAATACATCTCAATAATTCAATACCCTTCCGAAAATCAAAAATACAAATTCCAGCTTCACAAACAAGGAGATTACTTTTCTCTTTCTGCTATTTTGTTTAAGATATACTGATAATCTTCTTCATTCCTTACAAAATCTAATGCAGAAACATCTATCACCAATGTATTCAAATCGAGATGGGTTTTTATAAACTCTAAATATCCTTTGTTCACATCTTCCAGGTATGCCGCCGGGATATCTCGCTCATACTCCCGCCCTCTTTTTTTTATGTTTTCTAATAATCGCTCTGTACTTTGATGCAGATATACATACAAATCGGGCTTTTTCACCTCCTGGTACATAAAGTTGAAAATTTTCCGGTAGAGTTTAAACTCTTCTTCCTGGAGGGTAATTTGAGCGAAGATAAGAGATTTAAAAATATAATAATCGGTTACCATAAAACTGGTGAAGAGGTCTAACTGCGAGGTGTTTTCGGTGAACTGTTGGTAACGGTCTGCCAAAAACGACATTTCTACCGGGAAAGCATACCGGCTTCTATCTTGGTAAAAGCGGGGCAGGAAAGGATTATCGGCAAAATGCTCCAACACCAATTGCCCGCCAAAATCGTGCGCTATTTTATAAGCTAACGTGGTTTTGCCGGCGCCTATATTCCCTTCAATTACAATAAAATTCAATTTAGAAAACCGATTTTTGTTTTGAATGGTCAGCGGAGGATAAACGTTCTCTGCAACGTTTCCATCGGGGCATTCTTGTAGTAGCTGGGTAATGGTTTTCTTCAGTACTGGGTGCATTACACCAGGCGCCAATTCCCACAATGGTTTTAACACAAACCGTCGCAGGTGAAGTTTCGGGTGAGGAATTTGTAACTGCGGCTCTTGTATAATAGCATCGTCATAAAACAATATATCTATATCAATAATGCGGTCTTCATATTCCTGCGCTGTTTTTTTGCTCACCCTGCCTGCGGCAGCTTCTATTTCTTTAATCGCCTGCATCACCTGCTCAGGGTTCAGTGAAGTCTTCACTAACAAACAGCTATTGAGAAAAGGATGGCTCGTATAGCCCCAGGAAGAAGATTCATACACCGAAGCGCACCGGATAACTGCCCCTATTTTTTGCTCAATACCAGAAACAGCCGCCTGCAAATTCATATATCGGTCGCCTAAGTTGCTGCCTATGCAAAGATAAAGAGTAGCCCTATCATTCATAATTTCGGAAACAAAGTAAATAAAACAACCACACAAAAAGCTATCTTTGCAAAGATTGTTAATAAATTTTGTGCAATGAGGTTTTTACAAAACTTGCTGGCTTCTATACTGGGAACCATCGTAGCTATGGGTATTTTCACCCTCATGTTTTTTTTCCTCCTTATACTTGTGTTATCTGCGGGAACAGATGAGAAAAGAGTCAACACTCCCCATGAAGGGGTTCTCAGGATAACATTGGAAGAACCTATGAAAGACTACGGAGGGACATATAGTTTTTCTGATTTAAAATATGAATTTGAAAAATATTACGGACTTAATCATCTTTTAAAAGCCATAGAAGAGGCAGCCTTTGATAATAATATAAAAGGAATTAGCATAGAAGGCACGCTCACTTTAACCGGGATAGCCCAGGCGAAGACCATTCGCAGCGCCCTCCAAGAATTTAAAGAATCGGGAAAATTTGTATATGCTTATGGCGATTTTTATACACAAAAAGGGTATTATTTAGCTTCTGCGGCTGATTCTGTTTTTATGAACCCTTCGGGCGACGTAGATTTGAAAGGATTGGTTTCTGAAGTATTATTTTTTAAAGACTTCCAGGATAAATCGGGCATTAAAATAGAAGTAGTGCGCCATGGAAAATATAAAAGCGCTGTAGAACCGTTTTTGGCTAATGAAATGAGCGAGGCTAACCGGGAACAGCTTTCTGAACTTTTGCAGGATTTGTGGAATAGTATGGTGATAGCTATTGGCAACAGCAGAACTATAAGCCCGGAAAAACTACAACAAATAGCAGATGATTTGTTAGCCGGCACAGCGCAGGGGGCATTACAAAACAACCTGGTGGACAAATTAGCATATCACGATGAGTATGAAGATGCTTTGCGAAGGGCGCTAAAAAAGAGTGCAACCGCAAAAATAAAATATGTTGACCTGCCAGGGTATGCAGAATATGTGTCTAAACACGAGACAAAAAAAGATAAACACCGCATAGCCGTAATATATGCCCAGGGCGATATTTTATATGGTGAAGGAACAGATGAACTCGTTGGCCAGGGAATCCTTGTTAAGGCATTGCAACAAGTGAGAGAAGATGAAGATATAAAAGCCGTTGTATTACGAATAAACTCCCCAGGTGGAAGCGCCCTTGCCTCTGAACTTATCTGGCGCGAAGCGCAGCTTACCAGGGATATGAAACCCCTTATTGTATCTATGGGCGATGTGGCGGCCTCGGGCGGATATTATATTGCCTGCACAGCCGATAAAATATTTGCAGAGCCTACCACCATTACCGGCTCTATAGGAGTATTTGGTATGTACCCCAATATAACCGGGTTAGCAGATAAACTGGGCATTCATGCAGAACAAGTTACCACCAACCGGCAATCGCTGGGATATAGTTTTTTTGAACCTATGACAGACTCTTACCGCACTGTAGCTACACAAGGAATAGAAACTATTTACCAAACCTTCTTAGAAAGAGTTTCAGAGGGAAGGCACCTCTCCATAAAGGCAGTAGATAGTATAGCGCAAGGAAGAGTGTGGAGCGGAATGCAAGCTAAAAAAATAGGTTTGGTAGATGAATTAGGCGGCTTACCACAAGCCATTGAATATGCCGCTGAAGCAGCGAGAGTGCAAAACTATACCACAGAAAACTACCCCATTTATGAAACGCATATTACAGAATTACTTGAACGGCTTCTTAAAACCCCTATGAATATGCAAAAAGAAGAACTTATAAAAGCCGAGATAGGGGCAGAAGCCTATGAAATTCTCAAAAAAATACGCCAGCTCACCCAACAAAAAGGCGTTCAGGCACGCCTGCCGTTCGAACTAACCATTCACTAAACCATGACCCCGCAACAGGTAAAATCCTTACACCATATTTATCTCTACCTGGGGGCACTCTTTATTACCTCGCTGGTAGTTTCTAACCTTATTTTCCAGAAATTTTTCTACTGGTACCCGCTTAACATTCACGTTTTCGGCTTCAAACTGTTTGAACTCTCAGTAGGTATTTTGCCCTATCCCATTACCTTTTTAATTACCGATATTATTTCCGAAATTTATGGCAAAGAAAAAGCCAATAGCGTGGTAACCGCTGGTATTTTCGCCTCCTTTTTCTCCATGGGCATTATTTTGCTGGCAAACTACCTTCCCGCCATCGCCGGCTCGCCCGTGAGCGATGCCACCTTTTCCCACGTTTTTGCGCTTTCTCCCATAGCCGTTTTCGCCTCCATGCTCGCCTACCTCTTCGCTCAATACATAGATATAAAAATCTATCATTTCTGGAAAGTTTACACCAAAGGCAGGCATCTGTGGCTTCGGAACAATTTTTCCACCTTTTCCTCTCAATTCATAGACACCCTTATTGTATTGCTCCTTCTATGCACCTTCAAAGTGCTTTCGTGGGATATGTTTTTTGGCTTGTTTGTAAGCGGGGTGCTCTTTAAATTTTTTATAGCCCTGTTAGATACGCCAGCCCTATATGCAACCGTTTATATTATCAGGAAACGATTTCACCTCAAGTGGGGAGAAGAAGTAAAACTCTAAAACACAATCCGTATGGTAAAGAAAATCCTCAAAATCACCGGCATCTCTCTTGCAGCCATCATCCTTATCCTTGCCCTGGCGCCTGTGCTGTTCAAGGGAAAGATTATGCGACTCATCAAAGAAAATGTAAACAAGAACATTACCGCCACGTTCGATTTTGAAAACGTGTCCATAAGCCTCTTGCGCAGTTTTCCCAAAGCCTCCGTTTCCATTTCCCAAATCAGCATTATAAACAAGGCTCCTTTTAAAGGAGATACCCTTTTTGCAGCCGATAAAATAGCTGTTAAAATGTCGGTAAAAGAACTCTTTAAAAAGGCTGGCAAACCCATGGCTATCCAATCCTTCTCGGTAGATGGGGCGCATGTAAACATTCTCTTTAACGAAGACGGTGCCGCCAATTACGACATCGCCAAAAAAACAACTGAAAAGGAGGAAGAAAGCAGCCCCCTGACCCTTTCGGTAGCCGATTATAAGATTACTAACAGCCACATTGTGTACTGGGATAAGGGAAGCGACATGAAACTGGTACTCGCGGGGGTGAATCATTCCGGCTCAGGAGATCTCTCTACCGCCCAGTCTAAATTAACTACCCATACCGATGCCCAAGTTACCTTTGTAATGGACAGCACCGCCTACCTGGCGAACCAATCGGTAAAATTAGATGCCGTTATCCTGATGGATTTGGCGAAAAGCCGGTACTCGTTTTTAGACAACAAAGCCCTCGTAAATCAACTTCCGCTGGTTTTTAACGGCTATGTGCAGGTAAACAAAGACAACCAGGAGGTGGACATTAGCTTTAAAACGCCTTCTTCGGACTTTAAAAACTTTCTCGGTGTTATTCCCGCCGCCTATTCTAAAAACATAGAAAACGTGCAAACTTCCGGGAACTTTATGGTAGATGGGGTTATAAAGGGAATCGTGGACTCGGTGTATATTCCCGCCTTCCAGATAAAAATGTTTTCCGAAGATGCCTCGTTTAAATACCCCAATTTGCCCAAGGCGGTTTCCAATATTCACATTTTGGCGGAAGTGGGCAACAAAACCGGGCTGGTGGACGACACCTATATAGCCATTGATAAAATTTCTTTTAAGATTGATGAGGACGTGTTTACCGCTTCTGCAAAAATCCAGGACCTCATGAAAAATCCGTATATAACGGCCGCTATCGCCGGGAGGATAAACCTGGCGAACCTTTCTAAAGCCTACCCCGTTGAGCTAAAAAGCGAATTGAGGGGCATGTTGGAAGCCAATATACGCACCGCTTTTGATATGCTCTCCATTGAAAAGAAACGATACGAAAATACCCGCAACGAGGGCACGCTGGGCATGACGGGTTTCCGCTTCGCCTCCCCCGAGATGGCGCACCCGGTAGAGATAGACAAAGCCCACATTACGTTTACTACCAAAACGGTAACATTAGATGCCTTTTCGGGGAAAACGGGACAATCGGACTTCCAGGCGAAGGGTACGCTGCATAACCCGCTGGGATTTTTGTTGAAGGATGAGAAGGTGGAAGGGGTTTTTAACCTGAGTTCGCGCACTTTTGCGGTGAATGATTTTATGACTACAACCCCGCCGGCAAAAACCACGGCGCCGCCCGCTCCCGAAACGCAGGGCATGAAAATCCCCGCATTTTTAGACGCCGCCCTTCACGTAACGGCAGACCGGGTTTTGTATGATAACCTTACTCTGAAAAACGTAAAGGGAACGGTTACGGTAAAAGACCAAAAGGCTTCGTTGACCGATGTGAGTTCGCAGATTTTTGACGGGCAGTTGGGGCTAAAAGGCTCGGTTTCCACCAAAGAAGCTAAGCCGGTGTTTGATATGAGTTTGCAGGCAACCGCTTTTGACATTGCTTCTTCTTTTAAAGAATTACAATTGTTCCAGTTTTTAACCCCCCTGGCAGACGCCCTTAATGGAAAATTGAATGCTTCCATTTCGCTGTCCGGCAATTTAAAGGACGACCTTACTCCGCAACTGCTCTCGGTGGGAGGTGAACTGCTCGGAGAATTGCTCCAATCATCTTTCAATTCTAAGAACAGCAAGCTCCTGCAATCGTTCGACCAGAGTTTGGATTTTATTAACTTAAGCGATTTAAACCTGGAAAATCTAAAAGCGGCGCTCTCCTTTAAAGATGGAAAGGTGATTGTGAAACCCTTCCACATCCGCTATAAAGATATAGATATGGAGGTTTCCGGCAGCCATGGTTTCGATAAATCACTTTCCTATTCTGTGAAGTTAAACGTGCCGGCTAAATACCTGGGCAAAGAGGCAAGCGGCCTGCTGTCCCAATTAACGGAGACAGAAGCCCAGCAGACGCTGGTGCCGGTAAACGTAACCCTGGGCGGAAATTTTACCAACCCTTCCGTGAAAACCGACCTTAAAAGCGCCGTGGCGGGCTTAACCCAGCAAATTGCCGCTAAACAGAAAGAAAAATTGGTAGGCAAAGGCAAAGAAGAACTTGCCAAGATGCTCACCGGCGGAAAAGAAACACCCAAAGATTCTGCCGCTGCCGCCCCGGCTAAGCAAGATGCCGTGAAACAAACCGCCAAAAATGTGCTGGGAAACCTGTTTGGCAAAAAGAAAAAAGATACCGTCAATTAATTATGAGTTCTGAATTCTGAATAATGAAGAACTACAGATAGCCGTTGGTTGAAACCGGCGGCTATAAAAATAGATTTTAAACCCCAGCCTACCATTTTAATGGTAGGCTGGGGTTTCTTAGATGCTACCATTCGTTTTATGTCAATTTGTCACCAGTTAACTTAGTATCCCCCCATTTAATTGGAGCCCGTATGGGCGCAAAAAAAGCTTGAGAAAAGGCCCCCGTTAAAAATTTATGGAAAACCCGTACCCAATCCTTCCCAACAAATAATATATTTGGCGCCAGTATAAATTATTAGCCGATTATCGCATGATTTCAATTACCTGTTCTCGTTGGCTTTGGCGGCTCTACGTCCTGGCGATTATCGCCCTTGCCGGTTGTCAAACCGAAACAATCGTAGAACAAACGCCTCCTGCGGGCTTGCAGGTACTCAACCTCTCCCAGCTCCCCCCTGCCATCCGCC
>CAYLNL010000010.1:0-94151 GCA_964385175.1 uncultured Flavobacteriaceae bacterium | reverse complement strand
GTAGCGGGGACTGGACTCGTACAGTGTCCGCCTTCGGCGGATATGAGCCCGAAAACTTCTTTTTCTTAGTAGCGGGGACTGGACTCGAACCAGTGACCTTCGGGTTATGAGCCCGACGAGCTACCTACTGCTCTACCCCGCGGTATTTGAGTTGCAAATATACAGCTTTTTAGATAACTACGCAAGAATAACTATATTTCTATTTTCATAGTAGTTTTTTGGCGTGTTCCCTTGTTGGGTATGGCGAATACAAAACCGGGTACTTTATTCTATTGGAACATTTTTCAGAATCCACTCTCTGCCGGCTCCTGTTTTCAGGTATTTTTCTCTTGCATAAGCAGCTTTCTTAGCATTAAAAAATTCTACATGAATAACTGTCCATGGTCTAAAATTTACGGTGTAGCCTTTCCGTCCTAACTGGTTGTGAGATTTGAATCGTTCTATGAGATTGGAAGTAACGCCAATGTATTTTTTCTGGTGTTTCTTTGAAAACAAGATATATACTACAAATTCTTCCATAATAGGAAAGTCGTTTTTTCAGACAATTTTATATTTTCAATAGTAAGGATTGCTCTTGAACCAGTGTCCGCCGTGGCAGATATGAATCCTAACGAGCTACTTACTACTCTACCTCTCGGCATTTGAACTGCATATATATAATTTTTTACACAACTATACAAGAATAACTATATTTCTATTTTTATAGTAGTTTTTTGGCGTGTTCTCTTGTTGGGGGTGGCGAATACAAAACCGGGTACTTTATTCTAATGGCACATTTTTCAGAATCCACTCCCTGCCGGCTCCTGTTTTCAGGTATTTTTCTCTTGCATAAGCAGCTTTCTTAGCATTAAAAAATTCTACATGAATAACTGTCCATGGTCTAAAATTTACGGTGTAGCCTTTCCGTCCTAACTGGTTGTGAGATTTGAATCGTTCTATGAGATTGGAGGTAACGCCAATGTATTTTTTCTGCATAAAAAGAGAATACAAATCCTATATATTCCTATAAATCTATTCCCAGGGTTTCCCTATATTTGAAAAAAATAATACTTCTTCTTGGAACGCGCTACAAAAATAATAGGGAATATTACCTCTGTTACCGAATGGATAATGCTTTTTTTAATTATAGGAGGAGGTATTTTCCTCGTGTTTTATTCCCGCCTCAAGCCTTACCGGTATGGGAAACACGCGTTGCAAATTGTCTCGGGAAAACTTGATAAAGCCAAAGACCCCGGCGAGGTAACGCATTTCCAGGCGCTCTCTTCTGTTATTGCCGCTACCGTGGGCATAGGGAATATTTCCGGGGTAGCCATTGCCCTGTATTATGGAGGTCCTGGGGTAGTTTTCTGGATGTGGGTTACCGCTATCGTAGGCGGGTGTATAAAATTCTATTCGTGTAGCCTGGCAATTTTGTACCGCAAACAAGATGCAGACGGAAATGTGCAGGGAGGCACCATGTACTACATAAGCCGGGGACTACGATTTGGCAAGCCTTTGGCTATATTTTTTTGTGTAGTGGCGCTTATAGGAGTTTTGCCGGCCTTCACCGCCAACCAGCTTACCCAAACGCTAATAACTACCTTTACCCCCAACGGATATAGCGATGGAAAGAGTTTTTACTGGAAACTCGCCGGGGGTTGTTTACTGGCGCTTATTGCCTCTTTTGTAATTTTCGGGGGGCTTAAAAAAATTGTACGCGTGTCTTCGCTATTAGTGCCCATTATGGTAACGATATATTTTCTATCGGCCATCATCATCATGGCCACACACCCTGCAAAAATACTTCCATCCCTGGGGTTAATTTTTGAAGGAGCCTTCAATCCCAACACCGCCCTCCAGGGCAGTTTATGGGGGTTGATTATTCTCGGGATGCGGCGAGCCGTATTTTCTAACGAATCGGGAATAGGTACGGCGCCCATGTATCACGGGCAGTCTAAAACCAGCGAACCCGTGCAGGAAGGACTGGTTGCCATGTTAGGCCCCTTTATAGACACGCTTATTGTGTGTTCTATAACGGCTATCGTAATTATTATGAGCGGCGCATATACCCATACAGATACGGGTATTCACATGACGCTTTACGCATTTGAGAAATTATTGGTTTTTAACATAGGGGGCGAACTACTTATAATTATGACACTGGTATTTGGGATATCTACTTTATTCACCTATTCTTATTATGGCACCAAATGCCTCGGCTACCTGGCAGGACAGCGCTGGGGATTTCTCTACAATTATTTTTATATAGCAGGTATTATTTTCGCATCGGTAGCCTCTGTGGAATTGGTTATCGGGTGTATTGACCTGGCTTTCGCTCTTATGAGTATTCCTAATATGATAGCGGTTTTGCTGCTGGCTCCAAAAGTAAATGCCTCTATGAAGGCGTATTTTAAAAAACGACATGGAAAAACATAAAGCGGGGTTCGTAACCCTTATGGGAAAGCCAAATGTAGGGAAATCTACCCTGCTGAACGCTTTTGTAGGTGAAAAACTTGCTGGCATAACGCCTAAAGCGCAAACTACCCGTCACCGGATACTTGGCATTGTGAATGGTGAGAATTACCAGGTTGTGTTTTCAGACACCCCGGGCATTCTGAAACCGGTGCATAAATTGCACGAGGCCATGATGGAGGCAGTGAGCGCCGCCTTCCAGGATACTGATATTCTCTTATATGTAGTGGAGGCGGGCGATACAAAACCCGATGAGGAGTTTATGAGCCGCCTGCGCACTCTTTCTATACCCATACTTTTACTGCTCAACAAAATAGACAAGGTATCGCAGGAAGAACTGGAAAACCAGCTAAATGTTTGGAAAAAAGAACTCCCAAATGCGCTATACTACCCTGTATCGGCGCTCCATAAATTTAATCTTGCAGAAGTATTTCAAACCATTATTGAAGTACTGCCGGAATCGCCGCCTTTCTACCCGAAAGACCAGCTGACTGACCGACCTCAGCGCTTTTTTGTGAATGAATGTATCCGTGAAAAAATTTTATTGTATTATCAAAAAGAAATTCCCTATGCAGTAGAGGTAGAGACAGAAACCTTTACAGAAACGGATACCCTGGTAAAAATCCGTTCTGTTATTATGGTGGAACGGGAAAGCCAGAAAGGTATTTTGATAGGGAATAAAGGAGCGGCGCTTAAAAAAACAGGGACGAAAGCGAGGGAAGATTTGGAGCGATTTTTCGGAAAAAAAGTGTATTTGGAATTGTATGTGAAAGTAAATAAAGACTGGCGAAAACGTCCTGACCAATTGAAACGGTTTGGATATGATTAGGCGCCAATTCTATAGCGTTTTCATATTTTTTTATTTTTTTTGGCAACCGAAAAACCGAAAATATAACCCGAACCCAAAGGGTTCTAACCTATATAAGGGTTACAGGTTAGCTACTTATGCAACTCACGGGGTGGTCACTACAAGCAGGTATAATTTTCTATAAATCTATAATCTCTTTAGTTTATATACTTGCTGCCATTTGTTGGAAAACGTAGCGTTTTAAAGAGCCGATAGTTTTATACCTTTGCGCTCTTATTTTTGGTGTATGAGTAACATTGTAGCTATTGTGGGAAGGCCTAATGTGGGAAAATCTACCTTGTTTAACCGTCTTATTCAACGACGAGAAGCTATTGTAGATGCTGTTAGCGGCGTTACACGAGACCGTCATTATGGCAAGTCTGACTGGAATGGCTATGAATTTTCCTTGATTGATACGGGGGGATATGTGGTAGGTGGCGACGATGTGTTTGAAAAGGAAATAGATAAGCAGGTAACGCTTGCCATAGAAGAAGCCGATGCAATTTTGTTTGTAGTAGATGCAGCAACGGGGAATACTCCTATGGATGCTGAGATAGCTCATTTGTTGCGGAAAGCGAAAAAGCCTGTTTTTTTAGTGGTCAATAAAGTAGATGGCTCGTCTCAATTGGCGCACGCCGCCGAGTTTTATGCCCTCGGCATAGGGGCTTATTATCCTGTTTCTGCCGTTAGCGGCAGCGGCACCGGGGAATTATTAGACGATTTGGTAAAGGTATTTGTAAAAAAAGAACCCATACAGGAAGAAGAATTACCCCGATTCGCCGTGGTGGGGCGACCCAATGCCGGGAAATCGTCTTTCATCAATGCTCTTTTAGGAGAACAACGATATATTGTTACCGATATTCCCGGGACTACGCGAGACAGTAATTATACTACTTATACCAAATTCGGGTTTCAATTTCAACTGGTAGATACTGCCGGGATACGCAAAAAAGCCAGCATAAAAGAAGATATTGAATTCTATTCGGTAATGCGCTCTATCCGCGCCATTGAACACAGCGATGTTTGCTTGCTGGTAGTAGATGCCACCCGTGGGTTTGAGGGGCAGGACGAAACTATCTTTTGGCTGGCGCAGCGCAATCATAAAGGCATCGTGATTTTGATAAATAAATGGGATTTGGTAGCAAAAGAGACTCCTACCCTTAAACGGTTTGAAAAACATATCAAGGAACAAATAGCCCCTTTTACCGATGTTCCCATAATTTTTATATCAGCACTTACCAAACAGCGAATTTATAAAGCTATAGAAACAGCCGTAGAAGTATATAAAAACCGTAGTACCCGCATCTCCACCTCCCAGCTTAATAATGTATTACTGCCCATAATAGAAAAAACACCGCCTCCCAGCTATAAGGGAAAATATATAAAGGTAAAGTTTTGCACCCAGTTGCCTGGTCCCTACCCACAATTTGTATTTTTTGCCAACTTGCCGCAATATATAAAAGAGCCCTATAAACGGTTTGTAGAAAATCAACTCAGGGCGCACTTTCATTTTACCGGCGTTCCTATACAAATATATTTCAGGAAAAAATAGAGCGCTTTCTCTTTAGAGAAAGAAGCGTTGCCAGATATAGTTTAAAGGCGTCAGCAGTTTCTATCCCTCATACAGCTATGCAGGGGAACATATAATTACAAGATTAACATAGCATCTCCATAAGAATAAAACCTATATTTTTCTTTTATGGCTTCGGCGTATGCTTTTTTCACAAAATCGTGCCCGGCAAAAGCGGCAATCATCATCAGCAAGGTAGTTTTAGGCATGTGAAAATTAGTAATCATACAATCGGCTATACTAAAATCGTAGGGCGGAAAGATAAATTTATTCGTCCAGCCTTTATAGGGGTTGAGCGTTTTTTCAGACGATACCGATGTTTCCAGCGCTCGCATCACAGTAGTGCCCACGGCGCAAACCCGGTGTTTTTCTTTTTTGGCCTTATTTACAATATCACACGCTTCCTGTTCAATTATCAACTCTTCACTATCCATTTTATGCTTAGAGAGGTCTTCCACCTCCACGGGATTAAAAGTGCCTAAGCTCACATGAAGCGTTATTTCGGCAATGTTAACTCCTTTTATTTCTAACCGTTTCAACAAGTGTTTAGAAAAATGAAGCCCGGCGGTAGGGGCTGCAACGGCTCCTTCATGCTTGGCAAAAATAGTTTGGTAACGCTCCTCGTCTTTGCTCTCCACAGCCCGTTTAATATATTTAGGCAGCGGCGTTTCGCCCATCTCTTTGAGTTTTTTACGAAACGCTTTGTAAGACCCGTCATACAAAAACCGAAGTGTTCTGCCACGGGAAGTAGTGTTATCTATTACTTCGGCTACTAAGTTTTCATTCTCTCCAAAATAGAGTTTATTCCCTATTCTTATTTTTCGGGCAGGATCTACCAGCACATCCCATAAACGCTGTTCGGCATTGAGCTCCCTGAGCAAAAAAACTTCAATACGGGCGCCGGTTTTTTCTTTTTTGCCATATAAGCGGGCAGGGAAAACTTTTGTATTATTTAATACAAACACATCTCCCTCATCAAAATAATCAACAAGGTCTTTAAATAGTTTATGTTCTATAGTTTTTGTTTTCCGGTTAAGCACCATCAATCGCGATTCATCCCTATTTTCAGCAGGATATTCTGCTATCAACTCTTTAGGCGCTTCAAAGGAAAAATGAGATAATTTCATGGTATAATTTTAGATTTTAAACGCAACATGTAAAAAGTATCTTCTCTAATCGCTCACCTTTCAATACAAACATCTCAATAACTATTAACTGCACAAATATACAACGAGGCAGAGGGGGTTGTCAAGTTTTATGATTTCTTTGTGGGAATGAGGGTTAAAAATGATACTTGCGAATGTTAAGAGACTTCTTCTATTTTGAAAGAAAGGGCAGCAAAGGCTTCCCAAAAGCGAGGGTACGATTTGGAAACTACACCGGCATCACTAATAATAAGAGGAACTTTGAGCGCCAAAGG
Source organism: uncultured Flavobacteriaceae bacterium (assembly GCA_964385175.1). Lineage (GTDB taxonomy): Bacteria > Bacteroidota > Bacteroidia > Flavobacteriales > Flavobacteriaceae > CAYLNL01. The sequence goes on along the minus strand of CAYLNL010000010.1, from coordinate 87,863 downwards.
AGCGAATGCCATGGCCATACGGTGATCGGCATACGTTTGTATTACCCTATAGGGAGGTATGGTTGCGCCGGTTTGCAAACTCAGGGATGAAGGAGTTATTTGAACCGTGGCGCCTACTTTAGACAGTTCATTTTTAAGGGCACGCAACCGGTCTGTTTCTTTAATAGGTAGTGTATGGAGGCCTGTTAATTGAGCATTTACCCCTAATCCTAAGCAGGAAACGGCAAGCGTTTGAGCTATATCTGGCGTATCGCTCAGGTCGCAGGTAAAACTACCTGGGTGCATTTCCATTTCCTTTGTAAGCACTATCGCATCTCCTGAAAAAACAGTTTTTACCCCAAATGGTTCATAGAGGCGGGCAACCATAGCATCGCCCTGCAAGCTATCAGAGCGATAAGAAGAAAGAGCCAGCCGGCTACCCGGGGCTGCCAACGCCATGAGGCTATAGAAATAAGAAGCCGAGCTCCAGTCAGATTCTACTGTGAACTCACGGGGAGTTGCATCTGCCAATCGCTCCAACGGCCCTACCCATATAGTTTTTTCACCGGAAAAGGTTTCCACTCCTATTTTTTCCAACAACGCCAGCGTCATTTTAAGATAAGGAAGCGAAGTAGTCTTACCTTCTACCCTTAGCTCCAGCCCATTTGAAAGACGGGGGGCTATTAACAACAAAGCAGAAAGATACTGGCTGCTTACATCGCCCGCAATGGTGAGAGTACGGGAAGTGAGTTTCCTGCCGCAGATGCGCAGGGGCGGAAAGCCTTCCTCTTCTATATATGAAATAGTGGCTCCCAACTGGCGTAAAGCCTCTGTTAAAATTCCTATGGGGCGTTCTTTCATACGGGAGGAGCCGGTAAGCAAAACCTCTCTTCCCTCCTGCATGGCGAAAAAGGCGGTGAGAAAGCGCATGGCAGTACCGGCATGATGAACGTTTATGGTAGTGGCGGTAGTTTGCAACGCCTGTTGCATAACCCGGGTATCATCTGAGTTAGACAGGTTGTGGAGGTGTAGTTGCGGATAGAGGGCTTGCAGCAAGAGCAAGCGATTCGATTCACTTTTAGAGCCGGGAAGAGAGAGAGAGGCTTGTACTTTTGTGTGTGGCGCTTGTAGGAGGAGGTTCATAAGTTGGATGGGTGTTTCCTGATTTTTCAAATATACAGAATTGATACTTTATTCAGCGCCTTTACCAGGAAATATGCACGCAGAGTCGAAAAGCCCGCAAATTATAACACCTGCTTGTAACTGTGGTGTGGAAGAAAAGAACGGATACATTATGAACTCTGAATTGATACCTTGCTTAGCGCCTTTGCGAGAAAATATGCACGCAGAGTCGAAAAGCCCGCAAATTATAACACCTGCTTGTAACTGTGGTGTGGAAGAAAAGAACGGATACATTATGAACTCTGAATTGATACCTTGCTTAGCGCCTTTGCGAGAAAATATGCACGCAGAGACGCAAAGACCGCGAAGTATATGAACTTTAGCGCAATTTCTCATTCGCCCGGTGCCGGTGCCGGTCGCGCTGTGTTTTTTTCTCCATTCGGCGGTCAAAGGCAGCTTGCAGGTCAATACCCGTTTGGTTGGCTAAACAAAGGAGCACAAAAAGCACATCGGCCAATTCTTCGCCCAGGTCTTTATCCTTGTCGCTTTCTTTTTCCGACTGCTCCCCGTAACGGCGGGCAATGATGCGGGCTACCTCGCCTACTTCTTCTGTAAGTTGCGCCATGTTGGTGAGTTCATTGAAGTAGCGGACACCGTGTTCTTTAATCCAGCTATCTACCACCTGTTGTGCATTTTTAATATTCATTTGTTAGTTTTTAGCGAGTACTATTTTTTCGGCTTCTTTCTCTACCAGCGTGGTATAGAAGGTTTTTATCACCTCATAATAAGCAGGGGGTATAACCGCCTGGTAGAACTCTACTGAGGCAACTACCTGGAGGTTTATACCATCTTGGGCAATATTATATTTAAAAACGCCTAACTGCTCGGGTAATTGAATAAGAGTAGGTTTGGGAAGTGACTCCACGGTATAGCCGGCCGGAATTTCAATATTGATAAGGTATTTTTGGGCTTTTGGATAGACAAAGTCAATAGGGTATTCGCGTTTTTCTGCCTTAAAAGGATTTTCTGTAGTTGCCAAAAAAAGCATGGGGGAAAGATATATCTTATTTCCCGCCCGGTCAAAAGCATTATCTTTTACAAAACTGAACTCTTCCTGAAAAGGTTTTGAGCGTTCTTTTTCGTTGACTGTTTTAAACTCCGAAATTTCTATGCCCCGGTATTTTTTTTCAACATCTTTTACATACGCCTCTTCTCCATTCAACAAATACTCGTTTCGGGTGAGCATGGCATTGTAATCAGTATATTGCAAGCGACATTTACCGGTCGCTGAACCATCTTCACGTAGCTTCATTTGTATAGATGCGTTTTCTTTAGAGGGAGATGCCGGTATCAGGTTTACCTGTGCTGAGCTGCCTTCTTTGCGAATAAGCCGTCCAAACCAGTTGAGGTCTCGTATAGGTAAGAGATTGGGAAGCGAGGCTTTATCTGTAGCGTCTAAAAGAATTAGCCCGTTTTCTATTTCTACTGCAGCGATTACGTGGTTAAACCCTTCCCGTGTGGGAAAAACAGGAATGCCATGGTTTCGGGTACTCACCAGCACGGGATTGGCGCTTATACCTGCATGGCGAAGCATGGCGGTGAGCATAAGATTTATATCGGCGGTGTTACCGGTGTGTTCCTGGTAGGCTTTTTTCACGCCTTCGCTGCAAGAATAGCCATAGATTTTGTTCCAATTCATGGTCGTTTGAACGTGGTTGAAAATGCGGGCTATTTTCTCTTCATTGGTAGTGGCGCCAGCAAGCAGGCGGTTTATCGTCTCTTCAAAGTAACCCGTTTTGTTGAGCTCCCCGCCAAAATAAGAGCTCTCATATATTTTTTTGGACACATCTTCCCAAGTCTGGGCATAATATTTTATAGGCGTATTAGGGTATTGGGTAAAAGAGAGTTCATGACTAATAGATGAGCGAAAGTTTTCTATAGTACTCACGTATTTTTCTTCTTTAAGAACTGGTATATTGCGAGCTGTGTAATGAGTTACCTTTTCCTTATATTCTATCATGCTGGAGTTGGTTCTGTGAGCGCCAATAGCCGATGCGCCGGCTTCTTTATATTCATACCGCATATTTTTTACAACATTGCGGGTGCTTTGTTCCCTGGCAAGATTGAAAAAGCCTCGCTGAAATTCCTTATAGGTAAAGTATTCCGGGATTTCTATAGTATATTCTACATGGTTAGCAGGAATGTGATATTGAAAATCCCAGTCGGGCAGGCTGGTAATAAAAGGTGAAATAAGGGTATATTTATATTCAAAAACAGAACCTTCTTTTATATTGGGCATGGTTATTTTTAGCAAGCTGGTATAGGCATTGCGTTTTTCCTCAAATTCACCCTCGCTTTTCAGTTTTTCTTTCTCTATTTTACCCTCTACCCAATTATAGGTAACGGCTTTTTGAATGGAAACCCGTTCTTTAGAGCCGTCGCTGGCATTGTAGAAAGGGATAACCAGGGTAGCGGCCTCGTAACCTTCTTTTTTGTATATTTTTACGCGGGCTTCTACTTCGTGCTGATAGAACCAGCCACCTTTGTTGGTATCATATTCAAAATAGGTTCTCCCTTTTTTATAGAGCAGGGCGGCAGGAGCCGAAGAATCTAACGGATGGGTTTTTTCTAATACTTCTTCTTTGGTTACTTTTCCAAAATCAAGTTCCTGGGCGCCGGCGGTAAGGGTAAAACCGAGCAAAAGAAAGGATAGGTTTTTCATAGTGGGCTATTTTTTAAGTAATACAATTTTAGAATGGTCTAACTTAGCGATTTCTTTCATAAAATCGCGAAAAGCGGTGTACTCTTCTTTGGGGTACAGCCCTTTTTTCACCAGGAGTTTTCTTTTGTAGAGGAAATCGCCTCCCGGGGTTTTTTCAAAAGAAAGCTGGTAGTCTCCAAATGGGGAGGACAGGGAGGCATTTTCGGGAAGGGCTTCTACTTCATAGCCTTTTGGTAGGTGTAGGGTATAAATATCTTCTTCCAGGTAACCTCGCTCTATTTCTACGGGTGTATGGCGGTTTCTGTAACGTTCCGGCACATAAGTATCGCTGTTAAAAATATTGATATTGAATAGCATGCGTTCTCCGCTAATGCTGGCAAACCCAACTACCTGTAGGGTAAGTTGCTCTTCAAAAGTCGCCTTTTCCTTGTTGTTCAGCAGCTTGCTACGTTCAACACCCAGGTTGTTGAGATAACTCCATTCTTCCTTATAAAATTTTATTTTATCTTCTTCCGAAAGGGTTTCTATATGAGAGCGATAGTTATACCGGCTGCCTTGGGAGGCTATGACAACATCGGCTTTTACAGAGCCATCGCCCAGCAAGGTGCATTCGGCACGGGTAAATTGGCGATTATCTTCATTGAGGTAAGATTTGGTTCGGGTAATTTTTCCGCCCTCCGGGGTAATGAGCAAGGCATCCCTGTCATCTGTAAAACCCGCCTGAAAACCGAAGGGGTCGGTCTGGCTGGTGCATTCTAAAAAAACTGTATCGCCCTGGTAGGGTATTCCCAATATAGCATGGTTACCCTGGAGAGAGGTAAATTCGGCATCTATATTTTCTTTATAATGGCTGCCATAGATAATGGTATAATAAGAAGGCACGCCGGCAGCTTCTAATAACGATTGGGTGTAATTGGTAAGCGCCTTGCAATCGCCATAGCCCAATTTGTCAACCTCAGCGGCCGACATAGGTTTCCAGCCGCCAATGCCTATCTGAACGCTTATGTAACGGGTATTTTCCTGCACATATTTATAAATAGCCGCGGCTTTGTCTAACGGTGTTTCTTCGTTAGCCGTTAAAGCCTTTATCTTATTTTTGGTACTCTCGGGAAGGTTTTTTACATCGTGCAGCAGGTTGGCATACATCCATTTTCCAAAATCATTCCAGTGAGAAGCCTCCCCATCAACCCCCTCCAGGTGAAATTTTTGAGAAGCCACCCGTAGAGTAGGAGTTATACTTTCCAGCGAAGGGCCAAAATCTTCCGGAAACAAGGCAGCCAGGTTAAGAGCTGTATAATGCAGCCGGTTGGGAGTAGATTGATTTTCTATAGAAAATCCCTCAAATTTGTTTTCTTTAAACCGTATGTTCAGTCCCGGCAGGTATTCCACAACATAACTACTTTTTTCCACACTCACATAATAATCTTCCACTGGTTGCCATTTGGGTATAAATGCAGTATTGGAGGTTTCTACTTCAGAGGTAAAAACTATAGTATAAGGATAGGTTATGGGGGTATAGTCTAAATACAGCAGGCGGCTATCTGTGAATAAAGAAACGCCATCTACTACACTGCGGTCTTTAAACTCTTTTTGTTTTATTTTTTTCAACTCTTTTCCAAAAGCGTCATATACTACCGCTTCTATATTTTTCACTTTTATAGATTTGTCATAATACACATAGGCATCTGTTTTAGCAGTTCCCAGTTTATCCAGTACAGTTACAATACGGTGTTGTTTAATGGTCATTTTCCGTTGGGAAAGGAGTTGAATATGGGTTTCATCTAAACGTACAACAGCATGTGCATTTTCTTTAAGTTCTACAGGGATAATTATAGACTGGAAAGCTGCCTCCTGGGAGAAAGCGATGGGGGTTGCCAGGCAACACCCCATTATGAGTATATATTTTACCATAGAGTAAGTTGTTTTAAGGGGCTAAAAGTACTAAATAAATATATCTTCTTAAAAAATAGATGAGATGGAGTAAAACAGGTTAAAAAACATAGTTTCCTGGCTTATAAGGATGTTTAACCTTGGTAAAATATGAAAAAAACCGCCTGAGAGCGACGGTTTTTGTGACCTCGGCAGGATTCAAACCTGCAACCTTCTGATCCGTAGTCAGATGCTCTGTTCAGTTGAGCTACGAGGCCTCTTCTGTATTAGAAAGGCGCAAAGATACTGTATTTATGGGTTTATACAAAATGCAGCAGGTGGTTTTCCTGCATTTTGTTTTTTATATATCCGGGAATGGATGAATGATTTATCCTTCACACGTTGACAAATTACCAGCTAAAATTTATGTTTATATATTTTAATTTACCCTAAAAAATGATAGGGTATTCATTTCAAAAATATATTTTTCAAACTTATAGCCTTATAAAAAAGGGGGTGTATTGATATATTATATATTTTTTGTAGTTTTGTACTCTATAACTATAAATCCTATCAGTATATGCCAACCATTCGTTTTCATGCTATCCAGGAAACTTTACGCCGGCAACCAGTTGTAATAGAAGAAAAAGAAAAACGGTCTGATCTTTTTGGTAAGAATGTTTTTAATGAATTGTCTATGAGGCAATTTATGACGGTGGAAGCTTTTGAGAGTGTGCAGAACGCTATTTTATATAGCGCTAAAATAGACCGAAAAACCGCCGACCAGGTGGCTGTTGCTATGAAAAGCTGGGCGCTATCTAAAGGCGCCACTCACTACACACATTGGTTTCAACCGCTCACGGGAGCTACCGCCGAAAAGCACGATGCTTTTTTTGAAACCGCACCAGGCGGGGTTGCATTGGAAAAGTTTGATGGCGGCCAGTTGGTGCAGCAAGAACCCGATGCTTCTAGTTTTCCCAGCGGGGGCATCAGGAATACTTTTGAGGCGCGCGGTTACACAGCGTGGGACCCTACTTCGCCGGCTTTTATTTATGAAAATACGCTTTGTATTCCCACTGTCTTTGTAGCTTATACCGGCGAGGCGCTCGACCATAAGGCGCCTCTGTTGCGGGCGCTCCAGGCATTAGATGCAGCGGCTACCGCAGTGGCTGTGTATTTTGATAAGAATGTGAGAAAGGTAACTGCTACCCTGGGTTGGGAGCAGGAATATTTTTTGGTTGACAGGGCTTTAGCTGATTCACGACCTGATATTGCTCTTACCGGGAGAACGCTACTGGGGCACTCGCCTGCCAAAGGGCAGCAATTGCACGACCATTATTTTGGCTCTATCCCCAGCCGTGTAATGAGTTTTATGCGGGATTTGGAATTAGAATCGCTCCGGTTAGGAATTCCAGTGAAAACCCGCCACAACGAGGTAGCGCCAAACCAGTTTGAATTAGCTCCTATTTTTGAGGAGGTGAATTTGGCGGTAGATCACAATTCTCTGCTGATGGATGTTATGGAGCGGGTGGCCGAGCGGCACGATTTCCGCGTATTATTCCATGAAAAGCCTTTTGCCGGCATCAATGGCTCCGGGAAACACAACAACTGGTCGCTGGCTACCGATACGGGGGTAAATCTTTTAGCCCCGGGAAGTACGCCCATGAAAAACCTCCAGTTTTTAACCTTTTTTATCAACACCATAAAAGCGGTGCAAACCCACGAAGCCTTGTTAAGAGCATCTATTGCTTCAGCGGGAAATGACCACAGGTTAGGGGGCAATGAAGCTCCTCCTGCCATTATTTCTGTCTTTATCGGGGAACAGCTTACTAAGGTGTTAGATGAGTTAGAGGGGGTTTCCAAAGGAAAACTCTCACCCGAAGAAAAAACAGACCTCAAACTGAATGTGGTGGGAAAAATACCAGAGATTTTATTAGACAATACAGACCGAAACCGTACCTCTCCTTTTGCTTTTACAGGGAATAAATTCGAGTTTCGAGCCGTAGGCTCCAGCGCTAACTGCGCTAAGTCTATGATGGTGCTTTCTACCCTTGTAGCCAAACAATTAAGGCATTTTAAGGAAGAGGTAGATGGTTTAATAGAAAAAAAGAACCTGAAAAAAGATGAGGCTATATTTAATGTATTGCGGGAATATATTAAGAGCTCTAAAAAAATTCGGTTTGAAGGAGACGGGTATAGCCAGTCTTGGGAACAGGAGGCCGCCAAACGGGGTTTAAGCAATTATAAAACCACACCCGATGCGCTGAAAAGCGGTATAGCCAAGGAAGTAGTGGCTTTGTTCCAGGAAATGGAGGTGATGAGCGAAGTGGAGTTGATAGCCCGCCATGAAATTGAGTTAGATGAATATACCCTCCGCATCCAGATAGAAAGCCGTGTACTGGGAGACATTGCTCGTAACCACATTATTCCTACAGCTATCCGATACCAAAACACACTCATAGAAAACGTTAAAGGGCTGCGCGAGATTTTCGGAGCTACCTTTAAAAAAACGGCTGCGGAACAGTTGGTTCTTATTCAACAGATTTCAGACCATATCGCTGCTATAAACAGCAAGGTAGATGGTATGATTGAACAACGCAAAACAGCTAACGCCCTAACTATTTCTGAGGAAAAAGCGAATGCTTATTGCTACCGGGTAGTGCCCTATTTTGAAGAGATTCGCTATCACTGTGATAAGTTGGAATTGTTGGTAGATGATGCGCTATGGCCGCTCACTAAATACCGCGAATTGTTGTTTACAAAGTAATGAGCAGTGAACGTTATGGGCTTTGCTTTGCGCTGCTAGTAAATGATGGAACCAAGAGTCAAGAACCAAGAACCAAGAACCAAGAACCAAGAACCAAGAACCAAGAAACAAGAACCAAGAACCAAGAACCAAGAAACAAGAACCAAGAAACAAGAACCAAGAAACAAGAAACAAGAAACAAGAACCAAGAAACAAGAACCAAGAACCAAGAACCAAGAAACAAGAAACAAGAAACAAGAAACAAGACAGTTTTTGTTTTTGAATAGCCGGCGGTTTCAACCGTCGGATTGTTTTGAATAGCCGGCAGTTTCAACCGTCAGCTCTGGTTAGTGAATTGTATTTTAAAAAGTTAACGGGAGTAATAGCTTCTCTCCTGCCCTATTTATGGTAACGGTGGTAGGTTGGCCTTTTTCAAACCGGGAAAGCGCTTCCATATAACTCATCATATCTTTTACCGGGTGCTCTCCTATCTGCAATACCACATCGCCTTTTTGCAGGCCGGCCCGTTGAGCGGGTTTTCCCTCGCTCACTCCATCTATTCGCATTCCTTCGCCGGTGAACCCATAATCTGGCACCACACCCATAGTTACTTTAAACTTGGGAACATTTTCCGATTCGTTTTTTGTCTTGGTAAAAGCTAATTTTCCTTCCTTTTCCAACGCCTCTATAATCTTGAAAATATAGCCTGAAACCAACCCGATACCTTCAAAGTTAAGTTTATCAGCATCATCCGAGGGTTTGTGATAGTCTTCATGCTGGCCGGTAAAGAAATGAAGAGCGGGAATATCATTCAAATAAAATGAGGTATGGTCAGAAGGTCCCACACCCGATGGTTTAAAAACCAGTTTGAAATGCTCATTTTGTTCTGTTAATACCTTCTCCCAGCCGGGATATGTACCGGTGCCATTTATAATTAATGTTTTTTCAGGAGAAAGCCTCCCCACCATATCCATATTGAGCATATAGGTAATTGTTCCTAAAGGAACAGAAGGGTTTTTCACGAAATAGTTAGACCCTAACAATCCCAATTCCTCACCCGAAAAAGCGATAAACATGTAGTTATTACGGCTCTTTTTCTTCTGTAGTTTTTTCGCCAAATCTAACAGCACAGTTACTCCGCTGGCATTATCATCTGCTCCGTTGTGAATGGCCGGCTCACCTTTATATAAAGAATTTTTTCCTCCATACCCCAAATGGTCATAATGCGCCCCTATCACTACTGTTTGAGGGGCTTTATTATCTATATAACCCACTATATTCCGCCCTGTGATATTGCCATTTTTTGAATCTACAATATAACCAATCTTTTCAAAAGCCTCCTCACGGGGAACAAAGGTAAATACCTGGAAATACCCTTCCCCTCCTTTGGGTTGCAGGCCTATTTGTTTAAACCGCTTGGCTATATAAGCAGCCGCTTTGCGCTCTCCTATGGTGCCAGTAGCCCTTCCATAAGTGCTATCATCTGCCATAACCATACTATCGCGCTTTAGCTGGTGCTCGCTACTATATTCAGCCGTCTTGCAGGAGAAAAAGACCGTTAAAAATATGAAAAGATATATCGGTTTCATCTTTCAGCTTAGTATTTTTGCGCAAAAATACAGAATCGGGACATGAAACTAATGAGCATCTTCTTTTTTATAACTATCTTAACAAGTTGTAATACCGTTAAAAACACCCAAACCAGTACTGGTGAGAGCCCTCAAAAGCCTCTTATTCACCCGGAAGAAACCCATTTTAAAACGCTCAGGCAGCTTACTTTCGGGGGTGATAATGCAGAAGCCTACTGGAGTTTTAATGACCGAAAACTGGTATTTCAATCAAACGCTCAAAAATGGGGTGTAGCCTGCGACCAGATTTTTGTTACGCCGGTAGATGCCGTTTTAGATGCTCATATACCGCAAATGATAAGTACCGGGAAAGGACGAACTACTTGTTCTTATTTTATGCCCGATAACCGACATATTATTTATGCTTCTACCCATTTGCAGGATAGTCATTGCCCGGAAACGCCCAAACGAACTGATGGAAAGTATGTGTGGGCTATTTATGAAGGGTTTGATATTTTTATGGCAGATGCTAAGGGAACGATTGTGAAACAACTTACCAATACTCCTGGATATGATGCCGAAGCCACCGTTTCTCCGAAGGGCGACCGAATAGTGTTTACTTCTATGCGTAGCGGTGATTTAGAACTTTATACTATGAAAACAGACGGAACGGATGTGAAACAGATTACCCATGAGTTAGGGTATGATGGCGGGGCTTTCTTTTCTCCCGATGGAACTAAAATTGTCTTTCGGGCTTCTCGTCCGAAAACAGAGGAAGAAATAACAGAATACCGCAGCCTGTTACAGGAAGGCTTGGTGCAACCTACGCAGATGGAATTATTTATTTGTAATTCAGATGGGAGTGATTTGCGGCAACTCACTCAACTTGGCAATGCCAATTGGTGCCCGTTTTTTCACCCTTCCGGGCAAAAAATCATCTTTTCCTCTAACTACCAGAGCAAACGGGGTTTTCCTTTTAATTTATATATGATAAATATAGATGGTACGGGTTTAGAGAGAATTACCCATGACAGTACTTTTGATGCTTTCCCTGTGTTTTCAAACAATGGCAAGTACTTAGCTTTTTCTTCTAACCGGAATAATGGGGGCACACGAGACACCAATGTTTTTATCGCCGAGTGGAAAGATTAGAGACGATCGCGCTCTTCTTTTTGAATATCTTTTCTGCGCACCCTCAATTTGTAGTTGCCAAACCGGTAGGTAAAGCGCATATCAACCGTTCTGCTTTCATAGTCTGTAAAAGCTCTTATAGACTGGTCTGCATAATTAACTATGGAATTATACGGAAGGGTTTTCAATATATCATTAACCGAAAGGGAAAGAGTGGCTCGCCTGCTCCACAGGGTTTTCATAAGCCCAAAAGATAGGTTAGATTGACCTTCCCATATATAATTTCCCCAAGGCAAGTCGGGCTGTCTCATAAAACTTATATCTCCTGTGAATGTTTTATCTTTAGATAAAACCAAGCTATTGGAAATTCTATAGAAGAGAAGTCCCGAAAGTTTTATTCTTGAAACCCGCTCGCCATCGCCTATACTGGAAGTGTAAATATCTTCTTCGCTAAAAAAAGAGCTGTACAAATTTACAGACCACCAGGGTAAAATATATTTATTCCATGTAACATCTATTCCATATCCTTTATTTTTACCTACATTTTCCCTGAGAGACCTAAACTCATTAGTCTCATTATCCACAAAAGATAATTCATAAATCGAATTAAATCTACGTCTGTAATACAAACTAAAAGTAAGTGATTGTTGTATCGTGTAGCTAAGATCTACCTGGTGTGTAATATCAGGGCGCAGGTTAGGGTTGCCAGACCAATAAGCATTATCTCTTATATATACCGGGAAAGGGTTTAAATCGTTAAATCGGGGTCTGCTTATTCTTTTTGAGTAAGAAAGCGTAAAAATATGATTTTGCCATTGGTTATAGGTTATATTAGCCGTTGGAAAAATCTTAAAGTACTTTTGAGAAGTAGCCCCTTCCAGGGCAGAGTTTCCTTCCAATTGTGTATGCTCACCTCTTATACCCGCCTTTATATCCCAATGCTTCCAGCTATTTTCATAATCTAAATAGCCAGCCAGATTAGTTTCTTTGTAGAAAAATAAATCAGAAAAATCCGGGTTATCCCCTTCTATGTTAACCTGTGTAAGAGTATTATCAAACTCAATATAACTCCACTTGGCGCCTGTATTAAAACTACCCATTTTTTTAGTAACGTTAGAATAATCAGATTGAGCCGTATATATCCTCACAGATTGGTCTCGGGCAACTTCAAATTCATTTCTTCTTATAAAAGCGCCATCGGCATCTTCATAATTTGCCACGATAGATTGATTCATGGAAAAATTAAACCAGGTATGGTGCACATTGGCCGTAAGATTTTTTCCTTCGCCCAAATTATATGAATAATCTAAACTCAGCGCAACATTATGGCGGGTTTCTGAGAGTTGGGTTAGCGAGTGGAACAAAGAATCAGGTTGCTGGGTAACTATATCATACGATTGGGTAGTTGAAGAATCATGATTTCTTTTGAAAGGCGTGAAATTAGCATTTACCGATACATTGAGCGACTGTTGGTCATTTACCTTATAGTCTGCATTGCTCATTAAACTATGACTCCTATTTTTAACTACACTGGTAGTTTCATTATACCACCTTCCGGTTTGAACCCCATCAGTAAAAAAATCCATATCTTCTGAAAAAAAGAAATAGTTTTTTTTCATTGGGCGACTATACGTAAAAAAAGTATTCAGCTTATCAGTCTTATAAAAATGCGAAGTAGTAAGATTAAACTTAGGATAGATTCCCTGCGTATAAGTACCCCCAACACTTCCATTATAGCCCGTGCTTAGGTTTTTGGCCATCACAATGTTAATGACCGCCGCCCCTTCTGCATCATAGCTTGCCGGTGGGTTCAGTATCACCTCCACGCTCTTTAAAATATTGCCGGGAGTGCCTTCCAGTAGTTGTTTCAACTCATCTGAAGATAAGTATACCCGCCGGTTATTTATATATATTAAAGGATTTTGTTTTCCTTTAACTGTTATAGAGCCCCCCATTTCAAGTAAATAAGGCGTCTTGGTAAGTGTATTCCATGCAGTTCCCTCACTTAAAATAGTATTTTCTACATTAAACACCAACCTGTCCGGTAGCCGTTCTATAGTAGGTTTTTTAGCGGTAAGCACCACTTCTCGCAACATCTCCTGCTCTAAAGTAGTTACCTGGTTCAGTATATCTGCCTGGATAGTTATCTCAGCAACCTGCGGCTGGTAGCCCAAAGCGCTTATCTTTAGATAATATGTAGCCGGGTCTATATTTTCAATACGGTATATCCCCGTTTCATCTGTATAATCTCCCTTCACCGTTACCGAGTCTTTAGTTAATAAAAGAACGCTGGCATACGGAAGGGACATATTAGTATTATCTAACACCTTACCAGAAAGGACGTATTTCTGAGCCATTGACAGCAAAGGCAACAGAAAAATGGTAAAAACTATACCGTAAGTATTCTTATTATAACACTTCATATAAAATTCTGGCAAATATGCAGTATTTAAAAATAACATCCACTATAAAAACAAATTATTTTTTACGGTTTTCCCATAATATTTTACCTAAAAACGGGGTTATCTTTTTAACCCCTCCATTTTCTACGTATAACCATTTTATCTGCTATCTTTGCCCCCACAACAGAGTATGCCACATTATCTTCATGAAAAATATCCGCAATTTTTGCATCATCGCCCATATAGACCATGGTAAAAGCACCCTGGCAGATAGGTTATTAGACCTTACCGGTTCTGTAACTGAACGTGAAAAACAAGACCAGCTTTTAGATAATATGGATTTGGAGCGCGAGCGAGGCATCACCATAAAAAGCCACGCCATTCAAATGGAATATACCTACCAGGGAACTCCATATATTTTAAATTTGATTGATACTCCCGGGCATGTGGACTTTTCGTATGAAGTATCCCGTGCTATCGCCGCCTGCGAAGGGGCGCTGTTAGTAGTAGATGCTGCCCAGAGCATACAGGCGCAAACCATTTCTAATCTCTACCTGGCATTAGAGCACGATTTAGAAATTATCCCCGTACTCAATAAAATAGACCTCCCCAGCGCCAAGCCCGAAGAAGTAATAGATGATATGGTAAAACTACTCGGCTGTAAACCCAACGATGTTATTCCTGCCAGCGCTAAAACCGGCGAAGGCATTGCCGGCATTCTCGAAGCTATTATACAACGCATACCTTGCCCAAAAGGAGACCCCAATGCTCCGTTGCAAGCTCTTATCTTTGACTCGCTTTATAACCCTTTTCGCGGGGTAGAAACCTATTTTAGGGTGATGAATGGGTTTATACGAAAAGGACAAAAAATAAAATTCTTCGCCACTCAAAAAACATACAATGCCGATGAAGTGGGAACTTTGAAACTCACCCAGCAGCCAAAAGATGTTATAAACGCTGGCGATGTAGGCTACCTCATCACCGGTATAAAAGACGCCCGCGAGGTAAAGGTAGGCGACACCATTATTGATGCTCTAAACCCGGCCGAGACACCCATTGCAGGTTTTGAAAATGTGAAACCCATGGTATTCGCTGGCATTTATCCCATAGACACCGAGGAATATGAAGAGTTACGTTCTTCCATGGAAAAACTCCAGCTCAACGATGCCTCCCTCGTATTCACCCCCGAAAGCTCTGCCGCACTGGGGTTTGGTTTTCGTTGCGGGTTCCTCGGCATGCTCCATTTAGAAATTGTGCAGGAACGCCTGGAACGAGAATTTAATATGACGGTTATCACCACCGTTCCCAACGTAAGCTACCTGGCTTACACCAAAAAAGACCCTCAACACCCCATGCCGGTTCATAACCCCTCTGAACTCCCGGAACCTTCCCGTTTAGACCGTGTGGAAGAACCCTACATCAAAGCCACCATCATCACAAAATCAGACTTTGTAGGCCCCGTTATGAACCTTTGCATTGAAAAAAGAGGAATCATTACCCACCAGGGCTACCTCACTCCCGAGCGAGTGGAGCTTATCTTTGATATGCCCCTGGCGGAAATTGTTTTTGATTTTTATGACCGGCTGAAAACTATTTCAAAAGGATACGCTTCTTTTGACTACTCTCCTATAGAAATGCGCCCCTCCCAGCTGGTAAAAGTAGATATCCTCATCAATAGTAAACCCGTAGATGCCCTTTCTGCCCTTATTCATGCAGACAATGCCTATAATATTGGCAAAAAAATGTGCGAAAAACTCAGGGAACTCATCCCGCGGCAACAATTTGATATTCCCATACAGGCCGCTATTGGCGCTAAAATCATAGCCCGCGAAACCATTAAAGCCCTTCGGAAAGATGTTACCGCTAAATGTTATGGCGGCGATATTTCCCGTAAGCGAAAACTCCTGGAAAAACAGAAAAAAGGAAAAAAACGCATGCGCCAGATAGGAAACGTAGAAGTGCCTCAACAAGCTTTTATGGCAGTATTACGCCTAAACGATTAAAAGCGATATAAAAAATATTCGTATTCACAAAATCATCTACTATATTATATATAGTATAAGTAGTTAACTATTACCAAAACCCTTTTTTGTGTAGAATAATACTCTTCTCACAGGCCTATACCATCTTAGTTCAAAAAAGGTTTTCAAAAACCCATGTTACATGTTAAATCTATAACTTTGCCAAAAAAATTCATGGATGCTACCTTAGAAAATAGCCTGAAAATAGCCCAAACCTGGCTTTCTGAACCCTTTGATGAGGCCACCCGCACCGAGGTAGCAGCGCTCATAGCCCAACACCCCCACGAAATAAAAGACCGTTTCTATAAAAACTTAGCCTTTGGCACAGGCGGTATGCGCGGCATTATGGGAGTAGGAACCAACCGCATTAACAAATACACTCTCGGGAAAAATACACAGGGGTTGAGTCATTATTTAAAAAAAACCTACCCGAAAGAAACGCTTCGCGCAGTAATTGCATACGATTGCCGCCATAATTCAAAAACCCTTGCCAAAGTAGTAGCCGATGTATTTTCTGCCAACGGAATAAATGTATTCCTGTTTTCTGAATTACGCCCCACTCCCCTGCTTTCTTTCGCCGTGAAATACCTTCGCTGTCATTGCGGCGTAGTGCTCACCGCATCGCATAACCCTCCTGAATATAATGGCTATAAGGTGTATTGGACAGATGGCGGGCAGTTAGTACCCCCCCAGGACGAAGAAATTATGCGCCAAATTGAAGCCCTGCGCTTCGAAGACATTCGCTTTACAGCCAATGAAAACCGCATTCAATACATAGGCGAAGAAATAGACGAAGCCTTTATAAACGCCTCCCTTCAAAGTGGCGCTTTTGGCGCCCCCCAAAAAGAAAACCTCTCTATAGTTTTTACACCCCTGCATGGCACTGCCATTACCCTCCTTCCTCGGGTGGTAAAACAAGCCGGCTATACCAATTTCCATATCGTAGAAGAGCAGGCTACTCCCAATGGCGACTTTCCCACCGTGGCTTCTCCCAACCCCGAAGAGCCCGAGGCGTTGAAAATAGCGCTCCAAAAAGCTGAGAAAATTGGCGCCGATATAGTTATTGGCACAGACCCCGACAGCGACCGGCTGGGAATTGCTGTGCGTAACCTGCAAGGAAAACTAATCTTGCTCAATGGCAACCAGGCGATGGTGATGATGACTAAGTTTTTGCTTGACCATTGGCGGGAAAAAGGTTTGCAGGGCAATGAGTTTATAGGCTCTACCATTGTTTCTACTCCTATGATGGAAAAACTCGCCCAGGCCTATGGTGTAGAATGTAAAATAGGCCTCACTGGTTTTAAGTGGATAGCTAAAATGATACGGGACTTTCCGGGCCAGCCTTTTATAGGTGGAGGTGAAGAAAGCTTTGGGTTTATGGTAGGCCAGTTTGTGCGAGATAAAGACGCCATCACCGCCTCCCTTCTTGCCTTTGAAATTGCCGCATTCGCCAAGGCAAAGGGTAGCTCATTCTACGAAGAACTCATCAACTGCTACCTGCAATTTGGTTTTTATAAAGAGCGATTGATTTCATTTACCAAAAAAGGAGCAGAAGGCGCCGCAGCCATCCAAAACATGATGGAAGAACTTCGCAAAAACCCGCCGACAGCTATCAATAATTCCAAAGTAATACGGGTAGAAGATTACAAAATTGCACGCGCATACAACGCTCGCACAGGCGCACAGGAAACACTCACCGTCCCAAAATCAGATGTGTTAATTTTTTATACAGAAGATGGCAGTAAGATAGCCGCCCGACCCAGTGGCACCGAGCCCAAGATAAAATTCTATCTCAGTGTGAACGCGCCTTTAGCCCGAAAAGCCGATTTTGAAAAAACCGAAGCCCTTCTCGAAGCCCGTTTAGACGCTATCGCTAATGCTATGAATTTAATATAATGAATCGTTCTCTCCTAAAAATCCTGTCTTTCCTAAAAGCCTATAAATCCTATTCGTGGCTAAATATCATTTTTAATATTTTTTATGCTTTTTTCAATGTACTTTCTATCATTGTTTTCATCCCAACGCTTGGTATCCTGTTCAGCACACAAGAAAAAGTAGTCAAGCAACCTGTTTTTTCCGGCATGGGCAACCTCCGCAGCTACATTGAAGACAACCTCAACTATTTTCTCACCCAAAAAATAACTATAGATGGGCCAGTAGCCGCTCTTATCTTTATTTGTATTCTAAGTGTTACTATCTTCTTTTTAAAAAACTTGTTCCGCTATCTCGCCTTATACGTTCTCTCCTATATAAGAACCGGCATTATAAAAAACATCCAGGATGCTCTCTATGAAAAAACCGTGTCGCTACCCCTGGCCTATTTTTCTGAAAAACGAAAAGGCGATTTACTGTCTCGTATGACTACTGATGTAAAAGAAGTAGAAGCCTCTTTCCTGAACTCGCTGGAGTCGCTGGTACGCGAGCCGCTCACTATTCTCTTTGTGCTGATAGCCATGCTCAACATAAGTCCGCAGCTTACCCTCTTTGTGTTCATTTTGCTACCCGCTTCCGGGTTCATTATTTCCTATTTAGGAAAAAAATTAAAAGCCCAATCGCATACAGCGCAAAAAGAAAATGGCATTTTTATCTCCCTAATAGAAGAAACATTAACCGGGCTACGCATCATAAAAGCATTTAATGCGGAAACCGAAGTAGCACAAAAATTTAAAACCTCTACCTCTCGTTTCAAAGCCATTATGACAAAGGTAACCCACCGCCGGGGGCTTGCCTCTCCTCTAAGCGAGTTCTTAGGCGTCCTGGTAGTAATTGGCGTTTTGTGGTATGGCGGCAGCCTGGTGCTCACCCATAACAGTTCACTAACCCCCCAGGAATTCATTGGCTACATTGGGTTGTTCTATACCATCATAAACCCCGTGAAAGAATTAACCACCCTCAACTACAATATCCGGAAGGGCAGCGCCTCTGCCGAGCGGATTTTTGAAGTGCTGGAAACCCCCAATACCATCACAGACAACCCCGATGCCATTCAAAAAAATAGCTTAGAACAAGGAATATCTTTTAAAAATGTATCCTTTAAATATGAAGATGAGTATGTGCTAAAAAACATCTCATTAGAAATTCCCAAAGGGAAAACTGTAGCGCTCGTGGGGCAGTCTGGTAGCGGAAAAAGCACTATCGCCAACCTGGTACCCCGTTTTTATGATGTGGAAGAAGGGAGTATAACCATAGATGGCATTAATATTAAAGACATTTCGCTACATTCCCTTCGTTCCCTCATGGGCATAGTGTCTCAAGATTCCATCCTGTTTAACGACACAGTTGCCAATAACCTGAAACTCGGGAAACCCGGTGCCACAGTACGCGAAGTCCTGGAAGCAGCCCATATAGCCAATGCCTCTGAGTTTATAAAGGAATTGCCGCAACAATTTGAGACCTATATTGGCGATGCCGGCGGTAAGCTGAGCGGCGGGCAAAAGCAACGATTAGCCATAGCCCGCGCTGTGCTAAAAAATCCGCCTATTATGATTTTAGACGAAGCCACCTCGGCATTAGATACCGAAAGTGAAAAATTAGTGCAAAACGCCCTGGAAAACATGATGAAAAACCGTACCGCCATCGTCATAGCACATCGGCTTTCCACCATCCAGAGCGCCAACCTCATTGTGGTAATGCAAAAAGGCGAAATTGTGGAGCAGGGAACCCATGCAGAACTTATTCAACAAAACGGGGTATATAAAAAATTGATTGATATGCAGTCTTTTGATTAATAGGATTGTATTGTATGAAAAATCATACAACCCTTAACCATTTGCAAGGTATGTTTAATCTGTATCTTTTTTGCCTTTAGATTGGAGTGCTTTTTTTGCATTCAATTCAGTTACTACCTTTTTGCCAGTTTTGGCTTCTAATTCTTGTCGGGCAACTTTTGCCACAGTACCGCCTTGTTGAGCCACTTTTTTACTTTCCTCAAAGGTTTTGGGTTCAGTAGCTTGCGAAATATCTTTGGTAGAAGCCTCTGCCAACATGTTCAGGATGAGTTCCGTATTGGTCATGTTATCGCGGAGGTTTTCCTTTTTAAGACCTTTCAATACTTTATATTCTTTGGTGGTTTTTCCCGACCAACTCTTGGTAATGATGTCCGTAAGTGTGGCAAACTGGACTCCTTCTTTTAAACCCAATCGCCTCCACTCATCGGTAAGTTCTTTACGAATTTCAATACTTTTTAAGCGTTGATTAATCCAATTTTCAGAATAGCCCAACCGAATGTAGTTTTCTAAAGCACGGTCAATACTTTGCTCTGGGTCTTGCATTTCATCTAATCGTTCACGGCCTACCCGGGCTAACCAAAGTTTAAAAGGCTCTGCTTTGGGAGAAGGAATGGACTGAATTAATCGAAATACCTGTTCAGTATCTGCTACATCGGTTTTATAATATTTACCATCAGAAGATAACATTTTCAGTTGACTACAATTTGTAGTCAACTCACTTCCTTCTTTTCTCAGCCTGGCTTTCAGCACACTCCAATACTTTCTCGGATTAGGGCTTTCAGTTAAAACAGCTACTATATCTACAATAGAGAAAAACCATCTCTCCTGCGTATCACTCCACAAAGAGCGCACTTGCTTTTGCTCAAACAACTGAACCGATATCTCTTTTTTCATAAAAGTTTATTTGTTATATATACTTATCTCAAATTAATTTATTATACGCGCAATTCAAATTTAAAGATAAATATTCAAATCTTTATAGTTAACATCAATGAACTCACCTCATGTATATACTTATCGTCTGCCAGGAAGAACATAAACCGCTGGTTGTTTTAACTGGAAAAGAATTTATTACTCAAATTGCTGAAAAGCATACCACACTCTTCTCAAACTTTACCATTTCTATTTTTTACCCCACAAACCATACAACAACCCACTCCATAAAAAATAAATAAGACGCATTAAACTTTTTTACTATCTTCCCGTCTAAGAACAAGAAATATTTCCGGGTTTGACGAGTGAAACAGCTTTTATAGCAGAATTACAGGAGAAAAAAACGCAGGAACAGGCCTTCCGCAAATTAGTTGCCACATACAAGGAACGCTTGTATTGGCACATACGCCGCATAGTGCTCAACCACGACGATGCAGATGATGTATTACAAAACACGTTTATAAAAGTCTATCGCAACATTGATGGGTTTAAGGGAGAAAGCGCTCTCTACTCGTGGATGTATCGTATCGCTACCAACGAAGCCATTTCTTTTTTAAACAGCGCCGCCCGAAAATACAATATATCTTCAGAAGAATGGATGGAAAAAAAAGCATCCCAGCTATCTGCCGACCCGTATTTTGAAGGAGACGCCCTCCAGTTAAAACTCCAAAAAGCCATCGCCTCGTTACCCGAAAAACAGCGAATTATCTTCAACATGAAATATTTTGAAGAATTGAAATACGAAGAAATTTCAGAAATCATAGGCACCTCGGTAGGCGCTTTAAAAGCTTCTTACCACCACGCTGTAAAAAAAATTGAACAATACATTACCACAGTTTAAACCTTTTTATAAATAAATCGTCTAACCAGCAGATGAAAAAAGAGCAACTCCATACAAAAAACCCCGGCTTCAAAATCCCCGAAGACTACCTGCACAAGCTGGAAGACGCTCTTTTTGAAAAACTTGCAGAAAAACCAGCTACCCTCCCAGAAAAAGAAGCATTTTCAGTTCCCGCAAATTATTTTAAAGAATTTGAGCCCACATTATACAAAAAACTTCAACCCGCCCCAAAAGGTAAGATTATACCTTTTGCCCGTTACAAAAAAATCTACTATGCCGCAAGCGCTGTAGCGGCTGCGGTGGCGCTCTTTTTCCTCTTGGAAAATAGAATTCCCGCCTCTGCAACCGTAAACACTATAACCATTGCCGATGTGGAACGCTATATAGATAACGGCTATATTTCCCTGCAAGAATATGACCTGGCAAAAGTTTTTGATGCAGAAGATTTTGCAGAGATTACCCTAACAACTACTAAAATAGAAGACGAAGCGTTGATAGATTACCTGTCGGAAAATATAGACCCGTATCACGACCTCTCTCTTGAAAATTAAAACCTATGAACCGAAAAAACATATTATTTATTCTTTGCCTCCTGGGAATCTCATTCACCGTTTGTTCCCAAACTTTTGCTGGCAAAGAACGGATAAAAGCGCTGAAAATGGCTTTTATTACCGAACGATTGCAACTATCTGCTGAAGAAGCCCAGAAATTTTGGCCCATTTATAATGAATATGATGAAAACACTCATCAACTCCGTAATGTAGCCCTCCAAAACCTTAAAAATAATTTCAGGGAATCCCTGGAAAATTCTATTTCCGAAAACGAAGCACGAAAACTGTTAGATGAAATGGAAACCATTGAAGCAAAATTGTTCGAGCAGCGAAAAAAACTTACCGCAGACCTTAAAAAAGTACTTCCTGCAAAAAAAATCATCCTCCTGAAAACAGTAGAAGACGATTTTAACCAGCAACTACTGGAAAAACTACGGGAACGACGAGAAAAACGATTCGGCATCCGCAATTAAAAGAGCGTAATTAGCAAATAGCGCTAAATATCCCGTAATCCGTAAACAAAACAAGAAAGGCAATATAGAGTCTTTAATTATAAGCCTGCCCCGGAACCAGGACAATATAGTATTTTTGTATCCATAAATCCTGGTATGCAGATAACCCCTCTTATTATTGTCCCCACCTATAACGAGGCAGATAACATTGAAGAACTGCTGCGGGCTATTTTTCAGTTACAACCCATTTTTCACGTATTGGTGGTAGATGACAACTCCCCGGATGGCACCGCTGATAGGGTAGAAATCCTGCAAGGAGAATTTCCAGGGCGGCTGTTCATAGAGGTGCGAAACCAGAAAAGCGGGTTAGGAACCGCTTACCTGCACGGTTTCCGGTGGGCGTTGAAAAGAGAATACACTTTTATTTGCCAAATGGACGCTGATTTTTCGCACAACCCCCAGGACTTGCCCCGCCTCTGCCACGCTTGCCAATACGAAAACGCCGATGTAGCCATTGGCTCCCGCTACGTGAAAGGTGTGAATGTGGTTAATTGGCCCCTCAGCAGAATCCTTCTCTCCTACGGCGCCTCCCTCTATGTGCGGCTCATAACCGGTATGCCCCTTCGCGACCCTACCGCCGGCTTTGTTTGTTACCGGCGCGAAGTGATACAAGCCATCTGCATCCAAAACATTTCGTTTGTGGGATACGCTTTCCAGATTGAACTCAAATTCCGGGCATTCCTTAAAAAATTCAACCTCGTAGAAATCCCCATTATTTTTACAGACCGAACCCGAGGCATCTCTAAAATGAGCGGGAGAATTATTAACGAAGCTATCTTTGGCGTTATAACCATGAAATTTAAAAGCCTCTTTAAAAAAACCAACTTTTGGAAGCATGAACCGAACTTTGATTAAAAACGCCAGATTGGTAAACGAATACCGGGTTTTTGAAAGCGATGTGCTGGTGGCAGGAGAACGAATTGAGAAAATAGCCCCCAACATAGCCCCAAAAAACTCCGATACCATTATAGAAGCCAACGGGATGTACCTGCTCCCCGGGGTTATAGACGACCAGGTGCATTTTCGCGAACCCGGGCTCACCCACAAAGCCACCATAGCCAGCGAAAGCCGTGCAGCCATTGCGGGCGGAATCACCTCTTTTATAGAACAACCCAACACTCAGCCCCCCGCTACAAGCCTGCAGGCGCTGGAAGAAAAGTTTGCCATAGCGGGGCGCACCTCCTACGCCAACTACTCCTTTATGCTGGGCGGCGCCAACAACAATTTAGAAGAAATAAAACGATTAGATAAAAACGCCTGCGCCGGCATCAAGGTTTTTCTGGGCTCTTCTACCGGCTCAATGCTGGTGGACGATGAGCAGGCGCTGGAAAACATTTTCCGTAACACAAACCTCATTATTTCGGCGCATTGCGAAGACGAAGCCACCATTAAAACCAATTTAGAAACCTATCAATCCTTGTACGGAGATGCCATTCCCATGCGTTTTCATCCGCTCATCCGCAGCGAAGAAGCCTGTTACCGCTCTTCTTTCCGTGCCATTGCCCTGGCGAAAAAAACAGGCGCCCGCCTGCACGTTTTTCATGTATCAACCGCAAAAGAGACAAATCTTTTTAGAAATGATATCCCCTTAGAAAAAAAACAAATCACGGCAGAGGTATGCCTGCACCACCTCTGGTTCACCGATGCCGATTATGCCGAAAAGGGAACACTCATTAAGTGGAACCCGGCTATAAAAACCGCCCGGGACAGGGAAGCCTTGTGGAGCGCCTTGTTAGATAACCGAATAGACGTTATAGCCACCGACCATGCCCCGCACACCTGGGCAGAAAAGCAACTCCCCTACACGCAGGCGCCCTCGGGCGCGCCCATGGTGCAACACGCGCTCGTAGCCATGTTGGAAATGGTGCAACAAAAGAAAATTTCCATAGAAAAAATGGTGGAAAAAATGTGCCACAACCCCGCCCTTCTCTTCCAGGTGGCCGAAAGAGGGTTTTTAAGAGAAGGCTATTACGCCGATATGGTGTTGATAGACCCTGGCAGCCCCTGGACGGTTTCTAAAGAAAACCTTCGCTACCAGTGCGGCTGGTCGCCCATGGAAGGCATTTCGTTTACCTCTGAAATTACCCATACCTTTGTAAACGGGAATCTTGCCTATTGCCGGGGGCAAATTTCGGAAAACAGGCAGGTGAAACGGTTAACTTTTACCCGATGAAACGATTGTTAGTATTGGGAATATGCCTTATCACGGCGCTTTCCTGTAAAAAAACAGCCGTGGAAAAGCCGAAAGGCCTTCTTCCACCCAAACAGATGGAAGCTATCTTATATGACATTACCCTGCTAAAAGCCACCCAAAATACTCGTGAAAAAGGTGCAGGAGAGAGCAACTATACTGCAAATTTGCAGGCGCTCTACAAAAAACACCATACAGATAGCCTCCGGTTTGCTCAAAGTGCGCTTTATTATGCCGCCCATCCAAAAGATTACCTGCGTATATATAAACACGTACAAGAACATTTGCAAACAAGCAGGCAGGAAACAGAAGCCAAAAAGCAAAAGACACTACAGAAAAAGACGGTTCCGAAAGAGCGAGAACTTACGGCACCTGACTCGGCGGCTACGAATTAAACCGACTACAAACGGTTTGTATGGTTTGGGAAACAGGCCTAAACCGAAAATGCAACGCTTTTATAAGTTGTTCGCTGCTGTACTGGTTTTGAGCGCAAAGAGAGGCGGCAGTGTACCGGCTAAGCAGGCGGGGTTTGCCGGTAAGCGCCCCTCTCAGGGCGTCTAAACGCCAGAGAAGTTGCATGAACCGGGGGGTTAGTCGGTTTCGGGGCGGGGTTACACCAAACGCCCGGGCAATGTCTGTGAGGAAGTGTTGATAGTCCAGGTTCTCTGCCACTACAATATACCGTTTCCCTGTTATAGCGCTTTCCATGAGTTGTAGCATTGCCTGCACCAGGTCTTCCACATCCACTACGCCCACCGAACCAGGGGGGTAGTAGGTAAGCCCGCGTTTTACAATGTTGAAGAGCTTCCCGCTGCCGGCGTTCCAAAAACCAGCTCCCAAAATAACGCCCGGGTTCACTATTACCACCGGCAAACCTTCCTGCGCTCCCCGCCACACTTCCATTTCACCGCCATATTTGGTAATGGAATAGCTGTGGTTAGCATCATCCGGGCTCCACTGGGTATCTTCTGTAATAAACCCTTCCTGCACCTTGCCAAGCGCCGCCACAGAACTCACATAACAGAGTTTTTGCACAGAACGGCTCAGGCAAAAATTCACTATATTGGCGGTGCCCTCCACATTTATTTTTCGCAACTTTTTATAGTCACCCTCATCAAAAGAAATGAGCGCTGCACAGTGATATACTTTTGCTATCCCTTCGAATGCTTTGCCCAGGGAAGGAATATCCGTAATATCGCCCTGCACCCATTCAATGGCGTTAAAAAGCGCCTCCGCCTCAGTTGTAAAATAGGAGAAAACCCTTTTCACGCCCGCCAGCGTGCGCGCATCGCGGTAGAGCGCGCGCAGGGGCTCTTTCTTTTGCGCTAACTGGCAGAGCAGGTGAGAACCTACCAGCCCCGTGCCTCCGGTGATGAGAATCATGGCTCAAAGATAGCAGGAAAGACGAATATAGATGAGGAAAATCGTATACCCTTCATTATCGTATCTTTGCAACCAGTTAACAACTATAGTATGACAGAAAGTTTTGTGGAGGAGCTTCGCTGGAGAGGACTTCTCCAGGACATGATACCGGAAACAGAAACGCTGCTGCGGGAACATGCAGTTACAGGCTACATTGGGTTCGACCCTACCGCCGATTCGCTTCATATTGGCAGCCTGGTTCAAATTGTTATTTTAATGCACTTTCAACGGTATGGGCATACGCCTGTTGCGCTGGTGGGCGGGGCTACAGGGATGATTGGCGACCCTTCCGGCAAATCGCAGGAGCGAAACCTCCTGGACGAAGAAACCCTGCGCTACAACGCAGCCAAAATCAAAGAACAACTTTCCCGTTTTTTAGATTTTAATCCCGCTACGCCCAATGCGGCTGTGTTGATGAATAATTATGACTGGATGAAGGAGATTACACTTATTGATTTTGTGCGGGACATTGGGAAACATCTCACGGTAAATTATATGATGGCGAAAGATTCCGTTAAAAAACGGCTGAGCGCCGATGATGCGGAGGGGATGAGTTTCACGGAATTTACCTACCAGCTTTTCCAGGGGTATGATTTTTTGCACCTGTTCCAGGAAAAAAACTGCCTGTTGCAAATGGGGGGTAGCGACCAGTGGGGCAATATTACTACCGGCACAGAACTCATTCGCCGGAAATTGGGAAAAAAGGCGTATGCACTTACCTGCCCGCTCCTCACCAAGAGTGATGGCAGCAAATTTGGGAAAACCGAAGGAGGCAATATCTGGTTGGCGGCCCACAAAACGTCTGTTTATAAATTCTATCAATATTGGCTCAATACAACCGACGAGGATGCGGAGCGGTTTTTAAAAATCTTCACCTTTTTAACCCGGGAAGAAATAGAAGCGCTGGCGAGAGAACATGCCCACACTCCTCACCTGCGGTTGCTTCAAAAAAAATTGGCTGAATTGGTTACCACCATGGTACATTCTGGGGCTGAGATGGCGCATGCTATACAAGCATCTGAAATTTTATTCGGGAAAGCCACGTCGGCTGATTTGAAGCGGCTCGATGCGGCTACTTTCCTGGAAGTTTTTGAGGGGGTGCCGCAGGTGCGCCTCACGCGCGAGGAGTTGGAACAGGGAATTTCTATTGTGGAAGCGCTGAGTGAGCGAAGCGGTTTTTTGCCTTCTAAGGCGGAAGCGCGGCGGGCGTTGAAAGAAAATGCCATAGCGGTAAACAAAGAACGGGTAGAAGAGAGTTATGTTATTTCTCTTACCGATTTGATTGGGGAGAAATTAGTATTGCTGCAACGGGGCAAAAAGACCTATTTTCTGTTGGTGGTAGAATAAAATACGGGTGGGTGAAAACAGGCTAAGGAGAGGCGCTTTTTAAGAGCGGTCTGGACGGGACTCGAACCCGCGACCTCCGCCGTGACAGGGCGGCATTCTAACCAACTGAACTACCAGACCTTTTAAAGGAATGCAAATATACACTGTAATTTTTATCTGGCAACTATTTTATGGAAATTTTCCATAGCGATGAGTTCCAAGAAAAAAACCCGGGCGTTACCGCCCGGATTTCTACAAACAACTTATAAACCTGCTATGAAAAACCTTTTATATTTTATAAAAGGCCGATACAAAAATACTACTTATTTTAATATCTCCAAATTTTTTCTTGTCTTTTTAGTGTGGTTTTTCCGTAAATTTTTAAAGTTTAGCCGCTTGCAGGGAATATTCTTTAATTACCCGGTTTATCTCCCGTTCTGCATTGTTTATAAACACGTAGGGCTCGTAATTGGGGTTGCCTTTATAGTACAGGGTATTGTTTCGGAACATTAATACAGTGGGGTAGCGGTATATTGTTAATTTGCTCTGTACCTCTTTTGAAGAAGAGGCATAAAGGGTAGGAAAAGTGTAGTTGAGTTTTTTTACCAGTGCATATACTTTGGGCAGCGATTCGTTGGGCATGGGCACATGCACACTGTAAAAAAGAACACCCTGGGAAGCATATTTTTTACTCAGGGCTTCAAAGCCCGGGAATTTTCTATAACAAACCCCGCAATTGGTATTCCAAAAATCTAACACGATAAGGGTGTTTTCCGGGAAAACCACCGGCTCGTCCTTTTCATTTTTAAACACCATTTCGGGAAACTCTTTTTTCTCGCGGGTATTTTTCGCCGTGAAAAGGCTAAGCACATTGGGAACCAGTACATAACTCACCACTACTATTGCCAGGATTCCAACCACCGTTCCGTAGCTGTTCCTTTTTTGAAACCGGTACCCTAAGAAAGCGCTCGGCGGTATGAGAAAAAAATAGAGGAACGTTCTCGAAAAATCCTTTAATAAAATACTCCCCATCAGTACTAATAGCAAAAAAGGAGCATAGTAGTATAAAAACAGCCGCCCGAAACGATAGGAAGGGTAGCTGCGGGCGATAAAATATGCCAATACAAAACCGGCTGCACAGGTTGCCGGCAGCAAATAACTATGACTGTTGCTGACAAGCCCCCCAAACGCCATGTAAAACAGGAATAGCGCCAGGAGGTAGAAAATCTTTCGTATCATATTTTTAATCATTGTTGTTAGTATCTAAGCAAACCGTTGTTTTTCCGACAGGTAGGTGAGCAGTATTTTATCGAACCCCTGAGTAATATCAGCTTCTACATATTTTATTTTGTAGCGGGCGCAGGTGAGCTGCAGGGAGTTATAATAGGTTTCCACCGCCTTGCGGTAATCGGCTTTTACAGAACTGGCATACAGGTTTATAGAATTGCCGGTTTCTACATCGGTGAATCGTTTTGGGGCTTCATCAAATTCAAAATACGCTTCTTTCGCCTTATCCATAACGTGGAAGAGAACGAGCTTGTGTTTGTTGTACCGCAGGTGGCGCAGCGCTTCAAATAGGCGAGAGTCATCGGTTTCTGTTTGGAACATATCGGTAAACAAAAAGATGAGGCTGCGGCGGTGAATTTTTTCGGCTACCTGGTGCAAAAAAGTGTAGGTATTGGTGTGTTTGGCAGCGGGAGGTTGTTGTAGCATGTCCTGGAGAACATTCATCAACATGTGGCGATGGCGTTCTCCATTTTTTTCGGGGGCGTAATATTCATACACATCAGAGTACAGGCTCATGCCCACTGCATCGCGCTGGCGCCTGAGAAGTTGCATAAGTGCCGCGGCGGCCAGGGCAGAAAAACCTATTTTAGTGAGAGACTGTATGGTTTGTTTAGCTCCTTCCGGGTAGTACATAGAGGGGGAGCGGTCTATAATAAGGTGACATCTCAGGTTAGTTTCTTCCTCAAAGCGTTTGGTGTACAATTTATCGGTGCGGGCGAAGAGTTTCCAATCTATGTATTTGGTGCTCTCGCCGGGGTTATAGCTTTTGTGTTCTGCAAACTCAGAGGAAAAGCCATGAAAGGGGCTTTTGTGCATCCCACTGATAAAGCCTTCTACTACCTGGTTGGCAAGAACCTCCAGGTATTTGTATAGGGGGGCTTGTTGGAGTTGAGAAGATAGGTTCATAAACTTATAAAAAAGGTTTGATGTTGCCACCAAACCTGTTTCTTTTTCTCAGAAGTCGCTTATTAAAGAGCAGCGTTAAGCGCCTGGGTGTAAACGTTTTTGGGAGCTACGCCTACCTGGCGATTCACCACTTGCCCATTTTTGAAGACAAGCACGGTGGGAATGTTGCGCACTCCATATTTGGCGGCGAATTCCTGGTGGGCATCTACATCTACTTTTCCTATAACGGCTTTGCCCTGGTATTCTTTGCTTATTTCTTCTATGATGGGGCCTACCATGCGGCAGGGGCCACACCAAGCTGCCCAAAAATCTACCAGTACGGGTTTGTTGTTTTTCAAAACTATTTCTTCAAAGGTAGCGTCTGTTATTTCTAATGCCATTTTTCTTGAGTATTTAGTATTTGTTTTCGGGTACAAAGGTACTTATTTCTTTTACAAGGATATGTACTATTCTATTGGTTTTAATGATATTGTTATTATAAAAATAAATATCAGTTCAATTTATAATAAATAGCCTCTTCTTCTAACACAGCCAGCAACTCATTAGAGATTTTTACATTTTTCCTGCGACTGGGCAGGTGCAATTTAACATCGTTTGTGGCTTCATACACTATAAAAGAAAGGGCGTGATTGCCTTTGTGAGATTTTAGAAGGGTTTTTAAACGGGTTATTTTCTCTTCGGCGAGTTCTTCTATGGGGAGTTGAATGGTTAGTTTTTTAGCGTAGTTTTCCATAACATCGTGGATAGGCTGGAGATTGGCAAACTGGATTCTTGGCTCAGGGTTAGCGCCTGTTTCATTATTTGCCCATCCTTCTCGTATAAAAACTTTGGCATACAATAACCCGTCAATATTAAGGAGATGTCGGTATCTCAGGTATTCTTCACTAAAAATTTTAAATTCGTATGAGTCTGTGTAATCTTCCAGGGTAAATACCGCCCATCCTTTACCGTTTTTAGACATGCGGTGTTGTACGTTGGTAACTACACCGGCAAGGGTAATTTCCTTGTTCAGATGTTGCTGCATATTGCTAAGAAGTGCCAAATTTCCATTACAGAAATATTGCATTTCGGTTTTAAAATCGTCTAAGGGGTGCCCGGAAATATAAATACCCACTACTTCTTTTTCTTTCTTGAGTTTTTCTATGGTGCTCCAAGCCTCGCACTCAGGAACTATGGGTTCGGGAATTTGCACATTGCTTTGGTCGCCAAATAAACTCACCTGGGCCGACTGGAGATTTTGCTGGTAGGCGGCGCCAAAACGAATGGCTTTTTCCAAAAGGGTTACCCCATCTCCATTATCATTAAAATACTGAGCGCGATGCACTCCTGCAAAAGAATCGAACCCGCCTGCTAACGCAAGGCTTTCAAAGGCTTTTTTTGTGGCGGCAGACAAATCTACCCGTTTTGCCACATCAAAAACAGAGTTGTATTTTTTGCCGGTTCTATTCGCCACCAGTGTATCTACGGCGCCTTTGCCAATGCCTTTCACGGCGCCCATACCAAAGCGAATAGCGTTGTTTTTATTTACGGTAAATTTATAGAACGATTCGTTTACGTCTGGTCCCAGCACTTTAACGCCCATTCGCTTACATTCTTCCAGGAAAAAGGATATTTGTTTAATATCGCTCATATTGTTAGAAAGCACTGCCGCCATATATTCTTCGGGGTAATTGGCTTTAAGGTAGGCCGTTTGGTAGCCAATGAGGGCATAACAGGTGGAGTGGCTCTTGTTAAAGGCATAGCTGGCAAAGGCTTCCCAGTCTTTCCATACTTTTTCTAAAACATCCCGGGGGTGGTTACGGCGCTCCCCCCCATCGAGAAATTTGGGTTTAAGTTCATTGAGAAGGGCGAATATTTTTTTACCCATGGCTTTCCGCAATACATCGGCTTCACCTTTGGTGAACCCGGCAAGTTTTTGTGAAAGGAGCATCACTTGCTCCTGGTAAACGGTTATGCCATAGGTTTCCTTTAAGTCTTCTTCCATTTCGGGAAGGTCATAGGTAATGGGCTCCTCCCCGCGCTTTCTGCGGATGAAACTGGGGATATATTCTATGGGACCCGGGCGATAGAGAGCATTCATAGCTACCAAATCTGCAAAAACCGTAGGTTTTAAGTCCCGCATATATTTTTGCATCCCCACAGATTCATACTGAAAAATCCCGATGGTTTCGCCACGTTGAAAAAGCTCATACGTCTTTTTATCATCTAACGGAAAAGTATCCGGGTTCAGGTCTTTATCATGGCGATATTTAACAAGCTCTACTGTATCTTTTATGAGTGTAAGCGTCTTTAACCCCAAAAAATCCATTTTCAGCAATCCTGCACTTTCCACCACCGCATTGTCAAACTGGGTAACATACAAATCAGAGTCCTTGGCGGTAGCTATGGGCACAAAATTGGTAATATCGTCGGGCGTTATAATAACACCACAGGCGTGTATGCCGGTATTCCTGAAAGAGCCTTCCAGTACTCTTGCTTGTTTTATGGTTTGTGCCGTTAGGCTGTCTCCTTCCGCCAGCTTTTTTAACTCTTGCACACGTAGTAAATCTTCTGAGCGAAGTCTTTCCCGAAGCTCCTCGGAGGTGAGCCCGAAAATATCGGTAAGTTTTATATTGGGTATAAGTTTTGCCACCCGGTCTGCTTCTTGAAGGGGAAGGTCTAAAACACGGGCTGTATCTCGTATGGAAGATTTGGCTGCCATGGTGCCATAGGTAATTATCTGAGCTACCTGGTTGGCACCATATTTTTGAACCACATATTCAATTACCTTTCCTCTTCCTTCATCATCAAAATCAATATCAATATCGGGAAGGCTCACACGGTCGGGGTTGAGAAAACGCTCAAAGAGAAGATTATTAGCAATGGGGTCTATATTGGTAATGCCCAGGGCATAGGCTACCACAGAGCCGGCTGCCGAGCCGCGTCCCGGCCCTACAGAAACGCCCATTTCGCGCGCAGCGGCACACACGTCCTGCACAATGAGAAAATAGCCCGGGTAACCGGTACGCTCAATAACTTCTAATTCAAAATCTACCCGTTCCTTTATGGCCGGGGAGAGCGTGGGGTATCGGCGACTGGCGCCTTCATAGGTAAGATGGCGCAGGTAACTGCTTTCTGCCTGCTCTTGTGTAGTGCCGTTTGCAAGGAAGGTGGGTGGAATCTCGAATTTGGGTAGCACTACCGGGCGAGCCAGGTCGTAATAGCTTATTTTATCTAATATTTCCTGGATGGTGAGGATGGCTTGAGGAACATCTTTAAAAAGACTCTTCATAGCCTTGGCGCTTTTAAAATAGTACTCCTGGTTGGGCAGCCCGTAACGATAGCCTCTGCCACGCCCAATTGGGGTGGCTTGTTTTTCGCCTTCTTTTACACATAATAAAATATCATGGGCGCGGGCATCTTCCTCTAAGATGTAATAAGTACTATTAGCCGCCACCAGTTTAATGCGGTGTTTCCTGGAAAATCGCAGGAGGGTTTCGTTCACGCGGTCTTCATCTTCCTGCCCATGTCGCATAATTTCCAGGTATAAATCATCCTGGAACACTTCTTTCCACCACAGCAATGCTTCTTCTGCCTGGTGTTCTCCTAAATGAAGGATTTTTGCAGGAACTTCTCCATAAAGATTGCCGGTAAGCACAATAATATCTTCTTTATAGCGCTGCACCACCTCTCTGTCTATGCGCGGAACGTAGTAAAAACCTTCGGTATAGGCAATAGATGCCATTTTTGCCAGGTTGTGGTACCCGTTTTTATTTTTTGCCAGCATTACTACCTGGTAGCCTTTATCTTTACGGGTTTTATCGTTCCGGTTTTCGCATACATAAAACTCACATCCTATAATAGGTTTTAGAATACTTTCCAGGGGTTGAACTCCTTTTGCGGAGGCTTCTTTATTTTTTGCCTGGGCTATTTTGTTGTGTGTATTAATTTCTTTCACAAAGTGAAAGGCGCCCATTAAATTGGCAGTATCGGTGAGCGCCACGGCAGGCATTTTCTCACGCGAGGCGGCCTCAACTATTTCCTTAATGGTAGAGGTAGCTTGCAGTACTGAAAACTGGGAGTGATTGTGTAGATGCACAAAAACGGCTTCTTGCAGAAGTTGTTCATTTTGTAGAAGCTCTTCTTTTGAGGGTGTAGTAGTGGATTTTTCTTTTTCAAGTTGTTTCCTTATATTTTCGGAAGCTGTTTTTAGATTGCGGTGTTTCAGCCCCACTAACGCTATGGGTTGAGGGTGAAAGGCTGCAAAACGGGCAAAATAATCGGGGGCAGCGTTTAACTCTTGGGGGCTGAATACTTGTTGGGTGCGTATGAGTTCAAAAAAGCAGCGGGCAGTAGCTTCTACGTCGGCGGCGGCATGGTGGGCTTCCTGGAAGGCATCTTTAAAAAGATGACGGTAGAGTTCTGTTACTGTAGGGAGTTTAAATTTACCTCCTTTACCCCCGGGGAGCTGGCAGAGTAACGCCGTGGCTTCTGTACACGTATCTAACACTGGCAGGGAAAGGAGCGAATGGAGTATGTTGAGGCGATAAAATTCTGCCCCTACCACATTATTATCAAAGCCCACGTTATGCCCGGCTACAAAATTAGCTTTTGAGAGGGCTCGCTTAAAGGCTTCCAGCGCTTCGCCCAAGGGAATGCCTTCGGCTTCTGCCAGGGCGGTAGAAATACCATGTACCTGTTCAGACTCGTAGGGAATAGTATATCCGTCTGGTTTAATAATCGCATCGCTATGCTCCAAAAGATTGCCCCATTCATCGTGTAATTGCCAGGCTATCTGAACTACCCGTGGCCAGTTATCGGTATCGGTTACAGGAGCATCCCACCTTTTAGGTAAGCCGGTGGTTTCGGTATCAAAAAGTAAGTACATAGATATTTATAAGGTGTTTACATCATTTTTAAAGGGTTCATAAAAAATGACTGTGTAAAGATAGTAAACTCTTCTTTGTAAAAAGGGTCTATGTTGCAGGAGTTATAAACGAGGGAAAAATTACTTTTTAACAGGGGGATTACCGGGTAGTAATTTATTTAAAGTGAATTGATTACAGCATGCAACCGGGCTGCAATTTCGGTAACGGCACCTACTCCATTTACTTCTCGAAATTTGCCTTGTTCTTTATAATAAGCTATCAGTGGAGAGGTTTTCTTATTATATTCTTCAAACCGGGTTCTTATTTTTTCCTCGCTTTGGTCGTCTGTTCTACCACTCTCCTCTCCTCTTTTCAGTAAGCGGTGCACCAGCATATCTTCGGGCACTTCTATAGCTATGGCGGCGTCTATTTTCATTTGTTTAGAAGCCAGTAAAGAATCAAGCGCTTCCGCCTGCGCTCTTGTACGCGGAAACCCATCAAAAATAAATCCTTCTGCTTGCGGGTGTTTATTTACCTCAGCTACCAGCATAGTTATGGTTAACTCATCTGGCACCAAATTTCCCTCATCCATATAGGCTTTAGCCTTATTCCCAAGCTCGGTATCATTATCTATATTCCACCGGAATAACTCGCCTGTTGACAGGTGAATAAATTGATATGTTTCTTTCAAGAGAGTAGCTTGCGTACCTTTACCTGTCCCGGGTTTGCCAAATAAAACCAGGTTCATCATGGCTGCTCATCAATTTGATAAATACCTGGTAAATTCCTGCCCAGTTCATTATAATCTAACCCATACCCAACAATAAAAATATCGGGAACAGATATGCCCACATAATCAATACTATACTCTCCTTTATAGGCATCGGGCTTATAGAACATGGTAGCTATTTTAAATTGTTTGATGGACATGCGAGAAAATAAATCTACCAGTTCACTTAAAGTCCTGCCGGTATCTATAATATCTTCTAAAATAATAACACTCTTTCCCTGAACTGTTTCGGGAACATCTAACAGGGTTTTTACAATACCGGTAGAAGACAATCCCTGGTAAGAGCTGAGTTTCACAAAACAGAGTTCACAGGGATGAGGGTAGTTTCTTAAAATATCTGATGCAAACATAAAAGCGCCATTAAGCACGCCTACAAAAACGGGGGCTTCGTTTTTAAAATCGGCTGCAATTTCAACAGCCACTTTTTTCACAGCGGTTTGAATTTCTTCGGCGCTGATAAGAGGTCTAAAATATTTGCCGTGAAGTTGTATCAATTTTTTATTCTGTTTTTTTAAAATGCAAAGATACTGTTTAGATTCTTTATTTCAGATACCCAGGCAGCATTTTCGCTATTCCCCTTATTTTTGCATAAATATTTTCTCATGGATTGCTTTTCTCCTCATTTTAAATTAGGTATTGTAGGCGGCGGTCAGTTAGGTCGTATGCTCCTTGCCGAAGCGCAAAAATATAATTTACACACGCTTGTTTTAGACCCTAACCCTGACGCTCCCTGCAAAACAGCCTGCACTGAATTTTTAGAGGGAGACATCACAGATGCCGAAACAGTGTATCGTTTCGGAAAAAAAGTGCAGCTGCTTACCCTTGAGATTGAAAATGTGAATGTAGATGCCCTGGAGCAACTGGAAAAAGAAGGAATACAGGTATTTCCCTCTGCAAAAACCATTCGCACTATCCAGGACAAAACCGCTCAAAAACTCTTTTATATAGACCACCAGATTCCTACTCCAGATTTTATGCGTTTTGCCTATACACATGAAATACAAACGGCTATAGAGCGAAAAACACTGTCGTTTCCTTTTGTGTGGAAGAGTAACCGAATGGGGTATGATGGACGGGGGGTGAAGGTAGTGAAAACCTATTCTGATTTGGATAATTTGCCAAACGTAGCCTGTCTTACGGAGAACCTGGTTATTTTTAAAAAGGAACTCGCTGTTTTGGTAGCCCGAAACGCTAACGGCGAGGTGCGTACATATCCTGTTGTAGAAATGCAATTTCATCCTGGTGCAAATTACCTGGAATATGCCATTGCTCCTGCCCGTATAGAGGAAGGGATTGCCAGCCAAGCGCAACTCCTTGCATTGAAAGTGTCCCAGGCACTTGAGCATACTGGTTTGCTCGCAGTAGAATTATTTTTGACGGAAACCGATGAGTTATTGGTAAACGAAGCGGCGCCCCGCCCTCATAATAGCGGGCATTATACCCTTGAAGCCAGCTATACAAACCAGTTTGAACAACACCTGAGAGCCATCTTGAATTTACCTCTGGGAAAAACAGACAATAAAATACCCGCTGTTATGGTAAACTTGGTAGGAAAAGAGGGCTATCAAGGTATTGCGCGCTATAAAAACATTCCTCCTATACTGGCAATAGAAGGAGTTTCACTACATCTCTATGGGAAAAAAGAAACCCGCCCCTTTCGCAAAATGGGACATGTTACTGTGGTAAATAAAGATGTTCAGTTAGCCCTTAAAATAGCAGAAAAGGTTAAACAAACAATACATGTTACCGCAGAAAACTCTTAAGAGGGTTCTTCCCATGAAATTCCCTGTGGAAGTAGTTTTCACATTATTTTTAATAAAAATAATAGTTGTATCTTGCAGCCCAGTGTGTGTTTATCATCCGGGCAAAAACCGCCAGATGATATAAAGAGCTCGCAGGTTGCCGCAACAACCTGTGAGTTTTCTCACAGCCATCTGATGCCTACTATTGAAAACCAGCAAAAACGTTCTATCAAAACAAACCCTCTGTTATCATGGCAAAAGTAGCCGTTATTATGGGAAGCGCCAGCGACCTGCCAATTATGCAGGAAGCTATTGCCATTTTGCAACACTTTGAGATTGAAGTGGAAATTGATGTTGTTTCGGCTCACCGCACTCCCGACAAGTTATTCGATTTTGCAGCCCATGCTCACCGCAGAAATATAAGGGTTATTATTGCAGGCGCCGGAGGCGCCGCTCATTTGCCCGGTATGGTGGCTTCTCTCTCCCCCCTGCCCGTTATAGGTGTACCCATAAAAAGCAGAAATTCTATAGATGGGTGGGATTCTGTTCTTTCTATCCTGCAAATGCCTGCCGGCGTGCCGGTAGCTACCGTAGCGCTTAACGGAGGCGCCAACGCCGGTATCTTAGCCGCTCAAATTCTGGGGCAGGGAAATCCTGATATCTTAGACCGCATCGCCCAGTACAAAGAAAGCCTCAAAGAGCGGGTACTTAAAGATGCCGAGCAGTTAAAAAATCCTGAATAAGACATATATCATTTATTTACAGATATTTGTAATTTAATACGCTTATACAAAAAAATCTTAGGCTTGTTTTTTGGAAGGTATATAAATTGCCCATACTCTTATTTTTCTACACAACAACAAACCATTTTTTATAAACCCCATTATCACCTTAGGGTTGCCTAACCAAGCTAATTAACAGAACTTTCTCTACCCTTATCATATAATAATAGCTTAGTTAAAAAAAGACGCAGGCTATCTGTTAAATCTGTATTTTTGCAGCCTTATTACTATTCAAACACATGAAAACAGATGTTTTTGCAGCCCGCCATATCGGCATCCGAGAACAAGACCTTCCCCATATACTGGAGACTATCGGGGTTTCTTCTTTAGCCCAGCTTATAGATGAAACCATCCCAGATAGCATTCGGCTAAAAGAATCTTTATCCCTGGCGGAAGGAATAAGCGAAAATGAATTTTTACAAGAGTTGTATGCACTGGCTCAAAAAAACCAACTTTATAAAAACTATATAGGATTGGGCTACCACGAAACAAGTACGCCATCGGTGATAAAACGGGCTATTTTAGAAAATCCCGGCTGGTACACAGCCTATACTCCTTACCAGGCAGAAATTGCCCAGGGACGGTTAGAGGCGTTGTTAACATACCAAACAATGGTGTGCGACCTCACGGGAATGGAAATCGCTAATGCTTCGCTCCTGGATGAAAGCACTGCCGCCGCCGAGGCTATGTTGATGCTCTTTAACCTGCGTTCGCGGGAGCAGCAGCAAGCAGGCGCTGTGTCTTTTTTTGTTTCAGAGGAAGTGCTGCCGCAAACCTTTTCAGTGCTGCAAACCCGCGCTATTCCTTTAGGAATAGAATTGGTGAAGGGCGACCACCGGGAATTTAAAGGTTCTACTGCCTTTTTTGGGGCATTGCTCCAGTATCCGGGTGTGTATGGGGGGATACCGGACTATATAGCTTTCACAGAAACTGCCAAAGAAAAGGGAATAAAGATAGCAGTAGCCGCCGATATATTGAGCCTGGTATTGTTTATTCCACCTGGCGAGTGGGGCGCCGACGTGGTGGTTGGTTCTACTCAACG
The DNA here is from genome assembly GCA_964385175.1 of uncultured Flavobacteriaceae bacterium. Classification (GTDB taxonomy): domain Bacteria; phylum Bacteroidota; class Bacteroidia; order Flavobacteriales; family Flavobacteriaceae; genus CAYLNL01. Next base: position 49,403 of record CAYLNL010000010.1, on the reverse strand, counting down.
ATTTGGTATTCCGCTTGGTTACGGAGGGCCTCATGCCGCTTATTTTGCCACAAAAGAGGAGTATAAACGGGCGGTTCCCGGGAGAATCATCGGGATTTCCCGTGATGCTAATGGTAACCGGGCGCTTCGTATGGCGTTGCAAACCCGCGAACAACACATTAAGCGCGACAAGGCTACCTCTAATATATGTACTGCCCAGGTGCTACTGGCGGTAATGGCGGGGATGTATGCCGTATATCATGGGCCGGAAGGGTTGCGCTATATCGCCCGGAAAATCCACCGGCAAGCCATCGCCCTGGCGCAAAGCTTGGAAAAAATAGGGGTAAAACAGTTACATGATAGCTTTTTTGATACTTTACATTTTCGGGCTGATGCAGCTAAGGTTCGGGCTATTGCAGAAGCGAAAAGGGTGAATTTTTTCTATCCCGACGAGGAAACTGTTTGCATTTCTTTGAATGAAACTAATACGCTTGCCGATTTGAATAACATTGTTGGCATTATGGCAGAAACTTTGGGCAAAGAGCCTGTAATTGTTGAAACATGGGAAAAAACCGGAATGCGTTTAGGAAAATGGGAGCGAAAAACTCCTTTTTTAACGCATGAGGTATTTAACACTTACCACTCGGAAACGGAGCTGATGCGCTATATTAAAAAATTGGAGCGCCGCGATTTATCTCTTACTCACTCTATGATATCGTTAGGTTCTTGTACCATGAAACTAAATGCTGCTACGGAAATGTTGCCGCTGAGTTGGATGGAATGGGCTGCTATTCATCCCTTTGCTCCTATTGAGCAGGCGGCTGGGTACCAGGAAGTATTGAAAAAACTGGAAGAACAGTTAAAAATTATTACCGGTTTTACGGGTGTTTCATTGCAACCTAATTCGGGAGCGCAAGGAGAATATGCGGGCTTACTGGTTATAAAGGCTTACCAGGAGTGGAAAGGTGAAAAAAACAGGAAAATATGCCTCATTCCTTCCTCTGCCCACGGCACCAACCCGGCATCGGCGGTAATGGCGGGCATGGAGGTAGTGGTGGTGAAAACAGACGAGCGGGGAAATATTGATGTGAACGATTTACGGGAAAAAGCTATTCGTTACCGGGAAGAGTTGGCGGCGCTTATGATTACTTACCCTTCCACACACGGAGTTTTTGAGACAGCTATACAGGAGATTACCGCAATTATACATGAAAACGGTGGGCAGGTGTATATGGATGGGGCTAATATGAATGCGCAGGTAGGGCTTACAAACCCTGCTATTATTGGGGCAGATGTGTGTCATTTGAATTTGCACAAAACGTTTGCTATTCCCCACGGAGGCGGTGGCCCCGGGGTGGGGCCTATTTGTGTAGCAGCTCATCTGGCGCCTTTTCTGCCTTCTCACCCAGTGGTTAAAACGGGGGGCGAAAAGGCCATTCCCGCTGTTTCCGGCGCTCCATGGGGTAGTGCATTGGTATGCCTCATTTCATACGCATATAACCGCTTGCTGGGCGCTAAAGGGGTAACAGATGCTACTAAGTATGCTATTTTAAATGCAAATTATATTAAAAGCCGGTTAGAGGGATATTATGAGTTGTTGTATGCAGGCGCTCACGGGCGCGTGGCGCACGAGATGATTGTAGATTGCCGCAGCTTTAAAAAGAAGGGTATAGAGGTTATAGATATTGCAAAACGCTTGATGGATTATGGGTTTCACGCTCCTACTGTATCGTTTCCTGTTGCCGGTACGTTGATGATTGAGCCTACGGAAAGCGAAAGTTTGGCGGAATTATATCGCTTTTGTGAGGCTATGATAGCTATTCGTAAAGAGATTGATGAGGTTTCTCTTGAAAACCCGGATAATGTATTGAAAAATGCACCTCATACGTTGCAGATAGTGGCTGCAACAGATTGGCATTTTTCCTATTCCCGTGAGAAGGCGGCTTTTCCATTAGATTATTTGTATGAAAATAAATTTTGGCCTTCTGTTAGGCGGGTAGATGATGCGTTTGGCGATAGAAACTTACTTTGTACCTGCGCTCCTATTGAAGCGTATATGGAAGAGAAATAGTTTGGTTTTAGTAGAAACAGCTCTATAAATTTAGAATTCTTTTACAACCGTTACATTTAGTGACGGTGTATTTTTATTGCGCAGAGATTATGGGTTTCACAATGCCATAGGGGGTATAGGTGAGGCATTGGTGCCGCGTAGTATAGCGTATTTGCCGGTTAGCGGCAAGCATGGTTGGTTTCACGTAGTTTCGCTCGTGGTGTAAGTGCAGGGTTATGGCGCTGTAACGAATTTGAAGAGGTGTTATACCATAGTTTACAAGGCGCTCTCCCATTTCGCGGTCTTCACCCCCATATTGCATACGCTCATCAAAGCCATTTATAGATAGTATGTCTTCTTTCCAGCCAGAAGCGTTATTGCCATCCCAGGTAGCTTTTGTGGTGGTAAATTTGTTTAAGAACCATTCTTTGAACCCGCTTGAGGTGAGTTTGTGGGTTTTAAAAGTTTTTTTTAGCCCTCTTTCTTGTAGCCATTTTAGCTTGAAACAGCTTTGAGAATTAATATCTTCCCTGGTTATGGTTTTTGAAAGGTGTATTGGGAGTTTAAAATAGCCGCCGGAGAGGAAGTGTTTTTTTCTTCGTAAAGCTATATGTTTTTCCACAAAATCGTTGCGGGGAATACAATCGCCATCTGTCATAATAAGATAATCGGCGGCACTGGCCTGGATAGCTTTATTGAGAATTTTATTTTTTTGAAAGCCATTGTCTTCCTGCCAGAGGTGTTTTATGGGGCGGGTTGAGAGGCGGCTATATTTTTCTATTAATTTGGCTGTGTCTGCTGTAGAGCCATCATCGGCGATAAGTATTTCAAAATCGGTAAAGGTTTGTTGCTCATACCCCCAAAGCGCTTTCTCGAGCCACTCAGGCTGGTTGTAGGTGCTTACTATAAGGGAAACAGCGGGTTTCATGGGGTTATAAAAATTGTTCAGAACACCATTTCACCTGGGCTTGTAATCCTTCTCTAAGGGAGGTAGAGGGTTCATAACCGAGGAGTTTGCGGGCCTTGTTTATAACTGCTTTGGTTCTAAGCTGGTCGCCAGGGCGCGAAGGTATGTTTTGAAAGCGGGCTTTTTTGCCAATGATTTCTTCTACCAGCGCTATTCCTTCGGCGGTAGTGTGTTCTTCATCAGAACCTATGTTTATAATTTCGCCATTTATACTGGTTTCCTTATCAATGGTTTGGGCAATTCCTTTTACCACATCTCCTATATAGGTGAAACTGCGGGAGTGGCGCTCACTTCCTTCATAAAGGGGAAAAGGCTGGTTCTTAAAAATAGCCTGAATAAGTTTGGTATAGAGTTTCTCTGGGCGTTCCCGGGGGCCGTAAACTGAATAGAGGCGCAGGGAGCAAACGGGTAGTTTACCTTGTCGTTGTTCGCTTAGCGCTAACTGTTCTGCCGCCCATTTGGTAATGCCGTAGAAGGAAACGGGCTGGGGAACTGTATCTTCAGGTACATCGGCTATTTTTCCATAAATGGAAGAGGTGGCTATATTTACAAAACAACGAAGCTGGGGATTATACTGTAACACCCACTCCAGCAGGTTTTGGGTAGCGAAGATATTATTTTTCACATATTCATGCAGGTAGGTATTGGCAGAGATGCCAGGCTGTGCCGCCAGGTGAAAAATATAGTCCACAGAACCGGGAAGACGGGTATGAAGGTTCTCCGTTAAATCAGCCTCTATAAATTGTACGCCCTGGCGTTCTATGTCCATTATATTTTGTTTTTTCAGAGAAGGGCTGTAATAGTTAGACAGATTGTCTATTCCATACGTATCATATCCTTGCCGAACAAGATATTCAGCTACATGTGAGCCTATGAAACCAGCAGCGCCGGTAACTATTATTTTCATGGGTATATGAGTTCTCGTTTTTTAATTCCGTAAGGGGTGAAAATTATTTTATTTTCTCTTGTATATTTTATTCTGGTTGAGCTATTGGCAAGAGATTCAGGGGTTTTATAGCTCCTGGGATGATCTAAATGAATGCAAAGGGCGGTATGGCGCACTTGAATGGCTTTTATGCTATTGTTTTTCAGGCGGTCGCCCAGTTCCACATCAGAACCTCCATATTTCATCCGTTCATCGTATCCGTTTATAGCAACGATATCTGCCTTCCATGCAGAGGAGTTGCAATTATTAAAGGTTCGTCTCGTGGGTGTTAAGTGGTTTAGTAGGTGGGCCAATAGTCCTTTAGCACCGAGTTTCAGAGCCTGGGAAAATCCTATCGTATCTATTTTTCGCAACCATCTTAACCGGAAACAATCGCCAGCCAGGATGGCTTCGCGGGTAATGGCATTGCTAAGTTTCATGCTTACTTTGCAGTAGCCTCCAGATAGAAAATATCCTTTCTTTGCATGTTTTGCGTGTATAGCTACCATATTTTTATGGGGAATACAATCACCGTCTGTCATAATAATATAATCGTGACGAGCTTTAGTAATGGCTATATTTAATATCTCCTGGCGACGGTATCCTTTATCTTCATGCCATAGGTGTTGCAGCGGCACAGGAAAATACTCTTTAAAAGAAGAGATGAGGTGCGCTGTTTGTTCCTCGGAGCCATCATCGGCAATAATGATTTCAAAATCTTTATAGGTTTGCACACTGTAGCCCCAAAGTACCTTTTCTAACCATTTAGGCTGGTTGTAGGTGCTTATAATAACACTTATAGAGGGCGGGGTCATAAAGAAAGGTTGTTTTTTAAATAGCACAGGGCAAATGTATGATTTTAGCCTAAACCCATCACACTGCTATGATTGAATTTTAGAAAAGTGAAAAGAGGTTATCATTAATCCCTGCCTTTTTCATGAGGATATAATTCTCTTATGGGGTCGCTCTGCCAGAAACGCTTAGTATCTATATCCATAAGAGTTAGAGGGTAGCCATAGGCGGCGCCAGTATCTATATTCCACACATTGGCAGCTTGTACAGGTATGGTTTTGTGGATGCGGGTAACGGGGGTATGGCCGATATAAATTTCTGAATAGTGCAAGAAACGTTTGGGATAGAAGGGGTGATTCCGGGATAGTAGCGGGTTAAGAGCGAGGGCTGTTTCCCAGAGGGTTCTGTCCCAGTAAAAGAGCTCAGGGAAATGCTCATACGCCACTCCGTGCTGGCTGGTGAAACCGGCATGAAGGAAGAGGCGGTTTTTAGTATCTATGTAATAGTTTCGCAGGGATTCTAAAAATTGAATGTGTTTTATTTTGGTTTCATGGGAAATAGTTTTATAAGCCTCTACTGTAATGCTCCCGCCCTGGTCTAGCCATTGTTCCTTGGCTTTTCCGGTCAACAACCATTCATGGCAAAGTTGGTCATGATTTCCCCTTATAAATAAGCAGGGTTGAATTTTTTGTAATGTTATTAGTGCATCTAACACGGCAGGGGCATCGCTCCAGCCATCTACATAATCGCCCAGAAATATCAACAGGTCGTTTTGCAAAATATCTGCTCTTTCCAGTACCTGCCGAAGAGCTTTCCAGGCGCCATGTATATCGCCTACAACAAAGGTTCTTCGTTGTGATACATCAATAGGATTTTCCATCTATTAGTTTTTAATTGTATTTTATTTTTCTCATAATTCGCAATACTTCTTTCACAGAAGCATATATTCGCATATCATACTGTTTAAGAAGGGAGCGGTGTGTTTCTAATTTTTCCTTACTATCCTCAAACCCGTTAAGAGCACAGATAAGATAGGTAGCAGGAAGGTCTTTCAAATCGTTGGTCTCGGCGGAAGTGAGAGGAAGTTTTTTAACCAGTTTATCTAAAAGGTTATTATTGGCATTATATACATGATAGAGCATTTTTTTGTCGTATTGGGGAGGTTGAAAAATAATGCAGCTATTTATTTGGTAGGTTCCATTATCTTTAAAATCAATACTAACTGTTTCTAACGGATAGTATTTTTGCTGGTTATGAAGCCCTAGGTGAACATATTCTATAGTAGTGAAGGAGTCTTCTGTATAGTGTATTTCCACCTCATCTAAGGTAGAATAGAAGAGTTTCACTTGTTCATTTATTAGTTCAATATCTACGCGGGAAAAATAGGTTTTATCCTTTACTTTCTTGGGAAGCCCTGCCCAGCAAAGTACAAACTGTTCCTTAAACACTTTATAATGGGTTTCCAGGTCTTTTCGCCCATTATGCAAAAAGTCAATAACCCCGTGCAGGGTATGTTCTATATTGTTAACGGAATAGTGCTCTATTTCTGCCACAGTAGCAGCATTTACATCTTGAAGAGGGGTTGCGCTCGTTTTAAGGATACTGGTGCTCCCTTCCCTGAAAAATGCGCTTTGGCTGGTGTATTTCCATATATTTTTTTTCAGAAAACAAACTTTTCCACTGGAGGCAATCGTTACCAGGCCTACCACTTTTCCTTGCGGGAGGTGAGGAAACGGGATATTTTCATAGGCTATGGCAGGCGGGTTTTCCAAATAAGCGTTTACCAGGTTTTGAATTTTACTATCGTCAAAAAAATCTACTCCTTCAATAACTGCATCTTCATCGGTTACCCCAATTACTAAATACGAATTATTTTTAGGGTTAGAGTTAGCTAATGCACATACGTGTTTTAAAAATTTTGCCTTTCCCTCACGGTCGCCAAGATTAAGAAATTGTTTTTTATCATAAAAACTATTTTCATTGGTGTAGGCTAATAAATTTTTTACCAAAAGGCGTTTATTAATCATGGCAAACGGGCAACGGCTTATTATTGAAACAAAGGTACTAACTTATAGTGACGTGGCTATGAAAATGACATCAGAAACCTACGCAAGAAGATTACTATATATATAGTAACGCGGATATAAAAATGAGCTTTCCCTTCCATTCGTATAAAAGTTTATATAAAGTTTATTCATGGATAGTGATTTTTTTTAAAATTAATACTATATATTTGTGGCAACTTCCATTATGGAAGTTTCATAGCAGGTTTATAAGTTGTTCAAAAAGTCCGGTTCACAAGACCGGGCTTTTTATTTTAGATAGTTTTTATGAAAATTTCTATCTCTGCCCATTATTGTTTAAGGGTAATCTTCCCATACAATAAACCTATTTAGTCTGCGTTCATAGGTGAGGAATACATAGAAAAATAGTTTGTATTCCCAGAGATTATTTTAATATTGCATCCGAAATTTATATATAGATTATGAGAACCTCGCCGATGGTTGTTTTTTATAGTAGCCTGTTATTAACTTTTGCATTGGGAGGATGTTCTTCATCCGGCTCTAAAAATGTTTCCAGGGCCACCGGATGGAATATTAATGCCAAAGAAGGTGGTTTTCAATACAATACTTCTTTTAAAGAGCAGGAAACCGCCCCTGGCATGGTTTTTATTGAAGGAGGCACTTTCACGATGGGAAAAGTGCAGGATGATATTATGTATGATTGGAATAATTCTCCTTCCCAACAGCACGTACAGTCTTTTTATATGGATGAGACCGAGGTAACCAATATGATGTATGTGGAGTACTTAGACTGGTTGCGAAAGGTGTTCCCGCCTGATAATCCCAATTATAAAGATATTTACTACGGGGCGTTGCCCGATACGTTAGTGTGGCGAAATCCGCTGGGAGACAATGAGGTAATGGTAAATAATTATCTTCGGCACCCTGCTTATGCCAATTACCCGGTAGTGGGGGTTAGTTGGATACAGGCTGTGCAATATTGCGAATGGCGTACCGACCGGGTAAACGAGCGTATCCTGGAGCGGGAAGGCTATTTGGCAAAGGATGCTAAGTATGCTCCTATGAACGGCGAAGTGGGAAGCGCTTTTAATACTCAAACCTATTTATTGTCGCCTAAAGCTACTTATGGAGGCGCCATAGATTCGCTGCAAGGCAAGAAAGGCATAGGGAAACGAGAGAAAGACAGTTCCCAGGTAGTTTATGCAGGCAGAAGCACCGGTGTTATTCTTCCTGAATACCGCTTGCCTACCGAAGCTGAATGGGAATATGCAGCGTTAGGGCTTTCGGGGGTACGGGAATATAACAACTACAGGGGTAAGAAAAAGTATCCCTGGCAGGGCGATTATACGCGTTCTGGCAAGCGAAGCAGCCGGGGCGACCAGTTAGCGAATTTTAAACAGGGAAAGGGCGATTATGGCGGTATTGCGGGATGGTCTGATGACGGGGCTGATATTACTGTTGCTGTAAAATCTTATCCTGCAAATGATTATGGGTTGTATGATATGGGGGGCAATGTGGCTGAATGGGTGGCAGACGTGTATAGACCTATTATTGATGATGGTACAAACGATTTTAATTATTATCGGGGAAATGTTTATACCCGGACAGCTATTGGCAAAGATGGGAAAGCTATAGTTACCGGCAGTAATGCTGTTGTATATGATACCTTGAGCAACGGGAGAATTATAGCCCGTAGCCTGCCTGGTGAGGTGAGAACTACGCCTGTAAATGAAGATGATACATATCTGCGTCCTAATTTTTCTAAGAGCGATAACCGAAACTACGGAGATGGAGATTTAGCATCTGGTCGTTACTATGATTATACGGAAGATGAAGATGGAAAACTGTCTAAAAAACGAATGTACAACTCACCCAAACATCGCATTTATAGAGATTCTCTTGGCAATTTGGTAAAGGAAGCCGATAAATCTGCCAAAAGAACTACTCTTATAGACGATGAGGTACGGGTGTTTAAAGGTGGCTCATGGAAAGACCGCGCTTATTGGTTAGACCCCGCCCAACGACGATATATGCCACAATATTTAGCCAGCGATTATATTGGTTTCCGTTGCGCCATGTCTCGCGTAGGCTCAAAATCTACAAAGAAAAAGAAAGCGAGAAGTTAGCCACTGTCTCCATCTTTATCCTTTTAGGATAAGGCTTCTCTCTCCTGTTGCCTGCCAGGGAATCCTTTATATGGTTTTTCATTCAATTATTGCTGGTTATTTTAGTTTCCTTGTAGTTTTACTCAATTTCTTGTTTTCGGGTTTGAACGGCAAAATACGTTTGGGCAAACGCTATTTCATTTTTAGAAGTATCGCCATTCTGAGCTATCAGGTAACAGGCATAGCGGGTTAGCGCTATATCCTCTATTTCTCTAACTGAGCTGCTGCCTAACTCGACCATTTTGCTGATGTCAGCAAAATGGTCAGAGACATGTTCTCCTGCATTTTTACAGGCTTCTTTAGCATAATTTATCTGGTATCTATTCTTTTGGAAATAGTGGATGGGTGGAATTTATTGATTTGTATATTTGATGTTTCATTTATAGTCCTTTTATATATTATGAATATTGATACCTTATACGCTCTCTACTTGAGCCATCCAAAGGTTGTTACGGATAGCCGATGTATAGAAGAAGGCGCTATCTTCTTCGCCTTAAAAGGCGACCGGTTTAATGGAAATGCCTATGCAGAGGAGGCTCTGCGAAAAGGGGCTTCGTATGCTATAATAGATGAAGAAGTTTATAAAACCCATGAGCGGGTATTGCTGGTAGATAATGTGTTGAGCAGTTTACAACAAGTAGCTGCCTACCATCGGAAAAAACTGGGCATTCCCATCCTGGCCCTCACAGGCAGCAACGGAAAAACCACTACCAAGGAATTACTTCATTTGGTTCTTGCCAAAAAATTTAAAACGGTGGCTACTCAGGGCAACCTAAACAACCACATCGGGGTACCCCTTACCCTGCTGGCTATGGATGCAACCACCCATATAGGCGTGGTAGAAATGGGCGCTAACCACCAGGGAGAAATTGCCTTTCTTTCATCTCTTGCAATGCCCGATTATGGTTGCATTACTAACTTCGGCAAGGCGCATTTAGAAGGTTTTGGAGGGGTAGAAGGGGTAATTAAAGGGAAAAGCGAGTTATATGAGCATCTTATGCAACATGAAAAAACTATTTTTTATAATGCCGATGATGCTATACAGGTTAATGCGTTGAAAAACTATCCTAAAAAATACGGCTTTAGTAAACAGGCCGGGCGGGGAAACCTGCTCATAGAACTCCATTCAGAAAAGCCATTTTTAACGGTAACGGTTGCAGACAGCCTGCTACCTTCGCAACTCACAGGAGCGTATAATTTTACCAATATAGCGCTGGCGATAACGGCGGGGCTTTATTTTGAAATTCCCTTATACCAGGTAAAAGAAGCGATAGAAGAATATGAGCCTGCCAATAACCGCTCCCAGCTTATGGAAAAAAACGGGCACACCATTATATTAGATGCCTACAATGCTAACCCTACCAGCATGAAAGCAGCCTTAGATAATTTGGTTAGTTTTCCTGGCTCCCGCAAAGTGGTATTGTTAGGAGATATGTTTGAGTTGGGCGATGAAGCCCTAAAGGAGCACCAGGCAGTGGTAAACTATCTTGAAACATTAGGGCTACATGAGGTGCACCTGGTAGGAGCGCATTTTTGCAATACCCGCACCTCTTTCCCGGTATATAACGATATTGAAACACTGAAAAAATTCTTACACCGACACCCTCTCCCTCCTGCAACTATCCTCATAAAAGGGTCTCGAGGCATGGCAATGGAACGGGTTTTAGAATTTTTGTAAAATAACAACTACTCCTGGCAAAGTAGTTTTTTAAAATAGCTGCGTTTCTTTACCAATCGGGTATTAGCCCAAATCCCGGTTACTTAGCCACATTCACCGCGCGGGTTTCCCGTATTACAGTAACTTTAACCTGCCCGGGATACGTCATATCAGTTTGAATTTTCTGGGAAATCTGGAAAGAAAGTTCCGCAGCCCGTTCATCACTCACCTTTTCACTTTCCACGATAACACGCAATTCCCTGCCAGCTTGTATAGCATAGGCCTTTTTAACACCGCCAAAACTAAACGCCACCGTCTCCAAATCTTTAAGCCGTTGTATGTAAGAATCCATCACCTGCCTTCGGGCGCCGGGGCGCGCACCGCTAATGGCATCGCATACCTGCACAATAGGGGCATAGAGTGTTTTCATATCCACCTCATCGTGGTGAGCGCCAATGGCATTGCATACCTCGGGTTTTTCACCGTATTTTTCCGCCCATTCCATTCCTAACAGGGCATGAGGCATTTCGGTTTCAGTATCTGGCACTTTTCCAATATCGTGCAGCAAGCCGGCTCGTTTAGCCACTTTAGCATTTAACCCCAACTCAGCAGCCATTACCCCGCAAAGTTTAGCTACCTCACGGGAGTGTTGTAAAAGGTTTTGCCCGTAAGAAGAACGATATTTCATTCTGCCAACTATTTTAATAAGTTCCGGGTGCAACCCATGAATTCCCAAATCTATCACCGTGCGCTTACCCACCTCTGCTATTTCTTCATCTATCTGCTGGGCTATTTTAGCCACCACCTCTTCAATACGGGCAGGGTGAATTCTCCCATCTGTAACCAGGCGGTGGAGCGATAAACGCGCTATTTCGCGGCGAACTGGGTCAAAACCCGAAAGAATAATAGCCTCTGGAGTATCATCCACGATAATTTCAATACCTGTAGCAGCTTCCAAAGCCCGTATATTCCTACCCTCGCGCCCTATAATTCGGCCCTTCACATCGTCTGATTCAATATTAAAGACCGATACACAATTTTCAACCGCCTCCTCCGTACCAATTCGCTGGATGGTATTGATAACTATTTTTTTAGCTTCCTGCTGGGCGGTGAGTTTGGCTTCTTCCATTATGGTTTGGATATATGCCATAGCATCTGTTTTAGCCTCAGCTTTCAACGACTCTACCAATTCTGCTTTAGCAGCTTCGGCAGAAAAGCCAGCGATAACCTCTAATTGTTCCACCTGGCGCTTGTGAAGTTTTTCTAAATCAGATTGTTTCTTCTCTAAGAACTCCGTTCTACGGTCATACCCTTTTATTTTTTCTTCAAGACTATCGGTTAACCGCTTATTCTTCTCTATCTCAATGGCAATATGAGATTCTTTGTCTTTAATTCGTTTTTCGGCTTCGGTTATTTTTTTTTCTTTGGCGATAATTACTTTTTCGTGTTCGGCTTTCAGCTCTAAAAATTTTTCCTTAGCCTGGAGTATTTTATCTTTTTTAATGGTTTCAGCTTCCAGGTTAGCCTCTTTCAGGAGAGAGTGAGCTTCTTTTTTCGCCTGGGCTATCAATTTAGAAGCTCGGGCGCGTTCTATAATTTTAGCCAAGAGAAAGCCCATTAAAACTCCGACTATTCCAATTATAATCAATATCATATTAGATTTCATTTTTGCATACCTTTTATATAATAAAAAAGCCTACACAGGCCTTGAAGTTTATACAAACTCCTAAAAACAGGTTTAGGGCTACCAAGCTGCTCAAGACTCCGACTCAAAGGACGGCCTGCTTTTACAACTTAAACTTACCCTCCTAAAATAATTAAGTGTTGAGTTTGTAAAAATAATCAACCCATGTAGGCAGTAAAGTGTCTAATCAAAGAACATATTATTAACTGAGGTGTCGCTGCAACAAGCGATCAACCGTGAGTAACCGCTCCTGCACTTCGGCAAAGGCATCCTCTCCTTCCGCTCCTTTAAGCTCTATCTTAGAGGCGAATTGCAAAGCGCACATAGCCAATACATCCTGCTTGTCTCTCACGGCATATTTTTGCTCAAACTGCTTTATCAAATCTTCTATGTTTTTGCAAGCCCGTCGCAAACTCGCTTCCTGCTGAGGCTCAATAGTAAGCGGGTACACCCTGTCGGCGATAGTGAGTTTAATATTTAATTTTTCTCCCATTCGGTTAACTCTACTCTGAAAGCTGTGCAATGCACCAGTCAATTTCCCTAATCAATGCATTTATTTTAATGCCAGCTTCCGTCTTATTTTTTTTACTGCCAAGCATAGAATAAGTAAGTTGCAACGCTTTATATTTTTCTTTCCAGTCTAAGAGAGTGGCTTCCTGCTCCTCCCTAATCTGCCGGCAGGTAGCTAATTCATCAGACAGTTTTTCATTAGCCTGTTTCAACAACTCCATTTGGCGGAGTAAGAGACTAATTTTCTGTTCAATATCATCAACCACTTGCAACAGCGCATTCATATATGAACTACTTAATCGTATGCACGGTGGCAAAGGTACTATTCTTTACCATAATTATTACATTATTTTCCTGAAAATTTAATACGGCAAAATAAATGAGCAGGTACAATATTGGCTGGATTTTTGAGTTGAGTTTTTTGATGTTACCAATGCTATTATGTATATTCGCCGATGAAGTATTCCGTGTATGATAAAAAAACTCTTCATCTTCTGTTGTTGTGTTATTTGCCAGGCGCAAAATAAATATCCTGAAACGTTTTTTACGGCTCCTTTAGATATTCCTATCTTACTTTCAGGAAACTTTGGCGAATTGCGTTCCAACCATTTTCATTCTGGCTTAGACATTAAAACCCAGGATAGAGAAGGATTATCGGTGCACTCGGCAGAAAACGGCGCCGTATCGCGCATAAAAATAGCGCATGGTGGCTATGGAAAGGTTCTTTATATAACCCATCCCAACGGATACACATCGGTTTATGCACATCTCCAAAAATTTTCACCTAAGATAGAGGCGTATGTAAAAAAACGCCAATATGAAAAAGAGACATACGAGATTGAATTGTTTCCACAGCCTAATGAGTTGGTGGTGCAGCAAGGAGAAATTATAGCTTATAGCGGAAATACCGGGGGTAGCAGTGGTCCCCACCTGCATTTTGAAATACGAGACAGCCAGTCTGAAAAACCCATCAACCCTCTACTCTTCGGGATACCCGTAAAAGATACCCAGCCTCCCTCTTTGCAAGCGCTTTATGCGTATTCACTTTCCGATAGCTCGCAGGTCAACAAATCTAATCTGAAACTAAAAATAAACTTCCGCCAGCAAAAAGATGGCACCTATGTAACGGATACCCTCTATGCCGAGGGGAAAATAGGTTTTGGAATAAATGTATATGACCGCCAGGATTTAGCAGCTAACGAAAATGGAGTGTATAGTGTAGAAATGACCGTAAATGGAGCGCCTTACCTGGGTTATGATTTTGAAACCTTTTCTTTTGATGAATCTCCTCTCATCAACACCTTTATAGATTATGAACACTACATAAACCGGGGTGAATGGATACAGCAATGTTTTATACTTCCCTATAACACATTAGGTATCTACAAACAATCTTCTGAAAAAGGGGTGATAACCGTTGCTGATGGGGTTTTTTACGAGGTGCTTATAAAAATTATGGATGGTAACCAGAATGCTACCCTCTTAAAAATTCCTGTGAAAGGCAAAAAACAACCCATTCTTTATAAAAAAGAAGTTCGCACCACGCCCTATTTTCTAAAATACAACCAGGAAAACCGGTACTCGCTTGGGGAAATTACAGCCCTATTCCCTGCCCATACTTTTTATCATAATTTTTATTTAGACCTGGCGGCTACCAATGCTCTCTATACAATTCACAATAACAGCGTGGCGGTGAAAAGTTATTTTACTCTTAGCTTTGATATTTCTAACTATGCAGCAAAAGAGCGGGAAAAATTGTTTGTAGCCCGTCTAAACAGTAAAGGCATTCCAATTTATGAGGGAAATAAGAAAAATGGAAATACTATTAGTGCCCGTACCAAAAACTTAGGTACATACACCTTACTGCAAGACACCATAGCGCCTGTGGTAAAACCAAAAAATTTTAAACATAACCAGTGGCTCTCTAATTATAAATACCTATCTCTTGAAATTAAAGATACATTAAGTGGTATAAGCGCTTACCGGGCCACCCTAAACGGAAAATGGATACTTATGGAATATGAGCCTAAAACCCATACTCTTACCTATAATTTTGAAGATACCGTGAGCACAGAAGGAGTGAAGCATTTTTTAGAAGTCTCCGTATTAGATAACGTGGGTAATAAAACCCTGTTTAATGCCACTTTTTACCGAAAACTCTAAACACCCGCTTTTGAAAGCAGCCACTTTTACAATTTTCTTTCTCATTGGCACCCTCTGGCAGGCAGCAGCCCAGACAGCTACTATAAAAGGGGCTATAGTAAATGAAGAACAGTTGCCCATAGAAGGAGTAGCTATTTATTTTGAAGGAGGCGGAGCCCAATCAGATATAAGTGGTTTTTATGAACTCACCCTCCCGGCGGAACGAGAAATTACCCTGGTTTTTTCTCACCTCACCTATAAGAAAATAACCCTGCGCATTGCTCTGCAGGAAAATGAAGTGTATGAATTTAACCCCATTATGCAACTAACTATAGAACAGTTCGGGGAAGTGTTCATCACCTCAAAAAACCGAAAGTCGGTAGAAGGAGTCCAAACCATCTCACCTGAAAAAATACGGCGTATCCCGGGAGCTAATGCAGGCGTAGAAACTGTTTTGAAATTGCTCCCCGGTGTAAATTCTAATAACGAGCTAAGCACCCAATACTCCGTGCGAGGCGGAAATTATGATGAAAACCTGGTGTATGTAAACGGCATAGAAGTATATCGTCCTTTCCTCATCCGTTCCGGGCAGCAAGAAGGCCTCAGTTTTGTAAACACACAATTAGTGCGCAATGTAGATTTTTCTTCGGGCGGTTTCCAGGCTAAATATGGCGACAAACTATCTTCAGTGTTAGATATTTCCTATAAAAAACCTGTAGCATTTAAAGCCTCATTAGAAGCCAGTTTGCTGGGTGGAGGGGTGGCGCTGGAAAACGCTTCGAAAAACGGGCGGCTAACCACTCTTCTGGGGGTACGTTACCGCGATAACAGCCTGCTGGTGAATAGCCAGCAAACCGAAACCAATTTTAAACCGCGTTTTGCCGATGCCCAAACCTATATTACTTACCAGCTATCTGCCAAACTCCGATTAGATTTCCTGGGAGGTTTTTCGGTAAATGATTATGATTACCAGCCCCTCACGCGCCAAACTAATTTCGGAACGTTGCAAAATCCCATCGCTCTATTAATTTTTTATGAAGGGCGGGAAAAAGATGTGTACACTACCACCATGGGAGCATTGAAAACCACCTATTTCCCTTCGGAAGACCTTACGCTTTCTTTCACCGCCTCGGCTTATCATGCTATTGAATCGGAGCATTTTGATATTTTAGCGCAATACCGCCTCGGCGAGGTAAATAGTGTTATTGGCGAGGAAGAACTGGGAGAGGTAGAATTTTCTGAAGGCATTGGCTCGCAACTCAACCATGCGCGGAACGATTTAGACGCTTTTATTCTAAACCTAACACATAGAGGAATTCTCCAAAAAAATAAACATCGCTGGGAGTGGGGAATAACATATACTTCCGAAGACATTCGCGACCGTCTTAGAGAGTATGAAGTAATTGATTCAGCGGGGTTTTCCCTTCGCCCCCCTTTCCCGGAATTCGCCAACAACCAGCCTTACGAGCCATTTAATGGCTCCTTGCAACCTTTTCAGAGCATTAGCGCCCTCAATTTTATAACCATCAACCGCCTATCTGGCTATGCCCAGTGGAGCGCACGCACCACGTGGGGAGATAGCCAAATATGGTATAACATAGGGTTGCGGTCGCAGGTATGGCATATTGCCGGGGAAGATGCGGAAGCAAATACCCAGGCGATAGTGAGTCCCCGCATACAATTGGCGTTAAAACCTGCCGGTGAAAGAGACCTGCTTTTTCGCATCGCCGGCGGGTGGTATCACCAACCCCCTTTCTACCGGGAACTCAGGGATTCTGCCGGGGTGGTAAATCCTTCTGTAAAAGCACAGCGTTCCCTGCATTTAGTAGCCGGCAATGAATATAGTTTTAGGCTCTGGGAACGCCCCTTTAAACTCATCACAGAAGCCTATTATAAAAACCTGGCAAACGTAAACCCTTATACCTTAGAGAATGTGCGCATACGCTATCGCGCAAACAATAGCGCGCGCGCCTACGCATACGGGTTAGACGTGCGCCTGAACGGGGAATTTGTTCCCGGCACCGAATCGTGGGTAAGCATAGGCTACCTGAAAACCGAAGAAACTATAAACGAACAAGGCTATATTCCCCGACCTACCGACCAACGGCTAAAGGCGGCTATTCTTTTCCAGGACTACGTGCCAAGTATGCCCAATCTAAAAATGTACCTCAACTTAGTGTACAATACCGGTTTGCCGGGAGGTTCGCCCAGCTATGCCAATCCGTATCAATACCAGGCCCGCCTGCGAGATTATAAACGGGCCGATTTGGGTATATCCTATCTTTTTGTAGATGCCACTAAGCCTCCTATCCGTGAAAGCCGACAAAGCTGGTGCAAAGAACTCTCGGCCGGGTTTGAAATTTTCAATATTTTTGATGTGCAAAATGCCATTACTAATACCTGGGTGCGCGATGTTTACACAAAAAGGCAGTTTGGCGTTCCCAATTATATGACCGGAAGAGTTTTTAATGTGAAAATAAATATAGAATTGTAACCGATGCGGCAACTGCGCATCTTTAGCATTGAGGTGAGAATAGCGAGGAAAGTTGAACTATATCCTGTTGAGTCTAAAATTCAGAACTCACTATCTAACCCCTGAAACCAATTAATATAAGATAAAAGTGTATAACATACAAAAAATAGTGTACCTGCTTATCTCGCTAATACCCATTAGCATTTTTGCCCAAAAAAATGTGTATGAGAGTGAACGGTTCGAAGAAATCAGCAAATCTCACCGCACACTGGCTATTCTTCCATTTCTAACAACGCTGCATCTGCCAGAAACGCAGTTTTCGCCTGGGCGATTGCAAGAGCTACAGCAAAAAGAAGGCTATGCCATACAGGAAGCATTAGAAACCTATTTTTTAAAGCGAAAAGAGAAAAAAGATTTCATCGTGGCATTCCAAACCACTACTAATACCAACGCTTTGTTGGCAAAGAAGGGCATAACGATGGAAAATATAGATGTATATACCACTCAAGAGCTATGCCAGCTATTAGAAGTAGATGGTTTAATAAGTGGTAATATAACCCTAAGTAAACTGCTCTCCAAAGGAGTCTCCGATGACGATTTTAGCTTTATCTCCATCTTCACGGGAAAAACCAACTACGGCAGAATTGCCATTAAAATAAGTGATGGAAAAACCGGGAAACTCCTGTGGAAATATGAGAAAACCATTGACCGAAAATCGGGTAGAAATACCAAAGCGGTTATAGAAGGAATGATGCGGCAATCTTCCCGCAATTTCCCATACAACCGGGAAAAGAAGCAAAAAAAGTAAGATTCTCGTAGAGGATATTTTTTGAAATATTGCATTTTTGTTAAAAAAATCAAAACAAACTTATAATGTTAAAAATATAATAAATTTTTTGACTAATTATTTTTATACTACTTCTTGTTTATACCTTAGCATCATCATTTCTATACAGAGATGATGGCCGAAGCCGAAAAGCCCAAACAGAGTAGGCATTACTTTAATAATCTATAGTATTATGAAACTTCTAAAAAAGTTAGAAAAGTTTGAAAGCGAACGATTGAAAAAAACGGCGCTTTATCCTATTAGAGGAGGAGAAGACAACCAAACCGCCTCTACCTATTCTTTTTGCCATATTGATGGGGTGAATGACGATGACTAACCACCTTAACAGTACAAGGTAACAGAATATTCCTTTGACTTGAAAGGTCAAGGGAATATTTTTTTCCTGCCATTGGGTTTCACCCCTCACCTTCTTAAAAGGCTTTGCCTGTTTATCTGCCATCTTATATAAAACCCTTTTCTATCTATTTTAAAGGTATCTCACAATATCTATGGTATTTCCTATTTATAACAATATATTTTATATTTTTGTAGCTATCTCTTTATAAAGATATAGGCGGAAACCGAAAAGCCTCTAAAAGAGTAGGTATAACTAAAAAAATGAAACCATGAAATCACTCGGAAAATTTGAAACAAGTACCTTAAATAGAAACGAACTGTACAATACCTTTGGCGGCATAGTAGCAGAACCCAAGCCTGTTCCTCCCCCTCCCCCAACTACTGGTAGCACCAATTCTATTTGCCATGTTGATGGCAAGGTTGATACCGATGGTACACAGCCTATTTCTTAAAAAGATAGAATAAACCAAAAAATAGTGTAGAAAATTCTTGTAAAGAACAGGTGAGATATTTTTTCAAACCTGTTTCTTATTTTTAGTTTTCTACCAACTAAATTCATTTACCTGATACGGCAGAAGCCGAAAAGCTTGTAACAGAGTAGGTGTAGCTAAAAAAATGAACCCATCATGAAATTTTTGAAGAAATTAGAACAGTTTAAAAATGAGCGCTTAAGACGGGACACACTTTATACCATTAACGGGTAATGATTCAGCCAGCCGCTACTACCGGAGCCACTCATTCTATATGCCATGGTGATGGTAAAATTGACAGTGACTAATCACAACTATCTATCCTTTACATTGTAAATACTATTCCCTGCCCACAAGACGGGAAATATCTTTTTATGGAGTAAAATGAGTATTTCGTTATGAGATATACTTTAAAATAAGGGCTTCTTTATTCTGTCTTCCCCTTGTAATCCTTTAATTTTTAATTGTGGGGTTCTATTATTAATTTGAATATCAAATAAATAGAACACATTTGTATAATAATTGTTAAATCTTATTTTTTATGAATAATTAATCTCTATTTTTTGTAATTTAGTATTTGTATCGGTACAAATAGGCGGAAACCGAAAAGCCCTATAAAAGAGTAGGTATTTATTTAAAAACCATGAAATCATGAAATCAATCAAAAAGTTAGAGAAATTTGAAAGCAGTAGCTTAAAAAGAGATGAACTCTATCATACTCAGGGAGGTATGCTTCCCTCTGACGGAGGTGGCACAGGTAGTACCTATTCTGTTTGCCATATTGATGGGAAGACAGATGGGGATGGTACTGGCAGCACCTATTCTATATGCCATATCGATGGTGTAACAGATGGAGACTAAGCTAAGTCCTCATATAAAGCTATAGCAACTATTCCCCGTCCAATAAACGGGGAATAGCTTTTTATGAAGCAAAATGAATATTTCGTTATAGGATATGCTTTAAAATGAGCGCTTTTTTATTCCATTCTCCCCGTTGTGTTCTTTTAATTTTTAATTCTGAATTTCTATTATTAATTTGAATATCAAATAAATAGAACACATTTGTATAATAATTGTTAAATCTTATTTTTTATGAATAATTAATCTCTATTTTTTGTAATTTAGTATTTGTATCGGTACAAATAGGCGGAAACCGAAAAGCCCTATAAAAGAGTAGGTATTTATTTAAAAACCATGAAATCATGAAATCAATCAAAAAGTTAGAGAAATTTGAAAGCAGCAAATTAAGACGAAGCGCTTTGCCTTACATTAAAGGAGGAGCCACTACTGGCAGCACCTATTCTATATGCCATATTGATGGGAAGGTAGATGGAGATGGTACCGGTAGCACCTATTCTATATGCCATATTGATGGGAAGACAGATGGGGACTAAGCCTTCATAAAAGCTATAGCAACTATTCCCCGTCCAATAAACGGGGAATAGTTTTTTAAGTGCTTTTTTATATCTTTGGCGTATTCTTTTTAAAAAGAAATGAATCTTAAAAAAACCATACAGCAGTTGAGAAACCTTTTTTAAACATATATCATTTTGATTATTATATTCAGTACCGCCGAAGATTTTTCTACTACCGATGTAATGCAATGGCTGCATCATTGGGGAGTGAAAGATGTGGTGCGCATAAACGCCGAAGATACAAATGCAGTTATAGACGTTCGGGAAGGCGACTTTTGTATCCAGGTAGCCAACCGCACCATTCGTTTACACGATATTAAAGCTGTTTGGTATCGAAAAGGAAGTGAGTGGTTGTGCACGCATTTCCCGGTTTTTAGCCTGGAAGACCATCCCCGGTTCAGCGAATTTATAACCCGCAAACTAAAAGCAGAAGGGAGAAAACTATCTGAGTATTTACACTTCCTCATTGAGCGTTCTTTGCGCACACTGGGAAATCCTGAAAAATCTGACCTCAACAAATTGCAGGTGTTGAGCATTGCCAGGGGAGTAGGCTTGCTAATCCCCGATTTTTATATAATAAATAGAAAAGAGGGTGCCGAAAAATTGCTTAAAACCCCCGAAATGTATATTACAAAAGCCATGTCAGACGGCGTATATATGTTTGAAAACCGCGAACGCAACACCGGTTATTTCTCTTATACAGAGCAACTGAGTGAGGAGATGCTGGCGAATGTGCCTTCTGAACTCATGCCTTCTTTTATTCAAAAAGGTGTGGATAAGGACTTTGAGGTACGCACCTTTTTCTTAGATGGTGTTTGCTATTCCATGGCTATTTTTTCACAAGGCGATGAACAAACCAAAATAGATTTCCGCAAATACAACGAAGAAAAGCCCAATCGCATGGTACCATACACCCTCCCCAAAGAAACCGACCAAAAAATAGGGCGGCTTTTTGAGAGACTGGGTATGCGTACCGGCTCGGTAGATTTGCTGGTAGACAAAAAAGGCGATTTTTATTTCCTGGAAATCAACCCGGTAGGTCAATTTGGCATGGTTTCCCAGCCCTGTAATTATTTTTTAGAAAAGAAAGTAGCTTTAACACTTGTAGAAGATGCCCAACGAACCGCTTCCTGAACTGAACCTAGACAAAGGTGAGAAAGCCCTGCTACCGCTGGGGTTTTCTAAAATTTTTATAAAAGATATACTCCCCCGGTCTATAGAGTACCGGTTAAAATATTTTTCCAGAAAATACCGCAAATTTGACTACCCGTTTGCAGCCTCTCCCAAGCCCATTTCTAAAATTATCACCTATAAAGAATCGCCTAATAAGCCTAAAAATGAACTCCAGGATCAGTGAAAACTTAGACAAATATGTGCATGTTCATGCCGATTGTATCCCTGTAAAAGGTGTTAGGCGAAGTGCTTTTTATGACCTCACGCGAGCCGAAATTATCTTATTTCCGAGCTCCTACTATGATATATTAGATATTTTTAAAACCCAAAAACTGGGAGCCATAATAAACGATATAGAAGACGATGAGCAAAAAGGCTATTTTATGGAGTTTATGGAATTTTTGTTAGAAAACGAACTCATTATGTTCGTAAAAGACTCCTCCCCCTTCCCTCCTATCCAGGAAGCCTGGGATACGCCCCATGCCATCCAGAATGCCATTATAGATGTAGATAAAAAAATACACGATTTCGGGAAAATTTTCCGGGAATTAGATGCGTTAGGTTGTGAGTATGTTCAAATACGTTCTTTCTCCAATCTTTTAAAAATAAAAGATTGGGATGAAATACTTTCCAAAGCCTACCACACTTCCATTGAAAAAATAGAACTCCTTCTGCGGTATGATGATGGCATTGCAGATAAAGACTATGTGGCGTTTATGGAAAAAAACTTTATTATTTCCAGTTTAATTATCCATTCTTCGCCCCGGGACCAAGAAGTTATGGTAAATTATGGCTTTGAAGATGCACTGAGCCATGTTATCGCTAAAAGCATCAGTTTCACAGAAGAACACATCCATTCTAAAAAACATTGTGGCATCATAAACACCAAGAGTTTTAGCTACCCCTCTGTTAGTTCTTTCTTTGAAAACAAATTTCACAACGGTTGTCTCAATCGTAAAATCTCGGTAGATTCTGATGGCTATATAAGAAACTGCCCCTCCATGCCTCAAAGCTATGGCAACGCTGAGGACACTTCCTTAGAAGAAGCCCTTTCTAAAAAAAGATTTAAAGAGGTTTGGAACTTACATAAAGACCAAATAGAAACCTGCCAGCTATGCGAGTTTCGCTATGTGTGCACAGACTGCCGCGCCTACCTGGAAAATCCTGAAAACCGGTATAGTAAGCCTTTAAAATGCGGCTACAATCCTCATACCAATGAATGGGAAGAATGGAGCACCAACCCACTTAAACAAAAAGCAATGAAGTATTATGAAATGTAGTAAAATTGTTATGTGAGATGATACCCCCATCTTTAACTAATAAATAACTTTTCTATAACTTTTATTAATTTTATCAATAGATATTTTCGCTACTATAATAAGTAACCCTTATTAAAAGGCGAAAACCGAAAAGCCTTTAACAGAGTAGGTGCTAATATAAATACCATGTAATCATGAAATCATTGAAAAAATTAGAAAAGTTCACCTCTTCTAAATTAGAAAAATCACAGTACCACGCCATTAAAGGCGGTTGTACGTGCGACACGGTATCTATGTGCCATATAGATGGCACCACTGATGTAGATAACCGAGATGTTTAAATCCGGGAAATCAGAAAAATGCCCGCCAGTAATAGGCGGGCATTTTTTGTTTTTGAAAATACCGCCTCTCCCCTTCTTCAAGAAATAAGTCCTCTTTCTATACTTCTATTAAAAAATATCATTCAATAAGCCCGTCTTACCATTTAGTTTTTTTTAATATCTTTGTCCCAGATTGTGAACCCCCAAAAAAAGTTAGTTTCGTATGAAAAAGATAGCCCTTATTAGTTTTGTTACAATAGTTTTGGCATCCTGCGTATCGCAAAAAAAATATGCAGCCCTTGAAGCCGAACAAAAGAAAACGCAAGACCTCCTGAACTCTGCCACCGTGAAGCTGAACAGCTGCCTGGAAGAAAAATCGGCTTTAGGAGCGCGTACAGAAAGCCTTCAAGACCAGGTGCAAAGCCTCAAGAAAAACAACCAGGACCTCATTAGCAACATGGGCAACCTTACCACCCTTACCACAAAAGGAGCTGAAAACCTGGAAAAATCCTTGGAAAGCCTCAAAGAGAAAGACCTCCGCATTCAACGGCTACAAGATGCTGTTACCCGGAAAGACTCTGTTACCCTTGCTATTGTTACCAGTTTAAAAGGCGTACTCGGCAACATGTCTGACCAGGATATTGAGGTAAATGTTGAAAAAGGTGTGGTGTATATCTCCATTTCCGACAAAATGCTCTTCAAAAGCGGCAGTTATGAAATAACAGACCAGGCAAAAGGAATACTCGGAAAGGTAGCTACCGTTGTAAAAAACAAACCCGATTATGATTTTATGGTAGAAGGGCATACCGATAATGTTCCCATCAACAAGCCTGGTGTAGAAGATAACTGGGATTTAAGTGTTCTCAGGGCAACCGCCGTTGTAAGGGTATTACAGAAAGATTTTGGAGTGAAACCAGAACGAATGACTGCCGCCGGGAGAAGCTATTATATTCCCCTTGCCAGCAACGACAGCGTAGAAGGGCGTTCTAAAAACCGTAGAACCCGCATCGTAGTATTACCTAAATTAGACCAGTTCTATACTATGATTGAAGAGGGTATGAAAGAAGCCTCCAAAAAGAAATAGTTATATTCTCATTACACTCTCAATATGAGAATGGCTTTTCCGGTTTAAGTTTGCATACATTACTAAAACTGAATATAAAACACCCGCTAATGATACCCCTTATAACAGGAAGTATCTTTTGCGGGTTTATAGCATGTAACCCGTATAAACTAATAGAAAACCCTCCTTTTAGCCTGGGAGAAGTAGTGTATGAAACATGGGCCTCTAAAGGCCAAAAAGCAGAATCTGGCATAACTCTTTTTATACCTTTAAAAGAAGAAAAAACCATTTTGTTAGATAGTGTTTATTTCAGGGGCAGAAGATTAAAATTAGAAAAAATTCAACGAGACAGTTACCTGGTGTACCGGGCTCGGTTTAAGAACCCCTCTTCCCGAGAACAAGACCTGGTTATGCATGCAGACCCTAAAAAAGAAGCCGGTAACACACCTCCCCAGCTTACAAAAAACAACCCCTTTCACCTCCATGACCATGAGGCTGTTATTTCCTTCCGCAAAAAGGGAAAAATTCATTATTATAAAATAAAAAACATCAAAGAATCTATACCCGTACAGCTTCCCGCAAAAAAACTACAACCAAAGCGCCCGTGAGAGAAAAAACCTATCTTTACCCCATAATCGCCAACCTTTGAGCGCACTCCAAAAACTTTTTAAAACCACCTTCATCTACGGTATAGCCACTGTGCTTCCCCGAATTATAGGCGTCTTGTTAACCCCGCTCTATATTGATAAATTGCCTAATTCTCAATATGGAATTTATACCAGTTTAATGGTTTATTTAATACTTGGCAACGTAGTGCTCTCCTATGGCATGGAAACCGCCTTCTTCCGCTTCGTCAACAAAAGCGAACGCAAAGCCACCGTACAATCTACAGCTCTTACCTCCCTGGCAATCTCCTCTGTGCTCTTCACCCTCCTGTCCCTTTTAGCCAGAAATACCCTTGCAAACTGGTTAGACTATGCCGTAGAGTTTATAGTATATAGTATCCTTATCCTTGCTTTTGATGCGCTGGTAGTTATTCCCTTCGCCTGGTTCAGAAACCAGGAAATGCCCATCCGGTATGCCTTTGTAAAAATTTTGAACGTACTCCTGAATTTCATTTTAAACCTCTTCTTTTTCCTTATCCTACCTCTTTTTGCAAAAGAAAATACCGGCGGCATTACCAGCTATCTTCTATTCGATAACAAAGTGCATTATATATTTCTCTCCAACCTCATAGCCAGCCTTTTTACCTTTCTCATGTTACTACCCCTCTATTTCCGCATAGGATTTAGTTTTGACAGGCTTCTTTGGAAAAAAATGTTCCAATACGCTATGCCAGTACTGGTAGCCGGGATAGCCTTTGCCATAAACGAAGGGTTCGATAAACTCCTCTTACGCTATCTACTACCAAAGGACAGCGCCGATGCCATAGTAGGAATTTATGGCGCCTGCTATAAATTAGGCGTTTTTATGACCCTCTTCGTTACCGCCTTTAAACTGGGGGTAGAGCCTTTCTTCTTTAGCCATGCCAATAAGAAAAACGCCCCCCAAACCTATGCCAATATTACCCTCTATTTCACTATTTTCGGGGCTTTCATCTTCCTTTTCATTGTCGTTTATACAGATATTATTAAACACGTTCTAATCCCAGACAAAACCTACTGGGAAGCTCTTTGGATAGTTCCCTTCATTCTCTTCGCCAACCTTTGTTTAGGCATTTATAACAACCTCTCTGTCTGGTATAAAGTTACCGACAAAACCCAGTATGGCGCTTATATATCTCTCATAGGCGCTTTCCTCACTCTCGCCCTCAACGCTATCCTGATTCCCCGTATAAGCTATAAAGGCTCTGCCATTGCCACCTTAGTAGCATACGGCAGTATGATGCTCATTTCCTTATACATAGGGCAAAAAAAATACCCTATTCCCTACGCTTATAAAAAAATGGGACTATATCTTGGCATTTCTACACTCTTTTCCGCTATTTCCTTCTATCTCTGCAACCGCAACCTATATATAGGAAGCGGTTTGCTTTTACTATTTTTGTTATTGATATATAAGGTTGAAAAAAACGCCCTGAAAAAAATAATTCTTTAAAAATGACTATAAAAATCATAAACCAATCCCACCACCCTTTGCCTGCTTACCAAACAACTGCCTCGGCAGGGATGGATATACGCGCCTATCTCTCTCAACCTATTATACTGAATCCCTTAGAAAGAGTCCTCGTAAAAACCGGTCTTTTCATAGAGCTACCCGTTGGCTACGAAGCCCAGGTACGACCCCGCAGCGGGTTAGCAGCTAAACACGGCATTACACTCCTGAATACTCCCGGAACCATTGACGCCGATTATCGGGGTGAAATAACCATACTCGTTGTAAACCTTTCCAGCCAACCCTTTACCATCCAGGATGGAGAACGCATCGCCCAGTTAGTAATTGCCTCGCACGAGCGCGTGGCCTGGCAAGAAGTAACCTCCCTTTCAGAAACCGTGCGCGGAAGTGGCGGCTTTGGAAGCACTGGGGTAAGTTGAAAGATAAGTTTTTACCTCCAAACAAAATGATATAGATAAGAAGTGATGCATTAATATTGAATAGTGAGATTTTATACCTTAGTAAATGATAGTATTAGATGGGAAAAAAATAGCCCGCCAAATAAAAACTGAAATAGCCACCCAGGTAGCCCGGCTTATCGCCCGTGGAGAAAAAGCCCCTCACCTGGCAGCCATTTTAGTAGGAAACGACCCTGCCAGCATAACTTATGTGAACAGTAAAGTAAAAGATTGCAAAGAAGTTGGTTTTACCTCAACCCTATTAAAAATGCCCCACACTATTTCTGAGGCAGAACTACTGGAAAAAATAGACGCCCTCAACGCCAATCCTTCCATAGATGGTTTTATTGTGCAACTACCCCTCCCTGAGCAAATAAACCCCCAAACCATTATTATGCGCATAGACCCCGAAAAAGATGTGGACGGTTTTCACCCCACTAATTTCGGAAAAATGGCATTAGAGATGAGTACCTTCATTCCTGCCACCCCCTTTGGAATTTTAGAGCTCATAGAGCGATATGGCGTAGAAACCCAGGGAAAACATACTGTAGTGATAGGGAGAAGTCATATTGTAGGACGACCAATGAGCATCTTAATGGGACGAAAGGGATTCCCCGGAAATTCCACTGTAACCCTAACTCACAGCCACACCAAGCATATAGAACGCATAACCACCATGGCAGATATTATCATCACCGCCTTAGGGCAACCTAACTTTTTAAAGGCCGAAATGATAAAAGAAGGCGCCGTAATTATAGATGTGGGTATAACCCGTATCCCAGACCCTACCCAACCCAAAGGATACCGTATTGTAGGAGATGTAGATTTTAAAGAAGTCTCTAAAAAAGCTAGCTACATAACTCCCGTACCAGGAGGAGTTGGCCCTATGACACGGGTAATGCTGCTAAAAAATACCCTACTCGCCAGAACTAACAAAAACAACAAATAATTGTTGCCCCTACCTATTATCAATACCTGTTATCTCAAATATACAATTTTAAATTTCAGGTTTTGCGATTTAAAAGTTAAGGTTTGTTACTTAGCCTTTCAAAATATGGCATTTTCCCACCCGGTTCGTTCCCCTTCAATGCGCAGCGCCAACCCCTTAAAAAATCAAAATAATAGTCCCATTACTTCTCCCATATAAAAAATAATGAATAATTTAGCCCATTCATATAAAACACCTATGGTATGAGCAACATCATTAGTTTTTTCATTGAACTATTTGGCGAAACCCTTAATCATGGCTCATTCAATACCAATACCAAAAAAGGAAAACGGACTGTGGGTATTTTATTTACAATTTTATTTGTGTTGTTAATAGTGCTTATTTTCCTGGTTTTCTAAATTTGAAAAAATGAAACATACCCCTTTAACCCAAACACACATAGCTCTTGGTGCCAAAATGGTTCCCTTCGCTGGTTTTTATATGCCCGTTCAGTACGAAGGAGTTACTGCAGAACATCTAACGGTACGCAAGGGTGTAGGTGTTTTTGATGTGAGCCACATGGGCGAATTTCTCGTAGAAGGAAATCAGGCGCTACCCCTCATCCAGGAAGTATGCAGCAACGATGCCTCTAAACTTGTAGATGGGCAAGCCCAGTATAGTTGTATGCCCAACCATACCGGCGGCATCGTGGACGACCTCATTGTCTATCGCATCCAGGAACATAAATACCTTCTTGTAGTAAACGCTTCCAATATTGAAAAAGACTGGAACTGGCTCACCGAAAAAAATAAACCCTATAAAGCCTCACTTCGCAACCTTTCAGATGATTATTCATTACTGGCTATTCAAGGCCCCAAAGCAGCGGAAGCCATTCAATCTCTCACCACGGTAGATTTGTCTTCCATACCCTACTATCACTTTAAAGTAGCCGATTTTGCCGGTGTTCCCTACGTTATCATCTCTGCTACAGGTTATACCGGGAGTGGCGGGTTTGAAATCTACTGCAAAAACAGCGAAGTACAACAAATATGGAATATGGTTTTTGAAGCCGGCGCCTCTTATGGCATCAAACCCATTGGGCTGGCAGCCCGCGATACCCTTCGGTTAGAGATGGGATATTGTCTCTATGGCAATGATATAGATGAAACTACTTCACCCATAGAAGCCGGTTTAAGTTGGATAACCAAATTCGCTAAAAACTTTATAAACGCTGAAGCCCTTAAAAAAGAAAAGGAACAAGGTCCCAAACGAAAACTCATAGGCTTTGAGCTGTTAGAAAGAGGCGTTCCCCGCCAGGGATATGAAATTACAGATGGCAACGGCGCTTCCTTAGGCCATGTAACCAGCGGCACCATGTCGCCTTCCCTCAATAAAGGCATTGGTTTAGGGTATGTTCCAGCAGAATCTGCCAAAGAAGGCACCCAAATCTATATCAATATTCGGAAAAATAGCCTTCCCGCCATTATTGTGAAACCACCCTTTTATAAACCAACCTCCTTTCGGTGAGCAGAATACTCATCTTAGGAGCCAGTGGTTTTATAGGAAACACCCTTTACAGGGAGTTATCTCCTTTCCACGATGTATATGGAACTTATTTTACCAATAGTTCTTATAAAAACAATCGGCACTTTGTGCAATTACAAATGGAAACTGATGAGATATCTCCGCTACTGGAACAACTTCAACCCGCCTATATTATTTCTGCCCTCAGAGGCGATTTTGAAGCCCAGGTAGAAACCCACGCACATATAGCCGCCTGGGTAACCAAAAAAAACGCCACTGTTATTTTCCTATCCTCCGCCAACGTCTTCGACGCCTTTAGTAACTACCCTTCTTATGAGTGCGACAAAACTCTCTCCGAAAGCGTGTATGGACGCTTGAAAATAAAGCTGGAAAACCAATTTATGAAACTACCCGAGGAAAAATACCTCATCGCCCGTCTGCCTATGGTGTTTGGGCGCCATTCTCCCAGGATAAAAGAGCTAAAAGACGCTCTTCAAAACCGGAAACCCTATGAAGTATTTCCCGATTTAGTAATGAATACTACCTATGCAGATAAACTCGTGCAACAACTTCACTACCTCATCAACCAAAGATGTGGTGGCATTTTCCACTTAGGCAGTAAAGATCTTATTCACCATAACGACTTTATCACTGAGCTGGCGGAAAAGCTCAACTTGGGAACCCCTATCTTCAAAAACATTTACACGTCTAATGACGACAGGTACCTCGCCGTACTCCCCCGGGACAATCCAATGCCAGAACACCTGTCTGTTTACAATCAACAAGTTATAGAAAATAGCACCCTTTCCCTCCCGTCTGCTTGACAAAGAATATCTAAACTTCCTATTTTTGCACCATTGAAAAACAATTTATTATGGGACGAGCCTTTGAATTCAGAAAAGCCCGCAAGCTAAAACGCTGGTCTAGCATGGCTAAAATCTTCACCCGGCTGGGCAGAGACATTGTCATTGCCGTAAAAGAAGGCGGCCCCGACCCCAACAACAATGCCCGTTTGCGAGCCTTGATGCAAAATGCCAAAGCCGCTAACATGCCCAAAGAAAATATAGAGCGTGCCATTAAAAAAGCCTCTGACAAAAATACTGAAAGCTATAAAGAAATTCTTTACGAAGGCTACGCTCCGCATGGCATAGCCGTTCTCATAGAAACCGCCACCGATAACCATACCCGAACTGTAGCCAACATTCGCAGTTACTTCAACAAATGCAATGGCAGCCTTGGCACCAGCGGTTCTGTGGAATTTATGTTTCGCCATAGCTGTAACTTCCGCATAAACCCAAAAGGAATAGACCCTGAAGAACTTGAGCTCACCTTTATAGATTTTGGTGTAGAAGAAGTATTTGCAGAAGAAGATGGTATTCTCCTCTATGCCCCTTTTGAAAATTTCGGCAACATCCAGCGAGAATTAGAAACCCGCCATATAGAAATTCTCTCCTCCGGCTCCGAGTACATTCCCCAGGTTACCAAACCCCTGTCCCCCGATGAAACTGCTGAAGTAGAGAGGTTGATAGAGATGATTGAAAACGATGACGATGTACAAAACGTCTATCACAACATGGTGGAAGAATAACGTACTTCTCAACAAATTATCAATTCAGAATTATACTGTACTCTTTTTCTCAATACTCAATCCTAACCATCATTTTGTGAGAACCATTTTCTTTGTATCAATTACCTGCCCTTCCACTACCAGCGCATACAAGTACATACCTGAAGGGAAGCGACCACCTGAAATCTCAACTGATACTTTCCCACTGCCATTCAGTAGGTAATTAGCTAACTCTAATCCTTGCAAATTATAAATTACAATCTTCGCCTGTTTTACATTTTCAGGAAGCTCAGCAGAAATAACAGTACGTTGGTCAAACGGGTTAGGAGTATTTTGATAGAGCCTGAAACCGTTGAGAAGGTTTTGAGTTTCTAATTCCGAAGGAGTTTTAGAAGTTATATCAGACGTTTTCAAAGAAGCGCCATAAACTATATTTTTCAAGACTTCTATTTCTTCTTGCTGAGTTGCATTTTGACGTTGCAAAACTTCTATCAACTGCTGTTGTTCCTGTACAGCCTTTACCAGCGGCACCACAAACTCTGCATACCGCAACCCATAATGGTCCTGCTCGTTCTTAGGTTTATCTACCCCAGAAAATACATACCCGTTGGCAGCAATTATATCTTCTACCTCTTGCGCCACAAAACCCACCACTCGCTCTGGATCTTCCTCGGTAGAAGACTCTTTCCCCCCGTTAAGAAAACCACGCAATTTTGATTTATCTAAAACATAACTTACCGGGCGAAGTTTTTCTATAAAAGCCAAGCCCGCTACATCTTCGCGGATTTCTTTCTTAAACCGCCCATCCGAAATATTTGTCCAGTTAGAAAAACCTCCAATACTAGTAACCTGGTCATTCCCGAGGCGAATTTGGTTCGATGCAGTAACCGAAGCTCCGTAACCCAAAGCAGTAGTGTTGAGTAGGTTAATAGCGCCTGCCACAGGCCCGGCATTTACCCCAATAGCTACGTTTTGAGAGCCCGACTCGTTATATTGAAGCGCGCGATGGCCTAATGCAGTATTATTGCTACCTACGGTAGTAGCCGTCATTACATACCCTCCCATACCGGTATTATAGCTACCACTTTGATTATTGGTTAACGCCTGGTAACCGGTAGCTGTATTTTCAGTTCCCGTAGTGTTTACTAACATAGAATTATATCCGCCGGCAGTATTGCGGCTTCCCGATGTATTAAACCCGAGAGCGGCATAGCCTACCGCCGTATTTTCATTTCCGGTAGTATTGGCAAAAAGCGTATATACCCCATTAGCCGTATTTCGGGCTCCGGTGGTATTATTTTCCAACGTTCGGGAGCCCAGGCTGCTGTTCTCATAGCCCGTGGTAGTATTCATCCCGCTGCGATTTCCGATAAACGTATTATCTGCTCCCGTATTCACCAAACCAGCCTGATGCCCAAAATATGAGTTGGTGTTACTTCCGCCATCCCCGGCACTTTGAGGATAGCTGGGAAACGTTCCGCCAACGCCTCCTAAAGTACTATCAGAACGCCACGCCACGTTGCCATTCGCATCAGCTACTAATATACGGCTAAGCCCATCGTCCTGGGAAATATTTGTAATGCGCAAAGTGCCATTAATCCGGAGTGCATTAGTGGCAAAATCGCCCCATAATAACGGTGAATTGGTATCAGAGTTATCAATGTAAAGTAAGTTAGAACCCGTTTCACTATACCCCGCCCTATTTCCCAAAAATAAATTACCAGACCCTGATGTGTTTGTGTAGCCCGCGCTTTCACCCAGGTATGTATTAGCACTACCCGTAGTGTTATTAAACCCGCTGTGATACCCGAAGAAAACATTCCCTTCTCCCGATGTATTCACCCCGCTTCCTATACCCAGTAACGTGTTGGGGCTGGCAAACCGAAACGTGCGTACATGTCCCGAATTGGCTCCATTACCATCGTTTTGATAGGCGCCTACCACAAGTCGGCTTCCATCACTGTTAAGGCTCACTGAGCGGCCGAATCCATCAGAAGCAGCCACCCCATATATGTCAGTACCTAATAACACCCAGCTCGCTCCCTGCCATTCATATACGCGGGCGTGCCCGGCATCTGCCAGCGCAGGAGTAGGGTTGTTAAGATCGGCGCCAACGGCTATTCTACTACCATCTCCGCTAAGACTTACCGACCTCCCGGCGCCATCATTGGTATTTACTCCATTAATATCTAGTCCCAACTGCGTCCATGCGGTACCCTGCCATTGGTAAACACGGGCATGCCCAGAGTTAGAAGATACGCCGTCATTACCGCTCGCTCCAATAGCAAGCCGGTTACCCGATGAGCTAAAACTCACCGAAACCCCTGCGCCATCATCTGCAGCCTCGCCATTAATATCAATGCCAAGCTGCGCCCAGGCGCCACCCTGCCATTCATACACGCGGGTATGTCCCGAATTAGAGCCATTGCCATCATTGCCAATACCTCCCCCGGCAACACGGCTACCATCTGCATTGAGGGTTACAGAATAGCCAAACCAATCGTTAGCAGCTTCTCCATTTATATCAGCCCCTAACTGCACCCAGGCGCCACCCTGCCATTGGTAGATACGAACATGCCCGGAATCGGCCCCATTTCCATCATTCAGGTAAGCGCCCACAGCAACCCGCATTCCATCTGAGCTAAGGCTCACCGAAACACCGGCAGCGTCTCCGGCAGCCTCTCCATCAATATCGCCTCCCACCTGCACCCAGGAAGCCCCTTGCCATTCATAAATACGAACATGACCCGAACCGGCACCATTCCCATCATTTCCACTCGCTCCTATAGCTACCCGGCTGCCATTTCCGCTAATACTAACAGATACGCCCGAATAATCGCCAAAAGCCTCTCCGTTGATATCGGCACCCAACTGCGCCCAGTTACCCGCCTGCCATTCAAAAACCCGAACATGTCCTGAGTCGCCCCCATTCCCATCATTGCTATACGCTCCAACAGCCAGCCGATTCCCATCAGTGCTAAGGCTCACCGAATAACCCGAAAGGTCTCCGGCAGCCTCACCGTTTATAGTAGCTGCTGTTTGCACCCATTGGCTATAGGTTGCTGTATAGGCAACTAAAAAACCGAAAAAAAGAATATAGGTTTTCATAATATATATAATTTTATAGAGGATAAAATTACAAAAAAATACCTCGTATAATATTTTTATAAAAAATATTACTATACCTTAATTTAGAGTTATTTTCTGAGCCTCTATAAGGTAGAAGAGAATGATTATAGCTTTTTAGAAAAGAGTAGTTAGTAACAGCCGCCAAAGAAAATAACTCATAAAAAATCTACTTCCAACACCCAATGAAAACAACTGTAGAATTTACGTTCGCCGGAAAATAGAGGGGTTAACCGGCGCCCCTGGTTGGTGAAAATAGCGCCTGTCAAAAAACATTCACTCTTTTTTATTAAAAACCCAAGGATTAAAAAAATATACTTTTTTGTTGTATGAACTAAATTTCCCTTCGTACCTTTGTGCGCCTTTTCAATGTAATGTATTATAAAAAATCAGATTTACTGATATGTCAAGCGACATCAAGATTAAAAAAGGCTTAACCCTCCGTCTTGCCGGGGAAGCCGAAAAAATTGTTTCAGAAGCCCCCCGTTCCAAATTATATTCTGTAAAACCTTCCGATTTTTACAACCTTATCCCCAAAATGGCGGTACAGGAAGGCGCTACCGTAAAGGCGGGAAGTCCCTTGTTTTATGCTAAAAACACAGATACCTTAAAAATTGTATCGCCCGTAAGTGGTACCGTTAAAGAAATACGCAGAGGCGCCAAACGTGTTATCCTTGAGGTGCTTATAGAAGCCGATTCTGCGGATGAATATATAGACTTCGGGCTTAAAAGCCCAGATGAGCTTTCGGCCGAAGAAGTGAAACAACATCTTCTCGCATCGGGCTGCTGGGCGTTCATCAAACAACGACCCTACGATATTCTGGCGAACCCGGCAGATGTTCCGAAAGCCATCTTTATATCGGCCGTAGCCACCGCCCCCTTAGCCGCCGACATAGAATTTATTCTGAAAGACCGTAAAACCGATTTTCAAACCGGTATCCACGCACTTGCCAAACTTACCCCAGGAACCGTTCACCTTTCCATAGAAAAAGACTCCTCCTCCTACCTTAAAGAGATAGAAGGCGTACAGTTGCACCAGGTATCTGGGCCCCATCCTGCAGGCAATGTAGGTGTTCAAATACATCACATAGACCCTATAAGCCTGGGAGAACGCGTGTGGGTAGTCCGTCCCGAAGATGTAGCCATCATAGGAAACTTCTTCCGCACCGGTAAATTCAATGCTACCCGTATCGTGGCGGTAGCCGGCAGCGAAATAAACCGCCCCCAATATTACAAAATAAAAGCAGGCGCCGCCGTAGCCAATGTGGTTGGCGCTGTTTCCGATAGCGCCCGCATCATCAGTGGTGATGTACTCACCGGTGAAAATATAGGCAAGAACGGCTTTTTAGGTTATCACCACAACCTCATCACCGCCATTCCCGAGGGGAAAAACTACCGCCTGTTCGGCTGGTTACCCTTCAAAGACAACAACATCCCCAGCATGTCTAAAACCTCTTTTTCGTGGCTCTTTCCCCGTAAAAAATACACCGTAAATACAAACCTCAACGGCGAAGAGCGCGCCCTGGTAGTTACCGGTGAAATGGAAAAAGTGCTGCCTATGAACATTTTCCCCATGCAACTCCTCAAAGCCTGCATGGCCGGCAACATAGAAAAAATGGAACAGTTGGGCATCTACGAGATAGCCCCTGAAGATGTAGCGCTCATAGATTTTAGCAACACCTCTAAAATAGACGCACAGGAAATTATTCGCGAAGGATTAGATGTAATGATACAAGAAGTAGGTTAACCCAAACAACCATGAGTTTTTTAAGAAGAAAATTAGACCAGCTAAAAAAGCCCTTCGAAAAAGGTGGCAAATGGGAAAAATTAGCCCCGGCTTTCAATGCCTTTGACACGTTTCTCTTCGTGCCCGCCCACACCACGCGCAGGGGTGCACACATACGCGATGCGGTGGACATGAAACGCACCATGATTACAGTGGTTATTGCTTTGCTGCCTGCCTTGATTTACGGAATTTACAACACCGGCTATCAATACTATGCCCAAATAGGCGGTGGCACAACCGGGGAGATGTTCCTGCATGGGCTTGGAAAAATACTGCCCATGCTCGTAGTTTCTTATGTCGTGGGGCTGGCCATAGAGTTTGGCTTTGCCATATACAGGGGGCACGAGGTAAATGAGGGCTATTTGGTAACCGGTTTGCTCATTCCCATGATTATGCCGATAGACATACCACTGTGGATGGTGGCCATATCAGTAGCCTTTGCGGTGGTACTGGGAAAAGAAGTATTTGGGGGAACGGGGATGAACATTTTAAATCCTGCACTTACGGCGCGGGTATTCGCCTTTTTTGCCTATCCTACCTATATGTCTGGCGACAAGGTGTGGGTATCTGAAGCTATGAAAGTAGATTCAGTTTCAGGGGAAACTATTCTTGGGAAATTAGCTGCCGGTAAAGAAATCGGCTACGATATGTGGAGCATGTTTGCGGGTTCTATTCCTGGTTCTGTGGCAGAAACTTCTACACTATGGATTTTGGTAGGCGCTGCCATTCTCCTTCTCACGGGTATAGGCAGTTGGCGTATTATGCTCAGCGGCTTTATCGGCGCCGCCGCGATGGCATTCCTCTTCAACCTATGGGGCGTTAACGCCTTGATGCGTTTTCCCTGGTATGAGCATCTGGTAGTAGGCGGCCTTGCTTTTGGCGTGGTGTTTATGGCTACCGACCCGGTTTCGGCAGCCCAAACTAACAGGGGTAAGTGGATTTACGGACTGCTGATAGGCATGTTTAGCATTCTTATCCGTGTCTTCAACCCTGCTTATCCAGAAGGAGTTATGCTTGCCATCTTGCTGATGAACGTATTCGCCCCCACCATAGATTATTATGTGGTGGAAGCGAACATTAAGAAACGAAAAAAACGTTGGGCTGCCGCAGCCGTTAAAACTTCGTAACTATGAACAAAGAAAGTAACAGTTATACCTTTCTATTCGCTGCCATTATGGTAGTAGTGGTAGCTTCTGCGCTCGCCTTTACCGCTACCTCGCTGAAGCCCCTGCAAGACAGTAATATTGAGAAAGAGAAGATGCAAAATATCCTCAGCGCTGTAGGTATAGAAGTATTGCGGGAGGCTGCCCCGGAAAGTTTTAAAACCTATATTAAACAGCAACTCGCCCTGAAAGCTGATGGTTCGGTTGATGAAACAGCAGATGCCTTTACCATAGAGTTACAAAAAGAATTGAAAAAACCGGTGGCGGCTCAACGCTTTCCTTTATATATTGCCGATATAGACGGAGCCACCTACTATATTATTCCCTTGCGGGGAGCCGGTTTGTGGGATGCTATATGGGGGTATATGGCCCTGCAGGACGACATGAATACCGTGAAAGGCGTTTCTTTTGACCACAAAGGAGAAACACCGGGCTTAGGAGCCGAAATTACCCAAAAATGGTTCCAGGAGCGTTTTATAGATGAAAAAATCCTCAGCGCTTCCGGTGCCTTCGTGGGCGTTTCGGTAGTAAAAGGATATAAAGGGGGCAATGACAAGAACGATAACAGCGTAGATGCCATTTCCGGTGCCACCATTACCAGCACAGGCGTTACCAATATGATACAGGAACGCATAAAACACTATATTCCCTACTTAAAAAAACAACACCCTAACGAGGCGTTAAATCAATAGCGATATGGTTGAAAAGAAAAAAAACCGCGGGAAAAAACCCATCGTACTGTTTGTCTCTAAGGAAAAAGAGCCTCTCTTTTCTAAGAAAAACCGGAAATTAGTAACCGACCCGTTGAACGATAACAATCCTATCAGCGTACAGGTATTGGGCATTTGTTCTGCGCTGGCTGTAACCGTTCAGTTAAAGCCTTCCATTGTTATGGCTATTTCGGTAACAGCGGTAGTAGCCTTTAGCAACGTCATCATTTCCCTTCTCCGAAATCTCATCCCCAACCGCATTCGCATCATTGTTCAATTAGTAATTGTGGCGGGGTTGGTTATTATTGTAGATCAAATTCTGCGGGCCTACTCCTATGATGTGAGCAAACAACTTTCGGTATTTGTGGGGCTCATTATTACCAACTGCATCGTCATGGGGCGGTTAGAAGCCTTTGCCCTGGGCAATGGGCCGTGGAAATCGTTCTTAGACGGTATTGGCAACGGGGCGGGTTACGGGCTCATCCTTATTACGGTAGCCTTTTTCAGGGAACTCCTGGGTTCCGGGAAATTATTAGGATACGAAATATTAGGGCACAAAGGCGCCACTCTTGCAGAATCTACCGGCTTATATGCCATGGGATATGAAAATAACGGGTTGATGCTCCTTTCCCCGGCAGCGTTGCTCACGATTGGCATTTTGATATGGATTCAACGTTCCCGCAATAAAAAATTGATAGATAAAAGCTAACCACCGCTTAAAAAAAACTACTATGGAGTACGTAAATATTTTTGTAAAAAACATTTTCATAGAAAACATGATTTTCGCCTATTTCTTAGGTATGTGTTCGTACTTAGCCGTATCTAAAAGCGTAAAAACAGCTGTAGGCTTAGGTATTGCTGTTGTTTTTGTACAGGTCATTACCGTACCTGTGAATTATTTGTTAGACAACTACCTGCTAAAACCTGGCGCTCTTTCCTGGTTAGGAGCCCAATACGCCAGTTTAGACCTCAGTTTCCTCAGCTTTATCATGTTCATCGCCGTTATAGCCTCTATGGTACAGTTGGTAGAAATGGTAGTAGAGCGCTTTGCCCCCGCCCTGTATGGCGCCCTGGGCATTTTCTTGCCGCTTATCGCCGTAAACTGCGCTATTTTGGGAGGCTCGCTTTTTATGCAACAAAAAGACTTCAGCAATGTAGCCGAAGCCTCTGTGTATGGGCTTGGCTCTGGCTTAGGCTGGTTCTTAGCCATTCTTGCTATTGCCGCCATCCGCGAAAAAATAGCCTATTCCAATGTTCCTGCACCCTTGCGGGGGTTGGGAATTTCATTCATCATCACAGGGCTTATGGCGCTGGGTTTTATGAGTTTTATGGGAATTAAATTATAACCTCAGGTACGCATCACATGGATTACCCCGTAATTATAAGCAGTTTAGTAGTATTTTTAGCGGTTACCTTCCTGCTGGTAGGCATCCTGCTATTCGCCAAAACCAAATTGGTGCCTTCGGGCCCCGTAACGTTGCACATCAACGGCGAAAAAGACGTAGAAGTTTCCTCTGGCGGAACCTTGCTTTCTACCCTGGGTAACAATAAAATATTCTTACCCTCGGCCTGCGGCGGTGGCGGCACCTGCCTCCAGTGCAAATGCCGCGTATTAGAAGGCGGAGGAGAAATTCTCCCTACCGAAATCCCTCACTTCACCCGCCGGCAAATAGCCGAAGGCTGGCGCTTAGGCTGCCAGGTAAAGGTGAAACAGGACATGGTGATTGAGGTGCCCGAAGAGGTTTTCGGCATCAAAAAGTGGGAAGCTGAGGTGGTGAGCAATTACAACGTGGCGTCTTTCATTAAAGAATTCGTGGTGCGGCTGCCGGAAGACATGCACTACGAGCCGGGCGGCTACATCCAGATTGAAATTCCGCCCTGCGAGGTGAAGTACAGCGATATAGACATCACCGCTCACCCCCAGGAACACGAAACGCCCGATAAATTCCAGGTGGAGTGGGATAAATTCAAGCTGTGGCCCATGGTGATGAAAAATACCGAAACGGTGGAGCGCGCCTATTCTATGGCGTCTTATCCCGCCGAAGGAAGAAATATTATGCTCAACGTGCGCATCGCCACGCCGCCCTGGGACCGGGCTAAAAACGGATGGATAGAAGTGAACCCGGGAATTGCTTCTTCGTATATTTTTGCTAAGAAACCCGGCGACAAGGTGGTCATTTCAGGTCCTTATGGCGAGTTTTTCATAAACCCATCCGATGCCGAAATGCTTTACGTGGGCGGGGGAGCGGGTATGGCACCCCTGCGCTCGCACCTGTACCACCTCTTTAAAACCCTCCACAGCGGGCGAAAGGTAACCTACTGGTATGGCGGTCGCTCACGCCGCGAGTTATTTTACGTGGAACACTTCCGGGCGCTGGAACGAGAGTTCCCGAATTTTAAATTCTACATCGCTCTTTCAGAGCCGCTCCCCGAAGACAACTGGAAGATGAAAAACGGGTTAGACGGGGAAGGAGATGGTTTTGTAGGCTTTGTGCACCAGGTGGTGATAGACAATTACCTGAAACACCACGACGCGCCGGAAGATATTGAATTCTATTTCTGCGGGCCTCCCATGATGAACAAAGCGGTGCAGAAAATGTGCGACGACTTTGGCGTACCGCCCGAAAATGTGCGGTTCGATGATTTTGGAGGGTAGTTTCTTGTTGGTTATCAGGTTATTCAGTTATTGGGTTAGTAGGTTGCGGGGTAATTGAGCATTTAGGAGTTGATAATACATGTGTTTAATTCTTAATTCTGAATTCTTAATTCTGAATTTACTAAGGTATGCGCTATTTTTTAGAACTCTCCTACCTGGGAACGAACTACCACGGCTGGCAACGGCAGCCCAACTGCCTCTCGGTACAGGAAGTCTTGGAACAGGCGCTTTCTGTTTTGCTTAAAGAAACTGTTGCCGTAACCGGGGCGGGGCGAACCGATACAGGTGTACACGCATTGTGCATGGTAACGCATGTTGATACGGATGTCGCCATTGCTACAGCCGATTTTCGCTACAAACTCAATGCCATACTGCCCCACGACATCGCCATACAGGCGCTCTACCCCGTGCGCGCAGAGGCGCACGCGCGCTACCATGCGCACGCGCGCACCTACGAGTATTGGCTTCACCGGCATAAAAACCCGTTTTTGGCGGACTATTCCTACTACTTCCAGCGGGAATTGGATGTGCCGAAGATGAATGAAGCGGCTCAATGGCTGCTGCACTACAGCGATTTTGAGTGTTTTTCCAAAAGCCACAGCGGTGTAAAAAATCACTTTTGCCACATCAGCCGGGCGGGTTGGGAAGCGTGTCCTGACGGTTACGGGGGTGAAAAGCTCGTTTTTACCATCACGGCGAATCGCTTTTTGCGGAATATGGTGCGCGCCATCGTGGGAACGTTGCTGGAGGTAGGCACCTTGAAACGAACTATAGAAGATTTTAAAAAGCTGGTAGAAAGCAAACAGCGCAGCCGTGCGGGCGTGTCCGTTCCTGCGCAGGGCTTGTACCTGGCAAAAGTGGTGTATCCGTCAACTATATTTACCGATACTATGGATGCGGTGTAACGAACACTTCTGCCTTTGATGGGGAAGTTTTGCGCAAAGCCGGAAGTGTTTAAACAAAAAACTTTGGATATATTTGCCATATAAACAAGTTAGTGGTAATAGTAAGACTGACACCTCAAACAAATGGAGACAACAGGAATAAAATTTGAACTTACTGCAAAACCTTGGCAATATGTTGAATCAAGTAGTTGGGCGTGTTTCGCTTCCAAAAAGCATTGCAAAAGAAATTAGATATAATTTGAAAAACGAAGAACAAGATTGAGGGTGGCTAAAACCGACAGCAAAAATTGGGAAAACAGCTATCTGGTTTGACACAAAAATGAAACCTTACCTGTTACTATTGAAAGCCGAGATTAGAAAAAAAGTATGTATTGCAATAGACAAATATTTGACATAGGCAATTTGGATATAGAAATCATTTAATGCTATTTTTGACCTTAAAATTATAAAAATGACAAACGCAATTAATTGGTTTGAAATCCCAGTAACTGATTTCAACAGAGCAAAAAAGTTTTACGAAACTATAGTAGGAGCAGAAATTATGGAAATGCCATTCCCAGGTGGTAAGTATGGAATGCTACCAGCAGATATGATGAATGGTGGCGTTGGTGGTGGGCTTGTTCAAGGCGAAGGATTTGAGCCTTCCGACAAAGGCACGGTTGTTTATTTAAATGGTGGCGAAGATTTAAGTGTTTCTTTAAATAAGGTTGAACAAGCAGGTGGAAAAATCATATTGCCAAAAACTTCAATAGGCGAAAATGGTTTTATGGCTCACTTCATTGACACAGAAGGTAACAGAGTAGCATTTCACTCTATGAAATAAATATTATGCCTTACAGCAAAGATTTAGCAAACAGAATACGACAACGGTTTGCCGAACTACCCAACATTGAAGAAAAAGAAATGATGGGTGGTTTGACATTTATGTATAACGGGAAAATGTGTGTTGGCATAATTAAAGACGAGCTAATGTGTCGTATAAACCCAAATTTACACGAAGAGAGTGTAGAAAAAATTGGTTGCAGAACAATGGACTTTACTAAACGCCCAATGAAAGGGTATGTAATGATAGACGAAAGTGGGCTGAAATCGCAAACTGACTTTGACTACTGGGTTAACCTTGCACTTGACTTCAACAAACAAGCAAAATCTTCAAAGAAAAAGAAGAAGTGAGAAACACAAAACCGCTACTCCTAACATTGTATTGGCAATAGTGGGGCTGACAGTTGTAAACTCAACATTTGTGCATTTATCGGGCATTTGTATTCCGACGTTTACAGTTGGGATTAGGTTCACGTTTTTCAAATGCCCCACCTGCACCAAGCCGCAACCCGTTAGCGGTAAGTTTTTACAGCGCTTCACATCAGCAGACTGGCCGACCAACAACTCAAAAAAGACATATAAACAATTTTATCATGCGGTGAATAATTTTAATATTCACCGCATTTTTGCGGAGAATAATTTGTATATTTGCCGCAAGAACATATTCAGAAAGTGGCAAAATACATTTACGAATACAAAAACTGGACACATTTTACCTGGCAGGAAACCGCCATCAATGCCATTTTCGGCGAAGTCCGAAATCTGCAAGGCAAAATTATCGGACAGATGAATACGCTCGGCTTTGCCACCAAAGAAGAAGCCGCACTAACAACGTTAACACTTGACGTTATTAAATCATCAGAAATTGAAGGAGAAAAACTCAACTACGAACAAGTTCGTTCATCCATTGCAAGAAGATTGGGCATTAACATAGCCGGGCTGGTTTCTGCTAACAGGAACGTGGAAGGTGTTGTAGAAATGATGCTTGACGCAACTCAAAATTACCGGAAGCCATTAACAAATAAACGCTTGTTCGCCTGGCATTCTGCACTTTTTCCAACGGGACATAGTGGAATGCACAAAATAGAAGTTGGTCGTTATCGTTCGGGAGAAATGCAAATAGTTTCAGGGGCTATGGGGAAAGAAAAAATACATTATGAAGCAGTTCCTGCATACAAGGTTAAAGATGAAATGGACAAATTTTTAAAATGGTTCAATGACACCTCTAAAATTGACCCCGTGCTAAGGGCAGCGATTGCTCACTTTTGGTTTATTATTATTCACCCGTTTGATGACGGCAATGGAAGAATAGCAAGAGCGATTTCAGATTTAATGCTTGCCCGCGCTGACGGAGCAACCGAGCGCTATTACAGCCTGTCAAGCCAAATATTAGTTGAACGCAAACAGTATTATGGGGTTTTACAAAAGGTTCAATACAGCAGGGGCGACATTACCGACTGGTTAGACTGGTTTCTGCATTGCCTTAAAAATTCGTTACTGGCAACCGAGACCACATTACAAAAAATATTACGGAAGACTGAGTTTTGGAAAGTGTATGAAAACACTGGGTTTAACGAACGACAACGATTCGTGCTGAACAAACTCTTTGAGGGGTTTAACGGTAAACTAACATCTTCAAAATGGGCGAAAATTGCGAAATGCTCTCCCGACACTGCGTTGCGAGATATAAAGGACTTGATTAAAAAAGGTATTTTACGACAAGAGCAACAAGGCGGACGAAGCACAAATTATGAACTGGCAGACTTCTAAAAGTAACACTACCACCAACACGGGTTTTGCCCCAGGCGGGCCGATGTGCAAACTTAGGGCTTGGTGCTATTATTGAACTTTAGTAATACATTGAAACTTTGTACTCTCCCTCTGCCGGTGTGAGCCTCCTGGCTCATATCTCTAATTTTCCTGCCCGTGTATGTGTACCCGCGCGAGCGTGTGCACATGGGCGCATATATGCGGGGAAGAATTTTATACAGGCTCATATTATTTGAATGAACTAAGAGGCTCACGCCGGCAGGGACAAAAATTTCAAACAAAGTCGGGAAACACTGCGCAGCAAGATAAATTTATCGCTAAATTTGCCATTCCTGCATGCAAATAACCCAACCATGAGTAACGATACTAAAAACATCCCCTTCGACCGGAAACTCTTCCGGCGGCTCATGCGCTATACCAAACCCTATCAGCTCATGTTCTACGGGGTGGCGCTGGCAGCCATTCTACTTTCCTTTTTCTCGGTAGCCCGGTCATACCTCCTCAAAGAAACCGTAGATAAATATATTTTCCACAAAGACAACTACGGGTTGCTGCTCTTCATAAGCTATATGGCCTTGCTCCTTATCGTAGAAGTAATAAGCCAGTGGTGGTTTATGTACTATGCCAACTGGCTGGGGCAGTCTATTATCCGCGATTTACGGGTAAAACTCTTCGCCCATATCCTTCGGTTCCGCATGAAATACTTCACCAACTCATCTGTAGGCGTGCTGGTTACCCGCGCAGTAAGCGATATGGAGCGCATCGCCGAAATTTTTAGCCAGGGATTTTTTATGATTGTGAGCGATTT
This sequence comes from uncultured Flavobacteriaceae bacterium, assembly GCA_964385175.1. GTDB lineage: Bacteria > Bacteroidota > Bacteroidia > Flavobacteriales > Flavobacteriaceae > CAYLNL01. The sequence continues at coordinate 4,835 of CAYLNL010000010.1, read as the reverse complement.
GCTTAAAATGCTCGTGGTAGCCGCCGTAATGCTGGTGGTGGACTGGAAGCTTTCGCTGGTGGTATTTTCTATTTTACCCCTTATTTTGTATGCCACCCGGCTATTTCAAAAAGCCATGAAAATAGCCTTTACCGAAGTGCGCACCGAAGTAGCCAACCTAAATTCTTTTGTGCAGGAGCGGCTTTCGGGGATGAAAATTGTGCAGCTTTTTGGGCGAGAAGAAGCCGAATATGAAAATTTTAAGCGCATCAACAAAAAACACGAAAAAGCCTGGGTAAAAACTGTCTGGTACAACTCCATCTTTTTCCCCATAGCCGAGTTAGCCTCCTCTATTACCATAGGCCTCGTAGTTTGGTATGGGGGCTTGCAGGCAATAACCCATAACGATAAAGTCATGTTGGGAACCGTTTTTATGTTCATTCAAATGTCCCAAATGCTTTTCCGGCCCCTGCGGCAAATAGCCGATAAGTTTAATGCCCTGCAAATGGGTATGGTAGCTGCCAACCGGGTTTTCAATATTTTAGATACCGAAAGCAATATAGATGATACAGGAACTCGGATAGCCGACCGTATAAAGGGCGATGTTGCATTTAAAAACGTTCATTTCAGTTATGTGGAAGGCGAGGAAGTGCTACGCGGCATCTCCTTTGAAGCCAACGCCGGGCAAACCATTGCCATTGTAGGCGCCACAGGAGCCGGGAAATCTACTATTATCAATCTTTTAAACCGTTTTTATGAGCGAACTGCCGGCGAAATTACCATAGACGGCACAGATATTAACCAGTTTACACTGGCATCGCTGCGGAGCCAGATTGCCGTAGTGCTCCAGGATGTATTTCTTTTTGCAGATAGCATTCTGAACAACATTACCCTTAAAAACCCCGAGGTTACAGAAGAGCAGGTTATAGAGGCGGCACGGCAAATAGGCGTTCATGATTTTATTATGAGCCTGCCCGGCGGCTATCACTACAACGTAAAGGAGCGAGGCACCATGCTCTCCAGCGGGCAACGCCAGCTGATAGCTTTTTTACGCGCCTATGTGAGCGACCCCCGTATCCTGGTGTTAGACGAAGCTACCTCTTCCGTAGATTCATACTCGGAGCAACTCATTCAAAAAGCCACTGAAAAAATCACCGAGGGACGAACCTCCATCATAATAGCCCACCGGTTAGCCACTGTTAAAAACGCCGATAAAATAGTGGTTATGGATGCCGGCGCCATCGTGGAAACCGGCACCCATGAAGAGCTCTTGAAAAAACCCAGTGGCTATTACAAAAATCTCTATGAAGTGCAGTTTCTCGCCGCCGAAAAAATGGCTTCGTAACAGGTTTTATTCAAGCATCCAATAGTCCTTAAAAATAAAAACAACCTACTTTCTTTCAAAATAGTTGTACAGGTATTTTTGTTTTTCATATCTTTAACTCCAATTAACCCCATAAACTATACTACCATGGACGAAGAAAACAAAAGCTTTTCAGAAGAAGCTAAACAAACCAGCCGGGAATTTAGCACCGCCGCTAAGGAAACCTTCGCAAAAGAAAATAAAAAACTCCTCGCAGGAATCTTAGCCATCTTCCTGGGCGGGTTAGGCATTCACAAATTTGTCTTAGGCTATAACAAAGAGGGCATTATTATGCTGGTCATAACGCTCATCCTCGGAGTCATTACCTTAGGATTAGGAGCAGGTCTTATGGGCTTGCTGGGATTTATTGAAGGTATTATTTACCTCACCAAATCTGATGACGATTTCTATCAAACCTACCAGGTGAATAAACGCCCGTGGTTCTAACTTTTGCCTGTGCCAAAATCTTATCCAGGCGGGGGTTATACCTTCGCCTGTTTTTTTAGAGTGTATTCTTTAAGTTGTTGCAAAAAACTGTTTTCCATCTGACAAGAAGACTATAACATTCCATCTGCCAGAAAAACCAATGCTGGCATTATCTTATTATTATTATATAAATAGAAAACCCATAAATCTCTATATATAAGCGAGCGCAACATCTTCCCAAATACCTTCATATATACAATATAGTGCATAAAAAATATTATCTTTTATATAATTAATGCATATATTTTAACTTGTTAATAACTTTTTATAGGCTTGTATATATAAAATATATACTTTTATAACATAGTAATACCAAAGCTAACCAACCATGAAAAAACAGTACTTTATAGCAGTTGTTCTCTTTTGCTTCTGCGGAACACTCTGGGCCCAATGGCTTTCTAATGGCCCTTATATATTCAATGCCAATGGAAATAACGTGGGTATTCTCACCCCTTTTCCAGATAGGCCTTTAACCATATTGGGTACAGGAGGCATCAGCGAGCTGTTGAGCCTTAAAAATAATGCAGGAGTTACCCAGTGGCACGTTAACTTATTGGGCAATGGGCTAAACATAGCCCAAAGCGGCGTAGCCGATGGAAGGTTTTTCATCCATGCCAGCGGGAATATAGGCATTGGCACACTTGCTCCCATAGATAAATTGCACATAAGTGGCGGAAATATCCGAATGGATAGTAATTACGAACTAATTTTTGCAGATAATGGGCAAATACGGAGCTATGATAACAATCACCGGATACTATTCCGAAGAAGCGAGGACAAAATGGAATTACGGGAGTATGGAGACATTATCTTCTCCCCAGGCGCTGTAAATGGGCTGGAAACCGCCAGGATGTTTCTCTCCGGAAATGGCAATATTGGGATAGGCACCATTTACCCCCGCGGAAAACTCGATGTAGTGGGAGGAGATATTTATCTCAGCGAAAACCCTTATACAGGCACAGCACAATCTATTTATATCCCCGGGCATATCTATATAAGCCCTTATGCCGGCACCAATATAAGTTATCTCCAGGCCCGCAGGCCCAATAACGCCGGCACAACCTCCCTGCGGTTGCGAACCTATAACAACGGAGTGCTCATGGAATCTATGCACATAGAAGGAAACGGGAATGTGGGCATTGGCACCACTGCTCCCCAGCAAGAATTGCACGTTGTAAAAAGTGGTGAAAATGCCGACTTACGGCTTCAGCAGGCAGGCAGTGATTATACCGATTTCTATTCAGGAAATACCGATGCGGGTGTATTTAGCTACGGTATAAAAGATTTACGGTTTGGAACTAACGGAACAGACCGGTTGCGAATTACAAGCGATGGCAATGTGGGTATAGGCACCATTACCCCTCAGCAGGAGTTACATATTGTAAAAAGTGGTGAAAATGCCGACTTACGGCTTCAGCGAACAGGCAGTGATTATACCGATTTCTATTCAGGAGATACTGATGCGGGTGTATTTAGCTACGGTATAAAAGATTTACGGTTTGGAACTAATGGGATAGACCGGTTGCGAATTACAAGCGATGGCAATGTGGGTATAGGCACCACCACCCCCGATGCTGCTCTTGCTGTAAAAGGGCACATCCATACCCAGGAAGTGTTGGTGGACCTCAATGGCGCTGTAGCCCCCGATTTTGTCTTTGAGCCTGGTTATAAACTGAGAACCTTGGCAGAAACCGAGCGTTACATCAACGAACACAAACACCTGCCCGAAATTCCCTCCGCCGCCGAGATAGAAGCCACCGGCATGGAACTCAAAACCATGAGCCTGAAACTCCTCCAGAAAATAGAAGAGCTCACCCTTTATTCTATTGAGCAGGAAAAAGCCCTCAAACAGCAGCAGGAAGAAATTCAAATCCTCAAAAAAGAAAATCAACTGGTAAAATCCTTGTCTGAGAGACTCTCCCAAATAGAAAGCCAGCTATCTAAAGAGGATGCGAAAAATAACTAAGACAAGCCCCATAATCAATCATAATTATACCATAATCTTAATCTAATTATGAAACAATTTATTATATACAGCGCCATCGCCCTTATTTCTTTTTCTGGTATAGCGCAGAATTTAGATGTGAATGGCAATATCCGTATTATAGAAACAGGAATTATATCTGCCAACAGAGGGCGCTTGGGATTCTCTAATGTGTGGAATGACTGGAACCATACCATATACAACAATGGTTCTAATATAGACGGAGAAGGAAACTGGGACGGGATGAAGTTCAATATATATGCAGGCGCCAATTTCCGTATCGGGCAAGCTAAAACCTCTGCTCTGTTTATAAATGAAAATGGCAACATAGGAATTGGAACTATAACCCCCTCAGAAAATCTTGAAGTAAATGGAAATATAAAACTATCATCCTCAAATATTATTTCTGCCAACAGGGGGCGTGTAGGCTTTTCGAACGTAACAGACGACTGGAACCACACCATATATAACAATGGTTCTAATATAGATGGAGAAGGAAGCTGGGACGGGATGAAGTTCAATATATATGCAGGTGCCAATTTCCGTATCGGGCAAGCCAAAACCTCTGCCCTGTTTATAAACAATAACGGGAATATTGGTATAGGCACCACCACTCCCGACGCTACTCTTGCTGTAAAAGGACACATTCATACCCAGGAAGTGTTGGTAGACCTCAATGGCGCTGTAGTTCCCGATTTTGTCTTTGAGCCTGGTTATAAGCTAAGAACCTTAGCAGAAACCGAGCGCTACATTAACCAACACAAACACCTGCCCGAAATCCCCTCCGCTACCGAAATGGAAGCTAACGGCATGGAACTCAAAGCCATGAACCTGAAACTCCTCCAGAAAATAGAAGAGTTAACCCTTCAGCTAATTGCCTTAGATAAAAAAGTAGAAGCCATAGAAGCGGGAAATCAAATACAAAAATCCACCCCCAACCCCAAAAAATAACCACGTATGAAAAAAATATATACCCTCCTCTGCCTGCTGTTTTGTGGCGCCTACCTGTCCGTTGCCCAAACC
>CAYLNL010000009.1:58953-95634 GCA_964385175.1 uncultured Flavobacteriaceae bacterium | reverse complement strand
TCGTTGGCAGCATCTGCCACCCGCAGGAGTTTGTTGCCCGCATCGTAACTGTACGTCAAATTGTCCATCAGTCCAAAAACCGTAGCCGCCGCGTTGGTAGCCCCCTGGCGGGAGAGCGTGAGCATATTCCCGTTTTTATCGTAGCTTACACTGTTCAGGTTGTAATTGCCCGTGTTGTCGGTAGCCTGGGTAATGCGGTTCAGCCCATCGTACTGGTAGAGGTAGTGTTTCGGGCTGCTGTCCGTATTGGCCGTGCGCCAGCGGGTTTGGCTTATGTTGCCGTTGTACAGCCCTGTTCCCGCCGTAGGGTCCTGGTAGCGCAACTCAAAGGCAAACAAATCGGCGCCTAAGGCATTCACATCGTTTATGCTCCTGAGCCAACCCCGCACATTATAGGCGTAATCCACCGTTTGCAGCGGCGCCCCCGCCGTATTACCCGTCTTTTGCTGCACTACGCGCCCCAGAGCATCGTAGCTGCGTTGCGCCAACAACTGGGTCGCCTGCGCGTTCACGCGGTGCGTGTGCGCGAGCGGGCGCGCGGCGTGGTCATACGTAAAGGTTTCCACCGTAACCACATCGGCCTGGCCCGTTTTGCTGTGGGTAGTGGTGGTTTCTAATACCTGCCCGGTGAAATCTAACTGGTGTTTCACCTTGTCCGTGGTGCCCAACAGGTTATTTTTAGTATAGCCATAGAGGGTGCGGCCTTTTTCGTCGTAATAGGTAACCGCGGTAAGCCACTGCGCCGTACCCGGCACCCGCAGCTTGCTGCCGGTAGCCAGTCCCCGGGTTTGCGCCGTAGGTGCAATCCCGTACGCCGTTTCGGAGACACCCCCGTCCAAATCAAAGCCATACTCATCGTAGTAGGTAATCGTCAATACCTCTTCGTTGGCGGTGGGAAATGCCTGGTTGGTATAATACACGTTCACCCCGCCAAGGGCGGTGGCGCCGGCTGTTTTCGTCTCAAAAAGGGGCGTATGCGCATGTACAGTCGTTTGCAGCGTTGCCCGGTCTGCCCCGGAGGTGTAAAAACCCGTATAAACCACCCTGCCCAGGGCATCGTACTTGGTAAAGAGCCACTTATTCTGGGCAGCTAAATTAGCGTCCCGGGTCAACACAGGCTGGTCTAAGATAGTATAAACAATAGCCTCCCAGCCCTTGCCCGGTATTTTCTTTTCAATGAGCCGGTTGCGGTGGTCGTAGCGGTACTGGTAGCAAAGTTCGCCTAGTTCCGCCGCGCTTACCCCATCCGCCGTTGTTACCTTTGGCGGCAGCACGTAGGTGAGGTTTCCATAATCGTCATATACATAATAGGTCTCGTGCGCCAGCCCGCCCGTGTACGCCCGTTTAAGAACAATGCGCCCCTGTTTGTCTGTAAATTCCTCGGCAGTGCGGTTTACGCCATCGGCAGGTTGCCAGTTTTCGTCTTTAGTAATGGTTTTATACAGTTGCCCGGCGGCATACCAGTTGGGCGCCGGGTTGGTGAGCGTGGGCGCATAATCGGGTGTGAGCGTTACCTGGTACAAGCGCACCTCGTTGGCGGCATTGGTTTGGTAGGCAAACTTAACCGTGTGGTCAGTATCCGCATTCGGGTTCGCCAACCAGGGCGTTCCCGGGGCGCCCTTTTCCAGCGCCCGGCTCAGCGGGGAACTTTCCAGCACCTTTTCCGAGTAGGGATTGGCGGTATTTTGGTAAGCCGGGGTATTGTAAAAAAGCCCTGCCTGCGCCAGTGCGTTGGAGTGGCTGGCGCCGCCCAGCGTAGCAGCGGCGTAGGGCAGGTATTCTTTGGTCTGCCGCCCAAAAACGTCATACTCTACGGGAGTAACCAAATCTTGCTGCTGCCCGCCGCCCCGCACGGCAACGGTTTGAGAAAGCCTGCCCAAACCATCGAAGTAGCGGGCGGTTTCTACCCGGTTGGTGGCCGCCACCGTGTCCACCTGCTGCGCCGTAGCGGCAATTCGGTACGCGGTGGTTTTCACGTAATTCTCGCCCGGGGGCGCCACGCTCAGCGCCCACTGGTAGGCGTGCCGGCTCAGCGTTTTGCCCGCCGCATCTTCTACCCGCTCCAGGCGGTTAAACACATCGTAAAAAAAGTAGGTGCTGTACCCACGTGGGTCGGTAAGGCTGGTAAGCCCCACAGCCGGGTCCCAGGTATAGGTGGTAACCTGGGCGTTGGGAAACTGGCTGCGCAGGCTGTTCAGCGCCGTGCGCAACGCCTGCTCGCTCACCGCATCGGTATCGGCGCTGGCGAGTGCCTGCAGGTTGGCAAGCGTAGCCGCCGGGAGGGTGTTGTAGGCACAGTTTTCCAGGCGCGCTAACAGGTAGGTATGGTTGTAGCCCCAGATAAAACTCGTGTAGTAATTGCTGCCCCATTGCGTTGCCTGCACCGCGTTGCCATTGGCATCATAGCTATACTCCACCCGCTCTTCCAAAGCGTTGTTCTGCTTGGCGGTTTTCAGCCGGTAGGGAACAAAAGCGTTTCCCGTTTGCAGGTAATCCGTTTGAATGGCGGCTAACGGCTGCACCCCATTTTTCAGGCGTTCCCGTTTCACCACGTCCGTAAGCCGGTTTTGGGTAACCATGGCGCCGTACACCGGCGTTGCCATAAAATCTTTGGGATACCAATACTGCTCGGTTTGCGTGCCCCCCTCGCTGGTAGTACTAGTAGTAGCCCGCAACAAGTGGTCTATGGCGGGCTCATAGCTGTTCGTGGTAAGCGTGGTAACCGCAGTTCCCTGGAAAAACTCCTCCTTTTGCACAGATACCTGTTTCCCTACCCTCCCCTGCGCCAGCGTAACCCCTATGTCATACACCTGTCCCAAATCAGTTCCGAGGCAATTATACTGCGGGTCGCTGCAAAGCAATGGATACGTATAGCCGCAGGCGCCGCTGAGAGAAGTAGGCAACGCCGCCTCAAACGCATAGGTATAGTTGCCCCCCACATTCCTGATAACCGGTATGTGATACGTGCGGGCGGGTTTGTTTTCCACGTAAAAACCAATGGCAGAAAAATACGCCGTGTTGTCGTATGAGGTTTGTGTTCGCACCAGCAACTCCCCATCGCTGCGGTAAACAGCCGCTTCCTGTTCTTTGCCAATTGCTACATCGGGCTCGTAAGCCGGAACATTGGGCGGTATGCCGGTAGAAAAAATGCCAGAATGCCCCGTTGTGAATTTATAGCGGGTATAGCCGTTGCGGGCGGCGCTGGCAGTAGATTTCTGGATTTCGAAAACCGTTTCATACGCTACGTGCGGCTGGTCGCCCCCCGAAGAACTCCCTACGCGGTTGAGCAGCGACGTAGCAGCCGAACCACAACCTTGCTGGTAGGTTTTGGTGGTAACCCCCTGGGTATAATAATGCAGGGTAGGATTAAAAATGATAACCCCGGAAGAATCGTTGCCGTCTAATACCTTTTTATACTGGTAGTCTTTTACCTCGGCAAGAAGGCCGGGACCGCTGTAATCGCTTATGCGCCTTATGCGGATGCCGGCGCGCGCCACCTCGCCCGTGCCCACCGTGCCGTTGGTTACCAATTCATTCCGATACACCCGTACAGAAGCCGTTCCGCCCCCTATACTTCCTTTTGCCATGGTAATTTGGTAGCAGCCCGCAGGCAGGTAGAGCGAGGTTTGGTTTTGCCCCGCATTGTTTTGCCAGAGCAGGGTTTGCAGCAGGTTACAATTGGTTTGGTTCACTACCTGGTCATACGGGAGCGCAGCAGGGCAACTGCCGTTGGGTTTCACAATTCCCCTGGAAAAAAGATACGCTTCCGCCTGCCCGCCACCGGTAGTAGTGTACGAGAGAGTATAGGTATCTGCCTGGCTTATCTTGAAAACAGCGCTCGTAATATTGGGCGGGTTCCCGTACTGGTCTGTACAACAGTTGCCGCACCCCACCCCATTGCCAACCCCTGCCGCTACCGATACGTTGGCGTAGTTTACCTCCGTGAGCGTGTTTTCAATATCCTCTTCAGAATAGGGGCTTTTATGAGGCTCGTATTCAAACTCGGTATAGCCGCCCGTGGGGTAGGTTATTTTTTTCAGGATGCCTTTTTTGGCATAATCAAAATCGGGTTTTCGGTCGGCGCCCTGGAAAACTGTGTTTGTAGTTACTACAGTAGGGTAAAGTACCGTATTCGGCTTACCGTTATAATACCCCAGCGCATCCTGGGCGTAGGAAATGGTGGAGGGAACCTCGGCGGGCGACTCGTACTCGAAGACGTATTTCTGATAGGCATTGTCATTTGGCGCCGCTATAACCAGGTTGTCTAATTTCAGGCGGATGTTTTCTTTGTTTTGAACCGATGGGTCGGCGGCTGCCGCAATACCAAAATAACTGTAATTGAAGTTTATTTTCTTTAAAATGTCCCCCGCAGCAATAGGCTTGTAAAAAGTTAGGGTGGTTATTTTAGAGGCAATACCTATATCGTATCGGTTCCCGAGAGTTACAGACATTACCGTTTTCCCGTTATGGGTAATGCCAGTTAAAAACTGCTGGTCTATTTTATAGGTAGGTTGGTGCAGGGTAACAGGTCCTGCCGGTACCTGTGCTGGTAAATTCGCATTAACTTCAATTACCGTATGCGTTCCCCCGGAAAGCGAAAAAGGTTGCTGCCAGTAGCCCAAACTGGTATATGTAAATTGATAGGTATCTTTTTTATTGGGCGATTCTATCTTGGTTAACACCCATGACGAATAGTAATCACGCACAATACCGTAAAGGTTAGAGCCCAAATCGTCCCCTTCCATATAGGTTCTTTCCGCCGCCTGGAAATAAAACTTAGACCCATCTTCATGCGTAATCACCCAGCCGGTAATAGAAGTATTAGGCCCATTCCACGTAGCCGTAACTTTAATACGGGGATTGTTCAGCGTCCGGGGCTGCATGGTGGGCAGGTCAAACACAATATAATCGTTTATCCCCAGGGCGTTCAAGCTATAATAATCGGGCTGGGCGTCTATATAATTAGAGCCAATGTTTTTTACAAAAGTAAGGTAGTCTATAACTGCCTGCTCGCTGGTAAAATTTACGCGTTCCTGGGCATATTGCAGTATTTTTTGCCGTACGGTGGCATCTTTAATAGAGAGATAGGCTCCCAGGGCATTCAGGTAATCATCTGGCGCGCCGTTAACAATACGGGAAATGCGCCCGCCTACATTCAAATTCCAGCCCAACCCTACCTGGGAGGCTAATTGCTCCACCTTAACGCCGCTGGCATCATAGCTAAGATTTACAGGAAGGTCTAATTCTTTTCCCGGCAACGTATAAAGCGGAACAGCAATAGCGGGAGTGCCTGTATAGAGGCTTACAGAAGTATTGCCATATTTGGTAAAAGACTCCGCTTCGGGCGAGTTGGGAATTTTTACCATGCGTAGTAACTCATCCTTATAGCTGAAAGTGCTGTAAGGGTCTGTTTGAGCGTAGGTATTAACAGCACATAAGGCGAAAAATAGGCAGATGATTTTTCTCACAGCGATGGGTTTTATGCAGTTACAGGCAGCTAAAGTAATACATTTCTCTATTAAATAAAAATGTAGAATTTCAGAAAATACAGGTCTTAGCGACTTCGTGTCTCTGCGTGAAAATCTCATGCAAAGCCGCAGAGTTTTAATTACCAATTCAGAATGTAGAATGATGAATTTTCTTTGTGACCTTTGTGTAAATTCTTAGTGTCCTTCGTGGTTTTTTAACCGCAAAGAACACAAAATCAATTACCAATTCAGAATGATGAATTATGAATTAGGGATATAGTTGCGAAGTTATAAAATTCCAGCGTAGCAAAAAATTCTGAATTCTGCATTCATAGTTCTGAATTTCCTCAGCGTCTTAGCGTCTCTGCGTGGAAATCTCACGCAAAGCCGCAGAGTTTTAATTACCAATTCAGAATGTAGAATGATGAATTTTCTTTGTGACCTTTGTGTAAATTCTTAGTGTCCTTGGTGGTTCTTGTTTTATAACCACAAAGTTCACAAAGGAGGCGCAAAGGACACAAAATCAATTACCAATTCAGAATGCAGAATTATGAATTAAGAAGTATAAAATCCAAAAATTCTGAATTTTCTCAGCGTCTCTCCGGTATTGCACCGGCCCTGGAAAAAGCGATGCTTCGGGTAAATCCCCGGAGATGTTTCACCCTGCCTCTCAATGAGCAAGGTTTTTCTTAATAGCTACTAAAAAAATACAACTGTTTATAAAAAATATGGTAAAATACCGGTATATAAATAAGAATTGTAAAAATATAAAAACAAGAATGTTAAATCATATATTATTAAAGAAATTTTATTAAATGTAACGATATAAAATAATAACTATATAAAAAATCATCAAAAAAATAACAAAAATGAGTTTGTTATATAATTAAAAAAGAGTAGATTTGAATAAAATTATATCGGGTAAGTTACATCATAAATTAATTAAAAAGCAAAAAAAATGAAAAAGATTTATTTTTTACTGACGTTTATAGCCGGTTACTATGGCGTCGGTTACACACAAACAGTTACCAGCTATGGCGGCTTAACAGCTCCTGGAACTACATCGGCAACGGCTGGAAACAACACCAACGCCTATTTTGGGCACCAGGCGGGGTCACCTGTTAATGTGGGTATTCGCAATACCTTCATCGGCTATCAAAGCGGCTTGAATAATACAGACGGCATTGAAAACAGTGCACTTGGTTCATTAACATTGAGTACCAATACAGTGGGCGCGCGTAACACCGCCAATGGTATTTATGCACTCTACGGCAACACCAGCGGCAGCGAAAACACCGGTATTGGTTATGCCGCTCTGGGCTTCAGTACCACAGGTAACGGCAATGTTGCCAATGGTTTTCAGGCGTCATTAAATAATACTTCCGGGAGTTACAATGTCGCTATTGGCTACCAGGCTTTAACAGGCAATTCGCTCGGTAGCGGTAACGTTGCCATAGGCTATAATGCAGGCACTATAACCAGTAATGGATTGAGCAATATCACGACTTTAGGCTATATGGCAAGGGCATCGGCGAGTAATGGCACTGCTGTCGGAAGCAATGCCAGTTCAGTTGGGTCAAACTCTACTGCTATTGGAAATGGAGCTGTTGCAAACGCCGCCAACAGCGTTCAATTGGGTAATGCCAGCGTAACCCAGGTTTTTGCAGGTACGGGCGCCAATGCTACGCTTATTGCAGGCGGGTTGCAAATCACAGGCGGTACGTTAGGTGTGGGCAGGGTGCTAACTTCAGATGCTAACGGAGTAGCCACTTGGCAGCTTCCCGCCGGAGGCGGTGGCGGAGGCGGATGGTCTCTAACCGGCAATATCGGCACTGTTGATGGGGATAACTTTATTGGTACTGTAGATAATGTTCCTTTTACTATCCGTGTAAATAGCCAACGGGGAGGGAGGATAGAATCCAGCGGGTTATCGGCAAACACGTTTTATGGTTATTTGTCCGGTAATGCTAATACAGGCAGCGCAAATACAGCTTACGGTTGCACAGCGCTCACCCTTAATACTACAGGGAGTAACAATGCAGCCGACGGCTACCAGGCGTTGAATAATAATACCACAGGCAGTAATAATACGGCGAACGGTAGTTTTGCACTTTACTGGAATACCACGGGAAACAACAACACAGCCCTGGGATATAATACCGGTCCTGCTATGGGCGGCGGAGCATTTACAAACGCTACGGTAATTGGCAACGGAGCTACGATGACGGCTTCTAACCAGGTGCGGATTGGGAACAACGCTGTAACAAGCATCGGCGGTTTTGTAAACTGGTCTAACATTTCTGATGCCCGTTTTAAAAAGAATGTTCAGGAAGATGTGGCCGGTTTGGCATTTATAGAAAAACTTCGCCCGGTGAGTTATGAATTAGATAGAAAAAAATTGGATACCTTTTTGCGAGGAGAAACAGCAACTGAGGTAACCGGCGTATCAGGAGAGCGTTCTGTTGGGTTTATAGCCCAGGAAGTAGAACAAGTGGTCAACGAAAACCGCTATGTATTTTCGGGCGTGGATAAACCCCAAAACGAGTACAGTCATTACGGCCTTCGGTACGCCGAGTTTGTGGTGCCATTGGTAAAAGCCGTGCAGGAACTCAGCGCTGAAAACAAAGCCCAACAAGAACTAATAGGCAGTTTGCAGCAATTAGTAGTTGCTCAGCAGGTAGAGTTAGAAACCCTGAAAAGCGCCCTGTACGGCAGCCCTACCAAAACCAACACCAGCGGCAAAACCGGCGCAGAAAGCGAGCCCCAACCCCTGCCGGGCGGCTTTGCGCTTTACCAAAACGTACCCAACCCGTTTGACAGGAGCACCGTTATTGGCGCCGAGCTTCCCGAAAGTGTGCAGCAGGCGAAAATCGTGGTTTACAACTTACAGGGCTTGGAGTTGGCAAGCTACCCGTTAAGCGAACGGGGAAAAGTTTCCGTGGAAATCTCAGGCGGGCGCTTCCCCGCAGGTATGTACCTGTATGCGTTGCTGGCAGACGGGCAGGTAATTGACACGAAAAAGATGATACTTACGGATTAATTCAGAATTATCAATTCAGAATGATGAATTAGGGAGAAAATTTTCGTAGCGTACTTTGCGTGAAAACGTAGCGTACTTTGCGGTTTATTTCTTAACCGCAAAGGGCGCAAAGAAGGCGCAAAGCACACTAAGTCAATTACCAATTCAGAATGATGAATTATGAATTAAGGGGTGTAAAATTCTGAATTCATAATTCATAATTCTGAATTTCCTACATCGCCCTTCGGTACTGCCCGCCCACCTGGAACAAGGCCTGGGTAAGCTGCCCCAGCGAGCATACTTTGGTAGCTTCCATCAGTTCCGTAAAAATGTTTTGCTGTTGCAGCGCCGCCTCCCGTACGCGCGCCAGCGCCTCCTGCGCCTGCCCGCCGCGCGCGCGGTGCAGGTTTTGCAGCGTGGCTATCTGCCGTTGCTTCTCTTCTTCCGTAGCGCGGATAACTTCCCGCGGAAGGATGGTAGGCGAACCCTCCGAACTCAAAAACGTATTCACCCCAATAATGGGATATTCACCGGAATGTTTCAGCGTTTCGTAATGCAGGCTCTCTTCCTGGATTTTAGACCGCTGGTACATGGTTTCCATGGCGCCCAGCGTTCCACCCCGTTCCGTGAGCCGGTCAAACTCCGCCAACACCGCCTCCTCCACCAAATCCGTCAACTCCTCTATGATAAACGAGCCCTGCAGGGGGTTTTCGTTCTTAGCCAGTCCCAATTCTTTGTTGATGATGAGTTGAATGGCCATAGCCCGCCGCACCGACTCTTCGGTAGGCGTGGTAATCGCCTCGTCGTAGGCGTTGGTGTGGAGCGAGTTGCAGTTGTCGTAAAGGGCGTACAGCGCCTGTAAGGTGGTGCGAATGTCGTTGAAGGCGATTTCCTGCGCGTGCAGCGACCTGCCCGAAGTCTGGATGTGGTACTTGAGCAGTTGCGCCCGCTCGTTGGCGCCGTATTGGTACTTCATGGCTTTCGCCCAGATGCGCCGCGCCACCCGCCCGATGACGGCGTATTCCGGGTCAATGCCGTTGGAAAAAAAGAACGACAAATTGGGCCCAAACGCGTTGATGTCCATGCCCCGGCTCCGGTAATACTCCACGTAGGTAAAGCCGTTGGAAAGCGTGAGCGCCAACTGCGTAATGGGATTGGCGCCTGCCTCGGCAATGTGGTAGCCGGAAATGGACACCGAGTAAAAATTCCGCACGCGGCGGTCTATAAAATACGCCTGCACATCGCCCATGAGCCGCAGCGCAAACTCGGTGGAAAAAATACAGGTGTTCTGCGCCTGGTCTTCCTTCAAAATATCCGCCTGCACCGTACCGCGAACCGCCGCCAGCGTTTCCGTCTTTATTTTTTCGTACACCTCCTTCGGCAGCACCTCGTCGCCCGTAACCCCCAGCAGCAGCAGGCCCAGCCCGTTGTTTCCTTCCGGCAGCCTGCCGTGGTAGCGCGGGCGTTCCAGTCCTTTTTCCTCGTAAAGCGCCGTTATGGCGGCCTCCACCTCCCCTTCCAATCCCTGCGCCCGGATGTATTTCTCGCAAGCCTGGTCAATCGCCGCATTCATAAAAAAGCCCAGCAGCATAGGCGCCGGCCCGTTAATGGTCATACTCACCGAAGTTTTCGGGTCTGCCAGGTCAAAACCCGAATACAACTTTTTCGCATCGTCCAAACAGCAGATAGAAACCCCCGCATTCCCGATTTTCCCGTAAATATCCGGTCGCATCCCCGGGTCGCTGCCGTAGAGTGTAACGCTGTCAAAAGCCGTAGAAAGGCGCTTGGCAGGCATCCCGGCGCTCAGGTAGTGAAACCGCCGATTGGTGCGCTCGGGCCCGCCCTCGCCCGCGAACATGCGCGTGGGGTCTTCCTCCATCCGCTTAAACGGGTATATGCCCGCCGTGTAAGGAAACGAGCCGGGAACATTTTCCTGCAGGAGCCAGCGCAGCAAATCGCCCCAGGCGCGGTAACGGGGCAGCGCTATCTTGGGAATGGCGCTATGCGACAGGGACCGGGTATGGGTTTCTATGCGAATTTCTTTATTGCGAACCCGGTAGCGGTACACCGGCTCCCGGTAGCGCGCCGCCTGTTCTTCCCAACCCATGAGAAGTTCCCAGTAATGCGGGTCTAAATCCTTCTTTAGCCGTTCAAATTCCACACACAGCGAGCTTACCAGCGCTTTCGCCGGCTCGTCCGACGTTCGTTCTAAAATAGCCGCCGCATCCAAACCGGTTTTCGACAAAAAGTTTCGCCCGATTTCGGTGGGCGTGGGGGGTACCAGGGAATCTATCGTCTTAAAAATGCCGTATAGTTGCTGCGCCACCTCTGCCTGCCGTTCTGCCCGGGCGTCGTACGAACGGTTGTTTTCGGCGATTTCGGACAGGTAGCGCGTGCGGTGCGGCGGGATGATGTATATTTTTTCGGAAAGCGCCCCGGAAGTTTCGTAATCAGACTGGAAACTGGCGCCGGTTTTTTCCGACAGCCGCTCCATAACAGCCTTGTAGAGGGCATTCATCCCCGGGTCGTTGAACTGGGAGGCGATGGTGCCAAATACCGGCATGGCATCGGGCGGGGCATCCCAGCGCTGGTGGTTGCGCTGGTATTGCTTTCGCACATCGCGCAGCGCATCCAGGGCGCCGCGTTTATCGAACTTGTTGAGCGCCACCAGGTCGGCGAAATCCAACATATCTATTTTTTCCAACTGGGTGGCGGCGCCAAATTCAGGCGTCATCACATAGAGCGATACGTCTGCGTATTCCAAAATTTCCGTGTCGCTCTGCCCGATGCCGGAGGTTTCCAGCAAAACCAGGTCGTAGCGGGCGGCTTGCAGCACCTGTACGGCTTCTGCCACGTGCTTAGACAGGGCTGCGTTGGACTGTCGCGTGGCGAGCGAGCGCATGTACACGCGCGGGTTGTTGATGGCGTTCATGCGGATGCGGTCGCCTAACAGAGCGCCGCCCGTTTTCCGCTTGGAAGGATCTACCGAGATAATGCCGATGGTTTTAGCGGGAAAATCCGCCAAAAACCGCCGTACCAATTCGTCCACCAACGAAGATTTCCCTGCGCCGCCCGTCCCGGTAACGCCTAATACCGGCGCTTTTTTCGTTCCTTTTGGGGCGGCCGGGAAAAGTTTTTTAAAAACCGTACTGCGGGTTTCGGCAAGGGTTATGAGGCGCGCTATTGCCCCGGCATTTTTGGCTTCCAGCGATTTTTCCAGGTTCAGTCGGGTAAGCGGTTCTTCCGACAGGGAAAAATCGGATTGGGAAACCAGGTCGTTTATCATTCCCTGCAAACCCATCGCCCTGCCGTCGTCCGGCGAATAGATGCGGGCGATTCCGTATTCCATCAACGCTTTTATTTCTGACGGGAGGATAACGCCGCCGCCGCCGCCGAAAATTTTGATGTGGCCGGCGCCTCGTTCCTGCAACAAATCGTACATGTACCGAAAATACTCGTTGTGCCCGCCCTGGTACGAGGTCATGGCAATAGCCTGCACATCTTCCTGGATGGCGGTGTTTACTACTTCTTCCACACTGCGGTCGTGCCCTAAGTGAATTACTTCTACACCGGTTGCCTGGATGATGCGCCGCATGAGGTTGATGGCGGCGTCGTGCCCATCGAACAGCGAAGCGGCGGTAACGATGCGGATGGGGTTTTTAGGTTGATAGGGAGTGGTTTGTGTCATCTGTATAAAACCTGCCGTTTTGGGAAGGCAAGTTACGGAATGTGCGGGATATGGACGGTTTTTTAGTATTTTTGGGGCTAAATTATTCGCCATGAAAAAAATAGCTTTTTTTATTGGAATGGTACTGGTAACGGCCTGTGCAGAGTTGCAGCAGGTGGTGGGGCAACTGCCGGGTGCGCCGCTTACGCAGGCGGACATGGCTGCGGGCCTGCGCGAGGCCTTACAGTTTGGCATTGACCGGCAGGTGCAGAAACTCACGGAAAAGGATGGTTTTTTTAAGAATGAAGCGGTAAAAATCTTGCTGCCCGATGAACTCAAGAAGGTGGATAAGACGCTTCGGGATGTGGGGCTGGGAAACTTAGCCGACGAGGGCTTAAAACTCCTGAACCGGGCTGCGGAAGAGGCGGTAAAGGAGGCTACACCTATTTTCGTGGATGCGGTGAAGGAAATTACGTTTGCTGATGCTAAAAATATTTTGTTGGGAAATGATACGGCGGCGACTACTTATTTGGAGAGTAAAACCCGCGCGCCGTTGTACCAGAAATTTTCCCCGGTCATCAATGGTTCGCTTTCTAAGGTGGGAGCTACCAAGGCGTGGGCTGAGATTATCAGCCGTTATAACAGCCTGCCGCTTACCAAAGATGTGAATCCCGACCTTGGGGATTATGTTACGGGCGAGGCGCTGGACGGGGTTTTTACGATGATAGCGGTGGAGGAAAAGGGTATCCGCACGAATGTGGCGCTGCGCACCACGGCGCTTTTAAAACGGGTGTTTGCCCTGCAGGATTGATTTTTTGATTTTTTAAGTCTGAATTCAGCAGTTGAATTCAGAAGAGGAGCAAGAACCAAAGGGCAGAGCGAGATAGATTTTTGGGGTGCGGGTAGGTTTTTTAGAGTGCGGAAGTTAGAAGGCTTCCGGGAGTAAATAAACAGAAAAGAGGGGGTAGAAAATGGAAGTAGCTCCCCCATTGTACCATTATTTAATAAAAGATTCACAAAGAGTTAACAAGAAAATAAGAATGAGCGGGCGATATTTGCAGTGCGTTAAATGAAACATTCTTTTTCGATTTTGAGTTAGTTGAGTTAGAAACTAAAAAAGCCGACCTCCACAGGTCGGTTTTTTTATTGGGCTTAGTTTAGCAGTATATGCTCATCTGTTGTTGCCAAGTAGCGGCGGCTTGCCGGGCTGCTTCTGCAAAATCGGGCTGGGAAGAGGCATACAAAATAGATCTCGATACGTTTACCAGCAATCCAATGCGCTCATTTAACCCATACTGGCACACGGCTTCCAAAGAGCCTCCTTGCGTCCCCACACCCGGCACTAACAAAAAAGAACCCGGAACCAGTTCCCGGATTTCAGAAAACCGCTCCGCCTGCGTGGCGCCCGCCACGTACATGAGGTTTTGGGCGTTTTTCCAGGTTTGGGAGGTTTTTAGCACCTGTTTATACAATTCCAGCCCGTTTAGGGGTTGCAGTTGAAAATCGGCAGCGCCGGGGTTCGAGGTAAGCGCCAGCAAAATGGTATGTTTGTCGGGATAGGCTAAGAAAGGCGCTACCGAATCGGCGCCCAGGTAGGGGTTCACGGTAACGGCCTGGAAAGGCAACTGTTCAAAAAACGTTTGGGCGTATTGGGCGGCTGTGTTGCCAATGTCGCCTCGTTTGGCATCGGCTATGGTAAAGAGTTCGGGGTAGCGGGTGTGGAGGTAGTGTATGGTTTTTTCTAAGGAGCGCCAGCCCGCCAGTCCATGGGCTTCGTAAAAGGCGGTGTTGAGTTTGTAAGCGACCGCTAAGGAATGAGTGGCGTCTATAATGGCTTTGTTGAACGCAAAAACCGGGTCGTCTGCATGTTGCAGGGCAGCAGGTAACTTTTCCCAATCGGTATCTAAGCCAATGCAGAGGAAGGATTTTTTCAGGCGGATTTGTTGGGTGAGTTGTGCGGTGGTCATGGTTTCAAAAATAGGGGTAATTTTTTAATTACCAATTCAGAAGGATGAATTTCCAGGTACATGAGTCTTTGTGACCTTTGTGTAAATGCTTAGTGCACTTAGTGGTTTCTTTCTTGTAACCGCAAAGGGCACAAGGTAATTCTGAATGCTGCATTCCTAATTCTGAATTTTCTTAATGGTTCTTGTTTTTTTAACCACCAAGTACACAAAGGAGGCGCAAAGCGCACAAAGTAATTATCAATTCAGAATGATGAATGATGAATTTTCTTTGCGTCTTGACGTCTTAGCGTGAAAAAAAGTTCACGCAAAGGCGCAGAGGCGCTAAATCAATTACCAATTCAGAATGTAGAATTATGAATTAGGTGCGCTGTCAAAATCTAAAAAAATTCTGAATTCTGAATTGACAATTCTGAATTAAAAATCAGCGTATATTAGTGCCTTACTAACCCAAAAAATTAAAAAATATGAAACTAAACCTTTTATTTTATGTAGTTTGTATAGGGCTGGCAAGCACCTCTGCGTTGTATGGGCAGTGGATTCAATTGGGCTCGGATATTTCAGGCGAAACTGCCGGAGATAGAGCCGGTACCGCCGTAAGCATTAACGGAAATGGTAATAGTATAGCTGTTGGGGCTACCGAGGCGGATGGGAATGTAGGCGGTTCGGGAGATGTCCGGGTCTATCAATTTACCGGCAGCGGCTGGGCACAAGTAGGCAGTGATATCAACGGAGCAGCCTATAACGATAGCTTTGGGCAATCGATAAGCCTCAATGAAGATGGCGCTCGTATAGCCATCGGGGCGCCTAATCACAATGGTACAGGCTACATCCAGGTCTATCAATTTGATGGTTCCGGTTGGGTTCAGTTAGGGAACGACATCAACGGGGATGCTGTAAATGACCATCTGGGAACATCGGTAAGTCTTAATGCCGACGGCACGGTGGTAGCTGTGGGGATACCTTATAGCAATAGCAACGGGAACGAGGCGGGGCGGGTACGGGTTTACCAGTTGAACGGGGCTAACTGGGTTCAAATGGGAGGTAACATCAATGGAGAGGCGGCTGAAGACCAATCAGGCCGGTCGGTAAGCCTGAGCGATGATGGCAACCGGGTAGCTATCGGGGCGCCGGATAATGACGGTAATGGAGTACAATCGGGTCATGTACGAATCTATCAATTTAATGGGGTTGGCTGGGCTCAGGTAGGTAGCGATATCAATGGAGAAGTTGCTGAAGATAGGTCGGGTTGGTCGGTAAGCCTTAGCGACAATGGCAGCCGGATAGCTATCGGGGCATTTTATAACGATGGCAATACTGGCGATGAATATGATAACAGAGGCCATGTACGAATCTATGAATTTAATGGAGCTAACTGGGTACAGGTAGGCAGTGATATTGATGGAGAAGCCGCCAATGATGATTCTGGTTATTCCGTAAGCTTAAGCGGAGACGGCGCCCGGGTAGCTATCGGAGCAATTGGTAATAATAACAGAGGCCATGTGCGTATATATGAGTTTAGTGGGATGGACTGGGTACAGGTAGCGGCTGATATAGACGGGGAATCTATTAACGACGCGTCCGGTTATTCGGTAAGCCTCAGTGACGATGGCGCCCGGGTGGTTATTGGAGCGTATCATAATAATGATGGAGGGGATGATTCCGGTCATGCCCGTATCTTCTCCAGTTCCCCGGCAGATATAAACGTAGATGTAGATGTTTCCGTGGGCCCGCAGAGCGGGGTTAATACTACTACCGGCAATGCCAATGTATTTGTAGGAGGCTATAGCGGCTACAGCAATACCGAGGGGAGCAGCAATACTTTTGTAGGCAACCAGAGCGGTTACAGCAATACCATCGGCAATCAAAACACCTATATCGGCAGGGCCGCCGGATATAGTAATACAGAAGGTTCAGGCAATGTTTTTTTAGGACATCGTGCGGGTTACAATGAAACGGGTTCTAACCTGCTTTTCATCGATAATTCCGATACGGCTACCCCGCTGCTCTGGGGCGATTTTGCCAATGATGGGGTTCGGGTTAATGGCACACTGGCGATTGCCAACCTTCCTCAAGATGATGCGCTTACCCGCATATTGGTAGCCGACCCGGATGGTAATCTTAATTGGCGTTCCGATGCTACTTTAGGAGGTGGTGTAGGCGCCTTCCCGAGTTATCCTGAAAGCGCGGGCGATGGCGGAGGTGATACCAATTCCTATTTTGGCTATGAGGCGGGCGTTGCCAATACAGATATAAACAATACATTTATAGGACACCGCAGCGGATATAATACCACCACGGGACAGGACAACACCTTTGTAGGACAACAAAGCGGGTATGCAAATACTACCGGGGGTTACAACACCTTTATAGGTCGCGTTAGCGGCGCCGATAATACTACCGGGAGTCTCAATGCTTTTCTGGGCTATGTGAGCGGGGTTAACAATACTACCGGCAGTTTCAATACTTTTCTGGGTAGCGGGAGCGGATACAGTAATACCACGGGAGGAAGCAATACTTTCCTGGGATATAACAGCGGGTACAGTGGCACTACCGCCGGAGCTAATACCTTCTTGGGACATAACAGCGGTTATTCCAGCACAACCGGACGAAACAACACATTTGTAGGAGCGGCAAGCGGCTTCTCTAATACCACGGGGCCCAACAACGTTTTTATAGGCAGTAATAGCGGCCACCAAAATACTGCCGGAAGCCAAAATACCTTTGTGGGCAGGCAGAGCGGTCAATCAAATACTACTGGTCATTCAAATAATTTTATGGGATACCAAAGCGGATTAAATAATATAGATGGATACAGCAATACATTTGTAGGTCCGCGAAGCGGTTATGACAATACCACCGGAGCGTTAAATAGTTTCTTTGGTATGGATAGCGGAGAAGACAATGTCACCGGCTCTTATAATGTTGCGATAGGTTACCGGGCCTTGCGCAATAACTCATCAGGAACGCATCATACAGTTATAGGCAGTAATGCTGGTGTCTCCGCCAATGGTTTTACCAATAGCGCCGCTATCGGCAATGGAGCTATGATAACGGCATCTAATCAGGTGCGACTGGGTAACAACGCTGTTACCAGTATCGGTGGCTATGCCAACTGGACAAACCTCTCTGACGGGCGTTTTAAAAAAGAGGTACGGGAAGACATCCCCGGCTTGGCGTTTATAGAAAAACTCCGCCCGGTGAGCTATGAATTGGACAGGAAGAAGTTACACACCTTCTTACACGGTGAAGATACAGACGCGCTAACCGCCTCCGCCAAAGGCGGACGTAGCATAGGCTTTATTGCGCAGGAAGTAGAGCGGGTAGTGAGTGAAAACCGCTATGTATTTTCGGGCGTGGACAAACCCCAAAACGAACACGACCATTACGGCCTTCGGTATGCAGAATTTGTGGTGCCGTTAGTAAAAGGGATGCAGGAGCAGCAGGAACTCATAAAAAGCTTGCAGGAGTTGGTAAATGCCCAGCAGCAACGGATAGAAACCCTGGAAAGCCGGATGTACGGAAATACCGCTTCTTCCGGCGAGGCACGCTCTAATCCTCCCGGGAGCGAAAAAACAAAGCTGGAGGGGTATCAGTTGTATCAAAACACACCGAATCCGTTTGATAAAACTACGGTTATTTCGGCATTTTTGCCGGAAGGCGCCGGGGAATCGAAAATTATCGTTTACAATTTGCAGGGATTGGAGTTGGCAAGCTACCCGCTTAAAGGGAGCGGCAGGGTCTCTGTCGAGATCTCGGGCGGGCGCCTGCCTTCGGGTATGTACCTGTACGCGCTGGCCGCGGACGGGCAGGTAATCGACACCAAAAAGATGCTCCTTACTAACTAATTATGAAGTATCAATTCAGAATGATGAATTTTCTCAGCGTCTTAGCATCTCTGCGTGGAAATTTCACGCAAAGGCGCGGAGGCGCTAAATCAATTACCAATTCAGAATGATTAATTATGAATTAGGTGCGCTGTCAAAATCTAAAAAAATTCTGAATTCTGAATTGACAATTCTGAATTAAAAAATAGCGTATATTAGCAGCTTGATAATCCTAAAACTAAAAAAAATGAAACCTATTCAACTATTACTTACTATTTTTTTATTGCTAAGCGCTTCCTTTTCTTTTAGCCAATGGACCCAGCAGGGCGCCGATATCAACGGCGAAGCCGCTAATGATCAGTCCGGCGTTTCGGTGAGCCTGAGCGCGAATGGCGCCCGCATGGCTATCGGAGCGCCTTTGAATGATGGCAATGGCGCCGATTCCGGCCATGTCCGAATTTTTCAATGGAACGGCGCCGCCTGGGCGCAGTTAGGAACCGATATAAATGGGGAAGCCGCGGATGATTACTCTGGTTACTCGGTAAGCCTGAGCGCAGACGGCAGCCGGGTTGCCATCGGAGCTCGTTATAATGACGGCAATGGAGCCGATTCCGGTCATGTACGGATTTATCAGTGGAATGGTGTCGTTTGGACGCAGTTGGGTGCCGATATCAATGGGGAAGCCGCTGGTGATCAGTCCGGATGGTCGGTAAACTTGAACGCAGACGGCAGCCGGATCGTTATTGGAGCACTCGTGAATGACGGCAATGGAGCCGATTCCGGTCACGCCCGAATCTATGAATGGAACGGCGCCACCTGGGTACAGATGGGCGCCGATATCAACGGGGAAGGCGCTGGTGATTACTGCGGTTTCTCGGTAAGCCTGAGTGCAGACGGTAGTAGGGTTGCCATCGGAGCGCCTTTTAATGACGGTACTGGCGCCAATTCTGGTCATACCCGGATTTTTCAGTGGAACGGTGCTGCCTGGGTGCAGTTGGGCGTCGATATCAATGGAGAAGCCGCCGGTGATCAGGCTGGTGTTTCGGTAAGCCTGAGCGCGGATGGCGTTAGGATCGCCATTGGAGCTAATTGGAATGACGGCAATGGAGTCGATTCCGGTCATGTACGAATCTATCAATGGAACGGCGCCGCCTGGGTCCAGTTAGGTGCCGATATCAACGGGGAAGCCGCTAATGATTGGTCCGGCTACCCGGTAAGCTTGAGCGCGGACGGCGCCCGGCTTATTATTGGAGGTTATTTGAATGACGGCAACGGAGCCAATTCCGGTCATGCCCGGATCTACCAATGGCAGGGCGGCGCGTGGGTACAGCTGGGAACCGACCTCAATGGGGAAGCTGCTAATGATAACTCCGGTTACTCAGTCAGCTTGAGCGGGGACGGTAGCCGAGTAGCCATTGGAGCGATTTATAATGACGGTAATGGAGTCGATTCCGGTCATCTCCGGCTGTACCGGTATCCGGCGCCCAACAGCGCTTTGGGAGCCGGCAGCGGCGCCAACAGCACGGGCGACGCCAATGTCTTCCTGGGCTATCTTGCCGGCTACACCACCACCACCGGCAGCAGCAACACCTTTGTGGGCAGCCAAAGCGGCTACAGCAACACTACCGGCTCCGGCAACCTGTTCCTGGGAAACCGCAGCGGCTATTCCGAAACCGGCTCTAACCGGCTGTATGTGGATAACTCCGATACCGCTACCCCCTTACTTTGGGGCGATTTTGCCAACAATATTTTGAATTTTAATGCTAACGTGGGCATCAATACAACTTCTCCTACTGCTGCCTTAGACGTTAATGGGGCAGCTCGTATCAGAACTATCAACAATAATAATACCCTTACCCGGGTATTGGTTTCTGATGTAAGTGGTAATATTAGTTATAGAGATGATACCACGTTGGGAGATGCTCATACCTTTCCGAGCTACCCTGCCAGCGCCGGCGATGGGGGAGGTAATACCAATTCCTTTTTTGGACACCTAACGGGCGCTGTCACTACAGGGGCTAACAATACGCTGGTAGGCTTTCAAAGTGGACTTGTTAATACCACAGGCTATGATAATAGTAGTCTTGGATCCCAAACTTTAGAACATAATACCACCGGATTTCGCAATACTGCCAACGGTGTATATACCCTTAACTGGAATACTACTGGAGATGAAAATACTGCCGTGGGATATGCTGCATTAGGTTTTAATTCCATAGGAAGCGATAATACTGCTGTAGGCTATTTAGCCATGCGCGGCAATTTTTCCCCGGCATTGAATACAGGAAATGGTAATACCGCTACAGGATACCAAGCTATGTTAGTGAATGAATCAGGAACCGGTAATACTGTTATGGGTAGGGATGCCTTATCTGCCAATACTATTGGGAATAATAATGTAGCGATAGGCAGAGAAGCCTCGCTATATAATGTAACAGGGTCAGAAAATGTAGCGATAGGCTATAATTCAGGGGCTACCTTTGGAAACACAGCTTTAAACAATACCATTGCAATAGGTAGTAATGTTGCTGTAACTTCCTCTAATCAAGTAAGGATAGGTAATTTTGAAGTAGAGGATATGGGCGGTGTAGCTACATGGACAGTAGTATCAGATGGTCGTTTTAAAATCAACATAGCTGAAGACGTAGCTGGTTTAGACTTTATAAAGGAATTGCGCCCTGTGAGCTATAATTTAGATAGGAGAAAAATCAGGAGTTTTACGGGCAACACCAATGCTACCAATAGCGATGTTTCTAAAAAAATGGTAGGCTTTATAGCCCAGGAGGTAGAGCAAGTGGTAGGAAAAAACGGCTATGTCTTTAGTGGTGTAAAAACCCCTGAAAATGAAAACGACTACTATGGCCTTAAATATTCAGAGTTTGTAGTGCCCCTCACCAAAGCCGTGCAGGAATTGAGTGCTTTGGTGGAAACCCAAAAACAGGAAAATCAAACGCTTCGCCAGGAATTGGAAACCCTTAAAAATGCCGTGTACGGAGCTACGGTGAAAACGGCAGGCAGTAAATCCTCCGGCGAAGAAACCCAGCTTATTGCCGAAGGCTTTGCACTTTACCAAAACGTACCCAACCCCTTTGACAGAACCACCGTTATTGGCGCCCAGCTTCCCGAAAGCGTGCAGCAGGCGAAAATTGTAGTCTATAACTTACAGGGCCTGGAGTTGGCAAGTTACCCGCTCCAAGAACGGGGAAAAGTCTCTGTAGAAATCTCGGGCGGGCGCCTGCCTTCGGGTATGTACCTGTATGCGCTGGTCGCGGACGGGCAGGTAATTGACACGAAAAAGATGATACTTACCAATTAATTATGAATTGCCAATTCAGAATTAGGAATTAGGGGAAAATTTTCTTTGTGCCCTTTGTGTAAAAACTTAGTGTTTTTAGGGGTTTCTCTATTTAACCACAAAGCACACAAAGAAGGCGCAAAGGACACAAAGTAAGTATGAGTTCATAGGGGTGAATTAGGGGAAAATATTCGTTGCGGCTTAGCGTCTCTGCGTGGAAATTTCACGCAAAGGCGCAGAGGCGCGAAGTTAATTACCAATTCAGAATGTAGAATTATGAATTATGGGGTATTTCCCGGGTAATGGGGGTAAATCGGCTGTAAATAGTATTTTTGCATAAAATTCATGGTTTATGATAGTTGCTTCTATACAGGAACAGATAGCGTATGCTAAGACGGTTGAGCTTACTACTCGTGAAGAATTGGAAGCTTTCCGGGTGAAATTCCTTGGGAAAAAAGGGGTTTTGCTCGAGTTTTTCGCTGCTTTTAAAACGGTTGCAGGAGAATCTAAAAAAGAAATCGGGCAGGCGCTTAATGAATTGAAACAGGTAGTAGAGGGTAGAATAGAGGGGTTACGGGAAGCGCTGGAAAGAGGAACAGAAACTCCGCATCGGTATGGCGATGTAAGCCGCCCGGGAACTCCTATTGACATTGGCTCAAGGCATCCTATATCGCTGATGAAAAACCGGATTACCGAAATTTTCGCTCATATTGGTTTTACGGTGGCCGAAGGCCCGGAGATAGAAGATGATTGGCATAATTTTACTGCCCTGAATTTACCGGAGCACCACCCGGCGCGCGATATGCAGGATACTTTTTTCATTCAAACCAACCCGGACATTTTATTGCGAACGCACACCAGTTCTGTACAGGTTCGTTATATGGAGACGAACCAGCCTCCTATTCGCATTATTTCGCCCGGAAGGGTGTTTCGCAATGAGGTGGTTTCTGCCCGGTCGCATTGCATTTTTCACCAGGTAGAGGGGTTGTATATAGATGAGGGGGTTTCTTTCGCCGATTTAAAACAAACGCTTTTGTATTTTACCCAGGCTATGTTTGGGAAATCTAAAATACGGCTGCGCCCCTCCTACTTCCCGTTTACAGAGCCGAGCGCCGAGTTAGATGTGTATTGGGGGTTGAATAGTGAGACTGATTACCGTATTACCAAAGGTACGGGCTGGTTAGAGATTATGGGTTGTGGCATGGTAGATCCGAATGTGTTGGATAACTGTGGCATTGATTCTAAAAAGTACACGGGGTTTGCTTTTGGGATGGGGATAGAGCGAACTGCTTTGCTTATGTACCAGATTGGCGACATCAGGATGTTTTATGAAAATGATATGCGTTTCCTGGAGCAGTTTATGCATGCCTGGTAACTTGTTTGTTCCTATATAATATATGAAGAAACTCCGCTATAGTTTAGGGGTTTTTGTAAGGTGGGTTCGTTCTCATACGTGGCATATCTTACCGGTAGTTGTTTTGCTAACCGCCTATTATTTCTGTTTGCCCGAGCCGCTTTTTAAAGCTCCCCTCTCTACCGTAGTGGAAAGCCGGGAGGGAAAACTATTGGGCGCCCAAATAGCGCAAGACGGGCAATGGCGGTTCCCGGAGGCAGACAGCATTCCCGAAAAATTTACACAGTGTATTTTGCATTTTGAAGATGCGTATTTTTACTACCATCCCGGTTTTAACCCGGTTTCTATTGTAAAATCTATAGCGGAAAATATAAAAGCGGAAAAAATTGTGCGTGGCGGAAGTTCGCTCACGCAACAGGTTATAAGGCTTTCCCGGAAAGGGAAGAACCGAACATACCTGGAGAAAATGATAGAGATACTACTGGCCACCCGCCTGGAGTTGCGTTATTCTAAGAAAAAAATTATTCAGCTATATGCCTCTTATGCTCCTTTTGGGAGTAATGTGGTGGGTTTAGACGCTGCTTCCTGGCGGTATTTTGGGAGAGAGCCTCACGAACTATCCTGGGCGGAAAGCGCTACCCTGGCAGTGCTTCCCAATGCCCCGTCTTTGGTATATCCCGGTAAAAATCAATCGCTTTTACTTAAAAAACGAAATGTGCTGCTTAAAAAGTTGCTCCATAAAAAAATAATAGATCCCCTCACCTACCAGTTAGCCATTACAGAAGATCTGCCGCAACGCCCTTTTCCTCTTCCTCAAACAGCGCCGCATTTACTCCAACACCTCGCTAAAAAATATGAAGGGAAAAGGGTGAAAACCACATTGCCACTCGCCACCCAACATTTGGTGAATGGTATTGTGAAAAAGCATTATGAAAACCTGCGGCAAAACCACATATACAATGCGGCAGTATTGGTAATGGAGATTGCCACCCGCAACGTGGTGGCGTATGTGGGAAATACTCCTACAGATGCGGAACATGAGAAGGAAGTGAATATTATCATGGCAGCCCGAAGTACAGGAAGTGTGCTAAAACCTTTTCTGTACACCGCCATGTTAGACGCCGGGGCGCTGTTGCCCACTACGCTGGTTGCCGATGTGCCTACCCAGATAGCTGGCTATAGCCCCCAAAATGCTGAAGAAACCTATAGTGGGGCTATCGCCGCCAAACGGGCGCTGGCGCGCTCGCTCAATGTGCCGGCGGTGCGGTTGCTGCAAACGTATGGGCTGGAGCGTTTCCGGCAGCAATTAGGGTATTTTGGGCTGAAAGGTATTGACAAGCCGGCAGATTATTACGGGCTTACCTTAATCTTGGGAGGGGCTGAAAGCAATTTGTGGGATTTGTGTAAAAGCTACGCAACAATGGCTTCGGTAGTGAATCATTTTACTGAAACTTCGGGAGAATATTTTAAGAATGAGCTAATAGAGCCTGTTTTAGTGTTAGGAAAAGGGCTCAATTTTGGTGAAAAACGAATGGAAAAGCAGTTTTTTGATGCGGGAAGCATATACCTGGCTTTTGAGGCCATGAAGGAGGTGAATCGCCCGGAAGGCAATGACTCATGGGAATTTTTTGATTCTTCTAAGGAAATTGCGTGGAAAACCGGAACCAGTTTTGGCAACCGGGATGCCTGGGCTATAGGCGTTACAAAAGATTATGTGGTGGGTGTATGGGCGGGCAATGCCGATGGTGAGGGGCGCCCCCAGTTAAGCGGTATTACTAGTGCTGCACCCATATTATTTGATGTTTTTGATGTATTGCCGCGTTCTGCATGGTTTTCTGTTCCCTACGATGCGTTGACACCGGTAGAAATTTGTACCTCCAGTGGGTATATAGCTACTGACATTTGCCCTAAGAAAATCTTGTATGTTCCCCGAAATGGAGAACGATTTAACTCTTGTCCCTTTCACCGGTTAATCCATGTAGATGCTGAGCATCGGTACCGGGTGAATGCTTCTTGTGAATCGCCGGGTAATATGAGTGCTGTTTCGTGGTTTGTATTGCCTCCTCTGATGGAGTATTATTATAAAAATGCAAATCCGGGCTACAGACCATTACCTCCTTTTAGGGAAGGTTGTCTAAGTGGCGAGGAGACAACAATGGATTTTATTTATCCTAAAACTGATGGAATTATTACGCTGCCAAAGGGTTTTGATGGGAAAATAAACGACTTGATTTTAAAGATAACGCATACTAAACCGGGATGTACTGTTTTTTGGTATTTAGATGACGTTTATTTGGGAGAAACCCACACTATCCATGAAATGATAGTGGCGCCTACCGCCGGTTTGCACACCATTACCGTAGTAGATGACCTGGGCAATGAGTTGAAGCGAAGTATTGAGATAGTGCGTTGAGAAATTTTTAAGGGAACGAAAACGCCCTATCCTCATTTTTCTATAAGCGAAACGCCGTTTAAATCGGTAGTAAGTATTTCGCTCATATAGTCTAAATAGGGGCGAACAGCTTTAAAATGAGTATTTACCTGCTCTAAAAAACCAGTAGTCAACAATTGGCTCTCTGTATAGTTTTTTATAAAAAGATATTGTTTTTTACGAATAAGCTCTATATCTGCATGTTCTTTGGCAAACCCTTTGGGCGCCGATTTCAACTCATCTCCCTTCAACTCGCCCCAGTTATTTTTAAACGCCGGGTCATTAATAATCATGCGAAACTCAGAAGCATCTCTTTCTAACTCTTTGCGAATGCGTTGCAAATCATCTGCATTGGGTTCCCAGAAACCAACGGCGGCAAAGCACTCGCCCGGGGCTATGTGCAGGTAGTAACCGCCCCGCAAAGCTGGTTTTTTCCGGTGAAAAGCGCCTCCAAAATGGGTTTTATAGGGAGTTTTATCAGCAGAAAACCGAACATCGCGATAGATGCGAAAAAGTTTATACTCATCTACCTCATCATGGGCTTTTAACTGTTCCCACAAGGCAGCATAAAATTGTTTCACCTGTTTTTCAAGGTTCTTAAATTGTTCTTTGTGTTCTGTAAACCAATCGCGGTTATTATTGGCTTTTAGTTCATTGAGAAACGAAAATACTTCTGTTGAAAGGTGTGTTTTCATAACCATTTTTTTCTTTTAAAATACCATATCATTCCTAAAAACAATAAAAACATACCTCCCCACAATCCATAATACCCATATTTATAGTGCAGCTCGGGCATATAATCGAAATTCATTCCATATACACCCACAATGAACGTAAGGGGGATAAAGATAGTAGCTATAATGGTAAGCACTTTCATAATTCTATTCATCTTATTACTCATGGTACTCATGTGCATCTCCGCTAAGCCATGTATCATTTCTCTATACAACTCAACCGTTTCTATAATTTGAATGCTATGGTCATATAAATCTCTATAATACCCCTTTAAATGAGGAGGAATCAAGGCGCTTTCTGTTTTCTCAAGCCGGTTCAAAACTTCCCTGAGCGGAAAAACAGCCCGCCTAATGGTAAGCACTTCTTTTTTAATAGTGAGAATTTCGCGCGTCATGGTTTCATCTGTATTATTATTCAACAAATTATCTTCTAACGCTTCTATTTTATTTCCTAATACTTCTGCAATTAAAAAGTAATGGTCTATAATAGCATCCATAAGCGCAAAAAACAAATAGCCTCCTTGTTCTGTACGCACCTTTCCCTTCGCTTCTTTAATGCGCACACGCAAGGGGTCAAAAACATCTGCCTCTGACTCCTGAAAGGTAATGACATACTTATCGCCCAAGGTAATACTCATGTGTTCTATGCACAACCTTTCGCCATCATAATACAACATTTTAAGCACCACAAACAAGTAGGTTTCATATTCGGCTATTTTAGGGCGTTGGTTAGTATCTACAATATCTTCCTGGATAAGCGGGTCCCAGTTGTAGTGCGCACCCAATTTCTCAATGGCATTTATATTATTCAATCCATTCACATCAGCCCAGGTAACCAGGTGACTATCAATATACGCAACAACCTCGTCTGCACTACTCATTTTTTTATATTCGCAGGTATCTTTGGTGTAACTAATAATTTCTATGGAAAAAGGAACATCTCCTTTAGCACCCATATAGGTAAGCGTACCGGGAGGCAGCCCTATTCTTTTTTGAGATACGGAAGTTTTCTTTCTACGCAGATTGTGTTTAGGCATACTGATTAGGGAACAGACATATAGATTTCTTACTTTGATGAAAAAGCGAATATACAGTAAAGTTTTTGAATGATACTTTTTAGTATTTTTATGCAGTATTAAAAAAAGTTTGTGGTGAAACGGTCGTCTGGTGAACAATTAACTAACTAATAATGTATCATGGTAGCTACTCATTCCTGGTATGAATATGGCGTACTTTTCTTGCTCTGTCTTATATCTTTTGTAATAGGGTGGTTTTGGGGAAGAAAAAGTACCCGTGAAAAGAAAACCGATGAGAAGCCTGTGATAGCAGAGACCGTTACCATAGTTTCTCCGGTAAAAACACTGCGCGCGGTGCAAACCCGCGACAGGAAAGGGGTACTCATAATCCCTCCAGCCAGCATGACGGTGCAGGAAGGGCGCTCCGGATATGAGAAATTAGACTTCTCGAGCGAGAAAGACGATTTGAAACGGATTAAAGGTATTGGCGCTATCCTGGAAGCCAGGCTTTGGCAAGAAGGTGTTTATACTTTTATGCAAATTAGCCAGTTTACAGAAAAAGATGTGAAAAATATCGCAGAAGCCATTGGTTATCATCCTGAGCGAATTTTACGGGAGGGTTGGATTGAGCAGGCTAAAACTCTATTACACCATCCATAAATAGAGAGACGCCTATTATGCACCTTTCTATACCAGGCCCCTATATTTTCTAACAAACCATTCAGCTGAGAGCGAGAGGAGCATAATCGCCATGAGGTATTTCCAATGGATGAGCGAGCGTTGTGTTTTTATTTCTTTTTGTACCGGGATAAAACGCTCGTCATTTAGCAACGCCTGTGCCAGCTGCTCTGCCTCATTCACAGTATAGCACTTGCCGCCTGTAGCGAGGGCTAATTGCCGAAGTTTTTCAGCGTTGGCGCTGGTAAATTGTTTTTCTATTTCAAAGGGAATAATAACGAATTTGCCCGATTGGGAAATACGCTCCCCGGTTTCAGTAAGTGTATAATTATAAGAACCGGGAGATAATACACTTAAATCTACCTCATACCTCCGGTTTTTCAGGAGCAAGGGATATAGCCCTGTGGTGCCGGTGGTAGTATTTTCTACCTTAATTTCCAGCCGACCATTGGGGTTAAAGGTATATTCTTTGTCAAAAAACTCAGCTGTAATTTTCACTCCTTCATACCCATAATAAAAAGAATTAGCAAAAACATGCAACCGGCTTTTCCGGGTATCTGAAAGCAAATACCGTATTAACTTACCAAAAAAACCATCAAAATCTTTAAAACTGTTTGTATTGCGGTAAATTTCCATTCGCCATCGCCACAAATGCTCCCCAAACAGAGCGGCCATTTTGCGGTTATCTCGTTCAAAAGTTGCCAATAAAGGCTCGGCGGTTACCACATTTCGCACCCGTTTATATAAAAGCACATCGGGCGGTTGCGAAAAATGCACCTCGCCCAGGTAGGCATGCAGGGGCGGGAGAGCGGAAAACCCTATATCATCTGCCAGAAATGACCGATATGCAGTAGAAAACTCCGCCTGCACCTCTTCTGTACGGGAAAAATTGCGAATAGAAAAATCTTCCTGGATACTATTTATAAAAGACGTATCGGTATGGCTGCCTACCACTAAGAAAACGTTTATGCCACTACGGGCTATCATTTCAAACAAGTTAGCAAAAGAAGCGTCTGGCTGGTAGAGGATTACCAGTTGAGACCCTTCAATTTTTGTCGCCGCCTCTTCCGGGAGCAAACGTTTTGTCTCCCACTGTTCATTTTCACCAATGAGTTGCTCCAAAGCCCCCAGGTCAGGGTGCTGAATACGGGAAACTATGGCAATGGAGGCTTTTTCATCTAACACCTCAATAGCGAAGAAGGTAGAATTATTAGTTGTATTTTTTTCCGCGGGAAAGGGCGTAATTTCCGCTCTCAGGGTTTGTACGCCTATTTTATCGGCGAATACCTCTACCAGGCGCGTTACGGCCTTATTTTCACCAGAAAAAACAATCGTTTCGCTGTGCAAAAGGGTATTTCCAGCGTGAATGGTGAATTGAGACCGCATTGTTCCCTCTCCTTTATAAAGGAGCGATACCTCTACCGGGAAGCGTTGTTTCCAATTAGTATATCGGTTTACGTTTAACTGCTGTATCAAAAGGTCGGCATACACAGCAGTATCGCCCAGCACCACCGGGAAAACCGGGTTTACATAGCTACGAGAACTATATTCATAATCGTTCCCTAACGTTTGGTTGCCATCGGTGAGCAACACAAGAGGCGCCGTAGCTCCCTTGTGAAGTTGTTGCAGAGTTTCCATGGCTTCTGAAATTTGGGTGCGCGATTCCGTAAAATCAACACTATCCAATGAATTCAAAGCGGTGCCAAAACGATACCATTCTATCTCAAAACGCTCTTCCAGCCGAGTATCATTCCTAAGAGTTTCTATAAAATTGAATACTTTTTGGGGGGTCTCTAAAGTGGCGATAGAAGAAGAATTATCTACCGCCACCAGCAAACGAGGCTTTTCTACTATATATGTGTGTTGCAAAAACGAAGGGTTGAGCAAAAGCGCTAAAATGGCAAGGTAGGAAATAAACCGCATTACCAGCAAGAATTTGTTCTTGGCAGTTATTTTTCCCGATGTGCGCCTATATTGAAAAAATGCAAGCGCAAAAGCGCCTGCTATTACTACTAAATATAAAAGTATTTCCCACATCTACATTTGGGGGATTGAACATTATGTGAGCATGCCACCATCCACGTGCAACACCTGACCGGTTATATAGGCGCTGCGCTCGGAGGCTAAAAACAAACAGGCATTCGCTACATCTTCGGGTGTGCCACCTCTTTTCAGCGGAATATTTTCCCGCCAGCCTTGAACTACTTTTTCGTCTAACTTCGCTGTCATTTCTGTTTCAATGAAACCAGGTGCAATAGCGTTGCAGCGAATGTTGCGAGAGCCTAATTCTAAGGCTACGGATTTGGTGAAGCCCAGCATACCAGCTTTAGAAGCGGCATAGTTGGCCTGCCCTGCATTACCTTTCACCCCTACCACACTACTCATATTGATGATGGAGCCTTTTCGTTGCTTGAGCATAGGGCGCAATACCGCTTTAGTCATATTAAAAGCCGACTTGAGGTTTATATTGATAACTTCATCAAAATCTGCCTCAGACATGCGCATCAGTAAATTGTCTTTGGTAATCCCGGCGTTGTTTATCAATACATCTACCGTTCCAAAATCTGCCATTACTTGTTCTACGAGTTGATGGGCTTCTTCAAAATGGGCGGCGTTGCTGCGATACCCTCTCGCCTTTATGCCGTGTGAAGCCAATTCGGCTTCCAATGCCTGGGCGGCTTCTACAGATGCGCTATAGGTAAAGGCTACCTGGGCGCCCTCGCGTGCAAACAGTTGGGCGATGCCTTTGCCGATACCGCGGCTGGCTCCGGTGATGATGACAGTTTTTCCTGCTAACTCTTTCATATTTTATATAATTAATGGGCTATTTTACATTCAGCCATCAAAGATAGGGTTTTCCGTTGAGTAATTATAAAAGCTGAATTTACTACTAAAGCCGATAATTAAAATCGCCGACTACTGTTCAAAAATAAAAATTCCAAAGCCGATGGTTAAAACCATGGGCTATTTAAAAATAAAAATTGTCTTGGTTCTTCTTTCTTGGCTCTTGATTCCATTTTTTATCGCAAAACCATGGCCAACGATTAAAATAGCTGGCTACTACTTAAAAATAAAAATTCCAAAGCCGACGGTTAAAACCATCGGCTATTTAAAAATAAAAACTGTCTTGGTTCTTCTTTCTTGGCTCTTGATTCCATTTTTTATCGCAAAACCATGGCCAACGATTAAAATAGCTGGCTACTACTTAAAAATAAAAATTCCAAAGCCGACGGTTAAAACCATCGGCTATTTAAAAATAAAAACTGTCCTGGCTCTTGGTTCTTACTTCTTCGTTCTCATCCGCCAGTTATATTCTTACGAGCGCGCAGCATCTCGCGTTTTCCGGGAGGGCCGGGCAGCCGTTCCACCATAAACCCAACCTCCTGAAGGGTTCTTCGCACAGCGCCTTTGGCGCAATAGGTTACCAGGATTCCGCCAGGCTGTAGAGAGGCATACATATTTATAAAGATAGGTTCTTCCCATAGTTCGGGCTGTACACGGGGACTAAAGGCATCAAAATAGATAAGGTTAAAACGGGCTGTATCGCGAATATCTGAAAAAAATTGTTGTCGTTTTTTAAATGTAAGATATTCGGAAAGCTGGTGTCCTTCTTCCCAGGGTAGCTGGTGCATAGCAGTAAAAAGGGAGTTTTGGGCAGATGGGTATAGATAACCGGGATAGTTGAGTGAAATGGCTTCTGAGGGAGAAAGAGGATAGGCCTCTACCGCCTCGTAGTAAACCGGGCATTGGTATTTTTCGGCTTCCAGGCAGGTAATAAAGGTATTTAAACCCGTACCAAAGCCCATTTCTAAGATGGAGAGGGGTTTTTGAGCAGGCGCCAACAATGCAAAGCCGTTTTTTATAAAAACATGATACGCCTCGCCAATGGCGCCATGGCGGGAGTGATAGGTCTCATCCCAATCGGGCAGGTATAGAGTAGGAGAGCCATCGGCAGTGAGGAGGAATTGGCGGCGCATAGGAAATTTATACCCTGTTTGTTTTTGGGGAAAGGTTGAGCCCTTGGGAAACGGGGTTAGTTTGTGCGAATAGCACTTATTTTTCTATGAGCAACCCAGAGGCTTCAAAGGCAATTTCCCACTTAGGCTGGGTAATAGCGTCTATTTCTGCCTGCGGTTTCCCGGCGTCCTGCGCAAAGTGCTGTAGCTCGGCTACAGAAGTTTCGCGCAAAAAGGCTATACCTTCTACTATTGCTCCACGGGTAGCCACATCTTTGGGAATAAAAAACCCGTAGTCTTTGAAACGCACCATGAGGGTTTGTTTTTCATCTAATTGTACGGTGAACCAGCATCCTTTTTTCTGGCATACTTTTTCTATATCGCCGGTGAATTTGGCTGTAACAGAATCGCCCGCTTTCAGGGTGGCGTATAGTTGGGCGAGTTGAGATACTGACATGGCGTCATCGGGCGATATGCTGGCTCCGTATGACTGGTAGTTTTTTTCCGGGGTTTGAGGCTCTTGTTTGGCTTCTCTTTTACAGGCAGCGAGTAGCGAAAGGGTTGTTATGAGAATGAGATATTTTTTCATACTATTTGTTTTATAGGTTATGTGTATATGTGGGTGCAAAGAAAATTATTTTTTGGGAGATAGAAACAGTTTAAATTGATTATTTTCGCAAAAAAATTTCGGTGATTATGAAAAACGAAATAGTAGCTATTGACATAGAGCGGGCGAAAGCTTCCCGCATTCATGAGGTAAATTTTGAAAACCTGTCTTTCGGAACGGTTTTTACAGACCACATGCTGGTTTGCGATTATGAGCGGGGTAACTGGGATATTTCCCGGATAGTTCCTTACCAACCTATACAATTAGAGCCGTCAGCAAGGGTTTTCCATTATGGGCAGGCAATATTTGAAGGGATGAAGGCGTATAAGGATGAAGAAGACAGGGTATGGCTTTTTCGCCCGGAAGAAAATCTCAAACGGCTGAATGTTTCGGCAAAACGGCTGGCGATGCCAGAACTCCCGGAAGCGGTTTTTTTTGAGGGCCTTCGGGCATTGCTTCACCTGGATAGAGAATGGATTAAAAAAGGAAAAGGGAATTCGCTCTATATTCGCCCGTTTATGATTGCTACACAGCCTACTATCCTGGCAACCGCTGCAAATGCGTATAAATTTATTATCATTTGCTCTCCGGTTCAGGCATACTATGCAAAACCTATCCGCATAAAAATTGAGGAGCAGTATAGCCGTGCGGCTGATGGGGGTATTGGTTTTGCAAAGGCGGCGGGTAATTATGCAGGGCAGTTCTACCCTACCCAACTGGCTATAGAAGAAGGGTTTCAACAGGTGTTGTGGACTGATGCCAGTACGCATAAATACCTGGAGGAGGCCGGGACAATGAATATTTTTTTCCGTTTCGGGAATAAACTGGTTACCACTCCTGCCAATGACCGTATTTTAGATGGGGTTACACGAAAAAGCATATTAGAATTGGCTGCCCGCAAAGGTATAGAAACAGAGGTGCGCCCGGTAACCGTGCATGAGTTATTACAGGCATGGGAGGCGGGAACGCTCCTGGAGATTTTTGGGAGTGGCACGGCTGCCGTGGTTAACCCGGTAGCGGCTTTTGGCTATAAAGGAAAGGTGTATGAACTATCTGCACAGGTACAGTCATACGCAGAGATATTAAAAAATGCCATTATGGATATCCAATACAACCGGGCGACCGATGCTTTTGGCTGGCGGTATGAGGTATCTTAATTGAGAATTATACTTATAAAATATAAAACAACAGCCCTATTTTAAGGGCGTGCATGGATACTGCATTGCCAGAGGTGGTGATAACAGAGTCTTTAAAAAGAGGGGTAATTTGATAGTTAGCATAGAAATTCCAGGTATTATAGCCCACGCTCAGATAGCACCCATACTGAAAACGGCGTACATCTGGGTTAAAAAATTTATCTTTTTGCTGAGATTCTATATATTTTGAAGCGTTGGCGAATGCGTAACTAAGTTTTATACCGGTATAGATACGCCAAAATTTATAGGATTCTGCAGTAGAGGTACGCCACCTGAATTCAACAGGCATTTCCACAGAATGAATTTCCAGTTTATTGCGCTTGTAAGAAACACCGGGTGCTATGGTTTCATAAGTAACCATACCCCCTACCCTGGAGGCTCGCAGGTTTGTATAGTAAGAATCTACAGCATACCCAAACCCCACCCCCAAACCCTTATTTCCGCGGGGATTTAGGGGAATATCTCGTATATACCCCAGCTGAACACCGTTAGAAAAATTGGTTTGAGATACATCCGCAGGTTTCTCAAGAAGAAGATTATAGGTAATTCCTGCATAAAATTGGTCTTCTAAATAAGCGGTAGAAAGAGTTTCCTGGGCAATCGCACCCGTGAGCGCACACAACCAGGTAAAAAGAATGCAGGTGTATTTCATTTCAGAATGTTTGTACAAATATAAGATAAGGAGGTAGATGTTTACATAACAGGCTTGGTTTCGCTATTATTCCCTACCAGCTTGGTTTTTTTTAAATATGTTCACCCTTCTGTACAATAGTTATAAATGTTAAATATAAGTTAAATTATAATACCTTGTATTGCATAGTACTTTTTTTCAACAGTATATTTGCATAAAAAAATAGTAGGTTATGGAAACACCCATAGAAAAGCATCACAAAACAATAAGTTCTCTTATTCATATTTCCACCTTCTCTAAGTATTTCATTCCATTTGGAAACTTTATCGTTCCACTCGTATTATGGATATCTAATAAAAATCAGTCAGAATTTGTAGATTACAATGGCAAACAAGCGCTAAACTTCCAGGTAAGCCTGTTGTTGTATAGTATTGTATTGGGGCTCATTAGCATTCCTTTCTTTCTTATGACTGCCTGGAATGTGATTGACGTAATTGATATTTTACGGCATAACACTCATCAGATTCATGTAGATATAGACGATATTTTTAGCCTGGGCAGTG
The DNA here is from genome assembly GCA_964385175.1 of uncultured Flavobacteriaceae bacterium. Lineage (GTDB taxonomy): Bacteria > Bacteroidota > Bacteroidia > Flavobacteriales > Flavobacteriaceae > CAYLNL01. The sequence goes on along the minus strand of CAYLNL010000009.1, from coordinate 61,228 downwards.
GATTATGGTATCTGGGTATAGTAGGAATTATAGGGTTGGGAATTTTTGTAATAGATGTATTTTGTACCATTATAGCTGCTATACGGGCTAATGAAGGGATAGCCTATCGTTACCCATTGACTATAAAATTTATAAAATAAAAACAGGAACCTATGAATATAGAAAACACAAAAGCGCAGATGCGCAAAGGAGTCCTGGAGTATTGTATCTTATCTATTTTGCAGGATACAGACAAGTATGCCTCTGAAATATTAGAGACACTCAAGGAAGCTAAAATGCTGGTGGTAGAAGGAACCGTCTATCCCCTGCTCACAAGGCTCAAAAATGACGGGTTGCTCAATTATCGCTGGGAAGAATCTACTTCTGGCCCACCCCGAAAATATTACACTCTTACTGAAACGGGGAAAATTTTCCTGGGAGAGCTTCACGCTACCTGGATAGACTTAAAAAATGCTGTAAACTTAGTAACGAACCATAAACCTATCAATCATGAATAAGACTGTAAATATAAACTTGGCAGGAACGTTTTTTCATATTGACGAAGACGCCTACCTTAAATTGCAACGCTATTTAGATGTTATAAAACGCTCCTTCACCAGTGAGCAGGGCAGAGATGAAATTATAGCCGATGTGGAAGCCCGTATCGCCGAATTGTTCGCTGAAAAAATTCAACACGACCGGCAAGTAATCGGGATGAAAGAAGTAGAAGAAGTAATCCGCATCATGGGGCAGCCTGAAGATTATTTGGTGGACGAGGCCATTTTTGAAAACCCCTCTAAAGCCCATAACAATCCTTCCTACGGCAAGACCAACAAACGGCTCTACCGCGATACCGAAAATAAATATATAGGAGGTGTATGCGCCGGCATGAGTTATTACTTAGGCGTAGATGTACTTTGGATACGATTGTTATTCATCTTATTTACCATCTTCTCCGGGTTTGGGCTATTAGCCTATATTCTCTTCTGGATATTGGTTCCCGAAGCAGCTACCAATGCCCAGAAGTTAGAAATGAGAGGCGAGCCGGTGAATCTAAGCAATATTGAAAAAAAAGTAAAAGAAGGCTTAGACAATGTAGCCGAGTCTATTAAAAATATAGACTATGAAAAAGTAGGGAAGAAAGCGCGCTCCGCCTGGGCGGCCTTTTTCGATGCCATTGCAGAAATTATAACCCTGATAGTTAAAATCTTTGCCAAAGCCATCGGCATCATCCTCATTATCGTTACCGCCAGTACCCTCATAGCCTTGTTTATTGCCTTATTTACAGTGGGTACTTTCGATTTCATGACCACCCCCTGGAGCGATTTTATAGTAGTAGTAAATACCACCGGTTTACCCATGTGGCTACTTTCCCTCATCATTTTCACAGCCGTTGGCATACCCTTTTTCTTCCTCTTCTACTTAGGGCTGAAAATCCTGGTAACCAACTTAAAATCTATGGGAAGAATCGCCAAATATACCTTATTAGGTTTGTGGCTAATCGCCCTCATGGCACTTATCTCCATAGGGGTACGAGAATTTTCAGAACACGCCTACAACGAGAGCGTTACACAAACTCAGCCCCTTCCCTTCCGTACCGCCGATACACTTACTATAACCATGGCCGAATTGAAAAACAAAGACGGGCGTTTCTACAATCACTCAGAGTTTGACATTCTCACTGACGAGAATGATACTAAAAAAATATATTCCGAAAAAGTTCGGCTCACAATAAAACCTTCCCAAGATACTATTCCTTACATAAAAATTAGAAAAGAAGCCGAAGGAAACAATTATAAAAACGCCCGGGAGCGAGCTGCAAATATATTATATCAGTATGCCACGGAGGGAGATACGCTGCTATTGGACAATTTTTTAACCACTGGCTATGAAAATAAATACAGAAACCAGGAAGTGTATCTCACCCTCTATATCCCGGCAGGAGCAACCATTAAATTAGATAGCAGCTTGCGGGGGCATATACGAAGCAGCATTACAACTAACCGCCAGTATTACAATAGTAAGATTACGAATCATTTATGGAAAATGAATGATGCCGGCAAATTGGAGTGTTTAGATTGTTTAAATGATGAGAGTGATACTGATAATAGCTTTAATGCTGATGAAGACGGGGTAAATATAGACATGGGAAAGCACAACAATAAAAGCTACCAAATGACCATTGATAAGAATGGGATACAGATAAAGAAAACCCGGTGAAACAATACATTCAGAATCATAAATTCAAAATTGATACGAACATCTTTACACCCTTAGCGGTTAAAATAGAAACAAG
>CAYLNL010000009.1:0-58853 GCA_964385175.1 uncultured Flavobacteriaceae bacterium | reverse complement strand
AACAAAGAACAAAGAACAAAGAACAAAGAACAAAGAACAAAGAACAAAGAACAAAGAACAAAAAGAAACAAGACAGACAAAATAGTAACATTCAACCTAATAAAAATCTAAAAAACAGAAACCATGACAACCTTAGCAAAAATTATCGTAACCCTTATGGCCTCTTTATTTTTCACCTCCTGCTATTTTGAAAACCTGGCAGGCGGCAAAAGAGGAAACGGCAATGTAGTTACCGAGAACCGGGACTTGCCCGAAACCATTACCGAAATAAAAGCATCTGAAGGATTAGATGTATATATTACTCAAAGCAACCAAGCCTCCCTTACCGTAGAAGCCGATGAAAACATCATAGACCTCATTCGCACCGATACCTCAGATGACAGGCTCCACATTCACGCCGAAAAACCTATTGGAAAAAGCCGTTCCAAAAAAATATATGTGAGTCTTCCCAATATCACCCTCCTGCAAACATCCAGCGGAGCCGATATGGAAAGTACAGATGTTATTAAAACAGACCTGTTAGAGCTACAGGCAAGTAGCGGGTCAGACCTCACCATTCGGGCAGAAGCCAATGAAATAACCTGCAACACCAGCAGCGGTGCAGACATAAACATTTCCGGAAGTGCTACTTCTTTAAGAGCCGCAGCCAGCAGCGGCAGCGATATCAACGCTGGTTCCCTCTACACAGAAGATTGTACCGCCAGAGTTAGCAGTGGTGCAGACATCGTAGTTCATGCTACCGGAAAAGTAACCTTTCAACGCAGCAGCGGCGGGAAAATAGTAAACAAAGCCCATTCCAGCCCTTCTCAAAAATAAATCTGTAGTTTCCAGCGCCATAACCACAGTCCAATCCAAAGCCCACGCACACATACGCGCTCACACCCCGTCTGCAAAACCACCCTCCCGGTGGTTTTTTCTTTTTCATCTCACCACCACCACATAGCCTGCAACCATAACTTTTTTAGTATATTTGTCCACAACAAACTAAAATACGTATGAGAATAGCCATCTTTACCACCACGCTTCTCTGTATAATAACCATGACTGCACATGCCCAAAACAAAGAGAAAATAAAGGGAAACCGAAATGTAAAATTAGTGCAAACCCCTATTGAACTATTCGGCTCAATAGACATTGGCGAAGACCTGGAAGTATCTCTCGTACAAGGAGAAAACCCAATGATAGAAGTAGAGGCCGACGAAAACCTCCATGAGGTAATTCATTTTCTTTCCTTCAACGGGCTTCTTACTGTTCAGACCTCTAAACAAATTACGTCCAGCAAAACCTTGAAAATCAGGATTTACCATACGGGCGAACTCGTGTCTATAGTCGCCCGCGAAGATGCGGTTATCCGTTCCCTGTCCGACTTAAATTTGAAAAAACTCACCCTAAGCGCCACCAACTCCGCCAAGCTATACCTCACCCTGCAAGCCGATGAGTTCAAATTCACCGGTTCTGAAAAAAGCAAAGCAGAACTTACCCTGAAAGCCAAAAATGCCACTTTTGTAGTAAATGAAGATGCCAGAATAAAAGCAACCGGCAACATCGGGGACTGTAAAATAGATATGTACCAGAAAAGTGAGGCTAAAATAAGTGGTTCCGCCAATTACCTTTCCCTCCGGTTAGACAATAGCGCCTCTTATTCAGGCGAAGCTTTTATAGCTAACCAATGCAGTCTCGTAGCCGAAAGCAAGGTAGATTGCTATGTAAACGCCGCCAACAACATTACCATAGAAGCTTCAGATGATGTTGAAGTATATTTATATAATACCCCTAAAATAAACCTCAATAAATTTGCAGGAAATGCAGTATTGTATAAAAAACAATAAAAAATAGACTATAGCCAAAACCTTTAGTTCTGCTCAATATTTTTATAGGAGCGAGATTCTATATAAAAAACAAGGAAATTAAAAAGATTGGAGTATAGTTGATAAAAATGAAGTCGGGTAAATTGAAACAGCCATATAAATACTCAAAACAGTTACTATTTTAATCTTTTAGACTAAAAAATGTTAAAACCTATTACTTTAGTAATATTCCTTATATATATCTCCACTTACGGGCAAGGCATTACAGGCCAATGGAATGGGATTTTAAGCGCCCGGGGAATAAAACTAAGAGTTGTATTCAATATAGCTAAAACAGAAAATGGATACAACTCCACTATGGATAGTCCCGACCAAGGTGCCAAAGGAATTCCGGTAACTACTACAAGTTTTGAAAGTTCAGTTTTGAAGCTATTTATACAAAACTTAGGAGTTGAATATGAGGGAAAAGCAAGCGATAGTATAATCACTGGTACTTTTAAACAAGCCGGGCAATCTTTTCCTATGAATTTATCGCGTCAGGAATTTGAGAAAGAAAAAAGTGTAAGAACCCAAGAACCTGTAAAACCTTACCCGTATTATTCTGAAGATATTACTTTTATAAATAAAAAAGCAGGAATAACATTAGCAGGAACGCTAACATTGCCAAAAAGAGAAGGGAATTACCCTGCTGTGATTTTAATAAGCGGCAGCGGCCCTCAAAACAGAAACGAGGAGGTAGGCGGGCATAAACCTTTTCTGGTTTTAGCAGACCATTTAACAAAACATGGAATTGCTGTATTGAGATTTGATGACAGAGGAGTAGGAGATTCGGGAGGAGATTTTAGTGCAGCAACCTCATTAGATTTTGCCAAAGACGTAGAAGCAGCCGTTACATACCTGGAGACCCGGCCAGAAATAAATAAAACTAAAATAGGGCTAATAGGGCATAGCGAAGGCGGCATAATTGCTCCTATGGTGGCCACAACCCTGAAAAACATATATTGTATCATATTATTGGCAGCGCCAGGAATCCCGGGAAATGAGCTATTGTTGTTACAACAGGAACGAATTGGAGCCGCTTCAGGAATTAACGATACGATTTTAAAAAAGTCTATAACCTTGAATAAAGGAATTTTTGACATAATAATGAAATCTACTAATCAAGAAAAATTAAAAACTGAAGTTACCGATTATTTAAAGCAAAAATCGCCCGCCGGCACACACCAGGAAATCAACCAGGAAAAATTAAATTCCCAAATCAACCAACTTACAAACCCCTGGATGCAATATTTCATGAAACACAATCCAGCAAAAAATTTACAAAAAGTGAAATGCCCGGTATTAGCTATTAATGGGGAAAAGGACTTGCAGGTTCCGGCAAAAGAAAATTTAGACGCTATTAGAAAAGCATTAGCAAAATCAGGTAATAAAAACAGTACCCTTAAAGAATTACCAAACCTCAACCACCTTTTTCAAGAATGCAATACCGGCTTACCTAATGAGTATGGTACGATTGAGCAAACATTTTCCCCGGTTGCCTTACACTTAGTAACAGATTGGATTTCCCGGCAACTATTAAAATAAATTATATTTATAAATACTACATGCACCTCCAACTCATCCCCCAGCAATTAGAACTCCGGCACACCTTCACCATCTCCCGCGAGTCGCACGATTTCCAGGATACCCTCATTGTAGCTCTTACCCTAAATGGGTGCACCGGTTACGGAGAAGCTACATCTAATCCCTATTACAACATTACTTTGAGTGGAATGATGAAGGAGATACAGGCTCTGAAAAATCAACTGGAAGCCCATCCCCATACAACCCCCGAAAATTTTCACCGGTTTTTAACCTCCCTCCCCCTTTCTAACTTTGCTATTTGCGCCTTAGATATGGCTTATAACGATTTAGCAGGAAAGCTCGAGGGCAAGCCCCTTCATGAACTCTGGGGGCAAAGCATAACCTCCTACCCTATTACCAATTACACCATCGGGCTGGCGGCTAAAGAGAAAATGATTGAAAAAATAAAGGAAAAACCCTGGCCCATTTATAAAATAAAACTTGGAACGCATGACGATATTAGTATTGTGAAAAAGCTACGAGAAGTTACCGATGCTGTTTTCCGGGTAGATGCCAACGGCGCCTGGGGAGCCGAAGAAACCATCCGAAATTCTTTTGAGTTGAAAAAATTGGGTGTAGAGTTTATTGAACAACCCCTCCCCGCCTCCCAAAAAGAAAGCATGAAAGCAGTGATGGCAGCCAGCACTCTCCCCCTGGTGGCAGACGAAAGTTGCCTGGTAGAAGAAGATGTAGCCGCCTGTGATGGCTATTTTCATGGCATCAACATTAAGCTCACCAAGTGTGGCGGGCTTACTCCTGCCCGGCGGATGATTAAAAAAGCAAAAGAATTGGGATTGAAGGTAATGGTGGGCTGTATGACTGAATCTACCGTGGGCATTTCTGCCATCGCCCAGCTTCTTCCTCAATTAGATTATGTGGACATGGACGGGGCGATGCTCTTAAAAACTGATATTGCCGCCGGGGTGAAAATTCTCGGGGACGGCAAGGTGATTTTCCCAACTGTTCCCGGCACCGGCGTAACGCTCCTGGTATGATATTTCCCGTAAATACCTTCCCGGGCAGAATTATAGAACACCTTGGAAAAACCTATACCTATTTTGGTGGGACCGCTTACCTGGGACTACAAACCGATGCCGCATTCCGAAAAATAGTTGTAAAAAATGTAGAAAACTATGGCGTTAGCTACACCGCCTCCCGGAAAGCCAATATCCGTTTTACCCTCTACGAAGAGGCAGAGGCTCTTTTAGCCCGTTTACTTGGCAGCCCCGCCTGCATAACCCTTTCTTCCGGCTACATGGCAGGCCAGTTAGTAAGCGCCTATTTCAGTCAACCCAATTACAAAGCCTTTTACGCCCCCTCTGCACACCCCGCCCTGCGCCAACCCTACAGTAAAAACTACCGTACCCTCCCAGAATTTCGGGCAGCCTTGCACCAGCATTTTACCAACCAGTCTCCCGAAACACCTGTTGTTTATATAGATACTATTGATTTTAAGGAAGATGCTTATCCCAATATACATCTTTTGGACGATATGCCTCTCCAGGAAATTATTTTGGTAGCCGATGACTCTCACGGGCTGGGCGTATTAGGTGCGCGCGGCGGAGGCGCCTATGGTGCGCTCCGGGAATTGCCCGTACAAGAGTTAATAGTGTGCGGCTCCTTAGGCAAAGGATTTGGCGTACAGGCAGGAATGATTGCAGGGAGCATTTCTCGCATGGAAAAACTTGCGCAAACAAATGGGTTTATAGCAGCCAGCCCAGCTGCACCTCATGCTATAGCCACTTTATTAGATGCTCAAACCATTTACGAAGAAAAACGCCAACTACTCACCGGTAACATAGAGTTGTTCAAAGAAAAAACACATCCGGTAACTCCTTTCCAACACGTGAAAAACCACCCCGCTTTTTCCTACGCAGACGAAACGCTAACAAAATACCTGCTGGAACACGCCATCATTGTAACACATTTCAGCTATCCCAATGAAAAAGAGAGCGCCCTAAACCGAATTGTTTTGAGCGCTCATCATACTGAAAAAGATATTATAGAGTTGGCAAATACCGTTAATTCGCATCCCACCAAACACCTACGTTAGATTCCTGTCTCACCTTAGCCACCTCTGCCCCGTTGCGGGTTTGTTCAGAAGAAGGATATTGCGCCCGTCGCGCCCATTGCCCGTTTAGAGAATCTTCATGGTTGGCGGGCAAGGTTAAGCCAATAAACACATTTGGGTCAAAATCATAGCGGCGCAAGTCCACAAAAGACTCAGGGCTTAAAAATGTAGCGATGGTTTTTTCGCGCATAATATGCGCGAGCATTAAATTATCCGGCCCAACCGCTACAGAAGCATCCGCAAGGTACGCATCCCTGTCGGCGGCAGGCACGCCTATTTTATCCATATTCGCCCGTATTCCGTCTATATAAGCGTTATAGGCTCCTACCGTGCTCCCTACTGAGGTGGCAGTACCTCCGTTTTGCAAGAAGAGTGCTTCTGCCTCAATAAATTTCTGCTCAGAATAGCTCACCATAATCAAAGGAGCCGTTTGAGAAGAATAAAAATCACTCGCTCCCAAATCTGCTGTAGCCGATGCTCCCGCCACATCCCTGCCACCGGTGCCATTTACCGCCCCGGTGTAAACCAGTTCGGTAGTTCCGTTAATGGTAGAGATAAGCGCTAACCGGGGATCTACTGTTATAGCAGCAAACGGAAAGGAAGTGCCATTCATTAAACTCACCAATTGGTCAGAAAGTAACACAGAGCGGTTCCCGGTATTATTGGGCAGCACCACGCCTGCATTCCATGGGTTAAAATTCCGGTCATTATAAACCAGTTGAAAATCGTCCTGGTTACCCTCAAAAGCATTCGCCAGGTTCGCCAGCGCACCGGCTACCGCCTGGGTTTGGTTTATTTCGGTGAGGTGCAGCGAATAACGAGCCTTCAGGGAATATGCAGCCTTTATCCACCGGTCTATATTTCCTCCATAAATAATATCATCTTCCCCAATCGTTAAACCAGAATTATCAGGCCCGCTCAACAACTCAATAGCATCATCAAGGAGAGTATTTACCAGGGTGTACACATCTTCCTGGGCATCAAAAGAGGGATTAAAATCGGCCTCTCCCAAAGTAGCCGCAGAAGCCGGCACATCGCCCCATTGGTCGGTAGCCAGCGCCAGATTAGTAGCCCGGAGTATCATAGCAATGCCCTGGTAATGAGCAGATTTGTCGCGCTCTGCCAGGATAGACAACGCTTTTATATCGGAAAGAGCGCCGGAATAAATGAGCCCCCATGCGCCGGAAATCTGGATTTCTTCCTGCGTGTCGGGCCCCGGGGTAAAGTACGAGGCTAATTGCTGGGAGTACTGGCATACACTAAACGAGACATTGTAATGAGCCTGTGAGGTGTAGTAAATAGAAGTAGGCAACATATCAGAAGGTTTCAGGTCTTCTAATACCGATTTGTTGGGGTCTATGTTATCATCCAGGAAACTATCACATCCTATAAATAGGATGGAAAGGGCTGCCAATAAGCTATATTTTAAATTCTTCATGATTTTAAAAATTTAAGTTAATGCCAAAAAAGTAACTTTTTGTATTGGGAATGTTGAGCCCGGTGAACCCATAGGCATTGGTGCCGGCACTAAACTGAGTTCCTTCCGGGTCGTAGCCCCTGAAATCGGTTTTTAACCATAGGTTAGTGCCCGTAAAATTCAGGAAAATCCGGTCTATCCCGGTGTTATCTATCAATTTAGAAGGCAACTCATACGAAAGGGTTACATTTCGCAACCGCCACCAGGAGGTATCCTGCACCAAGATTTCGGAAGCGCGGTTATAGATGGAAGCGCTCCGGTAATAGTTTTGGGTAATGTTTACGGGTGTGGTGTTGGGCGTACCATCTGCCAGAACGCCTTCAAAAACCATTTCCTCGTTGCGGAACTCGGTAATTTTTAACACCCCGTTCCGAAGCCCGTTTCGCTGCCCGGAGTCATAGGCATCGCCTCCCTCCTTGCGCTCTACCAAAAAGGAGAGGGAAAGTCCTTTCCAGTTGAAACTGCTTTGCACACTGCCCAACCAGTCGGGGAAGGCATTTCCTACCTTTACCTGCTGACTGGTATTAATTAAAGGAAAACCATTGGCTGCGATAATGCGATTTCCATTTTCGTCATACGAATAGGTAAAACCATACAAGTCGCCGGGAGAGCCTCCTACTACTAATTTTGAGACAACGCCAAAGCCGCTGTCTGCAAAAACAACTTCATCAATTTGTTCGGGGAGGGAAAGCACTTCTCCTTTTACTTTCGACCAGTTTAGCGTAAGGTCCCAACTAAAGTTGGAAGTTTTCAAAGGGGTGCCATTTACCAATACTTCCCACCCCCGGTTCACTACTTCACCGGTATTGAGGGTAAAGCTATCAAAACCAGAGCTTTGCGGCGCCGGAACGTTAAAAATCTGGTCTTTACTGTTTTGTTGGTAATAAGTGAGGTCAAAGCCAAATCGATTTTGGAGAAAGCGGAATTCGCCGCCAAACTCTAACCCGGCGGTTCGCTCGGGCTTTAGCTTATCAGAGCCTCCATTAGAGTCTTGGGAAAAACCATCTACCTCTCCAAAGGGGAAGTTAGAAGGTTGGTCGTAATAAATCCCGGTAAGATATACACCGGCATCTTTACCCACCTCGGCATACGAGGCTCGTAGTTTCGCAAAGTTTAGAAACCCGGGCAGGTTATCGGTATCTGCCAGGGTTTGAGAAAGCACATAGCTCAAGCTGGCAGAGGGATAAAAGAAACTGCGGTTGGCTTTGGGCAAGGTAGAAGACCAGTCGTTTCGCCCGGTAACGCTCAAAAAGAGGGTATTTTTGTATTCTAACCGAAGGTCACCAAAAACACCAGAGAGGTTTCGCTCGGTATTCCGGCGGTCTCCGAAAAAGTTAGTAGCCGCTTCAAAATTCTTCAGGTCAGTAGGGTCTAATCCTTCTGCCCGACTTAATAAGGAGCGGGTTTCAATATCGGTAACCTGGTTTCCAACGAGGAAAGAGCCTTTTAAATTTTCGTTGAAATCTCTGCTGAGGGTTACAAATAAGTTAGAAGTAAGCTCGTTGTAGTTAATGCCCTGGTGTACAATAAATCCTTGTACCGCTGTGCCGGCATCTACATCGGGGGGAACAAACCGCACCCGGTTATCGTGGTAATTGTCAATACCCAGTTGGTACTGCACATTCAACCAGTTGGTGATGTTGTAATTGAATTTAATATTTCCCAGCAACCGGTTTACGCGGCTGTCTAAGGCGCTTACTTCGGCAAAATAACGGGGATTGTCCACCACGCCGTTAGAATAGTTTTTCTCGGTTCCGTTTACAGTGAGGTAATCATTTACGTTGATGGTAGGCGACCAGTAGGAAAGCGAACTCATTATTGATTTATCGCCCCCGTTGGGTAGCCGTCCATCAGAGAGAATGTATGAAACCGAAGGTTCTACGGAAAATTTCTCGCTTATGTTTACGATTCCGGAGAGTTTGGCAGTGGTTCTGGAGAAAAATGTGTTGGGCACAATACCATCTTCATCGGAACGGGAAATAGAACCAAAGTAGGTATAGTTTTTCCCGCCTCCATTTACATTTAAAGTATTGGAAGAAGAAAAGCCTTTGCGGAAAAAGTCCCTGAAATTGTTATAAAACCGGTCGTTGGGCCCGTATTCTGGTCCAAAAGACCAAAAACCAAAGGTGTTGCCGGGGGCATAGCTGTAACCGGTAGGAGCGGCAGGGTCATCGGATGAAATGGCTACGCCACTGAAGCCTTCGCGCCAGCGGGTTTGCACTTCGGGGGTTTTGCCTACCTCGCTCCATCCTGCCGAAGTTCTAAAGTTAAATTGCATTTGCCCGCTTTTGCCGCGTTTGGTAGTAATGAGCACCACCCCGTTGGCAGCGCGCAGTCCGTATAGTGCGGTAGCAGCAGGTCCTTTAAGGACAGAGATGGTTTCAATATCGTCTGGGTTAATATCGGCTCCCCGGTTGGTGTAAGAAAACTGCTCGGAAGAGGAAGGGGAATTGGAGCCTGTGCTGGGCAGTACGCTCCCGGAAGTGGCAAGGTTACTGATGGGAACGCCATCTACCACAAATAAGGGCTGGTTGTCTCCCGATGCGTTGAGGGAGGTAACACCGCGGATAAGGATGTTAGATCCGGCTCCGGCGGCGCCACCCGTTGCATTTATGGTAACCCCGGCTATTTTGCCTTGCAGGGCGCTGAGCACATCCTGGCTTCCTTCGCGGGCTATTTGGTCTGCGCCGAGTTCCTGGACAGAATATCCTACGGAGCGCTTGGCTTTTTTAATCCCCAATGCAGTAATTACCACCTCATTCAATGCTGTGGCATCTTCTTCCATCGTTACATTTATCACGGTATCGGCGCCTACCGTAACCGTTTTGGTTTGTAGGCCTACGTAGGTGAATTTGAGAACATCGCCTCGTTTGGCGCTGATGGTGTAGTTACCATCAAAATCGGTAGTGGTTCCTATTCGCTTGCCTTCTACTACAACCGATACCCCGATTAAAGGTTCTTTTAAAGCATCGGAAACCTTCCCGGTAATGGTTTGTGCGTAGGATATTGTAGTAATAAAAAGCAGGAATAGAATAAAGATTTTACCCTTCATAAACTTTGATTTTTGAATTAGCTGGGGGTAAATTTATACTATTTACTGGTATCTACACAATAAAATCTATTTTTTAGTAAAAAAAGTTATGGGCTCTAAGGGATTTATCAGCATATTGGGCGGGGAAATAACTTGCTGAGCTCACTGTAACTATTTGTTTACCAGATTGTAATAAAAGTAACACAAAAAATAGAGAAGTGATTCCGTAAAGAAAACTTACTTTAAAAAAATGGCATGTGTGGTAATGAAGTTTACGAAACTCCTACTTCAGCCAAATAGCGCTCGGCGTCTAAAGCCGCCATACAACCGGTTCCGGCAGCGGTAACAGCCTGCCGATAGACTTTGTCCTGGACATCTCCGCAGGCAAATACGCCGGGTTTGTTGGTGTGAGTGGTTTTTCCCTGGGTTAGTATGTAACCGGTGGCATCCATATCTAACTGCCCTTTAAAAAGGGCTGTGTTAGGGGTATGGCCTATGGCGAGGAATAGACCGGTAATTTTTAGTGTTTCTTTTTCGCCGGTTTTGCTGTTTAAGATTTTTAAACCCTCTACTATCTTGTCTCCCAAAACCTCTTCTACCTGGGTATTGTAGCGCACTTCTAAATTGGGTGTATTATTTACGCGGTGCTGCATGGCTTTCGACGCGCGCATGGCATCGCCCCGTACCAGCATGGTTACGTTGCTACAGATGTTGGCGAGGTAGGTAGCTTCTTCGGCTGCAGTATCGCCGCCGCCTACAATGGCTACGTCTTGCCCTTTGTAGAAAAACCCATCGCACACGGCGCAGGCAGATACGCCCCCGCCGCGAAGGCGTTGTTCGCTGGGCAATCCTAAGTATTTGGCGGAAGCGCCGGTGGCGATGATAACGGTTTGGGCTTCTACTTCTTTTGTATCGTCAATAGTTACTTTATGAAGCCCTCCCACTTTCTGGCTGAAGGAAACGGCGGTAGCCATTCCTATGCGTACATCGGTTTCAAAACGTTCTGCCTGTTGTTGAAGTTGAAGCATCATGGTAGGGCCATCTATTCCCTCGGGGTAGCCGGGAAAATTCTCTACTTCGGTAGTAGTGGTAAGTTGCCCGCCAGGCTCCAGCCCGGTGTAAAGCACGGGTTTTAAATCGGCGCGGGCGGCATAAATGGCGGCGGTGTAGCCGGCGGGGCCAGAACCTATTATGAGGCATTTCACACGTTCAACAGTACCAGTCATAATGAGATGAGGTTAGTTTATAGTTTGAGGAAACAAAGATACAGTTTTATGCAGGTTTTGCGATGTTAGTTGATAAACAAGTCTGTTTATAGTAGTGAGTAGTGAGATATGAGTATTGAGACAGAATGGCTTGGTAACCCATTTGTGTTTTGTGTTCTTTGCGAAAATCTTAGGGTCTTTTGGGGGCGACATAAAACAGTGGGTAGTGAGATATGGGTAGTGAGATATAAGTATTGAGATAGAATGGCTTGGTAACCCATTTGTGTTTTGTGTTTTTTGCGAAAATCTTAGGGTCTTTTGGGAGCGACATAAAACAGTGGGTAGTGAGATATGCGTATTGAGACAGGATAACCCGGTAACTCAATAATAGCTTTTGAGTTTTGGGTTCTCTGCGAGAGCCTTAATGTCTTTTGCTGACACTATTAAGAGGCTGGAAAAAAGATAGGGTAATATAATGAGCAACACATAACAATCTGTTTATCAAAATCTACAAAACAATCTTTTTAATCTCAGGGACGATGTGTTTTATGGGTGTCTTGAAATGTAGGATTTATTTCCCGATGCTATCTCGGTTCTTGATTCTTGGCTCTCCCTTCGGCTTCGCTCAGGGCAAGTTCTCTTGATTCTTGGCTCTCTCCCGTTTATTTGTCAATAGCGTCTTGCACCCGTTTCATAAAGGTATTTAACGCCTCTTTTTTGTCCATGCCATTTTTTATGAGGGCGCTAACTTCCAAGGCGCCGTACATATTGGAGATGAGTTCGCCTATAAGGTTTAGGTCTTCTTCTTTTAAAGAAGGAACATCGGTTAAGGCTTCTAATGTTTCAATAGTCTCAATAACATAGTCGGCGTCATTTGCTTCTATAAACTCGGTGAGGCGTTTAATTATGGGTAACTTCATGGACTAATTGTATTAAGTTTTCCAATTTGTTGGTTTGCACCTGGTTTACAAATTCTCCATGTTTAAAGGTAGCGAAGGTAGGGAGGTTATCTACCTTCGCTAATTTTCTGGACTCGGGGAATTTCTCAGCATCTGCCATAACAAAAAGAGCGCCGGTGGTTTCTTCTGCCAGTTTTTTGAACTTGGGTTTCATAATGCGGCAGTTGCCACACCACGAGGCAGAATATTGCACCACTACGGTTTCATTATTTTTAATAAGGCTGGCTAAGGTATCTGTTTCTAATTCGAGTAGCATATACAAAAAATTAATGCGTGCTTAGGTAAGCGGCTACGCCTTTTCTGTTTGCCTTCATGGCGTCTTTCCCGGCTTCCCAGTTGGCAGGACATACTTCGCCATGTCTCTGAACATGGGTATAAGCGTCAATCAATCGCAAAAACTCATGTACATTTCTACCTAAGGGCATGTGGTTAATACTTTCATGAAAAACCGTCCCGGTTTCATCAATCAAATAGGTAGCGCGGTAGGTTACATTATCTCCCTGGTACATCAGGGTATCTGTATCTTCATTATAAATCTCTTCGCTAATATCTAGAATGTTTAGCATGTTGGCGAGGTTACGATTGGTATCGGCTAAAATAGGGTAGGTAACTCCTTCTATGCCACCATTATCTTTAGGCGTGTTTAACCATGCGAAATGCACTTCTGCCGTGTCGCAGGAAGCGCCGATAACCAAAGTATTCCGTTTTTCAAACTCGGGGAGCGCTTCTTGAAAGGCGTGTAATTCAGTGGGGCATACAAACGTAAAATCTTTTGGATACCAGAATAACAGCACTTTTCTATGGTTACTTACTGCTTCGTCCAATACATTTATTGTAAAGGTATCGCCCATTTCATTCATGGCATTTACATTCAAATTCGGAAATTTTTTACCTACAAGTGTCATATTTTTTATTTTTTAGGTTTTGATTATTATTTACGGTGCAAAAGTATGATAACTTGGCTTCCATAAACACGATAAAAAGATTTTAATTTTTTATTTCATTATAAAAATATCTGATGAGTAGAGGGTTTTAAAGACTTATTAGTAAGCCCTTACTACTATTAGCGGTATGGTACCTGATTTAAACTAACTATCCTAAAACATATAGTTGCAGCAGCTTACATTTATATTTAATATAAATATCCATTTTATAAAATAGAATAATTATTTTTTGAGTAACCGTCTTATCTTAATATTCAAGGCAGCAAAAAGCAACGTCATAAAAGGGCTAATGAGGTTAAAAAAAGCGTATGGCAAATAGGTTAGCGTGGGAACGCCCAAAACACTGCTTTGATAGGCACCGCAGGTATTCCATGGAACTAATGCCGAGGTTACGGTGCCAGAGTCTTCTAACGTTCTGCTTAAATTTTCGGGGGCCAATCCCTTATCTTTATAGGCCTTTGCAAACATTTTTCCAGGTATCACAATCGCTAAGTACTGGTCAGACGCCGTTATGTTCAATGCCAGGCAACTGGCTACGGTGCTGGCGAACAATCCAAATACAGAATGGAATAATTTCAGGAGCGATTCGGTAATCTTAGCCAACGCCCCGATAGCCTCCATAATACCGCCAAACACCATAGCGCAGAGAATGAGCCAAATGGTATTGAGCATCCCTTCCATACCCCCGGAGGAGAATAAATCGTTCAGGCGGGTATTAGAGGTTTCTATAGTAGTTTGTACTGTAATGGCATTGATAATTCCCTGGTAGGCAGCCTGGAAGTTTAGCTTAGCGGCTCCTGCAACTTTAAGAACAATATCTGGTTGAAAAATAATAGCAAATATCCCTCCCAGCAGTGTACCCGCAAAGAGCGCAATAAGGGGCTGTGTTTTTCGCACAATCATAAAAATAACTGCGGCAGGGACTAAAAATAACCAGGGCGAAATATAAAATTTTTCCTTTATAGCGCCCAAAATAGCTTGGGTATCGGGCGTTCCGGAAGAGTTTAGGGTAAGCCCAATAACAATAAATATAAGTAGGGTAAGCAACATAGAAGGAGTAGTGGTAAGCGCCATATACCGTATGTGGGTAAATAAATCTGTACCTGCCATGGCAGGCGCTAAGTTAGTAGTATCGCTCAGGGGCGACATTTTATCGCCAAAGTATGCCCCGGAAACTACAGCGCCGGCTGTGAGCCCTACAGGAATGCCAAGTGTATTTCCAATACCTACCAGAGCTATTCCTACAGTGGCAGATGTGGTCCAGCTACTGCCGGTAGCTATAGATATGATAGCGCATATTATAAGTGAAGCCGCTAAGAAAATAGAAGGATTTAGAACCTGCAAACCATAATATATCATAGAAGGAATTACCCCACTAATAAGCCATGTACCAGAAAGAGCCCCTACAAAAAGTAAAATCAGGATAGCGCCCGTAGTAGATTTTACATTTTTCGCCACCTCCTCTAACATCGCCCCATACGATACTTTATTTAAAAATCCTATAATAGCCGCCACCGCAGCTCCCATTAACAAAATAAACTGGTTAGACCCATTCAGGGCATCTCCCTTATACACTACCAGCACATTATACGCTAACATACCCACCAGGGCTACTATGGGAATAAGCGCCTCCCAGATGCTGAGGGCTTTATTTTCTACAATAGGAATGTCTTCCACATGCTGGGGTTGTATGTCCTGACTTTGCATAAAAATGTAAAATTTAAGGGTGTAATGTTACAATTTTATTACCAGATAGCCAAACTCGGTTTTGTATCTTTTTTTAAAACATCATTCCCCTGTATATTTGTACCTTTGCCTGCTCTTTATGAAAACACTCAACACAAAACCAATCTATACATTATGAACCAGTATGATGTAGTAGTTATAGGCGCCGGCCCCGGGGGATATGTAGCCGCCATTCGCTGCGCCCAGTTGGGAATGAAAACCGCCATTATTGAAAAATACCCTACGCTGGGAGGAACCTGTTTAAATGTTGGCTGCATCCCTTCTAAAGCCCTCTTAGATTCTTCGCACCATTATGAAGACGCTCTCAGCCATTTTGCAGAACATGGTATTGAAATTCCCAATGGCATACAGGTAAACTTGGAAAAGATGCTCGTCCGGAAACAGGCAGTGGTTGACCAAACTTGTGCAGGCATAAAATTTTTAATGGATAAAAACCATATAACCGTTTATGAAGGCGTAGGAAGTTTTGCCGATACCACTCATATAACTATTAAAAAGAAAGACGGCACTTCTGAACAGGTTGAAGCCAAAAACATCATCATCGCCACTGGTTCTAAGCCTGCCCGGCTGCCTTTTATTAAATTTGATAAAGAACGGGTTATAACCTCTACTGAATTGTTGAATATGAAAGAAGTTCCCCGAAAATTGCTCATCATAGGAGGAGGCGTCATAGGGTTAGAACTGGGACAGGTATGCAGAAGGTTAGGCGCCGAGGTGAGCGTTATTGAATTTATGGATAGAATTATCCCCGCAATGGATGGCGCTTTGGGTAAAGAACTCATGAAGGTATTAAAAAAACAAGGCATCGCTTTCCATCTCAGTCATAAAGTACACGCTGTAGAGCGTGCCGGCAATACAGTTACTGTGAAAGCCACCGGCAAAAAGGGAGAAGAAGTTGTTTTCGAAGGCGATTATTGCTTAGTGGCGATAGGCAGAAAACCTTATACCGAAGGGCTCAATCTGGAAGCTATCGGCATAAAACCAACTGAAAAAGGGCAAATAGAGGTGAATGAGCGTTTGCAAACCCATATACCTACTATATATGCTGTAGGGGATGTGGTGCGCGGCGCCATGCTGGCGCATAAAGCCGAAGAAGAAGGCGTCTTAGTAGCCGAATTGTTGGCAGGACAAAAACCTCATATTGATTATAATTTAATTCCTAATGTAGTTTATACCTGGCCCGAGGTAGCCGCCGTAGGCAAAACAGAAGAAGAGTTAAAGGAAGCGAATATTCCCTACAAAATGGGGCAATTTCCCATACGGGCGCTTGGGCGCGCACGCGCCAGCGGAGATACCGATGGGTTTGTAAAAATTCTTTCCCACAGTGTTACAGACGAAGTGCTCGGCGTTCACATGATATGCGCCCGCGCTGCCGATATAATTGCACAAGCTGTTACCGCCATGGAATTTAGAGCCAGCGCCGAGGACATTGCGCGAATGAGCCATGCCCACCCCACCTATTCAGAAGCTGTAAAAGAAGCTGCTTTGGCTGCCACTCAAAACAGGGCGCTACACATATAACATATAAGAGACTGCTAACTCATGACGCCACTACCTAAAGGAAGCAAAAAGCTACTCTATGCCTGGGCTTTTTATGACTGGGCAAATTCTGTATATAGCCTTGTTATTGCCTCAGCTATTTTCCCGCTTTTTTATGGCGCCCTCTTTCGGGATGCCGGTATAGAAAAAATACACCTCCTGGGAGGGTATATAGCCCGTGCACCTCTTATAAGCTATGTAACCGCCCTTGCATTTCTTATTATTTCCTTTATCGCCCCTCTCCTCTCGGGCATTGCCGATTATTTGGGGAATAAACGCATTTTTCTAAAATTTTTCTGTTACCTCGGCGCCCTTTCCTGTATAGGCTTGTATTGGTTTTCGCTGGAATATATATACGTTAGTTTGGCAATGTACCTGTTGGGATTGATAGGTTTTTGGGGAAGCCTCGTTTTTTATAACTCCTACCTGCCAGACATTGCTTTCCCCGAGCAGCAAGATAAGGCGAGTGCCCGCGGGTATGCCCTGGGCTATGCCGGCAGCGTTGTTCTTCTCCTCATCAACCTCGTAATGATTATGAAGTTTGAGTGGTTTGGGTTTAGCAACGCCGGGCAGCCCACCCGTATTTCCTTTATCTTAGTGGGGTTGTGGTGGCTTGGCTTTAGCCAATACCCTTTTCGTTACCTTCCCAAAGGACCCGCCAAAGGAAAAACCATACATCGCAAAATCCTCTTCAACGGCTTCAGGGAATTGGCGGGTGTATGGCGCATTCTCAAAAAAACACCCCTCTTAAAACGCTATTTAACCGCTTTTTTTGTATATAGCATAGCCGTACAAACCGTGATGCTCGCCGCCACCTATTTCGCCGAAGAAGAACTCGCCTGGAAAAATGACAGCCAGCGCACGTTTGGACTCATCGTTAGCATTCTACTCATACAACTAATAGCAGTGGCAGGCGCTATAACTACCTCCATAGCCTCCGGAAAATACGGAAATGTAAAAACACTCATCGTCATTAACCTATTATGGGTAGCTATCTGTTGCTATGCTTATTTTATTATTACCCCTCTGCAATTTTACATCACTGCAAGCTTTGTAGGGTTAGTAATGGGGGGTATTCAATCTCTCTCCCGCTCCACCTATTCCAAATTTCTACCTCAAACCACCGACACCACTTCTTTTTTCAGTTTCTATGATGTAGCCGAAAAAATAGGCATTGTTATTGGCATGTTCCTCTATGGGTTTGTAGCCCAGCTCACCGGCAGTATGCGAAACGCTGTATTATTTTTAGGAGTATTTTTTATAATCGGGATAGTATTATTGGTAAACGTTCTCAAACAAGAAGAGAAATAGCCTACATACGAAAAAATTCTTACCTTTGGTTTTCAAATAGCAGCTAACGGTAAAACCAATTAAGAAAATGAATTCTATACCCAGCGTAGATTTACGCAAGTTTTTATCTGGCAACCCTGTTAAAAAACAAGAATTTGTAACCGAAATAGGAAATGCCTACCAAAATATAGGCTTTGTGGCGTTGAAAGGTCATTTCCTCACCAATGACTTGGTAGAAGACCTTTACAATGAAATCAGGAAATTTTTCAACCTTCCCTTAAAAGTAAAAATGAACTATGAAATAGAGGGCATTGGCGGGCAACGCGGTTATACCTCTTTTGGGAAAGAACACGCCAAAGGCAGAAAAACTGGAGATTTAAAAGAGTTCTGGCACTTTGGGCAGTATGTGCAGGACAATGCTAAGCTGGAGGCAGAATACCCTAAAAATGTGCTGGTGAAAGAACTACCTCATTTTAACGAGGTAGGCAAAATGGCTTACCAAATGCTCGAAAAAACAGGGCAATATGTACTTCGGGCGTTAGCGCTTTACTTAGATTTAGAGGAAACCTATTTTGACAAATGGATTAAAAACGGTAACTCTATTTTGCGCCCCATTCACTACCCGCCTATTACCGAAGAGCCTAAGGATGCTGTGCGAGCCGCCGCTCATGGCGACATAAACCTTATTACCCTTCTTATGGGCGCCCAAGGCAAGGGGTTGCAGGTGCAAAATCATAATGGCGATTGGATAGATGCTATTGCGGCTCCCGACGAGTTGATGATAAATGTAGGCGATATGCTTTCCCGCCACACTAATAACAAGCTCAAATCTACCATTCATCGCGTAATAAACCCAGAGCGAGAACTATGGGGCGCTTCCCGTTACTCCATTCCCTTCTTTATGCACCCGGTAAGCGATATGCCTCTTACCTGTTTAGAAAGTTGTATAGATATAGAACATCCTAAACTATATGAAGATATAACAGCAGGCGAATTTCTGCACGAACGCCTGGTGGACTTAGGGCTGGTAAAAAAATAATTGCTCTCCCTATGCCAGAACAAACTTTACACAGCCTGGAAGACCTTGGGAAATTGGTGTTTTCTACCCACACCCACAAAGAGGCTGAAACACAAGAACCCCTCCCTTCATCCTCTAATCAGTACCTGGAAGCCCACTTTAGTAAAAAAGGACGGAACGGAAAAACTGCAACGCTCATAAAAGGATTTCAGGGAACTGAAAAAGAGTTATCCCAATTAGCAAAATATCTTAAAAACCAATGCGGCGTAGGTGGTACCGTGAAAAATGGGGAAATTCTCATCCAGGGAAACCATAGAGAAAAAATAATGGAAATTCTCAAAAAAGAAGGATACCATGTAAAAAGAATTGGTGGCTAATAATGTTTTTTTAATTTTACCACTCTATTAGTAAAAAATAATCACTAAATGAAATTGAAACCCCTTCATATTACCCCTGGCGATGAAATTACATCTGTTTTAAAAAAACAGGGGTTTGAAGGTTCTATTATAACCTGGCGAGAAATGCTGTGTGAAGGGAAAACCCTGAGTGAGGTAGGAAGCGAGTTATTTTGGAAAACCCGGTTCGATTTTCTTCACAAATTTTATAAGATTACAAAAAAATATTTTTTAGATTCCATAGTAGCCGAATACCAACAGCTTTCTAATGAAAAAGAGACAGGAGAAATTGTGCTATGGTTCAATACCAACCTTTATTGCTATATAAACCTAATAGCCATCTTGAGTTGGCTGCATCACCGCAAAAAAACTATCCCCGTAACTCTTATCTGCAACAGCGACGGAAAAAGCCCGTGGGATAGCCTTGCCGACCTTTCGGGAGACCAGCTTCGCAAATGCTATTCTCATCGTTTACGGCTTAGCCCGGATGATATAGAATATGCCGACTACATCTGGCAACTGTATTGTAGTGATAACCCACTGCGATTAGAAACCTTTTCCAAATTCAATTCTTCCCAGTTTCAATACCTCCCCGATGCTATAAAAGCCCATATACTCCGCTTCCCCTCCCTTAAAAATGGGCTAAATAAATTAGAAAACGATATACTTTCTATAGCAGCTACCCACAAATCGGCTTCTAAAGAGAAATTAGTAGCTCAACTACTCCAAACCGAAAAACCATACGGCTATACCCAGGTGCAGTACTACAAAATGATAGACCGCCTACGCCCACTTTTTCATTCCTTTAACCCGGTACGGTTGAGCAAAACCGGCGAGGAAGTGCGGCAAGGCGTCAAAAATTATTATGCCCTTATGAGAGATGAAGAAATCTACCTGGGAGGAAGCAAAAAATATAATTTTTTGTATGATGCCGATGCCGGCAAACTATTAAAATTATAAACATGAGCATACCAGCATCTGAACTTATTATAAACCCAGACGGCAGCATCTATCACCTGAACCTGAGACCAGAACAGGTTGCAGATACCATTCTTTTTGTAGGCGACCCAGACCGCGTGGAGCGAATTACACGGCATTTTAGCCATATTGAGGAGAGCATTCAAAAACGAGAATTTAAAACCCAAACAGGTTTTTACAAAGGAAAACGACTCTCTGTAATATCTACCGGCATTGGAACAGATAATATAGATATTGTAATGAACGAATTAGATGCGCTGGTGAATATTGATTTAAAAACCCGTACCCCAAAAGAAAAATTAACCCCACTGAACCTTATTCGCATAGGCACTTCTGGTTCGCTCCAGGAGCGCATACCTATAGATTCATTCCTGCTCAGCACACATGGCTTAGATATAACCGGGCTATTGCAATCATACCAGCTAAACGATACCTCGCATTCTGCCTGGGAAGCGGCTTTTATAGAGCAAACGCAATGGAGCGCGGCAAAAGCTACCCCTGTGCTGGCAGCCAACGACCCTATCCTTGAAAAACAATTAGATAGCGCAGCGCTATACAAAGGCATTACCATAACCGCCAGTGGTTTTTATGGACCCCAGGGGCGTATCTTGCGACTTTCACTGCAAGACCCTCTGCTAAATGACCGGATGACTCAATTTTCATATCAAGGCACCGTCATTAGCAATCTTGAAATGGAGACCGCAGGTATATATGGCCTTGCCAGGCTTTTGGGTCATCCGGCGCTCTCCCTCAATGCTATCATAGCCAATAGAGTTACCGGAGAGTTTAGCCCTCACCCATATAAAACTGTCGATGCCCTGATTGAATATACTTTGGAAAAGTTAATCTCTTGAAGCATAACACAGTTGAAGGCAGTAACTTTCTCCATTTCTCAGTAAGCCAAAAGGCAGCGATTTACAAAAGTTAAAAAAACCTCGCATACGCACACAGGAGTGGGTGCGCGCGGGCACATGAAAAGGTTAGGAGTTTACAGGTCAAAAAAATACAGGTAGCACCATGCACTATTTTAACTTTTAATCTTCTATTCTAATTGAGCATCTATCTAATCTATATATAGCGCCATCAAATCTCCCAAAACAATTTTCCCATACTAACTATTTCTGTACCTTTGCCCGTTATTCTAAGTTACTAATATTTTACTTATAAAACTGATTTTCAATACTATAAACATAAATTTCATAACCATTTTAAGTATATTTTCCGTATCTACATGAAAACTATTATAGAACCTTTTAAAATAAAATCCGTAGAGCCTATTTATTTTACCGATGCCTATCAACGGATTCATTTATTACAAGAAGCCCATTACAATCCTTTCCTGCTTCGGGCGAAAGATGTTATTATTGACCTCTTAACAGATAGCGGCACCGGCTCCATGAGCAGCGAGCAATGGGCGGGCATTATGAGAGGTGATGAAAGCTATGCCGGCAGCGAGAGTTTTTTTCATTTTGAGTCGGTAGTGCGCATGATTACCGGGATGAAATACATTATCCCCACTCACCAGGGGCGCGCTTCCGAAAAAATCCTCTTCAGTCTCAAAGGAGGTAAAAATAAGTACATCCTTAGCAATACCCTTTTCGATACTACCCGCGCTAATGTAGAGGCTTCGGGTGCTGAAGGGGTTGATTTGCTCTGTGCCGAAGGAAAAGACCCTTCTTTATTAGCCCCCTTCAAAGGGAATATGGATATCGCCGCCTTAGAAAAATTCATTGAAAACAACAGCGCCGAAAACATTCCGTTAGTTGTTATGACTGTTACCAATAACTCTGGCGGCGGACAACCGGTGAGCCTGCAAAACATTAAAGAGGCGAAAGCGGTATGCACCCGGTATAAAATTCCTTTTTATATAGATGCCTGCCGTTTTGCAGAGAATTGTTATTTTATAAAACAACGCGAAAAAGGATATGAAACCGCCTCTATTTTAGCCATTGCACAAGAGCTATTTTCGTATGCCGATGGGTGCCTTATGAGCGCCAAGAAAGACGCTTTCGCAAATATCGGCGGCTTTTTAGCGATGCAAGATGAAACCCTCGCCGAAGCCGCTCGGAATGTGTTGATTATTACCGAAGGCTTTCCTACCTATGGCGGCCTGGCAGGGAGAGATTTGGAAGCTATAGCTATTGGATTGAAGGAAATCCTGGAAGAAAGTTATTTACAATACCGCATCAGGAGCATTGCTTACCTCGGTGAAAAATTAGAAGCCGTTGGTGTTCCCTATTTAAAACCCACAGGGGGGCATGCATTATATTTAGATGCCAAAGCCTTTTTACCCCATATTCCCGTTTCCCAATACCCGGGACAGGCTTTAGCCTGCGCACTCTACCGGGAAGGAGGCATACGCACAGTAGAAATTGGCTCAGTTATGTTTGGCAAATATGCCGAAGACGGTCGCCTCCTTTCCCCCCCTATGGAATTAGTTCGGTTAGCCATTCCCCGCAGGGTCTATACCCAAAGTCATATTGATTATGTGGCCGAGGTAATTATAGAAACCTATCAAAAACGCTCCGGAATTAAAGGAATGAAAATAGTGTATGAAGCGCCTTACCTACGGCATTTCACTGCTCATTTCGAGGTTTTATCTTAAAACCCTCCCCTTCAGCCTAAAACAGACAGGCTTAAACTACCATTCTATGGGCGTTTTATGAATACTCTCTAAATATACATTGGTTTTGCTAAAATGCTTATTGCCAAACCAAAACCCCTGGTTAGCGCTCAATGGCGAAGGATGCCCAGACTCTAACACATAATGCTTGTGGCGGTCTATAATTTTTCCCTTATTTTTAGCATACGACCCCCAGAGCAAAAACACAATATTTTCTTTTTTTTCAGAAATGATGCGAATAACAGCATCTGTAAACACTTCCCATCCCTTATTCTGGTGGCTGCCGGCCTGGTGCGCCCGAACCGTTAAAATGGCATTGAGCAACAACACTCCCTGGTCTGCCCAGCGTTCCAGGTTGCCACTGCGCGGGTAGGGAATATCCAGGTCGCTCTCTAACTCCCTGAAAATATTGATGAGTGAAGGCGGGTGCGCTATCCCTTCGTTTACCGAAAAGCATAACCCATTGGCTTGATTGACTCCATGATAAGGGTCTTGACCAATAATAACTACTTTAACCGCATGAAAAGGACAATGCTCAAACGCTGAAAAGATATGGTTTCCTTTCGGGTAACAGGTATATTGGCTGTATTCTGATTTTACAAAAGCGACAAGGTTTCTAAAATAGGGTTTTTCAAATTCTTCCTGAAGCTGAACTTTCCAGCTTTCATCAATAGATACATTCATAGATTTAGATAATTAGGCAAAAAATAAAACTTCCAATACTACCTTCATTCAATACACCTGCTCAAAAATACCCATGTCATATAAAAAAGAACCATCAGCTATTTTGAATAACTAATGGTTCTGATGTATTCTAACAATGAGAAACTATACCCATCCTCTCTATTGCTTTCCGTAAGCAGCCCATATCACTGCATTGCGAATCACCTGGGCATACGGATGGTTAATGGCGAAACTCTCGGGGCGCTCCCCGGCTTGAAAATAGGCTAATCTTCCAATACTGGCATCTCCGCCGGGATTGAATAATTTAACAAATCCGGATGTATGCGCCTGACCAGAAGGTGCGGCATTCTCTGCATTAGAAAAAATAGGAGTTACCTGGTTAACACCTCTCCCAAAGCTTTGCCCGCCAACAAACGTCATATTATTATACAACTCATCATAAATCTCAAAATTAGGATAATAAGAAAAACTTATGTTAGCCCCAGACGGCACAGAAGTTGACCATGCAGGCGCTGTTAAAGAGGGGTTAGCTGCTAAAGAAATTCCGTAGGTGGACACGAAATGTCCATAATTAGTAGAAAATAAGCGGTAGTTTTCTCGTGTAGCTCCAAAACCGCTATCATCAGCCCCGGCGCCAAACAAATTATTTACGAGGAGGTTTTTATTCAGCGAACCTGCATCTTCATTATACAAACCATGATGCAAAGCAATTACCCCACCGCCATCATCAGCATAATCTATCAGCGCATTTTCTAACGCCGTGGTAACGCCAGAAGACCAGTGCTTAAAAAATATCACCACATCATACTCCTTTAATTGATTGTATGTGGGCGCCCCACTAAACAAATTCCGGTCATCTACATTTATAGTATAAGAGTCGGCAGGTGAATTGGCAGCCAGCAAATCGCGCAAATCTGTATAATCTGCCGGAAGGTCAGCGCCACCACCATAATTGCAAGGCACATCGTTATTTTTATTAGTAGAAGCGCAGTTAAGGGGGTCTAACTCTCCGCCGTGAAGTATCAAAACCGAGACTGCCGTTTCGCGCTGCGCCTTGGATGGGTAAGATGTTAATACATTCAACAGGGTACGGGCGGCATAGCTAACGCTCTGGGCATACCAGTCTTTAGTAGTGATAATTTTAAAATCGCCCGCCCCGGCATCATTAAAAGCTGTGTTAGGGCTGGAAACGGTTACACGGTCATCTTCTCTATAAATCACCTGCAGGTTTGCCAGTTCTGCTGCTGTTGCCGCTTCCGGGAAACCCGTGGCATACTGTCCTTTCAGCAGGCTTTCGCCAGTTTCTGTAATCTTGAAAAAAGCAGGCAAACTGGCCCCATGACAAAGCGCCATCACCGGTTTACCCGCCGATAGGGCTTCTAAAGCAAGGGCGTTCAATTTTTCTGCCGCTGCCTGAACATCGGCCGCCGAAACAGTTCCCTGGGCGGCATACACATCATCCCGGCGATACTCTATGGCGCCGGTTCCCCCGGGAATTACCAGGGCATCATAGCCACTCATATTCGCCACGTCTTGAATACGTCCATTTAATGGCACCGTAGCAGGCGTTGCGTTCCAGCTATCATTCCAGGATTTACCGAAAGCGTTTTGGAATTGAGCGGTAAATTGGGCGTAGGTAGCGCCTGGTGTTTGGTTACCCGCTTCGTTAATGTTGCCGGTAGAAGAATATACCCCGGCCGTGCCGGTTGCAGAACTGCGCACATCTACACTGTAACCGTATGCTTGCAACGCTTCTAACATAACTTTATATTCAGAATAATAGGTTTGCTCTTTAGAAATAAACATAAGAATCTTGCCGTTACCGGGGATAGGTTCTGGTTTGGGATTTGTATTATTATCGCCTGAACTGCAACAACTTAGTATAAGCAGTGTAAAAGTCATCCAACTGCTATTGAGGAATAAAAAAGCATATTTTTTCATAGTACTGATTTTTTTTAAGTGAAAAATTCACCCAGGTTCAACGTGTTTGTTTTTATCCTAACAAAGATAATAATATAAACGCATAAATTTGGGGCAAAGTATAGTTTCGTTTATCTTATTTCAGTATTTTTTGGTTTCTTTGCACCGTAAATTTAGAGCATTGCATAAATGCAAAAATAGATAAATCCTTTATCATGGAAAGTAATAAGGAAAAATTATTTTATAAATGCCTGGAAATTTTGAATACTCGCATTGAAAAACACAAAGCGGAAATGGAACTCATAAAAGAATCTATGGAAAACGAAGCCAAAAGTTCCGGGAGTGAGGAAGGCGATGGAATGCGGGATTATACCAACAGCTATGAAAAAACGCTTCAACATATAGAAGAGGCTAATGAACTGAAAAATCAACTAAAGCAATTAGATATTTTCCAGGTAAATGATGTGGTTAAAATGGGAAGTTTAGTAGTTACCTCCCACGCTCACTTTTTTCTCTCCGTGCCATTGGGAAAGATAGATTTGGAAGGGAAAACATACTTCGCTATTTCTAAGGAAGCGCCGGTTGGAAAACTTCTCTTAGGAAAAAAACAGGGCGATGCAGTAACCTTTAATGGCAATACCTTTACAGTAATAGCAATTCAATAAGAAAAATGCAATCTTCAGGTCTCTAACGCAATAATTAAAATGGCTACCCAAACTATATAATGGCCCGGTTCTTGCTTACAGCTTCCGAAAATTAATTTATACGCTTCTATTCAGAACTTCGTTATAAGAACTATAAACTTAAAACAACATGAAAAAATTAGTTTGTTCTCTTTCTTTTCTCATCTTGTCTTTCATTGCATCTGCCCAGGAAAGTATAGATAATCTCCTGGCAGCAGGTGTTAATGATGCTGAACGATATGCCAACAGTTATCTCTCCCCTGCCACAAATGGCGCTCTATACAGCCTCACCGGCGGCTGGTTTAACAATGGCGCTGCGAAAGACAAAATGCACTTTGAGATCTCCATTGTTGGTAATGCAGCTTTAATACAGGAAAAAAACAAGTATTTTACACTTAATACTGCCGATTATGAATTTCTCCAGTTCCAGGATGGCAGCCCTTCCAAAAGTATAGCCACCGTTTTCGGGCACCATGAAAACGATATTATAGGCGTTGTGGAAGTAGATGATGGCATGGGAGGAACTGAGCAGGTAGAAATTATTCTCCCTACCGGCTTTGGTTCAAAAGAAACTGGTTATATCCCTAGTGTTTTTATACAAGGCAGCCTGGGGCTCTTTCTCGGCACCGAAATAAAAGCTCGTTTTTTCCCGCCTGTAGATTATGAGGGCGCCAAGGTGGGTTTGTATGGCATAGGCGTGCAACATGAATTCACCAAATGGCTTGTTCCAGAGAGCAAACGCTCTCTATCTGTTTCCGGTCTCATTGCCTATACACGCCTCAATGCCAGTTATGATTTTACAGATACCGCTATTGTTGCCGGCACCGACCAGCGTTTTGAAACGGCTATGAATACCTGGTTGTTTCAACTCATCGCTTCCAAGAAAATTTCTATTTTAAGCCTGTATGGCGGTATAGGTTATGGGGAGGGACATTCTCAAACCGACTTAAAAGGAACCTATATGGTGAATGAAGGCGTATTGGCAGGAGAATCTGTCATCGATCCATTTTCCATGGAAACCACTATTTCAGGGCTTCGGGGCACGTTGGGAGCAAATGTTAAAATAGGCGTCCTGAGTATTAATGCAGATTATACCCTGGCAGAGTTTGATACGGTGGCGCTGGGTCTCAATTTTTCCTTTTAAAAAACCATTGTTACCGGGTTATATTTACTATCTTTGTAATCACAACTATAAAAAATTATTCCATGAGTCCGTTTGTTATTTTTATACTCCTTCTTGGCGCCGTGGTTATTATCATGGTAGTTCTCTATAACCGCCTGGTACGGCTCCGAAACAACCGCGAAAATGCCTTTGCCGATGTAGATGTTCAGTTACGCCAGCGACACGACCTCATACCCCAGCTCGTGGAAACTGTGCGGGGTTACATGAAGCACGAATCGGAAACACTTTTAAAGGTTACCGAAGCCCGCAACAAAGCTTTAAACGCCTACACCATAGATGATAAAATAGAAGCCGAAAAAAATCTTTCTGCCGCTTTGCGAAATTTAAATATACAGGTAGAGGCATATCCCGATTTAAAGGCCAATCAAAATTTTTTACAGCTCCAGGAAGAAATATCCGATGTGGAAAATAAACTTGCCGCCGCCCGCAGGTTCTTCAATAGCGCCACTAAAGAATTGAATGTGAGCATACAACAATTTCCCGGCAACCTGGTAGCTAACATGTTTGGTTTTAAAACCGCTTCTATGTTCGACCTGGGCGAGGAGGAACGCAAAAAAATGGAAGAGCCTCCAAAAATTAGCTTCTAACCCAGAAAAGCCCGTATATTTTCCATGAAATATGTAGGTTTACAGCAGCAAATACGAGCCAACAATTTTAAATCTTTCTTACTGATAATCTCCTTCCCCGCCCTCCTGTTGGTTTCAGTTTGGGCGGTTATTTATTTTACAGTCGTACCAGAAAACCTGCCGCCCTCAATTTCCGTCCTATCATACACCTATAAACAATTCCTGGAAACCCTTCCCTATGTACTTATAGGCACTGCTACGTGGTTTGTTATCGCCTATAGCTCTCATTCTTATATTATACGAAACGCCACAGGAGCAAAACCACTGGAACGCCGTGAGAATAAACGAGTATATAACCTGGTAGAAAACCTCTGTATCTCGCAAGGAATGCAACCCCCTCATATATACATTATCCCTTCCGAAGATTTAAATGCCTTTGCCAGCGGTATAAACAGCAAGAGCTATGCAGTAACGCTTACCCAGGGCATCATACATACTTTAAACGATGAAGAATTAGAAGGCGTTATCGCCCACGAACTGGCGCATATTCGCAACCGGGATGTACGCACCCTCATCATCAGCATTATTTTTGTAGGTATTTTCTCCTTCCTCGCCAATATGTCATTGCGCACCCTCTATTACCGCAGAGGCGGCAGCAAGAAAGACGGAAAGCTACTCCTCATTATTTTCTTAGTCTCCATAATAGCCTACTTTTTTTCCATCTTCTTTAAGATGGCGCTTTCCCGCAAACGAGAATACGTGGCCGATGCCGCAGGAGCCGCTATGTGCGGAAAGCCCTGGGCGCTGGCAAGCGCATTGCGAAAAATAGCGGTCAACTACCGGGTAGATACTGTGAAAAATGAAGATGTAACACCCTTATTTATTCATTACCAGGCTGCGGGAAAATTTAGTTTATCGCATATCTTTGCAACACATCCACCAATAGAAAAACGAATTGCTTTATTAGAACAGTTTTAACATAAAACACCATGAAAATAACCGTAGTAGGAGCCGGTGCAGTGGGCGCCAGTTGTGCCGAGTACATCGCCCTGAAAAATTTCGCCTCCGAGGTAGTATTAGTAGATATTAAAGAAGGCTATGCCGAAGGCAAAGCCATGGATTTAATGCAAACCGCCCCCCTGAATGGATTTGATACAAAAATAACCGGCACTACCAATGACTATGAAAAGACTGCCGGCAGCGCCGTGGTGGTAATAACCAGCGGTATTCCCCGGAAACCCGGAATGACGCGTGAGGAACTCATAAGCACCAATGCCAGTATTGTAAAAACCGTAGCGGCTAATTTAATGGAGCGTTCTCCAGATGCATTGGTTATTGTGGTAAGCAATCCTATGGATACCATGACCTATTTGATACATAAAATAACCCAACTCCCCCGAAACCGCATTATTGGAATGGGCGGCGCCTTAGATAGCGCTCGCTTTAAATACCGGCTTGCAGAAGCCTTAGGAGCGCCTCTTTCTGATGTAGATGGAATTGTAATCGGGGGACACACCGATACAGGCATGATTCCCCTCACGCGCTTCGCCGTGCGAAACAGCCTTCCGGTAACCGCTTTTCTCACAAAAGAACAACTCGCCCAGGTGGCAGAAGAAACTAAGGTAGGCGGTGCTACCTTAACTAAACTCTTAGGCACCAGCGCCTGGTATGCCCCCGGGGCAGCGGTTTCTGCTACCGTGCAGGCATTAGTATGCAACCAGCAGAAATTGCTTTCCTGTTCTGCCCTGTTGGAGGGTGAATATGGGTTGAACGACCTGTGTATTGGGGTTCCGGTGATTTTAGGCAGAAACGGGATTGAACGTATTGTTGAACTGGAATTGAATGAAGCGGAAAAAGCCAATCTATTGGAAAGCGCTCGGGCAGTGATGTCAGTAAATGCCCTGTTAAAAGGAATGCTTTCTTGAAAATAAACGATAAAAAACTAATGCCATCAGAAGAAGAACTCTCTTTTTTTAAAAAAGTATATGAAGTGGTGCGCCAAATTCCTTATGGAAGGGTAACCTCCTACGGCGCTATTGCCAATTACCTGAGCACTTCGGGTAGCGCCCGCATGGTAGGTTGGGCCATGAATGCCTCACATGGAATAGATGAGGTGCCGGCGCACCGGGTAGTAAACCGAAACGGAGTGTTAACCGGGAAACATCACTTCCAGGGAACACGGCTTATGCAACAACTCCTGGAAAATGAAGGTATTAGGGTGAAAGACGATACTATAATAGATTTTGAAACCTATTTTTGGGACCCTGCCAAGGAACTACGCTGAGCTACTCAACCCAATCAGGTTAGAAACCAGGACTTATTCTGTTTTTTTCTCGCCCGAGCAACACATTTTCCCGCTCCCGGCAGTATTGCATTGGTGAGATGCGCTCCCTTCTTTAGCTTCCTTCATATTCATTACCTGGTAGGTTTCCCCATCCCCTGCAGAAGTTACTGCAAAAGCAATATCCTGGAGTTGCAAACGAGAAGGGTCAAAAGTTACCATAGCTTGTTTACTCTCAAAATTCACCTTGGCAGCCGATACACCCTCCAAATTAGCTAATTTTTTTTCAATAGTAGCGGCGCAACCCACAGCGCACGTCATCCCTTCAATTGTAAAAGTAACCTCAGAAGACGCCAACGTTCCATTATTCCTCGTTTTGCCGGCTGTTTGCTCGGTTACCGTTTTTATTTCAGGTTGCGTTTTTTTATAACACCCTGCACACACTACCATCAGGGTAAAAAGAAAGAAACTTATTTTTTTCATGATGAATTTAAATTGAAACAGCGCCAAAAATACTAAATAAAAATAAACCGGGGAACGCCAAAAAGTCTCATTTTTGCACTGTATTTTTTTCAATGAAACCGGTTCACCAAAAATGGCTCTATTTTGTAATACTCTCCCTCATCTGGGGGACTTCGTTTATCCTCATTAAAAAATCTCTTATCGGCTTAACTCCCTACCAGGTAGGTTCGCTGCGAATTGTTTTTGCCTTCATTTTTTTAATGATTGCCGGGGCAGGACGATTACGGGAAATTAAAAAGCCCGACTGGAAATGGATTGCCGTAGCAGGGGTACTCAGCTCCTTCCTCCCTCCTTTTCTATTCTCCCTGGCACAGGCGCACATAGACAGTTCCGTGGCTTCTATCTTAAATTCTGTTACCCCGCTGCATACCTTCCTGCTGGGCATCGCTTTTTTTGGGTTACCAATTGCCAAAAAACAGCTTCTCGGAGTACTGGTAGGGCTGGCAGGCACCCTCCTCCTCATTGTTTCCGGTGCCCGGTTTAAACCCGACCAGGATTATACCTACAGCCTTCTTATTATTCTTTCTTCCCTGGGATATGCAGTAAATATAAACATTATTAAAAAACGATTAACCCACCTGAGCGGGCTCGCCATAGGCGCGGGAAATTTTTTGTGTATTTTTTTCCCGGCCTTGCTTATTCTCTACTTTACAGGTTTTTTTGAAACCCTTTTCACCTCTCCCGCCATGCAGAAAGCGCTGGTATATGTATCGCTCTTAGCCTTTTTCGGAACCGCTTTGGCCAATGTGCTCTTCAGCAGCCTTATTCAACTGGCGAGCCCTGTTTTTTCGGCATCGGTAACCTATACCATGACGCTGGTGGCGGTGTTATGGGGCTTGTGGGACGGGGAATCGCTCACTGTTTTCCAGTTAGCGGGCGGCGCCGCTATTTTATTGGGAGTGTACCTGGCAAACCACAATGGGCGGGGAGTTAGGAGAAAGAGAATAGAGAATAGAGAATAGAGAAAAAACTCATTCCAAGCCGCATACCATAAAATTTATAAATCAATACTAACTACTCCATTATTTTTAATATTTAAAAATAAGATTGGTATTATTATATATATTTGTTTTATTATTATCGTAATAAAATGTGTTCTATTTTAAAATCTAAAACTTTACTAACATGAAAACTACTACTTTTTTTCTCAGCTTAACTATGCTCTTGTGGGGTTCGCTCACTTTCGGGCAATGGACCCAGTTAAACAACGACATTAACGGCTCCACCGCCGACGACCGGCTGGGCAGTGCCGTAACCCTCAGCGCCAATGGCAACCGCATCGCCACCGGCGCCCCCCTCTATAACAACGGCGCCGCCGCAGATGCCGGCCAAGTGCGCCTCTATGAACAACAAGGCGCCATCTGGACGGTCATCGCCCAATATGCCGGTGCAGCAGCCGGCGACGGGTTAGGAACCTCCGTAAGCCTCAGCGCCGATGGCAACCGCCTCGCCGTGGGCGCCCCCCTGAACGATGCCGCCGGCAACAACGCCGGCCAGGTGTACCTTTACCACTATACCGCAGGTAGCTGGTCATTAATCACCACCTTGAACGGGGAATTAGCCAACGACCAGTTCGCAAGCTCGGTGAGCCTCAGCGCCGACGGTATGCGCCTGGCAGTAGGCGCTCCCTTTAACGATGCCGGCACCGGCAATGCTGCCGATAACCGCGGCAGAGTACGCCTCTACCAGTACAACGGCGCCAGTTGGGTAGCCTTCCCCAATGCCCTTGCCAACAGTATTAACGGACTGGCAGCCGGCGACCAATCCGGCAGAACCGTAAGCCTCAGCACTGATGGCAGCCGGGTAGCCATCGGTGCCCCCTTAGGCGACGGCGGCTTTGCCGACTCCGGCTATACCCGCATCTTCCAGTACAACAGCGGCAACAGCACCTGGGAGCAGTTAGGAAGTGCCCTCAACGGGGAAGCTGCCGGCGACCAATCGGGCGCTGCGGTGAGCCTCAGCGCAGACGGCAACCGGGTAGCCATTGGCGCTCCCCTGAACGATGCCGACTCTGGCATAGCAACCGATAACCCCGGGCATGTACGGGTGTACCAGTACAGCGCAGGCGCCTGGACACAGGTAGGCACCGACCTCAACGGCTATGCCCTGGGCGACCAGTTTGGCAAGGCGGTGAGCCTGAACACCGATGGCAGCCGGCTGGCTATTGGAGCCCCCTTTGCCAATGGAAGTGCCGGTCAAACCCAGGTCTATCAGCTCCACGGGAGCAGCTGGTTACCTCTTGGTGTAGCTTTTAACGGGGAAGCAGGGGGCGATGAAGCGGGCAGCTCGGTGAGTCTCAGCGCTGAGGGCAGCCGGGTAGCCATTGGCGCCCCGTTAAACGATGGGGGCGGGCTCAGTGCCGGGCAGGTGAGGCTGTATGAGTATGCCATTCCCGATACGTCTTTGGGTGAAGGTGCGGGAACTGATGCCAGCGGGCAAGCCAATATGTTCCTGGGCTATTACAGTGGGCACAACACTACTACGGGAAGCGACAATACGTTTGTGGGTGCTGAGAGCGGGTATAGCAATACTACGGGTTCTGGCAATGTGTTTTTGGGCTACCGGAGTGGTTATAACGAAACTACAGGGAATGACCATTTGTTTATTGATAATTCGGCTACCGATAACCCACTCATTTGGGGCGATTTTAGCACTAATTTATTGCGCGTAAACGGAAGTCTGGCTTTTACAAGCGCCCTGATGCCCGGCAACTCAGCAGGTTTAAGCGGGCAAGTGTTGACCAGCGCCGGCGCGGGCGCAACGCCTACCTGGACTAACCTCCCTCCAAATACACTTCTCACGGGTTTAGCTGGCGGGCAAACCATTAAAGGCGGTACGGCGGCTTCTGAAAATCTTACCCTCACCTCAACCCATCATGCCACAAAAGGGAAAATACTGTTCGGTACGTCGGCTTATGATGAACTTAATAACCGACTAGGTATTGGCACGGCTACACCTGTTGGAAAACTTCACGTAAACGGAAGCGCATATATTGGCAATGAGAATGGAACCGCCCTCTATAGGGTCTCCATAGGAGGTTCGGGGGGAAGTTACGGTTCGGTGGGTTATGGCTATAAGTATTCTGTAAATAATTCTGAGTATAAGTACGCAGTAAGCGACTATGCTTCGCAAATAGAATTCGCGTCAGGGGGTTTTAATTTTAAAACCGCTCCCATTGGGGTACCGGACGGGGTGGTAAATTTTACCAATGCTCTGCGGATTCAACAAAATGGCAACGTAGGCATTGGAACCGCATCACCAAACGCCGGTCTTCACATCAATAAAGCCGGTACATGGGGATCCTTGGTAATACAAAACCAATATGCGGGAAATGAAACTCATTTTGACTATCCAGATGGCAAAAATTATATCCGGGGAACTACCATTATCGCTGATGTTGGTGGCAACGTAGGCATTGGCACTGCCAGCCCGCAAGATAAATTGCATGTATATGGACGTCTCAATTCCACTATTAACTCAAACGAAGGAGGATCGATTTCACTTGTAAATCCTTTAAAAATAGGTGCTGTCCTTGCTAATACCTGGACAATATATAATATGACTGGCCCTTATGGTAACAGCTTACAATTTTGGGGATACAATAATACTGGTGCCGTTTTGGGTTCAAAATTTACAATAGCAGATAATGGCAACGTGGGCATAGGTGTAGGCATAGCAGCTCCCGGTTATATGCTTCATGTAAACGGTACTGCCGGCAAACCCGGTGGAGGAGATTGGACGAACTCCTCCGACCGCCGGCTCAAACAAGATATTACCCCGTTTACCGATGGTTTGGAAAAGGTAAAACAGATAAACCCCGTTTGGTATCGCTACAACGGGCTTGCCGGGCTGCCTACCGAGGAGCGGTATGTAGGGATTATCGCCCAGGAAATGCAGGAGGTAGCGCCCTATACCATTGGTACCTTTACCTATACAGACAAAGAAGGGAATACAACCGATTACTTAGATTATGACGGCAGCGCTGTAAAATATATGCTCGTGAATGCTATTAAAGAACAGCAGCAGCAATTAGACGAACAAAAGCGCCAAAACGAGACCTTGCGAGAGGAGCTGGAAACCCTGAAAAGCGCGGTGTACGGTACCTCTGTCAAAACCCCCAATATTAGCAGCAAAAACTTTGTAGAAAGCGAATCTCAAAGCCTCCCGGATGGCTTTGCGCTCTACCAAAACGTACCCAATCCGTTTGACAAAAGCACGGTGATTGTCGCCCAACTTCCCGAAAGCGTGCAGCAGGCGAAAATAGTCGTTTACAATTTGCAAGGCTTGGAGTTGGCAAGCTACCCGCTGGGCGAACGGGGAAAAGTCTCCGTGGAAATCTCGGGCGGGCGCTTCCCCGCGGGTATGTACCTGTATGCGCTGCTGGCAGACGGGCAGGTGATTGACACGAAAAAGATGATACTCACGGATTAATTCAGAATTACCAATTCAGAATTATGAATTTCCTTAGCGTCTTAGCGTCTCTGCGTGGAAACCTCACGCAAAGGCGCGGAGGCGCGAAGTTAATTATGAATTACCAATTCAGAATGTAGAATTATGTATTTTCTTTGTGCCCTTTGTGTAAAAACTTAGTGTTCTTAGTGGTTTCTCTATTTAACCACAAAGTTCACAAAGAAGGCGCAAAGTGCACAAAGTAATTACCAATTTAGAATACAGAATGATGAATTAAAAAGAGGTATCAGAAATCCAGCAAATCCTGAATTCATAATCCATCATTCATAATTTTCTCAGCGTCTTGGCGTCTCTGCGTGCATTTTTTTCTCGCAAAGGCGCAGGGGGCGCGAAGTTAATTATGAATTACCAATTCAGAATGTAGAATTATGTATTTTCTTTGTGCCCTTTGTGTAAAAACTTAGTGTTCTTAGTGGTTTCTCTATTTAACCACAAAGTTCACAAAGAAGGCGCAAAGTGCACAAAGTAATTACCAATTCAGAATACAGAATGATAAATTAAAAGGGTTCCTAGAAATCCAGCAAATTCTGCATTCATAATCCATCATTCATAATTTCCTCAGCGGCTTAGCGTCTCTACGTGAAAATCTCACGCAAAGGCGCAGAGACACAAAGTAATTACCAATTTAGAATACAGAATGATGAATTAAAAAGAGGTATCAGAAATCCAGCAAATCCTGAATTCATAATCCATCATTCATAATTTTCTCAGCGTCTTGGCGTCTCTGCGTGCATTTTTTTCTCGCAAAGGCGCGGAGGCGCAAAGAATAGCCCCGGTATAAAATCCGGGGCTTGTGGGGAAATTCGGTTTTTTGGCTGTCTTATCTTTCCTGGGAGCGTACTTTTAATTAGTGCCCTTTTCTATAGGTACTCCATATTTATCGAAATACCGAATGGGAAGTTTTTTCCCGTTATAGGTTAGTTTTTCAAGGTTTTCGGCTACATCGCTTCCTTTACCGGTTATCACGATACGAAGATTGTCTGCCTTAAAATATTTTCGAGCAGCTTCTTGCACCTGTGCAGGAGTTACCGCATTTATTTTTTCCAGGTAAGTTTGGTAAAAGTTATCGGGCAGGTTTTCAGTCCTGATATTCAGGGCGTAGCGGGCCACGGTTTCGGGTCGCTCCAGCGCCAATACAAAATCGCCTACATATTTCGCTTTAGCAGCGGCGAGTTCACTTTCGGGGATTTGTTCGTTGCGGATTCGGTGAATTTCGTCTAAAAACGCTACTACTGCACTATCGGTAACGGCGTTGCGCACGCTGGCGGAGGCGCGGAACCGCGCAGGAGCATACTTATCGGAAGCGATGCTGGAATAGGCGCCATACGTGTAGCCTTTGGCTTCCCTGAGATTGAGGAACAAACGAGCCTGGGCGCCGCCGCCTAAGATACGGTTGGCTAAAAGGGCGGGAAAATAATCGGCATCATCCATTTTCAATTCCACTAAATTCTGAACGCTTATTTCAGACTGTACAGCATTGGGAACATCTACGAAGTTAATATGGGTGAAATAAGGGTCTATAGGCTTGGGAAGGGGGTTTACAGGGGGAAATGATTTTCGCCAAAATTCAAAATTACGGGTAATTTGTTTTTTTATGGTAGTAAAATCTATGTCTCCTATCACTACCAGGTAGGCTTTTGCAGGAACAAAGTAATTGTTGTAAAAGATACTCACATCGTTTAGGGTAACGTTGTTCACCGTTTCTGCGGTTACAAATTCTCCGTAGGGGTGGTTTTTTCCATAGGCAAGAACCGCTTCTACCCTCCTGGCTGTAGAGGGAACGCTTTTTTCCTGGGTTTTAAGATTATCTAAGAGGATATTTTTTTCTTTCTGGAATTCTTCTTCGGTGAAGTTGGGGTGTAAGGCGGCATCTGCGAGGAGTTCTATGATTCGCTTACTGTGTTTAGACAAGCCCCTGGCAACTGCCCCGCCTGATGAAAAGTTTAGGGTGGCTCCCAGGAAATCTACTTCTTCATAAAAAGCATCTTTGGATATGGTTTTTGAGCCTTTTCCCAACATACTGCCCAGAAGGGAAGCTACCCCGGCTTTATCGCCCTCTAAAACAGGCGGGTTATCTATGGTGAGGGAAAAGGAAACCCTGGGAAGTTTATGATTTTCTACCACCAGCACCTGCAATCCATTTTGCAGCATAAAGGTTTGGGGGGTTCCCAACTGTATTGCGGGTGCCGGGCCGGGTTTTGGCTGCTGGGTTCGGTCAATTTGAGCATACGCAAGAAATGCGTTTGCGAGTAAGAGGAAAACTACAAGCTTCTTCATCTGTTAAGGATTTTCTTTTTTAGGTAAATACTCTAATAAAAGTCGTTGGTTAGTGGTAAGATATTTTTGAGCCGCCGCTCTTATCTCCTCACGGGTAATAGACCGATAGATGTCTATTTCGGTATTAATGAGGCGGGTATCGCCGTATAAAAGATAGTAACTGGCTAATGAATTGGCAATGCCTTCTATACTGGCGTTGGAGTTTACAAACTGGGTTTCAAACTGGTTTTGCAGTTTTTGATAGTCTTTTTTAGAAATAAGTTCTGTCTGGAGTTTAAGAATCTCATCATCAAATTCATTTAACAACGA
Organism: uncultured Flavobacteriaceae bacterium; assembly: GCA_964385175.1. Classification (GTDB taxonomy): domain Bacteria; phylum Bacteroidota; class Bacteroidia; order Flavobacteriales; family Flavobacteriaceae; genus CAYLNL01. Next base: position 21,251 of record CAYLNL010000009.1, on the reverse strand, counting down.
TGAAAGGGAGTTTTCGCCTAAGGGAAGCGCATAAAAGGCATATATTCCATAATCTTCCTGGCTTATAGTAAATGCCTGCACAGAAAGCGCCATTTTTTTCTCATCTACTAATCGTTTATACAGTTTAGAACTTTTCCCATCGCTCAGATAGGTAGAAACCATATCGAGCACCCGCGCCTCGCGCGACTTGAAGGAGGGAGTACGGTAGGCGGCTATCATGGCGGGCACCTGCACATTCGGATCGTATGCGGTGGCCTTTATGGTTTCTGTAATAGGCACTTCTTGTGGAAATTTTTTCACAATAGCCTCTCCTTTGGGTATTTCATTAAAATAATCGCGTATAAGCGCTTTTGTTTTTTCAGAATTAATATCTCCTGCAACCACCAGCACCGCATTATTGGGCACGTAGTATTTTTTGTTGAAGGCTAAAAATTCATCTAATGTAGCAGCATCTAAATGCGCCATAGAGCCAATGGTAGCCCAGCGATACGGGTGTTCTTTAAAAAGATTTTTCTTTACTTCGGTAAATAAATTTCCATAGGGTCTATTATCCACCCGAAGCCTTTTTTCTTCTTTTACCACCTCATTTTGGGTAGAGACGCCTATTTGATTGATAATGGGATGAAGCATGCGTTCTGATTCCATCCACAAACCCAGTTCCAAGTTATTAGAAGGGAATACCTCATAATAATACGTTCTGTCATCTGTAGTATTGGCATTATTTCTACCTCCATTTGAGGTAACAAGTTTAAACCAGTCGCCCCGTTTAATATTTTTTGTGCCTTCAAAAAGAAGGTGCTCAAAAAAATGAGCGAAACCGGTGCGTTCCGGGTTTTCATCTTTCGCTCCCACATGATACATCACTGAAACAGTAACTGTTGGAGCCGTATTATCCTGGTGAAGAATAACGTGTAACCCATTATCCAAATCATACTCTTCAAAAGATACTTGTTGCGCTAAACATAAGGTTGCAGGCGCAAACAATCCTATCAAAAAAATTAACTGTCGCTTCATACTATAGAACTTTAAGGGCGTTCAAAAATACACAATTGTGTGCAAAATAAACTATATGGAGTTACTCAATACTTCTTGTTTTGAAAAATTTAACGAAATATACCCCATTGTATATTCAAAAAATTTGTATCTTTATTCCATTGGTTCATTCAAAAAAAGTATGTCTGCCTTTACTATTCATATAAAGTATGGAATCAGCATCGCCGGTATATTGATAGGGTATTTTTTGCTGGCTAAGTTAGTAAACCTGCACGAAAACACTTCGCTTCGGTTGATGAATGGGGTTATTATGGGATATGGATTGTACAGGGTAATTCGGCGAAAAAAGATAACAGAGGGCGGCCGGTTTAGCTATTATAAGGGTTTTATAACAGGTATTTATGCAGGTTTTTTAGCTACTCTTATTTTTGTAGGGTTTATGGCTATTTATATGTATTACTTAGACCCCGGTTTTCCGCAGAAGATTATGGGCTGCTGGCAACAAAACTACTACCAGGACGCCGGGGTGTTGCTTTTTGGAATAGTGGTAGAAGGGTTTGCTTCAACGATAGTGCTTACATTGGCTTTATGCAGAAAATTAAGGTGCCTCAATACAATTCTTCCTCGCTTTCAAAAAAAGTGATATAAACTTGCAGGTTACGGAAATAGTGGTATATTTGCACTCATTTTTTAAGAACCCTAAATTTAAAACCCTAAGCATCATGTATGCAATTGTAGAAATAGCCGGCCAGCAGGTAAAAGTTACCGAAAAGCAAAAGGTAATTGTAAACCGGCTGCCTGCGGAGGAAGGAGAAAAAGTTACTTTTGATAGTGTACTGCTTTTAGACGCTAACGGTACCGTTTCTGTTGGCACCCCAGTAATAGACGGGGCGGCAGTGGAAGCAAAAATACTAACCCACCTTAAAGGTGATAAAGTATTGGTTTTCAAGAAAAAAAGACGCAAGGGATATCGCGTTAAAAATGGTCATAGGCAGGCTCTCACTCAAATTAGCATAGAGAGCATTGTGAGTTCTGGGGCTGTGAAAGTTTCTGGGAAGAAAGAGGTTAGAAAAACAACCGTAGAACCACAAACCGTTACCGAAATGAAAAATGAACCTGCTGTTCTTCTTCAACCTGAAAAGGGTTCTGTTCCAGTGTCTGTAGCAGGAAATGAATTAGAAAGCATGACGGTTACGGCCTTGCGCGAATTGGCAAAGGAAAAAGGAATCAGCGGGTTTTCCTCCATGAAAAAGGCAGAGTTAGTAGCTGCATTAACACAAGTATAACTCATATAAAATCTTTATAAAATGGCTCATAAGAAAGGCGTAGGTAGTTCTAAAAATGGCAGAGAATCGCACTCAAAACGATTAGGCGTTAAGATTTTTGGCGGACAGGTCGCCAAAGCAGGCAATATTATTGTTAGGCAACGTGGCACTAAACACCACCCGGGAGAAAATGTATATATGGGAAAAGACCATACCTTGCATGCCAGGATAGATGGCCTAGTAACATTCACCAGAAAAGCCAACGACCAATCATACGTTTCTATAATGCCGTTTGAGGCATAGCTCCCTTATCTATACTATTATTTTAACCTCATCGCTGCAATTTTAAGAGTGTAGCGATGAGGTTTTTAGTTTAAAGAAATGAGCCTATTATGTTATTTTTGCACTTACACTATTTCTGTTGCCCATGATTCTTCCCGAAGGTAAAAAAATATATTTCATATCAGATCACCACCTGGGAGCGCCTAACCAGAAAGAAAGTCTTCTGCGCGAGCGCCTGTTCGTGAAGTGGTTAGAAGAAATACGAGCAGATGCCGCCGCCATTTTTATAATCGGGGACTTATTCGATTTTTGGTTTGAATACAAAACGGTAGTTCCCAAGGGGTTCACGCGTACACTCGGTAAACTTGCCGAAATTGCCGATTCCCAAATTCCTATTCACTATTTTGTGGGAAATCATGACCTTTGGATGAGCGGGTATTTTGAAGAAGAGCTCGGTATTCCAGTGTATCACCATCCCCTGGAATTTACCTTTAATAATAAAACGTTTCTGGTAGGTCATGGAGATGGTTTAGGCCCCGGCGATAAGGGGTATAAACGGATGAAAAAAGTGTTTACCAATCCAATAGCAAAATGGTTGTTCCGTTGGCTGCATCCAGATTGGGGTGTGCGATTGGCACATTACTTATCCCTGAAAAACAAACTCATCTCTGGCAGTGAAGATATTAACTTTTTAGGTGAAGACAAGGAATGGCTGGTGCAGTATTGCAAACGAAAACTATCAGAAAAATCTTATGATTATTTTATTTTCGGGCATCGGCACCTCCCATTGAAAATACAACTCAGCGAAAAAGCTATCTACCTCAACACCGGTGACTGGATTTCCCATTATACCTATGCCGTCTTTAACGGAGAAACATTAGCATTGGAGCGATATTAAAATAATTTTTAAACATGGATAAACAACACCCTTGAGTTTTAAACGAGGGCGTTTTTTTAGTATTTTTGCCCTCGTAATCAGAACGAGGGTAAACAACGCCCTTGAGTTTTGAACGAGGGCGTTTTTTTAGTATTTTTGCCCTCGTAATCAGAACGAGGGTAAACAACGCCCTTGAGTTTTGAACGAGGGCGTTTTTTTAGTATTTTTGCCCTCATGCTTGAAACGAAAGCAAACAACACTCTCTTTATACACTGTAAAAAATGAAATATAGCCCTTTAAAACCATATAATAACCTCCCCGATTTACCTCCCAAGGTGAACCTGGAAGGGAAAAAGATGTTCAAAAAAATAATCACCGCCAGCAGAGCCCTCTCAGAACTAAAAGGCGCCATAACCAACCTGCCCAATCCTTTGTTATTTATTGACACTATTAACCTTCAGGAAGCCCAGGCAAGTTCTGCCATAGAAAATATTGTAACCACCCAAGACGAGCTTTTTCAAACATCGGTAGTAGAAAAAAAAGTTGAAGACAACGCTCTAAAAGAAGTTATTCATTATAAAGATGCACTTTGGTTTGGATTTGAACAAATTAAAAAGAAACCTCTTCTCACCACAAACCTGTTCATTGCAATTATGCAAATTATTAAAGAAAACCAATCGGGTATTCGGAATGTGCCGGGAACTCAATTAAAAAACCCTGCTACAGGACAAATTATATACACCCCGCCAGAAGGAGAAGATACTATTAGGAAAAAGCTAAAAGCCTTAGAAGAATTTATAAATATTGAAGATGATATTGACCCTCTTGTAAAAATGGCATTGATGCACTATCAATTTGAAGCGATTCATCCCTTTTTTGACGGGAATGGCAGAACGGGCAGGATTATCTTACTCTTACAGCTAAAACTTTCCGGCCTCATAAATATGCCTGCGCTCTATTTGAGCAGCTACATTTTAAAGAACAAAAGAGAATATTATGTGAACCTGAGAAATGTTACCGAGAAAAACCAATGGGAAAATTGGATATGGTATATGTTAGACATGGTAGAGGTAACTGCCCAAAGCGCGAGAGACCGAATTGAGAAAATTGAAATTCTAATGACTCAAATGGGAAAAGAAATTCAGCGACAGCTGCCAAAAATTTATTCAAAAGACCTCGTAGAAAGATTATTTCAGCTTCCTTACACCAAAAGGTCGCTACTTGAAAACGCCGGGTTGGGAAATCTTAAAACAGTAGGGAATTACCTAAAAAACCTTGAAGACGCCGGGTTTTTAAAAAGCCTCATGGTAGGAAAAGAAAAACTTTATTTGAATGTCAGGTTAATGGAATTACTAAAAAGCTAATCTTCGCAACACTAACCCTGGCTTTTGTATCTTTGAAAAAAGAAAAGCATGAGACGTTATCTTTTTTTTATTACCATTATAATAGGAAGCCAGGCGATAGCCCAAAACGATGCCCTGGCGAAACAATATTTTGAAGAGGGTCTTTTTGACAAGGCAGTTTTATATTATGAACAACTATACCAAACCTATCCCCAGCGAACCGATTATCTGCAAAACCTTGTTACCTGTTATCAGCAATTAGAACGCTACCAAGATGCAGAACGCATACTCCTGTCCAAAAGTAATACCAACAATCCCTATCAAACCCCCATCTTATATATAGAAATAGGCTACAACTATTCCCTGCAACAGAAAAAAAGCCAGGCAGAAAATTATTATCAAAAAGCTATTGAAAATATTACCCAAAATCCGGGTATTGCTTTCATGGCCGGCGATGCGTTCCGAAAAAAAGCATTGCTGGAATATGCGGTTGATGCTTTTAAAAAAGGAATGGCCGCTGATGGTGACCATGCCTTTAATCTCTATAACGGACTCGCTTCTGTATATGGAGAAATGGGCGATATAGAAAGAATGTATGATACGTATCTAAGCCTGCTGGAAAAACGGCAGGATGGCGCCGAGTTGATAAAACGCCGGTTGGGCGATTTTATCTCTGAAGACCCTGAAGACTCCGGAAATCTACTTCTCAAAAAAGCACTTCTAAAACGGGCTCAAACCGGCACTAACCTGGTATGGAACGACCTTTTGAGTTGGTTATTTATCCAGCAAAAACAATATAAAAACGCCTTTATCCAGGAAAAAGCTATCTATAAACGCACCTCTTCTGAATGGGATGCAACTACCTCCCTTGAAAAAATTCTCCAGGTAGGGGTAATGGCTCGCCAGGAGGATGATACAGAAGCCGCCCGTGAAATTTTTAGTTTCATAGCTACTACCCTTGCCCAAAATCGGCTTACCGAAGACCCAGAAATGCTTTCATTAAAGTTAGAAGCAGAACGCTACCTGCTGGAAATGAAAATAGAAGAAACCGGAGAAAGCGAATTATCCATTATCAACAAAGAATTTACCTCGTTGCTCAACACGTATGGATATACAGTGCAAACCCTTGACCTCCAAATAACCTATAGCCGGTTCTTAGCATTTAAGAGAAATGAAAGCGCAGAAGCTGTGAAACTGCTCAAAGCTGCTCTTACCCTGTCGCTAAGCCCAACCCAGGAAGCCCAAACCAAGATGATGCTGGCAGATATATTGGTATTTGAAGAACACTTTAATCAAGCCCTCATCTATTACACCCAAATTCAAAAAAGCCTTAAAAATGACCCGCTGGCGCAAACAGCCAGTTTCAAAATAGCCGAAACCAGTTTTTATAAAGGCGATTTTGCCTGGGCAGAATCTCAACTCAACGTGCTAAAATCTTCTACTTCCCAGCTCATTGCCAACGATGCTCTCCAGTTAAAACTTCTTATTTCAGACAACCTCGCTTCCGACTCTACACAAACTACCCTGAAACAGTATGCCAGGGCCCGCCTGTTAGCCTATCAAAACAAAAAAGAAGAAGCCATAGCTCTTCTTGAGAATCTTCTTTCTCAACACAAGGGAGAAGTCATTGAAGATGATGCTCTTTTCCAGCAAGCCCGGTTATTCCAGGAACAGGGAAGATGGGAAAAAGCAGAGCATAACTATTTGAAAATCATAGAATTTTATCCTTTTGATGTACTTGCAGACGATGCCCTATATGCCTTGGCAGAACTCTATAAAAAACAACTCAACCAGCCTGAAAAAGCAAAAATATATTACGAAAAAATTATCTTCGACCATGCTGATAGTGTATATTTCGTAGCTGCCCGCGATAATTACCGAAAATTACGCGGCGATGCTATACGATAGAGAAGAGAGAAGAGAACAATAATGGAGTAACAGGTAATCTAAAAACAAAGAGTGCTCAATTAAAAACTTCCAATTTTTAAGCCCACCGATTAAAAACCGGCAGGCTTAATAAATTAGTTCTAAACAAGGCTACACTTTATTTTTTCAGCAATTTAAACGCATGCATCCACCGGTTTTCGCGGAAACCAGGGATACACCACAATATACAAAGCGGTTCTATAGCCCGGGCAGCTTCCACCATACCCATATCCTCTACCTCAAAGCCAAACAAGCGAACAATATCGCCCGCCTCTTTTTTAGCCAATTCATTATTTCCGCAAATAAACATGGTAGGTACACTTTCAAAAGATGGATTCACCATAAAAGGGCTGCCAATACTGTTGAACGCCTTCACAAAATGAGCTTGCGGAAAAGCCTCCTGCAAGGTCTCCATCAACGAATGGTTAATGGTGGTAAAAAAGCGCAATACCCCATTTTCTGGCGCCGCATCATCTATAGGATTAGTAGCATCCAGGATGGTTTTTCCCTTCAAATTGTCTGCCCCTGCAAGAGTTAACGCCTCTTTCGCTACTTTTCCTTTTACAGCCAAAACAATAGTGTTTCCAAAAGCAGCGGCTTCCGAAAAACTACCCACACGCAAAGCATCTCGTTCAGGGAAATCCCATTCCGCTGATTGAGCTGTATTTCGGGTGCCTATCATCACCTCATAGCCATGTTTCAAAAATCCCTTAGCCAGGGTTTGCCCCACAACTCCGGAGCCTATGATTCCTATTCTTTTCATACTTATATTGATTTTTATTAGGTTACTTATTTACTTACCATAAAGGAAACTACCCTGCCTGTAATTTTTCATACGCCTCATACGCCTGCGTTGTGAGCGCGCGCGCAGGAGCCTCGCCCAGCAAACCTGCGTAGCGCTGGTACAGGTTATTCCACGCAGTTATCAACGCATCCTGGAGCGCCATCCCTTCTGGTGTAGAATAAACTGCAATGGCTTTACCAACAGGTTCTCGTTTCACTAACTTGCGATATTCCATCTTCTCTAACAAGCGGGTTACGGTAGAAGGCGCCAACTGCATAAAAGAACTCAGTTCCTTGGGTTGAATACCTGGGCGCATATTCACTGTCATCAGCAAAAAGGCATACGAAGGTGCTAAACCAGTAACAGCAAATGCCTCTTCGGCCATTTTAGTAATCGCCCGTGCCAGCGCATTAGCCGAATAAAACAAGCAAGCGCAATATGGATTGAGACCGTCTTTCATTTTGGAGGCAAAAATAATATAAAATAGTTGTATGTACAAACAATTAAAAAATATTTTTTAATTGAAAAATCAACCCGCCTGTGCTCAATCCATACCATCTCAATAAAATCTTCTAACTTTGCAATACAAACTAGGTTTTCAGTAACTTGAAAAATTAAACTATTGAATAGTGTTTTAACCAAAATTAAGATAGTATTAGAAAATAGTATGAATAGCCAGCCTCGCATTTCATCTTTAAAAAAGCAACCATGAAAACAGATAACTCTTCTTTACAATTGGAAAAAATAGTGGAAGAAGCTGCCGACTTCCTTCCCTTGTTAGGAACCGACTACGTGGAACTATACGTGGGCAATGCCAAGCAGGCGGCACATTATTACCAATCTGCATGGGGGTTTCAGCCTCTTGCCTATAAAGGATTAGAGACCGGCAGCAAAGACCGGGTTTCGTATGTGCTGCAACAGGGAAAAATACGCCTGGTGCTAACCTCTGCCCTCCAAAAAGGAGGCGAAGTAAACCGCCATGTGGAAATGCACGGTGATGGGGTAAAGGTAATTGGGCTTTGGGTGGACGATGCCTCCCAGAGTTATAAAGAAACTACCCGCCGAGGCGCTAAAAGTTATTTTGAACCTCAAACCCTTACCGATAAAGAAGGCGAAATAGTCTTATCGGGCATCCACACTTATGGCGAAACGGTACATATTTTCGTGGAACGCAAAAACTATAATGGGGTCTTTATGCCCGGCTTTGTGGCTTGGAACCCATCTTACCGCCCCACAGAAGTAGGGTTGCAATACGTAGATCACATGGTGGGCAATGTGGGTTGGAATGAAATGAACCAATGGTGCCAGTTTTATGAGCACGTAATGGGTTTCGCCCAGTTAGTTTCATTTGATGATAAGGATATTTCCACCGAATACACAGCACTGATGAGCAAGGTAATGAGTAATGGTAACGGTAGGATAAAATTCCCCATTAACGAACCCGCAGAAGGCAGAAAAAAATCGCAGATAGAAGAATATATAGATTTTTATAACGGTGCCGGCGTGCAGCACATAGCCGTAGCCACTCATAATATTATAGAAACTGTGCGCCAGCTGAAAGCGCGAGGTGTTGAGTTTTTGTATGTACCTCAAAACTATTATGACACGATATTAGATAGGGTAGGCAAGATAGATGAAGATATTGCCCCGCTTAAAGAATTGGGTATTTTAATTGACCGCGACGAGGAAGGTTACTTGCTCCAGCTTTTTACCAAACCCGTTTTAGACAGGCCTACTTTGTTTTTTGAAATTATTCAGCGAAAAGGCGCAAAATCTTTTGGTAAGGGAAATTTCAAAGCGCTTTTTGAAGCCATAGAACGGGAACAGGAATTGAGGGGAACGCTCTAAATACAGGAAGTTATTTTTAATGAGTAAACCCCATCAATCTTAATTTTTATATGTGTGATGAAAAATTTCTCATATAAAAAATATGATGGAAGCCATAATCCCGTTCCAGTTAATATGCACTTCCCTTCTGCCTCACACTATAGAACTTGTATAAAAACCATTATTTGCCTCAGCAGCCTCATAAACTTTTGGAGTGCTCGCTCCCAGGAAGATAAAAAAATAAATATTATTTATGGAGGCACCTATACCCGTAATGAAACCCGTTACCCGGGGGCTTCTATTTTCACCAAAGATGCTAACAGGCAGGTGCAAATTGCCCACCAGGGTATTGATTTGTGGTGCGATATTGCCGTTTATTACCAGAAAGAAAACCGCATCCGAGCATTAGGCAATGTATTTATGCAGCAGGGAGATAGTATAAAAATGAATAGTGGCTATGTGGAATATAACGGAGATTCTAAACTGGCTTTTGCGCGCGACAAAGTAACCCTGCGTAATGCCAGCATGACGCTTACTACAGATACACTATATTTTGACCGGGCGTTACAGGAAGCCTACTATAAGAGCTCTGGCACCATAAAAGATAGTGTAAACACGCTAACCAGCCGACAGGGACGCTACTACCTCACCCCTAAAAAATACCAGTTTTTGAGCGATGTAACCCTTAAAAATCCAGAATATATCCTACAATCTGCCCAGTTAGATTATTATACCACCACCCGCCATGCATATATGTATGGCGCTTCTACCATTACTGGAAAAGATTATAAGGTATATTGCGAACGGGGGTTTTATGACACCCCAAGAGAAACAGGTTACTTTGTAAAAAAATCGAGAATAGACTACAACAACCGTATTATTTATGGCGATAGTTTATATTTTGAGAAGAAAACCCAATTTGCCGCCGCTACTAACCGTATTAAAGTTATTGATACCCTTAATAACACAGTGGTAAAAGGGCACTACGCCCAGGTTTTTAAAGCGAAAGATTCAGTTTTTATTACCAAACGAGCAGTTTTTATAAATGTGGTGGAACGAGACTCTCTTTATATTCATGGCGATACGCTCATGGTTACCGGGAAACCCGAAGAACGCATTGTAAGGGCGTTCCACAATGCCAGATTTTACAAATCGGATCTTAGCGGGAAGTGCGACTCTATTCATGCTGACCAAAAAACAGGGCTTACACAACTTATTCGCCGGCCTATTTTGTGGTCGGGAGAAAAACAAATGACGGGCGATAGTATTCACCTGATTTCTAATAACCAGACAAAGCAGTTAGATTCACTCAAAGTACTTATAAACGCTTTTATTATTGAAAAAGATACGTTAGGAGATGGGTTTAACCAGGTGAAAGGAAAAAATTTATATGGCCTGTTCCAAAATAACAAACTACATACCGTAGATGTCGTAAAAAACGGCGAGGTAATCTATTATTTATATAATGATAAACAGGAACTAGTGGGGATTGATAAAAGCGTTTGCGGCTCTATTCAACTCACCGTAGCAGACAACGAAATTGAAAGCATTACCTTTTTTAGTGATGTAAGCGGGGATGTATTTCCAGACAAAGATTTGCCCAAAAACGCCCGTAAACTCAAGGATTTTGTATGGTATGGCGATGAGATGATACGTTCTAAAGAAGCTATTTTTGATGGGGATGATAATGCCATTCAGCTAACGAAAATACGGGGAATTGATGATGTGCTTACTATTGAAACGGAAGAGGCAGAATACCAGAAAACAGATACTACGGAAAAGGAGCCAAAAAAACCGTCAAAGCAACTACAAAATAGAAAAAGTCAGTGACATGCAAAGCCGTTTTCAAAATAGCAGCTTTTTAATTGCTCAACGTCCATAGAAATTCTACACCTATCTCACAAGACATTGTTTTAAGAGAGAAAACATACTAAAAATACATAAAAATATTGCGGGAACGATGTATGGAGTGTTGGTGAATGTTTATTTCAAATGTTGTTTTTCCCAGTGCCTAAAAATGGGGTATCTTTGCATAGAACCTGCCACAGGTTCTTATAGTAGCAAAAGAACAATTTTTCAATGCAACCCGATTTTTTTACATACCAGGCGCAAACTACGCCACACCCATTAGCCTTTGAGGTAGAGCGGGCGAAAGGGTGTTTTATTTACGATATTCACGGCAGGGCTTTTTTAGATTTTACTGCCGGCGTTTCTGCCCTCAATATAGGTCATTGCCACCCTAAAGTAGTAGAAGCCATTAAAAAACAGGCAGAACGCTATATGCACGTTATGGTGTATGGAGAATACATTCAAGCACCGGCAGTAGAACTTGCAAAACTATTAGCCAGCCAACTTCCTGCCCCTTTAAAAACCACATACTTAGTAAATTCTGGCGCAGAGGCAGTAGAAGGAGCTCTTAAACTAGCCAAAAGATACACCGGGCGCACTGAACTTATAGCCGCCCACAATGCCTATCATGGCAACACACAGGGCGCTATGAGCGTTATGGGGTATGAAGAACGCAAATCCGCTTTCCGCCCCCTACTCCCCGGCATCTCTTTCATTACTTTTAATGATGATAAGGAAATAGAAAAAATCACCGAAAAAACAGCAGCCGTAATTTTAGAAACCATACAAGGAGGTGCAGGCTTTATTGTACCCGATGAAGCCTACCTGGTAAAAGTGCGCAATCGTTGTAATGAAACAGGGGCATTACTAATCCTGGATGAAATTCAACCCGGTTTTGGAAGAACCGGTAAACTCTTTGCTTTTCAACATTACCCCATCGTTCCAGACATTCTTGTTATGGGCAAAGCAATGGGGGGAGGTATGCCAATAGGGGCTTTTACAGCATCGGGCGAATTGATGGGTTTTCTTAAAGAAAATCCAAAATTAGGGCATATTACTACTTTTGGTGGGCACCCGGTAATCGCTGCCGCTGCATTGGCAACCCTTAAAGAGCTTTTGCAGGGCAAGATATTGGAAGGAGTCCACAAAAAAGAAAAACTATTCCGCAGCCTGCTGGTGCATCCTTTAATAAAAGAAATACGAGGCAAAGGTTTACTATTAGCTCTTATTGTAGAAAACGAAGCGCTTGCCAATTATATTATATATAAAGCGCTCGATAAACAACTTATCTTGTTTTGGTTATTATTTGAGCCAAAAGCGGTGAGAATAACCCCTCCCCTAACAATTTCTGAGGAAGAAATTAGAAACGGATGTTCTACCATCATAGAAATTTTGGAAAGCTGGAAAGGTATTTTATAAACTTTGTTACTTAGTGCGTTGATAATAAGTAAAAAATATAGTACCTTTGGCGTATGAAAATGTTATTTTTATTATCTTAAAACAAAAATAGTACATGTTCTTTAGTTCGCACCCTGAAGAAAAGAGAGATTCGGTGAAGAAGTTCGAATCTATGTTAAAAACAAATGATATTTACTTCTTTGACATCCAGGAATTCCAGGAAATTATTATGTATTATATGGATACCGGGAAGATGAGTCTTGCAAAAAAAGTAATTACCATAGGATTGGAACAACACCCCTCCTCTACGGAACTTAAACTCTTGCATACAGAAGTTCTAATCTTTGAAAATCGGTTTGATAAAGCCAAAGAATTGTTAGACGACAGTTCTTACATAGGCACTGGCAGTGAAGATATGTACATACAAAAAGCCACTATTTATTCTCGGAAAAAAGAACATTCCAAAGCCATAGCCATTCTTAAAGAAGCCCTTACTATAACTGAGGAAAGCCATAATTATATTCATTCTTTAATAGCGATGGAGTATTTGTATGCGGAAGAATATGAAATGGCTAAAAACTACTTTATTAAATGCCTGTATGGAACGCCTGATAATCTATCCTTCCTTTTTAATATAGTGCATTGTTATAATTGCCTGGAAGATATTGACGGGGCGATAGAGTTTTTAAACAGTTATTTAAATAAAGAACCATACTCTGCCTTGGGTTGGCACCAGTTGGGGAAACAGTTTTGTATAAAAAAAATGTACGAAGAAGCTATCTCCAGTTTCAATTTTTCCATCTATTCAGACGATACTTTTATAGGCGCTTATATAGAAAAAGCAAACATACTTAAAAAAATAAAACGTTTTGATGAAGCCATAGACAGCTATCAAACAGCGTTTCAATTAGACCTTACTAACTATTACGCCTGTCTCAAATTAGGAAAATGTTATGAGAAGATGGGAGACCTTGAAGCTGCAAAAAAATATTACCTCTTAATTATAAAAGAAGACCCTCTATCTGAAAAAGGCTGGCTTGCCATGTTCAACTTATATTGGAAACGAGAAAACTATACAGAAGCCCTTCACTATATAAACAAAGCTATTGGCATAGACAGCGAAAATATCATCTACTGGCGAAAATATATAGATATTAACAAACTATTAAACTGCGACCAGGAAGTCTATTTAGCGTGCAAGAAGATTATGGAACTGGGCAATTACAACTTCAAGACCTGGCGTGAATATGGCGATATACTCTATAAATTAGGCGATTATCAGGGTGCTTTGAGAGCCTTCCTGGAAGGGTTAAGTATGTATCCCAAAAAATGTGAGCTACAATATCGTGTAGCTGGCATATACTACCTGCTCTCTAACACGTCTAAAGGAAACCTTCATTTAAATGAAGCCCTGCAAAATAATTATAAGAAACATCACCTTTTTAAAAAACTGTTTCCTGCCATTATAGATACCCCAGCAGTGAAGAATATTATGGCTAACTATAAAAATACATCCCTCTAAAATTCATTATCTTTGCCGCATACACATCTGTATGCAACGAACGTTGTTTAATTACATAGTTCTGGGACTAAAAGGGATGGCTATGGGAGCAGCCGATGTAATTCCAGGCGTATCAGGTGGAACCATCGCTTTTATTGCAGGTATATATGAAGAGCTCTTAACCTCTATACAGCGAATTAATTTACGGGCACTAAAAATTCTTAAACAAAAAGGTATAATCGCTTTCTGGCGTTATGTAAATGCTCCTTTTTTAATAACTCTCGTCGCGGGCATCTTCATAAGCCTGTTGCTATTAGCCGGCAGAGTAAAATGGCTTTTAGAACATAAACCCATCCTCTTATGGTCGTTCTTCTTTGGGCTAATCATAGCCAGCATTCTGTTCGTAGCCAAGGCCATTAGCCGATGGTCTTTTAAAACCCTTCTTATGTTGTTCATAGGAGCAGTAGCCGCCTACTATATAACCCAACTGCCTCCTTCTACCGATACAGACAATCTTATTTTTCTTTTCTTCGCCGCTGCTTTAGCTATTTGCGCTATGATTTTACCAGGCATTTCGGGCGCTTTTATTTTAGTAATTTTAGGCGCTTATAAACCCCTTCTCAATGCGTTGCATCAGCTAAACTTTCTCCTATTAGGAGTAGCCATTATGGGGGCTCTATTTGGGTTATTTAGTTTCTCCAGACTACTCAAGTGGCTGCTTACCCACTATAAAAACTCCACGCTGGCTATTTTAACAGGTTTTATCATTGGTTCGCTCACTAAAATATGGCCCTGGAAACGTACGCTTACCTGGTATTTAGATAGCGAGGGTGAAAAAATTCCCATGCTGCAAAAAAACATATCTCCTTTTCACTACCCCGGCGACAGCCAGTTTTTATATGCAATTCTCTTAGCCCTTGCGGGATTCTTATTAGTTTTCTTCCTGGAAAAAATAGGCCGCGATAAACCCAGTTCCCTTACATGAAAAAAAAGTCAACCTTTACATATAAACTACTTTTAACCATAAAAGGGCTGGCTATGGGCGCCGCTAACAAAGTTCCCGGCGTTTCCGGGGGCATTGTAGCATTTGTATGGGGTTTTTATGAAGAATTTATTTTTTCACTGCAACGAATAAATACTACGGCATTCAAATTAATATTTCACGGGCGGTTTAAAAGTTTTTACCGCTACATAAACGGAACATTTTTAGGACTGCTCACCCTTGGCATGTTAGTGAGCTATTTTAGCGTATCAAAACTATTAGATTATTTCCTCAAACAAAAAGAGCTTTTTGTGTGGGCGGCTTTTTTTGGGATGATTATAGGTTCTATTTACCACATTGGCAAAGACTTTCATCATTGGAATAAAAAAACCGCTTTGGCGGGTATTATAGGCGCCGCCATAGGTATTTCCATTAGCTTCCTGAGCCCTGCAAAAGAAAATAGCCAACTTTGGTTTGTATTCTTTTGCGGCGTCATAAGCATTTCCGGGATGCCTTTGCCAGGACTTTCTGGCTCCTTTATTTTAATGTTGATGGGAAATTATGTATTGCTGCTGGTGGACTCGGTAAATGCACTATATGATACTTTTTCTGAAATAGCGCATGGTGATATAAGTTTCCTGAGCAATGAGCCCAGAATACAAATGCTCAAAATATTAGCTGTCTTCACTGCTGGCTCTACAATAGGCTTAATTTCCCTCTCACACCTCCTCACCTACGTGCTCAAACATTTTCGCCACATAACCACCGCCCTTATCATAGGTTTCATCTCGGGCTCGTTGGGAGTAGTATGGCCCTGGAAAAAAGCCTTTTTTAAAACAGATGTTATGGGGAATTACCTCACAGATAGCAATGGCGAATACATTATTCAAAACTACCAGCGCTACATTCCTCATTTTTCTCTTGCAGAAACCTGGATAGCTATTGGTTTTGTTGGAATTGGCATAGGAATTATTCTTTTATTAGATTGGTATGGAAGTCGTCGCAGAAAGAACACATAACCTATATGGCCTGGTGGGAAAAAATATTTCCTATTCTTTTTCTAAACGCTACTTTAATGAAAAGTTTAAAGCACTTGGGTTAGATTCCTACCAATATGTCAATTTTGATATTCCCAATCTCATTGATTTTCCAGGTCTGTTAAAGGAACATCCTAATCTTAGAGGCTTAAACATAACTATTCCTTATAAGGAAGCTATTATTTCGTACTTAGATGAACTAAGCGAGGAAGCTCGCCAAATAAAAGCCGTAAACACCATAGCCTTCACCAAAAAAGGTACAAAAGGGTTTAATACCGATTGTTATGGTTTTAAAAAATCTATCACCCCTCTGCTCCAGCCCCACCACAACCAAGCCTTGGTGTTGGGCGCCGGCGGAGCCTCCCGCGCCATCGTGTATGTTTTAGAAGAATTAAAAATCTCTTATCAAATAGTCTCCCGGAGCATACCAGGTACACTCCGTTTTGAAGAAATACGCCCAGAGATGATGCCCGAATACCCTATTATCATCAACACCACACCACTGGGAACTACTCCAAATATCCATGAAAAACCACCCCTTCCCTATTCCCATCTCACCCCTGCTCACCTACTCTACGATTTAGTTTACAACCCTCCCGAAACAACCTTTTTAAAAGAAGGAAAAAAGATGGGCGCTACCCTTTGCAACGGATTGGAAATGCTTCATTTCCAGGCAGAAAAGGCCTGGGAGATATGGAATAGCGAATCTATTTGATTGGTAATACCCCATTCCCTAAAAAGAAAGATGAGAAATACTGTTAAAAATAGTTTCATCTATCCAATCAATTAAAAAGACATCCCTGAGAGTACAGGCTTTACTTGTAACAGGGGGAACGTTAAAAAATATTTCATAAAAAATCAGCCATCCCTTATTCTCAACTAAGTTGTTTATTACTTTAGCCCTGCTTTTTCACCTTTTACAGATAGTGTATCTTATTTTATGTGCTATGAAACTATATCTTGATTTATTACGACATATTATTGAAAACGGGCATGAAAAGACTGACCGTACCGGGACGGGCACTAAAAGCATATTCGGCTACCAGTTGCGGTTTAATCTACAAGACGGCTTTCCCCTTGTAACCACCAAAAAAATCCACCTCAAGTCTATTATCTATGAATTGTTGTGGTTTTTGAAAGGAGACACTAACACACGGTATCTAACAGAAAACGGGGTACGTATTTGGAATGAATGGGCAAACGAAAGCGGCGATTTGGGCCCTGTGTACGGGCAGCAATGGCGCAACTGGAACAGCGAAGGGATTGACCAAATTGCAGAAGTGATACGCCTTTTGAAAGAAAACCCAGACAGCCGCAGAATGTTAGTTACTGCCTGGAATCCCTGCGTGTTACCAGATAGTAAAAAATCTTTTGCAGAAAATGTAGCAGGCGGCAAAGCTGCTCTCCCGCCCTGCCACACTCTTTTCCAGTTCTATGTGGCCGAAGGGAGACTTTCTTGTCAGCTATACCAGCGAAGCGCCGATGCTTTTTTAGGGGTTCCTTTCAACATAGCCTCCTATGCTTTGTTATCTCTCATGGTTGGCCAGGTATGCGGCTATGAGTCCGGCGAATTTATTCACACTTTTGGAGACGTACATATTTACAAAAACCATTTAGAACAGGTAACTCTCCAGCTTAGCCGAGAACCCAGGCTACTCCCAAGGATAAACCTGAATCCAGCCATAAAAGACATTTTTAGCTTCAAATGGGACGATTTTCAACTGGTTGATTATTATCCACACCCCTCTATAAAAGGTGCGGTAGCTGTTTAACGAGGAATATCACTTCTATCTTTTCTCTATAGATGCTGGTTTTTACAGGGAAAAACGAACCTTGCAGGTTGAACGAATTGAATTTGGCTGTGGATTAGGGTATGGAATATCTTCTCCGCTCTATATTAATCTTCTTTATAAGATAACCCTTTCATTTCGCATTGTAACTTTTGAACTGCTAACTACCATCTTCTATAAATTAAAAGCCTTCCGCCATAAGAGAATACATTTCTAAAATTTTATGTCGCATTCCTTTCATAAACATGTTAGAGTTTGCTAAAAAAATATAGTAGGGTTTTATTTATGATACATAAATTGTTTATAATCAACAGCATACAAAAAAGATAAAAAATATTTTTAAAAATAGTTGCAAAGAAGCAACCTATAGTTATATATTTGCACCCGCTTTCAAAGCAACCAATTAAGCAAACGTTCCTTAAAAAACCGACAAGCCATCTTAAGTGATGGGGCCAACTATAAAAATTAAAAATATATTTTTTAAAACGTTGCGCAGGTAAAAAAAGTTTATATATTTGCACCCGCTTTCATTAAAAGGCGGATTATAATAATAAAAAGTTCATTGAGATATTGTTAACAGCAAGCTTTATAAAGAAGCTAAAAAGTAAGCAAAGTCATTCTGAGTACAGTTTTTCGAGATTAATAGTTAGAATATAATTAAAGTGTCTTAACCTAATTCTAATATAGAATTCAAGTAAAGACCTAACGATTAACAACGAAGAGTTTGATCCTGGCTCAGGATAAACGCTAGCGGCAGGCCTAACACATGCAAGTCGAGCGGTAGTTCACCTTCGGGTGGATGAGAGCGGCGCACGGGTGCGTAACACGTATGCAATCTACCTTATACTGGGAGATAGCCCGGAGAAATCCGGATTAATACCCCATGGTATCTTAAAAACACCTGTTTTAAAGATTAAAGTTCCGACGGTATAAGATGAGCATGCGTCCTATTAGCTAGTTGGTGTGGTAACGGCGCACCAAGGCAACGATAGGTAGGGGTCCTGAGAGGGAGATCCCCCACACTGGTACTGAGACACGGACCAGACTCCTACGGGAGGCAGCAGTGAGGAATATTGGACAATGGGCGCAAGCCTGATCCAGCCATGCCGCGTGCAGGAAGACGGTCCTATGGATTGTAAACTGCTTTTGCAGGGAAAGAATAAGTTCGCCGAGGCGAATGATGACGGTACTCTGCGAATAAGCATCGGCTAACTCCGTGCCAGCAGCCGCGGTAATACGGAGGATGCAAGCGTTATCCGGAATCATTGGGTTTAAAGGGTCCGCAGGCGGATTGTTAAGTCAGGGGTGAAAGTTTACAGCTCAACTGTAAAATTGCCTTTGATACTGGCAATCTTGAATCATTGTGAAGTGGTTAGAATGTGTAGTGTAGCGGTGAAATGCATAGATATTACACAGAATACCCATTGCGAAGGCAGATCACTAACAATGTATTGACGCTCAGGGACGAAAGCGTGGGGAGCGAACAGGATTAGATACCCTGGTAGTCCACGCCGTAAACGATGGATACTAGCTGTCCGGCGCAAGCTGGGTGGCTAAGCGAAAGTGATAAGTATCCCACCTGGGGAGTACGAACGCAAGTTTGAAACTCAAAGGAATTGACGGGGGCCCGCACAAGCGGTGGAGCATGTGGTTTAATTCGATGATACGCGAGGAACCTTACCAGGGCTTAAATGAGAGAAGACATTTCGGGAAACCGAAACTTCTTCGGACTTCTTTCAAGGTGCTGCATGGTTGTCGTCAGCTCGTGCCGTGAGGTGTCAGGTTAAGTCCTATAACGAGCGCAACCCCTATCGTTAGTTACCAGCGGGTAATGCCGGGAACTCTAACGGAACTGCCGGTGCAAACCGTGAGGAAGGTGGGGATGACGTCAAATCATCACGGCCCTTACGTCCTGGGCTACACACGTGCTACAATGGCCGGTACAGAGAGCAGCCACTGCGCGAGCAGGAGCGAATCTATAAAACCGGTCTCAGTTCGGATCGGAGTCTGCAACTCGACTCCGTGAAGCTGGAATCGCTAGTAATCGGATATCAGCCATGATCCGGTGAATACGTTCCCGGGCCTTGTACACACCGCCCGTCAAGCCATGGAAGCTGGGGGTACCTGAAGTCGGTTACCGCAAGGAGCTGCCTAAGGTAAAACCAGTGACTGGGGCTAAGTCGTAACAAGGTAGCCGTACCGGAAGGTGTGGCTGGAACACCTCCTTTCTAGAGAAAGTAACGTTAATCTCTTTTCTATAAAAAACTTGAAAAGAATAGCTTTTGCTTACCCGCTGTTAATAACAATACTAAAGCAGTAGCTCGGTAGCAGTAGTTTATCAACTGTTGATCTAATAATTAAAAACTGTATTAAGCGTACAAAGTCTCGTAGCTCAGCTGGTTAGAGCGCTACACTGATAATGTAGAGGTCGGCAGTTCGAGCCTGCCCGAGACTACAAAAGAGACAGGAAAGGTTAATAATTCGTCATAGTTAAAGCTTGGCAAAATACCGAGACTACTTTTTATAAAATTCAGGAAAAACAACATTCGAGAAAGAAACGAATGATTTAGAAAATATAATTCTAATCTTATAATTCTGAATTAAAAAAGAAGGGGGTATAGCTCAGCTGGCTAGAGCATCTGCTTTGCAAGCAGAGGGTCATCGGTTCGAATCCGTTTACCTCCACCAACGTTCTTAAAAAATAATAACATGGAAAAATCAGTTATTTCGATTTTCGAAAGGAGCTGGAATGATTTGTATACTATTATAGTACAAAACTTCAAGGGTTCGACTCCCTTATTATTCACGATTTTGAAAATGTAAGACCTTTAAAATCTTACCATTTCAAAAAAATGGTCTTTGACATATTGAGATAATAAAGAGCACGAGAGAGGCAATAGAATACAAGTATAATAAGCTAAATAAGGGCGTATGGAGGATGCCTAGGCTCTCAGAGGCGAAGAAGGACGTGATAAGCTGCGAAAAGTTCCGGGGAATGGCACATACATTGTAATCCGGAAATATCCGAATGGGGCAACCCACTATGTTGAAGACATAGTATCCCGATTTATCGGGAAGCGAACCCGCTGAACTGAAACATCTAAGTAGGCGGTGGAAAAGAAAACAAAAGTGATTCCGTTAGTAGTGGCGAGCGAAAGCGGAATAGCCTAAACCATTTGTGTTATGGCACAAATGGGGTTGTAGGACCACGACATTGATTGTTTACTGAATTAGAACGTTTTGGAAAAAACGACCATAGAAGGTGATAGTCCTGTATAAGAA
The DNA here is from genome assembly GCA_964385175.1 of uncultured Flavobacteriaceae bacterium. Classification (GTDB taxonomy): domain Bacteria; phylum Bacteroidota; class Bacteroidia; order Flavobacteriales; family Flavobacteriaceae; genus CAYLNL01. The sequence continues at coordinate 116 of CAYLNL010000009.1, read as the reverse complement.
AAGAAAATTAATCATAGTGGTATCCTGAGTAATGCGGGGCACGTGAAACCCTGTATGAATCTGGCGGGACCATCCGCTAAGGCTAAATACTCCTGAGAGACCGATAGTGAACCAGT
>CAYLNL010000008.1:0-146724 GCA_964385175.1 uncultured Flavobacteriaceae bacterium | reverse complement strand
CTCACACTCACCGAGGTACCGAAGCGGTCGCCGGCGGTGGAGCCGTTGAAATTGTCTCCTGTTTGAGTCCACTGACTAAAAACAAAGGGGCTATGTAACAGGAGGAGTACATAGCCAAAAAGTAAAGGTTTTTTCATTTTTTTTGATGTTGGTTAGTAATGTTAGATATAGTTTATTATTTTGTTAAAGAGTGGCAAATCTAAAATTTTTTCTAATTAAAAAAAATTACGAATTCAGAGTTTTTTTGGATTTCTGATAACCCTTTTAATTCACCATTCCTAATTCTGAATTGGTAATTCCTTCGCGTCTCCGCGCCTTTGCGAGAAAGTTCACGCAGAGACGCCAAGACGCTGGGGAAATTATGAATGCAAAATTCAAAATTTTTGATGGCTTTTCTAATTCATAATTCTGCATTCATAATTTATTTTGCAATTATAAAAAAACCGCAACATGCACCAGGGGTTTATATATAGCGGCTACTACTCATATCTCCCTACTCACTACTAAAAATTGCCCTGGCGAATGGGTAAAACCACGGTCTCTTTAAAAGCGAGCTGTTATGCTACTATTTTCCCATCTACCATGGTGAGGGTGCGGTCTGCCATACCGGCTAAGGAGGTATTGTGGGTAACAAGTACAAAAGTTTGGCCGAGTTGGTTGCGGAGGTCGAAGAAAAGCTGGTGTAGTTGGGCAGCGGTTTCAGAATCGAGGTTGCCGCTGGGTTCATCTGCAAAAATAACGGCGGGACGGTTTATTAACGCACGGGCTACCGCTACGCGCTGTTGCTCGCCCCCGGAGAGTTCCCCGGGCTTGTGGTGGTGGCGGTGAGAGAGGTTTAAAAAGTGCAATAATTCTTCGGCGGCTTTCGCGGCTTTATTTTTAGGGGTCTTTTTTATAAGGGCGGGGATGAGCACATTCTCAAGGGCGGTGAATTCGGGGAGAAGTTGGTGAAATTGAAAGATAAATCCTATTTGCTGGTTGCGAAACCGGGCCAGTTGCCTGTCTGAAAGCCCCCGGATGTCTATTCCGTTTATGATAAGGGAGCTGCCTTCGGCGGGCGACATCGTGTCTAATGTTCCCAGTATTTGCAGCAGGGTGGTTTTCCCGGCGCCCGAGGCGCCTACAATGGCTACAATTTCTCCTTTTTTTATGTGAATATCAACTCCTTTTAAGACTTCGAGGGCTCCAAAACGCTTGTGGATGTTGCTGGCTACTATCATGGCGTATAACAGAGAGGTAATTCTCTCTCATTAAAGGCTCAAAGATAGGGTGTTAAAAGGAATTTTTGAGGTTGTTTACATCCAGAAAATATACAATTCGGAGAGAGAGGGTGTGCTGAATAGGCTGATGGAAAAGGTTATCGAGGCTTTTAGTGTAGGTAAGATGCGCTTTTTCATCTTCATTGAAAACCTGGTTCCGGTAGAGTAAAATGGCTTCGCTGCCGGGAGCGAAGCGCCAGTTAAAACTAAGGTCTAAGTTCCAGATGTTATAGTTTATATTGGGGTTGTTGGCGCTAACATCATAATTAGCGGGGGTATGGGTGCCATCGTCATTTAACCTGAAAAAAAGCTGGTCTTTATAATTTGCGGTGCTCCAAAAGTTTCTAAACCGGATGTTGATAGATTTATACGGGTCAAAATTATAGCTGGTTTGAAGGGAATTTTCAATATTGGTGATGGTTCGTTGTCCTAAAAAGACATCTTCCTCGTTATTATCTATATACCCGAAGTTTTTTATTCTTTTTGAAAGCTGGGAGCTCCATATTAGCAAAAATTTATCGGAAAAGCGGTAACGGGGCGATATATCTATGAATAGGTTATGTTGGGGGTCGGTTGACCATACGCGAGAGCCGATGCCTATATCGTAGGCAAATTTTTTCCGATAATCGGATGATACCCAGATGTTTCCCCCGATATTGGAGCTGAAGGTTACAAATTTTCCTTCTACGCGGGGTTCAAAATAATCATTGAATTTAGAATTGTACCGTATGTTTCCGCCAAAGGCGAATCGGGAGGGGGTGATGAAAAAACTCTCGGCGCCTACCGATGTTCCGGTTACGGCATCGGGTTTATACAAACGGTTGTGGTTTACCCATAAGCCTATCCGATATTCGTTGAATTTTTTGGTAGGTTCAAAAATCTGGTAGGAGATTTCTGAGAAAAACTCGTTGAAGTTGTTCCGGAAGAGGATGCCCATATCATTGCTGTTATACTTCTCATCGGCGAAGTAATGGCCTACCGCCCATCTGAATTTTCCCATAGTGCGGGTTACCTCAAAATTAGTGCGCACGCCATTGGTCTTTTCACCTTCTTTAAGCTGGCTTATCCGTATGCCTCCCGAAAAATTATGGGCGTTGGAAGGGGTGGAGATGTTGTATAAAACACCGGTTACGTTGGCATTTCTAAAGCCGCTTCCCCGCGTAACATTGGTATTGATGAGGGTTACCGATGAGTTTTTGTTGAACTGCTGGTCTAAGGTTACAATATTGTAATTGGCTATCGGTTCGGTAATAAGGGTTCGTTTTTCACCGGTGAGGCTGTCCCGGATAGTAGCTTCGGTTTTTTTAGTAATAGCGTTAAAAAAACCAATACCGAGATTTCCCCCGGTTCTGCCAGAAACTTTAACGGCATTGAGCAAGCCCACTTTTTCGGGGTTTTCTATAATTTCTTCATTTGGGCTCAACAGGTCTTCCACTTCGTATCGCTTAGAAGGCGCTCCTCCTATACGCCTGCTATAAAAGAGCCCTCCTTTATTAAACAATTCAATACCCTCTGTAAAAAACTGGCGGTTCTCAGAAAATTCTTGTTCAAAAGGCCCTAAATTCAACACTACATTATCAAAAGCCGCCTGCCCAAAGTCGGGCACCAGGGTAGCATCTAAGGTAAAACTATCGCTCAACCCATATTTAATATCCATCCCGGCGGTTAGCTGGTTTTTTGTTTCCCCATCTTGTTGGGTAAGCGCTCCTTGCACAAACGGAAAAAGCATGAGCCGTAAAGGCGGGTTTATATTTTGTATTCCCTGTACCAAACCATTGTATTGGGTAATTTGTCCCACCTTCCTATCCACATAATTCCATACGTAGGTTTCATTGAGGTGCATAATTTTTCTAAAGAAATTGATGCTCCAGTTTTGCTCTTCGTTTTTGGGGAAGCGCAGGGCGTTATAGGGGATGCGAAACTCGGCATACCAACCCTTCTCATCAAAAGAAACATGGCAGTTAAAGACTACATTGTAGCTAAAATCTTCATTATTGCCTTCTGCACGGGCATCGCCAATAGTGCCAGCGCTGGTAACAAAGAAGCGGGTTTCATTGATGCCATCATTATAGGTATTGAGGGTAATGGCGAAAAAATCGGCCTGTACAAAAATATTGTCTAATTGGCTAAACTGTCGTAAAATCTTATTCGGCTCCTCATCATATAAACAGGCAGCTACATATAAAGCATCATCGTCATACGCTAATTTTACTTCTGTTTTATGGGTGGAGCGCTCTTTGCGCCCGGTGTTGTCGGGTTCAAACATATAAAAATCCCCGTAGGCAGGGAGATTTTGCCATACTTCATCTATTAGAATGCCATCTATTTTAGGAGGCGTTTCTACTCTGGAGGCGGTTATGGTTTTTCTTTGCTGGGAAAATCCCTGAAGAGAGATACACAAAGCGAGCAGGATTAAAATCTTTTGTATCACAGGTTATTTTTTTGTAAAGACTTATGGACAGGAGATTTGTTACACCTTGTTAACAAAAGTAACAGGAATAAAGACGTAAATTTGCCAAGCAAAAGTTAAAAAGAAACCAGTATGTTTAATGTCTCTTTTTTGTTGTTGAACAAAATAGTTAAAATCGTCTAAAAATGGCTACCGCTATTGTTGCCGGGGGCTGTTTTTGGTGCACTGAAGCTGTTTTTATAAGAGTGGAGGGGGTGAGCTCGGTAATGCCAGGTTATACAGGCGGAGAAGTGAAAAATCCTTCTTACCGGGAGGTTTGCACGGGGAGTACGGGACACGCCGAGGCTGTGAAAATTATTTATGATGATAGGAAAGTTTCTTACCGGGAGTTGCTGGAAATCTTTTTTGCCACTCACGATGCCACTACGCTCAACCAGCAGGGAAATGATACGGGAACGCAGTACCGCTCCGCTATATTTTATGTAGATGAAATGCAAAAAACAATCGCAGAAGCCTATATAAAAGAGCTTACCGCTCAAAAAACAATGTATGCTCCTATTGTTACAGAGGTGGCGCCGGCGGTTGTTTTTTATGAGGCAGAGGAGTATCACAAAAACTACTATGATGCCAATTCTGCCCAACCGTATTGCCAGGTTGTTATTTTTCCTAAGCTAAGGAAGCTGGAAAAAGCTTACTCGCATAAATTGAAATGAAATTTAGATAAAAAATCAAAATAAGAATATGCACGAATTGAATACCTATTACCGGGAAATTATTAAAGGAGTAGAGGAAGACCCTGAACGCGAAGGGCTTCTTAAGACTCCTGAGCGGGCGGCGAAGGCCATGCACTTTCTTACCCAGGGCTATCGGCTAAATGCAGTAGAGATTTTAAAAAGCGCTATGTTTAAAGAACCGTATAACGAGATGGTGATTGTGAAAGATATAGAAATGTATTCTCTTTGCGAGCACCACTTGCTTCCATTTTTTGGGAAAGCTCATATAGCCTATATTCCAGATGGGTATGTGGTGGGGTTGAGTAAGATACCGCGCGTGGTAGATGTTTTTTCGCGCCGGCTGCAAGTGCAGGAACGGCTCACGGAACAGATATTGAATTGTATTAACCAAACGCTGCGCCCCCAAGGTGTGGCGGTAGTGATTGAAGCCGCCCATATGTGCATGATGATGCGCGGGGTGCAGAAACAAAATTCGCTTACTACCACGTCTGGGTTCAGGGGAGCTTTTGAAAAAATTGAAACCCGGAATGAGTTCTTGAAGTTGATAAGCGCAAACTTATCGCGATAAGAGTTATGCACGTTGTGGGTTGGTGGTTTTTTAGATGGAAATTTTTTTTATCGTTTCGCTCCTTTATACGTTTTGTATGTTAAATCTAAACAATCATATCAAAATAATATGGACAAGAAAAGTCATTTTTTATGACAGCTTTTTCCAATACTCTTAACAATAGAAAAGCCCTACAAACTATCTTAAAGTACTATATTATAGGAATGTACACGGGGTATTTTTTATAAAAAAATACCACCTCTGCATTCTGTAGCTCATAATACGCTATTTTTGCAGTCCATATAACCAAAGAGATAATGCTATGAAACTTACTATTGCAGTATTGCCGGGAGACGGTATCGGGAAAGAAGTAACCGCCCAGGCGGTAAAAGCGCTACAAGCGGTTGCCCATGCTTACCGACATTCTTTTGAATTTGAAGAAGCCTTGGTGGGCGCTATAGCTATTGATAAAACCGGCGACCCGCTTCCGGCGGAAACACTTGCTCTTTGCGAAAAAAGCCATGCCGTGCTGTTTGGCGCCATTGGCGACCCTAAATATGACCACGACCCTCATGCTAAGGTGCGCCCCGAACAAGGATTGCTTCGCCTTCGCAAAGCATTGGGGCTATTTGCTAATATTCGCCCTATTAAAGCCTATCCCACTCTTTTAGACCAGTCCCCTTTAAAACGTCAAATTATTGAGAATACTAATATGGTTATCTACCGGGAGTTAACAGGAGGTATTTATTTTGGTGAAAAGAAACGGAGTGAAGATGGCACAATAGCTTCTGACTTGTGCGAGTATAGCCAGGCAGAAATAGAACGCATTGCTCATCTCGCTTTTAAAGCCGCCCGTAACCGCCGCAAAAAACTCACGCTGGTGGATAAAGCCAATGTACTGGAGTCTTCCCGCTTGTGGCGAAGCGTGGTTACCGACCTGGGAAAAAGTTACCCCGAAGTGAATCTCGAGTATTTGTTTGTAGATAATGCGGCTATGCAACTTATTTTAAATCCCCGCCAGTTTGATGTGCTGCTAACCGAAAATATGTTTGGCGATATTCTTTCTGATGAGGGCAGTGTTATTGGGGGCTCCATAGGCTTGCTCGCCTCGGCTTCCGTGGGCGAAAAAAACGCTCTGTTTGAACCTATTCACGGCTCGTACCCCCAGGCGAGAGGAAAAAATATCGCTAACCCAGTAGCGTCTATCCTCAGCGCCGCTATGCTCCTGGAACATGTGGGGCTGCAACAGGAAGCTGCCGCTATACAGGCGGCTGTAGAAAAATCATTGGCCCAACAAGTAATAACCCCTGACCTGAATCCCGCTACCACTTTTGGTACAGACAGTGTAGGAGAATATATAGCAGATCTTATTCTGAGCAGCGAAGAAGAAAATCCTCACATTAACCTTGAAAATGTAACGGTTGGTCAGTCCACCATCATTTAAGAAGGCTGTGCCTTTCTAACCATAAAAATGGAAAGGAATATTTATACCAACTCGTTTTCTGCGGTAAAATGGCATCGCAATCTGGCAGTTGCCGTAATAGAAGCGTTGGAGCAGATTTTCAACCAAAATGGTCATGCTGATAAGATAATTGAAAAAATGCTGAAGGCAGATAAACGCCGTGGCGCCAGGGATAGGGGCTTTATCGCAGAAACCACCTACCAGGTAGTTAGGTATAAACGTCTCTATGCTACCATAGCCTCTGTGGAAGAGCCTTTTTCTGAAGCCGATTTGTGGCGGCTCCTGGGTGTATTTTTTGCGTTGGAAAGGTCTCCTCTGCCCCTGTGGAAAGAATTTGAGGAAATATCTGTGAAAATTATCCGGCAACGCTACCAGGAATTGTCCCACCTTCGCCCTGTTTGCGAATCTATCCCCGATTGGTTAGAAGAGCGCGGAGTGAGTGAGTTAGGCGAGGAGGTATGGGCGCGCGAAATTCATGCGTTAAACCAGCCAGCACAAGTGGTGCTACGAACAAATACCTTGCACACTACCCGCAAGGCGCTCCAGGCGGCTTTACGGGAAGAGGGGATAGATACGTGGCTTCCCGATGAGTATCCCGATGCGCTGGTACTGGAAAAACGCAGCAATGTTTTTAGCACAAAGGCTTTTAAGGAGGGTTTTTTTGAAGTTCAAGACGCTTCTTCCCAGTTGGTAGCTCCTTTTTTAGAGGCAATGCCTGCCATGCGGGTAGTAGATGCCTGTGCCGGCTCTGGCGGAAAAAGCCTTCACCTGGCAGCGCTTATGCAAAATAAGGGAACTATATTGGCGTTAGATACTCATGCGTATAAGCTGGAACAACTAAAAAAAAGAGCTCGCCGAAATGGAGTGCACACTATCGCTACCCGCATTATTAAATCTTCCCAAACTATTAAAAGACTACGCCGCAGCGCCCACCGCCTTCTTTTAGATGTGCCTTGTAGCGGGCTGGGCGTGTTGCGCCGAAACCCCGATACAAAATGGAAACTGCAACCAAGGTTTTTAGAGGAAACCATATACCTCCAGCAACAACTTCTCCAAGAATACTCTAAAATGGTGAAACCTGGCGGGAAAATGGTGTATGCTACCTGCTCTATCTTGCCCTCTGAAAATACACACCAAATAGCCCGCTTTTTGCAGTCGCCCACCGGACAATTATTTGTTTTGGAAAAAGAACAACAGATATATCCTTCCCAATCGGGTTTTGATGGGTTTTATATGGCGCTGTTAAAACGGTTAGATATTCCATATTGAGAAGGTATCCCTATTATTTTCTCGCTCATTATCTGTATTCTTTGGGAATATGGCATACCGGTATAGGAATCATCTTGTGCAGATTGGCGGTGTGCAACCGCTCAAAAATACTAAAAACCACGGTCTGCCGCCCCTCAAAATCGCCCGCTTTTTTGCCCGCTTCCGCCATCGCCATAGCCCATTCTAATTCTTTATAGGAAGCTCCTATCTGTTGCTCATCTGTCCGTTCATCTTCCCAAAGCCCATCTGTAGGCAGCGCTTCCATAATATCCCGGTTAATTCCCAGGAAGGCCCCCATCTCATATACTTCAGTTTTTGTTAAATCGGCAATCGGGCTAATATCTACGCCCCCATCGCCATACTTAGTAAAAAACCCTATCCCGAAATCTTCTATTTTATTGCCTGTTCCGGCTACCAGGCAACCGTGCAAGGTAGCCATATAATACAAGGTAGTCATGCGCAGGCGGGCACGCGTATTGGCGAGCGCAAGCGCCTGTTGCGACAGGTTTTTCCCCTCTGGTAATACACCAGCCAAGGAATCAAAAACGGGGGTAAGAGGCACTTCAAATTTTCGTACCTGCGAAAAATGTCGCTTTAACCAAGCAATGTGATTCAGCCCTCTGGAAACCTGGGCAGGCGCCTGGTGAATGGGCATTTCCATGCACAGGGTAGGCAATCCGGTGCGGGCGCATAGAGTAGAAACTACGGCAGAATCTATGCCTCCCGAAATGCCTATGATAAAACCATTTGCGTGGGCGCTTTCAGCATAGTCTCTAAGCCAGTTTACAATATGGGTAGCTACTTTTCCTGTTTCCATAGGTGGGTTTTTCGTGTACTTTTACAGGCAAAAATACAGCATCTGCAACAATTCTGGGAAACAAGAACCGTTCTATACCTATGAATTATTGGTGGATACTTATTTTGGCTACCTTGTTGGCAGCTTGCCGCCCAAACCGAAAAGAGACGGCTATTTCTAAGATGCAAGTTGCATGTTCCGTGCACCGGTTTGATGAGGCATTTGCAAGGGCTTTACCGACAGATTTGCCCCAACTGAAAAAAACGTATCCGTATCTTTTTTCCAATCGCTACTCCGATAGCGTTTGGGTGGATTATATGAATAATCCGTTTCAGAAAGAAATATCGCAAGAGGTGCAACAGATGTTCCCTGATTTTAAGGAAGAACAGGCGGCACTTTGTTCCTTATTTCAACATATAGTTTATTATTTCCCACACTTTGAACCTCCGAAAATAGTTACGATAACGGCGGAGTTAGATGCTACCATGAATATGGTGTATGCAGATAGCCTATTGCTCATTTCGTTGGATGCTTACTTAGGTAAAGACCATCGTTTTTACCGGGAGATACCGCGTTACCTGAAAAAAAATTACACACGAGGTCAAATAGTAGTAGATGCGGCAGAGGAAATAGCGAAAAGCAGGGTGCCATATCCTGAAGAACGCACGTTCCTCTCACAACTCATTTACCAAGGGAAAATTTTATACCTGAAACAACTTTGGCTGCCGGGGGTTCCTGACGCTCAAAAAATGGGCTATACAGAAACTGAATATACCTGGGTGAAGGCAAATGAGGGATATATATGGCGCTATTTTGTGGAGCGCGATATGCTGTTTAGCGCCGATGGTACTCTAAAAGAGCGGTTTATAGAGCCGGCGCCGTTTTCTAAATTTTATTTAGAAATAGATTCTGAATCTCCGGGGATGACGGGACGATACATAGGCTGGCAGATTGTGCAGGCCTATATGAAAAACAACGATGTATCTTTGCAAAAAATGTTGATGGGCGCTGCGGAAGACATATTTCGTAGCGCTGCCTATAAACCTGAAAAATAATGGCGCAAACAACCACTTCTTCTATTGAACTTATCGTGCAGTTAGATGAAAACCGGGTTCCCGAAAAACTATGCTGGTCGGCAGCAGATGGCGGTATTTTTAACCAGGAAACCAACGCTTTCCTGCTTTCGGTTTGGGATGGGGCTCATAAAGAAACGCTTAAAATAGATCTTTGGACAAAGGATATGCCGCAGGAAGAGATGCGTATTTTTTTTCATCAAACGCTCCTGGCAATGGCCGATACATTTTATAAGGCTACTAATGATGATAAGATGGCTGATTCTTTGAGGGATTTTTGCGAGTATTTCGCTGAAAAATCGGGGTTGAAAAAAAAAGCCGGTAGTTAACCCATTAGCGCTTGTGGCTTATTCATTTGGTAGCAGGCTATTGGGTTATATGGTATTTAATTTTAAATACTCCCTCAATACTAAAGATGCCTTATTTCTTGGGCTTTGACGCTATGAATTTCCGGTACTAATGGCTGAAATTGTTTTCTATACCTGGCGGAATTTGTCTATAAATGAATTACCTCCCCATAGGCATCTGCCACGGCTTCCATAACGGCTTCGCTCATGGTAGGGTGGGGGTGTACAGATTTTAGAATTTCATGCCCGGTGGTTTCCAGTTTGCGGGCTACTACTGCTTCGGCTATCATGTCGGTAACGCCGGCACCTATGATATGGCAGCCTAACCATTCGCCGTATTTAGCATCAAAAATCACCTTTACAAACCCATCTGGGTGACCGGCGGCTTTGGCTTTTCCACTGGCGGAAAAAGGAAATTTTCCTACTTTCAGGTCGTATCCCTTTTCCCTGGCTTGTTTTTCGGTTAACCCTACGGAGGCTATCTCAGGCATACAGTAGGTGCAGCCGGGAATGTTACCATAATCTAAGGGGTTTACGTGCAAACCGGCTATTTTTTCTACGCAGAGAATTCCTTCGGCTGAGGCTACGTGAGCGAGCGCCTGCCCTTTGGTTACATCGCCTATGGCATAATAACCGGGAACGGAGGTCTGGCAGTAATCATTCACCATAATTTTATCTTTTTCAACGACGATGCCTACTTCTTCTAACCCAATACCTTCAATATTGGTTTTTATCCCAACTGCGGAAAGAAGTATATCGGCTTCTATAATTTCTTCGCCCTTATTAGTTTTCACGGTCGCTTTTACACCCTTACCCGATGTATCTGTGCGGATTACCTCGGACGAAGTCATAATTTTTATACCCGCTTTTTTAAAGCTGCGCTCCAGTTGTTTAGAAATATCTTCGTCTTCTATAGGAACTATGGCGGGCATGTACTCTATAATAGTAACCTCTACACCCATAGCATTATAAAAATAAGCGAATTCTACGCCTATGGCGCCGCTGCCTACCACAATAAGTTTGGCGGGTTGGTTAGGGAGATTCATAGCTTCGCGGTAGCCTATTATTTTTTTGCCGTCTTGTGGTACTGCGGGCAGTTCTCTTGAGCGGGCACCGGTGGCTATTATAATGTGTTTGGCGCTGTAAGCGGTGGTTTTACCATCGGCGCTTTTCACTTCTACCTTTTTCCCGGGTTTTAAAGTTCCAAATCCCTCTAAAACATCAATTTTGTTTTTCTTCATTAAGAACTGCACACCTTTGCTCATACCTTCTGCCACTGTGCGGCTTCGTTTTATAACGGCGCCAAAGTCCTTATCAACTTTTTCCGCTTTTAGCCCATATTCCTGGGCATGGTTTAAATAGTCTAATACCTGGGCGCTTTTTAAAAGAGCTTTGGTAGGGATGCAGCCCCAATTGAGGCACACGCCGCCTAAATTTTCTTTTTCAATGACAGCGGTTTTAAATCCTAACTGAGCGGCTCGAATAGCTGCCACATAACCCCCGGGACCACTTCCCAGGATTAGTATATCATATTCATTCATGGTAGTATTTTTTTCGCATATAGTTTTTCGGGTGCGAAAATACAAAAGGAAAGTGGAAGGAGCTACAGAAAGTTTTCGTATTGTAAATTTAGAGTGAAGGAAGTTTTTTTGCTATATACTCAATTAGGAGAGAACATTTTCTGTATCGTCTAAAAAAGTAAGGCTTGCTGAATTTACACAAAAGCGCACGCCTGTTTCGGTTGGCCCATCATTAAAAACATGTCCCAGATGCCCGCCACAATTAGCGCACAGGATTTCGGTTCGGAGCATGTGGTGAGAGGTATCTTGCCGGTATTCTATGGCTTTTTCTGCAGCCCGGTCAAAGGATGGCCATCCGCAATGACTTTGAAATTTACTGTCGCTGGTAAAGAGAGCGGTGCCACATCCTTTGCAGGTATAATTTCCTTCTTTAAAATGAAGATTATAAATACCGGTATGTGGTATTTCGGTTCCTTTTTCACGAAGAATATGGTACTCCTGTTCCGAGAGTTGGGTGCGCCACTCGTGGTCTGTTTTTTCAATGTTGTACTTTTTCGGGCTCATGGGGTTTTGCAGGAACAAAATCTAATGCTGCTGAGTTAATGCAATGCCGTTTCCCGGTGGTTTTTTCAGGGCCATCGTCAAAAACGTGACCCAAATGCCCGCCGCAGTTAGCGCAGCGCACCTCTGTGCGTATCATGCCATGCGAGGTATCCGTTTCATACTCTAAGTGTTTTTCTACCCCCCTGTCGAAAGCGGGCCAACCAGAACCGCTATTGTATTTGTGGATAGATTCGTAGAGTTTTATGCCGCAACCGGCACACAGGTACACGCCTTCTTTATATAGTTTGTTGTAGGCGTTATTTCCGGGCGGTTCTGTTCCCTTTTGGCGTAGCACATAATACTCCATATCGCCTAAAGCCGCTCTCCATTGGGCGTCGGTTTTAGAGACAGGGTAAGTTTTGGGTTCTTTTTTGCCGGTGCTGCCTTGTTGTGCATGAGTGTTGCAACTAAATGCGAAGGCAATACCACAAAGGAAAAGTAATTTTTTCATGTACTTAGTTACCAATTTCAATGCGTTCTACATTTTTTACCTGTAGGGCATTCATTACCTGGTTAAGGTTGGCGAGGTCTATCCCGGGGGTTTTAGCAAAATCTGCCGGCACTACAGCTATTCTGAATAGTTGGTTTTGAGTCCATGAGGCGTCTAAGGTGGCGAATTCTACATTACCATTGAGAAAAATAACTACATCTGAAGAGGTATAATCAAAATCATACACTAAAATCTCGTTAGAGTCTGTGAAAAAAACGCTATCGGGGAGCATTTCCCAAACGGGAGCGCCGCCATCAACACCTGTTTGAATATAAACCAGTACAATATCTGAATCGAAAACTTGTATAGAACTGGGGAATTGAAAAAGGGAGGCAAAACCATTACCTTCATTAAAATCTATTTCAATTTCAAAAACAGAGCCGAGGATATTGATGCCAGGTTCTCCGGGGTCGCCTTTGGGCCCTTCACAAGAGAGTAAGAAAAAAACGGGTACCGATAGAAATAAGGAGATTATCTTTTTCATAGATTTAATTTTTAATAGTTAAATAGGGTTACACAATTATTGAGCCATTTTTTTATAGATGGAAATATATTGATTTTTTAAATCCATTGGGAAATAAAAAAAGCTGTCTAAAAGACAGCTTTTGCAGGAAAAACAGATTATTTTTCGGCAATTACCTCAAAGGGCAACTCTACAACCACTTCCCTGTGCAGGCGAATGGTGGCTTGGTATTTCCCGGTTTTTTTAATAGTGCCGCCACTAATATAAATGTACTTTTTATCTATCACAATATTTTCGGCTTCCATGGCTTCGGCAAGATCAGTGTGAGTAACAGAGCCAAAGAGCTTATCTTCACTGCTCACCTTTCTGCCGAGTTTAAAGGTAAGAGCTTTTAAGGCTTTAGCTATTTTTTGAGCCTCGTCCACTATTTTTTTCTCTTTATAAGCTTGTTGTTTCAGCGTTTCCTGCATTATTTTTTTTGCAGAAGGAGTTGCCAGTATAGCATACCCTTTGGGTATAAGGTAATTGCGTCCGTAACCTCCTTTTACAGTTACCAGGTCATCCTTAAATCCTAAGTTGGGTACGTCTTGTTTTAATATGAGTTCCATGATTTCGGGCTTGTGTGGTTATTTTAATAAGTCGGCTACATACGGCAGCAGCGCCAGGTGACGGGCTCGCTTAATGGCGGTAGATACCTTTCGCTGGTATTTGAGAGATGTGCCAGTGAGCCTGCGGGGTAAAATTTTGCCTTGTTCATTTATGAATTTAAGCAAAAAATCGGGATCTTTATAATCTATATATTTAATACCAGACCGTTTAAAGCGGCAGTATTTTTTAACCTTAGAGGTCTCAATATTCAGGGGGGTGAGGTATCGTATTTCTCCTTCCTGTCTTCCGGTAACTTGTTCTTCTATAGTAGCGCTCATGTTAATTAGATTTTTCGTTTAACTTTTTTCTCCGTTTCTCAGCCCATGCAATGGCGTGTTTGTCTAACGTTACGGTTAGGTATCGCATAATGCGCTCATCCCTGCGAAATTCTAACTCAAAAGGTTCAATAACGTCGCCGGGGGCTCTAAATTCAAAGAGATGGTAAAATCCGCTTTTTTTGTTTTGAACGGGATAAGCTAATTTTTTAAGCCCCCAATCTTCTTTGGCTACAAATGTAGCGCCTTTGCCAACGAGAAAATCTTCAAATTTGCTTACTGTTTCCTTTACCTGAACATCAGATAAAACGGGATTTAAAATGAAAACAGTTTCGTAATGATTCATATTTTTTATTTGATATAGGTTTTGAGGGTGCAAAAATAGTATTTTATTATGTATGTGCAAGATATGTACCCGAAAATTTTGCTATTCCTGGCACAAAAAGAAATGGAACCGTTGGCTCAGGGAGATGGATATAAGGTAACCGCATCCTGCAAAACCGCCCGTAATACTTCATGGTCTATAGCGTCCAGGGTTTGGTAACGCAGGGATTTTATGGTGTTTCTGCCGCCGTCCGCTACCAGCAGAGGCACGTGCACAGTAAGCTGAAAACCTTTGCTGAAACCCACATCCACAAACTGCTTTTTGAAATTGACATTCAGGTAGCAAAACGGTTTTCCGTTGAGGTAGTAGTATGGAACCCGCCACTTGTAGTGCAGGGAAAGACGGGGAAGTGTCTTTTCGATCACAGCCTGTACGTGGAGCAGCACGGACCTGTATGGTTCGGGCTGGGTGAGAATATATTCTTCCGCAGGATTCATGGCAAAAACCCGTTATCCAAAAAAAGTAGCCTCACCAGGAATCGAACCTGGATCAAAAGTTTAGGAAACTTCTATTCTATCCATTGAACTATGAGGCCTGTGGTAGCTCAGCCACATACCTGCCGGAACAGGGGCTGGCTTTGAACGTATGAATGAGGCGTGCAAAGATAATCATATATTGAAAAATAAATTCCCATTGCACACGCATCAGCCTAAATAGTTGATTTTTACAAGATTAGTGTGTGTCCTCTATATTGCTGAAAAAATATTTTAAAAATCCCGTCTTTTATAAAAAGATTTGAAATTTAAATTACTACTTTAGTAGCTTAAAAAACAATTATGGCGACCTTACGAGTAGTATCGTGGAATCTGCGGACCTATGGCGCTCCCGACCCCCTCCCGGCATACCAGGATATTATTATGCGGAGTATTCTTCAAATGCAGGCAGATATTGTTTGCATCCAGGAAATCCAGGTAGGCAATAATGTGGGTCCCACCATAGGAACTCCTATTTCGCCCCGAATGGCAGAACACCTACAGTATCTCTGCCAGATTTTGCGGGAAAACGACACCGACGGAAATTGGTTCATGGTGTATTCGGGCACAAACAAAGGCAGGGATGTTTCGCAACCAAAAATGACCGATGCCTATGCTTTTTTTATAAAGACTACCCCATCACAATCTACCTATAGCCGGAGAAACAGCCTCCGGGGAATTGCGCTCAGCGCCAGCGCTCCCGTTAATCCCAAAATCCTGGAATGGAATGGCTTCCCCAGCAGGCGACCGGGAATGCTCTACCTTACCGTAAACAGCGGAAAACAAACCACTAACATCAACATTGCCTCGTTTCATGCCTGCACCCCGCCCAATATAAACTACGCCGTTCGGCGACCCGCTGCAGGCAGAGCCATTATGCTCCTTAACCGGTTGGATGATATCGGGGGGTTTGACGGCTATATTCCCAATAGCCAAAAACGGACGCATCCGGTCCCGCTACCAGATGTAAATACCCTTGTAGTAGGCGATTTTAACTTCAGTGTAAATAATCCCAACCAGGTAACCCCTTTCCCGTATGATGAATTTACGAATTCCGGTCAAGATTACAGCATGTGTGTCGGGGGTGCAGCAAACCCTGTATTGACCACCTACTCACCCAAGTATCAGGATCCCATTCGAAAAGTAAGTAGCTACGACAACATTTTTGTTTTGCAGAATAGCGAGGTTACAAACCCGCTCACCCCATCCGGCACCGGCGATACTTTTGATTACATATCGGCTTTCACACCACAACTTATGGCTACCTACCCGGATATTAACACGCCAGCCAAAGCCTATAATTTTTTATACAAAAGACAATACGGGGAAACAGGGCTTAGCGACCATCTGCCTGTTTACCGGGATTTTACATTAAACTAATCTGAAACTATGTCCATCCAAGAACTCTACAACACCGTCCTCAAGCAAGTTACCCCGGACGGTACACTCGCCATTACATCCACTTTGCTGAACTCTGCAAGCATTACCCATATATTTAGCCTCTACGGAATAGACACCATTACGCTGACCGGTGTAAAAGTGGGCGCCATAGACCCCGATACGAATTCGTTCCCCGTTACTGGAACAGGAACTGCCATAACGCTGAACACCGGCGCATTGCCCGGGCTTACTGGGGCGCCCAACGCTACTTTTTCCGTAAGTGGCAACGAGGCGCAACTGGCGCTTACGTTGCCACTACCCGCCGGCTGGACGTTTGGAACGAGTTTTACGGATATACAAGGTAGCTTTATTGACAAATTGCCCATCACCCCGCAACAAGCAACGCTATCTTCCCTGCCTCAAACCGGCGTGCAGCCCGCTACGGAAATACTGCCCGGCTTCTACTTCACCGGGAGCTTATCCCTGGGCAAAGGCTCTTTCAGCGCTTTAGCGTTGCTATTCAACACCGCAGAGATCGCCGTAGGCGCTTTTATCATGGGCATCGCTCCCACCTACCTGGATGTAAAGACGGCATTCTTTCCCGATATTTCGCTCCAAAAGGCAGGATTCAAAACCGCTTTTCTGGACATCAATAATACGCTGCTTCCCCTTATAATACCCGACACCGGTGAGGTGGCACAAACACCTACTACTACCGTTGATTTTTCAGGAAAATTATACCTCAGCGATACCATTACCGTGGATGTATCGGCCATCTACCCCTTCCTGTCCCATATTGTAACTCTCAAAGGCACCATTGAGAATGGAATTACGCTTACCAACGGCTTGCAAGACCTTGCCTCCCTGTTCGGAGCGTCCGATCTCGTGGGAAAATTACCCCAGTCGTTGCAAGACTTCGGAAACAACATCGCCCTGGAAGAGGTGGAATTGGGTTTCTCCCTGGATGATCCTGCGAATATTTTCTCTGCCAAAGCAGGGCTTACGATAACGCATCCCTTTACGCTTTTCCCCGGCCTTTCCATTGCGCAGGTAGAAGCCCTCAACTTCACCTGGTCGGTTTACAACCCGTTCAACAGCGCTACCCGGGCTATTTACTTTTATTCCGATTGCCAGGTCTTATTGGGGAACAAATACCCGGTGAACCTCATCATCAGCGAATCCATCAATGCCGGCTTCAGCCTGAACATCACTTCGGTGGAAGGCAGCCCGCTGAACCTTGCCGGGCTGCTCAGCGATTTTGGCATTCCGGCGAGCTACCTTCCGGCACTATCCGTTTCCCAGTTCCAGTTCAGCGCCGATATAGGAAGCGGCAGTTATGGGCTCTATCTCAGCGCCGGTGCCAAATGGACGCCTTTCGATGGACTTTCCATTGACCTGGAGGATGCATTCTTTGAATGCAGCTATACCAAAGGCGGATCGCCCCCAGTTACTGCCAACGCTTCGGCAACGTTTGCATTACCCAGCGCCGGCTTCACCATTGCAGGCAGCAAAGACAGCGGCTGGACGTTCAACGGGCAGTTGGAAACCACGGCTCCTTCGCTGGGTGACCTGCTGACCGACCTCGCCCAGCAATGGGGCATAAATACGGAAATACCTTCTTTCCTGGACGACATTACTATATATGATGTTTCGTTCCTGTTTGCCACCGACCCGCTCACCTTTACCTTTACCCTTGATACGGCGCTCACCATTCTGGGCGTGGAGCTGGAGGTTGACCTGGGCATTGCCATCCAAAAAACGGGCGACAGCTATGACAAAACACTTTCGGGATCGCTTTACTTAGCAGGAGAAACCTTTACCCTTACGTTCAGCTCCAACCCCGAGGATACGTCGTTTACCGCCTCCTGGACAGCGGCACCGGGACACCCGCTCACCATAAATGATATTCTCAGCGAGCTCAACCTCGATGCGATACAGATCCCGGACGGGTTGAATTTTGACCTGGGGCTTACGTCCGCCCAGCTACGCTACGATACCGGCAAGGAGCTGGTGAGCCTCAACGTAACCACGGCAGGAGGTTTTGACGCCTTCTTTGAGATGGTGGCAGGCGGAAACGGCAAAAATTTCTGCTTCGCCCTATCGCTCAACGAAAACTTTAGCCTGTCTTCGTTATCCAGCAGCCTGTCGCTTTTCGATGCGCTCACCTTCACCGGGATGGCGGTTGTTTTCGCCAATTTCACCGATAAGAACTTCCAGGTGCCCAACCTTCCGTTCACCGGCGTGGTGGATGGCATGGAGTTCCGGGCGATGCTCACCGTGAAGCCCTCCCAAAATTCCGACCCTAACTCCGGCATCGTAAAAATTATTCAATACCTGGAAAATTGCTTTGGCAATGCCCAGATAATCATCGGGTTGAACCTGTCCACCAGCCTCAGCGATTTTGAACTGGTAGGACAGATAAACGGACCGTTTTCCTTCCCGTATATAAGCAGCGTTATGCTGGAAGGAATAAGCCTCTCCATCAAAATAGACCCGGTGTATGTTGACCTGACTTGCACGCTGGGCATCCCCATCGACTTCAAATCAGACCCGCCGGTGAAACAACTGGATTTGAGCGGGGGCATCTATTTTGATATAACTTCCGATGGGGATGCCGAAATAGGCGCTACCCTGTCGGAATCTACTTCCATCTCCTACCCCTTCGGCATTCCGTTAATTACCCTCAATAGCCTCGGAGTAGGTATGGCCGGAGCCATAGGCGCCAATAGCAAAGTGAACTTCACCCTCACCGGCGGCTTTGCTCTCGGCTCCAAAACCAGTACCAAAAAAATCCAGGAAGATTTTGGCGCTACCATAGAGTTTGATGTGGATACGGAGCTTCCCAATGTTCCCTACATCTACAACAAAACCGAAATGAACAACCTGACCTTCCAGGATATATGGAATGCGGTTTTCCCGGAACAGAATTTCCCCGATTTTCTAAACGGCTTCCAGCTGAGCGAGCTCATGTTCTATTTCTGCGACGAATCGCAGGTGCTGCCCGACGGCACCACCATAAACGTGGGCGCCAGCTTTCTCGCCGCCACCACGATATGGAATTTCAGCTCCTTCATCAACCTGGTGATACAGCCCCAGAACCTCAAAATAGCCGGCGAAGCCGATATAGACCCCATTACCATCAACAGCCCGTACGGAAACAAATCGCAAATCGTATCCATAACCGGCTCCGGGAAAGGAAGCACAACATACAACATACAGCCCGGCGGCGCCTTTTTCAATTTCGATACCAGCACGCTTTCGTTTAGCGCCAGCCTCAATGCGCAAATATTAGGATTTACGGAAGTCATAAACGCCAGCATATCCACCTCCGGGCTCAGCATAGCCTTTACCAACAAGATAGCAGGCATCAGCGATGAGCAGGTAACCATCCTGTTTACCGACCCATTGCACATGAGCTTCAGTTGCAGCCTCTCCGTGTCGCTGAATTTTACCCTGGACGTAACCATAGACAATACCGATTTCGGGCAAATATCCATTAACAATTCGCTCACCGGTTCCATAAACATAGGGGTCAATGGCTTGGGGAACTACACTGCCGTGGTGAATGGGTCTTTCAAATGGAATGATAATTACCCCCCCATTACACTCAATAGTTCTGATATTGCTCAATACCTGGATGATCTTTCCAACCTGGAAGGTGCGCTTATAGCCTATATCAAAGACAACGTGTCCACCTTGTTTGCCGATGCCTTCGGCGACGCTAAAACGTATATAGGGTATGTTATGAACGGGGTGATTACCGGCGGAGATTTTATACTAAACGTTTTGGACAGCTTTTACAAGCACACTATAGACGAACTTATAAGCGATATTGCCGGTATGACAAACGGGTTTCACTTGAGCGGAGACCTGGATTTTCACATGGATGTGAGCCAGAATGTGCCCTCGTATGGGTTTCATGCCAATGTAGGACATTTCAATCACTCCGCATTGATAGCACATGCCAATATAGATATAGGCGCCTCTTTTAGCACTCCTTCTTTTGAGGTGTCCTTACTCAATATTGGTGCAAACGATCATTTTGATTATACGGTTCCTCCCCAGGTACATGCCAATGGTTCTGCTTTTGTCAATGTAGGAGTACATCTTGATTGGCACGATGTGCCGGGCAGCGGGTCGGTTTCAGCCGATGGCGAAGTAGGTGTAAGCACTACAGCAGGGCTTTCCGGGGTTACTTTCAACCCTCATTTAGACGCCAACGCCAAGGGAGGATATGGAGCATTTGGTATTCACGTGAACTTACCGGCTCATATCAATACAAATCTATAACCATGAGTGTGGAACTGCTGCCTTTAGGCGTCCAATGCAACATTGCCTGCCAGTATTGCTACCAGCACCTGCAACGCGATGTGGAGGATAAACAGAAGCCATATAACATGCAACGGATGAAGGAAGCCATCCTTAAAGAAGGTGGTCCCTTTGTCCTGTTCGGGGGCGAGGCGTTGCTCATCCCGCCGGAAGACCTGGAAGAACTGTGGTCGTGGGGGCTTGAAAAATTCGGCTCCAACGCTTTACAAACCAATGCCACCCTTATCACCGATGCCCATATCGCCCTGTTTAAAAAATACAAGGTGAGTGTAGGCGTTTCCATAGATGGGCCGGGCGAATTAAACGACATACGCTGGGCCGGGTCTCTTGAAAAAACCCGGAAGCTCACCGAAAAGTCGCAGCAAAACATCGAAAAACTCTGCGCCGAAGGCATCGCTCCCGGGCTTATCATTACGCTACACCGGGGAAATGCCCTCCCGGGAAAGCTCCCCCTCATGGGTGAATGGCTCAAATACATGGATGGTGTGGGCGTCCGCTCCGCCCGCTTGCACCTCATGGAAATAGAAAATGAGAAAATACGCCAATTTTACCATCTCACTCCCCGCCAGAACCTTGAAGCGCTGCTGTATTTTCATGAATTAGGTAAGGGATTGAAGCACTTGTACTTTGATGTTTTTAAGGAGATCGGCGAGCTCATGAAGGCAGATGACAAGAAGGTTTCCTGTGTATGGAACGCCTGCGACCCCTACACCACCGCTTCGGTGCAGGGCGTTGACGGGAACGGGCAGCGCACCAACTGCGGGAGAGCGAACAAAGAAGGGATTGATTTTGTAAAGGCAGCTATGCCTTCGTATATGCGCTATGTGGCGCTCTACAACACGCCCGAAGAGCACGGCGGCTGCAAAGGATGCCGCTTCTTCGTGATGTGTAAAGGACAATGCCCGGGAACTGCCATGGAAGGCGACTGGCGCAACAAGACCGAGCACTGCGAGGTATGGAAAACGCTTTTTACCATGCAGGAAGAAAAAATGATAGCCCAGGGCGAAATACCCCTGTCCAGGCACCCTATACTCCCGTTGGTAGAACAAGAGTTTATCCGCTCTTGGAGCCGAGGACAGAACACATCTCTGCAAAATATCTTACAATCCGTAAAAAAACTACAATCTGCTGCTGTGGAAACCGCTCATGAAAAATAATACTCCCACGTCACCCGATTTTGCACTCCAGCCGTTCCTCACCCGCGTATGGGTATCCGACCGCGCCTACGAGATATGGAGCCCCCGGTTTAAACCCCTGAGCCTCGCTATTCTCGAAACCACCATGGAAGGCATCCGGCAAGGCAGGTGGGATTGCCGAACCCTGGTGGTTCCCGGCTGGCTGTACCTCAAGGCGATATCCCGGGCGCCGGAGTACGGCATTTGTTGCACTGCTCATTTTCTGGGAAACAAAACGCTGAAAGGACCTTCTTTTTACAAACTCGTTCTATCAAAAGAAAAAAATACCGACCTACCTACTCCCGGAATACCCCCCTGCTGCCAGCCTTATAATAAAGATATAGACATAGAAAACTATGACGATTCTACGTGGGATACCGCCTTTCGCACTCCCGGAAATACCCTGGACGGTTCAGTTCTCGAAATTCCCGGGGAAAACCTGTCTGCTCCTTTATGGCACAACATGGGAATAAGCCTTTTCGCCCACCGCCTGTGCAGTTTTCACTGCGCCTCCACCCGGTCGCTGGTAGCTGACCATATCCAGTTCATGGCTGTGGAAGGATATGATGCGGAAGCACATTTCCTGGAGGACATTCTTTCGTGGCCGGTGGAATGGTCTTCCCTGCACGGGATATGCGAGTTGAGCACTCCCATCGTGAAACTCGCCTGCAACGCCCCGGTATCACACAATAAACGAGTGGTGCAGCTACAGGGAAGCACCTATCCCGAAGAAGGAGCCTACGGGCAGAAATTCCCGTTCCGGAAGCGGTCGTTTCTCAAAATTTCCGATTCCAAATCCTTCCGGCGCGGGTTGGAAAACATAAACCAAAAAGATAATGATGACTGACCTGGAAATATGGAGCATCATGGCAGCGCCCCGCGAAGACGGGCGCGATACGGAATGGATACGAAAATATGCCGAAATGAGCCCGTTGCGGAAAGTTGCCCCGCCCCAAAATGGAGAGCCCACTATCTGCGATGGAAAGGTAGCTATCCGCTACGACTACTGGCCTGAAAGCTTTGACAAACAATTCCAAAAAGCGCCTCCCGATCATCCGCACATCGGCAGAGCCGTTCAGCTGCTCAAAGCCTGGCCGGCCATCTATACGCAGTTCGGCGACATCGTGAGCGAATTTGAGCCGCTTCTGCTACCGGAAACCGAGGGGCATGAAATTACCGGTTCCATGAGCCACCAGCCTCCCGGGACTTATGGCGCTATATGGGCTACGGTAAACGACCCCTTAGCCCTTGCTGAAGCTTTTGTTCACGAAATGGCACACCACAAGCTCTTAGCCCTGGGGCAGCTATTTGAAGCTTCCCAGCCGCTCTTTGAAAATCCCGGCAGCGAGCTGTACGACAGCCCCATACGGACGGATATTCTTCGCCCCATATCTGCCGTTTTTCACGGGATGTATGCTTTTATGCATGTCATTGCCTTGGACAGGAGAATACTGGAAAGTAATCTGTTAGCCGGGGCAGAGCGGCAGCAGATAGCCCGGTTTATACAGTGCAATGTGCTACGCGTGAAGAGAGGCTTGCAGCTCATAGAAGCCTGCGCCATTGCTTCGGCAGTGGGAAAACCGTTCCTGGATACTTTTTTTAGCTGGGCAAAGGCCGAGACGGAAGCGGCTCAAAACCAAATCCCTGCCGAAAATCTCGCAGGACGGGCTATTGTTATCATCGGCCCGACGGGAGCGGGAAAAACAACCCTGGTAAAAAATCTGTCGGAACACACAAAAGCGCCCCGCCTGCACCTGGATGCCGCTTGCTGGGAGATATGGTGGAACAGCCCCGTGGTGCGGCAACTATTGCATACGATCTTGGGGGAATCGAGGGCTTTTTTATTTATAAAAGCGAATAACCCGCAGCTGAAAAGAAAAGTCCTGATAGAATTTTTTAGGAAAGGCATCATCACGCCTCAACTGCGCGATGCCCTGCAATTCCAGTTATTTGACTATGTGTTGAAACAGTTTCCCGGTGCGCTCATTGATTCCGGGGCGGGACATGCCGTGATGCGGTTTCCCCAAAACCTGGAACGCCTGCGGCAGCTCTTTAAAAAACACGGGGCAACCGTTATTTTGGTAAGACCGGTATTGGACCTGGAAAAAACGCTGACGATTCTAAAAGACCGTATCCGTAGCCGAACCAGCCGTGATGCAGAAAATACCATCCGGCACAGCCTGGAGCATTCTTCGTTCCGGGTTTTACCGGATTATGTGATAGATTCCTACCGAAATACCGAGGGAGCATGCCTGCAGGAAGCGCTCCGGATATTAGGGTAAATAACCTGAGCTCGGGAAAACCTTGCACCTTTGCGCAGATCGTTGCGAACCTTGCGATACCATTTTAACCGCTAAGAACGCTAAGGAGACGCAAAGGAGGCATACATCTCACTAAACGGTATTTCCTATAGCTACATCTTCAAATCAAAGCGGTGATAGTCAATATAGTATATAAGCTCCTCAGATTAAATACATAAAGAAACTGCCGGAAATGCCGGAATTTCGGGCAAAGAATGTCATTCTATTTGATACCATTTTTACTTTATAGTGTCGTATATATGTTCTATAGGAATGACTCAAAGATAACGCTAATATAAACAGATAGTTATGAAATTATACGACTTCATTTTTATAAAATGATATTACACTCCGGGTGTTTTGAGTTTCCTTTGCAAACTCTTCAGTTAATAAGTTCAATCCATTAGAGATACCCCATTTTCTGCATCCACTCATCGTTGAACATTTTGCCCACATAACGGCTGCCGTGGTCATGAAACAATATCACTACCACATCGTCTTTTGTGAAATGTTCTTTCAACTGTAACAAGCCTTTTATGGCAGCGCCCGCCGAATTCCCCACAAAAATACCTTCTTCCCGCGCTAATTTGCGGGTATAGATGGCAGCATCTTTGTCGGTTACCTTTGTGAAACCATTTATAATACTGAAGTCCACATTTTTGGGGAGAATGTCTTCTCCAATACCCTCGGTTACGTAAGGATAAATTTCGGCTTCGTCAAATATCCCGGTTTCATGATATTTTTTGAATACGGAGCCATACGTGTCCACTCCCCATACTTTGATGCCGGGATTTTGTTCTTTCAGGTAGCGCCCCACGCCGGAAATGGTGCCACCGGTACCCACACCCACCACAAAATGGGTTACCTTCCCATCGGTTTGCCGCCATATTTCGGGCCCGGTAGTTTCATAATGTGCTTTTGTATTGGAAGGATTGTCGTATTGATTTACATACCAGGAATTGGGAATCTCGGTAGCCAGCCGCCGGGAAACGGAGTAATAGGATTGTGGGTCTTCCGGCGCTACGTTGGTGGGGCATACCACTACTTCCGCTCCCACAGCGCGGAGAATATCCATTTTTTCTTTGGATTGTTTGTCGCTGATAACGCAGATGAGCTTGTAGCCTTTCACAATGGCGGCGATGGCCAATCCCATCCCCGTGTTTCCCGACGTGCCTTCAATGACAGTGCCGCCGGGTTTCAGGCGACCATCCGCTTCTGCATCTTCTATCATTTTCAGCGCCATGCGGTCTTTCACGGAGTTGCCGGGGTTAAAGGTTTCCACCTTAGCCAGCACCAGGGCGTCTATTTCGTCTGTAATTTTATTCAGCTTTACCAGGGGTGTATTGCCGATGGTTTCTAATATATTTTTTGCGTATTCCATCATTTTAATTTGAGTGCAAAGGTATGAAACTGGCTGGCAATGGTAAGCCTGCGTTATACTATTTCTATTTTAGCATTATAGTAATCTCTTAAGACGTTTATCAATTCTTGTGGATTTTTATTGAATGCCCCAAAAGTTAGTCCTGTCAGACACCCTCTTTTATATTGGTGTAAACCTGAACTATGTTTTAATAATCTATATTCATTTTCAATTCGGAATTTTTTTCGTTTGGTAGTGGATAAGATTTTCATTTGTTCTGGCAAATCAATACTTAACAGGTTAATAGCCGGCAATTCATCGGCATAAGAAACTCTGGTTATATCTTTAAAGAAATCCGGATCATAATCCATTTCAAAATGCAAACAAAACCCTTTATCATTATTAGCATATTTTCTCCACATATATGAGTTAGAATCTGTGTTAGTGAAACATGTAATTCCTATTCAGATTCTCTATGGTATGAGAGGTTACAGGCAAATATTTATAAACTTTCATTTTACGTACTATTAAAAATATCTGTTAACCCAAATTTCCGATCCAAATCAGTGTAAAATCGCTGCGACATAAAATGTATCGCTTGTCGGTGAAAACCGTTAACGCCGAAAGGCTAAGCATCACTTTTGTAGGTTGTTACAGGCGGAACTTCATCCGGATTCAACTCCAGAATTTTTCCATTTCTCGATACAACTAAGGGGCTATTTTTAGACTTTTTAAATTCAACAAGTTTTTCATACGCCTTTTCAAGTCCTATAAGAATTTTATTTCTTTTTTCTATTAAAATTTCGTTATTTTCCATAATATGTTGTTTCTAAATAGTTCCAAATATCTTGATTGATGATATGATCTTTATTCACTATGCCTTCTGCAATTAATCTGTAAGGTTCACCAGAGTTATCCACCAGCATCCAATGGTCAACCGAAAATTTGAACACTCTGAAGAAATTTTTTAGCCCGCTTTCGTATCGCCTTCGTATGATCTCCTCCGGAATATCATGTCCCCCTTCTTTTACTCTTATTTTTACTCGTTTTATTGCCAACTCTGGCGAACTTAACCATAAAAATAACAAGGTGATGGTGTATTCCTTTTTTCTCGCTTCTTTTAATAAGCTCAGGTAGCTCTTAGAGGCAAGGGTTGTTTCAAAAGCAAAGTTTTCACCTTTTGAAAGCAGGTATTTTATTCGATTCAACATGAGTTTGCCGGCCTGGATACTTGCTTTTTCCGGTTGGAAAGGAGACAGCCCTTTTGCAATTTCATCGGCATTTACAAACTCTTTACAGGTTAAGATTTTTGGTAAAATAGTATATGAAGCGGTGGTTTTTCCGGCACCATTGCAACCTGCTATTATATATAGTTTTCTCAAGTTCTCAAGTTGGATAGTTAACATAAACCAGACGAAAGCAACATACGCACTCCCTTCCCTTCACCGAATTTTAACCTGTTTTTTGCGAAGAAGTAAAATGCCCCCTAAGAACAATAAAAGACAAACCAAGAACATTGAGGGTGGTAGTGCCTAATAAAGTAACCAAAACCGTGTCTGATAAACCTATTGATTGGCTCTTATTATAAAGTAAAATACCTATAACTGCTATTAGCCATAAGGTAACCACACCCGCAGTCCATATCGCAAGCCATTTTCTATCCACCGTATCCGATTTATACCGGTACGATTCCAAACGCTTCATTTCTACCTGGGCTTTCAAATCATCGGAGTCAATATCCAAGTCATTTTTAGATAATTTTTCCTTTTTCTCGTTGAGATTATCAATGATATTTTTTAACTTCATTAAATCTCTAGATTTGAGAAATAGTCAACAATAAATTCATTAGGAATACTGGTGTTCCAGGAAAAACCGGGGAGTTTGGTAGTTCGTTCCCAGGGGCTGCCGGGCATGTGCGACCATTCAGAAAGGGCAGTGGCGGTATATTTAGAGTAGTTGTCAATAACCGATTGAAATTTTTCAACTAAAATTTCTTCTTTGAGGATTTCAGCTAACTCTTCATTGTCTCTTCTATACACCTTACCATAATCAACATTATTTCGGGTTCTCGGAAAAACAGGGCCATACGGCCACGCTCTGGGGCCTTCTGAAAAAATTTGCCGGTTGTGTTTGGCAAGAAAATAGGAGTAAATGATGTACAACATTTTCTGAACTTTTGTTGTATTGAGAATAATATCTTTTTCGTATGCCAATGCTAAAAGTAGTTTAGCGCCGGTTACACTGTCATATTGGTGAGACGCTGCCATAATTCGCTTTTTTTAAAGCACAAAGGTATAAAAAAATAATAGTTACCTATAAAGAACTACTCCTAATTTTAGATAAAGAATGGCAGATAATATAGTATATAATAGAATGGCTAGCGAATGTGAGGTGGAAAAAAGTCAACAAATGGATTGTTTGTTTTTAGTTCTTAAAAAAAACCCGTTAATCTAAAAACTTAGCCTGTAACTCAGGAGTAGAGAGCATACAGCTTTCTTTTTTACCAAACCATTTGTAGCGGTTTTTAGCAATCATATCATATAAAGCATCTCGCAGCCGGGCAGGAAGCCACTCGAATATTTTAAGCGCTTTCCACAATCCCCCGAATTGATAGGCGATGCGAAGCGCTGCAGCAGATTTTATATAATATGCCACCCCGGGCACAATGAGAATAATAGAATCCACGAGCTGGCTGTCAATTCCACGGTCTTTTACAAACTGGGCACCAGCACTGCTTTGCAGAGAGGCGAAGCGGAATACGTCTTTTTTATCGTGTTTTATGATAAACTGTACAGCGCGGTTACAGAGATTGCAAACGCCATCGAATAGTATTAGCTTCTTATTTTCCGGGATATTCATTACAACGGTATAGGCTTTGTGAAAATTAAAATATTTTTTTAATAACCCGCAGCCGGTGTGAGTGCGTGCGCATTTCAGCATTAAAAATCCCCGTGTGGTCTATGCCATCTATTCGTACCTTCCCACTGGCGTGGATAATGCGGTTATCACCCAACAGAATGCCTACGTGCACAATTTTTCCCTCCTCATTGTCAAAAAAAGCCAAGTCACCCACCTCAGCTTCTTCTATAAAATTCAACACCTCGCCCTGTTGCGCCTGTTGAGACGCATCGCGTAGCAAAGAATAACCATTTATTTTATACACCATTTGTGTAAACCCGGAGCAATCTACCCCAAAAGGGGATTTTCCGCCCCAGAGATAGGGGGTGTTGAGGTATAGGGATGCGGTCTCTACAAGCGCTTCCCGGTCGCTTTTTCCCGTTCGTACGGCGCCTTCAAATTGATGCACCAGTAGCGGGCAGGCGCTCACATGACTACCCAGCAGTATGGGAATGAGCCTGTCTTCTGCATCGGAACTAAATTCTACCAGGTCTCCCGAAAAGGAAAGCGGGTGGTTTTCAAGAAATTGATAGTTTTCTTCTGTAAGGGGTATGAATTGTTTCCCGGAAATCCATCCTTCATAGCCATCAAAAGCAATGCGGATGCGAATCCATTCACCCTGTTGTCCCAGAACAGTGAAATGTTCTCCATACAACAGTTGGGAAACCATTTCGCTCGTGTGAACGGGCGTAGCGCGCACGGGAACAACGCTGAGCGGGCAAATGCCATAATTCATAATAGGTTATATTCGTTCTATTACCATAGCCGAGGCGCCCCCCCCCCCCTCCGTTGCAGATAGCGGCGGCTCCCATTTTTCCATTATGTTGCCCAAGCACGCTAAGGAGGGTAATGAGGATGCGTACACCAGAACAGCCTAATGGATGTCCCAATGCTACCGCTCCTCCGTTCACATTCACATTTCGGTCTGTTAACCCTAACAATTTCATATTGGCTAAGGCAACCACAGAAAAAGCCTCATTAAATTCAAAAAAATCAACATGGTTAAGATTTACGCCAGCTTTTGCCAGCGCTTTGGGCAACGCTTTTGCCGGGGCGGTAGTAAACCATTTTGGCTCTTGCGCTGCATCAGCATACCCTCGTATAATTGCCAGCGGCCGCAAACCCAGTTCGTTCGCCTTCGCCTCACTCATCAAAACCATAGCGCCGGCGCCATCATTAATAGTAGAAGCATTAGCGGCGGTTACCGTTCCATTTTTGCTGAAAGCCGGACGCAATGAAGGGATTTTTTCTAATTTCACATTTTTGTATTCTTCATCTTCTCTCACCCAGATTGAGTCTCCTCGTTGCTGGGTAACTTCTACAGGTATCACCTCATTTGCAAATTTTCCTTCCTTCCATGCACGGGCTGCCCGTTCATAAGATTGAACGGCATACGCATCTTGTTCTTCCCGGGAAAACCGGTGTTCTGTGGCGCACAAATCGGCACATACGCCCATGGCGTTCTGGTCGTAGGCATCTGTTAACCCATCTTTCTGCATCCCGTCTTCTAAGGTGGCGGGGCCAAATTTAACGCCTCTGCGCATCTGTATATAATGGGGAATTAAACTCATATTTTCCATGCCCCCGGCTACTACAATTTCTGCATCGCCCAGTGCAATAGCCTGGGCGCCTTGCATCACAGCTTTCATACCGCTTGCGCATACCTTATTTACCGTAGTGCAAGGAACCGAGTTGGGTATTCCGGCATACAAGGCGGCTTGTCGGGCAGGCGCCTGCCCCAACCCTGCCTGAATCACATTTCCCATAAGTACCTCGTCAATTTGGGAAGGCGCCAGGTTTATTTTTGCAAGGACTTCTTTTATAGCAGAGGCTCCTAACTGTGGAGCGGGTATGGTGGACAAAGCGCCCATAAAACTTCCGATAGGAGTTCTTGCAGCCGAAACAATCACAACGTTACGTGCCATTTTTTCTCTTTTAAACCGCAAAGGTAGCCATTTTTAGGGAATGAGGGGAATACCTATTTAGAACCAAAAACGAAGAAGCAGGAAATACGATTTTTTACCTTAATAATGAAAATACTAAACTTATAAGCGCCCTACTTCTGGTCTCCTGTAGAAATATATCTCATTCACCTTGCGCAGCTACCCAGGTACGCTCTCACACGTGTGGGTATGCATACGAGTAGCAAAATTGTAGGAATATTCCCGTGGTATTCATACTTTTGGAGGAATATTTTAGATAGCCAATTGGCTACTCAGTAGCGGTAAAATGGCTGGCGGAACAAGCTAATATATAATATTATACAAGTATGAAAATTATATCATATAACGTAAACGGCATTAGAGCCGCTCTTAACAAAGACTTTTTAGGCTGGTTGGAAAGCATAAATCCAGACGTGGTTTGCCTCCAGGAAACAAAAGTGAGTGAGGGACAATTAGATTTCACCCTCTTTGAACAAGCCGGTTACCCTTATCATTACTGGTTTAGTGCTCAGAAAAAAGGATACAGCGGAGTGGCCATCCTTTCTAAAACCCAGCCAAAGGAGGTGACGTATGGCACCGGTATAAGCTATATGGATGAAGAAGGCAGGAATCTACGGGCAGATTTTGATGATTTTTCTATTATGAGTTTATATCTCCCTTCTGCCAGTAATATAGAGCGGTTACCCTTTAAACTTCACTACATGGCAGATTTCCAGGAGTATGTTAATACGCTTAAAACAAAGTATCCCAACCTTATTATTGCAGGAGATTTTAATATTTGCCACCAGGCGATTGACATTCACGACCCGGTTCGGAATGCCCAGGTTTCTGGGTTTTTGCCGGTGGAACGAGATTGGATAGATAGATTTATGAAAAGTGGGTTTATAGATAGTTTCCGGTATTTTAATCAACAACCACACCAATATTCCTGGTGGACGTATCGGGCTAATGCACGCGCCAATAATAAAGGGTGGCGCATTGATTACCAATTGGTAAGCGAACCCTTGCAGTCCAGGCTATTACGGGCTGCCCTGCTGCCAGAGGCAAAACACAGCGATCATTGTCCTGTTTTACTGGAAATCAGCTGATTCCCTAATAATTTTATAAATATCTGCTATCCCTAAAGAAGTGCAATAATGTTGGATGGAGAAATGGAATAGTATAAAACAGCAAGTGCATATTATATAGATAGCCTAAACCCTCTTTCCTTTTCTTAATATCTTTTATTTTTTATCTGGATGGAGTTTAGTAGATTTGTCCCAATTTTTAAGAAACTAACTAAACTATCAATTTTTATAATTCTATGGAACAACTCATTTATTTAGTACCCGTAACCGGCATAATAGGGCTTTTATATGTTCTTTATACTTCCCGGTGGATTACCAAACAGGAAGCTGGCACTGAAAAAATGGTGAATATCGCCAAAAATATCGCTGACGGAGCGATGGCGTTTCTAAGAGCCGAATATAAAATACTATCTGTTTTTGTCATCGCTGTTGCCATTCTGCTTATTTTTAAAGGAGAGTCTGACACTGATTCTACTCCTATGGTGGCGTTGTCTTTTGTGGTAGGTGCTTTCCTATCTGCTTTAGCTGGTTTTATAGGAATGAAAATAGCCACTAAAGCCAACGTGCGTACTACACATGCCGCCCGAACCTCGCTTAACAAAGCATTGGAAATAGCTTTTTCCGGCGGCGCCGTAATGGGCTTAGGGGTGGTTTCCTTGGGGGTTATTGGAATTAGCGTTCTACTTATCTTTTTCAGCAATTTTTATGCACTGGATAGCGCTAATGGATTAACGCTTATTCTCAATGTTATTTCGGGTTTTTCATTAGGTGCTTCTTCTATAGCGCTTTTTGCCCGCGTGGGAGGGGGCATTTATACCAAAGCTGCCGATGTGGGCGCTGATCTTGTGGGTAAGGTAGAGGCCGGTATCCCGGAAGATCATCCCCTCAACCCAGCTACAATAGCCGATAATGTGGGCGATAATGTGGGCGATGTGGCTGGTATGGGCGCTGATTTATTTGAGTCGTTTGTAGGCTCAATCATCGCTACGATGGTACTGGGAGGTGTATTTTTTACCGCTCCTGAGTTTGGCGATTATTTTAATGGGCTGGGTGCCATATACCTGCCGCTCGCTTTAGCTGCTGTGGGTATTATTGTTTCGGTTATAGGTACCTTTTTCGTAAAAGTTAAAGAAGGC
Organism: uncultured Flavobacteriaceae bacterium; assembly: GCA_964385175.1. GTDB lineage: Bacteria > Bacteroidota > Bacteroidia > Flavobacteriales > Flavobacteriaceae > CAYLNL01. The sequence continues at coordinate 114,382 of CAYLNL010000008.1, read as the reverse complement.
GGTAGCCCCCAGCGCGCCCTCAATACCGGGGAATTTCTCTCTGCCGGCATTATGGTGGTGGCGTCTTATTTCCTGATAAAGTTGTTTTTACCCGGTGAATGGGTTGCTGATGGTAAAGAATATACCGCTATGGGCGTGTTTATAGCTACTTTGGTAGGATTGGTAGCCGGTTTAGGCGTAGGCAAGGCTACGGAATACTATACGGGCACGGGCACGAAACCGGTATTTGGCATCGTGAAGCAATCTGTTACTGGTTCGGCAACCAATATTATTGCAGGATTAGGGGTAGGGATGATTTCCACGGCTATCCCAGTTTTGTTGATTGTGGTAGCTATTTTAGTTTCATTTCAATTTGCAGGTTTATATGGTATTGCCATTGCAGCCGTGGGCATGCTTGCCAACACAGGCATCCAGTTAGCGGTAGATGCGTATGGGCCTATCTCAGATAATGCCGGCGGCATCGCTGAAATGGCAGAACTGCCCAAAGAAGTACGGGAGCGCACCGATAAATTAGATGCGGTTGGGAATACCACCGCTGCCATTGGGAAGGGATTTGCCATTGCTTCGGCAGCTCTCACTGCACTGGCGCTCTTTTCAGCATTTATGCAGCAAGCCAAAATTAGTTCCATAGATATTTCCCAGTCGGTAGTTATGAGTGGCTTATTTATTGGCGCTACTTTGCCATTTGTTTTTTCTGCTCTTGCTATGGGCGCCGTTGGAAAAGCAGCTATGGCGATGATACAGGAAGTGCGCCGCCAGTTCAATGAAATTCCTGCCTTAAAGGCAGCTTTAGAGGTGATGAAAAAACATGAGGGCGACCTTTCTAAAGCGAGCGCTGAAGAAATGGAGGTTTTTCATAAAGCCGATGGGGTAGCCGAATACCAGAAATGCGTGGCTATTTCTACCAAAGCTTCTATTCGTCAAATGGTATTGCCAGGATTGTTAGCCGTGGCAGCGCCTGTGGCAGTTGGGTTTATAGGAGGGGCTGAAATGTTAGGAGGATTATTAGCGGGTGTTACGGTTACCGGCGTTCTTATGGCTATCTTTCAATCTAATGCCGGTGGCGCCTGGGACAATGCCAAGAAAATGATAGAGGGGGGCGTGGAGATAGACGGTGTGCATTATAAAAAAGGCTCAGAGCCTCATAAAGCTGCTGTAGTAGGTGATACCGTAGGCGATCCGTTTAAAGATACTTCCGGCCCATCCCTCAATATTCTTTTAAAACTAATGTCGGTTGTAGCGCTTGTTATAGCTCCCAGCCTGGTTACCAATTCTTCCACGGCACTTACTGAACCGGCTTTGCAAAAACCGGTGATTGAATTGGTTAAAACTGGTGAAAAGCAACCAGATGAGAAAACGATACAAATTTCTCATAAAGATGAAATAAGTAGCGTTACAAACAGGGAGAAACTATAAGTTACTCATACGAATAAACCTTACGTAACTTAAACCGCCATTTCAAACAAATTGAGTTTGCCGCTATAGTGAGGTGGTAGTCCATCTGCCTCACTAATGAATTTACTACCTACGAGACGAAACCCTACGCTGAGGTAATAATCCGTCAGTTTTTGGTTTAGCCCCCATGTATCCAAACGAATGTAGTGGCGGTTATGCTGGCGGCAAAAATCTACCGCCCAGGCTATTAAAAACTTCATAAAACCAGCCCCTCTATATGCTGCACCGCCAGCAATACGGTGCAGGTAAACAGACGGCTCATTGTCTTTTTCTCTCCAGATAACAGGGTCGTTCAATATCATTTTAAATACGCAAGCTATTTGCCCGTTCACCATTATTTTATATAATTCCCTGCGCTCAATCTCCTGTTGAAGCGTTTGGGCTTCAAAACTTCCCCACGAAAAATCTGAGTGTTCTCGCTGCCATTGGCCAGCTTCTTCATATAGTTGTAGAAGCCTTTTTATATCGGGCGTTTGGCAAAGAGAAATTTCCATGTTTTTGCAGGTTCTATTGGGCGCTGGGACGATTATGAGGATATAAAACCTTTGGTTCTTTTTAAAGAATGGTCTTATCTAAGTGATTGCGGATGTGGGAGGCGATTTCTTTAAACTCTCCAGGTTCTATGGATACTTTGTGCTGAAAGGTCATCTCTTTCATGTTGTTGAGGGGAATGAGGTGTACATGCACGTGGGGCACCTCCAGCCCCACTACCGCCATGCCCACCCGTTTGCAGGGAATGGCTTTTTCTATGGCAAGAGCTATTTTGCGCGAGAATTGGAGTAAGCCGGTGTATGTGGGTTCATCCAAATCAAAAAGTTTATCTATCTCCTTTTTGGGAACGCATAAAGTGTGCCCTTTTGCATTGGGATTGATGTCTAAAAAAGCAAAGAAATTTTCATCTTCTGCTATTTTATAGGAGGGAATTTCTCCGCAGATAATTTTGGTAAAAATGCTTGCCATAGAATATAATTACCGGGTTATTTCCAGGATTTCAAATTCCAGAGTACCGCCAGGGGCATGTATTTTAGCAGTTTCGCCTACAGATTTTCCCAACAACCCTTTCCCGATGGGAGAGTTTACAGAAATTTTTCCCGCTTTCAAATCGGCTTCGTTTTCCGATACCAGGGTGTAGGTCATTTCCATATTATTGGTTTTGTTTTTAATTTTCACCTTAGAGAGCACCAGTGCCTTGGAGACATCTAACTGCGACTCGTCTATAAGACGGGCGTTGGCTACAATTTCTTCAAGTTTTGCTATTTTTAACTCCAGCAACCCCTGTTCTTCTTTGGCGGCGTCATATTCTGCATTTTCAGAAAGGTCTCCTTTATCACGGGCATCGGCTATAGCTTGCGAAATTCGGGGGCGTTCTATATCTCTTAGAAAATTGAGTTCTTCTTTTAATTTTTTTAAGCCTTCTTCTGTATAATAAGATACATTACTCATAACTCTATTGTTTTAAATACAAAAATCCCCTTCATCTTTCTAAGAGGATTTTGAGCAAAAATACAAAAATTTCCAGTATATAGTGCATTTATATTGTACAAATAAAAAGTAATTTGCAAGAACACCCGCTCTATAGAATGAGATAAAAAGAATTGGTAACTGCTATGGGTTATTCACCATAAAAATGGCATTGGCGAAAAACAATTTCCCGTTTTCCCAAAACCCCCGAAACAGGGGATTATCTACCATATATACCACGCACCCTCTGCCCAGTGGGCTTACCCCAAACAAGAGTGAGCTGGGGAGTTGTTTTTTAGCTTCGCTGCCGGCGAAACCAGAATAAGGGTCGCTTTCTGCGCCTATATAAGCTACATTGCCCGAAGGCAGCAGCTCATAGGCGGCGGGGCTCAATTTCAAGGTAAAATAATCGTTTCCATAACCAAAAGCCAACGGATGGGTAGCATCTACCTTGGCTTTAAAGATAGCACCGGTAATAATGTTTTTAATATAATTTCGCTCTGTGGCACTGTAAGACGCTGTGTTTTTGTTCTTTTCTGTCTCGGCGGAAGCGGCTTTTTTTCCTTTTAGCCCCAAGTCGGCATCGCCTTCCAGAAAAGTAAGTGCATCGCCAATGGCAATGAGTTTGCCTCCATTTCGCACCCAATCTTTTAATACCTGCAATCGCTTTTCATCCCAGTTATTTTTATACCAGCCTTCGGGGAGAATGAGTACCTGGTAGGTATTTAAATTAACACTATTTATATAGTCAGTATCTAAAACTGTGAGGGGATACTGCAACTGCTGCTCAAAAAAATGCCATATCTCACCGACATTAAGAGTAGAAACCGGCTCGCCCGCGAGCGCTGCTACGCGCACAGGGGAAATCATTTTTACCGATTCTGAGCCAAAATCCCTGCCTGCATCTACATAACCGGTAGCAGCGCTGATAAGGCTTTTACCATGTTTTTGGGCAACGGTGGCTAAACGTTCTACCCAGTTTCTATTATTTTTATTATCGCCCTTCGTTATAATAAGACTTCCACTTCCAAAGGTCTTTCCGGCAAGCGTAAACGGGCGTTCAGTATAGCGCACGCGGATGTTTTCCTTTAAAAGTTCCGCAAGAAAACGAGCGTCTTTCATACTGCTCCAATCGGCCAGGTAGGCATACGCATTGGGCTGCAACAATTCGCTGCTGCGGGTTTCTACGGGTGGAAGAGGCGTTGCGTTCACAAGGTTTTCAGAAGCCAGTGCCTCCAAGCCGTATGCGTAGGGAAGCGACCAGGCAGTAATGTCATACGTGGCAGAATCGCTCAACTTTGCAACAGGTTCAAACAACGCACTCACCAAAGCGCTTTTTCGCTGGTTTGTGCTTACAATTAAATGAGGAACATCGCTTTTCAGGGTTTTTTCTTTCCTGGTGGTATACTCATATCCTTTCACATTCACCTTATCGGAATAGCCGTATTTAATTTCGTGGGCGTCTAAGAGCGCTTTCAAGGCTTCTATTTTATCAGGGTCGCCGCTCATCACGTAGCTTTTATACCGGTAATTTGTGCGGGCATAGAATTTTTTGTATTCTGCAATAAGCCGTTCAGCATGTTTAGATGTCATCTCTACCGTAGAAATTCCGGTCGTGTAATGATGCGCAATACGGTCTTTCAGCGTTAGCGTATCTCCATACTCAGTTAGGATACCTAACCCGGCCACGCCACTCCCTCCTTGCTCGTATGTCATGCCAATAGCCCCGGTGTAGGTAGGATAGGTATCTCCATAGCTGGGGTAGAGCAAATCAAAAATTTCTTTAGTGAAATAAAACCAGCCCTCCGCATCAAAATAACGGGCGTTGTTTTTCCCGATGGTTACCTGGAACTCTCTTTGCCAGTCTGTTATCACCTCGTGCAGCGGCTCGGCAGCCGGGGCGAAATAATAGGGCTCATTAACCCCTTGTTCGTGAAAATCCACGTGCACATGAGGCAGCCATTGGTTATACAATTTTAAACGTTGCTGGCTTTCTACTTGAGTAATCCACGCCCAATCTCGGTTCAAATCGAACATATAATGGTTAGAACGCCCCGATAGCCAGGACTCGTGGTGTTCTTTGCTATTAGGGTCAACCTGGTAGGGCGTATTTACAAACTGGTTGTACCAATTTACATAGCGGTCTCTGCCATCGGGGTTAATGCACGGGTCTATGACTACCAGTGTATTTTTGAGCCATTCTTGTTTTTGGGTGATGAGGTCATAGAGGGTTTGCATAGACGCTTCTGTGCTCACACTCTCATTACCATGAACGTTGTAGCTCAACCACACAATGGCAATTTTAGCGCTGCCTTCTCCCTGGGTAGCTTTTAGCTGCTCTTGGCGAATGGTTTCGAGGTTGGCTATATTTTCGGGTGAGGATATAAAAGCTACTAGTAATGGGCGATGCTCATAGGTTTCCCCGTATGGTTGAAGTTTCACCATAGCAGGGGCGTTTTTTGCCACGTACTCATAATATTCCATTACCTGGTGATGCCTGGAGAAACGGGCGCCCAACTCGTATCCTAAAAAGGCAGAAGGCGATTGAAGGGATTGGGCGCTGCTTATACCTATCCATAACAGTCCGAATAGGGTGTGATTGATTTTCATGGAGATGAATGATTTTAAGGAGGTAAAACTACTAATAAATATAGAATTGTAGATATATTAACCTACTTTTAGGAAATAAAAAGCGAAGGAATAGTATTTTTACGCATTGAATTGTACACTATGGCTACTACTCGTATTTCGTTTCGGGAAACCGGCTTTTTTTCGGGACTAATTTGTGATTACCTGGAAGAAAAAGCGGCGCTACATTCTTTTTATAACCATTTTCCGAAACCAGAGGAGTTTACTCAACAAATAAAAGCGAAACAACAATCTTTTTCGCCCGAAAACCGCGAACAGTTAGTAACCGCTCTCCGGCATCAGTACCAGAGGCTGCAGGTTTCTGAAAAAACACACCATCATATTGAAAAAATAGCCGAAGAAACTACATTTACGGTTACTACCGGGCACCAGTTGAATGTGTTTACGGGGCCGCTTTATTTTTTCTATAAAATTATCACCACCCTACAGCTGGCAGAGCGTTTGCAGGAAGAGCATCCGGGCTATCATTTTGTGCCGGTTTACTGGATGGCGACAGAAGACCACGACGTGGAAGAGATAAATCATTTTTATTATAAGGGTAAAAAATTGCACTGGAATACCGGTTCTAATGAGGTTACGGGCTGTCTGAAAACAGACGGACTGGAGGAAACCTTGCACACTTTTGAAAGAGAACTGGGAAGCGGGAAATGGGCATCTTACCTGAAAGAGCTATTTGCAAAAGCCTATATACAACACTCCTCCTTGGCTGAGGCGACTCGTTACTTGGTGAATGAACTTTTCGGGCGTTACGGGCTGGTTATTCTCGATGCAAATGTCCCGGAACTTAAACGCCTCTTCATTCCCTATTGTAAAGAGGAGTTGCGCAACCAAACATCTTTTAAAGAAATAGCTGCTACTGTGGAGCGGCTGCAAGGAGTATATGCGGGCTACACAGCCCAGGTGAACCCCCGGTTGTGTAATCTTTTTTACCTGCATGCCTCGCTGAGGAAACGGCTGGTGGCTGAAAAAGACGGCTACCGGGTGCACGATACAGATATATGGTTTAGCGAAGCGGCTATTTTGAAAGAACTGGACGGTTACCCGGAGCGGTTTAGCCCCAATGTGGTGATGCGACCTCTTTACCAGGAAGTGATATTGCCCAATTTGAGCTATATTGGCGGGGCGGGCGAACTGGCTTACTGGTTGCAACTGAAAAGCTATTTTGAGGCTTCAGGAGTTTTGTTTCCCATTTTAACGCTTCGGCACTCTGCCTTGTTGCTCACACAGAAACAGGCTGCCAAACTTGAAAAACTCGGCATTTCGCCACAGTTGCTATTTTTGAGCCAGGTAGATTTAATTACGCATACGATTAAAGAAATAAGTGATATTCCTATAGATTTTTCCCCTCAAAAAACGTATTTGCAGCAACAATTTAAAGAATTGTATAAGCTGGCAGAAAAGACAGATGTTTCTTTCCTGGGGGCCGTGCGGGCAGAGGAAGCAAGACAATTAAAAGGGTTACACAGGCTGGAGAAGCGCCTCCTGAAAGCGCAAAAACGAAAAGAAGCGGGGTATGTAAATCGTATAGCAACCCTTCACCAGGAGTTGTTTCCCAATGGCAAATTGCAGGAGCGGATAGTGAATTTTTCGGAGGTTTATGAGGCGTATGGCGCTGGTTTTATAGATAGGCTCTTTGAAGAAATGAATGCCTTTGAGAAGGATTTTTTAATAATACCCTTATAAGAAAATACGCTATGTCCTTTAAGGATGCTATTTTTGCACATGCCAAACACAGTACTCATATTAGATTTTGGGTCTCAATATACCCAATTGATAGCCCGCCGGGTTCGTGAACTTCACATATACTGCGAGGTACACCCGTACTATCACCCCCTTGAAAATATAGGCGTTTACGGCGCTGTTATCCTCTCTGGCAGCCCCTTCTCTGTTCGCTCTCCCGATGCCCCGCAGGTAGATCTTTCTCAACTGAGGGGAAAAATTCCCCTTCTCGCTATCTGTTACGGAGCCCAACACCTGGCTCATGCAGCCGGTGGTGTAGTAGCGCCCTCTAATATGCGTGAGTATGGGAGCGCGAAACTCTCTTTTATTAAAGAAGATGAGCCTCTTTTTAAAGACGTGAAGCGCGGCGGCGAAATATGGATGAGCCATGGCGACACTATTACACAGTTGCCTGCCAGGACAACTCTCCTTGCCAGCACCAAAGATGTGGAATGTGCTGCTTATAAGCTGGAAGGAGAACCCACTTACGCCATTCAGTTTCATCCCGAAGTGCAACACACCGAAGATGGAAAACAAATCTTTGAAAACTTTCTTCTTGAAATAGCTGGCATAGAACCTGTATGGACAGCCGATACATTTATAGGCGATACCATTTCTGCCTTGCAAACTCAGTTAAAGGATGATAAGGTGGTTTTAGGGCTTTCCGGGGGGGTAGATTCTACGGTGGCTGGTGTGCTGCTGCATAAGGCTATTGGCCCCCGGTTGCACAATATTTTTGTGAATACCGGGCTGCTGCGTAAAAACGAATATGAAAATGTGCTTTCCTGGTACCGCAAGATTGGGTTAAACGTAAAGGCTGTGGACGCCTCGGCACGTTTTTTGACTGCCTTGGAAGGAGTTACCGACCCGGAGATGAAACGAAAAATTATTGGGCGCTTGTTTGTTGAGGTATTTGAAGAAGAGGCTCATGGCATTAGCGAAGTAAAATGGTTAGCACAAGGGACTATTTACCCGGATGTTATTGAGTCGATTTCTGTAAAGGGCCCCTCAGCTACTATAAAAACTCACCATAACGTGGGCGGATTACCGGAAACTATGTGGTTGCAGGTGGTGGAGCCCTTGCGAACGTTATTTAAAGATGAGGTGCGCGAAGTGGGTAGGGTGCTCAACGTTCCCCAGGAGTTGCTAAACCGGCATCCGTTTCCCGGCCCAGGGCTGGCTATTCGTATATTGGGCGAGGTAACGCCTGAAAAAGTAGCTATTTTGCAAGATGCCGACGCTGTTTTTGTGGAGGGCTTAAAAAAATGGAAGTTATATGATACCGTGTGGCAGGCAGCCGTGATTTTGTTGCCTGTGCAATCTGTAGGAGTTATGGGAGACGGGCGCACCTATGAACGGTGTGTGGCGCTCAGAGTAGTAGAAAGTATAGATGGAATGACGGCTAAGTGGGCGCAACTGCCGTATGAGTTTTTACAGCAAATTTCCAGCGAAATTATAAACAAAGTAAAAGGAGTTAACCGGGTAGTGTATGACATTAGTTCTAAGCCGCCCGCTACTATTGAATGGGAATAAAATAAACAACATGAACGCTATTCGCCTGTTTTGCATCATATTTTTCACCAGCTATATCGCCGGGTTCGCCTGCCAGCAGGTTCCGCTACAAACCGAAATTATCTTCACAACTCATAAAGTTAAAAAGAAAGAAACCTTATACAGTATTTCCAAGCAATACCAGGTTTCTGTAGAAGAGTTGAAACGATATAATGAAGAACTCTACCAGCGCTCTTTGCGAAAGGGCGAGAAAATACGCATCCCGGTTTATAAAAATGCAGTGCAAAAAGATGTAACCACTGGTATTCACATTGTGAAACCCCGCGAAACGCGTTGGGGAATAGCGCATGCCTATGGGCTCACAGTAGCGCAGTTACAAGAACTAAACCCCACTATGGGCGAGACGGTAAGAGTAGGCGATACGCTCTATATTGCACCAAAAGAACCACAAGAAATACCCCGGGTTTCGGAAGCATACGTTTTGTATGAGGTGAAGCCTAAAGAAACGCTCTATTCATTAGCTAAATTCTTTGATATTTCTCCCTCTGTATTACAGGAATGGAATCCTGAACTGAAAGATGGTCTTAAAGCCGGCATGGTGTTAAAGTTACCGAAAACCACTACAGGTAAAGATACCCCTATAGCGGAGGCTTCTTCCACAGAGAAACAAACACTGCTGCCATATATTAACAAAAACCACCGGTCTAAAATTGTTCTCCTGCTACCCCTAAAACTCAACAATGTGCCCATAGACTCGGTAGAACTGGTTAAAAAACGGTTTAAAACAGATAAAACCTTCCAATATGCGCTCGATTTTTACTCGGGGGCTCTTGTAGCGCTCGATTCCGCCAAACAATTAGGACTTTCTGTAACTGTAAAAGTAATAGATACGGAGGCGAGTAGTGCAAAAATGGAAACTTTGCTGGAAGATACAGATATAACCAGCGCTCAAGCTGTTATAGGCCCCTTTTATTCTGCCCCTTTTAATAGTCTTTCGGAAGGGCTTAAAAAATTTGATGTGCCAATTCTTTCGCCCTTGAATGAGAAAAATATAGAGGTAAACGAAAATGTTTTTCAAACAATTCCCTCAGAAGAGTATATGCGAGAAACTATGATAGCTTATATAGCGCGTCATTCTCAGGATAAAAAAATTCTTCTCATTGGCGATGAAAAGAATGCAGAGGTTATTAAACAGCTCAAGGCGAAACTACCAGATGCAGAAATTATAACTCCTAAAAAAGATAAATCTATTACGTTGCAACAATTGCAAACGGCGCTTTCGCCTAAAAATGAAAACTGGGTGGTGCTGGAAACCGGTGATGATTCCTCGGCAGCCAATATTACTTCTCTCCTCAATTCCCTGAACAATAGAGCTTTCTCTATTACCTTGCTCACTACTTATAAAACAGATGCTTTTAGCAGTGAAGCCATTTCTAATGCGCAACTTTCTAATCTTTCGTTCCAGTATCCTACTATAGATAAACCGTCTTCCCTGGATAATACTTTTTTTAAAAAGTATGAGGCGGCCTATTTTACTACTCCCAACCGCTATGCCGTGAGGGGTTTTGATATTATGATGGATGTGTTGCTACGACTGGCAAGCGCCAAGAACTTGTATAAAAGCGCCCGAGACCATGGGGAAACGGAGTATGTGGAAAATAAGTTTCGCTACGAGAAAAAACTTTTTGGAGGGTATTATAACAAGGCGCTCTATATTGTGAAATATGATAATCTGGAAGTTAAAGAAATACCGCAATGACGGCTACTGTTACCTATTTAGGCGATTTACGAACCCAATGTGTGCATACAACTTCTCAAAGTGAATTTGTAACAGATGCACCACTTGATAACCAGGGCAAAGGCGAAGCCTTTTCGCCTACCGATACCGTGGCAACTGCCTTGGCAAGTTGTATGTTTACGGTGATGGGTATTAAGGCCCGGCAACTGGGTATAGATTTCACTGGCGCCACGGCTGCTGTAACTAAAATAATGGCGTCTGACCCTCGTAGAATTTCAAAAATCATTGTTGTGGTTAAGATGCCTCTTGCGGCTGATATGAAAACGCAGCATATTTTAGAAAATACCGCTCGCACCTGCCCGGTCTTGTATAGCTTGCATCCCGATATTGAAAAAGAACTGGTTTTCTCATGGCTTCCTTCATAAAAATAGGGTTTGTATGGGCGCTGACAGTGTTTTGTTTTTCGTTTGTCGCTGAAGAGCCTTCTATAAAGTGGCGCGAAGGGCACCGGCTTACCTGGAAAGATTTTAGGGGAACGCCTGATGAAAGTGTAAGCGCTGCTGCTATTACAGCCTCTGGCATTACCTATGAAATGGATGCGCTCCTGAAAAATAATAAGGTAATGGTGAATTGCAAGGTAGAAGCCTTTTTCTACCCTAAAAAAAGCTGGTACCGGGAAAGACAGGTAAATGAGACAGTGTTAGCCCATGAACAACTTCACTTTGATATTACGGAACTCTATGCACGCAAACTTAAAAAAGCTATAGACGCTACGGTTTTTACGGAAAATGTGAAAGAAGAAATTAGAAAGTTGTATGAGGGTATCAATAACGAATTAACTGCTTTCCAGGATACGTATGATGAGGAAACCAACTATTCCCGCAACCGGGAAGAACAGTTGCGTTGGCAAGAGCGAATAGGGAAGGCGCTCATAGGAATGCGTTGAAAAACCGCTCCGAAAAATCGTTCAAAAATTACATATTCACATACTCATAACCTGCCAGGGCTTCCCGGGTAAGGTCAAATTCTGTTTCATTGAGTAGAATGCCGTGTTCCATATAGGCTTTTAGGTTAGCGAGCCAAAAAGTCCAGCCGTTGCTACAACCATAATGAATTTTCAACTTATGAGCCTCGTCTGTAGGAATATTACTTTGGGTGAGGGTGAGCAGAATCGCTTTTTCAACCTCTTTCAATGTTAGGGTTACTTTGCAATTACCTGCAAAGGAAATAGCCAATGTATCTTTACCGTTGGCTTCCAGCACCTTTCCTCTTTCTTCTCCATTCCAGTTGTGCCATGTCCATACATACTCATCGTTTGCCTGGATATACTCTTCGGGGTTTCTCCGCCGGTTGCCGGTATCAGTATAAGAGGCGCCTCGCAAAAACCAAGAGGTAATGCCTTTCTCAGTAGCCCAGCTTTTATATAATTTTTCAAGGGGCGCTTTAATGTAAATTTTTTTAGTGAATGTATCGAAGGTAAGCTGGTTCATAATTTTTTGTTTCAAATATATAAATATATATTTGAGATATGGTTATAATGGGAAGCACTTAGGAGTTTATAAGACTATTCATGGCTAAAAAATTACTTTTTGAAAATGGGAGAGGAGATTATTATAGAGCTAACCTAAATGCGCCAAAATATTCTATTTCAATATTTTTAGGATAAACGTTTTGTAGATTTTGTGTTTGCGTTTTCAGAAAGGTTAGCAAACTTAACCTGTTTTAGTAGTATCTTCGTAATTGAACTCTATCTTGCTTTGCATTACAATCTCATCAAGGATTTTATTCAAGTAACCTTGCTTTACTGCATCGTTAAATCTGTCGTTGAGAATTGGAATGGTTATCACTTCTTCAATGCAGTCCATGTATTTATCAACGATGGCTTTGATTGAATACGTTTTACTGGCGTTCTCACGAATTTTTTTCAATAGGATTTTCGTTGCTTCGTTTGACTTGATTACGAAAGTTATTGGATATTTCTGAATTTTATCAATGTCGAGAAAATATTTTTTGAAGTCAAGAGTCTCAGTAACCTGAAAAAATCTTCCAAGCGGTTTCATTACAAAATCAATTCCTCCGTCATTGGCATTTGTTCTACCTGTCTTATATAGTGTCAGATTTTCTTTGTTCAGTTTATCCATTTCAAAGCCCCAAATAATTTGCTGGTCGTGGTAGAAATATTTAAGAATGGAGTAACTCACAATTTCAAAAAGTCTTGCATCAACATTTGGTGCAAGCAAGCTGATAATGAATGCTTCAACTTTTTTTGGAGAGGTTTTTCCAATCTTCTGAAGTTCTTCGCACGACTTGACGAAACGCTGAAACGCATCTTGCTTTGTCGTGGTGTATTCATCAATAATCTCAATGATAACCGTGGCGATATTGAGGTTGGATTTACCAATTTTTATTTTCAGAAGGTTTTCATTGAACCAATAACGATTGGTTTCAAGGTTGCGAAGAATAGGAATGAACTCTGAGTTCGGAAAATATTTTTGAAACTCTGAGTTCATGCGATTATTCAACGCATGATTTTGGAGTTTGCCTCCGAATGGTAATTCTCTTTGTCGTGTTAAAAGTTTTACAAACGCAGCCCCTTTATATTTTGAATAGTCACCTTCCTTGTCATAACCATTGGCTATATAATCTTCAATGAGTACATAAACAGCATAAAGATTTGCGAAACTTGAACGGGCTTTAGAACCTTTGTTTGCAGAACGGGTTTTCTCATTGATATACTGAATGAGTTGACTCTTTTCAAATATATCATCCGCACTTTTTCCGAAGTATTTTTGTAAAATGGCTTTAATGTTTGCTGTGAATATATTTTCCATGTGGCTCTTCAAATAATTTTAGGCTGGAGGCAGTTGCCAGCTTTTCGGTTTCAAAAGTGCGTATTTGTTTTTGCAGTTTTTCGCCTTTAAACTCTTTGGCTAAATGCAATCTCCGCAAACCAATTTTTACATACTCATCTTGTAACTCTATGCCAATGGAATTTCTGCCTAATTCTTTTGCAACAAAGCAAGTGGTAAATGTTCCAGAGAAGGGGTCAAGAACTAAATCACCTTCGTTTGAACTTGCCTTGACAATTCTTTCGAGAAGTGCAATTGGTTTTTGTGTCGGATGATTTTCATATTCATCCATGCGGTAACGCACTCTTGCAAACTCCCACACATTGCCAGGAACTTTTTCAGAATTGTAAACTGTCGGAACAGCTTTGCGATAATCAATTAGTTTGCGTTTTGCACCTGTCTTTGCTTCTACTAAAATGTTATCGGCATTGAAAGTGTAATTGTCTTTGTCCTTTACGCAAAACAAAATCGGCTCATACATTGAACCGAAATATTTTTTCGCTTGCACTCCCGAACTGTCATAACTCCATACAATTCTTGAAAGAATATCAAGTTTTTTGCGAAGGTAAATGTCAAAAAAAGGCATAAACTGCGTTGCAGTCATCACATAAAAACTGCCAGTCGGTTTCAGTTTCTGAACGCATAAGTCAAGCCACTTGTAACACCAAGTCAGATAATCTTCTTCGGTTGCCCACTTATCCTTGTGCCCATTGAAGTTCTTGCCGATATTGTAAGGTGGGTCAGCAAAAATTAAATCAATAGAGTTGTCAGACAGGGCTGCCAATGCTTTCAGAGCATCTCCATGAATTATTTTATGTTGGTCGTTACCAAAAATCTCCATCTCACATTCAGTTAAAGTTGTTTCAAAGGTAGTTAAAAAAACTGCCGGTTTCTTGCGCAAACTTTGGGCTTATAGGCGCCTCTAAAAATTACTTATACCAAAAAAATACTACGATTTTGAAAAATTGAGGATTAAAAGATAGCTTTATGGTTTTTTAAACGTTGCGCTTTTTCTCTCTTTTTAAAATCTTGTTTGTTTTCTGAGTCCATATCACCATCAAAGCATACAGTCATTTTTTTACTCCTTTTGGAATTTTTTTATAGTGTAGTCATTGTTCTATGCTATAGGGGAAAAACCATTTATTAAAGAGTTATCTCAACATCCACCATATTCCTCACCAAATCATCAAACGTTTCCCGTTTTCTAATCAGGTGGGCTTTCCCTTTGTGCCACAATACCTCTGGCGGGCGATAGCGGGAGTTATAATTACTCGCCATAGTGGCGCAATAAGCCCCTGCATTTTTAAAGCACAAAATATCGCCTTCCGTTATCTCTGCAATTCGCCGATTGTTGGCAAAAGTATCGGTTTCGCAGATATAGCCCACTACCGAATAAAACCGCTCTTTCCCCTTGGGGTTAGAAATGTTTACAATCTCGTGATGAGCTTTGTATAACATAGGGCGAATGAGGTGATTGAAACCGGTATCTAACCCTGCAAAAATAGTAGAAGTAGTTTGCTTTACCACGTTTACCTTCGCTAAGAAATAACCAGCCTCGCTCACTAAGAATTTACCAGGCTCAAAAGCTAAAGTGAGCTGTCTCCCGTAAGTTTTACAAAAAGCGTTAAACCGTTCAGAAAGCTGCTCGCCCAGCTCTTCAATATTAGTTTCTACATCTCCCTTTCGGTAAGGTACTTTAAACCCGCTTCCAAAATCTATAAACTCCAGTTCTTTAAACTGTTTAGCCGCCTCAAATAGAATTTCAGAGGCGTAGAGAAACACCCCTATATCCAGTATGTCGCTGCCGGTATGTATATGAATGCCGTTGATGCGCATCCGGGTATTCTCTACAATTCTTAGTAAATGAGGCATTTGATGGACGCTGATACCAAATTTTGAGTCGATATGTCCCACCGAGATATTAGAATTTCCCCCCGCCATCACGTGCGGGTTCATACGCACACACACCGGCACCTGTGGGTGTTTGTTCCCGAACTGCTCTAAGACCGACAAATTATCTATGTTTATTTGTACGCCAAGCGCTGCCACTTCTTCAATCTCTTCTAAAGAAACCCCGTTGGGGGTATAAATAATCCGCTCCGGCTCAAAGCCTGCCAGCAAGCCCAATTTCACTTCCTGGATTGAAACCGTATCTAACCCGCTGCCCAGCGCTTTCATCACCCGCAAAATAGCAGGATTAGACAGCGCTTTCACCGCATAGTTTATCCGCACCGTAGGCACTTTTTGGAAGGCATTGACAAGCCGCTGGTATTGGCTTATTATTTTTTCAGTTTCATACACATATACAGGGCTGCCATATATTTTTACAATTTCCAGTAAATCATTATTTTTCATACCTATAAATCTAATCTAACGGATAGTATTTTTTTTGGGTGTGTTTTTTGTTGCCTGGTAGTACGCTTCTATAACCGATTTTCTGCCGATGGTTTTTGTAATGATGTCTTTATCTAAATTCCATCCCCGGGCAGGCGAGTGCGACCTGCCATAATAAATAATCTGCAAGTGCAAGGTGTTCCACTTTTCCATAGGAAAGGCTTTTTTGGCGTCTCTTTCGGTTCGCACTACACTAATGCCATCTGAGATACCCCAACGATACAGTAACCGATGAATATGGGTATCTACCGGGAAAGCCGGAACGTGGAATGCCTGGGACATTACTACACTGGCTGTCTTGTGCCCCACGGAAGGCAACGCTTCCAGGGCTTCAAAATCGGCCGGCACATGCCCGTTATATTTATCAATAAGAATCTGGGAAAGCTCATGGATACCTTTTGCTTTCATAGGCGACAGGCCTACGGGCTTAATAATGGCTTGTATCTCTTTTACAGACAGTTTCACCATTTCATGGGGCGTAGTGGCTTTTTTAAAGAGCAGGGGTGCAATTATATTTACCCGTGCATCGGTACTGCGCGCCGAAAGTATCACGGCGATGAGGAGCGTATAAGAATCGGTATGTTTTAGCGGTATGGGAGGCTGCGGATACAGCTCATCTAATGTTTTAATAATAAAAGCTATCTTTTCCCCTTTCGTCATTTTTATGTATCTTTGAGCAGCAAAAATACAGTAACTCCACACAATATTCTAACTACTATATGAAAACACTTAAAGCGGGAGATAATGTACCTCCTTTTACGGCGAAAGACGAAAGCGGTAACATACATTCTTTAGCCAATTATGCCGGGAAAAAAGTAGTGGTATTTTTTTATCCCAAGGCAGATACGCCGGGCTGTACCGCCGAGGCTTGCAGTTTACGAGACCATTATGCAGCTCTAAAAGCCAAAGGATATGTTCTCCTGGGTGTAAGCGCCGATTCCGTGAAAAAACAGAAGGCTTTTAAGGATAAGTATAAATTTCCTTTTCCGCTTCTTGCCGATGAAACCAGAGAGGTAATTAACGCTTTTGGAGTTTGGGGGCCTAAAAAATTCATGGGAAAAACGTATGATGGCATTCATCGCACCACTTTTATTATTGATGAAAAGGGGGTAGTGGAGAGGGTTATTAGCGATGTGAATACAAAAAACCATGCTGCCCAAATTTTAGAAGGATAGGGCTAATTTATATCGTTCACTTTTTTTGAAGCCGTGGCAGTGGCAAGTGTGAAAAAATCTCACGGATACCACAGAAAAGCACAGATAATATCCGTTATGGGTTGTGTAGAAAAAGGGCTCACGGATACCACAGAAAAACACAGATAATAATATTCGTTATGGGTTGTGTAGAAAAAGGGCTCACGGATACCATAGAAAAACACAGATAATACCCGTATGGGTTGTGTAGAAAAAAATCTCACGGATACCACGGAAAAACACAGATAAGAATATTCGTTATTCCTTAAGGATTTTTTCCTGGTGATTGATAGATTCCTGGTGAATGGCTTTAAAGAGCCGTAAAATAAACTCCTCGCTCAATCCTCGTTGCTCACCTTCCAAAATCATTTTTCCCAATATCTCATTCCATCGGCTGGTTTGCAATACGGCTACATTTTGATGTTTTTTTAGTTGCCCAATTTCATCGGCTACTTTCATTCGTTTTCCCAGCACCTCTAAGAGTTGATTATCCATAACATCTATCTGGGTGCGGAGAGTAGTTAATTTTTTAGTATAATCTTCTTCTGCATCGGTTTCTTTACGAATTTTCAACTCCCGCATCATCTGCACTAATACCGTGGGGGTAACCTGTTGGGCGGCATCGCTCCACGCCTGGGTGGGGTCATGGTGCGTTTCAATCATCAACCCGTCATAATTCAAATCCAGAGCGGTCTGCGCCACATCAAACACCAATGCACGGTCGCCGGCAATGTGCGAAGGGTCGCATAATAGCGGCAAATCGGGAAAACGTCTTTGCAGTTCAATAGGTATTTGCCACTCAGGAATATTGCGATAGTGGGTTTTTTCATAGGTAGAAAATCCCCGGTGAATAACCCCTAATCTTTTAATATTGGCTGCATAAAGCCTTTCCACGGCCCCTATCCATAGAGAAAGGTCTGGGTTTACCGGGTTTTTCACTAACACCACCTTATCGGTTCCCCTTAGCTCATCGGCTATTTCCTGTACAATAAAAGGGCTCACGGTAGAGCGGGCGCCTATCCATAACAAATCTACATCATAGTCTAACGCCAGGCGCACGTGGTCTCTGTTTGCCACTTCAGTAGCGGTTTGCATACCCGTTTCGGCTTTGGCGCGTTGCAGCCATTGCAAGCCTATAGCGCCTACACCCTCGAACATGCCCGGGCGGGTGCGAGGCTTCCAGATGCCTGCACGCAGGTAGCTCACATCGGTATCTTTGAGCTCATGTGCTATACGAATTACCTGGGCTTCTGTTTCGGCGCTGCAGGGACCCGCAATAACCAGTGGGTGGTTGAGGTGTAGCTCTTGCAGCCATTTGCGCATTGTTGCTGAATTTTCCATATTATATTTTTGTTACTCCTATTCCGTTTAGCACTTCTTTTATTTTATTGATACCCTCCATATCGGCATAAAGAAATTTAAAATCATCATTAGCCAGGCGGTCTCTAAACTCTTGTAAATTGGCAATGTATTCTGCGAGCGTTTCTAAGACATTCTCTTTATTTTGTTCAAAAATAGGCGCCCACATCTCTGGAGAACTTTTTGCCAGGCGCACTGTACTTTCAAAACCCGAGCTCGCCATATCGAAAATATCACGCTCGTTTTTTTCTTTTTCCATAACCGTTTTCCCGAGCATAAAGGAGCTGATGTGCGATAGGTGCGACATGTAGGCGATATGCCGGTCGTGCGAAGCGGCATCCATATAACGAATGCGCATACCCACATCGCTGAACACTTTTAAAGCGCGTTCCTGTAGCGGAAAGGCGGTTTTTTCTACCTCGCAAATAATATTTGTTTTTCCACGAAATAGCCCGGTATGCGCTGCCCGCGGTCCTGAAAATTCAGTTCCGGCGATAGGGTGTGCCGCCAGGAAATTCCTCCGCTTGGGATGATTTGCCACACACTGGCAGATAACCTGCTTGGTGGAGCCGGCATCTATCACTACAGCATCGTTCCGCACGCTGTGCAAAATGGTTGGTAAAAGCTGGGCAATGATGGTAACGGGAACTGCCACCCATACAATATCTGCGTCTCCCAGGTTTTCCATTGTAGCGGGGCGGTCTATAATATGGAGCGCCAACGCCTGTTCTAAGTAATCGGGGTTATGGTCTATACCATATATTACAACATCTGCATAAGCAGCCTTCAGGTCTAAAGCGAAAGAACCTCCTATCAACCCAATGCCAATGACAAATACATTCATGCCCTATTCATAATTAAGGATTATGGTCTAAACAACTCACCAACTCATATTATATTCTTTTAATAGCTTCTTCTATTTTTTCCTCGGCTACGCATAATGAGAAACGAATATAGCCTTCACCATTAGTGCCAAAAACGGTTCCGGGAACAGCAAAGATGCGTTTTTCATACAATAACCTGTCTGTAAAAGGCTCTGAGGCAGCGCCAGCAGGTAATTTCGCCCATACAAACATACCCACGGCATCGGCAGCATAACTACAACCCAGTTTATGAGCTAATTGAAGAAGTAGAGATTTGCGCATGCTGTATCGCTCATTTAACTGTTCCAGCCAGCTTTGCGGAAGTTGCAGGGCAGCGATAGCGCCGCATTGGAGAGGGTAGAACATACCGCTATCCATATTGCTTTTCACCTTTAAAACGGCATTTATAGAGCCCGCATTGCCTACTAACATACCAATACGCCAGCCCGCCATGTTAAAGGTTTTGCTCAGGGAATTGAGCTCTAATGCGGTTTCTTTAGCTCCTTCTACCTGGAGCAGGCTCAACGGCTGTGTGTTTTGTATGAAACTATACGGATTGTCGTTTACCAGTAAAATGTTACGGGAATTTGCAAAAGCGACTAATTTTTCGAATATTTTGTATGAGGCGCGCGCGCCTGTGGGCATGTGCGGGTAGCAAAGCCACAGGAGTTTCACTTTTGAGAGGTCTTGCGCTTCTAACCAATCTATGGGAGGAAGCCAGCCATTTTTTTCCTCCAAGGCATAATAGCGGGGAGTGGCGCCTGCCAGGCGGGTTACAGAGGTGTAGGTAGGGTATCCCGGGTTAGGAATAAGCGCCTCATCACCTTCATTTAAAAATGCAAGCGAAAGATGCATAATCCCTTCTTTTGAGCCCATGAGAGGGAGTATTTCTGTTTGAAAATCTAACGAGACGTTGAAATGCCGGAGGTAGAAAGCACTCATAGCCTGCCGTAATTGAGGGATGCCCTGGTAGCTCTGGTATTGGTGGGCATGAGGTTTCAGGGAGGCTTCCTGCAGGGCTGTAACTACCTCTGGCGCCGGGGGCATATCGGGGCTGCCGATACCCAGGTTGATGATGTTTTCTCCCTCTGCTACCAGGCGCTGCACCTCTCGTAACTTTCGCGAAAAGTAATATTCTTCTACACTATGGAGACGTTTTGCAGGTTCCATTACACACGGGCGTTTTTATATTCTCCTAAGATTTTAAAATCGTCTGCCATAATGCTCAGAATTTTCAGCGCCTTTTCATAGTCAGCATACACTTCAAAAGTAACATCCACAAAAAAAGCATATTTCCAAGGAGTTTCTATTTTAGGGAGCGATTGTATTTTGGTTAGGTTCAGCCGACAATCGTTCATTACATTGAGCACAGCAGCCAAACTCCCGCGTGTGTGGTCTAATTCGAATTTCAAAGAAGCCTTATCAACTTCTTTTTTCAACGGGGAAACATCACGGGTTTCTACAATGACAAAACGGGTAGCGTTGTTATTTATAGTTTCAATTTCGGGCGCTATGATGGAAAGGTCATATAAAGTAGCCGCCATTTTACTGGCAATGGCGCCAATGCCGGGCAGCTTTTTATCGCGGATACGCCGGGCAACCTCGGCGGTATCGGCGGCTTCTACCAGGGAAATATGGGGGTGCAGGTTAAAAAATGCCTCACATTGCAAAAGCGCCATAGGGTGAGAATGCACTTCTTTAATATTTTCCAATGGTTGCCCGGGCAGCGCCAGCAGGTTGTGGTGGATGTTTAAATAATGTTCCCCCGTAATACGCAAGTGTTTCCTGTCTATCAGCGCATAATTGGGAAGTATGGAGCCTGCGATAGAATTTTCAATAGCCATTATTCCTACCGAAGCTTTTTTTTGCAACAGGCTCTCCACCAGGGCATCAAACGACATACATTCTACCAGGGGAGTTTCTTCTCCAAAATACTCACATGCTACCTGGTGATGAAAAGAGCCTTTTATTCCTTGTATAGCTACCTTTTGAATCATCTTATTAAAATGATGCAGTTTTTCAACCGGGTTATAAGTAATTTAGCAGCAAAGGTACGGATGAAAAGGGGATATAAAAATTTGCCTCCTCACATCTCTTCTATAAATCTTTTTTAGTTTTGTGCAGGTGAGGGAGGTAGCTCCTGTAATATAACAACAAATTGACTTACTGATATGAATATACATGAGAGAATAGAATGGCTTCGCAAAGAATTGGAGCGACATAACTATAGTTATTATGTGCTGGATAAGCCGGTGATTTCTGATTTTGAATTTGATACTATGATGCGGGAATTGCAACGGCTGGAAGCGGCTCATCCTGAGTTTTACGACGCCAATTCGCCTACGTTGCGGGTAGGAGGAGACATTACCAAAAAATTTGATACTGTGGTACATGAATACCGGATGTACTCATTGGATAATTCGTATTCTAAGGAAGATTTAGAGGATTGGGAAAAACGGATTCAACGCATTTTGGGTGATGTCCCGGTTTCGTTTACCTGCGAGTTGAAGTATGATGGAGTGTCTATAAACCTTATTTATGAGGAAGGAGAATTAGTGAGGGCCATAACCCGGGGAGATGGGTTCCAGGGAGATGATGTAACAGTGAACGTGAAGACTATTCGCTCGGTTCCTTTAAAATTGAGAGGAGATTTTCCTGCTAAATTGCATGTGCGGGGAGAAATTGTTCTTCCTATTGAAGGGTTTGCCCGTATGAACAAGGAGCGCATAGAAGCCGGGGAAGATGCGTATATGAATCCCCGTAATACGGCTTCAGGCAGTTTAAAATTGCAAGACAGCGCCGAGGTAGCCAAACGCCCCCTGGAATGTTTATTGTATGGAATGGTGGGAAATAATTTGCCATTGACTTCCCAATTTGACTGTTTAATGAAAGCCCAGGAATGGGGGTTCAAGGTGTCGCAGGGTGCGCACTTATGCAAAACCAGCCGCGAGGTAATGGATTATATAACCTATTGGGAAACCCACCGCGAAGAACTGGCGTATGAAATAGATGGGGTAGTGGTGAAGGTGAATAATTTCCATCAACAAGATGAGTTAGGATTTACCTCCAAATCGCCGCGTTGGGCAATGGCATATAAGTTTAAGGCAGAAGAGGTAACTACTACGCTCAACAGCATTTCTTACCAGGTAGGTCGCACAGGCGCCATAACCCCGGTAGCCAATTTAGAGCCGGTGCTATTGGCGGGCACGGTGGTAAAACGGGCATCGCTCTATAATGCAGACCAGATAGAAAAAATAGATGTGCGGATAGGAGATTGGGTTTTTGTGGAGAAGGGAGGCGAAATTATTCCGAAAGTTGTAGGAGTTAATATGAGTAAGCGTAGCGCTACTTCTAAGCCAGTGGAATTTATTACACATTGCCCCGAGTGTGGCACAGAACTGGTGCGAAAAGAAGGAGAAGCCTTGCATTATTGCCCCAATCACTATGGTTGCCCGCCCCAGATTACTGGCAGAATACAGCACTTTATTTCGCGTAAGGCTATGGATATTGAAGGCATGGGCGCCGAAACGGTGGAACTTTTTTATAAAGAAGGATTAATAAAGAATTATGCAGATTTGTATGATTTGCAAAAGGAGCAGATTATTCCGTTGGAACGAATGGCAGAAAAATCGGCTGAAAATATAATCAAGGGAATAGAAAAATCTAAAACAATTCCCTTTGAACGGGTGCTGTATGCCTTAGGCATACGCCATGTAGGAGAAACGGTAGCGAAAGTAATAGCTAAAAAATTCACCTCTGTAGATGCTTTAAAGAAAGCTTCTGTGGAAGAGTTGATGGAAATTAATGAAATAGGAGAGCGAATTGCAGAAAGCGTGGTAGATTTTTTTAGAAGAGAAGACCACCTGCAACAACTGGAGCGACTGAGAGCGCATGGCGTGCAATTAGAAATTTCGGACACAGAACTACACCCGCAAACCGATATGCTCAAAGGGCAAACTTTCGTGGTTTCGGGAGTTTTTGAGAGCGTATCGCGGGAAGAACTCAAAAAGCAGATTGAAGATAATGGCGGGAGGGTAGCCTCCTCTATCTCTTCTAAAACAGATTATGTAATTGCAGGAGACAATATGGGGCCCAGCAAAAAACAAAAAGCAGAAGAACTAGGAATTCCTATTATTTCAGAATATGATTTTATGGAACTGGTGAATAAATAATGGCAGGCTGGTTTTTACATTTTTATAATCTTTCCCCATACAATCTATAAAAATCGCCCTCAAAAAAGAAACTAAAAAAAGCCCGGAGCATTTGCCCGGGCTTCTACCTTTTGCTTTTTCTAATAAGTTAATTCAGCAAAATGGTACGCGTATTTCCATTTTCATACGTAAACTCCGCCTCATTATCACAATCCCCATTCCCATAATCTAACACCCCTTTATACTGGTTTCGCTGTATCTCTAAGAGACCGCTTACCAAAAACCGGCACGATAATTCCCTGCGCAACGGCTCCAGAACCTTCCCCTCATGTATAGTTCCAGTTGAGAAAACGGTAGTCCATTCCCCGCTAACTACATATACATTATCACCCCATATACCAGGAGTATCTGCCCCTTCTATCCATTCCCTTACTTTTGTCCCGCTTCGTTGTGCGCTAACCCCATTCTCCCACACCACACCTATAGTAAAACTAATAGTAGCCTGCGGGTTGCCATTTTCATTGGCAAGTACACGCACCACATTTCGTTCACCAGAGATGCTGGCATCATTGATATAAAAATTTTCAAACGAAACGCTTATAGATACAGAAGCAGCTTCCGGGTTTTTTTCATAGCTAAGGTGAATACTACCCCGCAAAACAGCCCCATTCACAAACCCGCATCCATCGCCAAAATCAATTATTTTTTCGGTAGTCATCCCGGTTTCCTGGGTAGTAATCACTGCACAAGCCGGTAAATAAGGCGCTTCATCGGTTTTCAAAACGGCGCCAGATTTAGCCGCTGCATCAGCAGAAATATCTTCATAGAAAACTGTTTCCACGATATTATCTACCTCCTCAGATATAAGCTCCAGGTTGGCATTACGCAAGAGGTCTTGCGAACTTATGGCAGATTCGCCAGCTGTTTCTTTCTCACAAGCAAAGAATACAGAAACCAAAGCAGCTACTATTGTGAATTTCTTTACACGTTGATGGTTTGTTTTCATTTTTGTCATTTTTTATAATTTTTATGCTGCTATGACATCCCATAGCGAAAAAGGTTTAAACCCATTAAAAAAAATCTGTATCAATAATAAACGCCGTAAATAAAAAAATATCACTATATTTGCAGCCTGTTAAAAAAAAACAGGACTGTTACACAAAAACCAGTGATTATGTATTTAACCAGTGATGTAAAAGCGAATTTTTTTAAAACCTTCGGAGCATCCGAAAAAAATACGGGTTCTACCGAAGGGCAAATAGCCCTTTTTACCCATCGGATTACCCACCTTACCGGCCATTTGAACAAACACCCCAAAGACTATAATACCGAACATTCCCTTATGAAAATGGTAGGTAAGAGAAGGCGGTTACTAGATTATCTAAAAGATAAAGACATAGAACGATACCGTACCATTATTAAAGAACTGAATATACGAAAGTAGTGAAAAGAGGCAGGACGCCTCTTTTTTTCCATTAAAAACCCCTGTCTTTTCATGGGTTTTTACAACGCTCCACAAAACAACACGCCTGCCATTTTTTGTTTAATTAACACCCCGTAGTTTATGATGCCCGATGTAAAAAAAGAATATATTGATTTAGGAGATGGAAGAACCATATCCATAGAAACCGGGAAACTGGCAAAACAGGCCGATGGCGCTGTTGTGGTGCAAATGGGAAACACCATGTTGCTGGCAACGGTGGTTTCTGCAAGACAAGCAGCCCCCGATGTAGATTTTCTCCCCCTAACTGTAGAATACCGCGAAAAATTTGCTGCCGCCGGAAGATTCCCCGGTGGGTTTTTAAAACGGGAAAATCGCCCCAGCGACGACGAAATACTTACCATGCGCTTGGTGGACAGGGTGTTGCGCCCCCTCTTCCCAAAAGATTACCACGCCGAAACACAGGTAATGATTCAACTTATGTCGCACGATAAAGACATATTGCCCGATGCGTTGGCGGGGTTAGCCGCTTCGGCTGCCATTGCCATTTCAGATATTCCTTTTCACGGGCCTATTTCAGAGGTGCGGGTAGCCCGCGTAAACGGCCAATTTGTTATAAACCCAAGTCGTTTACAATTAGAAACGTCTGATATAGATTTAATGGTGGGCGCTTCCGCCGATTCGGTGGTGATGGTGGAGGGTGAAATGAAAGAAGTGCCTGAAAAAGATATGGTTGCCGCTATACAATTTGCCCACGAAGCTATTAAAGTGCAGGTTGAAGCCCAAAAGCGTTTAGCCGAAAAGGTAGGTGTTGCAGGAGTACGCACCTATGAGCAAGCACAGGAAGACGAGGCGCTTTACAAAAAGATATATGACTTTGCCTACCAAAAATGCTACCAGATAGCAAAAGCAGATACCGCTAAACAAGAACGAAGCGATGCCTTTGCTGCCATAGAAACAGAAATACACAGCTGGTTTACCGAAGATGAGTTGGCAGAGAAAGGACAGCTTATTTCTGATTATTACCACCAAACTCACAAAGAGGCAGTGCGAAATCTTATTTTGAACGAAGGAAATCGGTTAGATGGCCGCGGCACAAAAGACATTCGCCCTATCTGGTGCGAAATAGATTATTTACCCGGGGTTCATGGTTCTGCCATTTTTACGAGAGGCGAAACCCAATCTCTCACCACTGTAACACTCGGAACGTCTATGGATGTGAACGTGATAGATGCGCCTACTTTCCAGGGAGAAGAAAAATTTTATTTACACTACAACTTTCCACCTTTTTCTACCGGTGAGGCAAGACCCATCCGTGGCGTTTCCCGGAGAGAAATAGGACATGGAAATTTAGCCCAACGTGCGCTAAAAAATATGATTCCCGAAGATTCGCTCTACACTATTCGCGTGGTTTCAGAAATTTTAGAATCCAACGGTTCTTCTTCCATGGCTACTGTTTGTGCAGGCACCCTGGCGTTGATGGATGCGGGCATTCAACTGAAAAAACCCGTTTCGGGCATCGCTATGGGCCTCATTACCGATATAGAAACCGGTAAATGGGCGGTACTTTCAGACATCTTAGGCGATGAAGACCATTTGGGCGATATGGATTTTAAGGTAACAGGCACCCAGGATGGTATTACTGCTTGCCAAATGGATATAAAGATTAAGGGACTTTCTTATGAAATCCTGGAAAAAGCCCTTGCGCAGGCGCGCGAAGGCAGGTTGCACATTCTTGGGAAAATAACAGAAGTTATGGCCGCTCCCAGGCCCCAGGTGAAGCCAACCGCTCCTAAAATGCTGAAAATAGAAATCCCCAAAGATTATATTGGCGCTGTAATAGGTCCTGGCGGTAAGAACATCCAGGCATTGCAGAGCAGTACCGAAACTACCATTGTTATTGAAGAAATAGGTAATAAAGGCATCGTGGAAATCCTGGGCACCAACCAGGAAGGTATTGAACGCGCTGCCGTTGCCATACGCCAAACTACTTTTGAGCCGAAAGAAGGCGAGATTTATACCGTTACCGTAACCAAAATTCTCGACTTTGGGGCAGTGGTAGAATTTGTGCCCGGCAAAGATACCTTGCTTCATATTTCAGAATTAGATTGGAAACGAGTTCCTACGGTTGGCGACATATTAAAAGTAGGGGATACGCTACAGGTGAAATATTTAGGTATTGACCCCAAAACTAGAAAATCCAGGGTTTCCCGCAAGGCGCTCCTTACCAGGCCGGTACGTACCGAAAGTGAAAACTCCTGATGGATATTCTTTGAACAAAGCTGCTAAAAAAGATATGCTTATACAACGGTAAATTCTATGAAACAGCTGGTTTATTCTTTTCTTTTTCTTGCCTGCCTGGGCGCTTGCAAAAAGCAAGAAAAGAACCAAATGCAACTCACCGGGGCGATAGCAGGGCTAAAAAAGGGAACGCTCTATTTGCAACGAGTGCAAAACAGCGCCTTGGTAACAGTGGACTCACTCGTAATAAATGGCGACAGCCGGTTTACGTTTCAGGTTCCGTTAGAAAGCCCCGAAGTTTTTTACCTGCATTTAGAGAAAAACGATGCCAATCCCCTCAACGACCATCTTTTATTTTTTGCAGAACCGGGAACTATTAATATACAAACTACCCGCGATTTTTTTGAAGTGGAGGCTGTTATAACCGGTTCGGCTACCCAACAAAAATGGGAAGAGTACCAGAAAAATCGCTCCCGCTTTAGCGACCAGCGATTAGAGTTCATTAAATCTCAATTAGAAGCTAAAAAAGAAAACCGCCAGCAAGAGGCTGATTCGATACAGCGACTTATTGAAAAAAATATGGTACGCTCCTATTTATTCGCCCTAAATTTCGCTCTTAACAACAAAAACTCTTGTGTAGCCCCCTATATAGCCCTTACCGAAGTGTATGATGCCCAGTCTAAATACATAGATACCATTTACAAAGCGCTTACCCCCGAAG
Organism: uncultured Flavobacteriaceae bacterium; assembly: GCA_964385175.1. Classification (GTDB taxonomy): domain Bacteria; phylum Bacteroidota; class Bacteroidia; order Flavobacteriales; family Flavobacteriaceae; genus CAYLNL01. Next base: position 86,636 of record CAYLNL010000008.1, on the reverse strand, counting down.
TGGCTGCATCTAAGTATGGCAAAGCGTTGGGCGAATACGTGAAAAAACTGCATGCCAACAAAGCCGCCCATTAAAACCGCCGTCTATCCAGAAATGAAAACTGTCCTGTTTCTTGGTTCTTGACTAAAGCCGACGGTTAAAACCGCCGTCTATCCAGAAATGAAAACTGTCTTGTTTCTTGTTTCTTGTTTCTTGTTTCTTGTTTCTTGCTTCTTGCTTCTTGCTTCTTGTTTCTTGCCTCGTTCTTTAACTGAAAAACGCATAATTCTCACTACTCACTACTAATACCTCCCCCTCATTCTTTTAAAAGTTTTGCAATATCAGCTTTCAGCATCCGTATTCCTTCTGCTTCAGTACCATCATAATAAATAATAGGATTGCCATTGTTGTCTTTTCGGCAGCGTATATTCCCCTTTTTGTCTATTAAAGCGAATAGCCCGGAATGCTCAAAACCCCCGGCAGCCCTACTATTTTCTCCCGCATATAGGTTAAAACTTGTATTAGCTAATTGGTAAATCTTTTCTCTATCGCCTGTGAGCAGGTGCCAGCGCGTATGAGTAATATGGTATGCCTCGGCATATTCTTTTAACACTTTAGATGTGTCGTGCTCAGGATTTATGGTGAAAGAAGCTATTCCAAAATACGGGTTATTGCGAAATTCATATTGCAACTGTACTAAATTTCGGTTCATAATAGGGCAAATGCTGGGGCAGGTAGTAAAGAAAAACTCTACCACATACACACTGCCCGCATACTCTTTTTCAGAAATGGTTTTTCCATGCTGGTTTGTGAACTGAAAAGCAGGCGCTTTACCAATAACAATAAGCTCTTTGGCTTTAGAATTGCTGTGGTCAACCTGGTGCCGGTCCATATCTACCACCTCTCTACCTTGTATGCGTTCCACGATTTTGGGAATAAATAAAATCCCAAAAATCAAAACCACTAATAATATTCCTATATAAGAATAGGGCTTTTTCATTTGTTCGCTTTTTTAAGTAAAAGGCTCTCTTGCGGGCGGTTTTTATTCTTTTTCAAGGCTAAGCGATATTCCGCTAACATCACTTTTACATCATCTACCATTTTATTAGTAAGTTCAGCCGGGGAACTTGCATCAAAACCATACAACATTTTCGTATCCTCATCATCATTGCGGCCTCTGAGGTTTCCCTCCTTGTCAATAATAAAAACATAGGGAGCGCTATACATAGCATCTAATTGGAAAGGAGTATTCAAACTCTGGAAAAGCGCCTCCACTTGTTTTTCACTGGCAAATAAGAATTTCCAGTTACGGGTATCGGTAAACTGGCTCAATTCTTTTTGTATAGCAATTGCTTCCGGTTGCGCGCCTTCAGGCATAAGCATCACCATTTGGAAATCTGTAAACTCATAAAAGCGTTTGTATATTTCCTGGTTAAGATTAAAAACATTTCCCTTTTTTAAAGCAGGGCGGCTTCCTAAAAAGCCAAGAATCGTTATTTTATTCTTCAAAAACGTTTTTTCCCCGGTAAGCGAAGTAGCTTCTATCTCCTGCACGTTGTGCGTGAGGATAGGCAAGCGGGCAAAATTATGCACGCCCGAAGCAAAGAAAAGATACACTACAAAAGGAAGTATAAATAATATAGTAAGCACTGCAAATTTCTTCATGGAAAGGGTTGCCTTATGGCGCACAAAGGTATAAAAATAGGGGATAGGCTATTGTTAAAAAAAACGATGCGGTTTAAAAAATAACGGGCGTTCAAGAATAGGTATGTTCCGTTTATTCTTACAGGTTTTTAAGATACGAACCCCATATCTGTAGTTACCCAGATAGCTTGTTAATAGTTTGGTAACATTTAATTAACATGGCTTCTCCGTAGTTAAACGAAATTTGGCATCTACAAAAACTGTCTATGGATCAGGCATACCTCTTCATGGTGATAGCTCTCTTAGGGTTGGCTACTGTGAGTTTAACAGTGGGGGTTACTAATGACGCTACTAATTTTCTCAATTCGGCAGTAGGTTCTAAAGCGGTTTCTTTCCGAACTATTCTCATAGTAGCCAGCATAGGTATTGCCGTGGGAGCGCTTTTTTCCGGAGGCATGATGGAGGTAGCGCGCAAAGGTATTTTCAATCCCGGCTATTTTTACTTCAATGAAATTATTATTATTTTCATGGCCGTGATGGTTACCGATGTATTGCTGTTAGACCTTTTTAATTCGCTCGGACTGCCAACCTCTACAACCGTTTCCCTTGTTTTTGAATTGCTTGGTGCTGCTGTTTGTATAGCGCTCCTTAAACTATACCACAGCCCGCAAGAGGGATTAACGTTACTCTCTTATATTAATACAGAAAAAGCTACTGAAATTATCTTTGGTATAATACTTTCCGTAGTCATTGCTTTTACAGTAGGCGTCATTGTTCAATATATCTCCCGTTTGCTTTTTTCCTTTCATTTTGAGCGCCCCACCAAGTATTTGGGAGGTATTTTTGGGGGCGCCGCCATCACAGCGCTTTTCTACTTTATTTTGATAGAAGGGTTAGAAGATGTTGCATTTATACCCGCACCCCTGTTGGCATGGATAGATAGCAACACATTTCTTTTATTAGCTGGATTAGGGTTGTTTTTTACAATAATTTCCCAGCTAATTATAAGTGTTTTTAAGTGGAATATTTTCAAAATCATTATCCTCACCGGCACCTTTGCCCTGGCAATGGCTTTCGCAGGCAATGACCTGGTGAACTTTATAGGCGCCCCGTTAGCCGCCTGGCAATCCTTTCAATTGTGGTCGCAAAGTTCACTGCCAGCCGATGCCTATACAATGGAGCAACTCGCTGGCGCTGTGAAAACCCCTTATGCCTTGCTATTTACAGCCGGTTTTATTATGGTAATAACCCTTTGGTTTTCCCGTAAAGCCCGTACCGTTATAGAAACAAGTGTTAACCTTTCCAGGCAGCAAGAAGGAACCGAAAAATTTCGTCCCCACTTTTTCTCCCGTTTAGTGGTACGCGCTTTTTCTAATTTAGGCGGAGCGTTTAGCCTGCTTATCCCGCAACGCATACAACAAAAAATAGACGGGCGTTTTGTGAAACCCCTTTCTAAAAAAGTAAAAGACACCAACGCACCTGCTTTTGATATGGTGAGGGCTTCTGTGAACCTGGTAGTGGCCAGTATATTAATTTCAATGGGCACCTCATTGAAACTACCCTTATCTACCACTTATGTTACTTTTATGGTAGCTATGGGCACATCGCTGGCAGACAGGGCTTGGGATAGGGAAAGCGCCGTGTATAGAGTAGCCGGCGTTTTCAACGTGGTAGGAGGTTGGTTCATTACAGCCCTTGTGGCATTTTTGGCTGCTGCCTTCTTTGCACTGTGCATTTATTATGGAGGTGTGGTAGCGGTATCTGTTTTACTGGTGATAACTTTCTTGCTGCTGGTGAGAAGTTTTATGATGCACCGCCGGGCTGAAAAAGAACGAAAAGAAAAACGAAAATTAGACCGTACCACCCTTATAACCATGCACGAAATGGTGCAAGAAAGCTCCACTGCAATTTCAGTGGGCATACGCCATATTAGTGAATTATATGGCGATGTAGTGCATGGCTTAGGGCTGCAAGACCTCGCCAAACTGAAAAAGTGCCGCAAAAGCCTTAAAAAACTCGAAGATGAAGTAGAAGACCTCAAAGCAGATATTTTTTATTTTATAAAATCGTTAGATGAAAGTTCGGTGAACGCCAGCCGTTTCTATATTTTAATATTAGATTACCTGCAAGACATGGTGCAATCTATAGGATACATTGTGAAAAACAGCTATGAGCATGTAAACAACCACCATAAAAAACTCAAATTCAATCAATTAAAAGACCTAAAAGGCATTGATGAGAAACTTCACCGCATATTTGGTAAGATAAAGAAAGATTTTGATGCCAAATCGTTTACGAACATTCCTGCCATCCTCGCCGAAGAAAGAGAACTTATAGACCATGTAGCCGGGCTAATCCAGAAACAGATTATCCATATCCGGGAAACAGAAACCAGCCCTAAAAACACGAAACTCTATTTTGGACTACTCCTGGAAACGCGCGATTTAATAACTGCCACTGTGAACCTGCTGGAACTTTTCGAGGAATTTCAAAAAAATTATACTGGCATAAAAAAATAATGCCTCCCTTTATAACTATCCGTTAATAGCAATCACCTCTGCTACCTTAGCCGGCAACATACTTTTCAACATGGTTTCAATGCCATTCTTTAGCGTATAGGTAGAAGAAGGGCAGCCGCTACAAGCCCCCTCAAGAACTACAGTAACCCTTTTGGCATCTGCATCATACGAATCAAAAGCAATATGTCCTCCATCGCTCGCTACTGCTGGTTTCACATATTCATCTAACAAGGCTATAATTTGTAAAGACGTTTCATCTAATTGTTCACCGTCTCTTGCAACAGGTGTGCTGGGATAGATGGAGCCGGCTAAAAAACCTGTAGAAACTACCTCGCCGCCCATCCGTAAAAAATCGCTTATGAATTCCCGTAACTCCATTGTTACAGCACTCCAATCTGCCCCTTCCTGTTTAGTAACGGCAATATAATTTTCATCCATAAAAACTTCCTTCACAAAACCTAACTTAAAAAGCGCCTGGGCCAACGGAGCATTCATAGCATCTCCCTCGTTCCTGAATGATATGGGGGAAGAAACCAGCCGGCGGTTAGCTACAAATTTCATTACAGCGGGGTTGGGCGTACTTTCAGAATAAACTGTAACAGGAATTTTTTTAGAAACGCCCTCTACCACCACAGGCTGCCCGCTGCGTAGATACTCTGCTATGCGTTCCGCCAAATCTTCCTGTATCTCTTCCCATGCCACGATGTCGTATTTTTCTATAGCTACAAAATTTCCCGAGAGATACACCGTTTTTACAAAAGGAAGATAAAATAACTCCTGCGCAAGCGGCGAGTTTTTAGCCTCATCAATATTGCCATACTCATAATGCCCATCCTTTAGAAGAAAGTGATTGGCTTCAAACTTTAGGATAGCAGGATTATTAGTGGGTTGTATGCGGATGGGGGATAAATTCATAAAAAATAAAATTTTTCAAATTTACGAATTACCAGAACATCATAAATCAATATCTTTGAAGTTCATAATTAGCCTAACGTTGAAACACAGCATATCGCTATTAAAAACAGCTATACTAACCGTTGCGGGTTTTCTCAGCGCCTTTGCAACAGCCTATTCCCAGGAAGGCCTGCCGGTTTATTTTGATTATCTTTCAGATAATTATTACCTGGTGCACCCTGCTATGGCGGGGGTGGGCGAAGAGGGCGTTATACGGCTCACTGCCCGAAAACAATGGTTTGATGTGGAAAGCGCCCCCAGTTTGCAAACCCTGAGCGCCCAAATGAGAATTCCCAACTCACCCAGCGGCATTGGTGCCATTTTTTTCAACGATGCCAACGGCTACCATTCCCAAACAGGACTCACCCTCACCTACGCCCACCATTTATTATTCGCCCGCAATTTCATAGACCTGAACCAACTTTCCTTTGGGTTGAGCGCCGGCATTATTCAAAGCCGCCTCGACGAAACAGAGTTCATGTCAATAGTACCCGACCCGGTACTTACCGGAACCGCTAACAATGTTACTTATTATAATGTAGATGTGGGCGCCGCCTATCATTTTTTAGACTTTTATGCCCATTTCACAGTTAAAAATTTACTGGGAAAAACCCGCGACCTATATTCTGCCCAGGAGTTTGATAATCTCAGGCGCTATTTGTTTGGGGCAGGGTATGCTTTTGGTAAAGCCGATTGGTATTGGGAACCTTCGGTGCTGTTGCAATTTACCGAATATACACGCGAAAAAACCGCAGATTTTAATATGAAAGTTTACAAAGACCTCGATGTGGGCATTCTTTGGGGTGGGTTTTCTTATCGGCGTAGCTTTGATGGAAATGATTTGGGTGAATTGCAGCTTTTTTCGCCAATTGTGGGGATTAACTATAAAGATTTTATGGTGGCATATACCTATTCTTACCAGATGGGAGATGTACGGATTGATAATGGCGGGTTTCACCAGCTTACCCTGGGGTACAGCTTTTGGAAAAAATATGGCTGGCGCCAGTCTAAAAGAGGCTTTAGGCGTATGTTGCTCGGCAGCTAAACATAGAGAATAGAACCAAGAACCAAGAGAATAGAACCAAGAAGCAAGAACTAAGACAGTTTTCATTTCTGGATAGACGGCGGTTTTAGTAATGAGATATGAGTAGTGAGAATCATGCACTTTGTGTCCTTTGCGAAAAATGTTGTGTTCTTTGGGGTTAGGTTAGAAAATAGAGAAGAGAGAATAGAAAACAGAAGGCTAGGGCTGGAAAAATCCTAATACGCTCCCCCCAGTTTTCCATATAAAAAGTTCTCTATAACTTTGGAAAAAATTTCGCTTGTTTCCACAACTTGCCATCTCTCCTAATCAGCCTGTTGCCATGCACTTCCCGCAGGGCATTGAGCTATATATAAAACGCGAAGACCTGCTCCATCCCTTTATTTCAGGCAATAAGTACCGCAAACTAAAATATACCATACAAGAAACCCAACGCCAGGGATGCAAACAACTGGTAACCTTTGGAGGAGCCTATTCCAATCATATTGCTGCCGTAGCCGCCCTTGGAAAAGAGATGAACTTTTCTACCGTAGGCATTATTAGGGGAGAAGAGCTGTCTGCGAAATGGCATACAAACCCTACCTTGAAACAAGCTTGCGAATGCGGCATGAACCTTCAGTTTGTTTCCCGCTCTTTTTATAGAGAAAATAAAATGCACCCCGCCTTCCTCCACTCCCTCCGCCAAAAATGGGGCGATTTTTATCTCATTCCCGAAGGCGGCGCAAACCAATTGGGCATAAAAGGATGCGAGGAAATACTCACCCCCCAAGACAGTGAATTTACAGTTATAGCCTGCTCAGTGGGAACAGGAACCACCCTTGCAGGGTTAATAAACAGCGCTAAACCCCATCAACAAGTAATAGGATTTTCAGCCCTGAAAGGAACTTTTTCAGAAACCTTCCTTCGCACCCATACGCATCATGCGCGCTGGAGACTCGTAAACGACTATCATTTTGGAGGCTATGGAAAAATAAATACTACCCTGCTTACGTTTATCAATACTTTCAGAGACACAACAGGCATTCCCTTAGACCCCGTTTATACAGGAAAAATGGTTTATGGAATAATAGATTTGATAAAAAAAGGCAGTTTTAGAGAAAACTCTAAAATACTCCTCATCCATACAGGAGGGCTACAGGGCATTGAAGGCATGAACCACCGGTTGATAGGAAAGCAAACTGGCAAACTGGCAACAGCATGAACAAAATAAAATTAGTAATACTGCTCACAGCCTTGTCAACAATAAGTTGTGGCACGCTGCAAAGCGTTATGACCCCGCAACCTCCCGTATCTGAAACAGAACCCACCGTAATAGTGGTTCCTCCCTCCCAGGAACCCCAGCCCCCGGAGCGGCAACCCGAAATCCTGGAATCTACCTCTACCACAAAAGTATATGCAGAAGTGGTGGCAAACTATATAAACACCTATAAAGAAATAGCTAAGGAAGAAATGAGAAAATATGGCATTCCGGCCAGCATCACCCTGGCGCAGGGCATTTTGGAGAGCGGCGCCGGGCGGGGCGAATTATCTGTAAAGGGCAATAACCATTTTGGCATTAAATGCCATAAAGAATGGACGGGAGAAGTAGTGTATCACGATGACGATGCAAAGGGAGAATGCTTTCGCAAATACCAACACCCCAACCTGTCTTATGAAGACCATTCACTTTTCCTGAGCCAGCGACACTACTACAAATCATTATTTTCGCTGCCAAAAGATGATTATGCTGCCTGGGCTAAGGGACTCAGGGAAGCAGGCTATGCTACCGACCCCAAATACCCCGAAAAACTCATTGGGCTTATTCAACGCTATCAGCTTCATCAGTACGATACCGAAGTTTTAGCCACCGCTTCGCCACCCCCGGTAACCTCAACCTCCGGACTGCCGCCCGGAACGCCAACTCCCAGCGCCCCCATAGAACAGCCCTCGGAAAAACTGTATGTGGTGCAAAAAGGAGATACCCTCTATTCTATCTCCAAAAAGTATGGTATAACAGTAGAAACCTTAATGAACTTAAACCAACTCAGCAACACCCACCTTTCTGTTGGTCAATCCCTGTGGGTAAAACCCCCTGAATAATGGAATATCAACGCAGCAGTGCGCTCTTTGCAGAAGCGGCGCACTACATACCAGGAGGGGTAAACTCTCCTGTGCGCGCCTTTAAAGCCGTAGGCGGCACGCCACTTTTTATTAAAGAAGCCCGTGGCGCCTATTTATATGACGAAGATGGCAACCGATACATAGATTATATAGCCTCCTGGGGCCCACTATTGTTCGGGCACGCCTATCCACCTGTGCTAAATGCCCTTATTGAAAAAGCCAAAAAAGGAACTTCCTTTGGGGCGCCCACGGAAATAGAAACTACGTTAGCCAGGCTGGCTATTTCTATGGTACCCGGTATAGATAAAATCCGCTTTGTGAATAGCGGCACAGAAGCCTGCATGAGCGCTGTGCGATTAGCAAGAGGATATACCGGGAAAGAAAAAATCATTAAATTCTCTGGCTGCTACCACGGGCATTTTGACGCTTTTCTCATAGAAGCGGGCAGCGGCGCCGCTACGCTGGGCATTCCCGGCAGCCCCGGCGTAACCAACGGAACAGCCCAAGATACACTACTGGCTCCTTATAATAACATAACTTCTGTGCAAGCGTTGTTTGAAAGATATGGAGACAATATTGCCGCCGTTATTTTAGAACCCGTGGCCGGGAATATGGGGTGTATTCCACCCGCAACTGGTTTTTTAGAAGAATTGCGGGCCTTGTGCAATGCCTATAACACCTTGCTCATCTTTGATGAGGTGATGACGGGTTTTCGCCTGGCGCGCGGGGGTGCGCAGGAGGTGTATGCCATCTCCGCCGATTTGGTAACCTTTGGAAAAGTTATCGGCGGTGGCTTGCCTGTAGGCGCTTTTGCCGGCAGAAATGAAATTATGAGCTGGCTGGCGCCCGAAGGGCCTGTGTACCAGGCTGGCACGCTGAGCGGTAACCCGCTTGCCATGAGCGCCGGATTAGCAATGTTAACGGAATTGGATACCCACCCCGAAGTATTTAACTCTCTTGCTCAAAAAACTGCGTACCTCCATGCCGGGATGGACAAAATAGCTTCTAAACGGGGCATTCCATATACCATAAACCGGGTGGGCTCTATGGTTTCTTTCCATTTTACCCCTGAACCGGTAACCGATTTTCCTTCTGCTGCAAGAGGGAATAATGAACTCTTTAAAAAGTTTTTCCACGGCATGTTGGCAGAAAGCGTGTACCTGCCTCCCAGCCCTTTTGAAAGCTGGTTTTTGAATGATGCTATCACGTATGATGATTTAGATGCTACGCTCGGCGCTTTTGAGAGGGTACTAAACAGGTTACAGTAAATCAGTTAGTAAAACCATCTGTATAATCACCCTATATTTCGTATCTTTGCCTGAAGAATTTAAAAAAAATGAGTATGTATCCTGAAGAATTAGTAACACCCATGAAACGAGAGCTTACCTCGGCAGGTTTTCGGGAGCTACGCACCCCTCAAGATGTAGATGTAGCGATGGCGCAGAAAGGAACCACGCTGGTAGTAGTAAATTCAGTATGCGGCTGTGCGGCTGCCAACGCCCGTCCGGGCGCTAAAATGAGCCTTAACCAGGTGAAAAAACCAGATACTATATACACGGTTTTTGCCGGTTTTGATAAGGAAGCTACCGAAAAAGTTCGGGAATATATGCTTCCTTTTCCGCCCTCTTCACCTTGTATAGCGCTTTTTAAAGACGGGGAGTTGGTGCACATGTTAGAGCGCCACCACATAGAAGGGCGCCCTGCAGAGGTAATTGCAGAAAATCTTGTACACGCCTACCAGGAATACTGTTAACCCAACCGGCGCTTCAATACTCTTTATTTTATAAATGAGCAACGAAAGCGGAAAGTTGATGCTGTGGTGATTTTTTAGCCCTGCCGCCAACAATTATTTATATGTATCTTTGCAGTTACCTTGCTGGTAAATCACTACACAAAAATATCCATCAGGTAGTTTTATTCTTCCCACGAGGAATGTAAACCTGGTTTTTGTGAAAGCGAAAATAACCGGTAACCTTATTCCTACTATATGGGGCGGGCTAAAAACAAGAGAAAACGGTTTAGAAAAAGGCTGGTAAATGAGTACCGCCTGGTTGTTCTAAATGAGAATACTTTCGAAGAAAAAATTTCTTTCAAATTAACGCCTCTTAATACCTTTGTTTTTATTACCCTATTTATAACCCTTCTTATCGCCGGCACTACCTTGCTCATAGCCTTTACTCCCCTCCGCGAATATATCCCCGGCTATTCATCGGCTACTCTGCGGAAGAGAACCGCCGAACTCGCTTATAAAACAGATTCTCTTACGGAGGTACTAAACTATAATAACCAATATTTAGACACTCTAAAAAAAGTATTGCGGGGAGAAATAAAAAGTGAACGAATTAACAAGGATTCACTATTTCAACAGTTTAAAACAGAAACTCCGGTAACCGAAGTGCCTCCCAGCAAACAAGATTTGCTCCTGCGCGAACAGGTGAGTTCAGAAGACAAGTATAATGTGTTTGATAAAGGAGCCATTAAAGGCGCTTTTGTGTTATATCCTCCTGTACAAGGCACTATTACCCAAAACTACAACCCCAAAGAAAAGCACTTTGCCGTAGATGTGGTAACCGCTAAAAATGCACCTGTAAAAGCCGCTGCAGAGGGAACTGTTATTTTTGCCGAGTGGACGGCGGCTACCGGTTATACCCTCATCATAGAGCATCCTTTTAACCTTATCTCTGTCTATAAACACAATGCTTCCCTCATAAAACAACAAGGCGATTTGGTAAAAGCGGGAGAGGTGATAGCCATAGTAGGCAATACCGGCGAAATAACTACCGGACCTCATTTGCATTTTGAATTGTGGAGCGAAGGATACCCGGTGAACCCGGTATATTATATAGATTTTGAATAGCTTATGTCTCTGAAACCCATTATAGCTAAAATTTTCGCCTATTTTATATATAAAAAAATCCAGAAATGGGCGAAAAACCCTATAAAAACACAAGAAAAAGTCTTTCAACAACTCATTTCCCGTTCCCTCAACACTCAATTTGGAAAGGAGCACCAATTTTCTGGCATAAAAACATATAAAGATTTTAAAGCCCAGGTTCCCGTCAGAGATTATGAAGCTCTGAGACCGTATGTAGAAAGGATAATCACAGGAGAACAAGATGTTTTATGGCCCGGCCAGCCTCTTTACTTCGCCAAAACTTCCGGCACCACCTCTGGCGCCAAATACATCCCCATTACTAAGGCCTCTATGCCACACCACATTCGCGCCGCCCGAAACGCTCTTTTGTGCTATATTCACCAAACCAGGCAAGCCCGTTTTGTGTGCGGCAAGATGATATTTTTACAAGGGAGCCCCGTTCTCCGGGAAAAAAACGGTATAAAAACCGGCAGGCTCTCTGGCATTGTAGCCCACTATGTTCCCCAGTATCTTCAAAAAAACCGCATGCCCTCGTGGGAGGCCAACTGTATAGACGACTGGGAAACCAAGGTAGATGCTATTGTAGCGGAAACGCTGCGGGAAAATATGACGGTTATTAGCGGCATTCCTTCCTGGGTGCAAATGTATTTTGAGAAGTTACACCAAAAAACAGGCAAAAAAATAAGCGTTATTTTCCCAAACTTCCAGGTCTTTATTTATGGCGGGTTGAACTATGAACCCTACCGCACTAAGTTTGAAAATCTCATCGGCAGGAAAGTAAATAGTATAGAACTTTATCCCGCCAGTGAAGGATTTTTTGCCTTTCAAGACTCCCAAACAGAAAAGGGAATGTTGTTGCAACTCCGTTCCGGTATCTTTTATGAATTTATAAGAGCCGATGAGTTTTTTGCAGAAAATCCCCCGAGAATAGGGTTGGAAGAAGTGGAAATGGGTGTAAATTATGTGCTTATTGTTTCTACCGATGCCGGCCTGTGGGCATACAACACAGGCGATACCATACAATTCACCTCCCTGGCGCCCTATCGCGTAGTGGTTTCGGGCAGACTACAACAATTCATCTCCGCCTTTGGCGAGCACGTTATTGCCAAAGAGGTAGAGCAGGCGTTGCAAGCAGCCATAGAAGGAACAACTGCCCAGGTGAATGAGTTTACGGTAGCCCCCCAGGTAAACCCCACAGAAAAAGAACTTCCCTACCACGAATGGTTTATAGAGTTCCAGGAAGAACCCCAAGATATGGTAGCTTTCTCTCAACAAATAGATAGCTCCCTTCAGCAACAAAACAGTTATTATTTAGATCTTATTCATGGAAAAATCCTTCAACCCCTTAAAATAACCCGTATTGAAAAAGGAGGCTTCGCCGCCTATATGAAATCGGTAGGCAAATTAGGAGGGCAAAACAAAATTTCCCGACTGTGTAATGACCGCTTCATTGCAGATGCCCTCTCTGACTACAAAAAAGCCCCAAAATAAAAATTAACCTGTATTTTTGTAGTGAAAAGTAACCTATGAGTAAAATTAAAGGGAGAACCCGGGCGCAAGAATCTACCAACGCCATTGAGCGCATGTACATAACCATGCGACACCTTTTCAACAGGGGTTTTTACAAGCCGATGGGCATTTCGGGTGAAACGCTTCGGCAAGCGCTCCTACAGCTTCGCCCCGAAATATACGGCTCTGTAGCCGAAGAAAAAGTAGAACTCAATGGACTCCGCTACGTCTTGGAGCGCCTTCCAACAGGCATAGAAGAATGTCGGTATATTAACTTAACGTCTGACGAGGGCTATAAAAAATCGCACTTAAAACCTATTATTCCTCCCAAAAGAAAGCGAAACTGCTACCGCATAGACGAAGAACAGATGAATGTGGAAATTACCCGCGGACGTTCTGATATTTATGATATTCTTACTCATTTGACTTTTCTGTTTATTGAGTCTGGCAAAATATGCAAGAAAGTATTTATCAAAGAAATTGGTAAGACTACGCGCGACTGGCAAAAATTAGAAACCTCTGTGCGTAAGAAAAAACTCACCCTCGCCGAAAGAGAAAACGCCATTATTCATACCGCTTCGCTTTTAGGCAGAACGTTTGATGAAACCCTGGAAGCCTATAAATCTTTTGCCACAAAAGAAGAGCCCGAACAGTTTTTACACAGCATCTATTGGCTGGGTAAACTCGCTATTGAAGAAGAAACCCAGGGAATTAAGCGCACCATTACCTTTAGCCCCATTTTGCAGGAACGCCTGGGGCACCACATTCACGGAGAAATGTGGGCGAACCATATTAAAAAGACCCTCAAAAAAAACGATTTGTTAAGCAGGCCCCTGCACATCATTAGCGCCAACATGCACAGCGTTATGAACTCTATCTATGCCGCTCAGGCATTGCCAAAGGCGGGCAACGCAACCAATCATTTTTCACCTTTTGAAGAATTGAGCAACCCGGAAAACAATGAGTTGCGCAACACCGTAAAAACCTTTGCCCGCAAGCATGGTATGATTAGCTTAGACGATATTTCGGGTACTAACATAGATGTACAGCTTTTTGATACGGCGAAGATTGATTTTAGCAAAACTGCTTTTCACCCAGATAACTCCCTGCCCGATACTGAAAAACCAGTGCTGGTAGTGATGGATTATGCTTTTGGCGAACAGGCTTATGAAACTATAGACGAATTATTGAAACCCTATAAAGAAGGCAAAAACAAACGCACGTACCTCAACGTAGTTTCTGTATCTATTATGGGAAAAGCCGGGATTTTAGACGGCGAAAAAGGAGATATTATGATACCTACCGCTCATGTTTTTGAGGGAACGGCAGATAACTATCCCTTTAAAAATGAACTGAACAAGTTCGACTTTGAAGGTAATGGATTACGGGTGTACGAGGGAACCATGATAACCGTTTTAGGAACCTCGCTCCAAAACAAAGATATTCTTGGTTTTTTTCACGATAGCACCTGGCGCGCTATTGGCATAGAAATGGAAGGAGCGCACTACCAGAAAGCCATACAGGCAGCTTCTAAAATACGCAAAAGCATCTCAGAAAACGTACAGGTTCGCTACGCCTATTATGCCTCTGATAACCCGTTGGAAACTGGCAGCACCCTTGCTTCCGGCGGTTTAGGGGTAACGGGCGTGAAACCCACCTACCTCATCACCCGAAAAATATTAGAACAGATTCTTAATTCGCATTAATATGAGTGAGCATAACCAACCAAAAAAAGATTCTGAGGAAATAGATTTGGGACAATTGTTCCGGCTGATAGGAAATGCTTTCACCCGGTTTTTCAACTTTATCGGTACCATTTTTAAAGCTATATTCCATATATTCATTCAGCTTCTCCTATTCTTTAGAAAACATTTTTTCAAATTTGCTATCGCTGTCCTGGTAGGTATAGGCATAGGATGGTTTTTAGACACTCAACGCGAAACTTTATATGCTGCCGACCTGATAGTGCAACCCAATTTTGGCAGCACCCAGCAACTCTATAAAAATGTTCAGTACTACAACAATTTAGTGAAGCAGCACAATACAGCTTTGCTGGCATCTACTTTTAAAATAACCCCTGTAGAAGCGTCTTCTTTAAAAGAGTTTCTCATTAGACCTGTAAAAGATGAAAACAGTAGCTTAGATGCCTATAACAAACTATTAAAACAATCTTCAGACTCAACCCTTTCAATTCGCTACACCTATGAAGATTTTAAACTTAATGTTTCTGAATACGATTATAAAACCCATGGCATACAAGTTACCGCCTCAAAAAACGACATTTTTAAAAAGTTAGAATCGGTAATTATAGAATCCATAAAAGAAAATAGCTACTTTAACGCCAAGAGAAAAACTACCCTTGAAAACCTGGATAGGAATGATTCTATCCTGAAAGGGTCTATAGAAGAAATAGATTCACTGGGAAGTGTGTATATGGATGTACTGCTTGCCGAAGCGAAACGCGAAAACCCACAAGGCTCTACATCTATTATTCTTTCTGAAAAAACCAAAAACACTAATGAACTGGAGCTTTTTAATACAAAAATCCAGTTCAAAAATGAATTGAATGACAACCAGACGCAGCGCACTGAAAACGCCGAGGTCATCAACATCATCTCTAACTTCCAGCCGATAGGTTATGAAATAAACGTTTTATACAAAAAATATTATTTCATTTTTGGCATCGCTGGTTTTGTAGCCATGTTCTTATTTCTGGCACTTAGATCCTTCAATACATTCCTGAACTCCTACCAGGAACGAAAGAACAAATCCCAATGAGATGCATTCTGGTTACAGGTGGCGCCGGCTTTATAGGAGCTAATTTTATAAGCTATTTTTTAAAAAAAAATAACCTCATACAACTCATAAGTCTCGACAAACTCACCTATGCAGGGAGCCTATCTAACTTAAAAGAAATAGAAAACCACCCTAACCATACTTTTGTTCAGGGAGACATCTGTAACGCAACGCTTGTGGAAGAACTTTTCAAAAAATATTCAATAAAAGACGTTATCCACTTCGCCGCCGAATCGCATGTAGATACCTCTATAGAAACGCCTGATATTTTTATCCAAACCAATGTGGTCGGCACATTTACGCTGCTGGAGGCTGCCAAAAAACATTGGCTGAAGGCACCTCACCAAGCCCGAACAGGATTTGAACAAGCCCGCTTTCACCATATCTCCACCGATGAGGTGTATGGTGCATTGGGAAAAGAAGGCTTTTTTACCGAAAAAACACCTTATGCTCCTAACAGTCCTTACAGTGCCTCCAAGGCGGCATCTGATTTTTTGGTACGGAGCTACTTCCACACCTACGGGCTAAATGTAGTTACTACTAACTGTTCTAATAACTACGGGCCAAAACAACACAAGGAGAAACTCATCCCCACCATCATACGGAAAGCCTTGAAAGAAGAGCCCATCCCTATTTATGGCAAAGGAACCAATGTGCGAGACTGGCTCTATGTAACCGACCATTGCGAGGCGCTCGGTTTGGTATTCCGCAACGGAAAAGCCGGAGAAACCTATCTCATAGGCGCCAATAACGAACACACCAATATAGAAATAGCCCAAACTATTTGTGGTATCTTAGATGAGCTGAAACCCCGCAAAAAAGGCAGCTACCGGGAACTCATATCGTTTGTAACAGATCGTCCCGGGCACGATTTCAGGTATGCTATAGATGCCACCAAGCTAAAAACAGAATTGGGATGGAAAGCAAAGGAAACGTTTGAAACCGGTATCCGGAAAACAGTTGCCTGGTATTTGAATAACTATAAATAGGTATGAAAGGCATTATATTGGCAGGCGGTTCAGGAACGAGGTTGCACCCGCTCACCCTGGCAGTGAGCAAGCAACTGATGCCGGTGTATGACAAACCCATGATATACTACCCCCTCTCCACCCTATTGTGGGCAGGCATACAAGATATTCTCATTATTTCTACCCCGTTAGATGTGCCGCTTTTTGAGCGACTTTTGGGCGATGGAAGCCAGTTAGGATGCCGCTTTCAGTACGCCATACAAGAACAGCCCAACGGACTGGCGGAAGCCTTTCTCATCGGGGAGCAATTTATTGGAAAAGAAAAAGTAGCCCTCATTTTAGGCGATAATATTTTCTATGGGAGCGGGCTCGCCCAACTGTTGCAAGCCAGCACTAATCCAAACGGTGGCATTATCTATGCCTACCACGTGAACGACCCGAAACGTTACGGGGTAGTGAATTTTGACAAGGATGGGAATGTAATCTCCATACAAGAAAAACCCCAACACCCAACCTCTAACTATGCCGTTCCCGGCATTTATTTTTATGACAACGAAGTAGTATCTATTGCCCAAAATATACAACCCAGCACACGGGGGGAGCTGGAAATAACAGATGTGAACAGGGAATATTTGAGAAGAAAAAAGCTAAAAGTATCTGTCTTAGACCGGGGAATGGCCTGGTTAGATACCGGTACGTTCGATTCCCTCATGCAGGCATCCCAGTTTGTACAGGTTATTGAGCAACGACAAGGGCTGAAAATAGGATGTATTGAAGAAGCCGCCTATCGCATGGGGTATATTACCAAAACGCAGCTTCACCAGTTGGCACAACCACTCCTGAAAAGCGGGTATGGAAATTATTTACTACAGCTCTCATGAAAAAAGAAGCGACTCCTCTTCACGGCTGTTTTGTGCTAAAACCCACTATTTTTAAAGATGAAAGAGGAACTTTCTTTGAAACATTCAATGAAAAAGCCTTTTCTGAAGTAGCGAATTTCACCCCTGAGTTTGTCCAGGAAAATCAATCCATCTCAAAGAAGGGAGTTTTACGGGGTTTCCATTTTCAAAAAGGCCAACATGCACAGGCGAAATTGGTTCGGGTGGTTCGGGGAGCCGTTCAGGATGTGGTGGTTGATTTACGGAAAGATTCAAGAACCTTCGGGAAATATTTTTCCATTATCTTAGACGATAAAAACAACTATCAATTATACATTCCCAAAGGATTTGCCCATGCCTTTTTGTGCCTGACCGATGGAGTTATTTTTTCGTATAAATGTGATGCCTATTATCATCCAACCTCCGAATCGGGCATCCTTTATAAGGATGAAACCCTAAATGTTCAATGGGAACTGCCGGAAGAAGCGCTCAGCCTGTCAGAAAAAGATAAAACCCTTCCCATGTTTAGAACACTTTTTCCATGAAAACTATCTTAGTAACAGGCGCCGGTGGGCAGTTGGGAAAATGCCTCCAGAAAATCCATGCAAACTATTCTCAACATCGGTTTATATTTACTTCTTTTAACCAATTGGATATTACAGGCAAAGAAGCTGTTTTTCATTTTTTTGAGAAAGCCCAACCTGATTACTGTATCAATTGCGCTGCCTATACCCATGTAGAGCAAGCCGAAAAAGAACCCGAAAAAGCCTTTTCCGTAAATGCCGAAGGCGCTAAAAATGTGGCGGAAGCCTGTAAAAAATACAAAACTACGCTGCTGCATATTTCCACCGATTATGTGTTTGACGGGAAAAAGACAACGCCTTACGTGGAAGACGATATGCCCAATCCCATCAACCAATATGGCGCTTCCAAGCTGGCGGGGGAAAAATACATTAGGGAGATTTTAAACACCTATTTCATCATACGCACCTCGTGGCTTTACAGCGAATTTGGGAAAAATTTTTACAAAACCATCCTGGAAAAAGCCACCACCCAAAAAGAACTATACATAACTGATGGAGAAACCGGCTGCCCTACGAACGCCAACGACCTCGCGGTTTTTTTGATGAATAGTATTACCTACCATTCCACAAAATACGGAATCTACCACTTCTGCGGAAATAAAGCGATGACGTGGTATGATTTTGCGCGCGAAATACTTAAAGAGAACAGCCTGCAAAACGCGGTGAGCGTGAATAAGACAAAAAATTATCCTACTTTTGCGGAACGACCGGTGTATTCGGTATTACAATCAACTAAAAACCCTTTTTGAAACTTGGAAAATCTGCGGGAACGTAAAATAGCAGTTATAGGATTGGGCTATGTAGGGCTGCCGCTTGCCGTGGCGTTTGCCGGAAAATATAAAGTTACAGGATTTGATATCAACAAAGAACGGATAAGCGCCCTGCAAAAGGGTATGGATAGCACGTTGGAAGTTACCTCAAAAGAACTGGAAAAGGCGACTTTTCTCACCTACACGTACCGGGAAGAGGATTTGGCAGCTGCCGATATATATATCGTTACCGTGCCGACCCCGGTAGATGCCTACAAAAAACCAGATTTGACCCCTTTACGGGCAGCCAGCCAAACGGTGGGAAAATACCTAAAAAAAGGAAACATTGTCATTTACGAATCTACCGTATATCCCGGCTGCACCGAGGAGGTTTGCGTTCCCGAACTGGAAAAAGCCAGCGGCCTGGTTTTCAACGAAGATTTTTATTGCGGCTATTCTCCGGAGCGGATAAACCCGGGCGATAAAGTTCACAGAATTCATACTATTGTTAAAGTAACTTCTGGCAGCACACCCGAAGTGGCAACACTGGTAGATGATTTATATAAAAGTATTATTGAAGCTGGAACACACAAGGCACCTAGCATAAAGGTGGCCGAAGCCTCAAAAATTATTGAGAACGTACAGCGCGATGTCAATATATCATTTGTAAATGAATTAGCGCTTATTTTTGACAGGATGGGAATTGATACTACTGAGGTTTTGGAGGCGGCGGGCACCAAATGGAATTTTTTACCCTTTCGCCCCGGCCTGGTAGGTGGGCATTGTATTGGTGTAGATCCCTACTATCTCACCTATAAAGCAGAGAGCCTGGGCTATTACCCGGAGGTAATTCTATCAGGGAGGCGCATTAATGATACAATGGGGGTGTATGTAGCAAACAGGGTTATAAAACGTATGCTAAAGCATGGACAAAAGGTGAAGGGTGCAAATGCGTTGGTTTTGGGAATTACCTTTAAAGAAAATTGCCCTGATATTCGCAATACAAGGGTAGTAGATGTAGTGGAGGAATTGAAACAATTTGATATGAAGGTTGATGTTTATGACCCGTATGCTTCTAAAGAAGAAGTGAAACGGGAATATGGAATTGATTTGCTGGAGGCCATTGAAGGAAAATACGAGCTAATTATTTTAACCGTATCGCATACTGAATTTAAAGAGATAGAAATTTCATCTATAAAATCAAATAAAAACAGTGTTGTTTTTGATATTAAAAGTTTTTTACCAAAAGAACTGGTAACAGATAGACTATAAGTATGAAGGCTGAGAAGTTTTTTGCCCACGAAACAGCAATATTAGATGAAGGCTGTAGTATAGGAAGCGGAACCAAAATATGGCATTTTTCTCATATTATGCCGGGGTGTGTTATAGGTGAAAATTGCAATATCGGTCAGAATGTTGTTGTATCGCCGGGTGTAATTTTGGGACGGAATGTTAAGGTTCAAAATAATGTTTCTATCTATACCGGGGTGGTTTGTGAAGATGATGTGTTTTTAGGGCCGTCTATGGTTTTTACGAATGTTATTAACCCCAGAAGCGCTATTAACAGGCGAGACCAATATGTAAAAACAATAGTTAAAAAAGGAGCTTCTATAGGGGCTAATGCCACTATTATCTGTGGTAACAATATAGGGGAGTATGCTTTTATAGGCGCCGGGGCGGTTGTTACTAAGGAAGTGCCAGATTATGCGTTGGTTGTTGGAAATCCCGCCAAGCAGATGGGATGGATAAGTGAATACGGGCATCGGCTTCGTTTTGAGGGTAATGGTATTGCCGAATGCCCTGAAAGTGGCGAAAAATATATTTTAGAAGATAATAAGGTAAGGAAAATGGGGTAGCTATATCGCAGGATATTTTATTGTAACATTAGTTTATAAGTATTTTTATTGATGCTTTTAGAGAATAGATTTAGCCTATATATAATTCTACTATGAAAAACTTTAGCCTTATTGGCGCCGCAGGCTATATTGCGCCAAGACACATGAAAGCTATAAAAGATACTGGCAATAATTTATTGGCGGCGTATGATAAAAATGATAGTGTGGGGGTTATAGATTCGTATTTTCCCGGGGCAGATTTTTTTGTAGAGTTTGAACGGTTTGACCGTCATATAGAAAAACTTACGTATGAGGGAAATACACATTTAGATTATGTGAGTATTTGTTCTCCCAATTACCTGCATGATGCTCATATTCGTTTTGCCCTGAGAAGCGGGGCTGATGCTATCTGCGAAAAGCCTTTGGTATTGAATCCCTGGAACATTGATAACCTGCAAAAAGTAGAAGAGAAAACAGGAAGGAGAATATATAATGTTCTTCAATTGCGTACCCATCCTTCTATAATTGCGCTGCGTGAAAAGGTGGCTAATGCCAAAATGCAGAAAAAATTCGAAGTAGATTTAACGTATATAACATCTAGGGGAAACTGGTATTTTATTTCATGGAAGGGAGACCCTGCAAAATCGGGGGGAATTGCAACTAATATAGGGGTGCATTTTTACGATATGCTGGCATGGATTTTTGGCAATGTACAAGAAAATATAGTACACGTTCATGAAAAAGACCATGCAGCAGGGTATTTAGAATTTACCAACGCAAGGGTTCGCTGGTTTTTATCGGTAAATGCAACATATTTACCCCAATATGTAAAACAGAAGGGGCAAACTACGTTTCGCTCAATTATTATTGATGGGCAGGAACTTGAGTTTAGCGATGGTTTTGGCGATTTGCATACCCTGGTATATAAAGATATATTAGCTGGTGGCGGTTATGGGTTAAACGAAACCAGAACGGCTATAGAAATAGTACATGATATTAGAAATACTATTCCTATAGGTTTGAAGGGGGACTATCATGAAATATTGAAATGATTTGAAATACAAAAAATTAGTCAAATCTGAGTTTGTAAATAATATAACAACCCAATTAGTGGGCACGGGTATCGCTCAACTGATACCGTTATTAATAATGCCTCTACTAACGAGGTTTTATACTGAAAAAGAGTTTGCACTATTCACATCTTTCATGGCCTATTCCGCTGTATTAGTGGTAGCCACGGGAGGAAGGTATCAAATAGCGATTGTATTACCTAAAAATGAAAACGAAGGCGCCCGCCTTTTCCATTTGAGCATTATTATTACCCTCATTTATACTTTTATACTTTTTATACTTAGTTTGCTGGTTTTTATGTTTTTTGATATAAAAATCAATTCAAATGGCATAATTTTTCTAATTCCTTTGTATGTGGGCTTTTATGGAATATGGCAATCTTTCTATTATTTGTCTGTCAGGTTCAAAAAATTTAAGGTAAATGCCTTTTCAAAAATCCTGCAATCTGTGTTTTCTTCTATAGTTAGTATTATACTGGGGTTGGTTATTTCTCCCGTTGGTATGGTTATGGGTAAAATAGCGGGATTAGTTTCTTCTGTTTTTTATTTACATAAAAAATTAGAATTAGATAAAAACTCCACAAAATCTATAACATTAAAGCATGTTGCAAAAAAATACATTCACTATCCAAAATATAATATTATACCCTCTCTTTTAGATACTTTTTCATTGCAAGTGTTGATATTTTTAATAGAATATAATTACTCTCAATCTGATTTAGGGTATTATGGACTTACAAATTTATGTTTAATGTCTCCCTTAGCGCTGATAACGGTTTCTTTTAAAGATGTTTTTTATCAAAAAATGGCTATGACAATAAATTCTAATAATATAGCAAAGGCAAGACAACTTTTCTATAAATCTACACTATTTCTCGCCTTTATAGGGATGTTGTTGAGCGTGGTTTTAATTTTTAGGGGGGAATATTTGTTTACCTTGCTTTTCGGCGAGCGGTGGGTACTATCGGGCAAATTTGCCAGTATTTTATCTATAAGTTTTCTCGTGAAATTAATAGTAAGCCCATTATCTTCCGTTCTCAATGCTACGAATAATGTAAAACTATTGTCAATCTGGCAAATCACTTATTTTGTTACTACATTTACTACCTTAACAATAGCTGTTTTTTACATAAAAGCAGATATTATTTTTCTTTTAAAGATTTATGTATGCCATGAAATAGCGCTTTATTCTCTATATTATATACTACAATACAACAGCTTAAAAAAGTTAACAAAATGTGCGGAATAACGGGAATAATCAATAAAAAGGGCTCTGTAGCATCTGGGACTATCTTAAAACAAATGAATGATTTGATTGCTCACCGGGGCCCTAATGCAGAAGGATATTATTGTAGTAAAAGTGTTGGGCTTGCCCACCGAAGGCTTTCGGTGTTAGATTTAGTAGAGTCAGCAAATCAACCCATGGATTATAATGATTATACAATTACCTATAACGGAGAGGTGTATAATTATGTAGCGTTGAAAAAAGAATTGGAAGAAAAAGGGTATATATTTAAAAGTGAAACGGATACGGAAGTGGTTTTAGCCGCCTACCAGGAGTGGGGAGAAAAATGTGTAGATTATTTTAATGGCATGTGGGCTTTTGCAATCTATGATAGAAGGAATAATACCGTTTTTTTAAGTAGAGACCGCTTTGGAATAAAGCCGTTATATTATTATTCTGATGAGACTCACTTTTATTTTGGTTCTGAGATTAAACAGCTGCTTCATTTTATAGAGCGGCCTAAGGTGAATAGGCAAATATTGTTTGATTTTTTATATCTATCCTACCACCATCATACCGACAATACGTTTTTTGAGGGTATTTATGCCCTTGCGCCGGCTCATAATTTAATTTTTAATTTAGAAACAAATTCTTTCATTGTTAAAAAATACTATGAGTTGCCTCTCCCTGATGACCTCGATAATGCACCGTTTGAGGAAAGCCTCATGTTATATAAAGAAAAAATAACACGGGCTATACAGTTGCAAATGCGCGCCGATGTTATGGTAGGCGCCTGTTTAAGCGGCGGCTTAGATAGTTCTTTTATAGCTGCAACAGCCGCTCAAATTTTGAAAGAAAATTCGTTGGGTAAACTTACCGCCATCACCGCTAAATCTATAGAAAAAAAGACAGACGAGTCAAAATACGCAAAAATGGTGGCAGATGCTTGCGATTTAAAATGGTATGTTACAGAGCCCACAGAAGAAGATTTCCTGGATAGCATGGATGAGGTTATCAAAATTCAAGAAGAACCCTTTGGAGGTCCTTCCGTTATTATGCAGTATTTTGTGATGAAGAAAGCGAAAGAAGCCGGGTGTGTTGTGCTTTTAGATGGGCAGGGAGGCGATGAAACTCTGTTAGGCTATGAAAGGTATTTTATTTCGTATTTAAATGAACAAAAAGGGTTGTTTAAAAAAATAAAGGCATATTTTCAAATCAGCAATAATTCAAAACTGTCCCTTATAAAATTATTATTTTATAGTATATATTTTAATAATGTTTATGTAAGAAAATTCAGGCAATTACATAGAAATAAATACATTAAAAAAGAGTATAAGAAATACTTGCATGTTGAATTGTTACACTACATAGCCAAATCTACTAAAAGTTTGCGAGCGCTTCAAAAAGCTGAGATTGAGCATATTCAACTGCAAAAATTACTAAAATATGAAGATAGAAATTCCATGTCTCAGTCAATAGAAGCGAGAGTGCCCTTCCTGGACCACGAGGTTGTAGAAACCGCTTTATCGTTACCTTTTTCACATAAAATCAATAGCGGATGGTCTAAATTTATTTTAAGGAAATCTGCAGAAAACCTCTTGCCGGGGGAGGTGATATGGAGAAAAAATAAAGTTGGTTTTGAGGCGCCGCACACGTGGATGGCAAACAAACAACACTTTCTAAATACGATTACTAAATCTGGGTTTATAAATAGGTTTGCTACTATACATTTAATTTCAGATAAAACAGATGCGTTAACGTTGTGGAAATTATATAATATAGCTGTATGGTCAGAAAAATTTAATGTATCTTTTTAAAAGTAATCCAAGAAAACCACTTTCCTCCACGGCTTAGAGTTAAATAATTTCATATTCTTGCGCTCTGTTACTTTCTGTAGGTTAATTTAAATGAAATGATAAAAAGATTAAACATAAAAAACAGGCACTTGTTTGTTTTAATTTTTTTTAGCTTTGTTTTGCCCCTACATCAAAAACTTTCCACTATTGCGTTAGTTGTTTTTATCGCCTTCTCTTTGTTCTATTTTAGGAAATTTGTTTTTAACAAAACATTTATAATCCTGGCGATTCTATACCCTGTTTATATTTTGTTTGACATTCTAAACTCGGGCGATTTTAATTTTAAAATAGTGGAAATGAAAGCTTCGCTGATAGCTTTTCCGCTCATATTTTCTGCTATAAAATACAATAATTCAGACCTAAAAAAAGCCTGTAAAGGCTTTGTCTTAGGATGTTTTGTTGCCTTACTTATCTGTTATGCTTACGCTTTTTATCAATCTGCGGCTTACACAGACGGGGTATTTTCCTTTCGCCCCGCCTTGTCTAATACCAACCCCGATACTTTATTGCTGTCTTCTGCGAGAGAGGGAAATTATTTTTTCGGGAGCCATTTTTCGCTCTTTCACCAAACTGTTTACTTTGCCATGTATTTAAATATAGCTCTTATCTTGCTCATGTATTTTGGGTTTTTTTCTGCAACGGCACGCATTTTCTTACTAATTTTTTTTAGCTTGGGTATTTTCCAGGTATCAAATCGCATTAATTTGTTAATTTTAGTGCTCAGTCTCACATTTTATTTATTCTATAGTATAAAAAATAAAACTTCCCGGTGGGTATTGGCAGGTTGTGCGCTCATAATTGGCGTGGGTATCCTTACTTTTAACCCAAGAGTAAGGCATGTATATGAACAGCTAACAACGCATCGGGCAGAATGGAATAGAGAGTCTAATAGTAGTTTGGGCACGAGATTATTAGTATGGGATGCCTCTTTAGAGCTGATAGCTAAAAATTGGGTTACCGGTGTTGGAATAGCTAAGGCGTATGAAGAATTGAAGAGCATTTATAAACAAAAACGCTATGTGGTTCCGTACAGGCATAGGTTGAACGCCCATAATGAGTTTTTGCAAATTGCCATAGAATGCGGAATTGCAGGGCTTCTCCTGCTTATCGCCCAATTACTCTACCTTCCTTTTGCTAAAAAACGGCTCGTTTTCCTGGTTGCCGGAATTCTTTTTGTTTTTGGCGCTAATTTTTTGTTTGAAAGTGTACTGAACAGGTATTCAGGGCTTGTTTGTTATTCTTTTTTTTACTGTTTAATGCTCTTGTATAATTTAAAAAAAGAGGAATAATCCTATCCCTCTTTTTCTATTAAAAACAGTTGCTATTTCTACCTGTTTTTATACAGTTTGGCAATTTCTTCTCTTGTTAGAGCCCTGTTAAATATTTTTAAATCGTCCACACTGCCCGATGTATAAAAGTCTTTATGCGGTGTTTTACCAATGAGTAGGACAGTGTTATATGCGTCTATTTTTCCTTCTATATTACGGGTGCCGGCTAACCGGTTGTTAATGTATAACGACATTTTTTTTCCATCATACGTTCCTGTGAGTAAATACCACTCCCCGGGAGTCCATGCGTTGGGGGGGGGAGAGTACATCGTTGAATTTACCATCAATGGAAAGCAGGAATTTGAATGTTCCCGGAATAGTGGGATATTTATCGCCGGTAACTGTAAGAGCATATTGCACAAAAGGAGGTTCATACGAGGTAAATTCCTTACACAGGATAAAATTGTTTCCATTTCCCGCAAATGATTCTGGTTTGTACCATACAGAAATAGTAATGGCTTCTTTGGGGTTTAGATTCTTTTGATTTTGAATAGTTACATAATCGCTCACGCCATCAAGGATAATGCTGCCATCTCCCTGGTTAAAGCGGTCTGGTTCATAAGAGGCATACACTTCTTCCAATTCAGTTTCTTCATCTTTATTAAAGGCATAGCCGTATGCTAAACCAGGCAGGGTAACATCTTTTCTTACTTTTTTTATCGCTGCCGGGTTTCCAGGAATATCCTGGGTAACCCCATCTTCTTTTTTTGAGCTCTTTCCGCAAGAAACAGCCAGTAGTACCATCCCTGTTAATAGGCCTTTTAAAAACATTTTCATGGTGAGTTTTAGGTTTTGAATCGGCTGCAAATATATGCAAATAATGTGTACATTTGGAAGTTGCAAAAACGCCCTACAGTACTAACAGATGAAGTTAAAACTCAACCTGCATTTTTATACAGCAACCTATTTCTTTCTTTTATTGTTTTTGTATCATTATAAAATTAAAACCTATTATTACTGGAGATATATAGCCTACTACCTACAAGATGCCTCGCTTGATTTTTCTATTCTGAGGCTATTGCTATCAATAGTCATTTTTTATAGTAATCTGCGTGTTTTAAAAAAATTAGATTTTAACAGGTTCTCATTTGCCATAATATACCTGTTTTTCTTATTAGCTACTATTCCCTCACTAATCGCATTCACGTCAAAAAACATGTATTCTTTTGAATTACTGTTTTATCACCAGCTATTTTTTTGGTCGTTGGTCTATTTCTCGAAAGTAAAAATAAACCTGGGTAATGTGCCCTCTTTTAATAAAAAACAAGGATTGGTAATTTTATTTTTTGTCATTATCGTAGGCACATTGCCCTATCTTATCGTTTTGGGGCCGCACATAAATTTAAAAAATTTATTTTTAATAGACCTTTATGAAACACGGGCTGTAATGGCGTCTAAGAGCAATCCCTATTTTGCCTACCTGTATTCACCCTTTACCAAAATAATTATTCCTTTATTTATTGTCTTTGCCCTGGAGCAAAAAAAATGGGCGCTAATGATGGTAGGGGTATTTTATTTGCTATTGTTTTTTTTGTTTGGAGGACATAAAACCATTTACCTGGGCTTGGCGGTTCTTCTTATCTTTTACAGGTATTCATACTACCAAATTATAAACAACCTTTTAAAAATCTTTATCTTCCTGATGCTATTGGCACTTGTGCTGGCCATTTTCAACAATGATATGTTGTGGATTTTACTGTTCAGAAGAGTTCATTTTATACCAACGCTGTTAGATATTTGTTATTTAGATTTTTTCCATAACAATTATTTATATTACGCCGAAACATTGCCAGACATCATTTCAAAATCTCCCTACGAGGTTAATCATGTAAATATTATTGGAAAATACTATTTTAATAACATAGAAATGGCCGCTAATAACGGGCTAATTTCAGATGGGTACATGAATTTTGGGTTTATAGGGGTTATCATCCATATCCTCATTATTTCTTTCTATTTTATGATGGTAAACAATCTTACCACAAAATCTAAATATTTTGGGTTGTATATATTAGTTGTTTTTTCCTTCATCAGTTCTTCTTTACCAACAGTGTTTTTAACCCATGGCGCCTTCTTATTACTCATTATTTCAATGGTATTTTTAAATGAAAAAAATAAATAAAATTGCACATTTAACCTCTGTTCATCCCCGGTATGATACCAGGATATTTAGTAAAGAATGTAGAAGCCTGGCTCAGGAAGGATATGATGTTTCCTTAGTGGTTGCAGATGGACGGGGAAATGAGATCATAGACGGAGTTAAAATATATGATGTAGGGGCTAACAAAGGACGTCTTCACCGGATGATAGTCACCCCCCGAAAGGTATATAAAAAAGCAAAAGAGCTGAAATGCGATATCTATCATTTTCACGACCCGGAACTCATGTATTGTGGCTTGCGTCTTAAAAAAAGAGGGGCTAACGTGCTATATGACATCCATGAAGATATGGTTCAGCAGATTAAAATAAAATACTGGATTCCTAAATTTTTAAGGAACCTCATCTCCCATCTCTTTAAGAACTTAGAAAACCGTATTTCCAAAAAGATGGACGCCCTAATTGTTCCTCAACCTTATATGGAACTAAAATATTTAGAGAAAAACAAAAAAACAGTTCTTATTGAAAATTTTGTAATGATTGATGAGCAACAAAGTAGATTGAAAACAAATTATAACAACAGGCTATATTTTCACGCAGGAGCTCTCACAGAAGAAAGAGGGCTTTTAAATATGGTACGTGCATTAGGCGAATTGCAAGACCCCAGCCATCTTTTTTTAGCAGGAAATATTAAAGAAGAAATGTTAAAACACATTCAAAAAGAAAAGGGATGGGAAAAAGTAACCTATTTAGGGATACTTCCCCATGAACAGATACAGGATTATTATAACAAATCTTCCCTGGGGCTTATATTATATAATAATGTTGGTCAATATTACCTATCCTATGCTGTTAAATTATTTGAATATATGGTGAATGCTATTCCTGTTATTATGCCTAATTTTGGCGAGTGGGTTACCTTTAACAAAGAAAACGATTGTGGTATTAATGTAAACCCTACAAACCCAAAAGAGGTTGCGCAAGCCATAACATATTTAAATAATAATGTGCAGGAAAAAGAGCGTTTAGGCCATAATGGAAGAAAAAGAGTGTTTGAAAAGTATAATTGGAAAATAGCAGAAACCAAGCTATTAAAACTATATGAAGATATACTATCTCAATCATCCCCATAACTGTAAAAAAATAACATGATTTTCAAAACAATAAAAAAAGCGTTAGTACTGGCGCCGCATACAGATGATGGAGAATTGGGTTGTGGGGGCACCATAGTTAAATTAATTGAGCAGGGAATAGAGGTTTATTACATTGCATTTAGTGCCTGTGAGCAATCTGTTTTACCCCACTTTCCTCCAGATATTTTAATCACAGAAGTAAAAGAAGCTACAAAAGAATTAGGCATAAAAAGCGAAAATCTTTTCCTGTTACAATATAATGTCAGAACCTTTAACTCTAACAGGCAGCATATCCTGGATGATTTGATACGATTTCGTAAAGAACTGAATCCGGATGTTGTATTCATCCCTTCCCTAAACGATATTCACCAAGACCATGCAACCATAGCCGAGGAGGCAGTCAGGGCATTCAAGTTCACCAATATACTTTCCTATGAGATGCCCTGGAACAACTTTACCTTTACCACTACCCATTTTGTTTTATTGGGCGAAGACCATATTAAAACAAAGATTAAAGCCCTAAAAAAATACAAATCCCAGGCGCATCGCCCCTATGCAAATGAAGAGTTTATCTGGTCTTTAGCCCGAACACGAGGTGTACAAATAGGTCAACAGTATGCCGAGGTCTTCGAGGTCATACGCCTAATAAGTTAAAAAAATGACGGTAAAAGAAATTTTAGAAACCATCACCCATATTCGCTTCGAAGGAGATGAAAACCAACAGGTTGAAAAAGTAGTTCCCTTACACCAGGTTTCTGGGATAAAAAATGCTTTAACCTGGTGTAGTGATGAGAACATAGCCATTTTAGAATCACTATCAACCAACCCGGTAGTTATTATTAGCAGGAATGCTGCCGAAAAAATGAGCAATCCGCTAAACTATCTTGTTGTGGAAAACCCGAGGAGAACCTTCCGGGAAATTCTTACTCATTTTTTTACTATTAAAAGAGAAGCCAACATACACCCATCTGCCATCATCGTCAAGAATTGTAAAATAGGAGAAAATGTATTTATAGGTCATCATGTAGTTATAGAAGAAAATTGTGAAATAGGAGATAATGTTACCATTCTTCACAATACAGTAATCCTAAAAGATACAGTTATTGGCAATAACGTAACCATTGGCGCCAACAATACCATTGGCGGTATGGGTTTTGGCTATGAAAAGAACCCCGAAGGAGATTTTGAGTTAATCCCCCATATTGGAAACGTAATTATTAAAGACCATGTAGATATTGGAAATAACACCTGTATAGACAGAGCGGTTTTAGGAAGTACCCGTATAGAAGAAAATGTAAAAATAGACAATTTAGTACACATTGCCCATGGCGTAACAGTGGGTAGAAACTCAGTCATCATTGCCAATGCCATGGTGGCAGGCAGTGTTGTTATTGGTGAAAATGCGTGGGTAGCGCCCTCCTCTTCGGTTTTAAATAAGAAAAAAATTGGCAACCATGCCCTCGTTGGCCTTGGGGCTGTGGTTATAAAAGATGTAGATGATTTCTCCATTGTGGCGGGAAATCCCGCAAAAGAAATCAGAAAAGCAACGGGATGAAGAATAAATCCATCTGGCTTATCAATCAATACCTGTGCACCCCCCAATTAAATGGAGATGGGCACAGGCATTCGTTTTTAGCCGAAGAGTTTATTAAAAAAGGATATGATGTTACTTTAATAACCTCCTCTTTTTCTCACGTGCCATACAGGGAAAACAAAATAAAAGGACTATTCCAGCTTCGAGAAGAAAAAATAAGAACATTACTCATAAAAGGAAATACGTATAAAAACACCCAAGGAATGGCGAGGGTTTCAAGTTGGCTGATTTTTTGCCTTTTGCTGTTTTTTATCCCAATTAGAAAATTGCCTAAGCCCGACATCATTATTGTATCTTCAAATTCTTTATTACCCATTTTAAACGTGGTTTTTTATTTTAAGAAGAAATTCAAAACCGTAAAATTTATTCTTGAAATCCGGGATATTTGGCCTTTATCTTTGGTAGAATTAGGCGGGTTTTCTCCAAAAAATCCTGTGATATGTTTTTTAGCCTGGGTAGAGAAGATGGGGTATAAACATGCCCACCATATTGTTTCTTTACTAATGGATGCAGATAAGCACATAAAACAGGTGTTGAAAGACCGTCCCTTTCATTATACTTGGATATCTAACGGGTATCAAGTGCAAAAAGAAGATTATTATGAACCCCTCCCGGATACTATGTTAAAACGCTTCCCGGAAGACAAATTCATTGTGGGCTACGCAGGCTCCCTGGGAAAAGCAAATGCTATGGAGACTATTATAAAAGCCATAAAAAATAATAATGAAAACAGTTGCCTGTGCATTATAGGAGAGGGAGACGACAAGAAAAACCTGCTTAAGCTGGCAAATAATTCAGACAACGTGCTCTTTTTTGATAAAGTTCCTAAAAATAAAGTGCTATCATTCCTTAGCCGCTGCGATGTGCTCTACTTTAGCTCAAAAAATCTCCCTATTTATCAATACGGAATTTCGGCAAACAAAACCTTTGATTATATGTATGCTGCAAAACCCATACTTCTCTCCGCCCCTACAAAAAACAATGTTATTGAATGGGCTGCCTGCGGCACTGTTATTGAACCGGAAAATGAGGATATGTTATTAAAAGAACTATTAAAATTCAAAAATATGACCCCCGAAGAACGAAAACAGGTAGGAGAAAACGGAAAAAAATACCTTTTAAACCATTATACATACCAAAAATTAGCCCAGAAATTCATCCATATCTTTAACACTATTTAATGAGACGCCCCATTATGTAAAAATACTTGTATGCTGGTTTATTCCTTGATTTTTATAGCTCTTTTTGGCTTGGAGTTTTTATATATAAAACTCGCCGAGGTAAATAATATAAAAGACATTCCTAATGATAGAAGCGCCCACAGAGAAACAACTGTACGGGGAGGAGGCATAGTAATTATTCTTTCATTATTCATTTACGCCCTGTTAAATTATCCTTTACACAACCACACCTCAATATTAATCATTGGGAGCACCATAGTAGCCATAATAAGTTTTATTGACGATATGATTACTGTATTTTCAAAAATCAGGATTTTAGTACACATAGCCGCCCTTTCGCTCATATTTACCGCCACTTTAATACCCGAAACCATTTCATTCAGCCAGTTAATAAGCATAGCTTTTTTATTCATTTTCTCTTTAGCCATTATCAATATCTATAATTTCATGGATGGAATTAATGGCATTACTTTTTTAAATACATTGGTATCTTACCTTACACTATACTACATAAATGAAAACTACCTAATGTTTACAGACTCTGAAGTCCTGATTTATTTACTTTTAGCTATCGTAGTTTTTGGATTTTTTAATTTTAGAAAAAAAGCCATTTGCTTTTGCGGAGACGTAGGAAGCATAACCATAGGCTTCTCTCTGTTGTTTTTTGTCTTATTATTTTATAGTAAAACCCACAATCCCATATTATTTCTCCTATTTTCTGTATATCTTGTTGATGGCGGATTCACTATTCTGCGAAGATTGTTTAATAAAGAAAATATTTTTAAAGCCCACAACAAACATCTCTATCAAAAATTAACCAATGAAAAAAAAATAAACCACCTTATTATTTCCTCAATATACTTCACATTCCAATTAGCTATCAATATATTAATAATTGCTTCTTTAATATATAATGTAAATGAATATATAGTTTATTTTGTTTTTATATTGTATATTATAATTTATTTTATCATTATCAAAAAAATTAACTTCATAAAAACATAAAATTCAAAAAATAATAATGTGCAATATATCTTAAAAAATATAAAAACCATCATTTTTAACAAGAAAACCATACACCCCCGAAATATATTTATTGGGCTAATAACCTGTGTTTTTTTAATAGAATTTATAACCACCATTTATCTATATGTAGGAAATGTAGAAACCACAAGAATATCCGGACTTTATAAGTTGACGTTTGAAGTAATCCTTATTAGTTTCATAAGCTTCAAAAAAGAGTTAGGAGTTCAGTTTAAACTCCTATTTTTACTCATAATAATCTACTTAACCAACCAACTTTTTAACCCTATCTTTTTTGAAAACATTACCTATCAGTTTTTAAAAGGAAGTTTATACTATTTAAATCGGTTTATATATCCTTTTGTGTTTATTTTCTCTTTTTTATCATTAAAAGATAACAATAAAATTGCCACCGTTAGTTTAGCTATTATTGAATGGCTATTGATAGGCAATGCAATTCTAATGCTTCTCGGCCTGGTCTTTAATATAGAGTTATTTTCCTCTTATGCACACTCAGAACGCTTTGGTTATGACGGATTGTTTAATAAAATTAATGAGACAAGCTACTTATACACTATTTTAATTGCGCATAGGTATTACAAAACCATCCATAGAAAAGAAAAAGTTTACAAGCTCATTATAGCTATTGCCATAAGCTTTCTTTTAGGCGCAAAAGCAATTCTATTCTTCTTAGGCCTACTATTACTTTTTCACCTCATATTCATTGCCCGGTTTAAACAAATCTACAGGATAGCCATCATTCCCATCCTTACTGTAGGTATTATATTCTTTACAGATATTGCCTCCTTTCTTTTCAAATTATCCCCTTTCTGGGAAAATTTAGGAAAACAATACACCCCAACCACATTGCTTTTTTCTACAAGAGATATAATGTTAGCAAACAACATGGCATATATTTCTCAAAACTGGAGCTTTATAAACTATTTAATAGGAGGCCCCTACTACACAGCCAATTTTTTTAATATTGAAATGGATTTACCCGATTTAGTTTTATTCTTTGGTGTAATAGGGGCCATTATATATCTTATTCTGTTGAAAAAAATATATTTTAAAAATAACACCTCCCTAATTAACTCCCTACTATTTTTAATAGTACTAACCGGCTTTTTTGCAGGCGGGCTATTCCTCAGTGTAATGGCGATGATTTATTTATATCTTTTTAAAACTACTACAATGAGTAACTATCCTCATTTTCCATTAAATAAGTAGCTTTGTAAAAACATTAGAACCACATGCTCAAAGACACTCCCGAAAAAATAATTGAAACCGCCAAATTAGTCCTAAACAACTCATCTTCAAAAATAAATATAGATAATTTGGGCTATTTACCCCGCTGGTTAGTTTTGTGGTTCGACATCCAGATAGTTTTTTTAGTATCGGTCCTATCCGGGTATATAACCTCTAATTTCTCTTTCCGGTTCTTCAACGCCCAGTTTGTTCCAGACCTCCTCATTATACTTTTCCTAACCACCTTCTTTTTTCTTGTCTTTAAAACTTATGTAGGCCTCATACGCCACTCTAACTATATAGACGCCGTAAAACTCTTCCTCGCCTCCTTCTTTTCCTCCACCACCCTATTCCTTATCAATATAATCGTTCATCAAATCTACGGCTACCTCATTTATCAACCCATTTTCATCATCATCTTCTCCCTGAGCCTCTTTGTGGGTTTATTTTTATACCGCGTTACCATTAAACAACTCTACGCCAAGTTTCTCTCGCAGGGAAATGAATCTATAGAAAAAGTATTCATCTTAGGCATTTCCCAAAACGCCATTTCTACCGCTGTAGCCATAGAAAATGAATATCCCAAACGCTTCAAAGTCATAGGCTTTATAGACAAAGACCCTAAAAACGAAAATAAACGCGTTTTCAGTATCCCCATCTTCTATCTCAGGAGGAAAATACACGTCATTATACGAGCCTACAAAGGAAACGCCCTTATTATTTCCGAAGGCGATTTAAAATCAGACGAGAATATAAAACTCATAGAAGACTGCATAGAAAACGACATAAAAATATACCGCGCCCCCTCCATTTCTGAGTTTGATTTAAACAAAGGCATCAACAAAGACATTCAGAACATCCAGATAGAAGACCTGCTCGAACGCACCCCTATTTCTATAAACAACACCAAAATTCTAAAACTGGTTTCCTCTAAAACAGTTCTGGTAACCGGAGGCGCCGGCTCCATTGGCGCCGAGATTGTAAACCAGTTAGCTAACTATAACCCCGAGAAACTCATCGTAATAGACCAGGCAGAAACCCCCCTGCATCACCTCCACCTAAAAATAAACCAGGAATACCCGGAAATAGATTTTATCCCCCTGGTTTGCGACATCAGGAACCGCCAAAAAATAGATTTTTTCCTCAATCAATACAAGCCCCGCCTCATCTATCACTGCGCCGCCTACAAACACGTGCCTATGATGGAGATAAACCCTTCCGAAGCCGTTACCGTAAACATAGAAGGCACCAAAAACCTGGTTGACTTGGCGGCACAGCATCACGTGGAAAAATTTGTTATGATTTCCACAGACAAAGCCGTAAACCCCACCAATGTAATGGGCGTAACCAAACGAGTCGCCGAAATGTATGTCCAGTCCTTCCACAACCATCTGAACTCTCAAAACACCACACATACAAAATACATCACCGTCCGCTTTGGAAATGTCCTTGGCTCCAATGGCTCCGTAGTACCCCTTTTTAAAAAACAAATCTCCGAAGGCGGCCCCGTTACCGTTACCCATCCAGACATCATCCGCTATTTTATGACCATCCCCGAAGCTTGCCAGCTCGTTATGGAAGCCAGTTCTATGGGGAAAGGAGGCGAAATTTTTATTTTTGATATGGGCAAAGCCGTAAAAATCATAGACCTCGCCCAAAAAATGATACGCCTTGCCGGCTACCAACCCTATAAAGACATCCCTATAAAAACCATTGGCTTGCGGCCCGGGGAAAAACTATATGAAGAACTCCTGCACCGCCAGTCCATAACCCTCCCAACCTATCATAATAAAATTATGATAGTTAAAGAAAACACCCAGCCATACGAATCTATTGAAACCAGCGTTTGTAAAATCACCGATGCTGCCCATCAATTTCAACCCCGCCATATTATTCAATACCTGCGAGAACTGGTGCCCGAATACAAAAGCGTAAACCCCTATTTTGAAAAACCCGATTAGCAACCCTATCACATGAAAATAACCCTTATAGGAACCGGCTATGTAGGCTTAGTTACCGGAACCTGCTTAGCTGAAACCGGCAATGATGTTCTTTGCGTGGACATTGATACCCAAAAAGTGCAACAACTAAAACAAGGACGAGTACCCATTTATGAACCCCACTTAGATGCCCTTTTTCAACGCAATCTCCAGGCCAATCGCCTCCACTTCACCACCTCGCTACCCGAAGGCTTAGACCATGGAGACCTCATTTTCTTGGCCCTTCCAACACCTGAAAATGAAGACGGCTCTGCCGATTTAAAACACGTACTCCAGGTAGCCCGGGAAATAGGAAAACACATTACCACCTACAAAGTCATCATAAACAAAAGCACCGTTCCTGTAGGCACTGCCGAAAAAGTACGCGCCGTAATTGCCGAAAACGCCCAAACCGATTTTGATGTAGTTTCTAACCCCGAATTTCTGCGCGAAGGGTTCGCCGTAGATGATTTCCTCAAACCCGAGCGCATTGTTATCGGTTCCAGTTCCCTTATAGCTATCCAACTCATGGAAAAACTCTACAAGCCCTTTGTTCGCTCCGGCAACCCCATCATCATTATGGATGAAAAGTCGGCCGAACTCACCAAATACGCCGCCAACGCCTTCTTAGCCACCAAAATTACCTTCATGAACGAAATAGCCAACTATTGCGAAAAAGTAGGCGCCGATGTGGACAAAGTTCGCATTGGCATGGGTACCGATAGCCGCATTGGCAAACGCTTCCTTTTTCCCGGCATGGGGTATGGAGGCTCCTGCTTCCCCAAAGATGTAAAAGCCCTCCATAAATCTGCAAAAGACGCTCAATACAATTTCAAAATATTAGATGCCGTCATCGGCGTAAATCAACAGCAAAAAACCGTTCTTCTTCCCAAAATAGAAAACCATTTTGGCAAAAACCTCAGCGGCAAAAAATTCGCTGTATGGGGATTGGCGTTTAAACCTGAAACAGACGACATCCGGGAAGCGCCCGCCCTTGCTCTTATAGAGCAACTCCTTCAAAGAGGCGCCCACATCGCCGCTTTTGACCCGGAAGCCATGCAAAACGCCCGCAAAAAACTGGGAGACCTCATTACCTATGAGCCCGATATGTACACCGTCCTCCAGGAAGCCCACGCCCTTCTCATCTGCACCGAATGGAGCATTTTCCGCACCCCCGATTTTCATAAAATGAAACAAAAACTTATACACCCCGTTATTTTTGACGGCAGAAACCTCTATGACCCAGAAGACCTTAAAAATGAAAACTTTCATTACTTCTCCGTAGGCAGGAGAGACATCTCCTAACCCATTGTACCCCAAACCCGCCAATGGGGGAGGTTTCTATTCCCTGAGCTTGTCGTACCTTGAGCTTGTCCGTTCCCTGAGCTTGTCCGTTCCCTGAGCTTGTCCGTTCCCTGAGCTTGTCGAAGGGAACGAGACAAGACGTCAGCCTATCAGCACAACCTGGAAAACCCTGGCAGATAACTACAGGCTATAAGAGATTTTTAAAATAAGCAATGGTTTTCCCCATGCCCTCTAATCGGGCAGTTTTAGGGCTCCACCCCAGGATTCGGCGCGCAAGAGTAATATCCGGCTGGCGCTGCATAGGGTCATCTATTGGCAGAGGCTTATAGGTAATTTTAGAAGAAGTGTTGGTAAGCGCTATGATTTCCTTAGCAAAATTTTCAATGGTAATCTCTTCCGGGTTGCCAATATTCATAGGATATGTATAGTCACTCATCAAAAGTTTATAAATCCCCTCCACCTGGTCATCCACATAACAAAAAGAGCGGGTTTGCCGTCCCTCCCCAAAAATAGTAAGAGCCTCTCCCCGTAATGCCTGGGTTATAAAAGCAGGGATAACCCTCCCATCATTAGGTCGCATGCGAGGCCCATAGGTGTTAAAAATGCGGGCTATGCGAATATTTACCCCGTGAAAACGATGATATGCCATAGTAATAGCCTCCATGAAGCGCTTAGCCTCATCATACACCCCCCGGGGGCTAATAGTGCTTACATTACCATTATAATCTTCTGGCTGAGGATGCACCAGCGGATCTCCATACACCTCAGAAGTAGAAGCGATGAGAATAGTAGCTTTTTTTTCCTTCGCTAAGCCCAGCAGGTTGTGAGTGCCTAAAGAACCCACCTTGAGCGTTTGAATGGGGATTTTTAGATAATCAATCGGGCTGGCAGGAGAGGCAAAATGAAGAATATAGTCTAATTTCCCAGGCACGTGAACAAACTTGGTAACATCGTAATGATAAAATTCAAAATGAGGAAGAGGAAATAAATGTTCTATATTGCGGGGATTACCGGTTATAAAATTATCCATTCCAATAACATAATATCCTTCCTGCAAGAATTTGTCGCACAGATGAGAGCCTAAAAATCCAGCGGCCCCGGTAATAAGAACTCGTTTCATGAACTATACTTTCAAAAGGTAAAGGTACTGTATTTAGGGAATATGATGATGAAAAAAAGCAGGCGCATCGGTAGGCGTCGAGAATCCAAGATTCAATTTTAGAACGTAAATTATAGAATTTCCAATATAAATGCTTCCAATCATCAGCTATTAAAGATAGAATTTGGAAGTTGTCGCCTGAAAGTTTGATATTTGCCATTCAGAAACCATAAACCATGCCTCCTAAAAAAGGAAGATACTCCTGGCTCATACGCCCCCTTCTAATAGGATTTGATATAGTAGCCATACTCCTGTTTCTCTACCTACTACTAACTCCACAACCTTATTCTCTTTACCTGTACAGCGTTTTTTGCTGGCTCATCCTTGGTTATATCACCCACCTGTATAAAATATACCGTTTCACCACACTTACCACCATTTTTAACCGTCTCCTTGGGCAATTTATTGCCTTTTCTATAACCCATTTTGCCTACCTGGGTATCACCGGTAACCAGCTTCCCCTGTCTAAGTCGCTGACCTATCTGGCAGTCCTTTCTCTCAGCATAGCTGTTTCCAGGATTGCCCTCTTTTACGCCCTTAAAAAATACCGCGCCTACCTGAAAGGAAACATCCGCAATGTAATAATTGTGGGCAGCAGCCCTGCCGCCCTGGAACTCCAAAAACTCTTCACCGAGAAGGCAGACCTGGGCTACCAGCTAAAAGGATTTTTTGGTAAAGAAGCCAATCCATCCGTCACCGGTGACCTGACAGCCGCTTTTGAGTTTCTCAAAACAAGTTCTATAGACGAAATATATTGTGTAGCAGAAGAACTCACCGATGAAGAGCTCAACAAATGGGTAGAATATGCTAACGAACACTACCGGGTGCTGAAATTCATTCCCGATGCGCAGGAAATCCTCTCCCGGCGGCTCTCCGTAACCTACTATGGCTACCTACCCGTAGTGAGCATGGAAGAAATGGCGCTGAACAAACCCCTGAACAAACTCCTCAAACGAACCTTCGACCTGGTTTTTTCGTTCCTTGTTATCCTGCTCATTCTCTCCTGGCTCATCCCCCTCATGTATATTCTCATTAAAGTAGAATCCAGAGGCCCCCTGTTTTACAAACACCCCCGCAACGGTATCAACTACGCCGAGTTTATGTGCTATAAATTCCGCTCTATGAAGCACCAGGCGAATACGGCGCTGGAACAAGTTCATAAAGAAGACAGGCGTGTTACACCTATCGGCAGGTTCATACGCCGCACCAGCATAGACGAAATGCCCCAGTTTATCAACGTATTTTTAGGGCAAATGTCTGTGGTGGGGCCCCGGCCGCACCCCACTCTCTATACAAAAAACTACGCCAGGCAGATAGACAAGTACAACTTCATATTCCGGCACAGCGTAAAACCTGGCGTGAGCGGGCTTGCCCAGGTAAAAGGCTACCGGGGCGAAATTCAAGCCAAAGAAGACATTGTAAACCGTATTAAGTATGATATTTTTTACATAGAAAACTGGTCACTCCTATTAGACCTCCGTATTATTGCAGAAACCATCTTCCTCCTTTTTAAAGGACAGGAAAAAGCCTATTGAACCATGAATATTTTAGTATTGGGCTCTGGCGCCCGGGAACACGCCTTTTGCTGGAAATTAGCCCAGAGCCCCCGCCCCACCCGTCTCTTTGCCGCTCCCGGCAACCCTGGAACCGCCCAATATGCAGAAAACATTACCCTGGAGATAAACGATTTTGAAGCCGTGAAACAATGCGTGCTCCAAAAACGCATTCAAATGGTAGTGGTAGGCCCCGAAGAACCCTTAGTAAACGGCATTTACGATTTTTTCCTGCAAGACAAAACATTACAGCGCATTCCCGTCATTGGTCCTTCGCGGGCAGGCGCCCGGTTAGAAGGCAGCAAAGCCTTCGCCAAAGCCTTTATGCAACGCCACGGCATTCCCACCGCCGCTTATCAAAGTTTCACTTCCCAAACATGGCAGGCCGGAATAAACTTTTTAAAAACCCTTTCTCCTCCTTATGTCTTAAAAGCCGATGGGCTGGCAGCCGGTAAAGGGGTTGTTATTTTACAAAACCTGGAAGAAGCGCAAGGCGAACTCCAAAAAATGCTCTTAGAAGAAAAATTTGGCGCTGCCGGGAAAAAAGTAATAATAGAAGAATTTTTAAATGGCGTGGAACTCAGTTGTTTTGTCCTTACCGACGGCCGCCACTATCGGCTGCTTCCCTTCGCCAAAGACTACAAACGGGTAGGAGAGGGCGACACTGGCCCCAACACGGGCGGTATGGGTGCGCTCTCGCCTGTGCCTTTTGCCGATGCTGCGTTTATTAAAAAAGTGGAAAAACGCATTGTACAACCCACGCTCGCAGGTTT
This sequence comes from uncultured Flavobacteriaceae bacterium, assembly GCA_964385175.1. Lineage (GTDB taxonomy): Bacteria > Bacteroidota > Bacteroidia > Flavobacteriales > Flavobacteriaceae > CAYLNL01. The sequence continues at coordinate 45,680 of CAYLNL010000008.1, read as the reverse complement.
GCAACAGGAAAAGATTCCTTACAAAGGTTTTCTCTTTATCGGGTTGATGAAGGTTGCCGGAGACCCTTACGTTATTGAATATAATGTTCGCATGGGAGACCCCGAAACTGAAGTGGTTTTACCTCGTCTTCAAAACGACCTGGTGAACCTGCTCGAAGCCGTAGCCAACGAAACGTTGAACAAAGTTGACATACAGGTAGATGAGCGCCGCGCCGCTACAGTGGTGGTCGTTTCTGGCGGGTATCCCGGGGCCTACCAAAAAGGCAGCGAAATTACAGGCTTGGAAAACAATTCAGAATCCTTCATATTTCATGCCGGAACCGCCCTGGAAAACGGGAAACTCCTCACGGCCGGTGGCAGGGTGCTGGCGATAACTTCTTATGGAGACGATTTAAAAATGGCATTGCAAACCTCTTATCGAACCCTTGAAAAAATAGAGTTTGAAGGAGGCTATTACCGGCGAGATATAGGATTTGACTTGTAGAAACCTGAAAAAGAATAAGATAGTATCGTAATAGTAGGTGTACTGAGAATTAACTCATAGCGCTTACTACTTTTAAAAATACCATACAAAGAGCCAATTTATGTACATTATATCTGTATAAAATTTACCTTTTCTGGAAATGATTCTAAAAAGTGTCGGAAAAACCATATCTTTGCCAAAAACCAGTTAAAACATACCACGTATGAAAGCAAACATTTTTAACATCTCTCACCTTAAGGGAGTAGAGGTTCTTTCTAAAAAAGAACAAAAAAATATTTTAGGACAGATACAACAACAAAGCTGCAACCTTTCTTTATGTAACTGCGACTGCGCCGGAAATATTACAGGGCCTGCTTGTTGCGTATATTTCATTGCCTGCCTGCAAGTGTATCTATGTTATGATGAACCCGCTACTTCTTAAGAAGTATAGTTGAAAAGTAGTAGTTAAAATGCCGCTTAGAACAAGCGGCATTTATTTTTTAAAAATAAAGAACACCGCTAATACCAGGAAGATAAACCCAATGAAATGATTCCATCGGAAACTTTCGGTTTTAAAGGCAAGAAGAGCGAAAACCGTAAATACTACCAGCGTAATTACTTCCTGGATTACTTTTAATTGCCACAAGTTAAAGGGGCCTCCGTTTTCAGCGAACCCTATCCGGTTAGCCGGCACCTGGAAAATATATTCAAAAAAAGCAATTCCCCAACTGATGAGAATAAGGCCTGCTAACCCCAGCTTACTGAAAAAACTCCACTGGCTAAATTTTAAATGCCCATACCAGGCAAGAGTCATAAAACTGTTCGATAAAATTAATAGAACAATAGTGGTTATTCCTTTCATGGCTGTTTGTTTTTAGGGTAATTGCCTGGTTTATAATTTTTGCGCTTTATCTTACAAATATGATAAAAACCTTTAAAGCGCTGAAAATGTAGCGTATTAAAATTATCCTGAGAAATCAGGGTATAAAAATTCATCTTCCCATCACCACAATCTGTTTCCCGAAATCTAAATTCGTTGTGTATCTTTGAACGAAAATTAAGCCTGCTTGCTATGCCGAAATTCAAGAAACGAATCATAAACCTACTTTTTATAGTAGGCATATTGGCTTTTTTTATTACGCCCCTCGGCTATGAGAGCAAAATACTGCTCAACCGCCTTTTCGCAACCTCTCCTAAGCCCTTATCTGTCATTAAAGAGCCGGTTGAGTATGATTGGAGGTTAAAAAATAGCGAGTGGAATTTTTTCAATTTTGAAAAATCTAAGAAAAAGGTGGTTTTTGTGGGTTTTTGGGCATCCTGGCGCATTCCTGCGATTGCTGAGTTACGAGGCATCCAGAAATTGTATGATGATTATAAGGGAAGAGTAGATTTTTACATCATTACCAATGAAGAACGCAAACCGGTGGAAACCCTTATGAGAAAACGAGGCTATCATTTCCCGGTTACGTATTTAATTATTGGGGAGAAAATGCCGTTTGATGCTGAAAAAGTTCCCTCGGGCTATTTGATAGATAAGAAGGGGCGCGTTGTTATGCAGCACGAAGGGGTGGGTAACTGGAACAGCGCCGGGGTGAGGAAGTTGATAGATAAACTTCTTGCGGAGAGCGGAGATTGAAAAAAGATGCCTATTAAAACATGAAAGTAACTAAAAAGCAAATTTCCAATCTTCTTTTTGCAGCTATTCTTATTGTGTTGTTGGTTACACCGGCAGGGCGGTTACTCCAGGTGGGGGTAAATCGGCTGCTGGCATCGAGCCCTGGGGTTACGGCAGTGGAAAATCGGGAAAAATTGAGCAATTATTATTGGGAGTTACGTTCTTTGGATGGGCTATTTTTCAATTTTGAGGAAGCGAAGGGAAAAGTGGCGTTGGTAAATTTCTGGGCTACCTGGTGCCCTCCCTGCATAGCGGAGTTGCCGGGGTTGCAAAAGTTATATAATGAGTATAAAGAGCAGGTGGTTTTTGTCTTTGTCTCTGGTGAATCTCCTACTGCGATAAACGATTTTTTAACGAAACGGGGTTATACGCTACCTGTTTTCCAGTCGGTAACCACTGTTCCGAAAGAGTTTTTTTCAGAGAGTATTCCCGCTACCTATATTATTGGTAAAAAAGGCGATATTGTACTTACTAAAAAAGGAGTCGCTCACTGGAATAGTAAAAAAGTGAGAGCGCTCCTGGAGGAGCTCATAGCAGAATAAGATACTTCTTGGTTGGTGTAACGTTTTGGTAAAAAATAAACCACGCAAAGGCGCAAAGTGTGCTAAGAAAACCTTTTTACATTGTAGCGTTTTGGTGAAAATAAGTCACGCAAAGGCGCGAAGCCCGCTAAGAAAACCTTTTTGCATTGTAGCGTTTTGGTGAAAATAAGTCACGCAAAGGCACGAAGCCCGCTAAGAAAACCTTTTTGCATTGTAGCGTTTTGGTGAAAATAAGTCACGCAAAGGCACGAAGCCCACTAAGAAAACCTTTTTGCATTGTAGCGTTTTGGTGAGAAATAAAATTCGGATTAGTTTTTCCTGAAATATTTAAACGGAACTACCAACATGCCGAAACACTCGCCATGTTCTTTCCCCAGGTGTTTGTGGTGCATCTTGTGTGCACGCCTCACACCACGCGCATAACGATTATTGGCATTGCGAAAGAGTTTGAAACGTTGATGAATAAATATATCATGCACCAGGAAATAGGTAGCGCCGTAGGCGAAAATACCAACCCCAATGGGTAATCCCACCCAAAGGGCTTCATACTTCCACAAATAGATAAAAACAATGCTCACGATTGCATAAAATAAGAAAAAAGCATCATTGCGCTCGAACCAGGAGTGGTGGTCTTTTTTGTGGTGGTCTTTGTGAAGCCGCCAGAGAAAGCCATGCATAATATATTTATGGGTGAACCATGCCATACATTCCATGCCGGAGAAGGCGGTAAGAAAAACGAGAAGCCAAAGCAGTGTATTCATACTGGGTTACATGAGATTGAGTTTATATTGTACATACGATTGAGCTAACACGCTTATTTTGTGGTAATTGGGAACTCGGATGCGGGTTTTCTTTAGTTGAAGGGGAGGGGTTTTTTTGAGCTTGCGTAATAAGGCGAGGTAATAGCGATAGGCGGTGTAAACGCCCAGTTTCGCTTCCACTGGCAGATGCACTATTCCCTGGTAGCCCTTAGCAATATCAGCTTCTATTTCAGTAATAATTTCCAGCTTTGCCTTCTCGTTCAGGCTGCTAAAATCGGTATTAGGAAAGTAAGTACGTTCTAAAAGTTGATAATCATCCTTAATATCGCGCAGAAAATTCACTTTTTGAAAAGCTGAACCAAGCGCCATGGCACATTCTTTCAGCTCGGCATATTTTTTAGAGTCACCCTTTACAAATACTTTTAAGCACATTAACCCCACCACATCGGCAGAGCCATAAATGTAGGCTTTTAACTCTTCCTGGCTCCGGTAGGTAGTTTTAGTAAGGTCGGCACGCATACTTTTCATAAAAGCAGCTATGAGTTCTCGTTCTATGCGGTATGTATAAACCGTGTGCTGAAAGGCATTTAAAATGGGGTTTACGCTGATGCCATTTTGCAAAGCATCTTCTAAAGCCATTTCAAAATCGGCAAATAGCTTTTCTTTAGGATATTCATGAAAGGTATCTACAATTTCATCGGCAAGACGCACAAATCCATAAATATTATATATATCTTGCCGTATAGCGGGCGCCAACATTTTTACTGCCAGCGAAAAGGAGGTGCTGTAGGTCTGCGTTATCATTTTGCAGGAACGGTTAGAAACTCTGTCAAAAAGCGCTTTCATAAAGGAGAAGAACTAATGTGTTTCTGTATCATCTCTGCCGCCAGTTTTCCTGAAATAAGGGCGGGCGGCACGCCTGGCCCCGGAACGGTTAATTGACCTGTGAAATAGAGATGTTTCACTTTTTTGCTTTTTAATTTGGGGCGTAAAAAGGCGGTTTGTCTCAGCGTGTTTGCCAATCCATACGCATTGCCCTTGTATGCATTATAATCAGCTATAAAATCATTTACACAAAAAGACTGGTTAAAGATAATGGTATTTTTTATATGTTGACGGGTGAGGTATTCTAACCGGTCTATAATAATGTTAAAATACTGTTGACGAATGGCCGGAGTATCTTCTATGCCGGGAGCGAGGGGAATGAGAAAAATACCAGCTTCGTACCCGTTTGGGGCGGCGGTTGCATCAGTTATGGATGGGAAGCTGGCGTAAAACAAGGGGGCTTGCGGCCACTTGGGTGCATCGTAAATAGCTTGGGCGTGCGCTTCAAAATCTACATCAAAAAAAAGGGTGTGATGCGCTACCCGCTCTACTTTTTTATTAAAACCTACATAAAATAGCAGCGATGAAGGAGCGAAGGTTCGGCTTTCCCAATAGGTTTCAGGGTAAGAGCGATATTTTTCATCTAATAATGATTCGGTATGATGGTAATCGGCACCACTGAGTATAATATCTGCGGGCAGGCTTTCACCGTTTACAACCAGCGCTGTGGCGCGGTTATTTTCCACGAGTATTTTTTCTACATTATGTTGGGTATAGATGCTAACGCCCAGTTCGGTTGCCAGGTTGCAAATTGCTTCTATAACACTGTACATACCACCTTGCGGGTGCCAGGTGCCCATGCCAAAATCGGCATAGTTCATAAAATTATAAAAAGCGGGCGTGTTAGCTGGCTTAGCGCCTAAAAATAGAACCGGGAATTCCAGGATTTGTATGAGGCGCTGGTTTTTAAAGGTATGGCGCACTTCTTTTTTAATGCTGCGGAAAAAGTAACGGATTTTTTTTAAGGTGGTTACTGAAACCAATTCCCAAGGCGAAACGCCGGGTTTATATACCATCTCATTTATAGCAATATGGTAGTGCTCCCCGGCGGTAGCCATAAATTTTCGCAGTTTGGCGCCGCTGCCAGGCTCTTCTTTTTCAAAAACTGCTGAAATGGCTTCCATGGTATCGGGGATGCAAATAGTATCATTCACTCCAAAATAAACCTGGTAGGCGGGGTTTAGTTTTTTAATTGTATAGTAATCAGAAGGTTTTTTGTGAAAATCGGCGAAGAATCGCTCAAAAACATCAGGCATCCAGTACCAAGTAGGGCCCATATCAAAGGTAAAGCCTTCTCTTTTTAGTTGCCGGGCTCTGCCTCCTGCAGTGGCATTCTTTTCGTAAACGGCTACTTTGTTGCCCTGCTTCGCCAGGTAACAGGCAGCGGCTAAAGCGGAAAACCCGGAGCCTATGATGGCGATTTTTTTATTCATGGGGGTTACTGGGGGTAAAATATTTCATGTGGAATGAACAGTGTTTATGAGTTGTTCTATGGAGGTGAATGGTTTTATATAAGAGGGGGCATTTTTTATATAACGGGTTTGTTTTCCTACCATCCATAATTCATGGATTCGTTCACCATTCATTTCCTTGTTAAAATGTTCTATATAGGTGTGGATGGTATGGCTGGCAGGAGCAACGGTGAAATAGGAAACAAATACAGGGGGCGGGTGTATGGAAAGCAGGTTCTTAAGGCTTTGCAACGGCATTGCCTGGCCAAGGTAAAGGGTGCGGTAACCGGCTGCTGTGAGTTCATAATTGAGATAGAGCAACCCTATTTCGTGAATTTCGTTCTCTGGCAGGTATAATATATAGGTTCGGTGGTTGTGTAGGGGTTTTATGGGATGTAGTTTTTCGGTGTGAAAACTAATTTTTTGTTTAATAAGATGGGTTATAAAATGTTCGTGAGAGGGCGAAATAGCATTTATTTGCCATAAGATTCCGAGCTCATTTAAAAGGGGAACGAAGAGTTCTCTGAATACTTCCCGAAACGACATTTGTGCAGAGGCGATATGGCAGGTTTCATTGAAAAATCCTGCATCAAAATGAAGCATGGCTATTTTAAAATGATTAATGTAATGAGTTTTCAGAAGAGGCTCACTTGCAATTTCTTTTACTAAGCGGGGAATGTGTTCTTCTGAAAGTTTGGCGATTTTAGAAATTTTATAGCCGTTTTTATAGAGAAACACCACGTTGAGGAGTTTCTGGAGATTTGCTGTAGAATAGCGCCGAATATTGGTATCGGTTCGTTGGGGGTGTAGCAGGTGGTATCTTTTTTCCCATATACGGATGGTATGCGCTTTTATGCCGCAAAGATTTTCCAGGTCTTTTATGGTAAAATGGCATTTTATCGGGTTCATCTTTTTATACCAAAAACTAAACAAAAATACTTATAAAAATAAAAAAGTATGAAAGGGTTGTAAAAAACAGGTATCGCTACGACTTGCAAGTAAAGGAAAAATAATGGTTATGCAAAAATAAAAAAGCGCCTTCTTAGAATAAGAGATGAAAAAGTAGATGGAAAGCAATTAAAATGTGGATTATATGTATGTGGAAGATTGAGTATTTCTTCCTGGAGATAAAAGCTATTAGCTGAAGAAGTGCCCACGACTGGACTCGAACCAGCATGTCCTTGCGAACACCACCCCCTCAAGATGGCGTGTCTACCAATTTCACCACGTGGGCAGGAGAAGTAAAACAAAAAAGCCAAACGCAGTGGCTCAACTTTTGTGACCCGGCTGGGGCTCGAACCCAGGACCCCAACATTAAAAGTGTTGTGCTCTACCAACTGAGCTACCGGGTCTTACGTGCAAGTGCCGTAATTGAGGGTGCAAATATAACATCAATTCTTTACACCACAAGGGTAATTTTTTATAAATTTGTTCCCTGCCCCAAAAACAATCTATTTTTTAAATGACTATTTCCTCAAACACTCCACCTGTTATACTCATAGGCTATATGGGTAGCGGTAAATCAGCAGTGGGAAAGTTATTGGCAGAAAAACTCGCCTATAGGTTTATAGACTTAGATGAATATATTGAACGGCGAGAAGGCGCCACCATTGACAGTTTGTTTCAAAATAGGGGAGAGGTATATTTTCGCAAAAAGGAAGCGCAGTACCTGCAAGAGGTTGTAAGCCTCACAGGAACTGTTATAGCTCTTGGAGGCGGCACCCCTTGCTACGGAACTAATATGAATGTTATCCTGGAGCGCACCCCCATGGTATTTTATTTAAAAGCATCTGTATCTACCCTGCTGAAACGACTTGAAGGAGAAGTAACCCAACGCCCCCTTATAAAAGGTCTTCTAAAAGAAGACCTCCCGGAATTTATACGAAAACACCTCTTTGAACGCAACTTCTTTTACCTGCAGGCGCCACATAGTATTGTGGTAGACGAACTATCGGTTATAGAGGTTGCAGGAAAACTTATAGAAAAAATCGCTTATTCTTAAACAACCAAAAACCATGAAAATAAAAATTAGCATTGCAGCATTCTTATTGTTCACTGTCTTTTCCTATTCTCAGCAATTAGTATATAAACCAGGCGGAAAGGTATTTACTTCTGAAAATAGTAAAATGCCCTCTTCAGAAGTTAAACAATTACTCGCAACCCATCCGGAACTCCTAAATCTATACCAGACAGGGAGAACTAAAAAAACCATGGGCAGCATACTTATGGCAGGAGGTGTTTTGTTTCTTGCAGGCGACTTGCTCAAGGGACTAACGGCAGATGAGAAATATCCCAGTTCATTAACCTATATCGGCGGTGCGCTTATAGTGGTTTCCATTCCAATAAAGGCAGGGTATCCAAAAAAAATAAGAAGCGCAATAGATGGTTATAATGAGCAACCCTACGGGAATAATGGAACGGCGCTTAAAAACATATCTTTCCTTTCAACCACCAACGGGCTTGGGGTGAGGCTTACTTTCTGAATAGGCCGCTATACCCCGGATTTTTCGTATCTTTGTCTCTCATTTCAAAACCTATGAAACTTCTGTTGTTTAGTATTGCTTTAGTAGCCATAGCCTTTGCGGGTATCGCCATAAAAATATGGGCTAAAAAAGACGGAAAGTTTTCCGGTACCTGCGCCAGTCAAAACCCCTTTCTTCAAAAAAAAGGACAACCCTGTGGTTTTTGCGGTAAAATGCCAGACGAAGCCGATTGTAAAGCTACGAAACCTTTATAAAATTAACCTTGTTTCCCTTTACCCCCTTAATCCCCCTTCCTTAAAACGGACTGCTTCATTTTATACCTATTTTAAAATAGGCATAAAATTATAATAGTAAATCATTTCCAATACCTCAAATCGCCTTCTTGAGATAGAAACTCCTGTAAAACACCTGTAACAAGCCGTTATTAGCGCTTTCTTTTGTATCTTTGCGGCATTCTCAAAACAATTAAATCTATTTATAAAAACCATGTTGAACAAAGCGATACTAGAATATAACGGCAACCGGTACGAATTCCCGGTACTGGGAGGCACAGAAGAAGAATATGCTATTGACATTAACACCCTGCGCGATGCAACCGGAATGATTACTCTTGATCCGGGTTATAAAAACACAGGGTCTTGCACGAGCAGTGTTACCTATTTAGATGGAGAAAAAGGCATCTTGCGCTACCGTGGCTATGCTATTGAAGAATTAGCCGGGCAATCTAATTTTTTAGAAGTAGCTTACCTGCTTATTTTTGGAGAACTGCCCACGCAAAAGCAATTCCAGGATTTTCATACTACTATTCATAAATACACCCTCGTAAATGAGGAAATGAAGAATATTCTGGATGGGTTTCCAAAATCTGCTCACCCTATGGGTGTTCTTGCATCGCTCACCAGTGCTCTAACCGCTTTCAACCCTAAGCCCGTAAACGTAAAATCGGAACAGGATATGTATAACGCCGTTTGCAAAACGCTGGGTAAGTTCCTGGTACTGGCTTCCTGGGTGCATAGAAAGAGAGAAGGATTTCCCTTGAATTATTACGATAATACCAAAGGGTACATAGAAAACTTTTTACAATTAATGTTTTCCATTCCCACAGAACCATATATAATAGACCCTATTGTAGTAGATGCTTTAGATAAACTGCTCATTCTCCACGCCGACCATGAGCAAAATTGCTCTACCTCTACTGTGCGAATGGTAGGCTCTTCTCATGCAGGCTTGTTTGCCTCCATTTCCGCAGGCGTTTCCGCCCTGTGGGGCCCCTTGCACGGTGGCGCCAATCAAGCCGTTATAGAAATGCTCGAAGCTATACGCGATGATGGGGGGAATGTGGAAAAATACATTGCTAAAGCCAAAGATAAGAATGACCCTTTCCGCTTGATGGGTTTTGGACACCGCGTTTATAAAAATTTCGACCCTCGCGCTATTATTATCAAAAAAGCGGCCGACTCTGTATTAGAAAGCCTGGGGGTGAAAGATCCTATATTAGAAATCGCCAAAAAATTAGAAAAAACCGCTTTAGAAGACGAGTATTTCAAATCGAGAAGTTTATACCCCAACGTAGATTTTTATTCTGGTATTATTTATAGGGCGTTAGACATTCCTACAGATATGTTCACCGTTATGTTCGCCATTGGGCGATTGCCGGGTTGGATAGCGCAATGGCGCGAAATGCGCCTTAACGGCGAACCGCTGGGACGTCCCAGGCAGGTATATACGGGAGAGCCATACAGGCCTTTTACCCCGATTGCTCAACGCTGAAGAAAGCTGAAAAAAGGAAAACTCATCTTTCTATAAAATGTATGAAATCCATACGAATCATAAAAAACAGGTCGGATATTGGAGCCGGTGTCCGCGGCGCCGATATGGGCATTGATGCTATTGAAATAGCCGCCATAAATGCAGGCAATGATTATTTTAACCGATACGAGCATGTAGATATACCCACCCGCAATGAATCGGTTTACAAAAAGGTGATGAACTCCTTTGCAAAACGAATTGGGCACGTGGTAGAACAATGCACCCGGGTGAGCGAGGCAGTTTCTAAAAGCCTGCATGAAAATACCTTTCCCATCGTCCTTTCCGGCGACCATTCTTCTGCCCTGGGAACCATTAGCGGGATAAAAGCCGCCCAACCCGAAAAACAAATCGGCGTAGTTTGGATTGACGCTCATGCCGATTTGCATTCTCCTTATACATCTCCTACCGGGAATATTCATGGTATGCCGCTCGGAGCGGCCTTAGGTAATGATAACCGGGAAGATGCTGTGAACAAAGTTGATAAAAGAACTGAGAAATTATGGAACTCCCTACAAAATGTAGGTATTTCCGGCCCCAAATTTCTCCCGCAAAATTTGGTGTATTTTGGAGTTCGCAGCACCGAAATCCCCGAGGATAACCAAATGATGCGGCTGGGGATTAAAAACTACACCGTCCCCGAAATTCGCTACCGGGGTATAGATATATGTATGAAGGAAACCGTGAAACGGCTCTCAAAGTGCCATAGCATTTATATTTCATTTGATGTGGACAGCTTAGATTGCGATTTAATTTCACGAGGCACGGGCACCCCGGTACCTAAAGGATTCGACCCGTATGAGGTAATAAGCATTATTCAACGATTACTGGAAACTAAAAAAACTATATGTATTGAAATTGCCGAAGTGAATCCCTTATTAGATGAACGGGGAAATAAAATGGCCGAAACCGCTTTTGAAGTCCTCAACACCATTACAGAAACGCTTGAGAAACAGTTGCGTGGCGGGGTGTAAATGAAACCAAGACCAAAAGACATCCCCAATTCTCAACCCTAAATTATAAAAACCCTACCCATGCCCCCAGCCGATTCTCTCAAAAAGCAAAACCGATGGATTGTTGTGCTTTCTATTGTCATCCCCCTGGCAGTAGCCCTGTTATTCGGGATAAAAATACCCAATGCCAAACCGCTCACTTTCTTACCGCCCATTTACGCAACTATCAATGGAATTACGGCGATACTGCTCCTAACAGCGCTTTGGATGATTAAAACCGGGAAGCGCAAATGGCATGAACGCCTTATGAAAAGCTGCCTTATCCTTTCGGCGCTCTTCCTCATCCTCTATATCGCGTATCATAGTACCTCAAACCCCACCCGGTACGGTGGTGTTGGCGCGCTGCGGTATTTCTACTATTTTACGTTGATTTCACATATTCTCCTTTCTATCGCTGTTATTCCCTTGGTATTGATTACCTATATAAGGGCTTTAGGCGCGCAGTTCGACAAGCACCGGAAGCTGGCAAAAATAGCTTTTCCGCTATGGCTCTACGTTACGGTAAGCGGCGTAGCGGTATATCTTTTAATAGCGCCGTATTATTAAAAACCAATCATCCTCTACAAAATACCTCTTATTGCCTCAAGTAGTACCGCATGGAAACTACACGATAAAATTTTTCCATCTTTTTTCTTTTAAAAATTTGTTTATTTCATTAATATTTTTTATACATTTGTTCTGTTGAAGAGTTACCTTGATACTAACAAAGTCATAACGCCAACCGGGCCACTAAAAAATACCTACAAATAACTCTTACAAAAGCTTTCGGATAACCTGCTACTGGGAAAAGAAAAAAGTTAACTACTGAGGGGTTATAACTTCTTGGTAAAGGTTTAATAAATAGTAAAGGTTATGAAAGTAAAGTATCCCTTCGTATTCTTGCTGTCCCTGTCTTTGACAGGAATAGTTGCTCAAACCACTGTTCAATTTTCAGAACCCAACCAGTTTTTTGATGTTTCGAACGGGTCTTTGAAAGTTAAAATCCTCGTCAATAACCGGGCGGAATACAAGTCTGAAGAGCCCATTATCCTGGAAATATTCAGCGACCTGGAAGATGTAAGCGCCGTAGGCATAACCGCCGCCCAGGTGATGGACAAAGTTATTGTCCTTAAAAACTACCCTGTTACAGGCGAAGAGCTACAACTCCCCGTTAACTGGGAGGCCCTGCAAGCCCATAAAAGTTTTAGCCTGTATATCCGAAAAAAAGGAGTGAACAAAAATTTTGAAATTGTACAGGGTGTTCACACGGTGATATTGAACAAAAGCGCCGTAAACAAATCGTATGTAGGCATTGTCTCTGCATTAGATGAGGCTTCAAAAACTGATTTTGCAGGCAAGGATAAGATAGACCTACCCTTTAAAATTCAAACCAACGGCTACTACATCCCGGTAGAAGGAGATAATACCCTGGCAAAAGTAACCATAAAAGGAATGGAAGACGGCGAAGCAACAGCCGTTTTTCCGATGGCGGGCGCCGAATCTGCCCATACCTTTACGGTAGAAAAAAAGAAAAACCCCGAACTGTATAAAAAACTAATGGGTTTATTGAACAGCAAGCAACCGATTGAATTGGAAATCTCCGAAATAACCCGTCCGCCCCAACATGCCATTGAAATAGATCCTTTGGGAAGATCTACCTACTACAGCACCCAGAAGCCGGAGTCGATGCTCACAGGCCTCTTTGCAGCCGACCGGTTTGCTGCCGAAGAAAAAAAAGTAGATAGCTTAGATACGCGCTACAGTTTTTTTGCAGGGGTGAATTTTGACTTTAATAACAATTTTAAGTTTGAAGAAGCCTACTACGAAATGGATGTATCGCTCTACAATTTATTCAGGAACCAATGGGGTTTGCGGGCCGGGATTTATAAAACCAACAACTCTCGTTCCTTAGAAGAGTCGTTTCGCTACGAATGGGTAAACAACGAACTGGTAGAACACAATTCCCAGGACATTATCTACAAGCGCAGGGTATTAGATGTGGTAGCCAACGTTTCTACGGAAAGCTTGGGATTTTACTTCCAGGTGCCCTATAAAGTGGTGGAAGCAGGCTACTTCCGCGCTTTTATTTCACCCCACATAGAACTCATCAAACGCATCGAAAAATACACCTACGAGGTAGTGAGCGAAGGCACCGAAGAAACCATTATTGTTCCCGTAACCGACCCCGTTACCAGTTTAAAGTACGCCCCCACCTGGTTAGAAAATACTATTCAATACTGGGATAGCTACCTGGGAGTAGGCTTCCCCATGCTATACCGCGATACCGACAAAGGCTTTGAGGTTTACATTAGCCCCATCCTCGGAACCGGCTACCCCCGCAAATCAACCGATAGCGTACTGTTTGGCACAACCGATGGCGCCGGCCTATCTTTTTTCAGCGCCTTCCAGTTCTATCTTTCCATAAGCGCCAAAGAAACCTTAGGCATAAAATTAGGCAGCGATGTACGAAAATATTTTTACGGAGACCAAAAACCCATTGTAAGCGTAAACATCGCTACCATGCTCGATCTATCAGGTATTATGAGTTTAACCGGAGCCAACTAATATGAAAACAATCCATACCCTTATAGCGTTGTTCGCCAGCGCAGGAGCGCTCGCCCAAACCACCGTTCAATTCACAGAAACCCACCAGTTTTTAGACGCTTCCAAAAATGTGTTAAAAATTGGCATACAAGTCAACAGCATGGACGCCTACCGTTCTCCCGCTCCCATTATGCTGGAAATTGTCAGCGACCTGGAAGATCCCACCGTTATGGGCGTAACCGCCACCCGCGGAATAGACAAGGTAATTTTCCCGGAAGCTTACCGGGAAGAAATAGAAATACAAATCCCCATACAAATAAAAGCCCTTAAAGACAAGCAACAATTTAGCCTCCTTTTGAGAAAAAAAGGAGACAACCCCGCCTTTGTTATCTCCCAAAATACCCATGCCGTATTTATAAATAAAACTCCCGCCGAAAAATCATACATCAGCATTGCCCCGGTATCTGGAAATACCCTGCAAAAAGACCTGGCAGACGACGAAAAAATTGAAATTCCCTTTCGCCTCAACGCCACCGGTTACGTTCCCATAGAAGCCGATAAAGCCGTTGCAAAAGTAAACATTAAGGGAATAAAGGAAGCCGATGGTCTCTATAGTTTTCCCATAGCCGGCAGTGCTTCCCTTCACAGTTTATTGATTGAAAAAGCAACCCACCCCGAACTCTACGAAAAAATAAAAGAAGCCCTCAACAATAGTCCCTTAGTGGAATTGGAACTTTCTGAAGTAGAACGCCAATCGGAACACCCGGTCGAAATAGATGCCTCACGAAGCGCCACCGATATCCGCCTGAAAAAAATGAACAGCGCCGATGCCAGCTACAGTTTTTTCCTCGGAACCAACTTTGAGTTTTCTACCAATTTCGAAGCCAAGGATATTTATTACCAGGTGGATATTTCCCTTTTCAACCTCTTCAAAAGTCGCTGGGGACTGCGGGCGGGGCTCTATAAAAACACCACCTCCCGCTACCTGGAAGAGTTTATTTTGCGACCTACCCATTATGAATTAGTGGATGAAACCGCATCGGGCCAGGTATTCAACCTCATAGAAACCGGGATGGCGCCCAGTATCTCCACCGAAAGTTTAGGCTTCTATTTTGAAATCCCCTACAAAATCATAGACGTCCACAATTTTAATGTCTTTATAACCCCTCACCTGGAAGCCATAGAGCGGCGGGAAAAATACAACTACGAAATCATCTATCAATCCATCCTGTCCACCGAAATCACCTCCTATCCCTTAGATTTCGCTACGCGGCGTCCGCTCCCCGCCGAGGTAAACTCCAAGTACTGGGAAGGCTATCTTGGCGTAGGCTTCCCCATGCTATATCGCAATCCCGGGGGCGACTTTGAAGTAATCCTCAATCCTATTTTCGGCGCCGGCTACCCAGGACCCTACCCCGTGTTTACCTCCTTTTACACCGGCATTCCCGATTACGATTACATCCAGATTGTAGAAGACAAGTTAGACCCCCGTTTGTTCACTGCCTTCCAGTTCAACATCATCATCAATCCCAAGAAAAGCCTCGGTATCAAGTTAGGTAGCGATGTCCGTAAATTCCTGGGCGATGAGCGCAAACCCATCGTAACCGTAAACCTGTCCACCAAGCTGGAATTTTCCAAGTTGTTCGACCTCAAAAAAACTTAAACCACGAATTAAAAAATTTCAAAATCATCAAATAAATACACACCCCTTAAAAACAAAATTCTATGAAACCACAAACACCCCTCCAAAAAATCCCTGCTGTGGCAAACAGGGCACTGATAGCCTTTAGCATCCTGCTCCTAAGCGGCTGCACCAAAAAAGAAGACCCTGCACCCGGCATTGTTACCGTTTATACGGCCGGTTCTACTTATAATGCATCTAATGACAATGTTCCCTGCTATTGGAAAAACGAAGAACGGGTTGATTTACCTGTGATAGATCCCAACCGAAGCGGACTCGCCTTTGCAATAGAAGTAACAGAAAATATAGTTTATACCGCAGGTTATAGTGTAAGAGCTACTGGCGAAACAGTTCCTTGTTATTGGATGAATGAGACACGCATTGATTTACCTGTTTCAATTCCAATTTACGGTGGATTTGCTTTGGATATAGAAGTTACAGAAAACGCTGTTTTTACTGCAGGATTGTGTGGAAACCTACCTTGCTATTGGATAAATGAGACCCGTGTAGATTTGCCGGTACTTCCTTCACCATTTCCTTATGGAATTGCTGAAGCAATAGATGTGGTAGAAAATAACATTTATACAGCAGGTTACACTCTAAATGATGGCATTCATGTGCCCTGTTATTGGCTCAATGATACACTCGTACCATTGCCCACATTAGATCCAAGTGAAGGCGGAGAGGCTATGGAGATAAAAATAGTAGGGAATGATGTCTATGTTACTGGCTATTCTTATAATAATATTACCGGTTTAGTTGTACCTTGTTATTGGCTTAACGGAAATCGAATAGATTTATTGATCCCAATCCCAAACATGCATGGGGTCATTACAGATATAAATGTAGCGGGAAAAAATATTTATATGTCAGGTTATATTTATAGTTATCCCGATATTGCTCCGTGTTATTGGATAAACGACTCGTTAATAATTTTACCGATTGATGGTCCTATATATGAAGATAATGGACGTGCCATTGCTATAGATGTATTAGAAAATACCGTGTTTACAGCAGGCTATACTGAAAATTATGGCATCTCTAGACCTTGTTATTGGCTTAATTATGATACCCCAATTGATTTACCAGTCATAGATCCCTCTAGATCTGGACAAGCACGAGACATCCAGGTTGTAGTAGAATAAAATAGCTCAAGATTTTAACTGTCAACATTCAAAAAAACCTAAAACAAGACACGCTAAACCAGAAATTAAAAATTCTAAAGCGCCAACCCGTAAAAGTTCCAGGAAACCCAATAAAAATAGGTATGAAAACCCAGCCACATTTCCTAAAAAGCTACCTTCTGGCAAGTAAGGCGCTCATACTATGTAGCGCCCTGGTTATGGGCGGCTGTAGCGAGAAAGAAGATACCTCATCAACCACTACCACTGCCATTTATATAGCCGGCCATACCCAAAATAACAGCAGCGATTTTGTACCCTGTTATTGGAAAAACGATACCCGTACAGACCTGCCCGTTTTGTATGATACGGAAGATGCCTATGCAGAAGCTATATATGTAGAAGGAAATATAGTTTATACCGCAGGTTCCTGCTCTGTCGACCCGATCGATCTTTTTTTCGTCCCCTGTTACTGGAAAAATGATGTCCGTATCGATTTACCCACCATAGACCCCATCCTGGGCGGAAAAGCAACTGCCATCTATGCCACCCCGGGAGCCGTTTTCACCGGGGGATACTCGGTGAACCCGGAGAGCCCTGGTTTTATTCCTTGTTACTGGATCAACGAAACCCGGGTCGATTTACCAACCTTAGGTCCTGGTATCGGCTTCGTAGAAGCCATACAGGTAGTAGGGAGTACCATTTATACTGCGGGCGTTTCCAATGAAGTACCTTGTTATTGGGTGAACGACACCCTCATTATCCTGCCGGTTTCCGAAGTCGGGAGGCCAGGATGGGCGTATGCCATAAAGGTAGTTGAAGATGACGTGTATGTTGCCGGCTCTATCGAAAATACCGATGGCGAGATCGTGCCTTGTTTCTGGGTAAACGGCAATCGAACTGATCTATCAGATTTATATGGAACTGCATACGGCATAGACGTCGTAGGAAAAGATATATACACAGCGGGTATTAACTATCCCTATCCCATGTCAATTACCGATGGCCCCTATTACTGGAAAAACAGGATTCGCGTAGGGCTGCCCGTAATAGACGCCACCCGGCCTGCTGAGGCGCATGGCATACAAGTGATGGAAAATACCATTTACACGGCAGGATTTACCAATAACAACAGTGGCGACGAAGTACCCTGTTATTGGCTCAACCACAATAACCGTGTCGATTTACCTGTCATAGACCCAACCAAAGCCGGGCAGGCGAAGGCGATACAGGTTGTTTTAGAATAAATAATAATAAATAGCCAATGGTTTCAACCGTCGGCTTTGAATAGGATAGGATAACTGGCGGTTTCAACCGCCGGTAATTAGAAACCGATGATTTTAATTATCGGTACCAATACAAAAATAGGTTGAATAAAATAGCCGATGATTTTAATCATCGGCGCTAAAATAGAAAACGAACAAATTTTAAATTCCACCACCCGATAGCTGATAATTTCAATCTATTGGTATTAAAATAAGAAGCATCCAAACCTCAATACAATATCCAACATGAAACCCCAAAACCACCCAACAAAATGGCGACCCTCAATAACCCTGCTGCCCGTAGTTGTCAGCGTCCTTCTCCTAACCGGCTGCACCGGTAAAGAAGATACCACTCCCGGCACCCCCGTCGTTTACATGGCGGGCTACACCCTTAACAGCACCAGCAGCTACATACCCTGCTATTGGAAAGACCAAACCCGTATAGACCTCCTGCTTCCCGTTACCGCCGATAATGGATTTGCGGAAGCCATTTACGTAACTCAAAACACAGTTTACACCGCTGGCAACATCCGCAACAATGGCATCCGTGTGCCTTGCTATTGGAAAAACGAAGAGCGCACTAACCTATCTGTAGTAAACCCCACCTTAGACGGCTATGTTACCGATATACAAGTGGTTGGAAACTTAGTTTTTACAGTAGGATATACCAAAAACAATGCCTTCAAAGATGTCCCCTGCTACTGGGTAAACGAAGAACGCATCGATTTACCCGTCTTAGATGCAACCAAAGACGCCCAGGTAGCAAATATGCAGGTGGTGGATAACATTATTTACATGGCCGGCTATACTCAAAACGACCTCTTTATAAACGTTCCCTGCTATTGGATCAACGATACCCTGGTGCTGCTCCCCGTATTAGACCCAAGCCGGGACGGAGAAGCCACCGGCATACAAATAAACGGGAACGACATTTATGTTTCGGGCGTTACCGAGGATAATAGCGGCTCATCCATCCCTTGCTATTGGAAAAACGGCACGCGGGTGGACTTAGCCATTCCCTCCGGTGTTGGAATAGAGGGAAGGTGCACCTCCGTACACGTAGCAGGAAAAGACGTTTATACTGCCGGCTATATAACGTACCCCGATTTACTACCGTATAATCAATTTCAATGCTACTGGGTAAACGGGACCCGTATAGACTCCTCTCCCTATATATTCGATGTTACCAGTTCCGTAGCCCTGTCTGTACAAACTGTAGGAAAAGACATTTACACAGCGGGTTACATACACGAGAGCGGCAGCTACACCCCCTGCTATTGGGTAAACTACAACACCCGTGTAGATTTACCCGTTTTAGACCCTACCAAAAGCGGTTTTGGGCAGGCTATGCAGATTGTGGTAGAATAATCCACAGTTAAAATCACCGGCAAAAAAGAAAAAACTAGACACCTAACGACAAATTCCAACTAACCCGTAAAACCGCACCTCCATGAAAATGTCTCCAAAACTACCTCCCTTTATCGTCATCCTAAGCCTCACGGCCGGTCTCTTTTTGGTAAGCGGCTGCACCAAAAAAGAAGATATCGCACCCACTACCACAACCGTTTATACGGCGGGTTATACTTATAATACTTCCGGTCAAGTCGTCCCTTGCTACTGGAAAAATGAAGAACGGGTTGATTTACCTGTGATAGATTCAAACCGGGATGGATATGCCTTTGCAATAGCAGTTGAAGGGAATACCGTTTATACGGGAGGTTATACTATTAATACTTCCGATGATCGCATACCCTGCTACTGGAAAAACCAGGAACGCATCGATCTCCCGGTTTTCAACCCAAGTGAATATGGAGTAGTTCAGGACATAAAAGTAATAAACGAGGCGGTTTTTACGGCAGGTTATACAACCAGTTCCTTCGGCTTTCGATCTCCTTGCTATTGGATAAATAAAACACGGGTGGACCTACCCGTTTTAATCCCAGCAGATTCTCATGGAGCCGCTTATGCCTTAGATGTGGTAGAAAACACCGTATATGTGGCAGGATACGCTGGCGATGCTCCTTGTTATTGGATTAATAATAGCCTTATATTATTACCAGCACCACCTACGGGCTGCCAAGCTACCGATATAAAGGTGGTTGCAAACAATGTGTATGTAGCTGGTTATGTCCTAAATGATACTTTTGACCGAGTTCCCTCTTATTGGCTTAACGGCACCCGGATAGACTTACCGTTATTAGATAAATACGACCTGGGAGCACTGCTCGGATACAGCAATGATGACATACTACTTCTGCCGGATGTAACTGGGGCAGCCTACAGCTTGGATGTTGTAAAAAGCATCGTTTATACAGCGGGTGTTAATACGTTAGCTGGTGGAAATTATCCTTTTTATTGGTTTAACCAAATAGCGGTAGACCTACTGGCTCCTCCTCCATCCTCATGGCATAGTGTGGGGGCTGTCAGCGCTATAGATGTAGTAGAAAATGTGGTTTATACAGCCGGGGGTATTATAAATAGCGATGAGGTTGGAATCCCTTGCTATTGGATTAATCATGATACCCGCATTGATTTACCAGTTTTAGCAACCAGCGGGGGAGAAGCACGAGCCATCCAGGTTGTAGTAAAATAAAATAGCCGATGGTTTCAACCGTCGGCAAGCAAATAAATAGCCGATGATTTTAATCATCGGTATAAAAAACAGGCAACATACGTTCTAAATTCAAAATTCTAAACCCAATAACCAACCCTAAAATATAGGTAGCATGAAAATACTCTTCCTCTTTTTTTACACGCTGTTGGGGATAACAACCCTTTACAGCCAGGACTTCAGCGGCCTTAAAGGAAAAGACCTCAAACGGGTAGAAGACCCCTCCGGCAACATCACCGCCCTGTTAGCGCAGGTAAAGGGAAACCTGCAAACCGTTACCGTAACGCACGACAGCGAAAATCAACTAAAGTTCGACATCGCCTACACGGGCTTTGACAATGCATACATAATGGTAGTGGTAAAAGACGCCGCCCGCAAAGAACAGTCTTTTATCAGCAAAGAAGCCCTTTCCTTAGAGGGAAAAACCAGCCCGCTGGAACTGACCCTTACCCTGAGCGAATTAGCTCCCAAAATCAACCTCCTGGAATCGG
Source organism: uncultured Flavobacteriaceae bacterium (assembly GCA_964385175.1). Taxonomy (GTDB): domain Bacteria; phylum Bacteroidota; class Bacteroidia; order Flavobacteriales; family Flavobacteriaceae; genus CAYLNL01. The sequence continues at coordinate 24,909 of CAYLNL010000008.1, read as the reverse complement.
CCTACTTAGAGATTAAGATTTCCAGCCGCAAAGGTACCTTTCCCAAGTTGTTCCTGTACGAGCTTCCCAAAAAATGGAAAGCCGTTACCAAAACCGAAAACCTCAGCGTCCGCGTAGTGCTGGAGCCCGTGGGCAGCGCCGCAGTCCTCACCGAAACCACCCAGGAACTCGTGCTGCCCCAGGCGAACCCCCAGTTTAAAACCCTGGCGATAAAACCCGAAACTACTCGTACTGCTGTTGTGAGACCTGCCCTAACCATACGCCCTCAAACCGAGCGCATTCCGCCCGGCACGCAACCCAAAACCGATGAGCCGGACAAAACGCCCCAGGGGCCAGACAATAGCCCCATCTCGCTCTGGAGTGACCTGGCCGCCGACGTGAACTTTGAATTTCCCTACCAGATCAGCAGCATCCGTATGGATGTGTACCCCGACAAAAACCCCCTGTCTGGCATCTTCTACTACCTGCCCGATGCCTACCACCTCCGCTGGATCCCGGGCGAAGGCTACCAGTTTAAAATGATTTACGGCACCGCGGAAGGAGGCGCCGCCGGCAGCGTCCGCATGACCGGGACGCTTACCCCCGGCATCGGCAACGCCGAAGTATCCCTCCTGAAAACCCTGCTGGAAGCCTATCTCAAAAACGATCCCAAAGCCATTTACAAAGAACTCCGCATCATCCCCCTCAGCGCCAACCCCACCCTTTCCCTCACTTCCGGACTCAAAGGAAACTACAACATCAGCGCCGACAAAATAAGCGTGGGCGTACAGTCCACCATCAGCGCCCCCATAGACATATCTTGGGTAACCGACAACCGCACCAAAGAAGAAATGCAGGTAGCCTTAACCGAAGGCATCGGCATACAGGGCGCTATGACGCTGAAACCCAAGAGCGAAAGCCTGCCGGAGCAACTCATCCCCGTGCGCATTACGCTGGCGGATGTGCGCACCCTGGGGCGCTTTACGCTCGATCCCGCCAAATGGCGCACCCAAAAATGGGTCAACGCCACACCTTACCCGCTGAAGCTAAAATACATCCACGTGCTGGTGCTGGATCAAAAAGCCGGTAAAACCATCCCCATTATTTACTCCTGGAGCCTGGGCGATAAAGAAGTACCTTCCAAAGCCGGCGTAAACTTCGATGCCCGCAAGATGCCGGAATGGCTGGAAAAAAACTCCAAAACCCAGCGTATCTGGCTTGATTACGCCATTGCGCCCTGCGAAAGCTGTGTAAACCAGGTGATTGATGGCTTAACGAGTGGCACCTCCGGCAGCAAGGTGCGGAACGTATCTTTTGAAAGCATCCAGGTATTCGAAAAATTCAACGCTTCCCTCCTGCAGGTGCGCATACGCTCCCGGCAGGCAGACCCGAAAGGTGAGGCGCTGGTAGAACTGCCGCCGGTGCGCATGGAAAAAGACGAGGAAACCTACTCCGCCGGGCCCCTCTACCTCCCGGAAGGAGGCGACCTGCGCTACGAGTACTTTTTTACGCTGGTAACCAAAGACGGAACTTCGTACAGCTCAGATGGCTGGAAGGTGTCTAAAGAACCCAACCTCTTCATTGGCATCAAAGCGCTAAAAGAAGCCATCAGCGCCATACCCGAAGAGTAGGGCGTTTGGGTTTTAGAAGAAAGTGTCTAAAAAAGACCCGCTAGTGTTATGCTGAGCGAAGCGAAGCATCTTGTACAGCCACTCCAGATGCCTTGCTTCAGATGCTGTATTTCCTGGTCAACCCTTCGCAAGAAGACGGTTGGTTGTTCTAAAAAAGGGTTTTTTGAGTACGGCGTTTTTTCTATCTTTGAATGGGCTAATACCCTGTTTAAAAAATGAACGCTAAAAAAGCCTTCCACATTTTATACACTTGGTTTTTTAACTCAAAATTGCCGGGGAACATGAAAAAAACAACACTCCTTCTCGCCCTCTTGTGCGCACCCCTGTGTGCGGGTGCGCAATGCGCCATGTGCCGGGCTGTCTTGGAAACTTCTGAGGGCAATGCGGCACAGGGCATCAACAACGGCATTTTATACCTTATGGTTATTCCCTACCTGTTAGTGTTTGTAATAGGCTATTTTGTGTACCGGAAGATGAGGAAATGAGGATGTCTTTTCGTTGCAAAAATTCTCGTTAGAAAACGAGTAGCGCCCATAGCGATTTACATTTTAGCTGCAAAACGCACTTCGGAGAGAAGTCCACCCCTGCACTCTACCCGGCAAACTCTTTTATAGCATATTTTTAACATTTCTTTCACACGTCAACCTGTAACAATTCTTTGCCCTGGCAGTCTCATCCATAAACAAACTACTAAAAAACCAAAGGCATTAACATAATTTTAATACAATAACTATAAACTAATCTGTAACATTGCATCCTGAAAAACCGAACCATGATACACATCCGGGAACTTCATAAATCATACCGCATGGGCAGCAACGTGCTCCATGTATTAAAAGGCATTAATTTCTCTGTAAAAGAAGGCGAATTAGTCGCCATTATGGGCTCATCCGGTTCCGGGAAATCCACATTGCTCAACATCATCGGCATTCTGGATGCTCCCGATTCAGGCGAATATATCCTAGACAATGTTCCTATTAAAGATCTTACGGAAACCAAAGCGGCAAAATACCGCAACCAATTTTTGGGTTTTGTTTTTCAATCCTTCAACCTCATCAATTATAAAAATGCGTTGGAAAACGTGGCGCTTCCGCTCTACTACCAGGGGCTGGGGCGAAAAGAACGGCATGAGAAAGCCATGCGTTACTTAGATAAAGTGGGGCTAAAACCCTGGGCTACCCACCTGCCCAGCGAACTTTCCGGGGGGCAAAAGCAACGGGTAGCGATAGCGCGGGCTATGGCAGCAGAGCCTAAAGTGTTGTTGGCAGACGAACCCACTGGGGCGTTGGACTCTAAAACCTCCCACGAGGTGATGGAACTCATCCAGCAGATAAATGACGAAGGCAAAACCATTTTGGTAGTTACTCACGAGACCGACATCGCCAATATGTGCAAGCGCATTGTGCGCCTGAAAGACGGGGTTATTGTAGAAGACAAGTCCATTCAACAAGTAAGAGCATCGGCCTATGTTTAATCGCGACCGCTGGCAGGAAATATTTGAAACCATACGGAAAAACAAACTCCGCACCTTCCTCTCCGGGTTCACCGTAGCGCTGGGCATTTTCATTTTTGTTATCTTGTTTGGGTTTGGCAACGGGTTAAAAAACTCCTTCCGCGAATTTTTCTTAGACGATGCTACCAACACCTTTTTCCTGTTCCCCGGCAGAACCTCTAAGCCCTACCAGGGGTTTAAATCCAATCGCATTATAGAATTCAAGAATGATGATATTGAAGACATTAAAAAAAACTTTCCCTTTTTCCTGGACTATATAACCCCTCGCATTTCCCGGCAGGCGCTGGTGAAATATGGCAACGAATCGAACAACTACACCACCCGCGCCGTGGGTCCCGCCCACCAGTTCAACGAAAAAACTATTATGATGAAGGGTCGGTATCTTAATGAAGACGATATGCACAACAAAACTAAATATGCAGTTATTGGGCGCCTGGTGGAAAAAGATCTTTTCGGGGATGCCAATGCCATAGGGAAGTATATTGATATGGGCGGCAGCGCTTTTAAAGTAATCGGCGTGTTTCAGGACGATGGGGGCGATAACGAGGAGCGGCTCATTTATTTGCCATACACTACCCGCCAGCTCATTGAAAAAAATACCGACAAGATAGACCAGATTATCTTAGCCTTCAAGCCTCAAATTGGGTATGCAGGCGCTATGGGTTTTGAAAAAAAACTCATGCAATTCCTGAAAGATAAGCACCACATAGACCCTGCCGATGAAAATGGCATTTTCATCCGCAATGTCGCCGACCAGTTGCAAAAAAACCAGCAATTTGCCTCTATCCTCCAGATTATTGTAAGCTTTGTGGGGTTAGGTACTCTCATAGCCGGCATTATAGGCATTAGCAATATCATGGTTTTTGTGGTAAAAGAACGCACCAAAGAATTAGGCATCCGCAAAGCCCTGGGCGCTACACCCCGGTCTGTAATCGGGATGATTTTGCAAGAATCTGTTTTCATCACCACCATTGCGGGTTATATAGGGCTATTTATAGGTATTTTGGTGCTCACTACCCTGGGAGAATCGCTGGAAGAATATTTTATTAAAAACCCATATATAAATATGGGAACAGCTATTTTTGCCACCGTAGTTCTCATTGTTTTCGGTGCCATAGCCGGCTATTTCCCGGCGCTCCGGGCGGCGCGCATTAAACCCATTGTAGCTCTAAGAGACGAGTAATTATGCGATTTATTTTTGATAGAGATACCTGGCAGGAAATTTTCGGTTCTATACGGAAAAATAAAGTACGAACCGTTATTACTATAATTGGCGTGCTGTGGGGGATTTTCATCTACATTGCTCTTTCGGGCGCTGCAAAAGGATTAGATAATGGCTTTGAGCGCCAGTTTGAAAATGTAGCGATGAACAGTATGTTTGCGTGGGCGCAGCAAACCAGCATTCCCTATGAGGGCTTTAAAACCGGGCGGGAACTCCAGTTAAAATTAGAAGATGCCCGTATTTTACAGGAAAAAATACCTGCCATCCAGTACATCGCTCCCCGCAACGCCAAAGGCGTATTTGGCGGAACGCCTCCTAATATTGTCCGCAACCAGAAAAATGGGAGCTATAATGTGTATGGCGATTTCCCGGTTTTTACCAAAATAGCCACTAAAAAAATATATGATGGCGGACGGTTTATAAATGATGAAGATATTAAATATGAGCGAAAAGTATGTGTAATTGGGGAACGAACCCAGAAAGAGCTCTTTGAGAAAGACGAAACTCCTGTGGGCGAGTACATTCGCATTGACAATATTTATTTCCAGGTCATTGGGGTGCACAAATTTGTTCCCGGGGGCGGATTCGAAAGCGATGGGGATATCTTTATGCCCTTCACCACGTATAAAAAATTGTATAATACGGGTGAAAATGTAGATTGGTTTTCCATAGCTGCCTATCCAAAAGCCGATGTACTGGCGGTAGAAGAACAGGTGAAAGCCATTCTTAAGAAAAACCACCGGGTGCATCCGGATGATGAGCGAGCCTTTGGTTCTTTTAACCTGGGCGAAATTTTCAACCGCATTATGGGATTTTCCAGGGGGCTTACTTTTCTATCTTTAATTGTGGGTATTGCCACTATCATTGCAGGCGTTATTGGCATTGGCAATATCCTGCTTATTTCGGTAAAAGAACGCACTAAAGAATTGGGTGTTCGCAGGGCCCTGGGCGCTACTCCCGCTGAGGTACGGGGGCAAATTATCCTCGAATCGGTATTTTTAACTGTTATTGCCGGGATTATGGGAATTATTTTAGGAGCCATTGTGCTTTCACTTATAAATGCAGCTACCCAAAACATAGATTTTCCTTACACCAACCCCACCGTTCCCATTCCTTTTATTCTTGGAGCGCTGGTTATTATGGTAGTATTGGGCACCCTCATAGGGCTTATTCCGGCGCAGCGAGCCGTGAGCATAAAACCCATAGACGCTTTGAGAGAAGAATAAAAACCAAAAACCACACGAATGAAAAAAGTTTTGAAATACACAGGAATCACCGTTTTAGTTTTCGGAGCCTTGTTTGCCATTATTTACTTTGTAAAATCTAATAGCAAACCGGCTGTGAGCTACGAGACCGAAACGCCTTTTATCACCAGCATTGAGAAAAAAACGGTGGCTACCGGTAAGGTGATTCCCCAGGACGAGGTATCTATAAAACCCCAGGTATCCGGGATTATCGATAAAATTATGGTGGAAGAAGGACACCAGATAAAGTCGGGCGAACTTATCGCCACCATAAAAGTAGTGCCCAATGAACAAGCCTTAGCCAGCGCCAAAGGACGGGTGAGCAATGCCGAAATAGCCTTGAACAATGCCCGCACGGAATATGACCGTAATAAAACGCTCTTTGACCGGGGTGTGGTCTCTAACCAGGAATTTCTAAACATGCAGTTGCGCTACGAGCAGGCCAAGCAGGAGCTGGTGAATGCGCAGAATGATTACCAGATTATTCGCTCCGGTTCCGCCGGCGGGTCGGCTACCGCCAACACCTACATCCGGGCTACGATAGCAGGCACCATCCTGGAAATCCCTGTAAAAGAAGGCGACCAGGTGATACAGGCAAATAATTTTAACGAAGGAACTACCATCGCCACCATTGCCGATATGTCTAAGATGATATTTGAGGGAAAAGTAGATGAGGCTGAAGTGGGCAAGCTAAAGGTAGGTATGTCGCTTAAAATAAGTCTTGGCGCCGTGCAAAACAAAGAGCTGGATGCCAAACTGCGGTTCATTGCTCCCAAAGGCGTTGAGGAACAAGGTGCCGTTCAATTTAAAATTGAAGGCGATGTGGTTCCCCAAAAAGATTTTTTTATCCGGGCGGGCTATAGCGCCAACGCGTCGCTTACCTTGGAGAAAAAAGACAGCATCCTTGCTATAAAAGAAGCGCTTTTGCAATTTGGTAAAGAAAATGAAAAACCCTTTGTGGAAGTGCAAACCGGTGCTCAGAAATTCGAGCGCAGAAATATAGAAATCGGTATTTCTGATGGTATTAACGTGGAAATCATATCTGGTTTATCTAAAAAAGATAAGGTAAAGGTGTGGAACAAGACCGAACCAATAAAGAAGGATGATAAAAAAGAAGAAAAGAAGTAATTTAGCTGAAATTTAATAAATTCATGGAATTATGAAGGATATACGAATTTTGTTTATTTTCTTAGTAGCCATCTCCTGCGGGCTATATGCCCAACCTAAAAAATGGACGCTACGGGAGTGTATTGATTATGCGTTGGAAAATAACATCACCATAAAACAATCTGCATTAGACCTGGAAAATGTCAAAATAGATAAAATGGACGCCATAGGTGATTTTCTTCCTTCGTTGAATGGAAATGGCTCTCTCTCTGCCAGTACCGGGTTAACCATAAACCCCATTACCAATACATTAAGCAACTTTACCCAGACAACTATTGGAGTGGGAGCTAACTCATCTATTGTCTTGTTTGATGGACTACGCAACGTAGAACGGCTTAACCGGGCTACCCTCAACCGGTTAGCGAGCCAGTATCGTTTAGAGGATATGAAAGATGATATTTCCCTGGCGGTTGCTAACGCTTACCTGCAAATTCTCTTTAACCGCGAGACGCTGAACGTGCAGCAATCTCAATACAACATTACTGTTCAAGATCTGAAACGAACCCAGGAGTTGGTGAACTCTGGTGTAGTGCCTAAAGGAGACTTGCTGGAGATTGAAGCCACTGCCGCTACCCAGGAGCAACAAATTGTTAACTCTGAAAATGGGTTGCGCCTGTCTAAAATTTCATTAGCGCAATTGTTACTCATCCAGGATTATGAGAATTTTGATATTGCCGATGAGGATTTTATGATTCCTGAATCTACCATTATGGATAATTCTCCCCGAACTATTTATGAAAAAGCGCTGACATTCCGAAACGATATAAAACTTTCTGAAACCAATGTAGAGTTAGCGATAAAAGACCTTAGGTTAGCCCGAGGCGCTTCATATCCAACTCTATCGGCATTTTTTAGTTATAATACCCGCTATACTGATATTGACCCGGCAGGGGTTGTAGAGCAATTTTATACGTATGATGGTATTTCCTATGGATTTCAGTTGAATGTGCCGGTTTTCAACGGTTTCAGTACAAAAAATGGCATTAAACGCAATAAAATAGCTATGGAACGTACTAAGCTCCAGTTTCAGCAAGATAAGCTAAACTTAGAAAACACTATTAACCAGGCGTGGAATGATGCCCGTAACGGGTATAAAACGTATGAAGCAGCCTCTAAAACGGTAGAAGCCCGCCGCACCGCATACAGCTATGCCAAAGAACGCTTTACTGTGGGCTTGATGAATTCTTTTGATTTCAGCCAGGCGCAAGCCCGTTTAGATAATGCTGAGGCCGAGCGGGTACGTGCTAAATACGACTATATTTTCCGACTGAAGGTATTGGAGTTTTATTTCGGAATTCCGTTGGATCAGTTGAATTAAAAAAGTTATAAACCACTGAGACAGGACATAGAGAATAGAAAATAGACCCCAAGAGACAAGAACCAAGGATCAAGACGGGAAATAGTGAAGAGTGAAAGACGAAAAGTAAATGGTTTAATGACAACCAATGACCATCCATAACAACCAATAGCCTACTAACTCAATAACCAATAACTACCCCTCCTTGGCGCTTATCCTGAATATAGAAACCACTACCACTCAATGCTCCGTGAGTGTAGCAAAAGATGGTGAGGTGCTGGCGTACCGGGAAGAAAATGCCGAAAACTATATTCATGCTGAAAAACTTCACGTTTTTATAAAAGAAGCCCTTCAGGAAGCCGGCGTTGTCTTTTCTGACATGGAGGCGGTTGCCGTGAGCAAGGGCCCCGGTTCCTATACGGGCTTGCGCATTGGCGTTTCAGCAGCTAAAGGCTTTTGTTTTGCCTTAGATATCCCGTTGATAGGTATAGAAACCCTTCAGCTGCTGGCGCTATCATTTCCCATACAAAAAGGCTCTGTGGTGGCTATGTTAGACGCCCGCCGAATGGAAGTCTATTCAGCAATATTCAACGAAAAACACCAGCAAATCCGCTCTACGCAAGCCGAGGTTATCACGGGAATATCTTTCCGAGAATATTTAGAAAAAGGAGCAGTTTATTTTGTAGGCCCCGGGGCGGCAAAATGCAAAGCGGTAATTGCTCATCCTCATGCCGTTTTCCCGGAACCCGTGCAATACCCTTCTGCACGCCTCATGGCAACACTTGCCGAAGCCCGCTTTCGGGCAGGCTTCTTTGAAGATGTGGCGTATTTTGAACCCTATTACTTAAAGGATTTTGTAGCTGGGGAAGCAAAAACCTGAAAGGCGGGTAGTTTCATAAAAAAAGTGGTGAATTTTTAATTCACCACTGTGAAGAGAATGCGTGAACATCCCCTAAAATTTCCAAACAATATTATCTTACATCCTCTACTTCAAAAGTAATATTTACATTTACGCGGTAAGATACTATTTTATTTTCCTCTACTACTGCACTATGGTCTTTAATATATACAGAGCGGATATTCTTGAGCGTTTTTGCCGCTTGTTTCACGGCATTGTGTGCGGCGTCTTCCCAACTTACTTTTGAGTCGGCCAACAATTCAATTACTTTCAACACAGTCATTTTTACACATTTTTTGGTTACTAATTTTATAAAGATAGGGAATTTATTTTAATCAGCCAAGAGTTTGGCGGTTAAAACTTACCTCTTCTTTTCTCACAACATAGCATTAAACGCTCTATGCGGGCAGCAAGCAATGTGAGTTATTGCCTTATAAAAAAGAACAAAAAAACGAGGAAAATAGCTTTTGAGTTGGCGGTTATAGAAACTCCCCGCTTATATTTCGCGGGGAGAAATACTCTATTACCCTAACTTTTTAGTGAGCTGAAAGCCGCCGAAAAGCCCTAAGCCCGCTAACAGGAATATGGTGCCGGGATAGGCTACTCCTTCTTCAATGCCCAGGTTGTAATGCAAGGTGTAGCCTAAAAAAATACCCACTCCCACCGCCATGAGTACTAATGCCACATTAAGGATAAGAATTTTCCATAGCGGAGTAATTCGGCGCTCTTTGCTCATAAAAATAGATGCATCGGCTCCTTTTTCAATGAGCGCTAATCGTTCCTTATTCCGAGTAGAGAAATACAGGTAAAAAATACCAAAGAAGGTGGAAAAGATAACAAATACAACTAAAACAGGTTCCATACTTTTCTTTTTTAAATTGATAATTAAATTTTTCTCTTATGACGATTTCCGTAGAAGGCAGGTTACAAAAAATAAGTGTTATTTTTTTTTGCAATTTTGTGTAACCCATTCTATTTATCCATCGTCCAATGAAACAGTATGGCGAACCATCCAGACGATTATTATATACAACAAGTGTTGCGCGGCTGTGCGCATGCGTATGCGCCTCTTGTGGAGCGGTATAAAGACAAGGTGTTTACGCTGGCGCTGAAAATACTTAAAAACCGCGAGGAGGCAGAAGAAACTGCACAAGATGTGTTTGTGAAATGCTATCAATCGCTTGCCCGGTTTGAGGGAAGAGCCAAATTTGCTACCTGGTTGTATCGTATTACTTATAATGCTTGTATGGATGCGCTGAAACGAAAACAACACTATGCCGTAACCGAAGACATTGTTTCCTTGCAAGATGCTTATGGGGAGCATGAAGAATCTGTATTGGAACAGTTACTGAGGGAAGACCGAAATGCTTTTCTCACTAAGGCTATTGAAAAGCTGCCGGCAGATGAGCAGGTGATTTTACTGATGCACTATTTTGAAGAACTTTCTTTGAAAGAAATTGCAAGTATTGTACATTTGAGCGTTACTAACGTGAAGGTGAAGTTGCACCGAAGCCGTAAGAAACTATATGAATTATTAGAAAATAATATCTTATTACGAGTGTTATGAAGCCAGATTTGCACGAAAAAGAATTGAAAGAAGCCGTTAAACAAACGGCGTGGGCGCAACCGTCTCCCAATTTTGTAGATAGTGTTATGCAACGGGTGAAAGCGTTGGAAAGAGCACCGGTATATCATCCCTTAATTTCAAAAAAAGGGTGGTGGGCTATCGCTGCTACCGTGGCGCTGGTTTTAGTTTTTTCTTATTTTTATAGAACCGATTTGTCTTTTTCTTCTATAGTACCTGCCGAGAAACTGCAACGCTATAATCTGCTAAGTTTTTTAGATACTATACATCTTTCAAAAACGGTAGTGTATAGTCTTTTGGCGGCTGCGGGTGTACTATGGGTGCAGGTGTCTTTCCTGGCTTCGTGGCATAAAAAACATCTGTGAAAGGCTCATAAAAATACTATTCTTCTACCAGCACCCATTCGCCCTTTTCAATAAATGGCTCTGCCTGCTTGTATTTGAGAGTCTTTTGTTCACCGGTAACAATATTTTTAATAGAAACCTTTTCATTTCTGCCTATTTTAGGATGTTCACGGATAATGGTTTCTGTTACCGGCGGCCTGCTCTGGGAGGAGGCTCTTCGGCGACTCATGGTTTCTTCGCTGGTGAGCACTTCTTCTTTAGAAGTTTGATACTCTTTTTTTTGCCGTACTTCGCGGGCTTCATGAATGGCGGTTGCGTCCTGGGAAGGGACATCTCCTTTGAAGAGGAAAGAAATAACATCTCTATTCACCTCATCTATAAGGGTTTTAAAAAGTTCAAAAGCCTCAAATTTATAGATGAGTAAGGGGTCTTTTTGTTCGTGAACCGCTAATTGAACCGATTGTTTCAACTCGTCCATTTTGCGCAAGTGAGTTTTCCAGGCTTCATCTATAATGGCAAGGGCGCTGTTTTTCTCAAAATCTGCGGCTAGTTTTTTCCCATTACTTTCAAAGGCATCTTTTAAATTGGTAATTACCTGGAGGGTTTTGTGCCCGTCTGTAAAAGGAATGACAATGCGCTCGTAACGGTTTCCCTGGTTTTGATATACATTTTTAACAATGGGAAATACCTGCTCGGCAGTGCGTTTCATTTTTTCATGGTAGTGAGCATACACAACCTTGTATAGCTCAGAGCTGAGTTCTTCTGCCGATAACCGTTCAAAGTCGGCCTCTGACAGAGGCGGTATCATGGCGAAATATTTAATAACCTGGTACTCAAAGTTTTTATAATCGCTGGCGGCTTTATTAGTAGAAGCTATGAGCTCGCAACTGTCAAAAATCATATTAGCTATATCCACTCTAAGACGTTCACCCAAAAGAGCATGGTGGCGGCGTTTATATACAATTTCGCGCTGGGCGTTCATTACGTTATCATATTCCAGCAAGCGTTTACGAATGCCAAAGTTGTTCTCTTCCACCTTTTTCTGAGCGCGTTCTATAGAACGGGTCATTAAGGAATGTTGAATAACTTCTCCTTCTTTTAAACCCATCCTGTCCATAATTTTAGCTACCCGCTCCGACCCAAAAAGCCGCATGAGGTTATCTTCTAGGGAAACATAGAACTGTGAGGTGCCGGGGTCGCCCTGCCTGCCGGAGCGGCCTCGCAACTGGCGGTCAATACGCCTGGAGTCGTGTCGTTCCGTGCCTATAATAGCCAATCCGCCAGCCACTCGTACCTCTTCTGTAATTTTAATGTCAGTACCGCGCCCCGCCATATTGGTGGCGATGGTTACCACGCCGGGTTTACCAGCTTCAGCTACAATTTCGGCCTCTTTTTTATGGAGCTTGGCATTGAGAACATTGTGGGGTATTTTTCGCAGGGTAAGCATTCTGCTGAGCAGCTCCGAGGTTTCCACAGAGGTGGTGCCCACAAGCACAGGTCGTTTTTGATTGGTAAGAGCTGCAATTTCGTCTATAATAGCATTGTATTTCTCTCGCTTGGTTTTGTAAATAAGGTCTTCTTTATCTTTTCGGATTACAGGCTGGTGGGTGGGAATTTCTGTTACATCTAATTTATAGATTTCCCAAAACTCACCGGCTTCGGTTACAGCAGTGCCCGTCATACCCGCCAGCTTGTGGTACATTCTGAAATAATTTTGCAGAGTAATGGTGGCAAAAGTCTGGGTAGCATCTTCTACCTTCACATTTTCTTTTGCTTCAATAGCCTGGTGGAGGCCATCTGAATAACGCCTGCCCTCCATGATACGCCCGGTTTGCTCATCTACAATAAGTACTTTATTATCCATAACCACATACTCTATATCTCTCTCAAACAAAGTATAGGCTTTTAGGAGTTGGTTCATGGTGTGAATGCGCTCGCTTTTAACGCTGAAATCTGCAAAAAGGGTTTCTTTTTCGTGAGCCTCTTCTTCAACAGGGAGTTTTTTGGCTTCTATTTTGGCGATTTCAGTGCCAATGTCAGGCATCACAAAGAAATCGGGGTGAGTATCGTTAGAGAGGTATTCCACCCCTTTATCAGTGAGTTCTATCTGGTTATTTTTTTCATCAATTACAAAGAGCAGTTCAGCATCTATCTTAGGCATTTCTTTGTTATTGTCTTGCATGTACTGGTTTTCAGTTTTTTGAAGGAGTTGTTTTATTCCTTCCTCACTCAGAAATTTTATAAGGGGTTTATTTTTAGGCAGCCCCCTGTGTACCCTGAGCAGTAAAAAACCGCCTTCTTTGGTATCGCCTTCGGCGATGCGTTTTTTGGCTTCTGCCAGCACGCCTGTGAGGTATTGTCGTTGTTTCTGCACTAAGTCGGCAACCTTGGGTTTTAATTCGTTAAACTCATGTCGCTCTCCCTCGGGAACGGGTCCGGAAATAATGAGAGGCGTGCGGGCTTCATCAATTAATACAGAATCCACCTCGTCCACGATAGCAAAGTGATGGGAACGTTGCACCAGGTCGTCCGGGGTATTAGCCATATTATCGCGCAGATAGTCAAAGCCAAATTCATTATTGGTACCGTATGTAATGGCTGCCTGGTAGGCTTTTTTACGAGCGTCTGAATTGGGAGGGTAGTTATCTATGCAGTCCACCGAAAGCCCGTGAAATTCAAAAAGAGGACCCATCCAGGCGCTGTCTCGTTTGGCAAGATAATCGTTCACTGTTACCAAGTGCACGCCTTTGCCGGCAAGAGCGTTGAGGTATAAGGGAAGAGTTGCCACAAGTGTTTTTCCCTCGCCGGTCATCATTTCGGCTATTTTTCCCTGGTGAAGGGCAATGCCACCTATAAGTTGCACATCATAATGCACCATATCCCACACCACTGGCTTGCCGGCGGCATTCCACGAGTTTTTCCAAATAGCTTTATCTCCTTCCAGGGATACATATTCTTTTTTTCCTGAGAGTTCCCTGTCAAAAGGGGTAGCGGTTACCGTTAGGCTGGTATTTTCAACAAACCTCTTAGCGGTTTCTTTTACCACCGCAAAAGCCTTGGGAAGGAGTTCGCCGAGGGTTTTTTCAGTAAGCTGGTAAATTTGTTCCTGCTGTTTGTCTATCTGGGCATAAAGGGTTTCTTTCTGGTTGATGTTTTCGGTGGCTTCTGCTTCTTGCTGCAGGCGAATAATTTCTTGCTCGACTTCGTTGCAGGCTTCTGTTATACGGGCTTTAAATGCGGCAGTTTGGGCGCGCAGGTCATCGTGAGAGAGGTTAGAAATTTCTGTTTCAAAAGACCGTATGGCGGTGAGTATAGGCTGAATTTCTTTTAGGTCTCGTTTAACTTTGTCTCCTACAAAAAGTTTAAGAAGGGTATTTAAAACACTCATGGGTGCGGTTTATTAGCGTTTAAAGGTAGCTAAAAAAAGTCTCGGAAAGAGACTTTTGGAAGCATGGGGTATTAATATTCGTCTTCGTTCCAAAGGTAGTCTTCTTCGGTGGGATAGTCGGGCCAGATTTCTTCTATGGATTCGTATATATCTCCTTCGTCTTCCATTGCCTGGAGATTTTCTACCACTTCCATGGGAGCTCCAGTACGGATAGCGTAGTCTATTAGTTCGTCTTTTGTAGCGGGCCAGGGAGCGTCGCTTAGGTAAGAGGCTAATTCTAATGTCCAGTACATGGTATGTTAAGTTTATATTTTGTACAAAAATAAATGTTTACTCTCAAAAATAGAGGAATATATAAGGTTATTATTCAATATAAATAGGAGCGTATTTTAGGTAACGAATTTCTAAACTGGCTTATTGTGTTTTTTAGGAATCCACATAATTTCCTGAACGTTGTAGTGGGCTGCCAATTTTCGTGCCAATACAAAAAGATAGTCTGAGAGACGGTTTATATAGGGCAGAAAACATTCATCAAAAACCTCATTTTCAGACAATTGAACCATTGTTCGCTCAGCTCGGCGGCATACTGTTCTGGCTATATGACAGAATGACACTACGGGATGCCCTCCCGGAAGGACAAAATGAGTAAGAGGCGGCAGGGTTTCGTTCATGGCGTCTATTTCTTCTTCCAGGAGCTTAATGTCTTCAGGGGTTATAGAAGTAATAGCCGGCCGTTTTTTAGAGCGGCCTGGTTTGTTTTTGGCAGGTTCGGCGGCTAAGCCAGCGCCCATGATAAAGAGGTGATTTTGAATTTGCATAAGCGCTCCCCGCGAACGGGCATCTATCTCCTGGTCGCGCAATAGCCCTATCCAGGCATTGAGCTCGTCCACGGTTCCATAAGCATTGATGCGGATATTATGTTTAGAAACGCGGGTGCCTCCGAAAAGAGAAGTTGCGCCCTGGTCTCCGGTTTTGGTGTAGATTTTCATGGGGTGGGTATATAAATGACAAAGGTACTATAAATAGGTTTTGAAAGGGCTTGTTTTCTCGGGGGTGTGCCCACGGCTGCGTGCGATTGTACGCAGGCGCAATGCTTGCCCTTGTCTCCTTATGGTGGAGCGAGGAGTATATAACAGTAAGGACGTAAAGCATTACGTCCTTACTGTTACTGTGAGGTAATTTGTATCTCGTCTAATTCATAGGTGCCGTCTTCGCTGGCATCGCCGCTGCCGATATAGGTAAAGGCGATGTAAGCGGTTCCTGTTGCGCAAGACAGGTCTATGTTGCCAGAATCTATCCAATCTCCGAAGGGTTGTGTATCTGGAACAATGATGGCAACGGCTAATTCTGCCCAGGTGGCGCTGGTTATGGTTGCAGGGTCGCCATTCCAGTTGGTTGAAATGAGTACTTTTAGCTGGCTGCCATCTGCAAAATTATTAGAGGTTTTAAAGGTTACTACTTCCCCTGCTTGTGCATCCATGTTGATGGCAGGGCTAATTAACCAGGCTATGGAACTGGGGTCGCCAGACATATTTGACCCTATACGGGCGGAGATTCCCAACGATGGGTTAGCGCCTCCAGATGTATAAGCCGTCCAGTTTCGGGTGCCAGCTTCTATAAAATTAGTCCATCCGCCTCCGCTAACGGGATTGCCGAGGGTTTGGCTTTCAAAATTTTCGGTCAATAAATTGTTGGGTCCTGTGGCGGGTGCTATTCCACAGTCTATTACCGGCGGGTCGCAGCGAGCGCCTTCATTCACCCAATCGCTTGCTTCATTGAGAACCAGTACGAGGCTGCTTGCTGAAAAATTACGGGAAACAATGCCAGAGATAACACCACTGGCACCGGGAAGGGGTATTTGTTTAAAATGGGCGAAGGCGTTAGTTTCTAAAATAAAAGAAGCCTCTTCCTCGCAACTTTCGAGCGTGCGCTGGGTGTCGAAGGTTTCATGTGGATCTACAAATGGCAAGCCTACTTCTGTTTTTGTAAACTGGGTGCCGGGCACAGTTATAAATAGCCCAAGATGCTGTTCGGTAATGTCAGAGAAGTGTATGGTTTTTCCTTCTATGGCGGCTATTGTAGCAGAACGGATAATATACGTATCTACACTGGCGGCGCTAATGGCGCTTAGACTGCCATTCACTTCTTTTCCTATGGTTAGCACATTGCCGTCGCCTTCACCGATGAAAAGCCCCTGGAGCTTTACTATAATTCTGCGCCCAATGGGGTAGGTTTGGTATAAGCTGGTTTTGTCTATGATGATGCGTACTCCGGCGGTAGGGTTAGAGGGATGGTCCTGAATGTAGAGTTCTTTGTAGAAATTCCCGGAGGCATCGGAAGAAACTACATACCCTTCCATGAGTAAATTGGAGATAAATTCTGTGTTGTCGCCAGAAAAAAGAGCTTTCGCCTGGGCGATGGTAATATTCGGGGTCAATCCTTCGGCAGGGTCTGCTGTAGTGTCTATTGGTGGAATGCCATATTCATTATCTTCAATGCAGGAAAATGCTATTGCTAAGAAGGTGAGGAGAGTAACGCTTTTGTAGAGAGAATGAATTTTCATAGGAAATTATTTTAGATTGGGGATGTTTTTAGAAACTTACATATACATTCATAAAATAATTGGCGCCTGCTCCGCTCCAGTATTTGGGACCAAAAACAGGAAGGGGATTCTGGCTTTCTTCCAGGAGTTCCCGGTAGTTGCTGTTTCGGGCTTGTTCAAAGCCGCCGGTTTTGTATTGCTGGTTGAGAGCGTTGTTAATGCTGGCAAAAATACCTATAGAGTAGTTTCTTATACGCCAGGATTTCCCGCCGGTGAGGTTGAGAAGGTAATAAGCATTAAATCTTTCCTGTTTCAATAACTCTTTAGCTATGGTTTCGTCATACTCTGGAAATGGCAAACCATCTGCATCACTGTAAAAATTGGCGGTTCTCCGGAGTAGATTGATCCTTATATAAGCGTTTGAAAAGTAGTTAAGAGCGGCGCCAACCCACCAAAAATCGGGGTCACGGTATTGAAATCCGGCAGAAAAAGCATGTTGGGGCCCACCAGGGATCTTGTAATTTTTAAGGTAGGAGGTGAGGACGGGAAATTGGGTAAAATCGGCTGAGGTAAGGTAGAGGGTGGGGTTATTGACATAGATATAGTTGCCTACTGCGGCGGCGCCTTGCACCGTAATGGAGGGAGTGGCTTTCACCTCAATACCAAATTCCAGCCCCAGGTTTTGTTTTTCAATCCCGGTTACTACTTCCTGTACAAAAGCAGAAGTGTCGCCTCCCAAACCATCGGCGAAGAAAAGAGAAACTTCCGTAGCATTTGAGATAAAATAGTAGTAGCCGGTTAACCGGGATTTTATGAGAGGAGAACGGATGATATAACTGAGGTCTATGGCTTGAATTTTTTCCCCATTGCTATTTTGTACCCGATTGTGATTTTGCCTGGGATTAGAAAACGTATTGCGAAGCGTAGGGAGATTTTGCAAGTAAGCAGTGTTGAGGTCTATGAGGTGTTTGCCCGTTAATTTGTAGGTAGCCCCCAGTTTTCCTCCGTACATGGCAAAATTTACTTTCTCTCCTTTGCCGAAAGAATTTTCAGGAAACAATCCGTTTTTATACAACCCTTCTCTCAGGTAAGCAGCTTTTCCTGCGGCGCCACTTACATAAAAATCTACCTTGTTATACCGGAAGGTCGCTTGGGCAAAGACATCTGCAACACTGGCATACAAGTTATAGTGGTACCGGAATTTGTCTTCTTCCTTCACTATGCGATTAGGATGCAGTAAATTGGCAGGGGCTTGGGAAGGGTCTTGGGCAAAAGCATCCACATCCAGGTAGCCGGTTCCGCCTAATAAATCTATTACATTAGCGAAATTTTGAGATGTTAGCTGCTGGTAATTTGCCGAAGCGGCAAACACTATATTTTTAGAGAAATAGGTATTGAGGATGGAATTAGCGGTGAACTGGGTATCATCATTGCGGTCTTCATACAAAATATAAGAGGCGTTTCTCCCAGCCGCGGCATTAGCGAGGTTGGCGGCGTAGAGTTCTTGCCAATTTAGTTGCCCGTTGGTTACAAAATCCTGGGTGCGGGCATATACTTCTTCATAATTAATTCCACCGTCGGGTGACAGATAAAAGCTGGGTAATTTCTGGTAATAGGCTGGGTCTGGATTTATGCTCCCTCCCGAATAATAAATATGCCCATCGCTCGTAGTCATGGCAGTAACGCCTTGAAATTCCAGCCGGCTGTTGCCAGTTTTTCCACTTTGGTAAGCAAGGCTGGTTTGTAACTTGGTTTTTTCGCTTATATCCCAGTAATGACTGAGTATATGCAAAGGCTCTTGTATTTTGCGAATTCGGGAATTGCGAATTTTTCCTTCCTGGTATCCCCAGTAGGCATTGTAACGGCTATCTTTTAAATTAACTACTTCCTGGGTATTAGGAGAGGCTTTCCCACTTTGGGTAGGCGTGTAGATAGAGGTGAGGCTAAAGCTATGGGTGGAATTGGGTTTATATTCAAAAGACAGGAAAAAAGAATAAGCATCATACAGGGTTCCATCTATATACCCTTCAGAAGCCCATCTCCGTGAGGTGGAAATGGAATAGGCATATTTACCATGCAAAAGCCCGGAGTTATAAGTAGCCATTATTCGTCCTGTGTAACCTTTGCTGGCGCGGGCGGCAGAAAGCCTAAAACCAGGCCGGTAACCGGTAGCCCGCGTGTTTATGAGAGTAGTACCCAATAACCCTCCGAAGGCATAATCAGAAGCCGTTGAATAGGGAGTAAATTCTTGGTTACGAGTGGCATCGTTCAAGCCACCCCAATTATTCCATTGAGGGCTGCCATTGTATAGTTTGTTCATCTTAATGCCGTTTAGCAATACTACGCCCTGGTCTGCACCTAACCCCCTCATCCTGAAAAAAGTTTGCCCAAACTGGAAAGCAGCAATAGTAGAAAACACATCCCGTGAGGCCTGTAACAGCCCGGAGGTTATTGTTGCGGCGCTTTCATCATCACTCAACTCATTTTCAGTTATGGTTATCAGGTTATCAATCTGCTCTTGTGTAATGTCTTTTTGTAAGGAAATAGTAATAAATATTGGTGTGCCAGATACTTTAACGGGTAGGTCTAACGAAAGGTATCCCACAGCTTCCAGGTGAAGAGTATAATCGCCCGCTCTAACAAGGCTGAAAGAAAAAGTGCCGGTTGCATCTGTTACCTGTTGCAAGGCGGCGCCTTCTATTTTTATAAATACATTGAACAAGGGATTTTGGGAATCGCTGTCTATAACGTTCCCAGAGATTTGAAATACAGGTTGAGAAAAACAAATAGTGGAGATAAAAAGAAAAAAACATATAAGCAGGCGTTTTGGCGACATAACAAAGGGCTTGCCCAGAATTAAAAAAATTTACAATAAAAGAGTTTAAAATTTGTACAAAGATATAAATTTGTTTGTAATAATGTATTTTTGTCTTAAAAATTATATATTATATAAGATATTGATAATGAGCACAAAATCGACTATCTTTTTCTTTCTGGTAGGAATTTTCTCAGCCTCTTGTTCATATTCCCAAAACGCCAATTTCTACAAAGTGCGAACCATTGCCTTTTATAATGCGGAAAATCTTTTTGATACCATTAATGATCCTAAAACGTGGGATGACGACCGCACACCGGAAGGAAAAGATGGTTGGACGGGAGAGCGATATATGAAAAAACTGCATCACCTGGCAAAAGCGCTTTCAGAAATAGGAGCAGAGGTAACAGGAACATCTCCCGATATTATAGGCCTTTGCGAAGTAGAAAACTACCAGGTATTAGAAGATTTAACCACGCTTACCAACTTGGCGAAGATGGATTATGGCATTGTGCATGTAGATTCTCCCGATGAGCGGGGCATAGACGTGGCATTGTTGTATAAACGGGCCGTTTTTATACCAGAACATTTTAAAAACTATCCCCTCTATTTATATGATGAGGAGGGAAGCCGTGACTATACCCGCGACCAGCTTTTGGTAAGTGGTTGGTTAGATGGCGAAGAAATGCACTTTATTGTAAACCACTGGCCCTCGCGGAGTGGTGGCGAAGAGCGAAGTCGCCCCAAGCGGGAGGCTGCCGCCGGGCTCAATAAGAAAATTATAGAAACAATAAGAGCCGTTAATCCCCAAGCTAAAATTATCAGTATGGGCGATTTGAATGATGACCCTCACAACAGTAGTTTAAAAAAAGTTTTGAGAGTAGAAGGGAAAAAAGATGCTGTAGGCGAAACCGGGTTGTATAACCCCATGGAAGAAATGGCGAAAAAAGGATATGGCACATTAGCCCACAGCGATAGCTGGAATTTATTTGACCAGCTATTTTTCACAGCCCCGTTTTTAAAGGATACTACGGGCTACCGTTACTGGAAAGCAGGTATTTTCAACCCCCGCTACCTGGTTACCAATTCGGGGACTTTTAAAGGATATCCCTTTCGCACCTATAGCGGCCCTATTTATACAGGCGGCTACAGCGACCATTTCCCGGTATATATTTTCCTGGTTAAAAACGTAGAGAAAAGAAAGGATTAAATTTTTATGTTACCGGCGGGATAGATGACAAAGCCATCGCTATGCCTGTGCCCCTACAGCAGCCCCAGCTCTAACCGCGCTTCCTCGCTCATTAAGTCCTGGTTCCAGGGCGGGTCAAAGGTAATTTCCACCTCCACGTTCTTTACCTCGTTTAGGGATTTTATCTTTTCTTCCACTTCCACCGGCAACGTTTCAGCTACCGGGCAGTTGGGCGTGGTAAGCGTCATCAGGATTTTTACATCGTAGTCTTCATTTACAAAAACATCATATACCAAGCCCAACTCATAAATATCCACCGGGATTTCCGGGTCGTAAATAGTCTTTAAAACCCCTACTCTTTTTGTCGTTTATAAAAAAATTCCTTTCTTTGCAGCAACCTGCTAAACCAAATCTCATAAAGTCCTATGAAAAAACTACTACCCGTAAGCGCTTTCCTGTGTAGCCTCATCGCCCTTGCCCAGGAAGAACCCTTACAATTTCAGTATGATGCCGCCGGCAACCAAACCGTGAGCCAGTTAATTTGCATCAACTGCCCGGGAGAACCCCAGGCAGGAGGCGGCGGAGAAACCCCCGGCGCTGAAACCCCCATCATTCTCTCCGAAAAAACCCTCAACCAACTCACCTACTACCCAAACCCTGTAACAGAAGAACTAACCCTCCTGTGGAAAAACAACCCCCACCGGCGCATTACCTCCGTTTCCGTTTACACCCTGGGCGGCAAGCGCGTGCACTACGCCAGCCCGCTAAACCTGCAGGAAAGCCTAGTTCTCTCCTTTAGCGCCCTCGCTTCGGGCGTGTATGAAATAGTAGCCCTTACCAGCGATGGCAAAACCGAAGCGTTTAAAATCCTAAAAAAATAGCCTTACAAATTCATAATTAAAAAGAGTCTTGCTATGAAAAAACAACTCCTCCTGCTTAGTTTTATAGTGTGGCAGGGCATTTTTGCCCAGCAAGCGCCCGCCGAAAGCGGCGGCGGAATCCCTGTTACTAACCTCCACCCTATTACACGACAAAATACAAGTATCTCCGCCAAAAATACAAGTGCGAAAGTTGAACCCGAAGACCTCCCCAATCCCGACCCTATCCCTACCGGCGCCTCCACCGAAGCCGGCATCACCGCCGGCCAGCTATCCGTTTCCCCCAGCGGCGGCGCCACCTACCAACTCCCCATCACCCTGCCCCCCGGCATCCGAGGGGTAGCCCCTTCCGTAAGTTTAGCCTACAACAGCCAAAGCGGTAACGGACTCGCCGGCTATGGCTGGTCGGTAGCCGGGCTATCTACTATTACCCGTATTCCCGCCACCCTTTTTCACGATGGTGTTTTAGACCCGGTAGATTTTGACGCTTTAGACCGCTTTGCTTTAGACGGCCAGCGCCTCATCCTGAAAAGCGGCAGCTATGGCGGCGACGGCGCTGTTTACGAAACCGAAACCTATTCACTCCTCAAAGTTAGTTCGCACGGCGTATCGCCCTATGGCGCCTCCTACGGTCCCGCCTACTTTTTAGTAGCGTACCCGGACGGCGCTATCGCCTACTACGGCTACACCTCCAATGCCCGCTCCCGTACTGACTACGCCCTTAGCTACTGGCAAAACGCACAAGGGCTGCGTATCTCGTACCGCTATAACACCAACGGCGGCGTTTTATCCATAGACCGCATTCAATACGGCAGCTTAGGCGACGCCCCTCCCATCAACGAAATCCAATTTATTTACAAACCCAGCATGCGCCCTGAAAACGCCTTTATCGGTGGCTATTCCTTTACCCGGAGCATCCTGCTCAGCGATATACAGGTAACCAGCGGGGGCGCAGGCTTTCGCACTTACCGGCTCACCCATGCATCTACCTCTGTGAGCTACCAGCGCCTTGTCAGCGTGCAGGAAAGCGACGGCGAAGACAATAGTCACTACAATCCCACCGTCTTCCGGTATGACGATACTTCCCAAGCCCTTCTCTACAACCCTGTACAAACCTCCCTGAGCCTGCAAAACATAGAGCAGCGCAACGCCGAAGCGGTTACGGGCGATTTTGACGGGGATGGCGCCATGGACTTCATCGTTCACCCCCGGGAAAGTAACCCGGGACACCTCAAAGACAAATACTGGCTTTTTACTGACATTGACAACCAGGGAGGCACTAATTTCGGGTGGGAACATGAAGTAGGGCTTTTTGCAAGCATCTTCCCCGTCTCCTGGCTGAGCCATACCGATAAACTGATGCCCATGCAGGGCTGGGCGGTGCTGAAAACCAACCCGGGCAGCCTGGACCTTACCGTGTATTCTGCCGGCACCGCGAGCCCCATTTACCAGCAGTATGAGCGCACCTTTACCTGGCCCGCCGCAGATGCCAACCTACCCGTTGGAGAAGAATTGGAACATGTAGAAGGAAAAACCCTGAGCGGTGATTTTAACGGAGACGGGCTCACCGACCTGTTGGCATTGCGGACGGCAGACGGCTTTAAGGTATGCCGTAAATATGGTTGTGTGGAGTACAGTATCCAGGAACGACCCAACAAAAAGGTATATTTTGTGAACTTAGACCGGCGCCTCACCACTAACTTCGCCTCGTTAGCGGGCGAATTAGAAACCTATATAGACGCCGATACCAAACTGTACGCCGCCGATGTTACCGGCGACGGCAAAACTGACCTGCTGGTGTTTGACGAAAATGTGGTGCGGGTGTACGGGTTGGACGAGGCGAACCAGCTGAGCCTTCTCTGGACACTGCACGACCCCCACATCTCGGTTTCGGCTACCCGCCCGGTATGGTTAGGCGATTATAACGGCGACGGCAAAACCGATTTCATCATTCCCAAGGATTATGGCAATGATTACGCCCGCTATACAGCTACCGGTACAGGCTTTTCCAAAACCCATCAAAACTATAGCATTTTACACCAGGAGAGCATAGACATTCCGCCATCGCTGTTTCAGCACACCGATTATTTTGTGCAAAATACCGTCCCGGTTGATATTAACAAAGACGGCAAAACCGATTTGGTGCAGTTAGAGTCGCGCCGCTACGGGGGCGAACCAGTGCGCTACACGGTAACGGTGTATGAAAACAAAAACGCCGGTTTTGTAGAAAGCGCTACCCAAACGGTGAACCCGGCAGGCGGCAAATACCCGCTGCCCGTATTTTTAACCGCCGATAAGCCCAACCACCAATTGGAGGTGGCGCTGATGAGCGATAACGAAATCTTTCACTTCCGCTACCAGAAAGATGTGCAACGGGAGGGCTTGTTGCGACAAATTACTTATGGAGATGGACTGACGGAAGCCATCGTCTATGAGCCGCTGCGGGTTACAGACGAAGCCCCGGACGGGCTGCCCCTGTATGAACCTGCTCTTTATACGGAAACCTATCCATACTCTGATATAGGCAGTGCGCCCAGCCTGTGGGTGGTAGCCGAACGGCAAAAGGGCGGCGTGCGCCAGCGCTACGGCTACTACGGGGCGGTAACCCACTTGCAGGGGCTTGGGTTTATGGGCTTCCGCGCCACCGCCCAAACCAGTTGGTACAACCCGGAACTGCCAGTACATACGCAGGTAACCCGCTACCAACCCGCCCTGCGGGGCGCCCCGGTGCAGCAATACACCATGCTGAACCTGCCGGCCAGCCTGCAACCCAACCCCTATTCCTATATTCAAAAAACCGATTATACCTACCAGAGCAGCCTGTCTGCCGGCGGGGTCTTCGAGTTGCGGAATACCCTTACCCAAACCCATAACGCATTAGAAGACGTTACCACCAGCCTGTTGAGTGACTCTAATGAATACGGGCAGGTAACGACGGCTACCGCCACGGTTGCCCGGGGCGCCCAGCTGCAACGCACGGGCGTAACCCAGTATGTGTATGACAACCAGCCGGAAGCCGCCGTGTATGTGATGGGGCGCCTGCTGAGCCGGTCTGAAACGGTTACGGCCTACGGAGACGTTTTTAGCAGCGAGGAGAGTTACCAGTACGACGGTTCGGGCAACCTGGTGGAGCGCCAGAAACGCGGCCACAACACCCAGCCGGTTACGGAAACCTTTACCTACGATGCCTACGGCAACCCGTTGAGCCAGACCCTGA
>CAYLNL010000007.1:155458-182018 GCA_964385175.1 uncultured Flavobacteriaceae bacterium | reverse complement strand
GACAAAAATAGCAGGTGGCTGTGAGCAGGGGGTATGGGTTTTCCGTAATTTTTGGAAAAAGATTAAAAATAAAAAAGCCATCTATTAGAAAAGAATAGATGGCTTTTTAATATGCTCGCATTGCCTTGGTGCATTATTCTGCTTGCTCTACCGGGGGCGTTTCAGGGGTTTGCGATTTTTTTGAACGACCTCTGCGGGTGGTTTTTTTCTTAACCGGTTTGGTTACTTTATAGGTTTCATTATAGTCCACCAGTTCTATGAGAGCCATATCAGCATTATCGCCGAGGCGGTTTCCTAATTTAATAATTCGGGTGTAGCCACCGGGCCTGTCTCCTATTTTAGGAGCTACTTGCCCAAATAGTTCTGTAATAGCTTGTTTGCTGCGAAGCCTGCTAAATACAATTCTTCTATTATGGGTGCTTGTAGCGGTTGTTTGATTGTTCTGCGCTTTGGCTTTGGTGATTAGGGGCTCTATAAATTGTTTAAGGGTTTTGGCTTTGGCAAGGGTGGTATTGATGCGTTTATGTTCTATAAGAGAGCAAGCCATATTTGCCAACATAGCTTTTCTATGGGCGGTTTTCCTTCCTAATTTATTTATTTTTTTTCCGTGTCTCATAACTATATATGTATTGTAGGGCTTGGGTAAGCGCTAATCTCTATCTAATTTATATTTGACAACATCCATTCCAAACTGGAGGTTTTTGCTAATTACTAATTCTTCTAATTCGGTTAGTGATTTTTTGCCAAAGTTGCGGAATTTCATCAAATCGCCTTTCTGGAAAGATACTAGTTCTCCCAGGGTTTCTACTTCTGCAGCTTTAAGGCAGTTCAACGCGCGCACAGAAAGGTCCATATCTGAAAGTTTTGTTTTCAGCAGTTGCCTCATGTGAAGAGATTCTTCGTCATAGGTTTCTGTTCGGGCAATTTCCTCAGATTCTAAAGTAATGCGTTCATCAGAAAAGAGCATGAAATGATGGATAAGTAGCTTGGCAGCTTCTGTTAAAGCTTCTTTGGGATGGATAGACCCATCGGTAACAATTTCAAAAATTAGCTTTTCATAGTCAGTTTTCTGCTCTACGCGATAGTTTTCAATGCTATACTTCACATTTTTAATGGGCGTGAAAATGGCATCGGTAGCTATCACTCCAAAAGGAGAATCTGGTTTTTTGTTTTCTTCGGCGGGAACGTAACCTCTCCCCTTTTCTATGGTGATTTCTAATTTTAGTTCCACCTTAGCATTCATATTGCAGATTACCAAGTTGGGGTTTAATACCTGGAAGCCAGACATAAATTTCTGAAAATCCCCGGCAATAAGTTGTTCTTTATCTTTAACAGAAATAGAAACAGTTTCTGTGTCTATGCCTTCTATTTGTCTTTTGAGGCGTAGTTGTTTGAGGTTTAGTATTATTTCGGTAACATCTTCTACTACGCCTTCTATAGTGGTGAATTCGTGCTGGGCTTTATCTATTTTTACAGATGTAATTGCATACCCTTCCAGCGAAGATAGCAGGACTCTTCGCAGTGCGTTACCAATAGTTAATCCATAGCCAGGTTCTAAAGGGCGAAATTCAAATTTTCCCTCGAAATCGGAAGAATCAACCATTATAACTTTATCGGGTCTTTGAAAATGTAATATTGCCATGATAGGGGTTTCTTAATTATTTAGAATATAATTCTACTATGAGTTGTTCTTTAATATTTTCGGGTATTTGAATTCGCTCGGGTACGGCAATAAAAGCGCCTTCTTTCTTATCATCGTTCCAGGTAAGCCATTCATACACGGCTCTATTGTTGGCTAAGGCATTTGTAATGGCCTGTATGGATTTTGATTTTTCCCGAACTGCCACCTTATCACCAGCACGCAGAATATAGGAGGGAATGGTAACTACTTCACCATTTACGGTAATGTGGCAATGGGAAACTAACTGGCGGGCGGCTCTCCTGGAAGGGGCTATGCCCATGCGATAGACTACATTATCTAAGCGAGATTCACAGAGTTGGAGCAATACTTCACCGGTTACTCCTTTGCTGCGGTTGGCTTTTTCAAAAAAATGCCGAAACTGGCGTTCTAAAATTCCATATATATATTTGGCTTTTTGCTTTTCCATTAGCTGAACAGCATATTCTGATTTTTTGGCTCGGCGCTTGGAGCTGCCGTGTTGCCCGGGAGGGTAGTTTTTTCGTTCAAAAGATTTATCTTCTCCAAAAATAGCTTCTCCGAATTTACGAGCGATTTTAGTTTTAGGACCTGTATATCTTGCCATTTTTATATAGTTTAAAGCGATTTTGTAAAAAAGCTGAATCGCTTATGTAATTGAACATATTTGTTTTTATTAGTTTGGTTAAACGCGTCTTCTCTTGGGAGGACGACATCCGTTATGCGGAAGGGGGGTTACATCTATAATCTCTATAACTTCTATGCCAGCATTATGAATAGACCGTATGGCTGATTCTCTTCCTGAACCAGCACCTTTAACAAATACCTTCACTTTTTTCAATCCAGCATCTTGGGCTACTTTAGCCACATCTTCAGCAGCTACCTGGGCTGCATAAGGGGTATTTTTTTTAGAGCCTTTGAACCCCATTTTACCGGCAGATGACCATGCTATTACATCGCCTCTTTTATTGGTGAGGGAAATAATAATATTATTGAAGGTAGCCGCTATATGGGCCTCTCCCTGGTGATCTACAACTACATTTCTCTTTTTAGTTGTTTTTGTATTTACTTTTGCCATGTTTAGCTATGATTATTTGGTAACTTTTTTCTTACCGGCAACTGTTTTTCGTTTGCCTTTGCGGGTCCTGGAGTTATTTTTGGTTTTTTGACCTCTTAACGGAAGTCCCAACCGATGACGAATACCACGATAGCAGCCAATATCCATTAAACGTTTAATGCTTAGTTGAACTTCTGACCGCAATTCTCCTTCTATTTTATAGTTTGATACCGACTCGCGAATCCTCGCAATCTCGTCATCAGACCAGTTAGAAACCTTGGTATCTTCGTTTACATTGGCTTTTTTTAGTATTTCCTTAGCCCTGTTTTTGCCAATACCAAAGATATAGGTCAATCCAATAGCGCCTCTTTTATTCTTTGGTAAATCTACTCCTGCAATTCTTGCCATAATATTTATCCTTGTCTTTGTTTAAATCTTGGATTTTTCTTATTAATTACATATAAAGTGCCTTTTCTGCGTACAATTTTGCACTCAGGGCTTCTTTTCTTTATGGATGCTCTAACTTTCATCTAAAAAATCTTTAATATCTATAGGTTATTCTTGCTTTTGTAAGGTCATAAGGGCTCATTTCTAGTTTCACTTTATCTCCGGGTAAAAGTTTTATATAGTGCATTCGCATTTTGCCAGATATATGAGCGGTTACTATGTGTCCATTTTCTAATTCTACTCTGAACATTGCATTAGAGAGGGCTTCTATAATGGTTCCATCTTGTTCTATTGCCGATTGTTTCGCCATATCTACACTGTCAGTTTTCGGTTCTTGCCGGTTTTCATCAAGCCATCATAATGTCTATTCAACAGATAGGAATTTACCTGTTGCATGGTATCAATAGCTACTCCTACCATAATGAGGAGTGAGGTGCCTCCATAAAACAGTGCCCATCCTTGCTGAATGCCTACAATTTTTATAACTGCGGCGGGCAATACTGCAATAATCGTAAGAAATAAAGCTCCCGGAAGGGTTATAAGAGACATAATTTTATCTAAGAAATTAGATGTTTCTTTTCCGGGGCGGGTCCCGGGGATAAACCCCCCACTTCTTTTTAAATCGTCTGCCATTTTATTGGTAGGTACCGTAATAGCCGTATAAAAATAGGTGAATGCAATAATAAGCAGTGCAAAAACAAGGTTGTACCAAAACCCGAAAATATCGCCTAAGGCAGCTTGTATGGTTCGGGCGGTATCAGAGTCAGAAAGACTGGCAAGGGCGCTGGGCACAAACATAATTGCCTGTGCAAAAATAATAGGCATAACGCCAGAAGCATTCAATTTAAGAGGAATGTATTGCCTGGATGCTACAGTATTTCTTTCATACCCACCAGAAGCTGTTCGCCGTGCGTATTGAACAGGAATTCTGCGGGTAGCCATAATGAGCATAATGGATGCCAGGATAACTACGAGCCAAAGAATAAGTTCAATGAGTATGAGCATAAGCCCTCCGTTGTTTTCGGAAACTCTGGATACAAACTCTTGCATAAATGACATGGGAAGGCGGGCAATAATTCCAATCATAATTAAGAGTGAAATTCCATTGCCTATACCCTTATCAGTAATTTTTTCACCGAGCCACATGGCGAATATAGTGCCAGTTACGAGGATAATTACCGAAGGAATTATAAAGTTAAATCCTTTTCCTAAAAGGAAAGCGCTATCCGGAACTCCTAATGCGCCTAACCCGTAGAGGTAAGCAGGAGCCTGAACAATACAGATACCAATGGTGAGCCAGCGGGTTATCTGGTTCATGGTTTTTCTGCCACTTTCACCTTCTTTTTGCAGTTTTTGCAAATATGGAACAGCAATACCCATTAGCTGCACTACAATAGAGGCAGAAATATACGGCATAATACCTAAGGCGAATACTGAAGCGTTGGCAAAAGCGCCACCAGTAAAAGCATTTAAAATTCCAAGTAGCCCTCCTTGGTCTGCTTTGGAAGTTAATTCTGCCAATTGTTCGGCATCAATACCAGGAAGAACTATCTGAGCGCCAAGGCGATAGACAAGCAGAAGCCCCAAGGTAAGGGTAACCCTATTCCTAAGCTCTGTAATCTTCCAGATATTTTTTAATACTTCCAAAAACTTTTTCATCGATAGCTATTTATAACGTTACCGTTTTTCCACCAGCAGACTCAATGGAGGTTTTAGCTCCGGCAGTGAATTTATGAGCGGTAACCTGTACTTTGGCACTTAGTTTAGTATTGCCAATAATTTTTACAATATCTTTGTTTTTAGCGAGTTTATTTTTCACTAATAGCTCTACATCAAGAGTATCTGTAACTACTTTTTTATCTATAAGTTCTTGTAATTTTAGAAGGCTTATCTCAACATATTCCTTTCTGTTTATGTTTTTAAACCCAAATTTAGGAATACGCCGTTGAAGGGGCATTTGTCCTCCTTCAAAGCCAATTTTTTTAGAATTTCCCGCACGGGCTTTAGCGCCTTTATGTCCTTTAGTAGCTGTGCCTCCTTTTCCAGAACCCTGTCCCCGTCCTATTCTTTTTCCTTCTTTGTGTACAGAACCTTCGGCTGGTTTTATATCATGTATCTTCATGGTTACTTTTGCATTATGCGACTTCTTCAACAGAAATCAAATGTTTAACTTTGTTAATCATCCCCAGAATAGCTGGATTAGATTGATGTTCTACTACTTTACCAATACCTGTAAGACCTAAAGCTTCTAAGGTTCTTTTTTGGTCTTTAGGACGTTTTATATGGCTTCTTACTTGTGTAACTTTTAGTTTTTTCATTATTATTCTTAGATTTATCCTTTGAAAACTTTTTCTAAAGGAATATTTCTCTGGGCTGCTACAATTTTGGCATCTCTTAGTTGCAACAAGGCGTCTAAAGTAGCTTTCACCACATTGTGGGGGTTGGAAGACCCTTGTGATTTAGATAATACATCATGTATTCCCACAGCTTCTAAAACGGCTCTAACAGCTCCTCCGGCGATTACACCAGTACCATGGGAAGCGGGTTGAAGATATACCTTTGCACCGCCGTATTTGCCTTTTTGCTCGTGGGGTAGCGTACCTTTGTTAATAGGTATTCTCACAAGGTTTTTCTTGGCATCTTCCACGGCTTTAGAGATGGCATCTGAAACTTCTTTAGATTTTCCCAAGCCATGGCCTACTACTCCATTTTCATTTCCTACTACCACAATAGCAGAAAAACCAAAAGCCCTTCCTCCTTTTGTTACTTTGGTAACCCTTTGAACTCCTACCAGGCGTTCCTTTAACTCGAGTCCTCCAGGACGCACCATTTCTACGTTTTTATAATCTTGATACATACTTTTTTAGAATTTAAGTCCTGCCTCTCTGGCGCTTTCTGCTAATGATTTAACTCTACCATGATATAAATACCCGCCCCTATCGAAAGAAACAGTTTCTATACCCACTTTTTTAGCTTTCTCTGCAATGGTTTTGCCTACTTGCGCCGCTATTTCAGTTTTAGTTCCTTTAACGACTTTAAGTGTTTTATCTTTGGAAGAAGTAGCCGCCAAAGTAATACCCTTTACATCATCTATTATTTGTGCATAAATTTCTTTGTTACTTCTAAAAACAGATAAACGGGGGCGGTCGCCAGTGCCATGAACTATCTTGCGTATTCTACTTTGTATTCGTTGTCTTCTTTGGGTTTTTGATAATGCCATAATACTATTTATTAAGCTGATTTACCTGCTTTTCTTCTCAAGACCTCATTTACAAATTTAATTCCCTTCCCTTTATAAGGCTCTGGTTTACGGAAAGAACGTATTTTCGCCGCTACCTGTCCTAACAGTTGTTTGTTGTGGGAGGTTAACTTTATGATAGGATTTTTACCTTTTTCTGAAATAGTTTCTAACTTAACTTCGGGAGTTAGTTCAAAAATAATATTGTGAGAATAGCCTAAAGCGATATCTAATTTCTGGCCCTGGTTGCTGGCGCGGTAACCTACACCTACCAGTTCTAGTTCTTTGATAAAACCTTGAGATACGCCTATTACCATATTATTTAACAACGCTCTATAGAGTCCATGTTTAGCGCGCTGGCTCTTAGAATCGTCAGTAGTTTTCAATAATAATTGTGCGCCTTCCTGGTTAACCATTATATCTTTTATTTCCTGGGTTAGCTCCCCCAGTTTTCCTTTAACATGTACCCGTCCGTCGGCTATGGTTACCGTTACCCCGTTAGGGATGACTATGGGCTGTTTACCTATTCTGGACATTTTGTTTTGTCTTTATAAATTAATATACATAACAGAGTACTTCGCCTCCTACATTTTGTTGTCTTGCTTGTTTACTGGTCATAACCCCATGAGAAGTAGATACAATTGCAATTCCTAAGCCGTTTAAAACCCTAGGCAATTTTTTATTGCCTACATATTTGCGTAATCCAGGTTTACTAATGCGATGAATTCCTTTGATAATGGGCTCTTTGGTCAATTTATCATACTTCAAGGCAATTTTTATACTACCTTGCACGGTATTTTCTTCAAATTTATAGCTCAGGATATATCCCTGGTCAAACAAAATTTTAGTAATTTCTTTCTTTAAATTAGAAGAAGGTATCTCTACCACTCTATGCCCGGCGCTGTTGGCATTCCGGATTCTGGTTAAATAATCTGCTATCGGATCGGTGTACATGGTGTTTCTCCTTATTTTATTACCAACTTGCTTTTTTTACTCCCGGTATTAAACCTTCATTAGCCATTTCCCGAAAGGTTACGCGCGATATTCCAAAAACACGTATGTAACCCCTGGGCCTGCCTGTTAACTTGCAGCGGTTGTGCAAACGCACCGGCGAGGAATTTTTGGGGAGCTTTTGCAACGCTTCAAAATCTCCCGCTTCCTTCAGCGCCTTTCTTTTCTCAGCATATTTAGCTACCATTTGTTGTCTTTTCCGCTCCCGGGCTTTCATGGATTCTTTAGCCATACTTAATTCTTTTTAAAGGGTAATCCTAATTCACTTAATAACGCTTTTGCTTCTCTGTCAGTAGCCGCAGATGTGATAAAAGATATATCCATACCGGCAATTTTATGCACCTTGTCTATATCTATTTCCGGAAAGATAATTTGCTCTGTTATTCCCAGGTTATAATTACCCCTTCCATCAAATCCGCTCACCTTAACGCCCGTAAAATCACGTACACGAGGCAGGGCAGTGGTTACTAAGCGGTCTAAAAACTCATACATTCTATCACCACGCAGGGTAACCTTTACACCAATTGGAACGCCTTTACGAAGTTTAAAAGAGGCAACATCTTTTCTTGAAAAGGTAGCTATTGCTTTTTGTCCAGCAATACGCGATAATTCATCTATTGCATAATCAATCAACTTTTTATCGGCAACGGCTGCCCCCATGCCACGGCTCACAACAATTTTTTGGAGCTTAGGCACTTGCATGAGATTTTTATATCCTATTTCTTTTGCAAGAGCAGGGATAACTTCCTTTTTATATACTTGTTTTAATCTTGGAACGTACGCCATATTATATCACTTCATTAGATTTTTTAGAAACTCTTACTTTTTTATTATTTTGTATTTCGTATCGTACCCGGGTAGCCTCTTTCGTTTTAGGGTCTATAAGGGAGAGATTAGAGATGTGAACAGGCGCTTCTTTTTTAATAATACCTCCCTGGGGGTTTTTGGCGCTGGGTTTAGTATGGCGCGATACCATATTGATACCTTCCACAAGCGCTTTGTTTTTATCTGGAAATATTTTGATGACTTTCCCTTCAGAATTTTTATAATCCCCGGTAATGATTTTTACGGTATCTCCTGATTTTATTTTTAGTTTCATCGTGTTTTTTAATTAAAGAACTTCCGGTGCCAATGATATAATTTTCATAAACTGTTTTTCGCGTAATTCTCGGGCAACTGGTCCAAATACACGTGTTCCGCGCATTTCGCCTGTAGGGTTTAATAAAACACAAGCATTATCATCAAAACGAATATAGGAACCGTCGGGTCTGCGAACTTCTTTTTTGGTGCGCACTACCACTGCGGTAGATACTTGTCCTTTTTTAATACTGCCATTAGGGGTCGCTTCTTTTACAGTAACTACAATCTTATCGCCTACCGAAGCGTATCGTTTACCGGTACCTCCCAAAACGCGTATGGTAAGTACTTCCTTAGCGCCCGTATTATCTGCTACTTTGAGCCTGGTTTCTTGCTGTATCATAACTTATTTAGCTCTTTCTATAATTTCAACTAATCGCCAGCATTTAGTTTTACTTAATGGGCGAGTTTCCATAATTCGTACAGTATCTCCTATATTACAATCGTTCTTTTCATCGTGCGCCACATATTTTTTTGTCCTCAATACGAATTTACCGTAAATAGGGTGCTTTACTCGTTTTACTTCGGCAACCACGATAGACTTTTCCATTTTATTACTGGTTACCATCCCTATGCGTTCTTTTCTGAGATTTCTTTTTTCCATGGTTACGGTATGGGGTTATTGGGAATTTCTTTTGCTGAGTTCAGTAGCTAACCGGGCTACGGTTTTTCTAATCTTTCTCAATTGAAGCGGGTTTTCCAATGTTCTAACAGCATGAGCCATTTTTAACCCCGCATATTGTTTCTTAGTTTCTGCAAGTTTTTCTTGCAATTCTATAATAGATAGTTCTTTGATTTCTGACTGTTTCATAATCATAATTCTTAGAAAGTAGCCGAATAATCTGTTGCTACCACGAATTTTGTTTTCACGGGTAATTTTTGAGCGGCAAGGCGAAGAGCTTCCTTAGCAATGTCCATAGAAACCCCTCCTACTTCAAACATAATTCTGCCTGGTTTAACAACCGCCACCCAATATTCCGGGGCTCCTTTTCCTTTACCCATACGAACCTCGAGAGGTTTTTTAGTAATCGGTTTATCGGGGAAAATTTTAATCCATAACTGCCCCTCTCTCTTCATAAAACGGGTAGCCGCAATACGAGCAGCTTCAATTTGGCGAGAAGTGAGGAAAGATGAGTCTAACGACTTAATTCCGAACATTCCGTTTGAAAGGCGATGACCTCTCTGGGAAATTCCTTTCATTCTTCCTTTCTGTTGCTTGCGATATTTAGAGCGCTTTGGCTGTAACATTTCTTATATGGCTTTATTATTACTTTCTTTTACGAGCCCTTTTCGGCGCTGCCGGGGCGCCAGAGGGGGCTTTACTTTGTTTTTTAGACATTCCTATGAGAGGCGAAAGTTCTCTTTTTCCATATACCTCACCTTTCATAATCCATACTTTAATACCGAGTCTTCCATAGGTAGTATGCGCTTCATCTGTAGCATAATCAATATCTGCCCGAAAAGTAGACAAAGGTATCCTGCCTTCTTTGTAAGACTCAGAACGTGCCATCTCAGCGCCATTCAACCGTCCCGAAATCATCACCTTCACCCCTTCAGCATTCATACGCATAGAAGCGGCGATAGCCATCTTAATAGCGCGTCTGTATGAAATTCTGCTTTCTATCTGGCGGGCTATGCCTGCTGCCACCAAGTTAGCATCTAATTCAGGGCGTTTTATTTCAAAGATGTTAATTTGAACTTCTTTATCTGTAATTTTTTTAAGCTCCTCGCGCAGCTTATCAACCTCCTGCCCTCCTTTGCCAATTATAATTCCCGGACGAGCCGTAGTAATGGTAATAGTTATCAGTTTTAGTGTACGTTCAATAATAACATGTGAAACACTGGCTTTTGAAAGACGTGCATGAACATATTTTCGAATAGTATCGTCTTCTGCCAATTTATCGCCATATTTAGTTCCTCCATACCAATTAGATTCCCATCCTCTAATTATCCCTAATCTATTTCCTATAGGGTTAGTTTTTTGTCCCATTTATCAATATTAGCTTTGTAGGTTATTAATAGCTCCAAGCACAATAGTTACATGATTAGAGCGTTTTCTTATACGGTGGGCGCGCCCTTGTGGGGCTGTGCGGAGTCTTTTAAGCATCCCGGCACCATCTACGCGAATCTCTTTTACAAATAAATTAGCCTGTTCCACATTAGCACTCTGGTTCTTGGCTTGCCAATTGGCAATGGCAGATAGCAATAGTTTTTCCAATCGGCGCGAAGCTTGTTTGGGGTTAAATTTTAACAGGGCAAGCGCCTTATCTATTTTTTCACCTCTTATTAAATCTGCAACCAATCGCATTTTTTGAGGGGAAGTGGGGCAATCATTTAATTTAGCTGATGCCACATTCTTTTTAGTCTCTTTTATTTGATCGGCTCTTTCTTTTTTACGAACTCCCATGATATGCTGTTATTTTTTTCCCTTATCTTTTTTGGCGCCGGCATGACCTCTGAAAGTTCGGGTAGGTGAAAATTCTCCTAATTTATGCCCTACCATATTTTCAGTAATATATACCGGGATGAATTGACGACCGTTATGCACCGCTATGGTTTGTCCTACAAAATCAGGAGTAATCATAGACGCCCGAGACCAGGTTTTTATAACCGTTTTCTTACCAGATTCAACATTTACTTGAATCTTCTTGTTTAAACTATGGTGAACATACGGTCCTTTTTTTAGTGAACGCGACATTTTTTACTGCTTTTATTTTTTTCTACGCTCTAATATATATTTATTGCTTGCCTTGGTTTTAGAACGGGTTCTATAGCCTTTGGCTGGAATACCTTTTCGAGACCTGGGGTGTCCTCCCGAAGCCCTTCCTTCGCCTCCACCCATAGGGTGATCGATAGGGTTCATAGCTACCGCGCGGGTTCTGGGTCTTCTTCCCAACCAGCGACTTCTGCCGGCTTTACCGGAGACAATAAGTTGATGGTCGGCATTAGATACTGCCCCGATGGTAGCCATACACGCAGTAAGCACCATACGGGTTTCACCGGAAGGCAACTTAATAGTAGCATATTTACCATCTCGCGCCATTAATTGGGCGAATGCGCCGGCAGAACGGGCTAACACAGCTCCTTGTCCGGGGCGCAGTTCTATACAGGAAATAACCGTTCCTAAAGGAACATCCGTTAAAAATAAGGCATTGCCTATTTCAGGAGGCGCTCCCGTACCCGATAGAATAGTTTGTCCTACCCGCAAGCCATTTTGAGCAATGATATACGCTTTTTCACCATCAGTATATTGAATGAGTGCAATAAAAGCCGTGCGGTTAGGGTCATACTGGATGGATGCTACAATAGCTTCCATGTTAGTTTTAGACCTTTTAAAATCTATAATTCTATATTTTTTTCTATGACCGCCTCCTATATAGCGCATGGTCATTTTTCCCTGGTTATTTCGTCCCCCCGTTCTTTTTAAGCGAACTAACAAGCTCTTTTCCGGTTTATCTGTAGTAAGAGCGTCAAACGTATTTACTATTCTAAATCGCTGGGAGGGAGTGGTGGGTTTTAATTTTCTAACAGACATGGTTGTGGCTTATATACTACTATAAAAATCTATGGTTTCTCCTTCAGCTATCTGAACAACAGCTTTTTTAAATGCACCTGCTTTGCCTTCTTGAATACCGTTTTTGGTGTAGCGTATTTTTCGTTCAGGGCTATAATTCATGGTACGAACTTTCTCCACCTTTACACCATAGGCGTTTTCAACGGCATTTTTAATTTCAATCTTGTTCGCTTTAAAATCCACCAGAAAAGAATACCGGCTGTGAGATTCACTCTGCGTATTCGCTTTCTCTGTGATAACTGGCTTAATTAACACATTCATGTTACTTTTTATTTACGTGCATTCAATTCAATTCCCGCCAAAGCCCCTTCCAAAAGCACCAGGTTATCGGTGTTTATTATTTTGTATGTGCTTAATTCTGAGCTAATTATAACTTCAGAATGCGTTAAATTACGGGATGACAAATATACATTATTATTTCTATCTCCCAACACAAACAAAGATTTTTTATCCCCCAATCCCAATGCTTTCAAAATATTGGTAAACTCTTTGGTTTTAGGCGCATCTAAATTAAAATCTTCTAAAATGATAATGGCTTTTTCTTTAGCCTTTATACTTAGCGCAGATTTGCGGGCTAACCGTTTCACATCTTTATTGAGTTTCTGGGCGTAATCTCGCGGGCGGGGACCAAACACCCTTCCCCCTCCTACAAATACCGGTGATTTTATACTACCGGCGCGAGCGCCGCCAGTGCCTTTCTGGCGTTTTATTTTACGGGTGCTACCAGCTATTTCAGCTCTTTCTTTAGCCTTATGAGTGCCTTGTCGTTGGTGGGCAAGGTATTGTTTTACATCCAGGTAAACAACATGATGATTTGGCTCAATGCCAAAAACCTCGTCTGAAAGGGTAACTTTTCTACCCGTTTCTTTCCCGTTTATATTTATTACTGCTACTTCCATTATTTCTGAATAATTAGATAGGAGTTCTTATGCCCGGGAATAGCTCCTTTTAAAAGGATGACATTTTGCTCGGGAACTATTTTTACTACTTGCAAATTCTGAACGGTTACTTGTTTTCCCCCCATTCTACCTGCCATTCGGATTCCTTTAAAAACACGGGATGGAAAAGAAGAAGCGCCTATAGAGCCTGGCGCCCGAAGCCGGTTATGCTGTCCATGTGTGTTTTGCCCTACCCCTCCAAAACCATGACGCCTAATTACACCCTGATAGCCTTTTCCCTTGGAAATACCTGCCACATCTACATACTCTCCTTCTTTAAAATGAGTAACCAAAATGGTATCTCCTAATTTATATTCTCCTTCAAACGCTTGAAATTCAACAACTTTCTTTTTTGGAGAAACCCCTGCTTTCTGGAAGTGTCCAGCTTCAGCTTTATTGGTTTGTTTCTCTTTTTTGTCATCGAAACCAAGCTGGAGGGCTTCATACCCATCTACCTCTTTGGTTTTTATTTGGGTAACTGTGCACGGACCGGCTTCAATGACAGTACAGGGAATATTTTTCCCGTTTTCATCAAAAACACTGGTCATTCCTATTTTTTTACCTATTAACCCAGACATATTTTATACTAAATTAATTATATACACAGCGCCTCATTATTTTGTTCTTCTATGGCACGATGAGGCATTTACTTTTTTATCAAACTTTAATTTCTACTTCCACACCGCTGGGAAGCTCTAACTTCATCAAGGCATCAATGGTTTTGGCAGACGAACTGTAAATATCTAGCAGGCGTTTGTGTGAACTTAACTGAAACTGCTCCCTGGATTTTTTATTTACGTGGGGAGAGCGTAATACAGTAAATATCTTTTTGTGTGTTGGTAGCGGAATAGGCCCCGTTACAATAGCGCCGGTGGTTTTTACGGTTTTCACAATTTTTTCGGCAGATTTGTCCACCAAATTATGGTCGTATGATTTTAGTTTTATACGAATCTTCTGACTCATGGTTTACAGATTATACGTTAACGCCTTTTGTTTTTTTAATAACCTCTTCAGCAATGTTGGGAGGTGTTTGGGCATAATGAGAAAATTCCATTGTAGAGGTGGCTCTTCCAGATGAAAGGGTGCGGAGAGAAGTTACATAGCCAAACATTTCAGACAAGGGAACTTCAGCCCGGATAACTTTAGAACCGGCGCGGTCGTCCATAGCATTTACATGCCCACGGCGGCGGTTTAAATCTCCTACAATATCACCCATATTTTCTTCGGGGGTAAGCACCTCTAATTTCATAATAGGCTCCATGAGCACAGGTTTGGCAGCGCGGGCAGCTTCTTTAAACCCTAAGCGGGCAGCCAATTCAAAGGAAAGCGAATCAGAGTCTACCGCATGGAACGAGCCATCTTTAAGAGCTATTTTCATACCCTCTAATTCAAACCCTGCCAAGGGCCCATTTTTCATAGCTTCGCGAAAACCTTTTTCTATGGAAGGAACATATTCTTTGGGAATATTACCTCCTTTTATTTCATTGACAAATTCAAGACCAGGTTTATCTTTCTCAGCAGGCTCAATAGTAAAGATAATATCAGCAAACTTACCGCGCCCACCCGTTTGTTTCTTATACACCTCTCTATGCTCTGCTTTAGCAGTGAGCGATTCTTTATATTCTACCTGCGGCTGCCCCTGGTTTACTTCAACTTTAAATTCCCGTCGTAAACGGTCAACAATTATTTCCAGGTGAAGCTCACCCATACCTGAAATAATAGTTTGCCCGCTAGCCTCATCAGTTTTTACCTGGAAAGTAGGGTCTTCTTCTGCTAATTTAGCTAAGGACATACCCAGCCTGTCCACATCTGCTTTTGTTTTAGGCTCCACCGCAATTCCAATCACCGGTTCCGGGAATATCATGCTTTCCAACACAATAGGATGCTTTTCATCACACAATGTATCGCCGGTTTTAATATCTTTAAATCCCACGG
Organism: uncultured Flavobacteriaceae bacterium; assembly: GCA_964385175.1. Taxonomy (GTDB): domain Bacteria; phylum Bacteroidota; class Bacteroidia; order Flavobacteriales; family Flavobacteriaceae; genus CAYLNL01. The sequence goes on along the minus strand of CAYLNL010000007.1, from coordinate 167,024 downwards.
CAGCACCTATGTCTCCCGCTTCAATATATTCAATAGCATTTTGCTTGTTAGCGTGCATCTGGTAGATACGGGAAATTCTTTCTTTGTTGCCAGAGCGCGTGTTCAACACGTATGAGCCGGCATCTAACCTTCCTGAGTAAGCCCGGAAAAAAGCTAACCGCCCCACGTAAGGGTCGGTAGCAATTTTAAAAGCTAAGGCCGCAAAAGGGGCTTTGGGGTCGGGTTTCCTGGAAACTTCAGCGCCAGTATCGGGGTTAACACCTGTGATAGCTTCTTTATCAATAGGCGATGGAAGGTATCTGCAAACAGCATCTAACAGAAACTGAACGCCTTTATTCTTAAAAGATGAGCCACAGGTCATAGGAATGATGCTCATATCCATTACTGCCGCTCGCAGGGCTGCATGAATTTCGTCTTCAGTGATAGAATTTTCATCTTCAAAGAATTTTTCCATCAGCTTTTCATCATATTCAGCCACCGCTTCAATCAGTTGTGCACGATAGGTATGAACTTCTTCTTTCATATCAGCCGGAATCTCAACCACATCATACGTAGAGCCATAATTATCATCGTGCCATATAATAGCTTTATTGGCTGCCAAATCTACAACACCTTTAAAATCGGCTTCTTCCCCAATGGGCAATACAATAGGAACCGCTTTAGATTTAAGCCGCTCCTTCACCTGGTTGCATACTCCTATAAAATCAGAACCCTGGCGGTCCATTTTATTTACAAAGCCCATACGCGGCACCTTGTAGTTATCAGCCAGTCGCCAGTTAGTCTCCGATTGAGGTTCTACTCCATCCACAGCGCTAAACAAGAACACTAACCCATCTAATACGCGAAGAGAACGGTTTACCTCAACTGTAAAATCCACGTGCCCGGGTGTGTCAATAATATTAAAATGATAGGATTTGGTTTGGTCTATAGGTTGCCCCTGTTTAGTAGGAAAATTCCACATACAAGTAGTAGCAGCAGAAGTAATAGTAATACCCCGTTCTTGTTCCTGCTCCATCCAGTCCATAGTAGCAGCGCCCTCATGCACCTCTCCTATTTTGTGAGACACGCCGGTATAAAAGAGAATGCGCTCAGTGGTAGTGGTTTTTCCGGCGTCTATATGTGCGGCGATGCCTATATTTCGGGTATATTTTAAATCTCTTGACATGTTTGCTTTACTATAATATGGTGAGGGTTTTTAGAATCTGAAGTGTGAGAAGGCTTTATTAGCTTCTGCCATTTTATGGGTATCTACTTTCTTTTTTACGGCGGCGCCTTCTTCTTTGGCAGCTGCAAGGATTTCAGCGGCTAATTTTTGCGCCATAGATTTTTCATTGCGCTTGCGGGCATACCCAATTAACCACTTCATGGCTACAGATACTTTACGGTCGGGCCGTATTTGCATAGGTATCTGGAAGTTAGCGCCTCCCACACGCCGGCTGCGCACTTCTACGTGAGGCATCACGTTAGACAACGCATCCTTCCAAACCTGAAGAGATTCTTTTTCGGCATCTGGTTTTTTTTGTTCTACAATGTCCATAGCATCGTAAAATATCTTAAAGGCTATTGATTTTTTGCCTCTCCACATTAAATTATTTACGAAACGGGTTACTAACTGGTCATTAAATTTTGGGTCGGGAAGTAACGGGCGTCTTTTGGCTTGTTTTTTTCTCATGGTTAGAGACTAATTTTTTATTTTTATATAATTGATTTATTTTTTCTTGGGAGCAGCGGCAGCTTGTCCGGGTTTAGGTCTTTTTGCACCATATTTAGAGCGGCGCTGGGTTCTTCCTGCCACACCAGCCGTATCTAAAGCGCCTCGCACAATATGATAACGAACTCCCGGCAAATCTTTAACTCTACCGCCTCGCACCAAAACTATGGAGTGCTCCTGGAGGTTGTGTCCTTCACCGGGGATATACGCATTTACCTCATTGCCGTTGGTGAGCCGCACCCTGGCTACTTTGCGCATAGCCGAGTTGGGTTTTTTGGGTGTGGTGGTATATACTCGCGTGCAAACGCCTCTTCGCTGAGGGCACGATTGTAAGGCAGCCGATTTATTTTTTTTGGCTAAGGACATTCTTCCTTTTCTTACTAATTGCGAGATGGTTGGCATATCTGTTCTATAAAAATTTAATATTACTTACAAAAATTCCCTCCCTCCTTTTCAGTGAGGAGGTATTTTAAAGGGGCTGCAAAGGTAGAAATATTTTTGAACAATTCAAATGTTGCCTATTTATTTTTTTTTTAATTTGTTTTTTGAGTTTTACGTTGAAACACGGGAACAGCGTTTTTTTCGTTACTTACTATATAAAAGAACCATCTTTGAAACAGGGGTGTATTTTACTGAGTGTATTTTTTTTTATGGCTGGGGCTCTGTATTTGCGCAGTCAATCTTTTAGATTGAATATAACAAGTATAGACAGCCTGGAGATGGCTGCTATAAACCAGGTAGGTTTCAACCAGCTACATACTAATTTACAATCTATATACAAAGAGGCGGCGCAATTAGAACTGGCGCTCTCCCGCCAGGGGTATTTAAATGCTACGGTAGATTCTATTGTGCGGGTATCTGATAGTTTATTCATGGGATATGCAAGGTTGGGGGTGCGAACCAATTCTCATATTATTTATTATAAAAGCAATGTAGAAGATGCCAAATTTTCTAAAACAGCGATAGAATCTTTTTTAAGGGATGGATGGAAATTAACAGATAATGCGGTGGAAATTCCTTTTGGGGATACTGAGGTATTTCTCAATGAAGTGGTAAGTTATTATGAAAAAATGGGCGATGCTTTCGCCGAGGTGCAGTTGCAAAATATGGGTAGTAAGGAGGGTGTTTTAGAGAGTTCGCTCATGATAGCTACCACGCAAAAAAGACGGGTTGATGGAGTTGTGATAAAGGGATATGACCGTTTTCCTTTGTCTTTTATAAGGTATGGAACGAGGTTGAAGAAAGGAGCTGTTTTTCAACGGAATACAGTTATAGAGGCTTCCGTGAGGCTATCGCAAGTAGGGTTTGCGAGAGAAATTAAACCCCCTGAAATGTTGTTTACAGAAGATTCTACATTGGTATTTTTGTATTTGGAGCGGGTTAAAAGCAATTATTTTGATGGCTTCGTGGGCTTTGCTACCGATGAGGAGGATAGAAATGTAAAGTTAAACGGGTATGTGAATATGAAACTGGTGAATAACCTCAATGCAGGAGAAGAATTACTTATTAATTGGCGAAATAATGGAAACCAGCAAACGGCTTTACTGGCGGAAGTAACCCTTCCTTATATAAGGAAGTCGCCTTTTGGCATCCAGGCAAGTTTGAATATTGTGAAACAAGATTCTACCTTTAATAATACCACCACCGCCCTGGGTATAAGTTATAGCTGGAATCTCCGCTGGGCGGTACGGGCAGGGATTGAGGGGGTAGTTTCCAGCAATATATCATCTTCTGGCGCCGGGGATGCGGCTGATTTTCGCTCGTTTTTCTACAAACTACAGGTTACTCAAAGGGTAAGAGGATTGGCGCAACCCTTATTAGGTGATAAAATGTTTATAAACGTAGCATTATTTTCGGGGAAGCGGATGGCTGAGGGAGAGCAGACAGGTCAACAAAAAATTGCCACAGATATTCAATATCAGTTTCAATTAGACAGGCGAAATTATATTTTTTTGAGGAACGTGCTTCAAGGCATACAGTCTAACACCTATTTCACTGGCGAAAGATTTTGGTTAGGGGGAATTTCTTCTCTTCGGGGATTCCAGGAAAATGTGCTGCCGGCAACTTTCTATACCATAACCAACACAGAATACCGGTATGCGCTCTCCAATTCATTGTATGTAAATTCTATTATAGATGCTGGGTACGTTAAAGACGCCATGGCAGGGACAGAGAAAACGCTATACGGAATTGGTTTGGGGGCGGGTTTACGAAGCGCCGGCGGGTTATTGAAAATGCAATATGCTATTGGAAAAGTAAAAGAACAACCTTTAAAACTTTCCAATGCCACTATTCACCTTAGTTTTTCTACATTCTTTTAGGGAAAATTATTCCCAATCGCACCCTTCTGCACTGCTGTTACGGAAGCGTTTCCATGTATAAAAAAAGTTGCAATACATCTTTAGACGTAGCTATATCGAGATGCTGCTCTTTTATATATGTTTCCAGCGTCTTTTTGTCGTCTGGAAAATGAGCGAGCAGTTCTTTCTTTTTAGCCCCAAGATATATAGGAATAGCTGCATCGCCTGTTTTTTTATAATAATATTCTACCTGGTCAATCAAGCGAGGCGGAAAAGAGCCTTGCAAAGAAGTCTGGGCTTTTTTGGCCTCCTTAAAGAGTTTACTTTTTCGCATATATACCTCATACTTCTTACCCTTATGCAGCTCAAAAAGATAACCCTCAGCCCGGTTATTATCGGGGCGTATATGCGGCATATAAAAAAGCGATTCGTTATCTATGTTACAAGAAATAACGGCTGTTTTCAGGAGCGCCTGTATAGGACCTTCTTCAAATTGCTCTTTTTTTACTTCCACCTCGTCATTATACGCATCGTAGCGCAGGTAATGAATACCCTGGTCTTCGCCGTTATAGTAAACCGTGCCAGGCAGGAAATAATCAGTGATGTACATGCTGCCTTCTATATCCTTAATACTTACTTTCTTATCGCGCACATCATAGCCCACCTTATTGCGAATCATAGTATAAAAATCTATAGCATTTGGATTATTGCCGAAAGCGAACTCCCCAAGTTTCACACTATTTGCAGTAACTCCCTGCTGCGTAATGGTTTGCGCTGTAGCTATTGATACTGATAAGAAAAACACCCAGTTATATGCCTTCATAACTACTATTTTTGGAATTTAAGTTGCAATATACAAAAATTTCCGCCGCACCATTACACAAGCATATTCACAATTAGCGCTGCCTCATGAGATTATCTTCCCGGAAAACGCATCTTGTAGTCTGCCTTTACCTTTCCTTTGGTAATATCTGTGAGTTTACCCTTAAGCAAGCGTTTCTTTAAAGGAGAAAGCCTGTCAGTAAACAAAATTCCTTCTATATGGTCATACTCATGCTGAATAACACGAGCTATAAGCCCGCCATAATCTGTCGTATGTTTTGTAAACCCCTCATCGTAATACTCTATGCGAATGGTTTCTTTTCGGGAAACATCTTCCCGTATGTCAGGAATACTCAAACACCCTTCATTAAATACCCAGGGTTCACCTTGCTCCAGCAAAAGAGTAGGGTTAATAAATACCTTCTTGCAATTTTTGAGCTCTTTTTTTTCTGCCTCCGTAAGTTTCTCATCCTCAGCAAAGCCGGCAGTATCTATTATAAACAACCGTATAGGAAGCCCTACCTGGGGAGCTGCCAAACCCACCCCAAAAGCGTTGTACATAGTTTCGAACATATTAGCGATGAGTAGCTTTAACTCTGGATAATCGGGAGAAATAGCCAAAGCTTTTTTTCGCAACACAGCATCTCCGTATGCTACAATGGGTAAAATCATGTGCGTAAGGTTTGTTCAACAAATTTTTTCAAATCTACTAATTTTTAAAGTGTCTGCCATAGCGCCTCTTCTATCACTCTATGCCCTTTTTTTCCCATCTAAATAGGATTGCAAAATAAGTGTAGCGCTTATTTTATCTATCAGCCCCTTATCTCGTCGCTGTTTCTTTTTCAATCCCGCATCTAACAGGGTTCTAAAAGCCATTTTAGAGGTAAATCGCTCATCTATCCTTTCCACAGGAACAGAAACTTCTTCTTTTTGAAACCTTTTTATAAATTCCTGAATGGCACCCTCTAAGGCAGGCGATTCGCCACTATGTCGTTTCGGCTCACCCACCAAAATCTTTTCAACTTTTTCTTTCGCCATATAATCTTTCAAAAAAAGCAACAACCCTTTTGTGGGAACAGTAGTAAGCGCTGAAGCAATGCATTGCAGCTCATCGGTTACCGCAATGCCCGTGCGTTTTTCACCATAATCTAAGGCCAGGATACGAGCCATTCTTTTTCTACAAAAATACGGCTAATTTGAGATAGCCCGAAACTTCTCCCGCTATATTTACAAAAGAACCTATCTTTGTTAAAAACCGTAACAACGTATGAACCAACTGCAAACGCTCGTGGAAAAAGCCTGGGAAAACCGGTTGCTTTTAAATGAGCCTGCCACCCTACACGCCATTGAAGAGGTAATAGAGAAAGTAGATAGCGGTTCGCTGCGCGCGGCTGAGCCTCATGGCAATAACTGGCGGGTGAATGAATGGATAAAAAAAGCAGTACTATTGTATTTTTCCATGCGCCAGATGGAGGTTACAGAAGCCGGCCCGCTGGAATTTCACGATAAAATTCCATTAAAGAAGGGATACGCCCAGAAAAAAATCCGGGTAGTGCCTCATGCAGTAGCGCGCTATGGCGCCTATATAGCCCCGGGCGTTATTCTTATGCCCAGTTATATAAACATTGGTGCGTATGTAGATGAGGGAACTATGATAGATACCTGGGCTACCGTGGGCAGTTGCGCCCAGGTAGGCAAGCGGGTGCACCTGAGCGGGGGCGCAGGCGTGGGTGGCGTTTTAGAGCCTGTGCAGGCAAATCCTGTAATTATTGAAGACGATGTTTTTATTGGCTCCCGCTGTATTGTGGTAGAAGGTGTGCGAGTGGAGCGGGAAGCAGTTCTCGGAGCGAATGTGGTGCTCACGGGTTCTACCAAAATTATAGACGTTACCGGGGATACTCCCGTGGAAAGGAAGGGCAGCATACCCGCCCAATCTGTAGTAATTCCAGGCAGCTATGCCAAAAAATTCCCGGCAGGCGTGTACCAGGTACCATGCGCTCTTATTATTGGCAAGCGAAAGGAAAGCACCGATAAAAAAACCTCCCTTAACCAGGCGCTCCGAGACTATAACCTACCAATATAGAATGTTTGAGGAACGCAGTCAAAAAAAACAGGCTTTTTGAACCCACCAGCAAAAATATCAGCTGTACTTATTACTTACAACGAAATAGAGCATATTGCAGCTTGCCTGCAAAGCCTTGCTTTTGCCGATGAGATTGTGGTGACAGACTCTTACAGTACTGACGGTACGTGGGAATTTTTAAAAAGTTACCCCAATATAATAGCGCTGCAACATCCTTTTGAAAATTTCACCGCCCAAAAATCTTTTGCCCTGCAACAGGCTTCTCATTCATGGGTGCTATTTATAGATGCCGATGAGCGCATCACGGAAGTCTTGCAGCAAGAAATTCAGGAAACTATTTGCTCTCCATATACTTGCGAAGCTTACTATATGTACCGGCAGTTTATTATAAATAATAAACCATTGAGATACAGCGGGCTCCAGACCGATAAGGTGTATCGGCTATTTAAAAAAGAAGCCGTTTATTTTAAACCCGAAAAAATAGTGCACGAAGATTTGGCGGTAAATGGAAAAACAGGTGTTTTAAAAAACAAGCTGCCTCATTATTTTTATAAAAACTATGGAGAGTATAAACGAAAAATGTTGTTATATGGCAAGTTGCGAGGTTTTGAAGAATACCGGAAAGGGGCGCACCCCAACTGGTTTCGCCGGTATGTGAAACCAGCCTATAAATTCTGGAACCATTATTTTTGGCGATTGGGTTTTTTAGACGGAAAAAATGGGTACATCATCTCTTACCTGAATGCCCTTAGTGTATATGAGCGTTATGCCGAATTGAGGCGACTGAGAGGGTAATTTTTAATTGAAATACTGTTTTAAGGCGAGATACGGGCATTGAGATTTGAAATTTTGTATGCTAAACCAACCTATCTAATTTATTCATACAGTAATATCCCACGAGACACCGGCAAACAGATGCAACTAACTAATCGCCTGCTAAAACTATCGCAGCTATAAATATCTAAAATAAATTTTAGTCCCCGTAATAGAAACTGGTTTAATACCGGTATAAGGCATTTATTGGGGAAGATGTATCGGGCATATCCTCTTTTTCCATCAAAAAAAAACGGCTCCACCCTGTTCAAAAACCTTTATGGCAAGAAGGTTCAACAAAGAAATATTAGTGGCAATATGTTCTTCATCCAATTCCACCTCAAAGGTTTCTCTATGGTATGTGCCAAATATATCTGCCTGTTTTTCCAGGAAAAGGGCATCTACCTTCCCCCGAAAAGCTTCGGGCAAAATTTCCCGTATGCCAGAGGAAGTTTTGCCTGTACCCTGCCATTGTAGAAATTGCTGTATTTTTTCGCGGCGATGCTGGTCAAAATAATCCTGTAATATGCCCCAGGCTTTTTCATGTAGTAACAACACATCTACCTCCGCCGAATTTCGGGAAATAGGTTGGGAAAAGAGATTGCGATAGGTATTCACTTCCTGGTAAATAGAAAAATGAAACGGTAAACACTCCAGCACCAGCGGTGGGGTGTGGTTTGCAGGAAGAAGAGGCAAAATGCCATTATTAACCGCCCTGAAATAGCGCAACAATTCATTTTTCATTTTCGCATCAGCTTCCTCCCCATGACCATGAAACATACCTCCTCCCCTATTTCCCGGTTGTGTTCTAAACTGCAACCCCTTTTGTTCATAATCATACCCCGCCACATCTTCCAGCCGAGAAGGTACCCTATCGCTTAGCTCTATCTCGGCAATGCTATAGCGGGTGCCTTTATAAAACTTCACCTCATCCATTTTCAGTGCGAGGAGATAAAACAACCCATCCCCGTTAAACAATGGCATCAGTGGTTTCAAGTAAAATTCATCAGAAACATACCCATATTCTTCAAAATACAGCGGAACACTATATTTTCTGAAAAAATTGCCCGCTATAAAAATCGCCAATCCATCTGATTGATGCCTCCAGAACTCACTATTTTCAATTAATTCCTGGGCCGGTTTCAAAAAAGCTTCACTATCAGCTACATTCATACCACGCCCCTCTAATTGAAGTTTCACTTCTTTCAGTTGGTTTTTAAGCAATAATGAATCTTCTCCCTTGAGCGTTTCCCTCCCGGTACGGTGGGTAGGTATGAAAATGGAAACACATAATGGCTGACGAGCCTCTGCCAGTTCTAATAGCTCTTTTTTAGGTATCATGTTTGTGAAAGATATAGGTTTTACAAATTTCCATCCACCAGTTGCATCATTCTCCTTAAAAAAGGAATGTAACATGTAAAGAGAATGCTAAACGGTTTATGCAAATTATGAAAAATTCCTGAACTATAAAAAAATGCCGGCTTGTTTTTTACCTTTCAAAAACCTCCCGCTTCTGCTATAGCACCCACAATAAAAAAATTGATAGTGTTAGGGAAAAGAAAAAAACCTTGCAACTATTTCTATTACAAGGTTTTAGGCGGAGAAGGAGGGATTCGAACCCCCGGAGGTATTACCCTCAACGGTTTTCAAGACCGCCGCATTCGACCGCTCTGCCACTTCTCCTGTTTTGCGATTGCAAATATAGTAAGCTTTTCATTTCTTAAAAAGATTTCACTGCTTTTTTAGTTACAGCTCTCACTACTCATATAAAGAGAGGCGGCTTTTGGTATCCCTAACCCAAAACACTTTTATATTTTTGCACCAGGAATAATTTATTTAAAAATGCCGGGATTTGAACTTTTTGGAGAATTGGAGAGAACGCATGTAAACGAGGTGATGGATACAGGTATTTTAATGCGCTATGGCTTCGATGGAATGCGCAACGGGGTATGGAAAGCCAAAGAGTTTGAAAAACTTTTAACTGAAAAAATGCAGGTGCAACACGCTCTATTAGTGAGCAGCGGCACCGCCGCCCTAACCGTTGCGCTTGCCAGCGCTGGCATAGGCGCTGGCGATGAGGTTATTGTGCCTTCTTTTACTTTTATAGCCAGCTTTGAGGCTATTTTGGCGCTGGGCGCCATTCCCATTCCTGTGGAGATAGACGATACGCTAACTCTTAACCCGGCAGCGACAGAACGGGCTATTACTTCTAAAACTAAAGCCGTGATGCCTGTTCACATGTGCGGCGGGGTTGCCCAGTTGGAAGAGTTGAAAACCATTTGTCGCCAGCGCCATCTCTTGCTCGTGGAAGATGCCTGCCAGGCGATAGGAGGTTTCTATCAAGGAAAACCATTAGGCAGTTATGGAGATATGGGTTGCTTTTCATTCGATTTTGTGAAAACTGTTACCTGCGGTGAAGGAGGTGCCCTCATCACCAATAATTCTAATTTCGCAGAAAATGCCCACAAATATTCTGACCACGGGCATGACCACATAGGAACAGACAGGGGGTTAGAAACCCACCCTTTCCTGGGTTATAATTTCCGCATCTCTGAACTCCAGGCGGCGGTAGGGGTTGCTCAGCTTATGCGATTGGAAGAGTTTATTGGTATTCAGAAAAAAAATTACACCCGCCTGCGAGAGGCGGTAAGCAGTATTCCGGGTGTTTCATTCCATAGAATTCCCGCAGGGGGAGAGGAAAACTATTCTTTTCTAAACCTGTTTCTCCCCGATAAAGCGAGTGCTGAACGGGCGCAACAATCTTTAAGTGAACAAGGGATGGGCGGCTGTTTTCATTGGTTTACTAATAACTGGCACTATATTGGGAGATGGGAACACTTGAAAAATCTAAAAACCCTGGGCAGACTACCGCAAGAAGTAAGAGCGTATGCACCTGATTATAGCCTCTTCACATTTCCACAATCGGACTACTGGATGGGCAGAACGCTTTCTATAGCTATACGGATGGGCTGGTCAGAAGAAGAGGCAGAGCGTCTTGCCATGCGTATAACTGCGGTATTGCGAGCTGTAATGTAACGGTATTATGAATTTAATAAATCTTTATTTTACTTTTTTATTTCCTTCAAATTTCCCGGGAATGTATGTATAAACTATATCTGCCAACTCACAAATACACGTTTAAGAGAATCCTGGTTTTATAAGGTAGTCAATATTAAAAATAGTGTGGAAGCAAATAACAATAAAAAATTCTGAATAAGAAAGTAATAGCCTATTTAAACATATCTTAATGAAAGGGTATATGTATATTTTAGAATGCGCTGATGGCAGTTATTATACTGGCAGTACTATTAATTTAGAGACTCGTTTGGCTCAACATCAGGCAGGTGAAGGCGCCAACCATACCCGGAAAAGGCTTCCTGTTAAACTATTGTATTTTGAAGAATTTCAACGAATTGATGAGGCGTTTTATCGCGAAAAACAAATCCAAAAATGGAGCCGGAAGAAAAAAGAGGCTTTGATAAAAGGCGATTTAGAGTTGCTTCGCCGTATCTCAAAGAATTATACGCAATATGGTAATTCAGCGACTGGAGTTAAGGAACCCGCGGCTTCGGCAGACTGAGCCACCGAGTTATAATGAGCCATATTTTTATTAGTTAAACAGTTGTTATTTTATTATAATATGTTGCCTTCGGCAAGCTCAGGCAACAGGGGTTCTGGCAAGAGGGGTTCAGCAATACTGTATTCGGTTTGATGGTTCAAAGTTGTTATTTTATTATAATACGTTGCCTTCGACAGGCTCAGGCAACATTGGTTCTGGCAACAGGGGTTCAGCAATACTGTATTCGGTTTGATGGTTCAAAGTTGTTATTTTATTAT
>CAYLNL010000007.1:142473-155358 GCA_964385175.1 uncultured Flavobacteriaceae bacterium | reverse complement strand
GTTCAGCAATACTGTATTCGGTTTGATGGTTCAAAGTTGTTATTTTATTATAATACGTTGCCTTCGACAGGCTCAGGCAACATTGGTTCAGCAATATTGGTTCAGCAATATTGGCTCAGGCAACGATAGTTCTAGCAACAGTCAGCAATACTGGCTCAGGCAACATCCAAGAGGATTTCTGAAGTAGTGCAGTAGAGCCACACTTTTGCTAATCTAACTAAATGATTATCTCCTTTTTTTATATCTTTGCTTCTTATACCAAAAGGGGTGCTTCTAAAAACAAGCTGAGATTATACCCAACGAACCTGGGCGGGTAATGCCGCCAAGGGAAAAGAAAAATTTCCCGCTATCGGAACTAAGTTAGTTAAATAGTCTGCTTTCACACATCAGCCTTTAAAAAAACACCCTTTTATAGTTACTGTTGTATATATGAAACGGCGTTTTTATAGTTTTCTGGCAGGAATAATGGCCTGGGCGGCAGCCGCCCAGTCTGGGGATAGCCTTGCTGGTAAAGAGGTGTTCTTGAAAGAGGTTATTGTTACGGCTCTTCGGGCGCAAACCAATACTCCTGTAACCTTTTCTAACATTACTGCACAGGATATAGCCCCCCGAAACCTGGGGCAAGACATACCTATTTTACTGGGTTACCTGCCGGGTGTAGTGAGCACCAGCGATGCGGGTGCAGGCGTGGGCTACACGGGCATACGCATACGTGGGAGCGATGCCACGCGTGTAAATGTAACTATTAACGAAATTCCTTATAACGATGCAGAGTCGCAGGGAACTTTTTGGGTAGATTTGCCAGATTTTATTTCTTCTACAGAAAGTATCCAGTTGCAGCGTGGGGTGGGAACTTCTACTAATGGAGCGGGGGCTTTTGGCGCCAGCCTGCACCTGCTCACTACCCGTGCCAGCGAAAAACCTTTTGCAGAATTCGCCAATTCGTTTGGCAGTTTCAACACCCGCAAACACAGTGTTGCCTTTAGCACCGGCAAGCTAAACCATGCTGTGGAGCTCACAGGAAGGCTGTCTGCCATTGCTTCAGATGGGTATATAGACAGGGCTTTTTCTAATTTGAAATCGTATTTTCTGCAAGCGACTCATCAAACTAAAAATTCATCTCTCAAAGCGCTGCTTTTCGGGGGGCAGGAAATTACCTACCAGGCATGGAATGGGGTTGATGCGGAAACGTTGCAAACCCATCGTACCTTTAATCCGTCTGGGATGTACACCGATGAGGATGGGGCGATACAGTTTTATGATAATGAGGTGGATACATATCAACAACATCATTTTCAACTTCACTGGGCTAATAGTATAGATAGGCATTGGAATATGCGGCTGGCGGTTCATTATACACATGGCAAGGGTTTTTTTGAACAGTATAGGGAAGATGAGCCTTTTGAGGAGTATGGCCTCGCTCCTCTCCTGCCTGGAGAAACGGCGATTGAGACTACTGATTTAATTAGGAGGCGTTGGCTGGATAATGATTTTTATGGATTAGTGGGCTCGGCAGTTTATGAGGGTGAACGCACAACTTATATTTTTGGGGGAGCGTGGAATATATATGAAGGGGCTCATTTCGGAGAAGTTATCTGGGCGCGCTATGCGGGCGAAAATGAAATAGGGGAGCGTTATTATGATGGGTATGGTAAAAAGATGGACATGAATAGTTATGTCAAGGCAACGATTAGGTTGGGAAAGCGCTGGACTGTATTTGGAGATTTGCAACTGCGCACGGTTTATTATAAGGCTGCCGGTGAGGAATTGATGCCGGTGGGTGATATGTTTGTATTTTTTAATCCTAAAGCGGGAGGGAGTTTTTGGCTAAATGAACATGCCCGCTTTTATTTTTCATACGCTGTGGCGCACCGCGAGCCTAACCGCACGGATTATGAAAATGGGAGCCCTAAGCCTGAACAACTGCATGATATAGAAGCAGGCTGGCGCTATGCTAAGCCAGGTGTTGAGGTGAATGCTAACTTGTATTATATGCGCTATGCAAACCAGTTGGTGCTCACGGGAGCGTTGGATGACGTGGGGAATGCCATTCGTACCAATAGCGGCAAAAGTTATCGGTTGGGAGTGGAGTTAGAGGCTTCCCTCCGTTTTTGGAAAAAGTGGGTTGTGAAGCCCGTTTTGGGAATGAGTACTAACCGGAACAGGGATTTTGTACAGTTTCACAATGGTTTTCCTGAAAAGCTGGGCACTACGCCTATTTCTTATTCTCCCGGCGTGGTTGCGGCTAATAGTCTCATTTACCAGCCAATTACTTCTTTTCAATGTTCCTTTCTTTCAAAATACGTGGGCAGTCAATATATGAGCAATACAAACGCCGCATCATCGCGGTTGAAGGCCTATTTTGTGCATGATTTCAATGTACATTATGAGTGGAAACCACGGAGGGTTTTTTCGTCTATAATTTTTAGCGGGCTGGTTAACAACCTTTTTAACGCCCGTTATGTTTCTAATGGGTATTATTATATGTATGATGTGGAAAACGAAGATGGAACACTCACCACTTTAGAGGGAGCGGGCTATTATCCGCAGGCGGGAAGTCACTTTTTAGCGGGTGTTACGGTTCGGTTTTAGTTAGAAATCACCAGCACATCTCCTTCTAAGTTAGCTCTATAATTGAGCAGCGAATAGGGTTTTTCTTCGGGAACAACTGCGGCATTAAAACCCCCGGTGATGAGGCTGTATTTGTAATTTTCACAGGTGCACTGGCAGTTAATTCCTTCTACTATCACCATGGTGGAGCAACTGCTGGGGGTATGGTTGGGGCAACTGGCTTCCCACGCCATAAAGCCGGCGCCGGTATTTATAACTAAAACGCCTTTTACACCGGCTCCTTCGTTTGGAATATAAAGGGTGTTGAGGGGAATTTTTAAGGAACTGTATAATGGCAGGTTTAGGTTTACCTGGAAATTGAAACTTACATCGGGCAGGTAGGGGTTGCGGGCGGCGTTATCTGCCTGGCAGGAGAAGAGAAAAAGAAGGGCAGTTATAGCGGGGGGAAACAATCGCATAATAGATAGAATTTTAGTGCAAGGTAGTGAAAAGGAATGAAATGGAATTATGGTATAGGGGTATGCGTATATGGGGTTAAAAAAAATTCAGGGTTTATTAGTGATTATTCTGAAGGGTTGTTTAATTAGTTATAACGCAAGATTGATGAGTTGGGATGCTAATATGATTGATTGTTATTATAATCTGATAAATTAAGATGTCAGTATGACCGATTGTTATTTTAATCTGATAGGTTAAGATGTCAATATGACTGATTTGTATTTGAAGATGATGGGTATTTGTGTTTGTTTTATATACATTAAATGAAGAGCAAAGAGGGGGTTAATTATTGTTTGGTGAGTTTTTTAAATTATAGTATTCTATGGCTTTTTGTTTTAGCGGGTTGGCGCTCCATTCTTCCCATTCATTTGTATAAGGATTGTACCCACATTTTAAAGGCTTGCTATACATATCTTCCGGGTTTTCTAAATAGGCACGGCAGTCGGTACAAACATAGCGAAACTCACAGTCTTTGCATACTTCTATCTGATCTTTGGTGATGTTCCAGTATTTTTTTAAATGGGGATGAGCCAAAATATCCTCTAAAGAACTGTTTTTTATATTTCCCAAAATCAGGGGCATTGCAGGACAGTTTTTAATGTTTCCATTTTTGTCAATGGCTATTTTTTTATTTAAACAAGTATTATGATTGATAGATTCAGTAAAATGTTGAATATTTAAGGAAAAATAGCCGCTATTTACATTACCACAAAATTTAAAACTGTCAAAAACTTTTTTTGTGAAAAGAATATCTGTTAAATTGTAATTTTGGTAGTCTAGCTTTTCATCTGATTCAGATGAATGAAGTATTATTTTGGTTAATCGTAATTTAGTGGATGTTATATGTTTTAAAAAATCCTTGTCTTTGGTAGCATCATATTTTATAATAAGTCCAATATTTTTTATTGAACTGTAAAAAAACATATCTAATAGGGATGTTAGGGTTTCATTTTCGATTTCTTTGTATAAAATTATTTCTAAATACTCACATCCTATATTTTCTAATTGAGGAAGTAATTTCTCATAGTTTTGCAAACCGTACATTTCTTCAACAATACAGTTATTTATAGAAAAAGGAGAACGGTATTCTAGACTGATTTTTGGGAAATTATCTAACTCTTCCTCCGTACAGAAAAAACCTAATTCCTGTTCTAGTAAATTATCAAAGTAATCTTTTATTGTATGCTCATTTTCCGAGTCATATTCTGAATAAATTTGTTTAAGATCAATGTATTCTGTTTTTATGAGAATCTCATATAAATCGTTTGGAATTAACTGAATTTTGTCTCTTTGAGTATCAATTATGGCACTTCTTTTATATCCTTTAACTGGAAGACAGGTTGAAAAAAGTTTAAAATAATCTTTCATATAAACCTGGATACATGTTTATAGTAGCCTTGAACTGAGAAAGTATTTGTCCTGTATTTTTTCATTTTCAGCACTTTTCCGGATACTATCTTTTCCCTTAGTTTTATATCAATATTATGAAGCACCAATGGTAATTCAGACTTACTGTTTTCAAGCGATTTCTTAAAATCACCAATTTTACTCATATATTTTATCAATCTTTATTTTTGTTATTAACCTTAAAAAAATGGGCGATTTCCCGGTGAAGATAATAATTACAGGGATTGGATACCATACCAAATTGTCCAATCGGGTTTACTTCTAAAAAAACAAACTCGTTATCGTTTGTAACTATCATATCTATTGAACCTGAGTTGAGTTTTAATTTTTCCATCAAATCGATAAGTTTCCTTTCAACTTCAAAGGGTAACTTGTAAGGTACATTTCTGTTTGGCTTTTTTTTATTATAATTTCTAAAATCAACGGAGGTCTGCTCATCTTCTTGAGAAAAAATAGCCATAGACCAGAATTTTCTGTGAAGGTAGAAAATTCTTAATTCATATTTCTTTTTAATATAGTTTTGAACCAATGAGGGGAAGAAGGTTTCAGGATTTTTTTCAGGGTCTTTAATCATTGAGGTGTAACCAATAAAATAAAACTCTTCGTAATTAAACATCGTATTTCCTGAAACAGATTTGGTGGCAAGTTTTTTAGTTTTCTGAATTTTACTCAGGGACTTGCTTTCACTTACTAAATAATCTTTAGGAACGATAAGCCCACATTTTTTTGCTATGTCATTAACAATTAACTTATTTACATCTGAGTTAGTATATCTGTTTATATGGGGCAATAATGATAGTTTGTAGTAAAAAAATTCCCGAATCTTACTAAGTTCTATCTTTCTGAAATCATTAATATTTTTGTCTTCTACATCATTAAATTTGAAATTCAACATTCCCCTTCTATACCATACTGCTGTAATTTCAGAAAGCAAAAAGTTAAACAGATCATGATTAACTTTTATATCTTCTCCCGCAAAAGAAATATCGAGTATATCATTCTCGTTTATCCTAACCCAATCTAAACCAAAAAAATGAAGCCAATCAATCACCATATTGGTTGAGTAATCGGCTTCCTGGGTAATGATTAAAATCATTTTAACATTTCACAAATATTTAGAGACAATAAAAGTGAATTACTGACAATCTGTATCTGTAGTATGATCTAAACTCCAAACTAAATTCCCATCTTTATAATGCCTCCATTGATAATCCTGGCAATTATCAATACAAGTGGTCTCGTACTGCGAACAATAGGAAGTCGCCCCTCCTATTCCTCCGTTAATTAAATCTGACTCACTTTTTCTTAATCTATCAATACTATTTGAATTGATAGCTGCAAACTTTTCTAATTTTCTCATAATCACTATAATTTATTAATTTAACAAGGATATATATTTACCTCTTCGCTGATAATTTTACCGTTTTCGTCATATTGTGTGGTAACTTGTGAATCACAGCAGTCACCTTCACTGGTGCTTTCTATACAGGTGTATTTACTTTTTCCGGCACCGTTAATTTTGTGTAATGAAGCATCATTTAAAAAGGAATCATTACTTAGGATACTTTTAAATTCTTCTAATTTTCGCATAATTTTTGTTTTAGGGTTGATAAATTTTTTAATAATATTCAGAAAATAACTTTTTAGTTCTCCAATTTTCATAGTCATAGTTTGGCAAGCCTATAGTTTTTCTTCTTCTGTTTAGTTCACTAACAGGCACTGTTATTTTTTCCTTAGTGGTATATGTACCGTAATATTGCTCTTCGCCATTATATAAAAAATACTGGTCTTGCATGGTAGCATAATCTCTTGGGGATGCTTGCCCTTTCTTAACATATTCTAAAATTTTTGGCATAAAATAATTTACCCGTATAGAATCTTTTGTATGCAAGAGTATGGCGCTGATATTTGAATTGGTATTATCAATAGAAAAATTTCCTATTAATTTTTCATTAGGATAACCAAGCGTATTAAAAATAGTTATCAACTTAACGGTATTCAGCGAGTCTATTCTCTCTTGCTCCTCGAGATGATTTTTATACTCTTTTTTCCTATACAACTGATCTTGTTGTTTCATTTCAAGAATTGTTTTTCTCAATTCAAGATTAAGGGAGGATAGATAATTCTTTCTCAATCCACTAAAATTATTATCAAAATATTTTTTATTCTTATTGTAATAACTATTCAATAAAGAATCATTTTCTATATATTCTCTTGTGTAGCCATGTTTTGAAAATAACTCAGAAAATTCGCTTCGTTTTATCCTTATTTTTAAAACTATCTTTAATTTATTGTAAGTAACATATTCTTGATAAATAGGCAGATCAAGCGGTTCATAGCTTTTAAACAAACTATCTAAAATTGTATAGCTTCTTTCATATTCCCCAATAATGTATAAACTGTCTGCTTCATATACTTTTAAATAATAGGGTATATAATTAATCTCTTTTTCCTTTTTTAGAGGGTACATAGTTGAATTACAAGAGAAAAAAAATCCTGCTAAAAGACATAATACCATAAGTACGATTAATAAAAAGATACTTTCTTTATGCAATCAATTTCAAAAATTCTTATACAAAGAAAAGTAGAAATAACATAGTTGCAAAATTATTTTATCAACATCTCTGCTGAAAATCTTGTTAATTTGTCTTGCTTTCTATTTCTTTAAAATATATACCATCATAAATGAGTTATTTTTTATCGTTTGTGTGATGAAAATCAACTTTAGAATTAAAAAGACACTTATCTTTTAAATTGACCTGTGGGAGGATATTGATTTTTCCTCGCCGATTAAAAAAGATTTTTTTAGAGGGTAATTTTTGTTCATTGAGCCTTACATCTTCACTTTCATTTGTTATTTCAAGGCTAAATTTGGTATAATCATTAGCATTTATCCGTTTGCAAGGTATATCATAGCCAATACACCACTCAACGATTAAATTTGTAGTGATGTCGTTTTCTTCTGAAATGATGACTACCATTTTATTTAATACACTACTGTATCATTTTCACCTGCTCTGGGAGGCTGCCCATTTCTGCCGTTTATATTCCACATAATATAGGCTTTCTCATATTCTGAAATTCGCTTGGCGGTATATTCTTTTTCTATCAATTCTTGGATTTCTGGGAAAAATCTCCTGTCGGAATGAACAAAAAGAAAATATGCCTTCGCTTTATACACTTTCAGGCGTTCTCTGCTTGGAAACCCGTATTTTTTTGTAATGGCGATAAGTTCTTTTGTATTGATAACATCGATAGAATCAATAATTTTAAATACACTATCTCTTTTTCTGGCGTATTCTGTATATCTGTCTCCTAAAATTTTCTTTTTCTCCAGGATTGGGATGTAGCGTTCATTTGATTTGGTATCAACTCCAAATATAGAATCAATCGTATCTAGATACAGCCTGTTAGATTGATCTAATTCATACATAGCATCAATTTTTTTGTTTAAAAAATTGATTTGACTATTACTCAGGTTATAATTACTTCCGCACGAAGTAATGAGAATAAGCAAAAAGGCAAAAAAAGATTTCATATTAAATAATAAAAGAGGGTGTTCTATAGGCTATAGGACACCCTTTTGTGTTACTAAATAGTTATTCTTAACCATCTATACAATCCTGATCGCATATCGTCTCGCTGCAAATAGAGCCGGGTTCTCCTGCATTGCGTTGCCCATCTCCATTTATATCATTAAAGGTATCATGGTAATGAGTAGTACAACTACCTGACGATTCAGACCAATAAGAGGAAACAATGCCTCCTCCATATTTAAAATAACTTGACAAACCTAAAAATAAAAAATCAACGTCAGAAATATCACAGAAATAACTTATTAACATCTCTTTTTTTAAAAACTATGAGTAATTTTGGCTCTCGCCTAATCATCCTAAAGCACAAATAAGAGAAAGACAAATTGATAAAACTTCTTAACAAACAAAAAATAACTAAATGAAAATATCTATTATCCTCGTATTTTTCCTGGGCTTATTTTCCGGGAATTGCCAGCCTGAGGCCCATACCTCAAAAATGATTAATAGTTCTCAACCCAAAGACCTTTCCGGTTATCGCAAGGCTTATTTTGCTGCTGGCTGTTTTTGGTGTGTGGAAGCTATTTTTGAAAGTGTAAACGGGGTGGAAGAAGTAATTTCTGGCTATTCGGGCGGAAATGAAGCTAACCCGAGTTATGAAGCAGTGGGCAGTGGCGATACCTCACATGCCGAATCGGTAGAAATTTATTACAATCCCAGCATCGTCTCTTTTGAAACGCTGGTAAAAATATTTTTTGGCTCGCACGACCCTACTACACTTAACCGCCAGGGACCTGACAAAGGAACTCAATATCGTTCTATCGCTTTTTATCAAAATGAGGCGGAAAAAAAGAGTATTGAAAACTACATCCGTCAACTAACACAAAAAAAGGTTTTTAATGCTCCTATTGTAACCGAGGTAGCGCCGTTCAAAAAATTCTGGAGGGCAGAAGCCTATCATCAAAACTACGAGCGGTTGCATCCGGGTAATCCCTATGTGCAGAACGTGTCTATTCCGCGTTTAAAGAAGTTCCGGCAAAAATTCCCGGAATTGTTGAAGAAGAAAAGCGCTACTGAACAACTACATCGCTAAAAGTAAGGGTAAGGGAAATGTTTTTTTGGCTGTTTTTTTGCTTGTAGTAGCCTTTTGCTTGTTGGTAAGCGTCTTTTTTGGTAACGTCTAACTGAAGTTGTTGGGGAAGCTGGACTTTGGAACTGGATGCGTTGCAGGAAAAGTTGAAAGCAGTTTGGGGCAGGGTAATAACGGCGTCAGCATTATCTAAAATGAGGTTTATTTTTTTAAAGTCGTCTTTTATATTTTGAATTTTCAGCGAGCCAAAATTTCCTTCAATAGAAGCATCGCCTGCGAGGGTTTCAATAAGCACATCGGAGGAAGTAGAAGACAGGCTTACATTTTTTACGTTCTGCAGGGTTACGTCTTTTACATAGTTTACATTGAGCTGCCCCTGCTCCCAATAGGTTACTGATACGGGTGAATAGGATGCCTCTATATGGGTGTTTTCGCCATCTATACGGGTAGCCAGCAACCTTGTGTGAGACAAGGTTGCTTGGATATCCTTAAAATTTTCGGCCAATTTTACTTCGCCATGACGCACATTCATATTCAATTTAGCGCCTTTGGGTAGTTTTATGGTGATGATTTTTTTTACTTTCACATTTTTATCTTCATCTCCCGATTTAAAATAATATAGAGAGGCTTTACCAGGTGTGTTGGCTGAATAGGTGAAGCTCCTCGCTTTTCCAATCTGTTTTTTATGCTCATCTGCCATTTTCTCGTGTTCCTTCATCATCTTATCCCGCTCTATTTTTATAATGCGCCGATGCTTCTCCGCCTCATCTTTATGGGCTTCCTTGTGCGCCTCCACTTCTTTTTTCCATTCTTCTAATTTAGATTTGAAGTCTTTATCAAAATTCTTATTAAATTCTTTTTTCCATTTTTCTAAATATCTGTCTCCATCTTTTTTATAGGCTTCATAATCAAAAGAAATATCGGGAAAAGGAGCAAACGGAAGCGGTGGCAGGGGAGCTATTTCGTCCCATTCAGAAATAATAGGTTCTACATCTGGTATATCGGGAAATTCAAAATCAAACTCAAACTGTCCTTCTTCCGGGGCAAAAACAGTAGCGCCTTTGCCTCCTGAAAACCAGTTATTTCCGGGTTTGGTAGAAATGGTTACTTTGCTGGTGTTGCCCAGTGCCTCAAAGCCCCAGTTTTTAAAGTATTCTTCGGCTTCTTCTTTCGTAACGCCTTCTACTTCTATACGCGCCTCCACCGCCACCTCGTTTTTATCCCAGGTTTCCAGGACAACATCGGTGTGGTTGGTGTTAAGGTCTATGGTTACATCTTTGTTTACCACAAACCGCTCTGAGTAATTTTTGCTTTCTTTCTGTCCGTAGGCAACCAAGGCGCATCCTATAAGAAACGCCAGCAGCCCCCTACGTTTGTTGATGAAGGGTGTTTTCATACTGTAATTCATTTAATTGGTTTAACTTTTCTTTTAATTTATAGAGCAATTGCAATCGTAACTGTAAATTTCCTATAAGCGCATTCACCGTTTGTTCATTTGGGCCTAACTCATTTAACTCATGGTTAAGACGTTCATACTCATCATTTAGTTGGGTAAGTTGTTTCATATAGCTGCCAATAAGCGGTTTATTTTCATCGCTTATCTCTAACTCAGAAAGAGCTACATTAATATTAGCCACATAGTAGCTTTCTACTTTTTTTAAATCGGGAGAAATATCGCCCAGCGTAAGTGTTTTCATGGGGTTTTCTTGCACTTGGCTACGAATCTCTGTTACTTCTTTTCCGGGCGATTGAAAGGCACGATAGGTAATATACCCGGCACTGACCAATAGAATCACCGATGCAGCTATGTTAAACCCGCTAAAGGATTTTTTTGAGTAGGGAAAGGCTTCTTTCAACTTAGTTTTAAAACGTTTTATGTGTCCTTTACGCATTTTACCAGTATTGAAATCTGCGCCCTGCCGTAGTAATTCTCTAATATCCTGTGCCATTTTTCTGGTGTTTTAATAGTTCTTTCAGTTTGTTTTTAGCCCGCATCAACTGGGTTCGGGATGCAATTTCAGTGATGTGCAGAATTTCTGATATTTCACCGTGGTCATATCCTTCTATAAGGTAGAGCATCGCTACATATTTATAGGTATCCGGCAGTTGTTCTATGGCTCGTTTCACTTCTTGCGCCGTGAGGCTATCATCTTCTACCATCCAATCTCTCTCCTCATCTGCAATGCGCATATACGTTTCATTGAGCGCTACATAATTTTCTTTCTTCATCTTTAAAAAATCAATACAACTGTGTATCACTATTTTCTTCAACCAGGCCCCAAAAGCTACCTCTCCTTTATATTGATGCAATTTCTGAAAGGCTTTTATAAAACCTTCCTGGGTAACATCTTCGGCATCTGTCTCATTTTTCAAGAAACGCATAGCCACGCAAAACATAGCATCTGCATACTTGCGATAGAGAGCTAATTGCGCCTTTCGGTCGCTTTTTTTAGCTTGTTCAACTAAATTAACCTGAAACATGCCGGCTGTTTCTTTGTTCAATTACAATTGCTGTTCTAAAGACGAGCAAAAATACCGGGTGTTGCAAAAATTTGTAGTATTTTCGTTTACATTTTAGTTGTATATACTTAAACGAGTAAGGAAAAGGTTTCTGAGCAGATGGCAAAAACTACAAAAAGTGGCTTTATTTATACACCTTCGGTTGAAAAGTGGAAAACCGGCAGAAGAAACCGACCTTCTGTAAAAGTTTTAATGGAGGGTATTTTTCAAGGCGATAGAGTGGCGTTGAGCCAGGCTATTACACTATTAGAGAGTGAACGTGCACAAGATGTGGCAGCGGCGCAAGAATTGGTGAGTGCTTGTTTGCCAAAGGCGGTTTCTTCGGTACGTGTTGGAATTACGGGGGTTCCCGGGGTAGGGAAAAGTACTTTTATAGAGATATTGGGAAAATTTCTAAGAGGTTTGGGGAAAAAGATGGCGGTGTTGGCGATTGACCCAACCAGTTCGCTTTCTAAAGGGAGTATTTTAGGCGATAAAACACGGATGGAGGGGCTTGCAAAAGATGAAGGGGCTTTTATACGCCCATCGCCTACAGGTGCGAGCCTGGGCGGGGTGGCGCGCAAAACGCGGGAGGCTCTTATTCTTTGTGAAGCTGCTGGTTTCGAGGTTATTCTCATTGAAACGGTGGGCGTGGGGCAAAGTGAAATAGCTGTGCATAGTATGGTTGACTTTTTTTTGTTGCTGGCGCTGGCGGGAGCGGGCGATGAGCTACAAGGCATAAAACGAGGTGTAATGGAGGTGGCAGATGCAGTGGTTATTCACAAAGCCGATGGTGATAATATAGCGGCAGCCAGGCGAGCAAAAGCAGAGGCGGCAAGGGCGCTTCACCTTTATCCTCCCAAAGAGAATGGTTGGACGCCAAAGGTGCTTACCGCTTCGTCTATAGAAAATAAAGGTATCCGAGAAGTTTGGGAATTGATAGATGGTTGTATTTTGGAAAATCGCAAAAGTGGTTTTTTTGAACAGAGAAGAAGGCGACAAAATGGGTATTGGTTGCTTCAAACGGTGGAAGAGCGTTTAAAAAGAGGTTTTTATGAGCATCCTGCCGTAAAAAAGGAGTTAGAAATATGGTTGCAAGCTGTGGAGCGAAACGAGGTATCTCCTTTTTTGGCGGCGGAGCGGCTTTTTGCGGTTTATACTTTATAGAGGCAAGACAAATCTTAGTATTGAGTAGTGAGATATGAGTAGTGAGAAACAGGGGCTTTGCGCTATTTGCGAAAAACGCAGCGTACTTTGCGGTAAAAATAAAGTCAGGAAACAAGACAA
>CAYLNL010000007.1:9229-142373 GCA_964385175.1 uncultured Flavobacteriaceae bacterium | reverse complement strand
CAAGACAAATTTAGTACTGAGTAGTGGGATATGAGTAGTGAGAAACAGGGGCTTTGCGCTCTTTGCGAAAAACGCAGCGTACTTTGCGGTAAAAATAAAGTCAGGAAACAAGACAAATTTAGTACTGAGTAGTGGGATATGAGTAGTGAGAAACAGGGGCTTTCCGCTCTTTGCGAAAAACGCAGCGTACTTTGCGGTAAAAATAAAATCAGGAAACAAGACAAATTTAGTACTGAGTAGTGGGATATGAGTAGTGAGAGGCAACAGTCGGTAAGCTACAATCTTTATTGAGTTCATCCCTTAAAACCCTTACTATATAAAGCTATCAAAATCTATTTTTAGTACTTTTGAAATAACTATTTTAATCAACATCTCATGGAAGTTCACCATATTGGCAGTAAGCCTTCTGTTTTAAATCATTTCCTCGCTCAACTACGCCGGGTAGATGTTCAAAAAGACCGGATGCGTTTTAGAAAAAATATAGAACGTGTGGGCGAGATTCTTGCCTACGAGTTGAGCAAAACACTCACATATACCTCTATTACTGTAACTACACCCCTGGGGCATAAAGAAATGAACGTGTTGCAGGATACTATAGTTATATGCTCTGTATTGCGGGCAGGGTTGCCTTTGCACCAGGGCATACTCAATTATTTTGATGATGCCGATAGTTCTTTTATTTCAGCATACCGTCGCCACAAAGGAAGCGGGGAAGTTTTTGATATTGTAGTAGAATATTTAGCATCTTCTAGCTTAGATGAAAAAATTTTGCTGTTGGCCGACCCTATGCTGGCAACAGGGCAATCGCTCGTATCGGTTTATGAAGCCATAAAACACCTGGGAAATCCTAAGGAAATCCATTTAATAAGTGTAATTGGCGCCTGGGAAGGGATTGAAAATGTGAAAAAGCACTTTCCCCTAACTACCCGGTTATGGATTGCCTCCATAGATGAAACCCTCAATGCAAAAGGCTATATTGTGCCGGGGTTGGGAGATGCCGGCGATTTATCATACGGAACCAAAATCTGACAGCGCCCATAAAAGCGGAAGTAAAATTGCTAACACTATAAATACTTCCCTCATCCACCCCTTTCTCAACCGCTCCACCCGCCTGGCAACAAATACAGATGTAGGCAATATAAGAAATACAGCTGTTACCTCCCGTTCACTTTCTGCGAACAAGGATAGTAAAAGCCCTATCATCCATAATATACTTGCGATAAAAAGAGATGGATGGCGCTGTCTTTTCTTTCCCCGCCCTCCAAGCAACCCTGCTATTATAGCAGCCCAACCTGCTAAAACCAGCGATAAGAAAGCAATGCCATCATCGTGGGAAGAAATTTGCCAGGGGTGTTCTCTAATATGAAAGAAAGCTACTCTTTTCCACAAAACAGCCATATCAAACCATACGGAATAAGTATATAAACAAATAATCACTACCGCTGCTGCCATAAGTGGAATAAGCCAATTTTTATAATGACGGTTAGTATAAAAAATAAGCGCTATATAAACCAACAGTAAGTAAAATATTGCCCCTATATAGGCCACGGCAGCTACACAAATCCACAGTGAGGCATCAAAAATATCAGGTTTAGACAGCAACCCGTTTTTTGGGTTTAGCAGTTTTCTCAATGCCCATAGCGCCATGCTATTTGCCAATATTATATTTGGTGCGGTAAAAAGTTGAGGAAAAGCGCATGTAAACAAAACAAAAAACAGCGCTACATACGAATTGTTCCGGGTGAGATTTCCCTTCTGAGACAGGTTGTGCGCCAGGAAAATACCGCCTATTAAAAGCCCCAGCGTCCATATCGTTCCCGGTAACCCATAACGCATTGATGAATAGGCGCTACGCCAAAAGAACCCTGCAAAATACCCCGAAAGATATAAGCCCAATAATATAAAATTTATAGGCTTAGATTTTTCAAAAATTCGCCAAATCATACTTCCTTTTTATATCTTTGCCCTGTAAAATTAAAATAACTTTTTAGCTATGCGCAAGTTTTTTGAAGCCATCCAGTATCTTTTTGAAGAAATCTTATTCGTCCCTTTCAATGCCATGCGCTCCTGGGAAAGCTGGTGGGCGGCCAATGTAATGAGCTGGTTACTGCTTTTAACTGGTTTTGTGGCGATAGTGTATTGGATTTTACAACTCAAAAAAGCCGATGCTGCCGGAAAAGAAGATAAAGACTGTACCGCTCATTCTTTCTTATAATCCTTTACTAACCCCATAAAACGTTCTGTTTTTTGCAGTAGGCACAAAGCCTCTGTTTCTCGCTACTTAGAGCTCAATACTATTTATATTTCCTTATTCTTTTCAGCGAGGTATAGACGTTTAATAATACCATCTGCCAATCCTATTTTGGGAACGTATATTTTTTTAGCGCCACTCCACTGGGCAGCAGAGAGATAAAGATGTGTAGCGGGAAGAATAACATCTGCCCTGTCAGGGTTTAAACCCACTTGTAAAATGCGTTCTTCATACGTCATATTTCGCAATAGCTGGTACTGGGAATAGAGCCAGAGGTATGAAAGGGATTGCCCGGGTTTGCGCCCTGATAGTTTGAAGAGTTTATTGATATTTCCCCCCGAGCCTATCATAATTAGGTTAGTATAGGTCTTAGCATAGGTTCTTATCCATTCTTTACTGTCTTGCCAGTAGCTATTTTCGGCGGCTTCATTCAACAGGCGTACAGTGCCTATGGGGAAGGATTTTGAATCTATTATTTTCCCTTCTGAAAAGATGGTAAATTCGGTACTCCCGCCTCCCACATCTACATAAAGATAGGTTTTATGTTTTTCAATAAGTTTTCCTAAATCGGTAGCGGCAATAATGGAGGCTTCCTGTTTGCCATCTATAATATCTATGGAAATACCGGTTTTTTTATAGATGGTTTCTGCCACCTCTCTTGCATTAGACGCTTCGCGCATGGCTGAGGTAGCGCAGGCCTGGTAGGCTTCTACATCGTGTATTTTCATTAGCAGTTTAAAAGCGTTCAGGGCGTCTGCCATACGGTTGATGCTATGAGGGGTTATTTTTCCTACCGTAAAGGTGTCTTGTCCCAAGCGCACGGGTGCACGCACAAGAGAGTTTTTTATAAACTGGGTATCTTTGGCAGCCTCTTCAATTACATTCTGTATCAATAGGCGTATGCCGTTAGAGCCAATGTCTATAGCAGCGAATTTTCGTAACTTCAAAAGAAAAATATTTAATTAGATAGTTTTTCTGCATAGTAATTATATAGCACTACCTGCGACCTAATAGCGGGTTGAGCGTTGTGGCGATAAGCGTTTTTCTGATTTTCGGAAAATAGGCGGGCTTTTACATTATCGCTCCAGCAAATATTAAAAATATCCATGAGCTCTTTTCTACAATCTTCATCATATATAGGGCAACTTACTTCTACCCGATAGTCTATGTTGCGCGTCATCCAGTCTGCAGAAGAGATATATATTTTAGGAGTTCCCCCATTGCCAAAAATAAACAAGCGGGTATGTTCCAGGTACCTATCTACAATACTAATAGCTTCTATGTTTTCGCTCATCCCTTTAATTCCAGGCACCAGGCAGCAGGTTCCCCGCACAATTAGTTGAATTTTTACCCCGGCACAGCTGGCTTCATAAAGTTTATCTATCATTTTATAGCTGGTGAGGCTATTCATTTTTAGTTTTATATAGGCTTTTTTCCCGGCTTTTGCATGGGCTATTTCAACGTCAATAAGGCGAGAAAATACATCGGCGGTATAGTGAGGGGATACAATGAGGTGTTTATAGGGATATATTTTATAGTTAGCTTCGAAAAAACTAAATACGTTATCTAACTCTTTTAATAATGGTTCACGGGATGTGAAAAGCGTATAATCGGTATAAATTTTTGCGGTAGATTCGTTAAAGTTGCCGGTGCTTACAAAGCCATATCGCTTTATTTTTTTATTTTCCCGCCGCTCTGCCACGCATATTTTACTGTGAACTTTTAGCCCTGGCACGCCCACAATGAGGCGCACCCCTTCTGCCTGGAGTTGTTCTGCATAACGAATGTTAGCCTCCTCATCAAAACGCGCCTGGAGTTCAATCTGAACGGTAACGGCTTTTCCGTTTTTAGCTGCATTAATAAGGGAGCTTATTACCTGGGAGTCTTTGGCCAACCGATAAAGGGTAATTTTAAGGCTGCGGACTTTGGGGTCAAGAGCGGCCTCGCGCAAAAACTTAATGACATACGAAAAACTATGGAAGGGAGCGTGTTGCAGATAATCTTTCTTAGCTATCTTCTCAAAAAGGCTGCCTTCTATATCCAATTCTTTAATAGGGAGGGGAGAGTACCACTGGTACAATAAATCGGTACGCCCCAGGCTGGGGAAACTCATATAATCTCGCCGGTTATGATACCTGCCACCGGGAATAATGCTATCGGTATCATCTATCTGCATTTTATCTGTTAAAAACTGTAGCGTGTCTTTGGCTAATTCCCGGTCATATACAAACCGAACCGGGTCACTGATGCGTCTTCCCTTAACACTGGTAGATATTTTTTCAATGAAACTCTTGCTCAGGTCGTTATCTATATCCAATTCTGCATCGCGGGTTATCTTAATCATGTGAGCAGAAAGGGAAAGATAGTTAAAAATACTGAAAATGCTGGTTAAACAATAGCGAATTAAGTCGTCTAAGATGATGATGAAATTTTTTTCACCTTCTTTAGGTAACACCACAAAACGCTCAATAGTACGGGGAATTTCTATGAGTGCATAGCGTATTTTATGGTTCTTAGCCCCAAAGAGCCGCTTGAGCTGGTTAGCGGGTTTCATTTCTTTTTTAAGCGTCATTTTCACTGCCAGGTAGGCTGCGCTGTCTTTTAAGACAGGAAATTCTGTGTGCTCATCTAACATAATGGTTACGAGCGCGGGGCTCACTTTTTCGAGAAAGTAGTTTTTTATAAACTCTTCTTGCGCAGGGGTTACCTGTGTTTCATTGATGATAAAGATATTTTCCTGGCGGAGTTTTTTTTCAATATCATGTAACACCTCTAAACTTTCTGCCTGTTGGTTAATAACTACCTGGGTAATATCTTCCAACAGGTCTTTGGCGTTAGCGCCTCCCAGGACACTTTTTCCTGTTTTACCAGATTGGGCAATGCGCTTCACGGTGGCATACCGCACTTTAAAAAACTCATCTAGGTTATTAGAAAAAATACCAATAAAGCGCAACCGGTCTATGAGCGGCACCGTTTCGTCTTCGGCTTCCTGCAAGACGCGTGCATTAAATTGCAGCCAGCTTATTTCGCGGTTGATATATTGGTTTTTTACGGTGTCTTTCATGGCAGTTCTTTCGGAAATACCGTTAGCGCCGTATGCCCCTCTCCTATAGACGCCCACTCGGTTACCTGGAATTGAATAAGAGCGGCACCCGACGTAGGCAGGTGCTCCAAGGGCTTATCGCCCAGTAGGTTGCAAAGCGAAGTAAGGGCGTAGTTATGTCCAAAGAGGGCGATGTGTTGATAGGTTTGTTTTATGGAACGGAGAAACATCATAACCTGGTCTCCTCTAAAATCATATAAATCTTCTACTACCTGCAATTTATGAAAGGGCAATTTTAGGGTTTTCATAAAAATGATACAGGTGTGCAGCGCTCTATTTGCAGGGCTGGAAAATACAACATCGGGCTTTGCAATGCGGTTGATAAGATACCTGGAGGCAGCATAGGCATCTTCTATACCTTTTTGAGAGAGAATACGGTCTGTATCATTTACCTCATACTCCCATAACGATTTGGCATGGCGCATTAACAGCAGTGTTTTCATAGTTTTTTGGTTATAACAAATTCAAGGGAAAAGACGGCTTATTGTCCAGCTATTATTTTCTTGCTTGGTGTATAAAATTCTGTCGTGCAACCTGTTGGGGCGTCCCTGCCAAAATTCTATAGCAGCGGGCTTCACTGCATAACCGCCCCAGTAGGGAGGCTTAGGAATAGGTTTATCTTTAAAGTAGTTTTGAAAATCGTTGAAACGGATTTCCAGGTCTTCACGAGAGGAGATAACTTCGCTCTGGAAAGATGCCAGGGTACTAAGTTTACTGTCCGTGGGGCGAGATTGAAAGTATCGCTCCGATTCGCTTTCCAATATTCTTTCAGCGATACCTTTTATAATTATTTGCCGCTCTAAAACATCCCAAAAAAAAGAAAGTCCCACTTTAGAATTTACGGCAATAGCTCTTCCCTTTTCACTGTGGTAGTTGGTATAAAATCTAAATCCTTCTATTCCATATTTTTTCAACAACACTATCCTGCCTTTAGGGTAGCCATCTAACCCGGCGGTTACAAGCGTCATGGCATTCACTTCTAATATTTCCTTGCATGCACGGGCTTCCTGAAACCAGGTGTGAAAAAGACGCATGGGGTCTTGGGGAAGGTTTTCTTCTAACAAAATTCCTTTTTCATACGATTTTCGGTAATCGCCCAGGTCGTTTTGCATGTTATGGTAGTTTGGGGTTGCAAGTTACGAGATAATTGCGAGGATAGAAAAGGTTTTGAGGCTCAAAATTCAAAAACAGCACCATCTTGAGCTAATTCTACAGGTTGAAAGATGGTTTGGGCTTCTTCTTTAAAGTGGTTTATAGTATTGTATCGGGTAGAATAATGCCCTAGCACAAGGGTTTTCACTCCGGCAGAACGAGCTATAGAGGCTGCCTGTTTGGCGGTAGAATGTCCTGTTTTTTCTGCCAGTTCTTGATGCACTTCTAAGAAGGTGGCTTCGTGGTAGAGAACGGTAACATCTTTTATAAGGGCTGCCAAGGGCGGGTAATAGGCAGTATCGCTGCAAAAGGCATAGCTTCTGGGCGGAGGTGGGTCTAAGGTAAGCAGTGCATTTGGCAAGATGAGGCCATCTTCTAAGGTAATGTCTTTTCCGCTCTTCAATAGCGGGTAATAACTCCTGTCTATAGGGTAATTGGCTATTTGTAGCATATTGAGTTTGCGGTCGGCGGGTTTTTCCCGAAAGAGAAAGCCATTGGTATAAATGCGGTGCCGGAGGGGGAGCGTACTCACCGATACACTATCATCTTCCCAGAGAAGTTGTGGTTCTTTTGCCGTAAGTTCATGAAAAATAAGCGGGTAGCCATTCCACGTTTGAGATACTTTGAGGAAGAGTGTGATGGCTTCTTGTATGCCTTGCGGCCCATAAATGTGTAGTTCGGCTTCCCTGCCAAGAAGCTGAAAGGTGGAGATAAGGCCGGGTAAGCCGAAAAAATGGTCGCCGTGCAGGTGCGAGATAAAAATATGTTTGATGCGGGAAAATTTTAACTGTTGTTTACGCAGTTGTACTTGGGTACCTTCTCCGCAATCTATTAAAAAAAGATGATTTTTTATTTCCAGCGCCTGGGAGGTGGGGTTGGCAAGGACGCGGGGAGTGGCGGAATGGCAGCCTAAGATGGTGATTTTCATGCAAACGGATTGTTTAAATATTCAAATCGCGTTCTATTTCTTCCATCTCAATAAGGTCGTGCGCTTCCTGGAGGGTAGGAACTACTTCTAGCCCGTGAGGCAGTTGGTTGTAATGAAGATTGTTTGCTACAATAACAAAGGATTTGTTGTTTTTTCTATGAACATCAGAGAGTGGTAAAAACTCTAATAAATCGCCGGGAGAAAACCCGTTGAGGGAAAAGAGGTTAATGATGATATGATCGTTTTTAATGTTAGAATACACCTCGTTTAAACGGGAGATGAATGTAAGCACATCCATAGATTCATTGGTTACGATGCTGGTGTTTTTTATTTTATGAAAAATCATACTAATATAGGTTTATGGGTTCACGAACAAGCACTCGCAGGCATGCGCGCATACACATACGCAAGTGCATGTGGGTGCGGAAAAGCAAAGATACTTAATTTCTTCTACTGCTGCGCCAGCAGTCTTGGTTGTGCATAATGGCAGATTTAGAAGCGCAAAACTGTCAATAAGCGCTATCGTTCAGTTTCGCACGCTCACCGCCATTGCGTGAGGCCGTTGTTGGCTGCTGCCCTTCTTTTTTGTCCTGTTAGCGACCCCGTCAAGTTGCGTTTGGTTTTTTGATTAAACTTCTACTTCATATTCTTTATTCACCAAGTCCAAAAAGTCTGTCAAATCAGGGTTTACTTTTATGCAGTGTTCAGCTGAAAAAAAGCTGTCATTCATATTTTTTGTACGTAGTTTGAAGTAGTCCAACATTTTCGGGTCGCTGTCAACCAGAATTGAATTTCTGCTTTCTTCAATGCAAACTATGCCTGTTGTTCCCGAGCCTGCAAAAAAGTCAAGGACAAGCGAACCTGTATATGATAGTCCTTTTACAAATCTTCTAATCAGTTCAAGCGGTTTTTGTGTCGGATGCCCAACTCGTTCAACTGAATTGCCATTTAATCTGCCAATCTCCCACACATTAGTCGGATTTTTACCTTTCTCAACACTTTCAGGGTTTAGCCGTTTGTCACGCTTGTATAGTTCTTTGGTCTCTTCGTCAAACGGAACACGAACGGAATCTAAGTCAAAGAAATAATTTTTGGTTTTTGAAAGCCATATCGCTTCTTCATGTCTATTGGCAAAGAAACGATGGGCACTCATCCCATTTTTGTAATACCAAATTACAAGGTTTGTAAATCGTAGGTCGGTATGATGTCTTGTATAGTGCATAATTTCCAACAAATCGCCTTTTTTTAGGTCTTGATATTGGAAACCGCCAAAAATTACGCAATTACCTGTATCGGAGAGAACACGATAAATTTCATCTAACCATTGCTTTGCCCAATCAAGATAATTTTCAAAAGTGTCCCAATGTGCTAAGTCAATATTATACGGTGGGTCAATGAGTATTAACTGCACTGAAGAATTAGGCATTTTTTTGAGAAACTCAACTGCATCTTGTGTAAATAAGCCGTGATAGGTCTTTACAGGTGTTTTCGTTGCAATATGGCTACTATGAGTAACTCCGTTCTTTTTCAACGTGTTCATTGCTATATGACCTGCGTTGAAATGTGATTTGTTTGCCATATTATTTAGTGTTTTTGGTTTGTTTTAAAATTTTACTCTTGTCTTGTTGTTTCAGGTATTCAACTTTGGTTTCAGCAACCCTAAGAATCTTAGTGTCCGCTTCTTCTTCTAATATCTGATAAGCAATTTTGTCGGATAGCACTTCATTAATTAATTCATTGGAATCAATCTTAAAAAGTTCAGCGATTTTTGTTATTAGTTCTTTTGAAGGATGCCTTTCGTTTCGTTCATACTTGGCAAGTAAGGACGTATCAATATCTAAGAATGCAGCAACTTTTCTTTGGGGCAATTCTTGCTCTTCCCTTAGTTTCCTAATTCTCTCTCCGAATGTGGTCAATTTCTGTTTGGACATAATTTAATATGGTCAAATTTTGTCCAAAATTAGAAAATGATTTTGGAATGGAAAATTTAATTTGAAAAAGTTGTCAACAAATTTTTAAATCAAACCGAGTATCCGCAGTGAGGTCCTGGAAACGTCCAACATAATCGGCAACATTTCATCAAGGGTCCATTCAGTTGGTTTGGTATAAATTGAAACTGCTTGTAACATAACAGATTGACCATCAATAGAGATGAAAATGTTTTCGCAACTATTTTGATTGATTGGCATACTGTAATTTGCTGCTGTCAGTCGGTCAATTCTGTTTAATGAACCTACATCGTGCTTCAAAGTCGTCTCTATTCCGTCTGGTCGTTTAACCGTCACTGGCTCGGTGAGAAAATTTGAGCCTTGCAAAAACAAGATATAAGGGAAATGCTTTTCATCAATCATTATGTTTCTCACTTCATTGATGTTTTTATGAGAGCGTTCAATGGCATTTCCTGCAACCATTAATTCTTGGTCTTTGTTTTTGCCGACTAAAATGCCCTTACTTATGTTTTCAATGTCTTTCCCTTGATGTTTGGCTTCACATACTAAGACAATTCGCCATTTGCCGTCCTCGTCTTTAGCTTCAATAATTCCGCCATCGGGGCGTATTTCAGCTTTTTCAACAAATAGCGTTACTCCCAAACGGGAATCAACGGAATTTAGTTTTTCATTAATTTCCTTCTTTTGTAAAGTATCCCTAAAACGAAATTCAAGGTTTGGAAAATCTTTCTTTAAAGTTTCAAAAACTGCTTTTGAAAAATCGTTTACTGCTATGTCGTGTTGTTGAGCATTTTCACTGAATATTTCCTTCGGCCCTTGGCCTCTTACTTTTTCTATACTTAAGCGGTCAGTCTGCTTTTTCTTCATCCGTTACGCTGTATTATCTTGGTGTTTATACGTCTATCAATTCTTGTTCAAGATACTAAAATCTGGTTAGGTGCCATCAAATAGAGTTGCTTGCTGCCAACAAGTATATAACCGCCATACGAATAGCTACGCCGTTTTCTACCTGGTTGAGGATAATAGACTGATGAGAATCTGCCACATCACTGGTAATTTCTACGCCCCGGTTAATGGGCCCGGGGTGCATAATTACAATTTCTTTATCTAAGGAATCTAACAAGGCTTTGGTGAGCCCAAAAAGTTGGGTATATTCTCGTATGGAAGGGAAATAACTGCTTTCCATGCGCTCGTGTTGCACACGGAGCATATTAGCTACATCGCACCATTGAAGCGCTTTGCGCAAATTGGTTTCTACCGTTGCGCCCAATGATTCTATATATGCGGGAAGGAGTGTTTTAGGGCCGCACACCCGTACTTCGGCGCCTTGCAGCCGAAGGGCAAATATGTTAGAAAGCGCTACCCGCGAATGGAGAATATCGCCCACAATTACCACCTTTTTGCCGGCGACTTCTCCCAGTTTTTCGCGGATAGAATAAGAATCCAGGAGCGCCTGGGTGGGGTGTTCGTGAGTGCCATCTCCCGCATTGATAATGCTGGCTTGTATGTGTTTGGAAAGAAATACCGCCGCCCCGGGCTGGGGATGGCGCATCACTATCATATCTACTTTCATAGACAGGATATTATTCACGGTATCAATGAGCGTCTCCCCTTTTGTGAGAGACGATTGGGAAGCAGAGAAGTTAATAACATCAGCCGAAAGGCGTTTTTCGGCGAGCTCAAACGAAAGGCGGGTGCGGGTGCTATTCTCAAAAAACAAATTGGCTATGGTGAGGTCGCGTAACGAGGGAACTTTTTTTATGGGGCGGTTGATAACCTCTTTAAAGTGGTCGGCAGTTTTAAAAATAAGCTCAATATCGTCTCTTTTCAGGTATTTAATCCCTAACAGGTGCGGTATGCTTAGTTTGCTCATTCTTATCTTTTTATTACATATACGGCGTCTTCACCGTCTTTTTCTTTCCAGATCACTCTCACCTTTTCTTCATTAATGGCATCTACCTGCCGCCCGCAATAATCTGGCTGAATAGGCAATTCTCTGCTAAACCGCCGGTCAATGAGAGTGAGGAGTTCTATTTTTTCGGGCCTGCCAAAAGATTGTATCGCATTGAGCGCTGCACGCACGCTCCTGCCCGTATAGAGCACATCGTCTATAAAAACCACTTTTTTACCTTCAACCAGGAAATTAATGATAGTAGTGTTTGCTTCTAAAATTTTGCCGGGTTTTCTAAAATCGTCTCTATAAAAGGTACTATCTAAGTAGCCTACCTGCAAATTCTCTATACTATACTCTTGCCGCAGAATTTTCACCAGTCGTTCTGCCAGGTAAACGCCTCGTGGTTGTATGCCTATCAAAACCGTATCTTTAAAATCTAAATGATTTTCTACCAACTGGCATGCCAGGCGATGGACAATGATGTGAATTTCGGTAGCGGTGAGTAGTACTTTTTGGTCTGTGTTCATGCAAGTGCGTAACTCAACAGGCAAATATAGCTATTATTCTTAAACCGCACGCCAGATGAATTGGGTGTATTGGAGTATATCTTTATTTAAAAAAAATAAAAGTATCGGAATTGATACAAGGATGTATATCTGTTTTAAAAGGTTGCTATTTTTGCACCACACTTCAACGATAGCAAATTCATGTTTAAAAAACTTTACCTGCATTATATAGCTTCTTTTAGGGGGTTATCTAAAGAAGTATGGTGGTTAGCGCTGGTTACACTCATCAACCGGGCGGGCACTATGGTTATCCCTTTTCTTTCTTTATACCTCACTAAAAGCCTGGGGTTTTCATTAGGGCAGGTGGGCTGGATTCTTACGTCTTTTGGGCTGGGTTCGGTGGCGGGCGCCTGGTTGGGGGGGAAACTTACCGATAAAATAGGTTATTACAAAGTAATGGTGTGGAGTTTATTGGTTTCGGGGGTTTTATTTATTGGGCTTCAATTTTTCACGGGCTTTTGGCAGATTTGTGGAGGAATATTCTTAGTAATGACGGCGGCAGATGCTTTTAGACCGGCAGTATTTGTGGCGTTGAGCGCTCACAGCGCCCCGCAGAACAAAACCCGGTCTGTTACCCTGATACGACTGGCTATTAACCTGGGGTTTTCGGCAGGGCCTGCTATAGGGGGTATTATTATAACTACTTTGGGCTATGGTGGATTGTTTTGGGTAGATGGGCTTACTTGCCTGATTGCGGGCTGGTTGTTGTTGCGTTTGCTGCATCCTAAAAAAGCTAAAGCGATAGACGAAATTACGGTTGAAAACCCTCGCTCCGCTTATAGCGATGCAATGTACTGGGTTTTTATTTTCTGTATGATGCTTTTCGGATTTATCTTCATTCAATATTTCTCTACGGTGCCTTTATTTTATAAAGATGTTCACCAGCTTTCCGAAATCCAGATAGGGGTGCTTATGGGATTGAACGGCCTTTTAATAGCGGTTTTTGAAATGCCTATCGTGAGTTATTTAGAAACTAAGGGTTGGGCAAAAATTACCAATATCATCACAGGTTGCGCACTTACGGGGCTAAGTTTTCTGCTGCTTAATCTCACCAACTGGTCGGGTATTTTGGTGGTGGGAGTGGTGCTGATGACTGTGGGTGAAATGATTGCTTTTCCGTTTTCTAATGCCTTTGCAATGCAGCGGGCGAGAAACGGAAATGCGGGGGAATATATGGCGCTGTATAGCATCTCTTTTTCTGTGGCGCACATTTTTGGGCACAACTCAGGGATGCAGTTAATTGAACAGTTTGGATTTGGAATTACCTGGACGTCTATGGTTTTGTTGTGCGGGGTTTGTTGTCTTATACTATTTTTGCTGAGAAAGCCTTTGGAATAAACTCAAAAGGCTTCAAAAGCGCCTAACCCAAACAACGCAAAATCATATTTCACCGGGTCAGCAGGGTCTAATTTTCTCAAGGCAGCATCTAATTCGGCTACGGCACGGGCATCGTTCTGGGAGCGTTGCAGCAAGCCTATTTTACGGGCTATAGCGCTCGAATGAACATCTAACGGGCAGGAAAGCCGAGCGGGCGAAAGGCGTCTCCAGATGCCAAAGTCCACCCCGGCATTATCATTACGCACCATCCAGCGCAAAAACATATTCAGTCGTTTAGCGGAAGAGCCTTGGGCAGGGTCAGAAATATGTTTTCGGGTTCTGTTAGGGTGGGGTAATTCAAAAAATGCCTGTTTAAACCTGCTTAGTCCGGGTTGGGTAGATTCTTTTGTGGAGGCGGCTGCTATAACCGTTTCTAAACCATTATAATGGTTATAGAGATGTTGCAGGCTTTTTATAAAATATATAAAATCATCCCCGTTAAAGGTTCGGTGAACAAACGTGCGAAGCGGCTCTATATTGTCCTGGCTATGGCTCATTACAAAATCATAGGGGCTGTTTCCCATGAGGCGCATCATGTTTTGAGCGCTTTTGATAATGCTTTTGCGATTTCCCCAGGCGATGGTAGCTGTTAGAAAAGCTGCAATTTCTATGTCTTCGCGCAGGCTGTATTGATGGGGAATTTGGATAGGGTCGGTTTCAATGAAGCGGGGTTGGTTATAGAGGTGAGCCTTTTCGTCCAAAAAAGATTTAATATCGCCTGTATAAGCCACTGCCGACATTTCTATTTCATCAAAAACTGCCTTATAAATTCTATGGTTGAATAGAATTGAAAATCTACATTATTCTTTTTTCTAAACCCATGTCCTTCATCTTTAGCCATGAGAAACCAAACGGTGCCGCCGTTTTGTTTTATTTTGTCTTTCATTTGAACTGATTCTGTAGCCGGCACACGCGGGTCGTTACCTCCCTGGACAATGAAGAGTGGTTTCTTAATTTTATCGGTATGGTTGAGGGGTGCAATAGATTCAAAAAACGCCGCCATGGCCGGGTCTCGCTCATCGCCATACTCTACCCTTCTCAAATCGCGGCGATAGGGTTCTGTATTTTTCATAAAAGTATTGAAGTTAGAAATGCCTACCACATCAATAGCGCAGCGAATTTTATCACTATAGTGATAGGAGACGGCCAACGTCATATAACCGCCATAGCTTCCTCCCATTACCATAATCCTATCCTTATCCAAGTCGGGTTGTTGGGCTATCCAATCTAACAAAGCGCCTATATCTTTTACAGATTCTTCGCGTTTCATTCCATTATCTAAATCTACAAACGATTTGCCATAGCCGGTAGAACCCCGCACGTTGGGATAAATGACAGAGATGCCCAGTTCGTTGAGAAAATAGTTGGAACGGCCTATGAAACTGGGGCGCGATTGCCCTTCTGGTCCTCCATGAATATTTATAATTACCGGGCGCTTGCCGGCAAATTTAGAGGAGGCTTTGTATAAGTAGCCCGATATGATTTTCCCGTCAAACGATTTCCATGAAATTAAAGATGGTTCGCTGAGCGTGGAAACATCCATCCCTCCCAATTCACTTTCCGTCCATTGTACCAGTTGCCGCGTGCGAAGGTTATACTCATATACATCTGAAGAAGAGTTATAACTCACAAAGGTAATCCCGATAGATTTTGAATCGCTTGCCCAATGTAACCCGCCAATAAGGCCGGTAGGAAGATTGGTTACCAGGCTATATTTATTAGTGGCGGTGGCAAGGATATAGAGTTTAGAAAGCCCGTTTTCATTGGTTACAAAAGCCAGTTGGGAAGCGTCTTTAGAAAGTTCTGCATCTTCTACATCCCAGGGAATAGCGTTAGTGATGTAGGTGATTTTTTTGGTGGCTATCTCAAAATACGCCAGGCGGTTAAACTCGCTGTCTTTGTTGGTTACAAGATAAATACCTTTTCCATTTTTACTGAAGCAAATGCCGCTATAGGTAGTGCGTTCATCTTTTTCGGGGAGCAGGCGAGTTTTCGCGCCAGTTGACGCATTAAGTAAATATAACCGCGACTCATTTACTGAAATCCGTTCTTCAAGCAGCATTTGAGAGTCGTCTGGAGACCAGTTAGCAACTCCCCAACCGCCACCTGTATTCTCGGCTACTTTCCTGTCTGAAGCAGGGTTCAAAGGGTTCATTACATAAATATCCCGGTCTTGTCCATTTCTCTTGGTAGAGCCATAGGCTATACGGTCTCCTTTCTGGCTCCAGCGAATTCCCCCGTTTTGCGAGCGTTTTCCATCGGTGAGGAGGGTTATTTTTTTAGTGGCGATATCATAGCGGTATAGCTGGGAAAATTCATTGCCGCCAATGTCTTTTGAAAAGAGAAAATACTCGCCGCGAATGGGTTCAAAAGTGGCTCCGCCAACTGGCTCATCAAAAAAGGTAAGTTGGGTGCGGGCGGCGCCAGGGGCTTTTACATAATGAAGTTGGTTGCTGTTGGCAAAGCGGGTGGATATGAGGATTTCTTTTTTCTGGGGATGCCAGCTTGCTAAGGAAGCGCCCCGCGTTTCGGTATAGTTTTTTACTTCATTAACTATATCAGAAGATAATGGGGGAATACCTTCTGTTACCAGGTTATCGGCAACCTGAATGGTGGTTTGTTGTGCAAATGAATAAGAAGCGGCTAACAACAAAAGAAATGTAAACTTTTTCATGGTGAAATAATTAGAATGGCGTGCTAAGGTAGTATTTATTTTAGTATGAAGAAATGAGTGGCATAATTTTAAAAAAAATTTATGAATTGATTAACTTTTCTGCCTATAAGTTTAACTTGAATGGGTTTTTCAATAAAGTAAGATAGCCAGTTTTTAACTAAAGGAACGCTTGCGCATACAGGCGCAAGGTGTGCGCTCGTATGCGGGCGCGGAAGAGGTGCATAGTTTCTAAAACTTTTAGGGAATGGTTTATGTAGCGAGAGCGAGCATATTTAAAGAGTTATGCAAAAAGGAGGGTACTGTTTAGTATGGTAACGCTCAGGGGAGGGTTATTTAATTTATCTCCAGCAAGGTTAGGGCTTCTTCCATGGAGGTAGTTGGTAAAAAGCAGCGATTGTTTTTGCATATATATATTTGTCTTTCGCCTGAAAAATCTTTGTCTTGCAGCAAGGGAAGGGAGGAGTGGGAATGGGCTAAAGCTATTACAGCATCGGGCAGGTAATACCCTCTTAAACCTGTTAATAGTTCTTTGGCATCGCTCCCGGCGAAAACGCATTCATAAAAATCGCCCTTTAGCCAAAATGCCAGCGATAGCCAGTTGGCGTAGCTATAGGGGTATTGCATTGCTTCGGGGGCCATTTTTTCCAGCATGTGTTGGGCGGTGGCAGCATAGCGGTTGTTTTGAAAATAGCGGGCGAGTTTCCACAAGGCTTTCGCCAGAATAGAATTGGAGGCGGGAAGTACATTATCTGCGGTTTCAATAGGCTGGGCTACTATTTTTTTGGCAGTATGGGAGGTGAAATGGAAGAAGCCGCTTTCTTCATCATAAAAATAATCATAACAATATTGTACCAGTCGCTGGGCTTCTCGCACCCATTTCTCTTCTGCTGTAACTTCATATAGGGTTATAAAGGCTTCGCAGAGGGTGGCGTAGTCTTCCAGGAAACCCTCTACGGGGGTTGTGTAAGCGGGGGGTTGGCGATATAACCCACCGTCTTCTTTATAAAGAAATGTTTGTATAAATGTAGCGGTGCGGAGGGCTGCTTTTAAAAAATTAGCTTCGCCAAAGGCCTGGTAGGCATTTGCATAGGCTTTTACCATGAGTGCATTCCACGAGGTGAGGATTTTATTGTCTAAACGGGGTTTGGGTCGTTTTGCCCGCTCTGTTTGCAGGGTATGTTTGCAAGCAGTTATCACCTGGTGTAGTTCTCGCGGAGAATAGCCGTGTTTTTCGGCTACTGTTTCCGGGGGAAGGTTTTGTATGAGTACATAGCGCCCTTCTTCCCAATGCCCAAAGGGGTTAATATTATAATAATCTGCAAAGACAGGAAAATTGATTCCCAACAAGGTTTTTAGCTCCTCCTGTCGCCACACATAAAAAGCGCCTTCTTCCCACTCGCCAGATGCATTGAGGCTATCTGCATCCCAGGAGGCGTAAAACCCGCCCTGGGGACTGAGCCATTCGCGTTGCACAAATTCTAAGGTTTGAAGGGCTATTTCTTTATACAGGTTGTTTTTAGTGGCGCAATAGGCATCACTGTATAGGCTCACTAATTGGGCATTGTCATAGAGCATTTTTTCAAAATGGGGAATGTGCCAGCGTTTGTCTGTGGAATAGCGGGAAAAGCCGCCCCCAAGGGTATCGTAAATTCCCCCATAGGCCATGCGGGTAAGTGTGGTTTGCACGTAGTTTAAAATTGCCTGGTCTTTGTAGCGCACTGCATAATGGAGCAGGCAGTGAAGGTTTACAGGCATCATAAATTTGGGGCTGCGGTTGGCGCCGCCATATTCTTCATCAAAATAGGCAGTCCATTTATGAATGGCTTGTTTACTGGCGGTGAGGCTGATGGGAGTTTCTGCTGGTGAGGGGGCAATGAGCTGGCGTTGTATAATGCCTTCCTGGAGTTGTTTTGCGTATTCAATAACCCGCTGGGGTTGGGTTTTGTATAGGTGGCTAAGTTGATGAAGAATTTCTATCCAGGTTTCTTTTCTAAAATAGGTTCCGCCCCAAAAGGGGTTGCCATCTGGCAGGGCAACTACATTAAGTGGCCACCCGCCTGTTCCTGTCATCAGTTGCACCGCTTCCATATAAATAAGGTCAATATCGGGGCGTTCTTCTCTATCTATTTTTATGTTGATGAAGTGGCGGTTCATAGATGCTGCTACTGCTTTGTCTTCAAAACTTTCTTTTTCCATAACATGGCACCAGTGGCAGGCGGCATAGCCAATGCTGATGAGGAGGGGTTTGTTTTCTTCGCGGGCGCGCGCCAGGGCTTCATCGCCCCAGGAATACCAATCTACAGGGTTGTGGGCGTGTTGAAGTAAGTAGGGGCTGGTTTGGTTTGCTAAGCGGTTTGTTGGCGATGGGGTCATATTCTGCAAATAGGCTGGCTGGTTTCTATAAAATCGGGGTTTGCTATAAAGTTTTTGAGGGTTTTTTAATTATTTATTGGCTTGTTTTAAGTGATAAAAAGTATATACCTGCTTAAAGGTAGGTGTAGGGCGAGCTAATGGTGTGGCTCTATAAAGATTAGACAATCTCCGCTGTAAGGTTGGCTTCAAGAAGCAGGGTGCAACGGGGTTTTAAATCTTCATACGCCCCCGTTTTCACCACGCACTTGCCATTGTAGTGTACAATGAGGGAGCATTGTTCGGCTTGCTCGGGCGTATGCTCGCATACGTGTATGAGGGTTTCTATAACATGGTCGAAGGTGTTTACATCATCATTATACAACACAATTTCACGCGGGGTTGTTACAACTTCTTCCGCTATCAGTTTCTCTGAAATTTTTTCCTGACCGTTCATAGTTGTTTTTTAGTTGTGCTAAGA
Source organism: uncultured Flavobacteriaceae bacterium (assembly GCA_964385175.1). GTDB lineage: Bacteria > Bacteroidota > Bacteroidia > Flavobacteriales > Flavobacteriaceae > CAYLNL01. The sequence continues at coordinate 123,649 of CAYLNL010000007.1, read as the reverse complement.
TAGATATTTTACACACATCCAGCGATTATCTTCTTGTTTTTTTTCTATTATTAGGTTATTTATATAGCATTTCTCAGTAATATCTTTTTCATCTTCGGCATAAAATCCGCTCATGAGCAATATCCCGTTTTTGGCGAGGGCGTTTGCGTACACAGGAATGTGTTGTAAAAGGGTATTTTTATTAATGTTTGCAAGTATCACATCATACGTTTTTCCTTTTAGGAAATCTATGTCTGCCAGATGCACCGATATGTTTGCGCATTGATTTTGAAGTATATTTTCTTGTGTATTTAGGTAGCTCCAGCTATCTACATCAACCGCATCAACAAAAGAGGCTTTTTTTTTAGAGGCTAAAATTGCCAGAATGCCGGTGCCGCAGCCCATATCTAACACTTTTTTGCCCTTTATTTCTTCCTGGAGTATAAACTGAGTCATTAGTCGCGTAGTTTCGTGATGCCCTGTGCCAAAACTCATCTTGGGGGTTATTATCAATTCTAAAGAAGTGGCGGATGGCGGATGGAAGGGCGCTCGAATGGTGCAGGTTTCTGCAATGATAAGGGGTTGAATGCTTTCTTCCCAGGCTGCATTCCAGTTTACAGGGGCTATTTCTTCGTAACGCCAGGTTATGGATTGGGAAGCGTTCCGAGGCAGATTCAGGGTATTTAGAATAGTGGGATGCCACTTTTTTTTGGCAATGTAGGCTGAAATGCCATCTTCGCGCTCTAAGAAACTCTCAAATCCTAACTGGCTCAGTTGGGCTATGAGAATTTCAGAGGTATGTTCATCGGGAGCATAGGTGAAGGTATAGGCTATACAAATATCCATAGATTTTGCCAGTAGTTTGCAGTGGCAAATATCGGTTTTTTATAGTATGGAGATGTTATTACCGGCTGTGTTTTCATTTGGAGTTGTGGAAACAATAACTACGATTTTTTTTAGTTTATATGAACAGGGAAAAATTAACGGATATTTGCAAAAATTATCGCTTTTGAAAATTTTATTTTCGTTGTTGTTTTGTGGGTGTATGGCTGTTTCGGCTCAAACCAGCCGCAAGTATTCTAACGAGTTTATGAATATTGGGGTGGATGCAGGGGCTTTTGGGATGAGTAATGCGATGGTGGCGAGCACGGGAAATGTGCATTCGGGTTATTGGAATCCTGCGGGGTTGATTGGTTTAAAAGATTACCAGCTGGGGCTTATGCACGCCAGTTATTTTGCTAACATAGCGCAGTATGATTATGCTGGGTTTGCTATGCCTATTGACGAGCGAAGCGCCATTGGGGTTTCGTTGCTGCGGTTTGGGGTAGATGATATTTTGAATACTACGCAACTTATAGATGCGGAGGGGAATATTAATTATGATGCTATTGAGTTGTTTTCTGCGGCAGATTATGGGTTTATTTTTTCTTATTCCCGGAAATCTCCTATTCCTAATTTAAACTATGGGGTGAATGCTAAAATAATACGCCGCGTGATTGGGGATTTTGCAGATTCATGGGGTTTTGGATTTGATATAGGGGTGCAGTATCAAAAAAATAGCTGGAATTTTGGGCTTATGTTGCGGGATGTTACTACTACTTATAATGCCTGGCGCATAGATGAGGCGCTTTTTAACGAGGTGAGTGATGAGGTGCCGGAACAGGAGTTACCAGAAACTGTGGAAATTACACTTCCTCAATTACAGTTGGGGGCTTCCAGGAGATTCACCTTTGGTGAAAAATATAGTTTGCTGGCTGAGGTTGATGTTGCTATGCGTTTTGCGGAAACGGAGGATATTATTTCTACTTCTTTTGTAAGCGCTACTCCTGCCGTAGGTTTTGAGTTTGGTTATGGAGATTTGGTATTTTTGCGCACCGGGGTGGGGAATTTCCAGAAAAATATCACTCTTAGCGGCAGTGAGGCATTGAGTTTTCAACCTACTATTGGCATAGGGTTTGTTTATAAAGGTATCCAGGTAGATTATGCGCTTACTGATATAGGTAACCAGAGCGCCGCTCTCTACTCTAATATATTTTCACTGAAAATAGACTGGAAATTGTTCCGTTGAGTTTTATGAAGAATGCTTATTTGTTGGCTGTACTATCGGGTTTATTACTGGGGTTAGGCTGGCCTACCTATGGGTTCCCGGGTCTTTTGTTCGTGGGGTTTGTTCCGCTTTTGATGGCTGAGAGGCAGATACGGAAGGAGTCGCAGAAACGAAAGGGGTTACGGGTATTAGGGGTTGCCTACTTAGCTTTTCTTATTTGGAATGGGCTTACTACCTGGTGGATTGTTTATGCTTCTGTTTTTGGGATGTTTTTCGCTGTTTTGGCGAATAGTTTTTTAATGGCTGTTTTAGTGTGGCTGTATTACCTGGTGGCCGCAAAAACGCCTGCAAAAGTTCATCTTTTGTTTCTACCGGTGGTATGGGTGGCTTTTGAATGGTTTCACCTTAATTGGGAGTTTTCCTGGCCATGGCTCAACTTGGGGAATGGTTTTTCTGAGTACCCGCATTGGATTCAATGGTATGAATATACGGGGGTTTTAGGGGGTAGCTTGTGGGTATGGTTGGTGAATATGGGCGTTTTCAGGATTATTGAGGCCTATAAAATTTCTCAAAACAGCCGGAAACTGGCGATAGGTATAGCCAAAAATGTTCTTGCTGTGGCTATTCCTCTTATCGGCTCGCTTTTGCTCTGGGCGACTTATAAAGAAGGGAAAGAAAAGGTTACTGTGGTTGTTCTTCAACCTAATATAGATCCGTACAGCGAAAAATATTACACTTCTAACGGAGAGGTTACCGACCAGCTTTTTGCTTTGGCAAATGGGAAAATAGATGGGGATACGGATTATATTATTGCTCCCGAAACGGTTTTTGCCCGAAATGTTCCACTTTCGCAGTTTACGAACTCGCATATAAAAAAACGTGTCGAGGAATATCTTAAACCATTTCCGAAGGCAAATTTTTTATCGGGGATTTCGTTTATAGAGTGGCTTACTGCACGAGATGCGATAGGGGCACAGTCTAACCGTTATAATGATACGCTTTGGTATAATGATTATAATGCGGCTTTTTTACTGAACCGCACAGAGGCTGTTCAATTATATTATAAGTCTAAACTAGTAGTGGGGGTTGAGTTTTTCCCTTTTAAATCTATCTTAGAGCCGTTATTGGGCAACATTTTGCTGGATTTGGGAGGTACAGTGGCAACCAAAATTACCCAGAAGGAACGTACTGTGTTTAGTTCGGCTGATGGGGTATATAAGGCGGCGCCTATTATTTGCTACGAATCGGTGTATGGCGATTTTGTAACGGGGTATGTGAGGAAGGGTGCTAATTTTCTGGCTATTATTACTAATGATGGCTGGTGGAGCAATACGCAAGGGCATAAGCAACACCTTAGCTATGCACGTTTACGGGCTATTGAAACGCGTAGGAGTATAGCGCGTAGTGCTAATACAGGCATTTCGGCGATTATCAATCAACGAGGGGAAGTGCTCACCTCGTTGGCTTATAATAGCCGTGGAGTTCTTGGGGGTTCGCTGTCTATAAATAAGGAGCTTACTTTTTATGTGAGGTATGGAGATTATATTGGTAGGATAGCAGGTTTCCTGGCGGTTGTGATTTTTATTGCAGCTATGGCTAAAAAGCGCCCTTAGCCCGAAGTATTATCCAAGGTTAAAAATCTTTAGTTTCAAAGAATAGCGGGTTATAAAGTCTGCTGTATTTAGTAAAGGTGTACATATATTTATATGTACGGTATTTTCCAAGTGTGTTTTAGCGGTATTCTGAAGAACTGAGATTTGTATCTTTACAGGAACCGGTATTACCACCAAGGTTGCAGTGTTGATATAATCTAAAGGAGTTGAGGTTTACAGAAAATCATCTCTCTATTTTTGAAGTGAACCTGGAAGAATAATCTCCCTAAACAATATTTATTGTGAGTTGCTAAACGAGTTACATGCTGATAGGTATAGGTTGGTATCTGGATAATTTACTATTAAATTACATAAAAAATAAGCATGGGTTTTACCTATCATAGGGTTTAAAAAAGTAAATTGATACTACGGCGCTTCTTGCCTCTACGTGTATAGTTTATAGGTAATTGAGGAATGGGTTTTATGATTGAACAAAGCGCTAAAAAAACTGCCCGGCAAGCCGGGCAGTTTTGGTAAGTTAGAAAGATTTGCAAATCTTATTTGTTCTCTTTCACTAAGTTAATTTCCACTCTTCTGTTCATAGCTTTATTTCGCTTAGACGTATTGGGAACAAGAGGTCTGCTTTCTCCATATCCTATAGAGGACAACCTGAACTGGTCGATACCATTTTCTGTGAGATATACTTTCACCGCATTAGCTCGGGAGTCAGAAAGTCGCTGATTGTTAAGATCGGTACCATCGCTATCGGTATGTCCTTCTATCACAAACTTAGAGTTAGGATATTCTTTGAGGATAGCAACGATAGATTGAAGTACTACATACGATTCTTGTTTAAAGGTAGCTTTACCGCTATCGAACAAGATGGTTTTAGCATAGTCGTTAAGACGTTTTTGAACTTCTATTGTTACTTCAGGACATCCGTAGTTAGCTACTGAACCTGGGATGGTAGGACACTGGTCGTCTTTATCAAGAACGGTGTCGCCATCTGTATCGGGCCATGGGCAGCCTTTGTTTTCGGCAGGGCCTGCTTCGTTAGGACAGTCATCCTGAGCGTCTGTGATGCCATCTCCATCAGAATCAGGGCAACCATTGAATTCTTTTAACCCGGCAACTGTAGGACAAGCATCGTCTTTATCACGAATACCATCTCCATCAGAGTCAGGACAGCCATTGAACTCAGCTGGACCAGCTTCATTCGGACAGTCGTCTTTACGATCCTCTATACCGTCTCCATCTGTATCGGGACATCCTTTAAATTCTATAAGACCCGGAGTTTCAGGGCATTCATCATCTTTATCATAGATTTTATCGCCATCGGTATCTTTACCGCCAAATTTAACGGCAATACCTGCGCTGTGTTGAAAATGTGGCTGGCCATATTCTTCAAAGGCATGTTTATAGGTTGACTGAACGGTGAGACCAATACTTTCGGTAAACCAAACGTTGAAGCCCAGTCCGCCATTGAGGGTTCCTGCGCCAATGTCATCAAACCAGGTGTAACCACCACCAACTTCTATAAATGGGTCGAACGTTTCTCCTAACTTGAGGAATTCATTCAAATTGTATTTAATAAGACCGTCAATACTGTAGTAGGCTAAGTCATCTGCCCTAAAATCGGCAAAATTTTCAATTTTGTTCAAACTACCTCTAGCGCCCACGGAAAATCCATCTCCTACATACCGAGATGCTGAGATGACAGATACGGAAGGTATGATATTCCAATGATCGCCTACGTTGAAATATTCACTAAACCAACCACCGGCATACGAGTTTAGCCCTAAATAGGTATTACCGTATGAAGTGCCGGCATTTGTAGGAAAAACGTCAACGGCATTTACTCCAAAACTCAATAGCCATCTATTGTTTTGGTCTTGTGCGTGCGTGTTGCTAAGCCCTACAAAAAGTAACAGAGCAACCAGGAATTTGCTGAAATGTTTCATGTTCAACTTTTAATTTTAATGTTAATCAAAGGACAAAGGTAAGATGTTAAATTGTATTAACAAGGGCAAATATAGATTTTTTTTTATATCTCCATTTATTTTTTATATATTTTAAAGGATTTTGAGCTCTTTACCGACTTTGAGAAAAGCGTCTAATGCTTTGTCTATGTGTGTTTTATGATGGGCTGCCGAGAGTTGTACCCGTATCCTGGCTTTTCCCTGGGGGACAACGGGATAAAAGAAGCCAATAACGTAAATGCCTCGTTCCAAGAGCTTATCTGCCATTACCTGAGATAGTTTTGCGTCGTAGAGCATAATGGGTACAATAGCAGAGTCGCCTTCTATTATATCGAATCCCATTTTTTTGATGCCTTCTTTAAAATGACGAACATTTTGCCAAAGGTTTTCTCTAAGGGAGGTATTGGTCTCCAGTATATCGAACACTTTTAAGGAGGCGCCCACAATGGCAGGGGCCAAGGCGTTAGAGAAAAGGTAAGGCCTGGAGCGCTGGCGAAGCATTTCTATAATTTCTTTTTTGCCGGTGGTGTAACCTCCCATGCCACCGCCAAAGGCTTTACCCAGGGTGCCGGTGATAATGTCCACCCGCCCCATTACTTGCTTTTCTTCTAATGTTCCTTTCCCGGTTTTTCCAATAAACCCCGCGGCATGACACTCATCTACCATCACCAAAGCATTATAAGCATCGGCTAATTGGCATATTGTATCTAAAGGAGCTACCAGTCCGTCCATAGAAAATACCCCGTCGGTAACAATCAATTTAAAGCGCACCCCATCGGCATTTGCCTGGACAAGTTGTTTTTCCAAATCGGCCATGTTACGATTTTCATATCGGTAGCGTTTGGCTTTGCACAGGCGAATGCCATCTATAATAGATGCGTGGTTAAGGGCATCTGATAGTATAGCATCTTCTTCCGTTAGCAATGGTTCAAATATCCCGCCATTAGCATCGAAAGCGGCGGCATATAAAATGGTATCTTCTGTTTGGTAAAAATCGGCTATTTTGCGTTCTAATTGCTTGTGAATGTCTTGTGTTCCACAGATAAACCGAACAGAGGACATGCCGAAGCCATGGGTGTCCATAGCATCTTTAGCGGCTTGAATTATTTCTGGATGGGCGGAAAGACCTAAATAGTTATTAGCGCAGAAATTGATGACTTCTTTCCCATCTGCCAGTTTAATAACGGCGTCTTGAGGTGAGGTTATAATGCGTTCTTGTTTATATAGCCCGGCTTCTTTTATATGGTTTAGTTCTGTGCGAAGGTGTTCTTGTATGCTTCCGTACATGGTTTTTATTTACAAAAGTACTAAACTGGCATTACCTGCACATCATCATTAATAAATACCAGTAATTTGTTTTCTATCATAATCCCCATTTCTTCCAGGCAACGGGCATAATAGTGTAATTGGGTTGTGTATTCTGCCCTATACGCTCCTGTTTTGTATTCTATAACCACAGCGTTTTGGTTATGGAAGGCTACTCTATCTGGCCGCACTATTTCCCCGGAAGGGAGATAAATTTCCCGCTCATTGTATATGGTATATGGGAGAGTGAAATAGTTTTTTAAGGTGGGATGATGAATAATCTTTTTTAAGATAATATGGTATTCTTTTTCCTTACCGGGGGAAAGAATGCCCTCTTCAACGGCCTCTTGTATGGCGCTTTCTAAATTGGGAACATATTCTATTTTAGCGAGTATAGAATGATACCGGTCGCCTTCTTCTATGGCTTTTTGTTGAATGAGTTCGATTGGGAATGGTTGATGGGGGATTATTTTAGAATAGTTTTGGAAAAAGGGCTGCGAGAAGAAGGGAATAGTTTCTGTTTGAATTTTTTTACGGGTGGTTTGTTTTTTTGAAATGGAGCCAAAGGTATAGGTGTTTTCAGAATCGCTCCACAGAAGGGTGGTTTTTAAATAATTTATAAAAAGTCCTGAAAAGTAGTCGGTTTTTTCCTTCCCTTTGTTGTCCAAATCTTTCGGGGCGATGATACACAATTTTTCTATAGCCCTAGTGAGGGCTACATAGAGAATATTGAAATGGTCTAATTGTAGCTGTTCCTCCCATTGATTATATAGTTTCGCATATTCTTCTTTCCACTGCGCCAGATCTTTATTCTTATTGAAAAGGCTATAGGAAATCCCATAAATATCATTATCTACAGGAAGCCACCATTTGGCATCTATTTCTCCATAAAGATGGGTATTAGCGAAGGGATAAATAACTACCGGAAATTCTAATCCCTTGGCTTTATGGATGGTGATGAGTTGAACAGCATCGTCTGTTTGAGGGGCTATAATGCTTAGCTGGTCTTTTTTCTTTTCCCAATGGTCTATAAAACGTTGCAGGTGACTGCCCTCTTGTTTCATAAAGGCGAGGGCCTCATCTAAAAAATAGTGAAGATAGGCATCTGAAGATTCTGCCAGGGCAAATGTCTGGCTTGCATACTGGAGGGCCTCATAGAGAGAAAGTTTCAGGAAAACATCGCTTTGAAATGAATATTTTTCTAATAATTGGTTGAATGAGTTGAGATATTGAAATAAAAAATCATGCTTTTCGGTAGTAGGATTTCGTTCTGCCAGAAAATAAAGAATAGTAAGGCGAATTTCTTTATCTTCAGGGTTCAGGAGGTGTTTTATAAGGTTTATAAGAAATTGTATGACAGGGCTGTGCTGTAGCAAAAGAGTTTCAGAAGATACAACGTTTATGTGGTTTTGGGTGAGGTAGCTGGCAATAACCACTCCTTCTTTTCGTTTGCGGGTCAACACACATATATCGCCATAGGCGAATCCTTGTTGCAGGCTTTGGTTAATGTAGTATAAAACCTGCTGACAATAAGTATCTTCATCAGACTCTTTATCTATAAAGGAAAGGATTACCTCGCCTCCTTTTTTTTCAGTAGGCTCCTGGTAGCTTTTATTCTCATAAAAATCCCGGTAATCAGGATGAGTTAGAAAGGAAGCGATATGGTGGAAAAATGTATTGTTAAAAGAAATTATTTCATCAAAACTGCGATAGTTTCTGGGGAGTGAAGTTACTTTCTTTTCTATATCAAAAGGATTATGGCACTGGTATAGCCGGATAAATTGTTCGGGGTCGCTTCCGCGCCAGCGATAAATAGCTTGTTTAGGGTCGCCTACCAACAGGAGGGTGCCGTGTTTTTCAGCAGAGGTTTCACTTTGCAAGGCATGGCTTACCAGGGGAAGAATATTTTCCCATTGCATGCGGGATGTGTCCTGAAATTCGTCTATAAAATAATGGCGATATTTTTCACCTATTCGCTCATAAATGAACGGAGCGGGTTGGTTGGCAATGGTTTGAGAAATAAGGCTGTTAAACTCGGAAATGAGGAGTGTATTACGGTCTTGTTTCAACTGCTCCACCTCATTTCTTACAGCGCTCAACAGAGATAGGGGCACAAGGTTTTTATAGAAGTTTTGAAGAAATTTACAATGAAAAATGGCTTCTTTTAGCTCGTGATATTCCGTGCGAAGCTCCGGCAAAAGAAAGTCTATTAAACCTGCTTTCTCCGGGGAAAGAGTGCTGGTATAAATTGTACCTTTAGAAAGATTTTCTTCCAATTGGTTGTTATATAGCCCCGCCCAGTCGCCAGATTCTATTTTCTTAAAATGATTAAACAGCGTGCCCTGGGTAAAATCTGAAGGACCTAAACCATGTGTTTCTATGCGTTTCAAAACATTGCCGGCCTTGGTTTTAATAACTTTCTTTTTGCTATCTATGGTTTTTATAAGCATTTGATGGAGTTGAGAAAAATCGTCTATTGTTTTGTCCTTCAACCCTTCTACATGTTGGTAGTGGTTTTCTTCCAATAGCAGGTTTGCAATTTTGGTTACATCTAAGGTAATATCCCAACTGGTATCTTCATCTGCCTTAGAAATAGCAAAATCAATGAGCATTTGGGCAAGTATTTCATGTTTACCGGCTTTTTCAATAAGGTTTTCCACTGCTTCTTCTATATACAATTTTGTATCTGTAGTTACCTGGAAATCGCCAGAAAGCCGCAGGTCATGCGCAAAGGTGCGAATGAGCTTGTGATTAAACCCATCAATCGTAAGTACATCAAGAAAAGCATAGTTATGCAGTATGAATTTTAATACATTAGTCGCTCGCTTTTGCAGCGTTTCAGAAGTAATAGCACATGCCTCACAAAGAGCTGAACCCATTTCAGAAGAAATCTCTTGTGCCAGTGCTTTAAGATGGGCCAACAAACGTTCTTTCATTTCAGCTACGGCTTTGTTGGTAAATGTTAACGCAAGTATATTTTTAATATGCTGAACAGAATCATCGGCTAAGAGAATGGTGAGGCATTCTTTTACCAACGTATAGGTTTTGCCAGATCCTGCGGAGGCGTTATAAATTTGAAACGGGACTGTAGGCACTGTAAAATTTTTATTGCAAAATAAGCAAAGCTTATGAGTTTTTAACTACTCCGTGAAATGTATTTCGTATCTTTGTGAAGTTAGAGTAATAAATGAACCTCAAAATACTAAAATCATGGCTTTTGAATTACCAAAATTACGTTACGCCTACGATGGGTTAGAGCCTCATATTGATGCACGCACCATGGAAATACATCATACCAAGCACCACCAGGCTTATACTACTAACCTCAACAATGCTATAACAGGCACCGCTTTGGAAGGAAAATCTATAGAAGAAATTCTGAAAACACTGGATATGACCAATATGGCGGTGAGAAATAATGGAGGGGGTTATTATAACCACAATCTCTTCTGGGAAATAATGTCGCCTAAAGGAGGGGGCGCGCCATCGGGGACTTTATTAGCAGCTATTAACCAGACTTTTGGTTCGTTTGAGGCTTTTAAAGACACCTTTTCTAAATCGGCTGCCAGTCGTTTTGGCTCGGGCTGGGCATGGTTGTGCGTTCACCAAGGTGGAAAAGTGGAAATTTGTTCTACCTCTAATCAAGACAATACACTTATGCCTCAAACGGGCTGCGGCGGAATGCCTATCTTAGGGATTGATGTTTGGGAGCATGCTTATTATTTAAAATACCAGAACCGAAGACCCGATTATATTACTGCGTTTTTTAATGTTATTGACTGGGAAGAGGTGGCGAAACGTTACGCAGCAGGGGTATAATATAAGAAATATTTTTATTTACAGGGAATTTAATCGGCTTAATCTTTAAAGATTAAGCCGATTTATTTTTTACGTTTATTATACGCTTTATAGATTTTTTGGTTTATTTTTCTCATGGGTAAATTTTGGACATGAGGATTAAAACGTGTCCAAAAAAACGGTTTTTTTGGACACGTTCTTTGTGTCATGGGTAAACTTTGGACATGATATTATTTTCCTTTTTTTAACAGTTTATATGATTTTATATTAACATAAATCAATTCTTTACCCTTTTCTTCAGAATAAAGTATATCTAAGTTTTCTAAGTTCTTTAAATAAGAAGAAGCAGTTTTTCTATTCAAATTCAAATTGTTTACCAAAAATTCATTTTTACAATAGGGGTGCACGAAGAGTTGTTCTATTAAATCTTTGGAATAGATTCTCGGTAGCTTTTGCTGGACTATTTTTTGAGTTTGGCTAAATAGGGTATTGATTTGATTAATTTGCTGAATGGTTTCTAATGCAGTTTCCTCAATCCCTTTCAGCATATATAAAATCCAATCTTCCCAATTATTTTTGGTTCTAACCTCTTGCAATAACCGATAATAATCGCGTTTATTTTTAATAATAAAAGAACTGAGGTACAGTATAGGTTCATCTAGCAAATCCTTTAATATAAGGTAAAGTACGTTGATTATTCTCCCGGTTCTCCCATTCCCATCATAAAACGGATGAATACTTTCAAATTGATAGTGCTGAACCGCTAACTTAATCAGCGGCGAAATGTCATCCAAATCGCCATTCAGGTATTCTTCCAGGTTTCCCATCAACCTGCCAATGATTTCAAAATCATCGGGAGGCGTATAAATTACCTCCCGGGTAGCAGGATTCACCAGTGCAGTCCCTGGTAATTTTCGTATTCCGGCGTTATTTTCTTCTAACTCTTTCTGAATTGCAATAATTCCATTTGTGTTGAGAAAACCTCTCTTTTTAATCAACTCAGTTCCCATCAGTAGGGCTTCCCGGTAACGCAATACCTCCTTAGTTGCGTCATCTGGCTTCACCGATTTTGCAAATAACGCCTGGTAGAGTTTATCTTGCGTGGTAACTACATTTTCAATTTCAGAGCTTGCCTGCGCCTCCCTCAGTACAACTGCATTTATTAAAATAGCAGGGTTGGGCAAAGTTTTAGCAAGCCCTTTCAATTCAGCAAGGGCAACCGCCGATTTGCTCACCTGTTTTAGTACAGGCATAGTTTCTATCGTTTTTGGTTTGGGCGGCAGGAAAGGAAGTTTATTATAGGCTTTATCTGGTTTTAGTACCATACTTTTATATATTTAGTTGTGTACTCATCTTTCTGCCTCTCTTCTGGGTACCTAAAGAGCATCTGTAGTATTATTTTCATGTCCAAAAATACTATTTTTTTGGACATGTTTTTACTTCATGGGTAATTTTTGGACATGAGTTTTAACTGCTTTTTTTAACCTTCTTTATTTATTATTATCATGCATTAAATCTATATTTTTTGCCCATGGTATAGAATGCTCAATAGCTTCATTGTTTTTATATACGAAATAGATTCTTCCTATATTTAAAATAAAAATCCCCATCTTTCGTTTATTAAATCATTAGATAACTGTCTTATATTTGCAGCTTATTTATAAAATAAAACCCATTAAAAAATGAAGCGGAATCTTATCTTAGTGAGCCTTTGCATGTTTATAGTATTTTCTTCCTGCGTATCTTCTAAAGTATATAAAGATTTAGAAGGGAAATATGTGGCGCTAAAAAAAGAACGAAACGACTTGGATACTGAAAACCAAGCGCTGAAAACTGCTAAATCTGAATTAGAAAATCAACTTGCCTCTTTACAAGAGGCTTATAATAAAGCTGTAACTGAGCGAGATCGCTTGCAAAAAAACTATACAGCCGCAGAAAACAATCTTAAAAACCTACAAGCTTCCTACAATGCATTAGAGAAAAACAGTAGTGCTGCTATAGAAGAAAATGTAAAGAAAAACAGGGAATTATTAGCCCAGTTAGAAGCTAAAGAGAAAGCGCTTGCAGAAGAGAGCGCCCGGTTAGACGAACTGAAAAAGCAATTAGACGCCCGCTCTAACAGGGTTGATGAATTGGAACGGCTTATAACTGCTAAAGATGCTTCTATGAAACGATTAAAAGATGCTTTGTCTAAAGCCTTATTAGATTTTGAAGGGAAAGGACTCACTGTAGAGCAACGTAATGGTAATGTATATGTATCTATGGAAAATAAGCTTCTTTTTGAAAGTGGAAGCTGGGAGGTAGGCGCTGAAGGAACTCGTGCTGTAAAACAATTAGGCAATGTGCTCGCTCAAAATCCAGACATCGCTGTTCTCATTGAGGGGCATACAGATAATGTGCCATATAGGGGTAGCGGGCAGATTAATGATAACTGGGATCTTTCTACCAAACGCGCTACGGCTATTGTTCAAATATTAAGAGACAACCAATCTATAAAACGAGAAAATCTCACTGCCGCCGGAAGAGGCGAATACGCTCCTGTAGTAACTAACGATACTCCCGAAGGAAGAGCTAAAAACAGGCGTATTGAAGTGATACTAACTCCCAAATTAGATGAGGTTACAAAATTGTTAAATAGTATGTAAGTGAAGCTATGGTAAACATGCTATAAAAGAGCTGGTTTCTATTAGATAGAGACAGCTCTTTTTTACTATCAATGCCCTAAAATATACGCATACATGAACTACACTAACCTCCCCGGCACTACCACCCGTGTAAGTACTCTTTGTTTGGGTACCATGACGTGGGGGCAGCAAAATACTGAAGCAGATGGGCATGAGCAAATGAGTTATGCAGTTGATAGTGGAATTAATTTTTTTGATACTGCCGAGTTGTATCCCGTTCCGGCAAAAGCGCAAACGCAAGGCAACACGGAGCGAATTATAGGGAATTGGCTACGAAAAACGAGAAACAGAACTCGTATTGTGCTTGCCACTAAAATAGCAGGACCGCGTGATTTTGTAAAACATATCCGCTCTAACCTGGGGTTCAGTAAAGAAGCAATATGCGATGCAGTGAACAAAAGCCTGCAACGCCTGCAAACCGATTATATAGACCTTTACCAATTGCATTGGCCTGAACGGAATACTAACTTTTTTGGCAAACGCGGCTATCTATATGAAGAGAATGAGGCGTGGAAGGATAACTTTAAAGAAATATTGGAAATATTCAATAATCTTATTAAGGAGGGAAAAATAAGACACTTAGGCACATCTAATGAAACCCCCTGGGGTGTTATGAGGTTTTTGGAAGAAAGTGAGAAACATTCCTTCCCCCGAATACGCACTATTCAAAACCCATATTCGCTACTTAACCGCATTTTCGAAACCGGGTTAGCTGAAATTTCTATAAGAGAACAAGTAGGGTTACTTGCCTACTCACCTATGGCTTTTGGGGTATTGAGTGGAAAATATCTCCTTGGGAAACCAGAAAATGCCAGGGTAACGCTTTTTCCTTCTTTTTCCCGATACAATAGCAACCAAAGTGTTGAAGCTACAAAGAAATATTGCGAATTAGCCATAGCCCACAACCTCTCTCCTGCCCAAATGGCGCTGGCGTTTGTATCTATGCAGCCTTTTGTAACTGCTACTATTATTGGAGCTACCACGATGGAACAGCTAAAGGAAAATATTGGCTGTATCAACATAAAACTAAGTGCTGACCTCATAAAAGCCATTAACCATGTGCAAGAAACTATTCCCGACCCAGCACCTTAGTATGGGAGGACTATTAGTTAAAGATAGCTCTTGGCAATATGGAGATTTATCATTAGCATAAATAAAAAATCGTTCTAAAACATACGGATTCTAATAAAAGATAGCTTGTAAGAAACGTTACAATAATTCGTTTAATAAAAAGCATTAAGAAGTTATCTCATGGTATTTTGAGGCAAAAACCATCAGCCTCTCTAAGGCTTTCTCCACTGAGTTAACACGTTCAAACACCAGCAATAAGCGAAGCCCTTTAGAAGTTTCTTTTTCCTTAAACCGGCATAGCTGCGGATGAGTTTGGACGGTATCCAAAATACGGGCAAAGAAATCGCTCTGGTAATAAGGGCTACGATGATCTGCAATAAAATAACCCACCATAGAGCCTTTTTTAAGGGTTATTCGTTCTAAGCCTATACGGGTAGCTATCCATTTTATGCGAACACTGTTGAGAAGATCTATCGCCTGCGGAGGTAGGGTTCCGAAGCGGTCGCCGAGATTTCTCTCAAAAAGATACAACTCTTCTTCTGTTTGGAGTGTGCTTAGTTCTGTATATAAATTCAACCGCTCTGAAATATTGTTAATATAGTCATCAGGAAAAAGTAATTCAAAATCTGTATCTAATTGCGTCTCTTTCACATAAGAATCTACACGAGACGATTCTGAATGGTATAACTCCTTAAACTCGCCTTCTTTCAATTCCTCAATCGCCTCATTCATTATCTTTTGGTACGTTTCAAAACCCATATCATTTATAAACCCGCTTTGCTCTGCCCCGAGCAAATCCCCAGCACCTCGTATTTCCAAATCTTTCATGGCAATTTGAAAACCGCTACCCAAATCGCTAAACTGCTCCAGCGCCTCCATGCGCTTGCGTGCCTCATCTGTGAGAGTATTGTAGGGCGGGGTAATAAAATAACAAAAAGCCTTTTTGTTGCTCCTGCCTACTCGCCCACGAATCTGGTGCAAGTCTGCCAGTCCAAAATAGTGGGCGTTATTTATAAAAATAGTATTTGCATTAGGCACGTCTAACCCATTCTCTATAATAGAAGTGGAAAGCAACACATCAAACCGTCCTTCTATAAAATCTAACATCAATTTTTCCAGTTTCTTTCCTTCCATCTGCCCGTGGGCAATAGCTATTTGAGCATCGGGCAACAATCGTTGCAACATACCGCCCATTTCCCGAATAGTATCGATGCGGTTATGCACAAAAAAAATCTGCCCGCCCCTTCCCAATTCAAACCGAATAGCATCTCGTATAACCTCTTCATTCATTTGCACCACATGAGTTTCTATAGGATACCTGTTTGGAGGCGGTGTATGAATAACAGAAAGGTCGCGCGCTGCCATGAGGCTAAACTGCAAGGTACGGGGAATGGGAGTAGCTGTAAGTGTTAGCACATCTACATTTTCGCGCAACGTCTTAAGTTTTTCTTTTACGGCTACCCCGAATTTTTGCTCCTCATCTATAATGAGAAGGCCTAACTTCTTAAAAATTATATTTTTAGAAGTGAGCAGATGGGTTCCTATAATAATATCTAACGTGCCCTCTCGTAATTTTTCAAGAATTTCTTTTTTCTCACGCTCGCCCCGAAAACGATTCAAATATTCTATTGTTACCGGAAAATCCTTGAGCCGCTCGCTAAAAGTTCTAAAATGCTGAAAGGTAAGAACGGTAGTAGGCGCCAGCACGGCCACTTGTTTATTATTATCAACCGCCTTAAACGCTGCTCTTATGGCAATTTCCGTCTTACCAAAACCTACATCGCCACAAATAAGCCGGTCCATAGGATGTTCGCTTTCCATATCTGCCTTTACCGCCTCTGTAGCCTTGCCTTGGTCGGGCGTATCTTCATAAATAAAAGAGGCCTCTAACTCGTGTTGCAAGTAACTATCCGAAGCATATTGAAATCCTTTCTGCATCTTCCGTTTAGCATATAATTCAATTAAGCTAAATGCAATTTCCTTTACACGGGCTTTTGTGCGCTGTTTAAGGTTTTTCCATGCATGGCTGCCCAGCTTATACAATTTAGGAGTCTTACCATCTTTGCTGGTGTATTTGGCTATTTTATGAAGCGAATGAATACTCACATACAAGGTATCATTTTCACCATAAATAAGTTTAATTGCCTCTTGCGCCTTCCCTTCCAATTCTATTTTTTGCAGTCCGGCGAATCGTCCAATACCATGATCTATATGAGTTACATAATCACCCACCTTCAAACTCACGAGTTCTTTAAGAGAGATGGCTTGTTTTTTAGCGTATCCGTCGCGAAGCCGAAATTTATAATACCGTTCAAAAAGCTGGTGGTCGGTATAGCAAACCAGTTTTATATCTTCATCTACAAAGCCCGCATAAATAGAAAATACAGGAGTTTTATAGGGCACACCCTGTTCCAGTTCTTCAAAAATATCGTGTAGCCTGCGCGCTTGTTTTTCGTTAGCACAGCAGATGTAATTAACAAACTCCTTCTCATGGTATTGATGCAAATGTTGAAGAAGCAAATCGAATTTTTTATTAAAAGAGGGTTGAGGTTTCGTGTGGAACTCAATGACGGGCGCTTCATTGGTTAATTCTTTAACGCTTTGTGAACTACCTATCGATAGTTGTATAAATTTATCCAATTCAGCTTTCAAAATAGCCGATGTACAAAACAACATTTCCGGGCTAAGATGAGATACTACATCGGACAGTTTTTTAAACGCTTCTGTGGCTTTTTCAAAAAGAACATCCATCTGATGAAGAAGTGAAGAAGAATTGGTATAAAAAATCAAGGTATCGGGAGCAAGGCAATGCAAAAAACTTTCCCTGGTAGCTATTGTAGCTGATAGTTTATGCTGTAAGTTGGGAAGTATGCTAATTTTAGGGATTTTGACGGCAGAAAGTTGCGTAGCTACGTCAAAGGTTCGGATACTGGTTACCTCATTTCCAAAAAACTCAATACGATAGGGCTCATCATGCGAAAACGAAAACACATCTATAATACCTCCTCTGAGCGAAAACTCACCCGGCTCACTCACAAAATCTACGCGGTTAAACCGATAATCAAACAACAACTCATTCAATTTATCTCTTGAAAATGTATCTCCCACCTGGAGGGTTACAATATTTTTTTTCAATTCTTTTTGAGTGAGCACCTTTTCAAAGAGGGCATCCGGGTATGTTACTATCGCCAATGGCTTCTCTTGCAAAGCAAGGGCATTAATAGTTTCTGCCCGGAGCAACACATTGGCATTGTAGGTTTCCTGAATCTCATAAGGGTTTTTATAACTGGCGGGGTAAAAAAACACACACTCTTCGCCCAATAAGTGCTCCATATCATTCAGGTAATAAGCGGCTTCTTCCTTATCTTCCATCACCATGAGGAGCGGACGTTTCATTCGCTGAAAAAGCGAAGCTGCTACAAAAGACAACGACGAGCCTGTGAGCCCCCTCACCCATATAATAGATGAAGGTATAGCAATGAACTCCAGCAGTTTCTGCAATTGCGGAGACTGTTTATATAAATTGAGTAGATTACTTTTATCCAATCAAAACATATTTAAAAATCACTTACTCTTCCTTTAGGCGGTGCAAGATTTTCAGCACGATTGTTTCCTGATTTGGAATGCAAGTTACAAAAAACTACCCTCGCTCAGAGAGATTGACCATTGTTGAGATTGTAGAATTAGTTGAGACGGTTGTTAACAAAATTTAACCTCTAAACCCGTAAATAGTTGTATTTTTACCCGTTTAAAATAGCACCATTCTTACATGGGTAAAATAATTGCAGTAGTAAATCAAAAAGGAGGAGTAGGCAAAACTACTACGTCTGTAAACTTAGCAGCTTCACTGGGTGTTTTGGAAAAAAAAACGCTTCTTATAGATGCCGACCCCCAGGCTAACGCCACATCTGGATTAGGTATTGACCTGGAGGCTGTTCAGACAGGTACCTACCAGTTGTTAGAGCACACACAAAGCGCCTCGGAGGTGATTTTAAAAACAGAATCGCCCAACGTAGATATTATTCCGGCACATATTGATTTAGTGGCTATAGAGATTGAATTGGTGGACAAGGAGGAACGGGAATATATGCTTAAGAAAGCGATTGGCGGGTTGAGAAGATTGTATGATTATATTATTATTGATTGCGCTCCCTCTTTAGGTTTGTTAACACTCAACGCCCTTACAGCTGCCGATTCGGTGGTTATTCCTATACAGTGTGAGTATTTTGCGCTGGAAGGATTAGGCAAATTATTAAATACTATAAAAAGTGTACAGAAACTGCACAATCCTAACCTGGATGTGGAAGGAATGTTACTAACCATGTATGATTCCCGGTTGCGACTTTCTAACCAGGTGGTAGAAGAGGTGCAAAAGCATTTTGGCGATATGGTTTTTGGCACCATTATCCAGCGCAATGTGCGTTTGAGTGAAGCGCCCAGTTATGGAGAGAGTATTATTAAATATGATGCTGCCAGCAAGGGGGCTGTAAACTACCTGCAACTTGCGCAGGAACTTATAGAGCGAAATAAACAGATGGTTTAAATGGCACAGGCAACCAAAAAACAAGCATTGGGAAGAGGCTTATCGGCTTTGCTGAGAGATCCTGACAATGATATACGCACGGCTTCTGATAAAAATGCGGATAAGGTTATAGGAAATATTGTGGAAATAGCATTAGACGCTATTGAACTCAATCCTTTTCAGCCCCGAACGCATTTTAACGAGGAAAACTTGCAGGAACTGGCATCTTCTATAAAAGAGCTGGGAGTTATTCAGCCTATAACGGTGCGAAAAATTGACTTTGGCAAGTTTCAGCTTGTTTCGGGAGAGCGGCGCTACCGGGCTTCTAAAGTGGCAGGGTTGCCTACTATTCCTGCGTATGTGCGTATTGCCAATGACCAGGAATCACTGGAGATGGCGTTGGTGGAAAATATTCAGCGAGAAGATTTAGATCCTATTGAAATTGCTCTTTCATATCGGCGGCTTATCGAAGAAATTCAACTCACGCAGGAGCGCCTGAGTGCACGCGTGGGCAAAAAACGCTCTACTATAGCTAATTACCTGCGGTTATTGAAATTAGACCCTATTATTCAAACGGGTATGCGAGATGGTTTTGTGAGTATGGGGCATGGCAGGGCACTTCTTACTGTGGAAGACCGCAAAATGCAGCTGGAGGTGTATGAAAAAATTATAGCCCGTTCTCTTTCGGTAAGAGCTACCGAGGCGCTGGTAAAAAAACATCAAAATAACCGTATTGATTCTTTACAAACAAAAAATGCAGTTTCTCCTTCTTATCTAACCGAAAGCGTTTCAGCGCTTACTACCCGCCTTTCAGCCCCGGTAGCTATTCAATTAGGAAAAAAAGGGGCAGGAAAACTCATTATCTCCTTTCAGTCAAAAGAAGAGTTGTTGCGGTTGAAAAATCTGCTTACCCAGTGATATATAGATTCTTATTTTTTCTAATTATCTTTTCCTCTTTTGGAAGAACCATAGCCCAGGACGCAGTAGAATCGGCAATGGTAATACAAGATACTATCCCTATAAAAAAAACAAGGATAGATCCGCTTTCTCCCAGCAAAGCAGCTTTTTATTCGGCAGTACTGCCAGGTTTAGGGCAGGCTTATAATAAAAAATACTGGAAAATTCCCATTGTTTATGGAGCTCTTGGTACAGGGGTTTATTTTTATGTGAGAAATACCAATGAATATAACCGTTATCGCGATGCTTACAAAAGTCGGTTAGCCGGTTTAACCAGCGATGAGTTTTATGATATAAATAATTCTGGTGTTATTCCTGGTAGCCCGGACGTGTCGGATGAGGCGCTACGGGATGCGCAGGAATTTTACCAGCGCAACCGCGACCTTTCTATTTTGATTACTGTGGGCTTGTATCTCCTCAATATTATAGATGCTAATGTAGATGCTCACTTGAAACAATATAATGTAAATGATGACCTTACGCTACATCCGGTATTCCAGCAATATGAAAATAATTATACAGCAGGTCTGGGACTTGCACTAACGTATCGGTTTTAACTATGAGAATTGCCTTGTTTGGATATGGAAAAATGGGAAAAATGATAGCGCAATTGGCGCCTGGGAAAGGACATGTCATTGCAGCGACACATACCTCTACTACTCCTCTCCCTGATCCGTTGCAAGTAGATGTAGGAATAGATATAAGTGTACCTTCTGCGGCCTTAAAAAATATTTCATTTTGTTTAGAGCGAGGGATTCCTGTTATCTCTGGTACTACTGGCTGGCTGCAAGATTATGATAAGGCTGTTGCTTTATGCCATGGGAAAAATGGGGCGTTTTTGCACGCCTCTAATTTTAGTGTGGGGGTACATGTATTTTTCCGACTGAATGCCTACTTAGCTGCAATTATGAAACACCTGCCAGATTACAGTGTGCGCATTGAGGAGATACACCATCAAAAAAAATTAGATGCTCCCAGCGGAACGGCAATTACATTGGCAGAAAACATTATAAAACACAGTAACAAAACACATTGGAAATTAGGAGAAAATATTGGAGAAAGCGGCATTTCCATCACGTCAAAACGAACAGGGGTTGTTCCCGGCACACACACGGTACAATACAATGGGCCAACAGATTCGCTAATGTTGCAACACGTTGCGCACAATCGCGAAGGATTTGCTCTTGGTGCGCTTATGGCTGCTGAATGGCTTGTAGGGAGAGAAGGAGTTTATACGATGACAGATGTACTGGAGAGTCTTTTTAGCAATGGTGAGTAGCAAAACTATGGAATTAGGGATGGAGGGATATAAATTAGAACGGAAAAAGAACATAGAAAACAGAGGAAAAGTCTCAAAATCTCAACGCTCAATACTATAAACTCTAAAGCTAAAACTCAAAATATATGGTATTTTTACGTCTTTATTTTATACTTCAACCTAAAAATAGGGTATTATGACAGCAACACAATGGTTTATATTCTTCCTGGTGGTACAGATAGTTCACTTCTTAGGAACATGGAAATTATATGCAAAAGCCGGCAGAAAGCCATGGGAAGCGTTGATTCCAGTATATAATGCAGTTATCTTGCTAAAAATAATCAATCGCCCCTGGTGGTGGATTTTCCTGTTGTTTATTCCTATTATTAATCTCATAATGTTCCCGGTAATTTGGGTGGAAACGCTTCGCAGTTTTGGCAAAAACTCACGGACAGATACTTTTCTGGGGGTTCTTACTTTAGGGGTGTATATTTATTATGTAAATTATTTTGAAAAAGTAACTTATGTAGAAAACCGAAGCCTAAAACCCAGAAGTACCGCCGGAGATTGGGTGAGTTCTATCTTGTTTGCTGTAGTGGCGGCTACATTGGTACATACCTATGTTATGCAACCTTATGTAATTCCAACCTCTTCGCTTGAAAAGACATTGCTGGTGGGCGATTTTCTGTTTGTGAGCAAATTTCACTATGGCGCCCGAACACCTATGACGGCTGTGGCTTTCCCGATGGTTCACGATACTATTCCCATTATAAAAGTACGTTCCTACCTTAAAAAACCACAACTTCCCTACTTTCGCTTCCCCGGTTTTCAAAAAATAAAACGGAATGATATTGTGGTGTTTAATTGGCCGGTTGATACGGTAACTCAATTCTTTAAAACCCCTGACAGACAAATTCGGAAACCCATCGACAAAAAATCTAATTATGTTAAACGGTGTGTAGGTATTCCGGGAGATAGCCTGGAGATACGAGAGGGGTATGTGTATATAAATGGGCAAAAGAGTGTTTTGCCAGATAGGGCAAAACCTCAGTTTTCATATTTGGTGCAAACCAATGGCAACTACCTGAGCCCAGAGTTTATGTACCAACGTTATGGGGTAACAGAAGGTTTTGGAATGGTGCCGGATAAGAAAGATTTATATTTTTTTAATTGTTTGACGGAGGAAGCGGCTTCTAAATTGAAGAACAACCCTAATATTTTGGCAATGGAACGGTATGTTGCAACTGCCGGAACATATAATCCTAAAATTTTTCCTAATAAATTAGATTTTGAATGGAATGAGGATTATTTTGGACCTATTTATATTCCACAGGCAGGGAAAACAGTGGCTCTAAGCCTAAAAACATTGCCCCTGTATCGCCGTATCATAGAAGAATATGAAGGGAATAGCCTCTCGGTGGAGGGAAATGATATTAAAATTAATGGAAAAACGGCTAACTCCTACACTTTTAAACAAAATTATTATTGGATGATGGGCGACAATCGGCATAACTCTGAAGATAGTCGTTTTTGGGGTTATGTTCCTGAAGACCACATTGTGGGGAAACCCGTCTTTATATGGATGAGTTGGGATTCGCACGCCAAAGGGTTCAATAAAATACGATGGAAGCGGCTTTTTACTACCGTTCATGCCAGTGGCGAGCCCGTTTCGTATTTCAGATACTTTTTATTGACACTGATAGTATGGCTTGGCTATAGATACTTTAGGAAACAGCAGAAAAAATAAGTATTGATATTGATTCTATAACTCGAAACTAATTACCTCCAAATCTAAAGATTGAAGTTTACGATTTTTAACGGATGATTAGTTTGTTGTTTATATTTAAAGTACGAAATTTTTTATTGCATATTAGAATAGAAAATAATTTATTTTATATATTTGTGGCTAAGAAACGAAATAAGTTATTTCAAATATGATATTAGAAAAAGTAACAATAGAAGGTTTTGCAAATATAGATAAGGTTGAATTACACCTTAACAAATTCAATGCCTTAATAGCCCTAAACAACTATGGAAAATCAAATATTATCGCTGCCATACATTTTGGGATAAATTTTATGAAAGAACCCTCATGGGAAAAAAACGACATGATGGCATACAAACCCTTCATCCCTATCAATAAATATATAGATAATAAGTCATTCCGGTTTGAGTTGACTTTTATAACTGATTTCTCAAATGAAAAATATACGGTAATGTATGCTTATTCTTTTGATTGGATAAAAAATGACAATACAAAAGGGCAGCGAATTAAAGAGGAAATCTTACAAATAAAACCCACTAAAGCCGATTCAAAGTTTAAAGCCTATATAAGCCGAAATCTTGAAAATGGGTTATACTTACCTTCTCCCACTGGCAGATGCGATAAAAAGCTGGTAGTTCAAAAAAATGAGCTTATTATAAATAAGTTGAAGAATTTTGACGATTTATTCTATATCAATATAATTGATGAGCTTAATACTCTAAATATTATCCAGATTGATGCTTTGGAACACCCAGATACAATGTACGGGAGAATGGTATCTGAGGTTGTGCAACCAGATTATTCCTTGAATATACCAAACAAGTCAAATATCGCTTTTTTCATTTATAGTCTTAAAAAACAACGTCCTAATTTATACGAATTGTTCAAAGATGCTGTTATGTCTCTGTTACCCGGTATAGAATCTTTTGAAGCTGTTGAAGTTGATTTAAAAGAATATATGGCTATTAAAGAAGGAAAAGGGGATGTGCCTTTCTATTTCCCAGAGAAACTGCACGATATCCGGGTAAAGGAAATTCATAATAATCAGCAAACAAGCGTAAAAAGTCTTTCGGCGGGCTCACAAAAAGTGTTTTATGTGCTGGCTTTAACACTGTCAGCAGAAATCAATAAAATTCCCTTACTTACACTTGAGGAGTTAGAAAATTCTATTCATCCAGGGCTTTTACAAAAACTGATAATGGTTTTGGATGGGTTAGCCGAACATACGAAAGTGATATTGACTAGCCATTCGCCTTACTTAATTCAATATCTAAAAATTGACGCTGTTAAAATCGGCGTGCCTAATAATAGTGGGCTTGCTGTGTTTAAGGAAATTAAAAAATCAAAATTCAATAAAGCAATGCGAGTTGCTGAAGAAGAAGGGGTTTCTGTAGGAGATTTAATTTTTGACGAAATGATAGAAGGTGTTAATGGGTCATCTGAGTTCTTAAACGAATTGTGTAAATAATGCCAAGAGAGAAAACACTCGTAATTTTATTTGTTGAAGGGGAAACTGAAAAGGAGTTTTATGAGGCGCTTTTAAAATTTTATCGTCAAAATTCAAAAACAGCTATTCTTGATTGTAAAATATACAACGTAAAAGGTATTTCAAGGTTTGAGAATAAGGTAACCCGAAAGCTTAAACATGAAATACTGCCAAAATACATAAATATAACACTTAAAGTAATTTGTTGTTATGATACCGATATTTTTGAGTTAGCGCAAAAACCGCCTATAAACTGGAGCAGTGTAAAGAAGAAAGTGAATGAATTGGGTATTGCTAATTTTTTTGAGGTTAGGGCAGTGCGAATGATTGAAGATTGGTTTTTAAGAGATATAAGAGGTTTATGCAATTACCTGGATATAGCTGCTACTAAAAGAGTTGATGGAAAGAATGGGCATGACAAGATGAAAAATTTGTTTAAGAAAGGAAATAAACCCAAAATCTATCAAAAAGGGAGCGGTTCGCATAAATTTATTCCATCGTTGAATATACTTATTATAAGAAATGGGGTTAAGGAAGAATTATATAATCTTGAGAAGGCGCTTGGTGTAAATTTATAGAGCTACATTTCCATACTCAAAAAAACTTATAAAATAAGAGATAAAAAAATCTACCAGTATTTATGAAAATTCTCCTCCACCCTACCTACTTTCCACCTGTTAGTTATTTTGTGGCTATGTTGAAGGGTGAGGTTGTCTGGGAAATTACAGACCATTATCAAAAACAGACTTACCGAAACCGTACCTATTTATTTGGGGCTATGGGTAAACAGTTGCTAACTGTACCTGTGCAACATACGGGAAAAGATGGGCATCAAACCTATTGCAATGTTAAAATAGCGTATGATTTTGATTGGCGAAAGCAGCATCGTAAAACTCTGGAAACGAATTATCGCTCTTCTCCTTTTTTTGAATTTTATGAGGATGATATAGTACCTGTGTTTGAGAAAAAACATACTTTTTTAATAGATTTAAACTTAGAAACCATTCAGCTGACAACTCGGCTTCTCTCCATAAATATATGTTTTGAGCGAGCCGATTCTTATAAAGAGACTTATGAAAATGCCTTAGACTTTAGGAGTTTTTCTAATTCTAAAAAAGAAATTTCTTTTGGCTTTGAGGCGTATCCACAGGTTTTTCAGGGAAAATATGGCTTTATTGAAAACTTAAGTGTATTAGATTTGATATTCAACGAAGGCAGGCACGCTACCTCATATTTAGAACGTCAGAGTCTCAACAGAGCCATTACCGGAAAATGATCGGAATAAGATTGACGATAGTTTTGGTGCGCCAGGGTCTTTATCTCTTTATCTGTTAAAATAAAATCAATCCGTAGCGGGAAGTAGGCAAAGTGAAAGGTGCGTCCAAAACCTTTACCGGCTTCTTCAAAAGAATCATTCATATCTGCCCGAACCTGTTTGTAAATACGGGAATAAGCAGTATTGTTAAAATCGCCACACACTATTTTTTTATAGGAACAGGTTTTCCGGTGAGCATCAAAAATTTCTACTTGTCCTTGTTGTATAGCAAATGCGTGTGCAATTCGTTTATACAAGCGTTTTGAGTTTTCTTGTGTTAATGTTTCTTTCTCTGGTTGAATTTTCAACGATTCTAAATGCAGGTTATACACCCGTATAGTATCTTTTTCCTTCACTATATCTACATACACGGCATTATTATCGGTATGCGGAAAGGCAAGTGAACCGCTATTTATAATAGGAAATTTAGAGAAAATAGCCTGTCCGTTTGTCTGGTGAGTTGTTTTACTCTCTATATATTGGTATGGATAATGGGTAAATGCTTTTTCATTTTCAGAATAGAATTCCTGGATACATAAAATATCGGGATTCTCCTTTTTGATAAGGGTGATGATGGCCTCATCAATAGACGTATCCTTAATCCATTGATAGGCATTGAAAAGGCGAACATTATAGGTCATTATAGATACTAAATCTTCGGTTTTTACCAAAGGTGGTTTTTTTGCAAAAAACTTATAAAATGCCTGAATATATGTAAACCCGAAAAGCAAGGTTAGGAAAGAGAGTAAGAATTGTCGTTTCCACCTGAGAAGCCAGTACAACAGAAAAATAAAATTTATAACGATAAAAACTGGCAGTGTGAGGCTCAATACTGAAATGAGGGGATATTGGCGGGGAATTACATAGGGCAAGGAATATGAAAACAATAATAAAAGCGCAAAAAGAATATTGAAAAAGAATATCGGTTTATCAAAAAAACGAAGTAATTTCATGCCCTGGCAGGTTATTGTAAGTTAGTTTACGCAAGTTCTAAAAATGCCATTCTTTTATTCAGGTTAGTTTTTACTTGCTTTGAAAAGAAAATCTTTTTCTTCTTTTGATAAACTCTCATAACCACTTTTACTTATTTTGTCCAGGATAACGTCTATTTGACGTTGCATGTCAACCAGATTATCAGGAGAGGTTTCATTAGTTGTCGATTTTTTTTTATAAACGGTTTGCAGTTGCTTTTTTCCCATGCGAATAGTTGGTTTATTCTTCCTCATTATTCTTTCCATGTCAATTTTTATATCATTTCCCCGCCGAAGATTCCAGCCATACGCAAAGCCCCATAAAGCGCCTCCCAGGTGAGCAATATGTCCGCCAGAGTTATTTATGGGAAGCTGGATTAAATCTATCAAAACAAAAAAAACAGCAATGTGCCATAGTTTCACATTAAAAAATATGGCACGTACCTCGTGCTGGGGCATATAGCTGCAAGAAGCTATTAAAATAGCCATAATGGCGGCAGAAGCGCCAATAAGCGTGGTATGCACTTGGTAAAAAACCGGGAACACCTGGTAGCTCAACAAAAATAGCAACCCTCCAGCTACTGCTCCCACCAGGTAAACTTTTATAAACCGGTTCGCCGAAAAAAAATATAAAAACACAGTGCTTGAAAAATAGAGCCATAAAACATTCCAAAAAAGATGAAAAAACCCTCCATGGAAAAAAGAATAGGTTAGAATAGACCAAGGTTGGCGAAAAAATTGCGGGAAGTTTCCTGGCAGTTCAAACCACTCCACGAGGAAATTTTGTGGCAACTGAAAGAAAAAAACCAACAGCCTTACAAATAAAAACAAGCCCACATTAATAATAATTATCTTTCCTGAAATAGAAAGTTTAGATAAACGGTAATATATTTCTTTTATAAAACTCATCTATCCCAGCTATTTTTATCTAATTGATTTTTCTTAAAGTACCACATCATAATAAACCCAAAAAGCGCCCCGCCCACATGCGCAAAGTGGGCGATGGGGCCTGCTGAATAGGAGGTAAAACCGAAAAATAAATCGCTAACAACCAGTAAGGGCACAAAATACTTAGCTTTTATAGGAAATGGGAAAAACAAAAATAGTAGCTGTGCATTGGGAAACATCATAGCAAACGCCACCAAAATTCCATAAATAGCTCCCGAAGCGCCCACTACCGGTGTCATATAACTATTCAGGAAATTATCCATAACCTGTTTCGGCATTAGTTGATACCAGTCCTTATTATATTGCCCGTTATGAAGTACAGAAAGTACCATATCTCTATCTACCCCGGCGTTTGTGAGCGCTTGCACACCTTGATTAAAATAATAGTAGTTAACGCCTGTATGTACTAACGCCGCCCCAAGCCCGGCCGAAAAATAGAAAAACAAAAACCGATTTCTCCCCCATATTTCCTCTAAAGGTGCTCCAAAGGCCCAGAGAGCATACATATTGAAAAAAATGTGGATAAAATTGCCGTGCATAAACATGTGCGAGAGAATTTGCCAGAACATAAAATGTTCGTTTTTAGGAAACCATAGCGCCAGCAACTCCAGCATCGGCTCGCCATATAGCTGGGTGATAATGAAAAGCAATACATTTATTATAATGAGGTGTTTTACTGCTTCGGTGATTCGCATAATAGGTTATAATTTTTTATCTACTTCTTCCACTGTTATAGTGGTATAAACAGGCTCGTTAAAAGGCGACATGCCTGGCTCTTTGCAGGCGAATAAATTATTTACAAGCGCTTCCTGGGCTTCTGCGCTTAACGATTCCCCGGTTTTCACTGCCAGACTTTTGCACAAAGACTTAGCGAAAAAGTCGGTTTGAGAAAACCCGTTTCCAGATATGTTATCCTGTAAATCAAGCAATAACTGGTCTAAGATAGGAGAAATTTCTTGCTCTGTTACCCCCACAGGAATCCCCGTGATTTCGGCAGTATTTTTCTTAATCCTGATTACAAACCCTACCTGCGTTAACCATTCTTGTAACTCTTTTAACAGGTGAATATGATTTGTGGTATAAGTAAGGATAATCGGGAAGAGAAGTTGCTGGCTCAACGCTTGCTTAATGGTGATATTTTGCAAAAATTGCTCATATAACACGCGTTGGTGAGCTCGTTGCTGGTGTATAATCAGGATAGCAGATTTTATAGTTGTAATAATATATTTTTTGTGAAACTGATGCAACATTCCCGTGGAAATTTCTTCCTTCTTGTCATCAAATAGTTCTCCCATCTCTTCCGATTCTACCTCTACCGTGCTGAAAGGTCTTTCTGCACTAAGCTTGGAAGGCACTCCTACATACAGGTCTTCCCAATTTTTTGAGACTTTATTTTTGAATTTTACAGTGGGGGGCGCCTTCGGTTTTTCTTCAAACGGATTAAAATGAGCATCTACCTCTATAGCAGGCAAAGAGGCTTCTCTATTCTTATAAGAATAGGGGAGGTCTAAACCCTCCGGTTTTTCAAAATCCAGTGCAGGCGCTATGTTAAACTGCCCTAAGCTATGCTTTACTGCCGAGCGCAGCAAGCTATAAAGGGTTTGCTCATCATCAAATTTTATTTCTGTTTTTGTGGGGTGTATGTTTATATCTATACAAGCAGGGTCTATTTCCAGGTAAAGAAAATAACCCGGGTGCATCTCTGGTTTTATCAACCCCTCATAGGCATTTACAACTGCATGGTGCAGGTATGGGCTTTTAATGAAGCGATTGTTGACGAAAAAGAACTGTTCGCCTCTTACTTTCCTGGCATATTCAGGCTTGCCTATAAAACCGATGATTTTTACCAAAGGAGTATTTTCCTGCACCGGCGCCCATTTTTCATCATTTTTAGAGCCAAAGAGGTGGGCAATGCGTTGTTTAAGATTAGCAGGAGGCAGGTTAAAGAGCTCGCCGCTATTGTTATACATGCGAAAGTGAACATTAGGATGGGGCAACGCCACTCGTTGAAACTCGTCTATGATATGCCGAAATTCTATTTTATCTGATTTTAAAAACTTGCGGCGGGCAGGAATATTAAAAAACAAATGCTTCACCGCAACCGATGTGCCTAAAGGGCACGCTGCTACATCTTGAGAAATAACCTGGCTACCTTCTATTTTCAGTTGAACGCCCAAGTCGGCCCCCTCCCGTTTAGTATTCATCTCTACATGCGCCACGGCGGCGATAGAAGCCAGCGCTTCGCCCCGGAAACCTTTGGTGCCAATTTGCAAAAGATCTTCGGCAGAGCGGATTTTTGAAGTAGCATGACGTTCAAATGAAAGCCGTGCATCGGTAGGGCTCATACCCATACCATTATCTATTACCTGTATGAGCGTTTTCCCGGCATCTTTTATCACCAGTTTTATTTCACTCGCCTTTGCATCTATAGCATTCTCCATGAGCTCCTTTACTACCGAAGCAGGACGTTGTATAACCTCACCAGCGGCAATCTGGTTAGCTACATGGTCGGGTAAAAGTTTAATTACATCTGACATCACAACAAACGGCCTAATTTACCATATCTTAAAAGTAGCCACACCAATATAAGAAGAAAAATAAATATCACCCATATACGAATACGGGAATTTCTTTCGTATTCAGTTTTTCTCGCAGCCTTCCAACTTTCACGATAGGTTTTGCGGCGTCTCTCTATCTTATAATCCACATCAGACTTGCTGTCTTTTTTTCGCTTCAATTCCTCCAATCGTTCCTTACGCTCATCATAGTAGCGGGGCGTGTACTGGTACCGGCGATTTTTATGTTGTTTAAAAATTGTGGGCAGTTTCATCGGGCGCTGCAATTCTAATGTCAAAGGTACTTAAAATAAGGAAAACGTACAGATACAGGTGGCTAAAAAATATTAGGAAGAAGCAAGAATCAAAAAAATGGTGCATATTCTACCCTATAAAAAACCCATGATAGTCTTGGCTGTTAATCCACGTATCCCGATTCTTTAACTTTTAAAATACAGGGAATGGCTCTTTAAAAACTCCACCGACCTCGTGTATAAACAGCCGTTACGAGATTTTTATACCGGTTTTGTTCCGTTGCAAAAAAGGACTGGGTGGTGATATCCAGGTCAAAATTGGCAGCCACATTCCACACAAAACCGGGAAAAACGATCAGTGTATTCTTTTCGGGGGCGTAGATGACGGAAAGGTTAAAAGAGGTAATGGGAGACATATTTTTCACAACGCTCGTATAAAAATTGTAGCGAAACGGGAAAAGCGCCCGGGCGGAGAGGTTGGTATCGTAGAGTGCTCCACCGCCGGAAAAATCGTTCGTTGGATCGCTGTTGAACAGCATGGCCACCGAAGCATACCAGTCGTTCATAAACGTTCTGTCCGCCATCAGGGACAGGCTGAAGGCAGCCTCTATGCCGGTATCTTTTCGATAAGGGTAAAAATAGCTGAACTCGCCTTTAAATCCCGCATTCTTTATGTTGCCCGCCCATCCGCCGCCCATGACAATATCCGAATGATAGACGCCTGCCAGGAACTGGATATCATACCGCCACTGGTTGAAGCGATAGCGGACGGCGCCTATATGTTCATCCGGTTTTTTGCCGGGGCGCCAGGCGACTTCTACCGAAGCGTCGTTCCCGAGATAGCGCTGCACCCTCAGTGCGTCGTTGCCCGGTCGTTCTTCATAATCAAAATCCAAAAAATTATACGCATTAAAAATATCATTCGGGTTCCAGATATTAGCAATACCCCAGTTGATGCGCTGCGTTCCCATGGTGATATCCCAGGTTCCGGTGGTGTATTGCAACAGCATCCGGTCAATAACGGTATGCGCCACAAACGAATTTTCATTGAGCCACAAGACAGAAAGGTCTAAAAGCCCGCTGTATTGGTCTATGACGGTGCCAAAATTGGGGATTTGACGCACCTGTTCCCCATAAAAAACCCGGTTGCGCAACTCCACTCTGCCGCTGATCTCCGGGGAAAGGGTGAATTTGAAGTTCAGGCGGTTGTGCAGGAGGGTTGCCGTAGTGCTGGAATCTATTTTCCCGAAAAAATAGACGCTTTGCAAGTCTTTTACATAACCGCCCATTTCCAGCCACGGAGTTTTGGAATCCTGCGTTTGCGCTGCCAGGTTTGTTGCCAGGAACAATATGATGCAGGCTATTTTATTCATGCACAGTGCTTGCGGGTAAGGTATCCGCCACTATTTTCCCGTCTTCCAGAGTTATGACTCTTCGTGCCCGGTCAATGACCCGTTGGTCGTGCGTGGAGAAAATAAAGGTCATATTCTCTTCCCGGTTCAGTTTCAGCATCCTGTCCAGTAGATTTTCGGCCGATACGGAGTCCAGGTTCGCCGTAGGCTCATCTGCCAGGATAAACTGGGGCTTGGTCGCCAGAGCCCTGGCAACGGCAACCCGTTGCTGCTGTCCGCCAGATAATTCACGGGGTCTCTTATTGGCTTTATCTTCCAGGCCTACTTCCCGCAACAACTCTGTTACTCTTGCCTCCCGTTCCCTTGCAGGCCGTTTTTGCAAGAGCATGATAAATTCGATATTTTCTTTTGCCGTGAGCACCGGGATTAAATTATAGGATTGAAAGACAAACCCAATGTTGCGTAGCCGGAAATCCATCAGCGCATTGCCCCGGAGAGCGGTGATATTGGTGCCGTCAATTTCAACAAAGCCGGAAGAAGGCGTGTCCAGCCCCCCGATCATGTTCAGCAAGGTGGTTTTACCGGAACCCGAAGGTCCTTTTATAGCGGTAAATTCGCCACGGGTAATGTGCAGGTGCACCCCATTGAGGGCATATACGGGTACGGTTTTTTCGTCGTATATTTTAGACAGGTTGTGAGCGTCTATTACGGTTTTTTGCATGATAGTTATTTTTTAAGTGCTTCCGCCGGTTTCAATTTTAGCGCTCTGCGGGCGGGGAAGAGCGCCGACAGGATGGCTGTGATGACCACCAGCAGCATGATACTCCCGAGTTGATTGAGCACCAGCGCCGGATAGATGACAGATTCGTATCCGAATCTGGAATATACTTCCGAAAAGTTGCTGAAATCAATCCCCGTTCGGTGAGTTAGGGCAACCGTTCCGAGCGCCAGCCCTATTCCCAAAGGACAGCCGACTAACAGGAGGAACAGGGTTTCCATGAGTATCATTAAGAATATTTTTATTTTGTTCATGCCTAGGGCAAGCAACATCCCGATTTCCCGGGTTCGTTCCAATACCGCCATCATCATGGTGTTTACGATGCCAAAGGCGAGGGCGAGCAGGATAATTCCCATAAAAATATAGACCATCTGGTCGCCCATGGAGACGATAAGCCCCAGTTCGGGAGCGATTTCCATCCAGTTTTCCACCCGGGTTTGCGGGAAACGCTTTTCAAAATCGATCTGGGTTTGGTCAAGTAATTTGCTGGAATGTAGCAGTACGGCTATTTCATTGAATTGGGTTGGGATTCCGGCTAATGAATCGATGGGATGAATGTTTACAAAAACGTTGATATCATCATACGGGTCGTTTACGGTTTTATAAATGGCTGCGATGCGAAAGGCTGCCGAAACCAGGTCGCCGTTACTATCCTGGAAAGTGAGGATGACTTTTTTGTTGAGGGTTACGTTCAATTTTTTGCAAAGCCGCTGACTGAGGATGAGCTCATTGGTTTTTTTCGGTTGAAAATAATGGCCTTCCAGTATCTTTTGGTTGAGGTGGGTAAGCGAATTTTCGGCTTCCGGCATCACCCCGTTAATGGTTATGCCACTACTTCCCGAAGCAGAAGCGAGCATGCCATTCAGGACAATGCGCCCTACCGCGGCTTTTACATTGGGATTTTCTGTAATTTGTTGCAGTATTTTTCTTCCGTCCTGCAGGTAGTATTGTATGTCATGGTCATCTTTGAATTGCGGGTGATGCAATTGAAGATGTGAAATTTCGCCGGTAATGGCAGAATTGATACGTTGCTGGATCATCCCGTTGTAGAACGCCATCAGGAAAATACCCGCCCATAACCCGATGCTTACTGCAACGATGATAATGAGGCTTCGCCGGGCGTTCCGTCCTATGTTTCGTATGGCGATTTTCAATAACATACTTTCACATTTTTTTATTTGCGCATGGCTTTCACCGGGTCTAAACGTTTCACATACCAGAGTGGGTACAACCCCACCAACAGGGCAATGGACAACACGATAAGCGCCTGGATATAGAAAATATGGGCTTCCACGGCGGTGGGGAAGATGGCTTCAAACCCAAATTGTTCATACACCCGGGCAATTTCCCCGGTGAACCGCAACGGGTTCTTATTGAGCCAGACTACCATTGGAAGGCTGAGGAGAATGCCTGCCGTTGTGCCCAGAAGCGTTATCAGCACAGCTTCACCCAGGAGTATGCCCTGGAGTTTGTTTTTTTTCATCCCAATGGCAGTGAGCATACCAAATTCGTAGGTTCGCTCGGCAGTCATCATTAATATTGTTCCAAAAAACCCGAAGCCAATGAGCAGGTAGAGTATCCCGCTGAATATATAGAACGAGAAGCCATCGGCTTTAATGTGATTGGCTATTTCGGGCATCATTTCTTCCCAGCTCATCACTTCATAGTCCTGCCCGAGGGAGGAGCGCAGGTTATCCACGATGATAGCCCTGTTTTCCGGCCGGTCTATTCCCAGGGAAACAGAAGTGAGCCTGTCGTCAGCGCTGAGCAGGTATTGAGCCGCCGCCAGGGAAGTATAGACAAAAGAGGCATTCATGGCGGGCGATTTGAGTTGTATAATTCCCCGTATCCTGTATTTTCCGGCGGCTAACATGCCGTGATAGCCCTGCCCGAAGAGTACCAGCGTGTCATTCGTCGTTAACCCCAATCGATCAGCAAGCCCTTCGGCTACCAACACGGCATCTTCACCAGGTTGCAAATAGCTGCCCTGCGTGATTTTTCCTTTTAATTGGGTGAGCCGGCTCTCTGCTTCAACATCGGTGCCTATGAGCATACAACCTTTGGTTGTGGTTCCCATGGAAGCCAGCATAAAGGTTTCCAGCCGGGGAACAACCTGCCGGACATGTGGATTTTGCCGGAGAGTATCGGCCAGGGCATCGCTCCACGAAAATGAGTTGTCTAGTACCCGCTCGTCCCAGTACCCGTTTTGGTGGATCTGCACATAGCCGGAATAATAGCCCACCACATTTTTAATGAGGTTGTTGAAAATGCCGTTCTGAAACGATTGCATTAACACGGCCAGCAAAACGGCAAAGGCTATGGACGCTGTTGTGATAAGCGTGCGACGGCTGTTTCGCCAGAGGTTTCGCCAGATCAGCCTGAGCATCATTGTACGTTGGGCATATTTTGGGTGGTGAAAAATGAGTCGTCAATGGGCTTGTCAAATACCAGCGAGTCATATATCAATACAGTTTTGTTTCCTTTTTTATCCACCGGGGTCATTTCCATGCGGGCGGGAAGCAGGCGCCCTCCTAACAGCGTAATATTTGAACTATGCAGTATGTTTATGAGTGTCCCGTCCTCGTCATAATATTCCACATACAGCATCATAAAGTCCTTTTTATCAATACACATCAGTACTTTTCCCCAGACTACCGATGCCGCCGGCTTGGGTTGCAGTCGGATCTTGTAACAGGGAAGCCCGTCCACCAGCGTATCGCCCATAAGGGTGTGATGGTAGTCGTCCAAGATGGAGGCTTCTTTTACGAGGTCGTCGTTGGTAAAATCGGTTCCCATCCAGCTTTGGCTCATCATGGAGGGAGGCATTTTTATGGTGCGTTCTATGGCGGGTATCCAGTTCCATATTTCCTTGTCTCTTTTTAGGAAAACGATGCCTTTTTCCTTGGCGGGGGCTGTGATGAGGATGAGCATCTGGTCATTGCCTTTCGACCAGCTTTTTACGCGCATTTCCCGGCTCCATTTGGGGCGAATGGTCTGAATGCGCAATTCTGCTCCCGAAGTTTCTCCCCGCGCTTTGTCTTCTGCTTTTTTTACAATTTCCCGGGCTTGTTGCGCAAAAATAACCTGGAGGGATAGGGTGAGGTAGAAAAAAACGAATTTCATATTCGTATAAATTTAGAGGTTTTGGCAGGTGCTGGGTTAGTGAACCAATTTCTGGTTAGTATTAAAATAAATTACAAGATAGGAAAAAAAAGGATATAAACCCGAGAGGGGAAATGAATGTTTAGGGGGATGCTGCCAGGACAGCAAGAGGTATGAGGTTTAATAAGAGTAGAGGGTACGGAAAAACTACAGGGGCAAGAACGGGATGGGAAAATTTTGAATTACGGGAAAATATCTCTATGTTTTTTTACATGTTCTATTTTGAGGCTATTTCTGCCATTTTAATAGCGGCTATAGCAGCTTCAATGCCTTTATTACCATGCTTTCCGCCGCTGCGGTCTATGGCTTGCTGGAGGGTATCGTCTGTGAGTACACAAAAAATAACGGGGGTGTTATAGTGTATATTTATATCTTTAATTCCTTGTGCGGTTGCATTGCAAATTATCTCAAAATGGTAGGTTTCTCCCCGTATGATACTGCCTATGGCAATGATGGCATTTAGAGGCTCTGCCTGGAGCATTTTTTTAGCGGCGTACACCAGTTCAAAACTACCGGGTACGTTGCATTGAATAATATTTTGGGGCAGGGCGCCACAGGCTATGAGTGTTTCGCGTGCGCCGTGGCAGAGCGATTGTGTGATAGTGGCATTCCACTCGGAGACTACAAGCCCAAAGCGGAAAGGTTTTGCATTGGGAATGGTGTCGGGATTATAGTGGGAAAGATTTTTACCTGCCGTTGCCATTTAGGGGAGGTTTTCTGCATAGCCTATATAAGCGTCTATGGTTTTTCCTTCTTCTGATTGGGGAAATTCGTCTTTTATCTTCTTGAAATACGTGAGCGCTTTATCAGCTTGTTTTAGGGAAAGGGCTGTTAGCCCGGCTTTAAAAAGGAAACGGGGGGTAGTATATTCATTAGTATTATAGGCAAAGGCTTGTTCATAATAGGAAAGGGCATCCTGTGGCTGGTTGAGTTGCATAAAAGCATCGCCTATGGCTCCTTTTGCCATGGGCGCTAATAAGGCATCGCCTGATGAAAATTCCTCGAGTTGGGCAATGGCTTCGCGATAGGCGTTCAAATTCAGGTAGGCTATACCAGCGCTATACCGGGCAAGGTTGGCGGCTTTGGTGCCTTTATAGTTTTCTATTATATCCAGGAAGCCATATTTTCCTTCGGCTCCCTTAAGGGCTAATGTGTACAGGGAGTCTTTTTGAGGGCTGTTGAGCGCCTGGTCAAAATAGCGCTGGG
Organism: uncultured Flavobacteriaceae bacterium; assembly: GCA_964385175.1. Classification (GTDB taxonomy): domain Bacteria; phylum Bacteroidota; class Bacteroidia; order Flavobacteriales; family Flavobacteriaceae; genus CAYLNL01. The sequence continues at coordinate 86,665 of CAYLNL010000007.1, read as the reverse complement.
CATAAAACAATTCGCCGGAAGCTTCTTTTTCTCTGGGTTCTTGTATAAATTGCTTATACCCGATATAGCCCAGAACTGAGAGGGCAATAATGCCTATTCCACTAAAAATATACCGTTGGTTGGTAAGTACCCATTTTTCTATACGGGAAGCGCCGGTATCTAAGGTTTTAAAAACTTCGGCGGTTGCGCTTTGGGTATCTTGAGCATCTTTTCTTCTACTTTTCAGTCCTCTTTTCTTGTATGTAGCCATTTTGCTATAATTAAGCAGCGCAAAAATAAAATTTTTATTGGAATAGAAGGGTTAGTTAATTGAATAATTTTAGATAATTTGCAAGCGATATACTGAGCTCTACTATGTTTTTAAAGAGACTGACGCTTATTAACTATAAAAATTTCGCCTCTAAGACGTTTGATTTTCAGGCAAAAATTAATTGTTTTATAGGGGATAATGGTATTGGTAAAACGAATGTTTTAGATGCTATTTACCATCTTTCGGTAGGAAAAAGTTATTTTAACCCGGTTGCTACCCAACACATACAGCACGATAGCGATTTTTTCCTGATTGAAGGGGTTTTTGAAAAAAATAACAGGGAAGAGCAGGTTGTTTGTACTTTAAAAAAAGGGCAAAAAAAGGTGCTGAAACGAAATGAGAAGGTGTATAAAAAAATTTCGGAGCATGTGGGTTTTTTGCCAATGGTAGTGATATCGCCTACAGACAATAATTTAATTGTAGAGGGGAGCGAGGGGCGCAGGAAGTTTATGGATGAGATTATTTCACAGTCAGATGCCGCCTACCTGCAACATCTCATTCACTACCAGCACACGTTAGCACAGCGCAATGCGCTGTTAACGCATTTTGGGGTGAGCGGGGGTTTCGATGCTGAAACGATTGCTATTTATAATGAGCAATTGAATAGTTACGGGACAATGATTTTTGACACCCGAAAGGCTTTTATGGAAGGGTTTAGCCCTATTTTCAGGGAGCAGTATGCTATGATTGCCGGCGCTAAGGAGATAGTGAGGTTGCGGTATGAAAGCCACCTCTATAAAGAAGGCTTAAAAACTTTACTGGAAAGGTCTCTGCCCCGGGATAGGGGGTTGCGATATACCAGTGAGGGGGTTCATAAAGATGATATAGTATTTTCTATCGGGGAGCATCCTATTAAAAAATTTGGGAGCCAGGGGCAGCAAAAATCATTTTTAATTGCTTTAAAATTAGCTCAGTTTCAATTCCTTAAAAACCGTATGGGGTTGCATCCTATTTTATTATTGGATGATATTTTTGACAGGTTGGATAAGACTCGCGTGGGGCAGTTAATTTCATTGGTAACGGGGGAAGGGTTTGGGCAAATTTTTATTACCGATACTGATAGGGAACGAACTGAGGCTATTGTAAAGGATAATCAATCGTATGAAATATTCCAATGGTAAAAGGGAGAGAAGGGCCACACACAAGCCCCACCTCCCCTACCTAAACCAACAAACTGCGTATAAAACATGAATTTGTTGCAAGGTTATTTTTAAAGCTATTTTGCAGGTATTTTTTCTAAAAAGAAGGGGAGTCTTGGAAATGATACCCCTTCTCTCCTTTTTTCATAGCCGGTATTTACCATCCGGAGTTTTTTTCACTGGTTATAAGGATTAGTTTTTAGAAAAATTGCATTGTTTTATTTAGTATAAGCGTGCCATAATATTTTTTTACTATTTTTACACCCATAAAGAGCAGTCTATCAAAGACGAGCGAATGTTTTTGTTTTGCTTTTTCACAATGCACTGGTATTGATGAGACATGAAATGTATGCGTTTTTTTGAATCGCAGCGGAACATTATCTCAATGGAGTTTTTATGAAAATAGTATGAGTAATAATATGGTTTTTTCTATTCCTATAAACTATCTGATTAGGTTTAACGAGGCAAACTTACACTAAAGAAATGAATTTTACAACAATATTATGTTTTATACACTATAAAAATGCAATTAATTGCTATAAATCCTTGTTTATCAAATAGTTATAAAATAATACTTTTTTTCTATGGGAAATTATATTTCTATAAACTTAGATTATTTATTTCGCCGTTCTAAATTATCTCAGGATGAGTTTGGGGAGCAGTTTGGTCTCAACCGGGGTAGTATTGGCAGGTATTTGAGGAATATTAATGAGCCTAAAATTGAAACTATTCAGAAAATATGCGCTAAATTTAACCATACTATTGAAGAGTTTATTAATACAGATTTAGAAAAACAATATACTATTCCTCATGGGCATCTTTCTTCAACGGAAGAGGAGCCGGGTGTATATGGTAATCCACCTGTAATTGAGAAGAAATTTGGAAACATTCATGTAGAAGAGTTGGTGCGTTATATTATAACTCACGAGGAAGATTTATTGCAAAATGAAACGTTTCGTCTTTGGTTAAATAATAAAATTATGCAAAAAACGCTGGAAATCTACCGGGAAGATTATCGTGAACTGATGAAGAAATACTGAGCACTGCCCCGAAGTATGGGGGAAAAGTAAGAAAATCTATAATTTGTTTTGTTTCCTGCCCTGGTTTGTAGCGTTATAAGCCTCCCCACTCTTTGAGGGAGTTTACATTGAGGTGAATGTATTCTTGATTTTTGGCTTTTTCGGCATCTGCTAAGGAGGCTTTTGCCGCTTCTATGGCTCCTTTTTTATCGCCCAGGGCTGCATAAATAAGCGATTTTTGTCGTAACATCCAATAAGGCTTGTCATTCCTCATTTCAATAGCCCTGTCTATCCACTGCTTAGCTTTATATAAATCTTTTCCTTCCTGGAAATAGAACACGGCTGCCTGGTAATAGTCGTTAGAGGAGGGTTCTGACATGGTTTTTTCAATGCTTGCCATAGATTTTTTTGAAGTAGGCACTTGCAGGGGAACGGTTACCAGTGTTTTATCCCAGTAGAACTCTAACTGGGCGCCTTCATCGGTTAGTTTATTAAATCCAATAGTAAATGTTTCTACTTCAAATGGAATATAGGATACTTTGGCAGCTACAAAAGCCGCTACTTTCTTATACTCCCATTTTTCCGGGAGCCCCCAACTATCTGTATCGGTATAAAAATACAAGTCCCACTTATCTCTCCCCGGTTTTGTGTAAATAGCATAGGAGCCTTTTTTTAAGGAACGGCCTCCTATGGTTACATCGTCGCTAAAGGTAATAACTGTACTGGCATTGGCTCCAGTTCTCCAGTTTTTATCATACGGCACCAAATCTCCAAAAATAATCCGTCCTCTTTTCGAGGGGCGCGAATAGGTTATGGTTACATCTGTTAAGCCTATTCGTTGTTCTATCTTTGCCAACGGGCTTGGCTGAGGTAATTCCACTTGCGCATGAACGGCACATGAGATGGTTAAAAAAATGGCTACTAAGCGGGCTATTCTTTTCATCTGGAAAATAGTGTTATTGTTATTATAATAGGGGCAAAAATAAAGAATTTGACTGCATATTTATTTCTATACTACCTAAAATAATTAACTTGTTTATACATAAAATAAGGGAAGACTACATAGTTTTATTCATCTTTTCATATTCGCGGCGAATGCCGTATAAAATGCTTTCGGGACTAATGGTTTTCTTTCCCTGGCTGAGTGTTTGTAATAAGCTGGTTCGCAATATATTAATAATCATCCCGCCAGATAGTTCATAACGTTTGGCAATTTCATATACAAAAGAAGGGTCTTTAATAGCGTATTCTTTTGAAAAAATTCTATTCCAGAGAACAACGCGCTCTTCATAGGTGGGCATGGTAAAGGGAACCATAATTTGAAATCTTCGGGAAAACGCTTCATCTATATTGGTCTGGAGGTTGGTAGCTAAAATAACCACCCCGGGAAAATCTTCTATCCGTTGCAATAAATAGGCTACCTCCTGGTTGGCATACCTGTCATTGGCATTAGACGTGGTGGTTCGCTTCCCAAATAGGGCATCGGCTTCATCAAAAAACAAAATCCACCGATTATTTTCTGCCATGTTGAATACTTTGGCTAGGTTTTTTTCAGTTTCTCCAATGTATTTAGAAACTATAAGCGATAAATCAACTCTGTACACACTTCTGTCGGTAACTTTACCAATAAGGCATACGGTAAGGGTTTTTCCCGTTCCGGAAGGCCCATAAAAGAGGGCGCGATAGCCGGGTTTTAACCATTTAGTAAGGTGGGTATCGTGGTTAAAGGCATTTTCATTTTCTATCCACAGCCTTATCTCATTAAGCTCTTCCTGTATATGTGGAGGCGCCATTAAATCTTCCCACTGAAGGTTAGTAGTTACCAGTTTTGCCGGGAAATCAGAGCTGTACTCAGGCCTGTATGCTTTATTCATTAACCTTTCGTGAAGGCATTTTTTACTCAATCGCAAGGGAGTTTCCAAAAACGATTCTGTATTTTTCTGGGCGAGGTCTAATACCTGCTTGCTCCAAAAAATATGAGTATCGTCTGAAAAATTATAGATTTCGGCGGAGGGAATCTCATATAAACTATCCCACAAAAAAATAGCCGTCCTAAAGGTGGGGATAAAAATGCGCTGGTCTGGATGAATAACACCCCCAAATTCTGAATATACCAGCCCTGTTATAGGATTTTTAGTATGAAAAATATCATAGATTTGAGGTTTCAGGTAGGTGGCGATTGCCATGATGAGGATGAATCGCTCATGGTAGCCAAGAGATTCTTCTGCTATGAAATGGTGATATGCCGAAGCGTTTTGCATCCGGGGGAAGTCTATGAAAGTATCTGTTTCAGCTTGATTGAAATAGCGTTGTACTCTTGCTTGTATACACTCTTCCAGCCAGGCTAATTCGGTGAGAAGCCCGGTATCATCGGTATGAGGTAAGGAGGTTATCTCCATAATACATATATAGGTTTATTCATCCAGGGTAATTTTACAAGTCCTAACCCCCAGGGAAGATAGTCTAACAAAATATCATATCCTTTTTTTTCCACCTGTAGTTGGAATCCATTAGATTGCTCTTCTAAATATCCTTCACGCAACAGGTAAGAGCCTCTTAGTCCATCAATACTAGTATTTCCTATTTTAGACCAGCGTTCTATAACCACTTTCAACATACTTTCTGTAAGCGATTTCTCTTGTTCGGTAGGTATTATGGACCCGCCTGCAAGTTGGGTAACCGAAAGCCCGCAAAGTACTTTATTGAGCGGTAAATGTTCCTCGCCAACCTCTTCATACTGCCCGGTAACCAAGTAATGCAATAGGTAAACGGCGCGTTGCTGCATAGCTGGGCTACAGAAAGAATCTTCTGCAATATATTGCAGGGTTTTGAAGAAGTGAGTTAAAAAGGGCCATAGGATAACAAGCCCTGAATTGACGATTCGTATTTTTTCTGATAGGGATTCGGGTGGTTTTTGTTTTTTCTCTTCGGGTGGATGAGAAGGTGTTTTTTCTTCTGAAGCGGTTTTTTTTGCAACTGGCTGGTTTGTTGGGGAAAAATAAGTGAGGTAGCGCTGCACCCAATTGCTTTTTTTAGGCAGATGGGTTGAAAAAATAGTGAACAACGTAGCTGCCTTGTCAGCCTGTTTTTTTTGCAGGTGGGCGAACCACTTTACTAAAAATTCACCGAAATGGAGAATGCCGGTTTTTCTGAGGCGAATATAGGCTACATAGAAGCGCAGGGCATTTTCATATAGGTTTGGAAATGATTGACGAATGGATGAATGATGGGTGAGTGCTTCTAGTTCTTTAAAAAAGCCGTTAAGGGGATGATTTTTTGTGTGCAGGCGCGTGAGAAAAATCTCTAACGTCTTTGCCGAAAGGGGAGGTTTTTCTATAGTGGTGGCATCTTCTAACACTTCAAGCACGGTATAGGTGTCTTGCTCTTCTATCCAGGCAGTGAGTTGTTTTTGTTGCTCCTCGGTTGGCTCGCCTCCAGTTATCCATCGCATTTTCAAAGGCACTTTCTCCGCTGTTCGTTTCTCAATGGCTTTTCGCTCTTCTTCAAACAAAGCGGTTACTTCCGGGTAATTGTTTTCTTTTAAATAGGTTATTATTTTCAAGATAAAGCTATCGTACTCAAGTTGATATTCCTCGCAAAACCATATCATAAACTGCATTGCAACTTCCCGGGGCGAAAGCGTTTTTTCTATGCGCTGCAAGACAAATAGCATCCATACTTCATACACATTGGTTAGTTCTGCCCTTTCCATAACCTCTTCTATGGCGCTCCGAAGGGCAATGCCTATGTTTAGAACGGGAATATCGGTAACGGCAAGCATAAACTTGCGTCTTTCTATAGGGTTTAATAAAGCATCCATGCGGCGGAACTGGGCAAGCGACCATCGTTGCTGACGTATAAATGAGCGAAACAGGGTGGGGTTTGCAATAATATATGCGGCGCTATCTTTTAATGTAAACTGCTGCGCCCACCACGGCAAGGCGCCTGTGACAAGGTAAAAAGCCAGGATATTTTTATAGCGTTCTTCTGTTTTATAGGTTATCATTTCATCTTTAGAAACCAATATATCTGCAATATGGGTTTCAATAGTGCCCAAAAAGGTTTCCCACGTTCTCCGGGTAGCGCCGGAGAGAGCGGGTATTCCCAGCCAGCTTGTAGCACTGCCCGTCATGAAATGTTGTTTTTGTATAGCCTCTGCCATGCGTTTGGGATGATGTTGCAGCAAAGCTATCAATACATTTTCCAGCACCACTTTGCTAAGCGCCCCCGCGCGCGGCGGGTACGAGCCAAATTGGAGGAAATAGACAATTTGGGAGATGAGGGTGGTAATATTTGTTTTTTCAATACCTTGCAAAAGACTTTTTGCTTCCACGTGATGCGCCAGGTACAGAACTTCCATGGCATTTTTTAATGTTTGGGCGACAGTGCTCACAGATGCTGAGGAGGCAATATGCTCCATATACAGAAATAGTAAGGTGTCATAAGCGTTGTGGGTGCGTTGTGACCATTTTTTTAGTTGGTATTCTAAGAATGTTTCTAAATGAAATACACCCGGTTGCTGAACTATCAACGCTTCTATGACAAGATGCCATATTTGAGAGGTAGGTTCTGAGAGAGATGGGACTGCTGTTTTCAATATTCCTACACTACTTTCTACATAATATTCTATTAAGGCGGCGTGTTGAGGAATAAGGTGGCGAAGTAACCGCAATTGCTCTGCATGGGGCAGGCGCGCAAGGACTGAAAGATTATTATTATCTCTATATTTTTTAAGAATAGCCGTGAGTATTGCTTGTTGCTGGGGTGAGAGGAGAGGTAACGCTAACAAAGCGCTTAACAGCATAGTTTCATCTTTATGGGCTGTGGGTTGCAAAGCGCCCGGTTCATAGTCGGTAAGTTCCTGTTCTTCCAATAAAAGTTGCAACGAGTTGAAAAGAATAGTTTTGGTGGTATGATATTTTTTGAAATAGTGTGTGAGAAATTGAAGCACATGGCTAAAAGAGGTATTATAATGTTGGGCTAATTGTTGAATTTGCCACTTCAGGAACATTTTACGGTTAAAAGAAGTGGTGTTTTCCAGCAGCAGGTAGGTTAACACAAATTCGCGAACACTCGTCATAAAACTATCGCGGGAGTCGCCAGCCAAAGGGTCTTCGCGATAAGCATTTTCTGTATCGGTTATGTATTCATATATAAATTCTTTTTCCTGTGGAATAATATAGGCTACCAGCTTATAAAATTCTTCCTGGTTCACTTGCTTAGCTATCTCGCTTCTTTCTTTGCTGCTTTTTCGAAGGGCAGCAAGATATGCTACCATAGTTTTTTTATCTTCGGGGCTATGGGTGGTTTTACGCAGCAGTTCTATAAATGAATAGGTTTTTTGTTTAGGCTGCAGCCCATCATCTATAATTAAATTCTCTTCCTGTAGTTCTTTAATAATGGTTAGAAGGGCTTGTTTTTTAACATCATTTTCGGCTATATGGCGCAATCCTCTATTCAAAAAATCCAGCACCCCTTCATAGCTGGTATTGTAGCGCTGGGCTAACTGCCTAATATGGCTTTTAATGAACATTTTCTGATTAAACGCCGTGCCCATTTCTACAAAGAGATAGGTAAGGGTAAATTCCCAGATAGCTTTTGAGAAATCACTACCACTAATGCCTGCACTAATAGGTTTTTGTTGGTGCTGTTGTTGCAAATGGGCATGAAAGTTAAAAATAACGGGGGCGCCGCCAGGTTCAACAGCTATTACAGTAGCTCTAAGGGCATCTTCAGAAAGTTGATATGCCATACGTTTCAGCGGGTGAAGCTGTTTGCCCACCAGGCGCAACTGTCCTATGAGTAGTTTTTGTTCTTTTTCTAAGGCGCCAATCCAACGCGAAGATAATGGGGTAGCCTGTTCTTCATCCCACCAGGGATAATGGCCTTGCATTAAAAAATAGATGAGTGCGCTTGCAGGTGAAAGCCCGTATTGATTGGAAAGTATAACTGGCGGTTCTGTAGTAGAAGGTGCGGGGGTGGTTGCCTGGGTAGTTATACGTTCTAATTGTTTTTGGAGGTATTCTTTTAGCGCTTTTTCGGTTCTTTCGATGAGTTCATTTTCTAATATGTCTATGGGAATAGGCTCTAAGGCGAGCTCTATTCTATCAAACGCCACATCTGGTTTATCTTTTGAAAAAGAAGAGAGCACTTCATCTAACATGGTTTGAAGCTGGTAGTGAAATACGTTTACTACCTTATCCTGGATGGTTCTGTTATGGGTTGCAGAGGGAATTTCCAGCTGAAACTGAAGGGTTTGTATTTGATTGGATAGGCTCATTATTCTTCTTCATGAGGGGTATAGCTTTCTAACAGTGCTTTTAACTCTTGTGCATGTTTAGCGGAGTCTTTTGAGTAGGGGTCTTTTAGGCACGCCTGCGTCCATTGTTCATAGGTATTTTCAAAAAGCACCATCGCATCAAGGTCAATCCAGAAACAGTCTGCACGCACATGCGCCGGTGTAAGCTCGGCTACAACAATCTCTGCCTGTTCGCGAAAGCCTTTTTCCTGGAATCGAACAGACCAGGAGGGGAAAACCAGGCTTATCTTGCAATTATAGAAGGGGTCTTTTTGTTCTGCAACCTGGTTTCTGTTTGGTTGTAGCAAAAGATGTTCTATGACATAGAAGCCTTCGGTGGCTATATTTATTTTTACTAATTTATCGCAAAAATCGTCTATGGCTTTACTTGCCTCGTCAAGCGCTTTCTCCACTGCCATCTCAATGGTTACAGGGTGTTTGGCAAGGGGTAGCAGTATTCTATACACATTTTGAATAGGGGCAAATTCTATCTTATAAGCTTCTTTTGAAATGCCGGTTTTTAAAAAATCGGCTAATATTTCTTGTTTAGAAAACGTATATTCCATTTCTTCTGTTCCGCCTATGGTTTCTTCACCTACCATAAACAACAAATCAAACACAATAGGCTGCACCTGAGTAGATAATTTTTCCTGGTTTTTATCGTCTATGTCTAAGGATAGTTCCACTTGTTTTTTAAAACTCAACGAAAAACTTCCAATCTCTTTTTTAAGATAGTTAATACCCCTTCCCCGATTCCTGGAAAGCAGCACGAGTTGTTGGAGATAGTATTCTTTGGCTCGTATAAGTCGTTTCAACACAAGTTTCTTGTGAGGAAAATAAGCATAATCATAATAGATAGACTCATCAAAAATAACGTTGAAACGCGCCAGCAAATGATTTAAAAAATCATTTCTTCGCTCTAAAAAGGTTTCTTCATTTTCTATAAGTCCTCTCCACTGTTCATAATGTTGGGTGAAGATTTTTTCTTTGGCTTCTGTATCATCTTCCGTTACCAGCAATGATATAAAATTGGGTACATCTGTAAGGGGTTGATGAAAGTAGGTTTGAGATTGAGGGTAAATGGAAAATAGTTTTTTGAGATTAGCTAACTGTGCGGAAGTATTCGCTAAAATTTGTTCAAAATGTACTAAATATCCTTTTAACTGTTTTGCCTGGGCTTTTCGTTTTTCAGAACTGCCGGGAGCAAGTCCATAACTTCCTATACCATATAATAGCGGGAATTCGTGTTGTATAGACAGGTAATTGGCAATATTTCTAAATCGCCCTTCCATATACTTCATGGCCAATTCGGGAGCTGTATCTATGGTATAATTTCGTTTATTCTGAGATTTCAGTTGCTCGTAGAACTGAATGCTTTCTGCTTCTTTAAATGGCAGTAGGGTGTCATTTTTATAAAATGACAGGTTATGCCCGGACTCGCCCCCAAAATCGGGAAGAAATATAGGTAGGGTATTATCTAATAAAATAAAATCGGTATATTTTTGACCTCTAAAGGTAATAGATAAGTCGCTTATATGATATACTCCTTCTATGCTGAGAATAGTATTCATAACCTTAAGCAAGTCTAACTGTTTTGGAAACTCAGAAAGGTCTTCATTGTTAAAATAACCATGTTTCATCTCAGGCCCCTCAAAAAGAACATCTAACGGCACATTTTTTTGTATCATTTGAGCGGTAGAATGGTTGATGAGGGTGGGATTGAGCAAGGTTTTTTCTAATTCAAAGAGTATTCGGGCAGCCGCTTTTTCAGGGTCTATATTGGTTTCAATAAAAATAGCGGCTTCTAATTGACAGGCTTCACGGGGAACAATGCGAATTTCGGCTACATCTTCACATAAATTGCGATGCGCCGCCATAACGCCACGCACCTCAGTAATAATTTCGTCGCTGGGAGCCACACCATCATCCAGCAGCAACCATATAGTAAAGAGGTTGCCAGCCGAAGGGTCTGTTAAAAATATCCAGGCGTTGTTCACCGGGTCAATACGGTCTATGAGGAGTTTGCGAAAATCTAAAATAGTAATGGGTTGGCAAGGGAATATTTCCGGGGCAGTGTAAAAAGCATTTTCTTTAAAGGCAAACCCTTTTTTATCGGGTGAGGAATGCAAAATATCTTGTAACGGAAACTGGGCTTTATAGCCCAACTCGGTAAGGGCATAGCAAAGGGCTTCTAATATGGTAACCCCCGGGTCGTGGTCATTAAAATCCGTCCAGAGGTGGCCTGAATATTTTTGAATTAATGCTATCCCTTCTTTACGCAAGGCAGCATAATCCATACTTTTGTATGGAAACGGTTCATTGCTTAAACTCTCTATTTGAGCCATCGCGAAGATGCTTTTTTACCAACCCATAAAAGTACGGTAGTTATATGTAGTATTCAACCGTAGAAATACGGAATATTAGAATGTGTGAGAAGTTGATTCTTTTTTGGGGAAAAAATATATTTTGTCTGCTACTCATTTTTTTACTATTGGCATTCATTATGATGCACAAGAGATACTCCCATCGTTTATTTTTTTAACAGTATTACTATTCAGAATCGCTTTTTTTTTAGCTTGTACTGAAATTGCGAGAGCGCTATACTTTTAGCAACGGCTTTTTTACTCTCTTCCTTCCACGTATGCCTGTAGGTAAGCATAGCGAGCTGTTAACTTTCCATTCTCAGTTATCTTGGCGCGTGCTAATATACCATCCTTATCGCCATTAAAAAAAGCAGGAAGCAAATGTTTCAGCAGCATAGCGCCAAATCCCTCACTGGCATCGCGTGGTAATTCGCAGGGAAGATTATCTACCGCCATAATGGCTATGGCCTCGGGCTTCCTGTAATCGGTTTCCTGCCCGGTAAGCGGGTCGTAGCCATAAACGGGTTCTGCTATGGTAGAGGAGCGCAGCGTGCAAGGTATGGGGCCTTGCATATCACAACTAATATCGGCGATTACTTTTATGCGAAAACGCGGGGATTTTACATCGTCTTTGGTGAAGAACACAGGTGACCCTTTTTTATAAAAGTGCCCGGCAATATAAAAATCGGTTTCATACGCAAAGCGTATAAAATTAGATTGGTACTCTTCGGGGTTTTTGTAAAAATGTTCTTTGGTATGGCGTTTTCCATCCTGGTGGCGGTTATATTCCAGTACATCTATCTGGCAATACACGGGTTCTATAAATTTTTCATGGAGATAGGCATGGGTGGTAACTTTTTTAATTCCCATACCATCTAGCACCTCTCGTACACCCGCTCCTACCTTACCTCTACCGGTGAGAAGTATTTTAATTGGAGGTAGTGAAACGGCTTTCAGCTCGGCTAACAAGGCTTTTTGATGGGGGAGGTTTTCTGCTTTGGGAAGTGTAAATAGTTTATATTTCAGCCCGTAGGCTCTAAAGCCATTATATGCGCCCACTATGCCGGCATACTTGCCAAAGGCTATCAGTCGTTGCCCATCGGGTTTGGTAAGTGTTTCATAATCATATAGCTCAATATTTTTTTCCAGGATAGCCTGCAGCAGGGCGCGATTATAGGGTTGTTTTTTTATGGTATGTGAAAAGAAAAAATATTTTTTACCGGGAATTAGGGTTTCTATAGGGACTTCTTTTATACCTAGCAACACATCGCAATCAGAAACATCGGTTGTTACAGGAATGCCTGTCGCGCGATACTCATCATCCGGGAACACTCGCACGGCTGATGATTCTACTTTCAGGGAAACTTGCGGGAAGCGTTTCAAAATGGCCTTACAAGCTTGTGGAGAAAGGGCAACGCGCCTGTCGGGAGGGGTTTTACGTTCTTTAATAATTCCAAATTTCATGGATGTTGTATTATAAAAGTTAGTTTTTTCAGGGTAGTCACAGGTTTCTTGTTATTTATATGGTAAGCAACTGACAAATACCCATATAGAGCATCCATAGCGCATAGCCTGGCATGGATTTTGCTTCAAAAATAAGAATTTATCGGGGTTAGGCAATGATTTTCAAAACAATTTTTTGTATCTTTGCACCTCTTTTTACCCCTGTTTCCCTTTTAGGGAAGAGTCTATAAAAGATTGTATGTTCTTTGACGAGGTATAAAGTGTTTAACGGTAGTATATTCTGGGGTCGACTGGTTTTGACAGCAGGTGTAATTGAACTGTAAGCATGCAGAGCGCTGGAACACAGCTCTATAATCTCATGTTTCAACCCTTAAATGGCGAGAATAACTACGCTCTTGCTGCTTAATCTGAAGTATAGTAAGATATAGCTCTATTCCTGCAAGGCGGGAAAGCGAGATGTCTCCCTGGTTGCCTTTGTTGATGGCGACCTTTCCGGAGGCACCATAAAAATCAACATAGAAACTGCGATGCTTCGGCGCTGTTTTAAATTTCCTGAAGATAGGTTGTGGAATAGGTGGTTTTCGGCCGGTTACACACCGATTTTAAAACGAAAACTAAGCATGTAGAAAGCTTTTTGATTGCTTGTTTGGACGAGGGTTCGAATCCCTCCGACTCCACTTACTTCTAAATTTAGAATTTTATCTTTCTTTTTATACCTCGTTTTTTTATTTATTGGGAAAATTGGTTTCAATAAGGGCTTTTTTAATTTTCTTTACCAACGCAGGGCCTTCATACACCCAGCCGGTATAGATTTGTACTAAATCGGCGCCGGCTTTTAGTTTTTCCAGTGCATCTTCTGGTTTCATAATTCCTCCTACCCCTATAATAGAAAAGGTTTTATTACTTTTTTCCGCAAGAAAGCGTATCACCTCTGTGCTTCTTTCCCGTAGCGGTTCGCCGCTTAATCCCCCAGCTTCTTTTTTATTACGGGAATCTACTCCTTCCCTGGAAATAGTGGTATTGGTAGCTATAACGCCTGCTATGTTGGTTTCTCTAACAATGGCTATTATTTCTTCTAATTGGGTATAGGTAAGGTCGGGCGCTATTTTTAATAAAATAGGCTTTGGCGAAGGTTTTTTTGCATTTTCTTGTTGCAGGTAATTCAGCAGTTCTGTTAAGGGTTCTTTTTCCTGCAACGCCCGTAAGTGCGGGGTATTGGGAGAACTCACATTTACTACAAAATAATCTACATACTCAAATAAGGTATTGAAGCAGCGAGTGTAATCTCCAACAGCTTTTTCGTTGGGGGTGATTTTGTTTTTTCCTATGTTTCCCCCAATAAGTATATTTTTTTTCTTTTTTAATTGCTTTGCCACGTATTCTACCCCTCTGTTATTAAACCCCATGCGGTTTATAAGTGCCCCATCTTTTTTCAGGCGAAAGAGTCTTTTTTTAGGATTACCTTCCTGGGGAAGGGGGGTTACCGTGCCAATTTCTATAAAACCGAAACCAAAGGCTGAAAGTTCATTAAAAAAAGTAGCGTTTTTATCAAACCCGGCTGCTAAACCTACCGGGTTTTTAAAATTCAGCCCAAAAAGGTTTCGCTCCAGGGAGGGGTGCTCCATTTTATAATGCCACCATACCAATTTATTTAAAAATGGAATGGCGCCAACAACACGTAATAAAGAACAAGCTACTTGATGGGCGCGCTCGGGGTCTAATAAAAAAAGAAGGGGTTTTACAACCAGCTTGTACATGCTGCTGTGTGTTTTTGGCAAAAATACTTCTTTTAGAGTTTATACAGTGTAAAAACCATTTTCGCTTTCTCTGCTAAAGTTTACTATATCTTTAAAGGAAGGGGATTTGAAGAAAATTTTATAATTTAGCCGACAAAGGTTATAGCCGTAGTAGCTTGCCTGTTAATATTAGTAGATGATACGAAAAATATTGATAGCTCCGTTTGTGTTCTTCATCAAAATCTATCAATATATTATTTCACCGCTTTTTCCGCCCACCTGCCGTTACACTCCCACATGCTCGCAGTATGCGCTCAAAGCGCTGCAAAAACATGGTTTATTAAAAGGGTCTTTCCTGGCTTTGAAACGAATTTTGAGTTGCCATCCGTGGGGAGGTAGTGGCTATGACCCTGTGCCATGATATAATTTTACTCCTGCACTATACATAAGTAGGCTACATTGACAAGGTAGAAAGATACTATGCCTTCTTTTAGTGTATACAGGAATTCTTTAGATTAAACTATGTTTTTATAGAATCATAACGTGAAAAATCTATTGGGTTTACTTTTTCTACGATTAGGTGGGCTATAAAAGATAATTTTTTTTAAGAATATATTCGCCTCGTCCGGCCAACACCTTCAAAAAGCACTGCCAAAGCTATTACCAAAATAGAACCTATGGCATTTAATAAAAGATAGCCTAATTTTTCCTCTCCCGGTTGGTATCTATGAATGGCAAAATAATAAATAGCGATAATGGTTAGCTGGGTGAGAACGGCTGCATAAAAAACAGCATTTCCCCTGACAAACCGAATAAAAAAAGCAATTAAAAAGATTCCTAATACATTGCCGTAAAAAATAGAACCAATAATGTTTACCAACTGGATGAGGTTTTCTACCAAGGCGCCGAAATTGGCAAACAAAATGGCCACAACACCCCATACCAGGGTAAACCATTTAGAGGCGGCAAGGTAATATAGTTCTGGTTTTTCGCTTTTTTGGTTTCTTTTAAAAAGATCGAAGGTGGTAATTGTTCCCAATGCATTCAACTCAGAAGAAATAGAAGACATGGCCGCCGATAGAATTACGGCTATCAAAAGCCCCACAAACCCTCTTGGAAAATAATGTAATATAAAATGAATGAACACGTAATCTTTATCGTTCGTTTCAGCATTTTTATCTGCTTTTGCAATAAGTTCACGAGCCGCCGCCCGGTTTTCTTTTTCTTCTTTGTTAATGGCAACGATTTTTTCTTTCGCCCCAACCGCCAAGTCATAATCTTTTACTTCTAAAATCCCCGAAAAACGCTCTTGCGCCATTCTCTTTTCCATTTCTAACCGCTGATGGTTTTTTTCTAATTCTTTGTATTGCTCTGCGTAGCCCGATTGGAGAATCGTTTTTGTAGCCGCCGGGTTAAAATTAAGCGGGGCAGAATGGTATTGGTAAAAAACAAATACCATAACCCCTACTAACAAAATAAAAAATTGCATGGGCACTTTTAGCAATCCATTAAAAAGAAGCCCTAACTGGCTTTGGCGTATAGATTTTCCGGAAAGATAGCGCTGCACCTGGCTTTGGTCTGTGCCAAAATAAGCAAGCGCCAGGAAAAGCCCCCCGGTAATCCCCGTCCAAAAAGTATAGCGTTTTTTAGTATCTAAAGAAAAATCCAGGATATTCAACTTTTCATTAGCGCCAGCAATCTTGAGAGCTTTTCCAAAAGTAAGGTCATCTGGCAAATAACTCATTATAAGGAAAAAAGCGGCAAACATTCCCACCATAATCACAAACATTTGCTGCTTTTGAGTAACACTAACCGCCCGGCTACCCCCCGATACGGTATAGATGATTACCAGAATGCCTATAATAATGTTAAGCGTTTTTACATTCCATCCTAAAACTACAGAAAGAACAATAGCGGGGGCGTAAATGGTAATCCCCGCCGCTAACCCGCGTTGAATGAGGAACAAAATAGCGGTGAGCGTGCGGGTTTTCAGGTCGAACCGATTTTCTAAAAACTCATACGCCGTGTAAACATTGAGTTTATGATAAATAGGGACAAAAATCATGCAGATAATAATCATAGCCAGGGGCAGCCCAAAGTAGAATTGTACAAACCCCATTCCATCATGAAATGCCTGCCCCGGTGTGGACAAAAAGGTAACGGCGCTGGCTTGGGTAGCCATTACAGAAATTCCCACCGTCCACCATTTAGCCTGCCTGCCGCCTAAAATATACTCTTCTACATTTTTACTGCGTTGTGTTTTCCAGTAGCCATAACCTACGATAAAGAGCAAGGTGCCAGATAGTATTAACCAATCTAAAAGCGCCATATTGCTAACAGTTTGTAGTCATAATCCAATAAAAAATAAGAATATATAATGCGTTGGCTACTAACACTATTGTGTATTCGCGCTTCCATGAAAATCTATGTTGCATATCTTATCCTTTAAAAGGTTTATCTTGTTTCAAAGAAGTTTTTCCTATGGAAAGTATATTGGCAAACAATTTATACGCTCCCGGCACGCCGGCGGGCAACTCTCTAAAAAAACTCAATCCCGTGTAAATATAGTATCCTTTTCCGTATGATGCCATCAACAGGCTTCCGCGCTGGGGATCTTCTCCCGGGTCTTTCATAGAAAGAACGGGGCTAAACTGGGGCGCCCAACTGCGGGGAAAATACAACCCCCGCTCCTGCACCCAGCCTTCAAAATCTTTTTTTTCAATTTTATTAGGTGTGTTTAGCAAAATGTGTTGCGGGTCTAAAAATTGAATATCTGATTGCTCATCGGTTACCCGTTCCCCCGATATATCAAGCGAATAAGGCGCTATGTTATCTACCACTAACCCATTTCTGCCACCGGTATTATACTGTACAACCAGCGTTCCCCCTTTTGCTGCATAATCTAACAGGTACGATTGTTTATAGCGTAATTCATCTACCACGTTATAGGCGCGAATTCCCATGACAATAGCATCAAATCCCTGCAATGATTCGGCGGTAATTTCGCTTGGTTTAATAAGAGTTACCTGGTATCCTAACTCTCGCAAGCATGTTGGCACCTCATCGCCGGCGCCCATGATATAGCCAATGCGCTCGCCTCTCTTTTGAAGATTTAGGCGCACTACCTTAGCCTTAGCCGGTAACAACACCGATTGTTTCGGAATGTGGTCATATTCAATAGATACCAATTCCTGGCGATAGATTCTTCCCTCAGAATGAACGAGGGCTTCTACATATCCCTCCTCTTCTCCCTTAGGAGGAATTAGCTTGAAAACAATGGTTTGCTCGCCTCCTTTTTGAGCAATGGAAATAGGTATGCGTTCTGGCGATACCTGCCAGTTTGCAGGATGCGTCAATTCAATATTCCCGGAAAAGTTAGCGTTTACAGCCTTTACCGTAACCGGAATTTCTTTCGGTTCGCCACTTGTAAAAATATTCACCTTGTTTACCAATGTTATAGTAACCGGCGGAAGTATTTCAAAAGGTTGGCGAATCTCTCCTCTAGAAGGGTCGGCATATTTATAAACCGCCTCCCTGGTGAGCGGAATATCTATCCCAGCTATAGTGAGGTTACACAAAACACTAAGGGCTCTGGGAGTTTCTGGTTTTCCTATTAAGGCTGGTTCCGATACTTTATACATCCCGGTAGTACCTTCTTCCAGCAGCCAGCAGGGAGCTGTGTAGGCTTGGGAGGCAGCTATTTTGGCAGATACGGTGTATCGTTTCCTGATGTTGTTGGGCAAGGTTTCATTGATGGCAAGTTGTTCATTGGAGGGAAGCGCTACAATGTTTTTGAACTGAATATCAATATGGCTGCGGTTTATCGCCTCTACCTGTAATTGAACGGCTTCTCCGGGGCTGGCGGAAGGTACTGTAGCAGTAGCTTCTATATACAAGCCGGTACAGGCGAGGATAATTTTTTCAATTTCTGCCAATTTCAGGTTGCGCCAGTGTTCGTCTTCGAGCGCCCGTATGCGTTGGTAGGCTTCTAAAAGTTTCGGAAGATGGGCGGAAGGATTAGCAAATTGGAAATTTTTAAGTATGTCATGGAGAATATCACCAATAATTTTTCCGCCTTTTACCCGTGTCCAGCTGGTATTAATACCTTCAAAAGGATTACCACTATTGCCTGATGGAGTACCTTTAATAAATTCCAGGTACTCTGGCTCGCTGCCGCGCACGCGCAACCTTCCAAAGCCCTGGCAGCGGTGCTGGCTGCTACTCAAGGCTGCTATTTCATTGTTAGACATCCCTTTTAAGGGATAATATATTCCTACATCTATTGATGTCATATTAGTTTTATCTGCTTTTGCAAAATTTTCTTCACTGCCATAAAACCACCAGGAAGTGTTGAAAAACAGCCGGGCAGGCTGCCACGTTGTTAAGCCCTGGGAAGCGCTTAGCTGCTGGGGACAGAAGGCTGGGTTAGCAGCTTTATCAAAGGCTTCTACACTTAGCAGGGCTGAGGCGGTATGATGTCCGTGGGTATTCCCGGCAGTGCGGTGGTTAAAGCGGTTAATAATAACATCGGGTTTAAAGATGCGGATGGCTCGTATTACATCTGCCAGCACTTCATCTTTGTTCCAGGTATTCAACGTTTCATCAGGGTGCTTAGAGTAGCCAAAATCATTCGCCCGGGTAAACAGTTGTTCACCGCCATCAATCCTGCGGGCTGCCAGCAGCTCCTGGGTGCGCAGCACACCCAGCAATTCCCGGAGTTCAGAACCAATAAGATTCTGGCCGCCATCGCCACGGGTAAGAGATAAATAAGCGGTGCGCGCCTTCAGGTGGTGAGAGAAATACGAAATAAGGCGGGTATTCTCATCATCAGGGTGAGCCGCTATATAGAG
Organism: uncultured Flavobacteriaceae bacterium; assembly: GCA_964385175.1. Classification (GTDB taxonomy): domain Bacteria; phylum Bacteroidota; class Bacteroidia; order Flavobacteriales; family Flavobacteriaceae; genus CAYLNL01. The sequence continues at coordinate 67,486 of CAYLNL010000007.1, read as the reverse complement.
CGCTGAGCCTAAAAAATTGAGTTTTTCAATAGCTTCGTATATGGCGGCGCTTTGATAGGCCGGGGGTTCTTGAGCTAAAAGCGGAACGGCTGTAAAAAAAATATAAGAAAAAAGCACGAAAATACGTTTCATGAACTATAGATATGATGTTTCAAATATAGGGATATTAGCTTTTAAAAAGATATTTTTAGATTTTCTTAACGTGTAGGGGTAAGAGGCTATTTTTAATATACTACTTCTGATAGTTAAAACCATAGGTTATCAAAATTTAGAATTTTTCCCGTTTTATTTCTCAGCGCTTGCCTCTTATCTTTATTATCTGCTATTCAAAAAAACCTATTCAGAGAATTATTGTATTTTTGAACGCCGTAAAGCACCTGTCATGACCATTTTTTGTGTAATACCCGCCCGTTATGCAGCTTCGCGCTTCCCGGGAAAATTGTTGCAGCCACTGCACGGAAAAACGGTGATTTTGCGTACCTACGAAGCGGTAGTGCAAACTGGTCTTTTTGATGAGGTTTTTGTGGTAACAGATAGTTCTCTAATTTATGAAGAAATTGTGAGCCATGGAGGAAGGGCGGTGATGAGCCAACAGGAACATGCTTCTGGCAGCGACCGCATTGCCGAAGCTATTGCTCACCGTAGTGTGGACCTTGTGGTGAATGTACAGGGAGATGAGCCTTTTACGGAGCGGGAAAGCCTGCAAAAATTGCTCTATGTGTTCCAGGGCGAAGACGCATCTCTCATAGATGTTGCTTCCCTGATGACTCCATTGACCGACGCGGAGGAAATTGAAGACCCTAACACGGTGAAGGTGGTGGTAGATGAAACAAATTTTGCGCTCTATTTTTCACGCTTGCCCATTCCCTTTCCCCGTGAAAAAAAGAATGCTATTTATTACAAACACAAAGGGGTATATGCTTTTCGTAAACAAGCGTTATTAGATTTTCACCGGCTTCCTATGCGGGCGCTCGAGGCTGCCGAGTGCATAGAATGCCTTCGGTACCTGGAGTATGGAAAAAAAATAAAAATGGTAGAAACCTCTGTTAGCGGAATAGAAATTGATACGCCCGAAGATTTAAAAAGGGCTCATAATTACTTAGCAATCTGAATCTATGTTTAAAAAATTGAAAAATGTACCTATGGTACCCCGGGTGATGTATGGAAAAGGGGCTTTTAACCAATTGGCGTTGATTATAAACCCTAAACGCACGGAAGCGCCTTTCGTTTTTTTGGTGGACGATGTGTTCCGGGGCGATTTTTGGGTAGCCAGTCGTATGCCATTAGAATCGTATGACAAGGTAATCGCCATTTCTACCAAGGAAGAGCCTAAAACCGGGCAGGTAGATGATTTGGTAACTGAAATAAAGACAGAGTTGGGCAGGCTTCCTGCTGGTGTAGTGGGTATAGGCGGCGGAAGCATTTTAGATTTAGCAAAAGCGGTGGCCATTATGCTCACCAATGAGGGAAAAACAGAAGATTACCAGGGATGGGACCTGGTTTCTAAACCAGGGGTATATCACCTGGGTGTACCTACCATTAGCGGCACAGGGGCAGAAGTTTCCCGCACAGCGGTGCTCACGGGAACTTCTAAAAAATTGGGTATTAATTCTGACTATACTCCTTTTGACCAAGTGTGTTTAGACCCGGAACTTACCAAAAATGTGCCTAAAAGCCAGTGGTTCTATACTGGTATGGATTGTTTTGTACATTCAGTAGAATCGCTAAACGGAACTTTTATAAATGGTTTCAGCCAGGCGTATGCAGAGAAAGCGCTGGCTCTTTGTAAGGATGTATTTTTAGGAATTCACAACCTGGCAGAAGAAGCGCGTGAGAAGCTAATGATGGCTTCCTGGATGGGAGGAATGAGCATTGCCTACTCGCAGGTAGGTGTAGCGCACGCTCTTAGCTACGGGCTTTCTTATATGTTGGGCGTGAAACATGGTATAGGTAATTGTATGGTTTTTGACCACCTGGAAGAATATTACCCGGAAGAGGTTTTTTTGTTTAAGGAAATGAAAGACCGCCATGAAATTGAATTGCCGCGGGGAGTATGCGCTAATCTTACCGAGGAAGATATGGATTCTATGATATACATGGCGTTGAGTATGGGACCGCTATGGGAAAATGCCTTGGGCAAAGATTGGCGAAGAATTATAACGGCACGCAAAGTGCGCAGTATTTATGAAAAATTATAATCTTCCCCCATCAGCATACTAAGTAATTGTTAAGGGCTTTTTCTAAAGAAAAAAGCCCTTCCATTTTATTTCCCAAACATGCCTTCCAGGGCTTTAAAGTCATCTCCTTGTAGCTTAGCTTTGGGCAGCGCCTGCATTAGTTGAGCCATATTTTCAGGCTTCATATTGTTGCCCAGCACCCGCGCCAGAAAAAAACCGCGTTCATTATCACTTCCAAAAATAACCAACTCATCTATAGCCTCATCAGTTCCTAAGAATTTTACAGCGCCTCTTCGTTTGCCGGTGTTAAAGGCCATGAGTTCATTATATTGAGGCTGGTTTAAAATAGTTTTCACCTTATTTTTTTCAATTTCATAATTTGCTACATTAGCTCCTGTGCGTTTAAATGCCAGGATATTTAGCTTTCGTATAGACTGGTATGCCGATTGTTGCTGGGGGCTAAGCTCTATCCCCGAAAGATCTATAACACTGGCAGGAACATCTATAACAATAAAATCGGTGTTTTCAGAATTTTCTACATAATATTCCTGGAGACTTGGGTCATCCTTACACGAAATGCTCATAAAAAGAGTGAGAGCGAGGCTTACATAACAAAAAATAGATTTCATAATTTTTTACATTTAAAAATTAAACGAATAAGCGCCCAATTATAGTATCGGGCGCTTTTAGTAGAATTATTGTTTCTTACCGGCTTTTTGTAATTGGTCTCCCCCCGGAAGATTCATTTTTTTAGTAAGGGAGCCTATTTTGTTTAGGTCAATATCACCTGTTAGCGAAAGCAATACCGTTTCTGTTTTCTTGCCATTGGCTTCTGGTTCTTTACCATCGTTAATAAGCATGAGAAGTTCACTCACGTGGTCTTCATTTTTTCCTGGTTTCACATAAAACCTAATGTTAGAATCATTATCTTTTATGCGCATGAGTTCTTGTAGTGAAGCAGTTTTAAGATAATTGTTCAGGGTGTTTTTCATATCTTCAGAAATACTTTTATTTTCAGTAACAAACACTTTCAGGTCTTTTAAATTCTTAGCTATTTCCATAAACTCCTTCGCTTCAGGGTCAGCCACATCTACATCTACCTTACTCAACAATTTGAACATGTTTTGATTGATAATAACTGTGCTTACATTGTCCATATCTTCAAACTTTTCAAAGACAGATTGAGAAAAAGAAACGAGTGGTAATGAGGCTAGGATAGCTATACTTATTATTTTTTTCATGATGTTTTGGTATTAATTGTTAATAAAAATTTTATTTTTAGATTTTTCAAACTCTTCCAGATAGGCTATTTTTTCTGCGCCCTTATTGAGATTTTGGGCAATAAGCGTAAGTGCTTTTTTAGTTTCTTTATAGGCTACTTCGGGGTCATTGATGCCAGAAATATTATTTTTAGATGTGTTGTTGCCAATATAAATGGTAACCAGCACCGCCACTGAAGCCGCCACGGCAAACCATTTCCAGGGTTGATAATTTCTCTTATGCGGCTTTAGAGAAATTTCTTTGGAAGGACTTTCTGCTCCGGCATGGGCGAAATACTGGAACATAGGCTGGTATTCCTGTAAATGAGACACCACCACATCTTGCGAAAAATAAGTTTGTAATACTTGTTCTTCTTCCACAGTAGTAACGCCTTCAAAATACTTTTCTAACAGTTCTTCTATCTTAGTTAATTCCATAATTGTGTTTTTTTAATAAAGCTTCCCGTATTGTTTTTCGCGCCCGTGAGAGAGTTACCCGCACTGCGGTAGGGTTCATATCTAACATATCACTTATCTCCTCAAACTCATAGTTTTCTATATCCCTCAACTGCACCACCATTTTTTGCTGTTGCGGCAACAATTCCATAATCCGATTCATCCACGCTATACTATCTTCTACCTCTAATTGTTTTTGGATAGATGCCCGTTCATCATGGTAATTGCTATGCACCAGTTTTAAAGTAGCAGCCTGTTTAGATTTCAGCAGGTCTAAGCAATAATTTTTAGTCATTGTCATTGCAAAAGCCTCTACATTGCTATATTCTTCCATTTTCTTTTTATTCGTCCACAATTTCAAGAGAACTTCCTGGGTGGCGTCTTCCGCCTCTTCATTAGAAACTAACAGTCGTTTTGCTAACCGAAAAAGTTTGTCTTTAAAAGGCATCACAATAGTTAAAAACTCCTTTTGCTTCATGGTCGGTTTGACGTTACTTCAATTTTTATTCACCAGTTTATAAAAGCAAGACGAATAACCTTTTATTTTGTTACATAAAATTTTTGATTTTCCAGAATAGTAGTATTTTTGGAAGTTCAATTCAACCATTAACCTCATTCGTAACGACATGAAAAAATACCTGCTTCTTTTTGCCTTCATAGCCTGGAGTTTCCTGGGTTGCCAGGACGAAGATGATAAAGATGTAGCCGTTGCTACCAACTTAGAGGTACAAGATTATATTTGGACAAATCTCAATTTCTGGTATTTCTGGCAAGGAGAGGTCGCCGACCTGGCAGATACTCGGTTTGCCACTAACTCGCAATATAGCTCTTATCTGAGCTCTTTTACAAACCCGGCAGATTTGTTTGAAAACCTGTTGCATCCAGATGACAGATTCAGTTATATTACAGATAATTATGAAGAACTGCTCAACTCTTTCCAGGGTGTATTTAAAACCAACGGGGTAGAGTTCGGGTTATACCAGTTTTCTGGCAGTGACAATGTATTTGGTTATGTGCGTTATATTTTGCCTAATTCTGACGCCTCGCTTAAAAATATTCATCGGGGCGATATTTTTACAGGAGTGAATGGAACCCAGTTGAATATAAATAATTATATAGATTTATTATTTGGTGCCGCCGATAATTATACATTAAACATGGCAAACATTGCCGGCGGTGTTATTGCTCCCAATGGGGTAAGTGTAGCTCTCACAAAAACAGAATATACTGAAAACCCTGTTTTTATAGCCCAAACATTAGATGTGAGCGGGCAAAAAATAGGCTATCTCATGTATAACGGTTTTACCGCTCCTTTTGAAGAAGAATTGAACGATGCCTTTGCCCAGTTTAAAACCGATGGAATTACCGACCTGGTAGTAGATTTGCGCTACAATCCTGGCGGCTCTATTACCTCTTCGGTGCGATTGGCAGGAATGATTACAGGGCAATTTAACGGGCAACTGTTCGCTAAAGAACGATGGAACAACAAGGTGCAGCCTTTGCTGAGCGCCCAGCAACTCAATAACAATTTTACAGACAAATTGGCAAATGGCGCCTCGTTGAATAGCTTGAATTTAACCCGGGTTTATGTTCTGACTACCGGGGGCACCGCCTCTGCAAGCGAGCTCCTTATCAACGGCCTTACACCTTATATAAATGTCATCCAGATAGGAACCACCACCCGTGGCAAAAATGAAGGCTCCATAACCCTGTTAGATTATATTGATGAGGCTGGAACGGTAAACCCTAACCACACGTGGGGAATGCAGCCTTTAGTCCTTCGGCTGGAAAACAGCGCCGGATTTTCAGATTATACCGATGGATTATCGCCCGATACAGAGTTAGAAGAAGATTTAGAAAACATGGGCGTTTTGGGCGATGTAAATGAACCTTTATTAGCCGAAGCGCTCGCTCAAATAACCGGCATGGGTGTGAAACCCTCCTCGCTGAAAAAATCTAAGGGACTATTTTACAAACCCCTTTCAGATTCTAAGCATCTTACCTCTATGAACGGGATGATGTATAGAGACCACGTTCCTCTCGTTGAGTAAATTTTTGTCGGGACTTCTTTATCTAAATTCTGGCAAGAAAAATTTATCCTATTCGCAGCCCGTTTTCCACCGCCCCGTCCGGTTGAAGCAAAATCACCTCGTTATCGGCGCCTAAAGCGCCCAATACCAAACACTCACTCATAAAATCGGCGATTTGTTTTTTGGGAAAATTCACCACTGCAATTACCTGCCTCCCTATCAATGCTTCTTTACGATACCGCAAGGTAATTTGAGCAGACGATTTTTTTATTCCCAGTTCCTTTCCAAAATCAATGGTAAGCTGGTAGGCAGGTTTTTTCGCCTTGGGAAAATCCTGTACGGCGACAATAGTGCCTACCCGCATATCTATTTTTGCAAAATCATCCCAGGAAATCATTATTCATCAAGTTTTAAATTTCGCAACAACCCCTCAGCAATACCCCCGGAATAAACTCCATAAGCATCTACCAGCAGCCCTTTTTCCCCCCCGTTGGTCTCAATGACGTACAAAATGGAGCTATCAGACGGATCTGTTTTCCCTTCAAACCGGTAATACTTCACTACCCGTAATTCTCCGATCGGGCAAACAATGCCTGTTTTCTTATTGGAAAGCCCTTCCTTACATAAATTGTAATCTTCCGTATAGCCTTGCCCCTGCAAATCGGCAATCGCCCTCCATAACGTATCGTAATAGGCTTCCATAAAAATAGTATCTTTGTAACCACCCCACAAGGTACAACAAATTTTTCAATGACAAAACCCACATTCAATTTTTAAAACATGGCCCTCACAGAAAGCAATATGCTCCCCTTAGGCACAATAGCCCCAGACTTTAGCCTCTATAACGCCGTAAACGGCAAACCCATAACACTACAAGAAATAAGCGGCAAACAAGCCACCGTAGTAATGTTTATCTGCAACCACTGCCCGTATGTAAAGCACGTAAATGACGGCATTGCCACCGTAGCGAAAGATTACCAGGAAAACGGCATTGGGTTTGTAGCCATCTCCAGCAACGATGCCGAAAAATACCCTGAAGACGGCCCGGAAAAGATGAAGCAAAACGCCGCCCAACACCATTTTCCCTTTCCGTATTTGTACGATGAAACCCAGGAAACAGCCAGGGCATACGATGCCGCCTGCACCCCCGATTTTTATGTTTTTAATAACCAGCTGCAACTCGTCTATCGCGGCCAGTTAGACGATTCTCGCCCCGGGAACGGCATTCCCGTTACCGGCAAAGACATTCGCAACGTACTGGATGCATTGTTAGAAAACAAAACCATCCCCGGGCGTCAAAAACCCAGTATGGGGTGTAATATTAAGTGGAAATCGTGAAAATTTTTGTCATCGCCATAATAGTTGTCATGCTGGCATTAATTTTCCTTCGGTATCGGAAAGACTAATAGCATGAAAAAACCCTATCACCTCATCATAGGCTCTTCTTCTCCCCGAAGGCATCAATTATTGAAAACAATGGGGCTGGAAGCCGAAATTCGGGTTAGAGAAACAGACGAAACCTATCCCCCTCACCTCCAGGGATGCGCTATAACCGATTACATTGCCCGTAAAAAAGCCATCCCTTTTAGGGATGAACTGAAGGATACCGATATACTCCTCACCGCCGATACCATTGTGTGGCACCGCAACCAGGCGCTCGGCAAACCCGCCGATGCCGATGCCGCCCGCCAAATGCTCACCATGCTTTCTGGCGACTGCCACCAAGCCATTACCTCTGTTTGTTTCACTAATCCCCATTTTCAGGAAACCGCACGCGCTGTTACCAACGTCTATTTTAAACCCCTTAGCGTGGCAGAAATAGAATACTACATAGAACACTACCAGCCCTTTGACAAAGCGGGTGCCTATGCTATCCAAGAATGGATTGGCTGCATTGGCGTAGCCCGTATAGAAGGCTCGTACACCAACATTATGGGCTTGCCTACCCAACTGGTATATGATACCTGGAGGGAATTGACAACGTGATTGGCCGGAAATTTTTAAACATAAATATTATGAGCCTATTAGCATCCCCTTCCGTAGCAATCGTACTCCTCATCCTAACAGCATGCAACCAACCGGCTGAAAAAACCGCTGCACCCATAAAACCTACAAAAGGAGAAACCCGAATTCTTTCGCCCGCTTTTAAAGCCTATTGGTACGATGGCAAAGCCGAAATAACTTCGTATCAGCTAAAACAAGCCCGCTACGGCGAAATCAGGGGCGGCAAAGCCGTGCTGGTATTTGTAACCGAACCCTTTCGCCCCGATACCCAGGTGAAAGCAGACCGCCCCGATGCCAACAGCATTTCGGTGCTAAAGCTAAACAGCACTAAAGATTTTATCACCGGCATCTATCCCTACCACATCCTCACCAGCACCTTTTTTCCCCTGCGCGCAGGTGACCATGCGCTCAAGGTGAGTGCAGGCGTGCAGGAATGGTGCGGGCAGGTATATACCCAACTCAACAACCGCGGTCAATTTCAAATAAAACTCCATTCTTATTTTGAAGGAGAAGCAGACCGGGAAATTTCCCTCCCTCCTGCCCACTTAGAAAATGAAATCTGGACCAAAATCAGGATAAACCCTCAAACCCTTCCCGTTGGGGACCTCCGGGTAATTCCCGCCTTAGAATACCTGCGCCTTCTTCATAAAGAAATAAACCCCTATACCGCAACCGCTTCCCTCGTCCAAAACCAAGACTATACCTATACCCTCCACTACCCGGAACTAAACCGAACCCTTGTCATTCGCTTCGCTGTAAATTTTCCCTACGAAATTTTGGGCTGGACAGAAACCTATCCCGATGGTTTGAGTCCTAACGCCTCCCTGCTCACCTCGCAGGCAGAAAAAATAACCACCCTAAAAACAGCCTACTGGAAAAAAAATGCCCTAATTGACGTATCTTTGCGAGACTCTTTAGGACTATAATGCTATGGAAGATTTTATACCCCGCTATGATGATGAATTACTCAAAACCGCCATCACCATAGTTGTTTTGCTCATCATTCGCTTTGCCCTCAGCAAAGGCATTAGCAAAGTAGGAAAAAAAAGCGATATGAACCGCGCCCGAACTCTCCTCATCATTAAATATGTAAACGTTTCCATTTTAGCATTAGCTGCCTTAGCCGGCAGCCTCATCTGGGGCGTAAATTTTAAAGAATTAGGGCTCATTTTTTCATCTGTTTTCGCTGTAATAGGCGTAGCCCTCTTCGCCCAATGGTCTATTTTGAGCAATGTTACCGCCGGCGTTATCCTATTCTTTTCATTCCCCTTCAAAATAGGCGACCGCATTCGCATACAAGACAAAGATTTTCCCGCCGAAGCCGTAATAGAAGACATACGCGCCTTTCACATACACCTCCGCACAGACGAGGGTGAACTCCTCACCTACCCCAACAACCTCCTTCTTCAAAAAGGAGTAGTGGTAATGAGCCTAAAAAACCCCCACGACCATTCAGAACATCACCAGGTTTAGTAGTTCGCTACTAAAATCCTTTTCCTTATATTTACCCCTCCAAAAACTGCCCTATGAAATTACTCAGTATTTCCTGGAACCCCTCCGAAGGTATAGACCTTGGTTTCATTATGATACGCTATTACAGCCTCATGTTTGTAGTAGCTTTTCTATTAGGCTGGTATAGTATGAAAAAGATATACCAAAGAGAAGAACTCCCGATGCAAAAATTAGATAGCCTTTTTGTCTATACCGTTATAGCTACCCTCATAGGCGCCCGCCTGGGGCATTTTCTGTTCTACGAACCAGAGGTTTTTATAACAGACCCTTTGAGCATCTTTCTACCAGTAGAGTTTACTCCCACCTTCAAATTCGTGGGCTTTCGCGGGTTAGCCAGCCATGGCGCCGCCATAGGCATCATTATAGCCATGTATATCTACAGCAAAAAAGTACTCCATAAAAACATTTTGTGGATATTAGACAGAATTGTAATTCCAATAGCATTTGGGGGAATATTTGTGCGAATAGGAAATTTTATGAACTCAGAAATCATAGGCATTGCCACAGGAAGTAATTACGGGGTTATTTTTGAGCGCCTGGGAGAAACCTTCCCGAGGCACCCCGCCCAGTTATATGAAGCGGCAGGCTATTTGCTGGCTGCAAGCTACCTATGGTATGTATATTGGAAAACCGACAAGAGAAATCGCCAGGGGTATATTTTTGGATTATTCTTACTATTAATATGGTCTATACGTTTCCTCGTGGAATTTTACAAAGAATCTCAGGGCGGGCTTGAAACTACTTTAGGTGTTTTTTCCACCGGGCAATGGCTTAGCATTCCGTTCATACTCCTTGGGCTATACTACCTGCTAAGACCCGCAAAAAAAACAGTAAAATGAAAAACCTCGCCCGCCAAACTGCCCTACTGGCAGCGCTATCTATACTATGTATAGCCGGAACCATCTCTTGCAACAAAAAAAAGAAACCCTCCCTTGCAAAAGACCAACAAATATCTTTCACCCAGGAAGGAACCCTGCAATTTTATAAAAAAGACGGAGCGCCCATAACCAGCCTCTCCATTGAAATAGCCAATACCCCCTACGAAATAGAAACAGGTCTCATGTACAGAACCTCTATGGAAAACAACCAGGGAATGCTCTTTATTTTTCAAGACGAACAACCCCGTTATTTCTACATGAAAAATACCCAGATTCCTTTAGACATTATTTTTATAAATAGCGAAAAAAAAGTAGTCAGCTTCGCTCAAAATACCACTCCCTTAGATGAAACTTCCCTTCCCTCTACCTACCCCGCAAAATATGTGCTCGAAATAAACGCTGGTTTAGTAGCCGCCTGGGGCATACAACCCGGCGATTCTGTTTCTTTTTAAGAACACTTCTCAAAATATCCAACCTCCATAAGCAGGCTACAGAAATACACTACCTTTCGCCTCTTTGTTATTCCCCAGAACCTGCTGGCAAGCTAAAATCAGCCCGGCAACCTTCTTCCCCGCCCGTTCTGTAAAATAATCTGTACCTTTGCACCTTAAAAATCATATACTCGGAGATGATAATCCCCAAAACACCGGGAGAAATAGCCCTTATGCGCGAAAGCGCTTTGCTGGTTTCTAAAACGTTGGGAATGTTGGCAAAAGAAGTGAAACCCGGCGTTACCACCCTTCATTTAGATGCGTTGGCAGAAGAGTTTATCCGCGACCACGGCGCCATCCCGGCATTCTTAGGATTATATAATTTTCCCAATACCCTCTGTGTAAGCCCTAACGCTCAAATAGTACATGGCATACCCACTGCCATACCGCTCCAAGAAGGCGATATTGTTTCTATTGATTGTGGCGTGGTGAAAAATGGTTTCTATGGCGACCATGCTTATACATTTCAAGTAGGCGAGGTTGATGAGGCTACTAAAAAACTCCTTCAAATTACCAAAGAATCTCTCTACATAGGCATCGGCGAATTTAAGACCGGCAATCGCGTAGGCGATGTGGGCTACGCCATACAACACTATTGCGAAAGTCACGGCTACGGGGTAGTAAGAGAGTTAGTAGGGCACGGATTGGGAAGAAACATCCACGAGGAGCCCGAAATACCCAATTATGGCAGGCGCGGCTATGGTAAAAAATTTATAGAGGGAATGGTAGTAGCCATTGAACCCATGATAAATATGGGCACCCAGCGCATACGAAGACTGAAAGACGGCTGGACAGTGTTAACCGCCGACGGCAAACCATCAGCGCATTTTGAGCACGATGTAGCCATTATAAACGGGAAACCAGAACTCCTCTCCACTTTCCGCTACATCTATGAAGCCCTGGGCATACAAAGCAATGAAGAAGACGCCTTCCACACAAAAGAAGTAACCGCCCAGCCCTTTCTATAAACCTTATTCCCACCGGCGCTATTCATCCGCTACAAAAGAAGCTATCAACTCATTGAACTGCTCGCCTTCCTTCAAAAAGAAAACATCTATAGGCAAGTACCAGAGTTGTGGCAGCTTTCCTTCCAGGCGCATATAGTCTTTTTCTGTAGTGAGAATCTGCCCCTTCTTTCGCAACAAAGCTATGTCTCTCCCGGAAAACCGGTGGTGGTCTGGATATTGAAGGTGCTCAAACGCTATATTTCGTTCCCGTAAAAAAGCCAGTAACGGCTCCGGGTGCGCTATCCCCGTTACCAAGGTGCACCCTCCGGAACCAAAGCCCTCCAGGGGCCTATCGCCGGTAGCCGATTTAGCCACCGCACCATAACGTATTCCGCTAAAAAACAATCGCTGGCGGGGCGCCAGTCGTAACTTTGTGCGAATGTTGTTTTGATCTGTTACCGATAAATCGCGGGGACACTTGGTAACCACCACTATAGCCGCCTGTTTAGCCCGCCGTTTCAGGTCGCGCAGCCCGCCCGCAGGCGCCAGCGCATCGCACGCATACAGGTGCGCATAGGCGGTGAGCAAAATAGCAAGACCCGGCCGAATGCGCCGGTGCTGAAACGCATCATCTAACAGAATAAGCTGGGGCGGTTGCGGCAAGCCCAGCAAATTCCTTACCCCACGATTCCTGTTTGCATCTACAGCTACCAAAACACCGGGAAACCGTTTATAATACAAAAACGGCTCATCGCCCACCGATGCTACAGTAGCCTCCTCATTCGCTAATTGAAACCCGCTGGAGACTCTCTTATACCCGCGGCTCAAAACCGCCACCCGGTAATGAGCTTGCAAAAGACCCACCAAATAGGCAACCAGGGGGGTTTTCCCGGTACCCCCAAAACTCAGGTTTCCCACGCAAATAACAGGAACCGGGTGCACCGCCGATTTCAGTAGTTTCCAATCATAGAGCGCATGGCGCACCATAAGCGCACAACCGTATAACCAAGAAAAGGGCAACAGGGTTTTTCGCAAGAGCCTCAGAACAACAGAAGAAGGAGAACGCTTCAATTTTTTTGAGTTATAAATGCCTATAAAACCAATTGGCAAGATATAAAAAATCTTTCAACCTTCTTCTTTTTAAGAAGAAGTCAATACCCTACATGCCCCCACAAAAATATTCTACATTTGCCAGCCCGATATTTTATGGTAAAGCGCCACTACCTTTCCATCCGTCAAGCTGGCTATAAAACAACACACATTCAAAATGGCTTGGTAGAGGGAAGTGTTCGGAATGGTATATTTTTCAGGAATGGTTTTCAGCAGCAAGTTATCATACGGCGTTGCAGCGCCGTCAAACGTTCTCAAAACAGCAGCGGCATATACGTCCATTAGTTTCCCGATGATGGCATAGCCGGAAATTTCTTTTTCGATGACATTCTCAGATTGATAAATTCGTTTGACACTGAGTGCGAGAATGTCTTCTACCTGGGCTTTATAGGCCGAGCGTTGCAACAATGCCCATTCAAACGAGCCATTCAGGATAGCGTCTTCGTTTTCCATAAAAACGTTGGAAGCTTCTTCAATGAGGGTATTGATGGCTAACGCCCGAAGATAGCTGATACGGTCTTCGGGGGTTTGCAGGGAGCTATATTTGGCGGTGTTGATGGTATCCTTTACCAGTTTGATGAGGTATTCCAGTGCATATTCTTCGGGAACCAGCCCTAAGTTGATGCCGTCTTCAAAATCGATGATGGTGTAGCAAATATCGTCTGCCGCTTCCACGAGGTATGCCAACGGGTGCCGGCAAAAGGTCTCCTGCCCGCTTTTCCCGGTTTTGGGAAGCCCCAGCTCGGAAGCGACTTCCATAAGAAAATCCTTTTCGGACTGGAAAACACTGAATTTTTTATGGGCGATGTGGGAGGAAGGTTTTTGAGGCAATGAGCCTTTGGGGTATTTCAGGAAAGCGCCCAGCGTGGCATAGCTGAGGCGCAAGCCGCCCGGTACGCCTTCCCGGCTTTCGGTGATGATCTTAAAGCCATTGGCGTTTCCCTCAAAATCAGTTAAATCCTGGAACTGCTCCGGGGTGAGCCGGTTTTTGAAAGTTTCGCCCTGTGCGCTTTTGAACCAGGCTCCGATGGCTTTTTCCCCGCTATGCCCAAAGGGGGGGTTACCGATGTCGTGCGCCAGCGCCGCCGCCGCCACGATAGCGCCAAAGTCGTTGAAGTGATAGCCGTGGACGGTTTTCAGGTGGGGGTATTTTTCCAGGATTTTTTTCCCGGTGATGCGTCCCAGGCTTCTGCCCACCACGGAAACTTCCAGGCTGTGGGTGAGGCGGGTATGCACAAAATCGGTTTTGGAGAGAGGAATGACCTGGGTTTTGTCCTGGAGGCTGCGAAATGCGGACGAAAAAATAACCCGGTCGTAGTCCACTTCAAACCCCAGGCGGGTATCGTCCTGTTCGGTGCGGAGGCGTTTGCGGGCGTCCCCAAAGCGTTTAAGCGATAAAAGTTGTTCCCAGTGCATCATGAAAACGGGGTTGAGTTTTGGTTCGTATTGATAAAAAATTTCATCGTAAATGCTGTTTTGCTCCTGCCAAGGTTTTCATAGTCTTATTCTTTGATCCGGTACGTTCCGTTGTTAGTTTTTTCTATATTCAAGTATTCCAGGAATGACGCTTCGTTAAATGATGTATTGTCTTTAAAATAACCGGTATGGATGGGCAAAGCCTCCAAATCGCCCCGAAGTATTTTATGCGTATTAAAGAGGTTTGTAAATACCCAATTCATAAACTGGCTATTCAACAAGTCGCATAACTGTTGTGGTGTAATTCCGATTTCATCGCCGGGGATTAAAAGGTTTGCACTGTTCAGGATAAACCGTTGTTCGCTATCGCAATAAAAAGTCAAGTGGGAAGCTATAAATCTATAGATGAGTTTTACCTCTGATTTGTACAAATCCAGGGGAGCGACTTGTTGATAAAGCGAAAGGTCTTCAGGAATGTAATGGGAAGGTTTTTTTAGCCCGTGTGGGTGGATGTCAGATCCTTTATAAACGGGGATATAATTCTCTTTCGGTGTTCTTTTACAAAACGTAGCGTTATTACCGGTTACGATTCCCAACCCCCATTTTGCACGGTTCTCTAATGTACTATGAGGCAGCATATAAATATGCTCAATAACCCTGGCATTATCAGCATCTGACCAAAAATTGATTATTTTTTTAGGATTTGCGCTGAAGGACGCCACCTTCCTCGAAAAGGAATTGTTTTCGACCTGGCATACGATTTCTTCTTCACCTGTGCTTTCCGTTTTTTCAAGAATAAGGGATTGAGCTTTGGTTACTAATCCTTTGAACGGCTTGCCATAATCAATCAGTCTTTTCATTTTCAGCGCTAAGGCTTTTTGCCTGGCATCTTGAAAAGTGGCAATGTTGAAAAATGCTTCCGGCAGTAAAAATCCAAGCTCCCCCTTTTCATTTAAAATCGTAAGGCATGCAAAAAAGAAAAGCGAACAGGTATCTATACTTTTACCGGATTGAAAAAGAGTGCTATACCGCTCCTTCTCATTTTTTGGCAACTTTTTTCCCCATGGAGGGTTTGTAAAAATGTAATCAAATCGTAGGTTTCCCAATTTGTGAGAAGATGCCATCTGTAAAAAATCCGCTTCTATGACGGTTGGTGAATCGTACCCGGTTTTCTCCAAAATTCGCTTTTTGGTAATGGCAATCGCATTCGGGTCTGTATCAAACGCATAGATATGTTCCGGTTTTACTCCCTTGTTAATTGCTTCTATGATAAAATTGCCCGCTCCGCAGCAAGGGTCGCAAAAAGTCGTTGACGAATCTGGTTTTAACTCCTTCAACATGTCTTTAACAATATGTGCCGGAGTATAGTAAATCCCTTCCTGGTTACGATACGAATTGGATAAAGAAGATTCGTACTCTTCTCCGAGAGTGTCTAAACTTCTCTTTGCGGAAAGTTTTGACTGAAGTAGGTCTGACACGCGCTTGTGGTCGTGACTATCTTTTTTCAACTTATTTGCCCGGGCGTTGAGTTTCTCCTTGCCGGCTATTTCAGCCATAAAACCGGACAGGCTTTCCGGGTCAATACTACCTTTGTTTAATTGGGTGAGATAACCGGTTTTTATCCAGTTTCTAACAGTAGCCGAAGAAACGTTAGCTCTTTCAGCAGCCTCTGTAACCGATATTCCGGCTAATTCAACTTCTCCAAATAGGTTTCTTTGCATGATAAACGCTACAAAGTTACGACCCGCACATCACACAATCATCGCCTTCGCTCTGGCGGGACTGGGCGATCATTTCTTTAAATTCACCCGGGTCTATGGGAGTTACTTCGATGGCTTCGGGTGAAACGGGTTTGGAGATGACCGGTATTTCCGGTTCGGGCTCGGCTTTTTTCGTGTTATCCAGCGTGAATTTAATAGCATCCACCGCCGATTTGGTACGCAAATAGTACATGCCGGTCTTGAGCCCGCTTTTCCAGGCGTAGAAGTGCATGGAGGTGAGTTTGGCGAAATTGGCATTTTCCATAAACAGGTTCAGCGACTGGGATTGGTCTATAAAATAGCCCCTGTGGCGCGCCATGTCTATGATGTCTTTCATACTCATTTCCCAGACGGTTTTGTACAATTCCTTAATGTCCTTCGGAATGGTGTCTATATCCTGCACCGAACCGTTGGCGCGCATGAGTTCCTGCTTGGTGTCCTCGTTCCAGAGCCCCAGGTTCACGAGGTCTTCCAGGAGGTATTTGTTGACGACAATGAATTCGCCCGACAGCACCCGGCGGGTATAGATATTGGAGGTAAAGGGCTCAAAGCACTCGTTGTTGCCCAATATCTGCGAGGTGGAGGCTGTGGGCATAGGCGCCAGGAGCAGGGAGTTCCGCACACCGTGCTTCTTCACTTCCTGGCGAAGTTTTTCCCAATCCCACCGGCCGCTCAGGTCGCTATCTTTCACGCCCCATAAGTTGTGTTGGAAAATGCCTTCAGAGATGGGCGAACCTTTGTAGGTTTCGTAGGGTTTTTCTTCTTTGGCCAGCTCCATGGAAGCCGTCAGTGCGGCATAATAAAGCGTTTCAAAGATTTCCTGGTTCAGTTTTTTGGCTTCGTCCGAGGTGAAGGGCATACGCAGTTTGATGAAGGTATCTGCCAGTCCCTGCACGCCAATCCCGATGGGGCGATGGCGAAGATTAGAGCGGCGGGCTTCTTCTATAGGATAGTAATTTCGGTCGATGATGCGGTTGAGGTTGCGGGTTACCTGCCGGGTAACTTTAAAAAGTTCTTTGTGGTCAAACTCCATCCCTTTCACGAACATAGGCAACGCAATCGAGGCTAAGTTACACACCGCTACCTCGTCCGGGGAGGTATATTCCATGATTTCCGTGCAGAGGTTGGATGAGCGGATGGTGCCCAGGTTTTTCTGGTTCGATTTCCGATTCGCCGCATCTTTGTAGAGCATATAAGGTGTGCCGGTCTCTATCTGCGATTCCAGGATTTTTTCCCATAGCTCGCGGGCTTTCAGAGTTCTCCTGCCTTTGCCTTCTGCTTCGTAGCGGAGGTAACGCTTTTCAAACGCTTCGCTATGCGAATCGTACAGGCCGGGGCATTCGTTTGGGCACATCAGCGTCCACACGCCATCTTCCTCCACCCGTTGCATAAACAAATCGGGTATCCAGAGGGCATAGAACAGGTCGCGGGCGCGCATTTCTTCCTTGCCATGATTTTTTTTCAGCTCTAAAAATTCCATAATATCGGCGTGCCATGGTTCTATATAAATGGCGAAAGAGCCTTTGCGCTTGCCACCGCCCTGGTCCACGTAGCGCGCCGTGTCGTTGAACACGCGGAGCATAGGCACAATGCCGTTGGAAGTGCCATTGGTTCCGGCAATATAACTGCCGGTAGCCCGTATGTTGTGAATGGAAACTCCTATTCCGCCAGCCGATTGGGAAATTTTGGCGGTTTGTTTCACCGTGTCATAAATGCCTTCAATGCTGTCGTCTTTCATGGCTAACAGAAAGCAGGACGACATCTGGGGCTTGGGTGTCCCGGAGTTGAAAAGCGTAGGTGTGGCGTGAGTGAAGTATTTTTTGGACATGAGTTCATACGTCTCCAGCACACTTTCAATATCGTCCAGGTGAATGCCCACGGAGACGCGCATGAGCGTATGCTGGGGGCGTTCGGCTATTTTCCCGTTCAACTTCAGGAGATACGAGCGCTCAAGGGTCTTAAACCCGAAATAATCATAGCCGAAATCGCGGTTATAAATGATGTTGGCATCCAGGGTTTCCGCATGTTTCATAATCACCTGATAGACATCATCCGCCAGTAAGGAAGCTCGCTTCCCCGTTCTCGGGTTCACGTAATGATAGAGGTCGTTCATGGCTTCGGAGAACGACTTTTTAGTGTTTTTGTGCAGGTTGGATACGGAGATACGGGCTGCCAGCCGGGCATAGTCGGGATGGGTGGCCGTCATGGTAGCGGCGATTTCCGCAGCCAGGTTGTCCAACTCGGAAGTGGTTACCCCATCATACAACCCTTCAATAACGCGCATGGCTACCTTCACCGGGTCCACCAGGTCACTCAACCCATAGCACAATTTGCGCACCCGTGCGGTAATTTTATCGAATAATACAGGTTCTTTTCTGCCGTCTCGTTTTACTACATACATTATGTTGTCTTTTTTAAGTTTATACTTTGTTTTGCGTAATAGATTACATTGCCGAGTTTAAAATAACGTTTAATGGTATAGCGTCGTACGAAAACACGAAGCAATTTCTTATTAGTTTATCTGGCTCTTTTACGAATCACGAGTCTCTGAAAACTACTGAAACCCATGCACTATAGAATTTGTTATGCTTAGCTGTTTTTATATTACCGTTATAATAAATACACCTATAAATAGAATTGTAATCAGTATAGTAACAACTGAAATATTTAAAATCTGTCCAATTCTTTTAATTTTATTAAACTCGTTTGCCCATTCAGCGAATATTTTATTCCACTCTTCTTTTATTTCTTCTGGTCTTTTATTATTTATCTTTGATAAAATCATCAACTTTTTAAGGGAACCATATTTTATACTCATTATTGTATCTCTTTTCAGAATCATATATTTGTTATAACCTGTCACTAAAATATTCAACATTGAGCAAATTAAAATTGTGAGATAAATTATCTTGTTAAAATCATATTTGGGCAAGTCAAATTCTTTAATTTGAGTAACCAATAATGCACCTATTCCTATCGATATGCTAAGAATCCAATTACTGAATTCTTTCAAAGATTTTTCTGCTTTATCAGAGTATTGAAATTCTTCAAAAATATTATCAAAATTAGTCATAGTGATTTCCTCTTTTTACAATTAAGCACAACACATCGCTTTTCAACTCAAAAACAAAAAAATTACGGTATCGCCCTAAAAATCAGCGTCGAAGCTTATTTTTTGCGTATCTTTTTCTTTGTTGAGCACGCCTGCCTTCTGGTATTCGGAGACGCGTTTTTCAAAGAAATTGGTTTTTCCCTGGAGGGAAATCATATCCATAAAATCGAATGGATTGGTAACGTTATATACTTTTTCGCAACCCAATTCCACCAGCAAGCGGTCAGTTACAAACTCCAGGTATTGAGTCATCAGCCTGGCGTTCATGCCGATAAGGCTCACAGGCAGCGATTCGGTGATAAACTCCCGTTCAATGTCTAGCGCATTGGTGATGATTTCCGTGATACGCTCGCGGGGTACTTTGTTCACGAGATGGCGGTTGTGGAGGTGTACGGCAAAATCGCAGTGAACGCCTTCGTCCCGGGAGATGAGTTCGTTCGAAAAGGTTAGCCCCGGCATAAGCCCCCGTTTTTTGAGCCAGAAAATGGAACAAAATGCGCCTGAGAAAAAGATGCCTTCTACCGCCGCAAAAGCGATGAGCCGCTCGGCAAAACTGGGCGATTCAATCCATTTCAGCGCCCATTGGGCTTTCTTTTGAATTGCCGGGAAGTTTTCTATGGCCGTAAACAGGAGCGTTTTTTCCTTTTCATCTTTCACGTAGGTATCTATCAACAGTGAATAGGTTTCGGAATGGATATTTTCCATCATAATCTGGAAGCCATAAAAGAATTTCGCTTCGGGATACTGCACTTCGTTTACAAAGTTTTCGGCTAAATTTTCATTGACAATCCCGTCTGAAGCGGCAAAAAATGCCAGAATGTGTTTTATGAAATGACGCTCATCATCATTCAGCTTCGTATTCCAATCTGCCAAATCTTGGTGCAGGTCTATCTCTTCAGCAGTCCAAAAGCTGGCTTCGGCTTTTTTATACCATTGCCATATATCGTGATGCTGAATGGGGAAAATTACAAATCGGTTTTTATTCTCTCTTAAAATAGGTTCCATAGCGGTCATCTTTCTTCGTGATTTTTAGGGTATTACAATTTGTTTTTTGAAACGAAAAGCCGTTAACAAAGATTTAAAATTGCAGCCAGAATTGAAAGGAAAAAGAAGTATTTCTACTTAAAAGTTTTTAACAAGAGGTGTTGAAATGTAGGGTGAGGGGCTGTAACTTGGCATAGTTTCGGGGATATGGGTGGGGCTTATGAGGAGGTTGAACAGAAGGTTTACGTTTCAGGGTAAATGTTTTTTAATTTTAAAATACCGTATGGATTTGATAGGTGTAGCGCTCAAAAAAATAGAAATGATAATGATGCAAAGCATCTGCCTTATATTTATCAATTAGTTAATGGTAAAAATTTACCAAGTAATATTTTTTTATTTTAGCCTCGTATTCATAAGTTGATTCTCTGCATGGGCATTAAAAACCATATTGTTATCCATTCCACCCTGTACTTGCTATCGGTGTTGTTATGGTGCCAAAGCCTATATGCCCAGTCTTACATTACCGATATCCAAAAAATATCTGTAGAAGACGGGCTCTCGAGTAGGTTTGTCAACACAATTCATAAAGATAGTCAGGGATTTATATGGATAGGAACCAACTACGGATTGAACCGGTACGACGGTTATGAGTTTAAACATTACACGTCGGAAAACAGTCCGTTACGTTCCAATACGATTAAGGATCTGTATGAAGACAACGCACAGCGGCTCTGGATCATTCACGGCAATCTGTACGACCGTTACGAACTAAACGCCATTGATATCCTGGATTTGCAGACCGGTGAAATTCAAAGCTTTGAAGATGTTTTTAGAGGTCGTATCCCTTTCAACATCAAAAACATCACGTACCTGTATTCCGACGCTAAAAAAGACCTGTGGCTCAGTACCAGTGACGGCGCTGTTTACCAATACTTCAATGAGCGTTTTGAACGTATGTTTTCCACCCATAAAGAAGGCGTGATAAAGATTTTTTATGCCGATGACCGGTTCTTGTGGCTATACAGAAAAGAGGTATTGCTCCAGGTGAATCCCCGGGGCGATATCATGAAAACCCTCCAGTTTAAAGATACCCTGAAGAATGTGGGGGTTGATAAAAACAACACCCTTTGGGTGGCATGTCCCCGAAAAAAGCAGCTGCTGGGATTTTCCGGTGAAAACGCAGTGCAGCAGACCATTAGCTTACAACCGTTAAAGCTCCCCGAAAGCAGCTATAGGCTGAGCTATTTAAGATTGTTTTATATGAATCCTGCCAATGATTTGATATGGTGGCATCAAATTGAAGATACCAATCTTTTCCTGGTGCTTCATCCGCGGGATGGCATTGTGTTGAATTTACAGGATAAAATAAAAGACCAGCTCACGTACGGACGCCCCCAGATCACCGACATCTATTTTGAAACTGCCGAGCGAACCTGGGTTGCCACGGAAGACGGCATCTTTATCATTACGCTGAAAAAAAACAAATTTAAAAAGCTGCTCTTCAACAAATCCAAAAAATACAGTACCCGGGGTATCGTAGCGGATAAGTCGGGAACAATCTATGTCAATTCTTACCTCGGAAGAACAACTATCTATCCTTATAAAGATACCGTTATATACCGCGATGAAGAAATTCGCAAGTATAGGCTCGGCGCTGCCAGGGACCGCTACGGGAACCTGTGGTTTGGCGGGGAGCAAGAATCTATAGAACGGTATAATCCCTCAAAACAGGAAAGACAATACTACGTGTATTCCGATACATCTCAAATCCGTTCATCACAATGGGCTATTATACGCGATAAAAAAGACCGGGTGTGGATAGGAACCAGTTCCGGGCTTTATTACCTGGAGCCGGAAAAAAACCTGTATCGGAAATTCAGCCAGTATAACACCTTCCCCCAACTCGGAAAAAGCACCATTTACCACCTTTATGAAGATGAGAAAGGTATCTGGCTCGGAACATCTTCTGGCATGTACCGGCTGGAACCGGGCAAAGGAATAACACGCCGTTATGCCGTTGAAGAAAATGCCCCATTTCATATACCCTATAACTATATTTTGCATTTCCACCGCGATGTCTCAGGCATATTCTGGCTAGCCACAAAGGGCGGAGGACTCATCCGGCTCAATCCCGGAGACGGAAGCTACCAGCAATTCACCACCGCAGACGGCTTATCCAATAATATCATTAACGCTGTTTACGAAGATGATTACGGAAAGCTATGGCTACCCAGCAATTATGGACTGATGCAGTTCGATAAGAAAAACTTCCGGATAAACACCTACTTAAACGGCGATGGAATTACCCACGAGGAATTCAATATTGCATCGCACTACCGCTCAGATGAGGGCCTGCTGTATTTTGGAGGTCTTTCGGGAGTAACGGTTTTTAACCCTGCTGATTTTACCGAAGAAAACCTGGTACCGGCACCCTTACACATAACCCATTGCCAGGTATTAAACGGGAAAACAGGCGTCCTCACCGATAAAACCGCAATAGTGTCAGAATCTGCCGAACTGGTCCTTTCCCCTTCAGATAAATCCCTTGTTGTAGAATTTGCCCTGCTCAATTATGAAAACAGCCGGCAAAACAGCTATGCTTATAAAATAGAAGAACCGGATAAAGACTGGACCACCATCGGGGCGAACAGCCTGCGTATCAATGCGCTGCCGTATGGCAGGTATGTGTTACGGATTAAGGGCAAGAGCATTAAAGGGCAATCCTCTGCCAACGAGTTATCCATTCCCATCCTTGTCAATGCCCCTTTTTACCTGGAAACCAGGTTTATTATTTCCTGTATACTTACCCTGGCATTACTTGTCTATGGCATTTTTCGGTGGCGGTTGCAAAACCTGAGGCAAGCGAAAATCCGGCTACAGGAAACAGTAAAACAGCGCACCGCAGAGATCATTCAGCAAAAAGATAAAATAGAGCAACAAGCCGAAAAGTTACTGGAGTTAGACAGTGCCAAGTCCCGTTTCTTTGCCAATATCTCCCACGAACTGCGCACTCCGCTCACCCTTATCCTGGGGCATTTGCAAAGCGCTCTCAAGGGACGCTATGGCACGATCGGGAAGCAGTTGCAGGCCAACCTGGAAGTATCCCGGAACAATGGCAGCCGACTGCTCAACATGATCGAAGAAATCCTGGACCTCTCCAAAATGGAATCCGGGAAAGTAGATCTTCAAAATAAACCCGTAAAACTCTACGCCCTGACCGATCGGCTGTGCGATACCTTCCGGTCCTATCTTAAAGGAAAGCACATCCGCTTTAGCCGACATATCGCTATACCTTCGGATTGCATCCTGCTTCTCGATGAAAAAAAGTTTGAAAAAATTGTCATCAATCTGCTGTCCAATGCCGCCAAGTTCACCGGAGCCGGAGGCAGCATATCACTACGCGTAGAAAAAGTGAATAACTCCGAAAATGACGAAAATTGGATACAACTTACCGTCCGAGACAGTGGGAAAGGAATTCACCCCCATGATCTTCCCCATATTTTCGACCGTTTCTACCAGGGCGGCGACAAAGACACTCCCATGGAAGGAGGCAGCGGTATCGGGCTGGCCCTGTCCAAAGAACTGGCCGAACTCATGGGCGGAAGCCTCAGCGCCGAAAGCCGGTTGGGAGAAGGCAGTGTATTCACGTTTACATTTCCCAAAAAAGAAGTGGACCTCCTGCCTGAAGAAACGGTTATGGCAGAAACTGAAAGTCTCATAGTTCCGAATTCTGGCTTAAAAAAGCCGCGGAAAAACAAAGAACCGGGCCACGGAACTAAAACACCCCTGGTACTCGTTGTAGAAGACCATCCCCAAATGCGGAACTATATACGACAACAAATAGAAACCGACTACCGGGTACTGGAAGCCGGAGACGGTATGGAAGCATGGGAAGCGCTCCAAAAAGAACGGCCGGATCTTATCCTTTCCGATGTGATGATGCCCCGTATGGACGGATTTCAACTACTTTCAACACTACGCGCAGATCCGGCTACGGAAGACATTCCCGTGATTATGCTCACCGCCCGCGCCGCCCGGGAAGACCGGCTTCATGCTCTAACCATCGGCGTGGACGATTACCTTATCAAACCTTTTGATGAAGAAGAGCTCACGGCCCGTATCCGGTATAGCCTTCGCAACCGGCTTAAGCGTCAGCAATGGACCGCCCGGTTGCCCGAAGCAGAAAAAGAAACGCTCACGGCGGAGCGACAATTCCTAAACAGGGCAGAAGAAGTTGTCAGTAAAGCCATCTCCAACCATGCCTATGCCGTTGTAGATATGGCCGAAGACCTCAATCTGAGCCGGCGCCAGTTATTTCGCAAAATAAAGTCCGCCACCGGGCTTTCCCCCTTGCAGTTTATTCACGAAATACGGTTGCAAAAAGCACGTAATCTTATGGAAAATAAAGAAAAGGAAACCGTGGCCGAAGTAATGTATCTTGTAGGATTTCAAAGAAGCGGTCATTTTGCACAGACGTATTTTAAACGATTCGGCAAGCTGCCTTCTTCGTACTTTGAATAATACCATTTTTCTCTGCATGCCACCCAAATACTGTGAAAAGATATACTATTTTTAATAGTAGCTTTGTATCATAAATTGACTCCCTGTATGGGTATTAAAAACCGTATCGTTATCAACTTCATCCTGCGCTTGCTGCCGGTGTTGCTCTGCTTCCAAAACCTGAATGCACAGTCCTACATTGCCGATGTCCGCAAACTGTCTGTGGAAGAGGGTTTGTCCAATCGTTTTGTCAATTTTATTTATAAAGACAGTCACGGCTTTATATGGATAGGTACTAAATATGGCTTAAACCGCTATGACGGCTACACTTTTAAACTCTATACGGCGGAAAACAGCGCCCTGACGATTAACGACATTTCAAAAATAGGTGAAGATAAAGCGCAGAAACTCTGGATTTTCGGCAGGAAGACAACAAGGGATGTTAACATTTTAGACCTTAACACCGGCCGTATCCAAAACTTCGACCAGGCATTTAAAGATCTTATTCCCATTAGGGGCGAAGATATTGCAAATTTGTATTGCGATACGGAAAGAACGATCTGGATAACTACTTTAAAAGGGAATATTTACCGGTACCGGGATAAGCGTTTTGAACTTGTTCTTAACCTGTCGGAATATAAAAAAAGAAGTATTCTGTATGCGGATGAACACTTTCTCTGGACAAGATTAACAACTGCCGAAGGCAAAGAAAAAATACTAAAAGTAAACCTCGCGAACCGGGAACCGGAAGAAATCGATCTGCAGAAAGATACGGAAATCATAGAAGTGGATAAAGATAATACACTCTGGCTTTTTCAGCCCCTGCAGAAAAAACTGGTAAGGATTCCCGAAAAAGACCCCGTACAAACCATTGATCTGCCTTCCCTGGAACTTCCCGAAGATATCTATACAAATACTTCCCAACGAAAATGCTACATTAACCCGTCCAATGGCCTTATATGGTGGTTCCAGCGAAAAAACCGGGACACGTTTTTTGTTTTTCACCCCCGGGAAGGTATCGTTTATAACCTGCAACCCGAAATAGCGCCTTTTCTTACCTATAAAACCGATATCATCTATATATTATATTTCGACACGGAAAACCGTGCCTGGCTGGCCACACGAGACGGGATCTTTATCATTACCCTGAAAAAAGACAAATTCACCAGGCTGCTTTCCGGAACTTCCGAAACCTACAGCACCCGGGGAATCGTAAAAGATAATATCGGAAATCTTTATATCAACACCTACAACGGGAGAGTCATTAAAGGGCCGGAAAAAGAGGAAATAAAAAAAAATAAAGATGCCTGGTTGGGAACTGCCAAAGACCGGGAAGGAAATATTTGGTTTGCCCAGGGCGTACTCATGGAAAAATACAACCCTTTAAACGGACAAAGCCAATACTATGATTACCGGGACAAAAGTAACCCCGACTCTCCGTGGACGGTGATGTGCGATAAAACAGGGATAATATGGATAGGAACCTACAGGGGGCTGTATTTTGTAGAACCGGAAACCGGACGTTATAAGAAATTCGTAACCTACAACGATTTTTCCCAGCTCGGGGATAGTAGTATTTTTCATCTCTCCGAAGATGAGGAAGGCATCTGGATAGGCACTTCCCTGGGGCTTTACCTCCTGGAGCCCGGCAAGGGTCTCACCCGCCGTTACGCCTCCACAGAATCCCCGCCCCGGTACATTCCCTACGATTTCCTGCTGCATTTTTACCGCGACCCATCAGGGATCTTCTGGATAGCCACACAGGGCGGAGGGCTTATACGGTTTAACCCCGAAGACGGCAGTTACCGCCAGTTCACTACCGCCGAAGGACTTTCCAGCAACATCATCTATGCCGTATATGGAGACGATTACGGCAAACTTTGGTTATCCAGCAATTACGGGTTGATGCAGTTCGATAAAAAAAGTTTCCTCGTAAATACCTACCTGGTAAACGACGGTATTACCCATAACGAATTTAATACCGCTTCCCATTACCGGGACGCCGACGGCAGGCTCTACTTCGGAAGTCTGGCCGGAGTAACCACCTTCCATCCCCGGGATTTTATCACCAAAGATCTCGTTTACGAACCCTTAAAAATTACCGATTTTCAGGTATTTAATAGAAAAACAGAGACGCTGATAGACAAAACCCTGACGATGGAAACAACAGGAAAGATCGAGCTTTTTCCTTCCGATACGTTTTTAACTTTAGAATTTGCCCTGCTCAATTATGAGTACAGCCATCAAAATAAATATACCTACAAAATAGAAGGACTGGATAAAAACTGGACAACCCTGCAGGGAAATACCCTGCGTATCAATACCCTCCCCTACGGAAATTATGTATTACACATCAAAGGACGGGGCATCAAAGGAGAAAATTCGGCCGGTGAACTGGCCGTTCCCATAAGCGTCTATAAACCCTTCTACCTGGAAAACTGGTTTATAGCCGCCTGTATTTTTGTGGCAGGATTACTTATATACATTATTTTTCGCCTACGCCTGCAACAGTTAAAACGCGCCAAGAGCAGACTCGAAGCGATCGTTGTTGAGCGTACCCTCGAAATAAAAAAGCAAAAAGATAAGATAGAAGCAGATAAAGACACCATCGAAGAACAAGCACAACAACTTAAAGAATTAGACAGCGTAAAATCCCGCTTCTTCGCCAATATATCCCATGAGTTGCGCACCCCCCTCACCCTTATTCTGGGGCCGTTAAACCATCTCGTTGCCACCTTAAAAAACGATAAAAGCCCCCCTGCAGGAACGCTTATCGACCCGCTGGCCGTTATGCAGCGCAATAGCAAAAAACTGCTTCAACTCATTGAAGAGATCCTCGACCTCTCCAAACTCGAAGCCCGCAAGCTAGAAGTAGAAGAAAAACCTATTGCCTTCTATACCTTCATCAAAAACCGCTTTGCCATCTTCGAATCCCATGCCTCAAAACGGAACATCCGGTACCGGCTCTTTTACGAACCCGATAAAAGCATACACCTTCTGATCGACCCAAAAAAAACCGAAAAGATCATCACCAACTTCCTCTCCAATGCCTTTAAGTACAGCCCCGATGACGCTTCCATAAGCCTGAAAGTCAATGAAGAAGACAACTTCATACGGATAACGGTAACCGATAACGGCCCGGGCATACACCCCGATGACCTCCCCTATGTTTTCGACCGGTTTTACCAGTCTAAACACACAGGCGAAGCCGTTCAGGGCGGTACCGGTATCGGGTTGGCCCTGTGTAAAGAACTCGCCCATCTCATGGGCGGAGAAGTAGAGGTGCAAAGCCGTTGGGGCGAAGGAAGCGCCTTTAGCTACACATGGCCCAAAAAAGAAGTCACCTCCACTTCACAAAAAGAACACCCGGAAGCCACATCCGTTCCAGAGCCCGCCTCCCTGCCGGAAGCCACGGAGGCCTCAAAAACAAAAGCGCCTGCCACCAAAACCGGAAAAAACAACCGTCAACCGGAGAAACAAACCGTACTGATCGTAGAAGACCACGAAGACATGCGCCGCTTTATTGCAGACATCCTTCTCCCTCACTACCACATACAAACCGCCGGAGACGGAAAAAAAGCCCTGGCCCTCCTCAATCAAAAAGAACCCTTGCCCGACATCATCCTTTCCGATGTAATGATGCCCAATATGGACGGTTTTACCCTGTTGCACCAGTTGAAGGCACATCCCGTATGGCAACAGATCCCCGTCATCCTCCTCACCGCACGCGCTGCCCAGGAAGATCGCCTGCACGGCCTTACCAGGGGCGTGGACGACTACCTCACCAAACCCTTCGATGCGCCCGAACTCCTGGCCCGTATGCATAACCTGCTGGACAATTACCGGGAACGAAAACAATGGCAAAAAAAAGCCGTACCGACCATAGCGGCCGGAGAACCGCCCAAAAGCTGGGATACGGAATGGTTACAACAGGTGCAAGACATTGTAGAAAGAGAGATCGTTAACCATAAGTACAAAGTAACCGATCTCGCAGCAGAAATGTACATCAGCAAAAGTCAGCTTCTAACAAAAATGAAACAAATAACCGGACTCACTCCCAATGAATTTATCCGGGAAATAAAACTCCAAAAAGCCCGGCTGCTATTAGAGAACCATGTTAAAAGCACCATAGCTGAGGTAGCCTATGCCATAGGTTTTGATACCCCCGAATACTTCTCCAAGGTATATGAAAACCATTTCGGAAAACGCCCCTCAGCCTATTTTACCGATAAATAACTTTCCCCTTTGTTCCCGGCAGAGAAATGGCCATAACCGCGCCAAAAAGCGTTATTAAATCTGATTTTTTGGAGAGCGTTACCGCTACTCCCCTAGGGTCATGCATTAGCTGGTTACATTTTTAAAGTAACTTTCAATATGATGAACAATGTCAGTTCGAGTGTCCCGCCCCAAGCGGGATGTATCGAGAACAACATCTTCTATAACTAATTTATGCACGACCCTACAGACATGGCGGTCGGGCTTTCGCTACTCGCTTCCCGCCCCGGAAGCTTTATGGAATCCCTGAAAACCCGTCTCTTTGGGAAGGTGGCGCTGCCAGTGGCAGCACCGGACAGGCCGGGAGAGCTTAAACATAGCCTGTCCTGAGCTTGCCGAAGGGCTCAATCCCTAACGCATTTTATTTCAATATTTTATATATACATAAATATCTGAAAAACAATTAGTTGTGCATTTTTCAGGTTTTTTAACGCGTTTTTCAGGTTCGTTTCCCTCCATCTTTGACGGCAAAACAGAAACTATTATTAACACTTAAATTTTACATCCATGAAAACAAAAAAAGCACTCAAATTGTTTATCAACAGCCTTATCGTAACAGGTTGTTTTACAATGGCACAGCAGGTACATGCCCAGAAATCCCCGGAAAAGGCTGGAACCGACTATGAGATTTATGTAGTAAACGACAATGATTCAAACTCACAATGGACTTCGCTACGCCTCCAGACCAATGCAACCTTAGCGTGGAATATGGTAAGTGAAGGATCAGGCAGTACAACCGATCCCGGTTCTTTATGGTGGGGTTATGGTACAAATAACACAGAGGAAGATCCGGGAACTGAAAAGATGCGGCTTCATAACAACGGGGATCTCAGCATCGAAGGAAAACTCCATATTAAATCGGGGGAGGATGTTACACCTACTTCCGCAGGATTCCTTATGATGGGCTCTGCAACCGGTCTCAGTCTCGCCATAGATAATAACGAAATAGAAGCAAGAGATAACGGGGCAAATTCACCTTTATATTTACAGTCCGACGGAGGCGATATGGTCATCCATCACAATAAAAATAGTGCTGAACGATTTATTGTCAAGGAAGGGGGCAATGTAGGCATTGGTACAACGATTCCGACGGCAAAATTAGACGTGGCGGGAGATATGCAATTAACAGGTGAGAACAGGATTTTCAAAGGAGCCGCCTGGGTATCGAATGCTGCCGGTACATTAAACAACTTCGCACCTGCTGATGTTGGATTTTATGCGGTAAACGGGAACCATCTTCAATTTGTTACAGGACAACAAGATATGATGCGTATTACCGGTAGTGGCAACGTAGGTATCGGCACTACTAGCCCCACCCAAAAACTGGACGTTGCCGGAAACATCAAAGCCAATGGTGTTGAAGCTGTCGGAAACATCACCGCCAACGGTGCTGACGTTACAGGTAACATCACAGCCGGCAGTGCTGACGTCGCCGGCAATATCACGGCCAATGCCGTTATTCTCAACATTGGCACTTTTCCCGACTATGTTTTTGAGAACGATTACCGGCTGATGCCCTTGAACGAAGTTGAACGCTACATAAAGACCCACAAACACCTGCCCGGATTCCCATCTGAAGCCGAAGTAGTACAAACAGGCGCCAACTTGGGACAGCTCAATACATTGCTGATAGAAAAAGTGGAAGAACTTACCCTCCATACCATTGCCCAGGAAAAGCAGATCGAAACCCTTACCGGCGAGCTTGTTTTACTTAAAGAACAGCTACATCAACTCCTGGAAAAACAGTAGGTTTTGGAAAGCTTTTTAATTTTTAAATAAAAGAGAGATGAAACCCTTATTTTATAACGTCCCATTGCTGGTAGCTATGTGGATGGCAAACCAAAGCATGGCACAGGATCAGAAACGCTACCGTTTTTCCCTGAAAGGAACCGGCCGGATTCCCATTCATACCATCATTAAGACCATGTCATTCACTGATAATCAGATGATTAGTAATTGATGTCCCAAATAGGTCCTATTTTGGCACGATCGACGCTTTTGCCTGTACATACCTTTGAACGTGATTTTTGTGTTGCCTCTTTTCCGGGGAAAATGGAAATCACACGATCTGAAAAACGGCAGTTCTCTCTACAGGAAACATAGCCGGAATTTTAAACCAATAGGAACCTTTAAAACTTTTAAAAAATGAAAAATTACAAACCCATTAAGTTAATGATTAGCAGCTTGGCAGTAACAGGCTGCACTATACTCTTTCAACAGGCAACTGCTCAAAACTGGAGTAATTATGGAGCCGGCCATAATTATGACCGGTGGACGGTTAACGGTGATAACTCAAATGACTGGTCCCATCTGCGTTTGCAGGCCAGCAATACCCACGCATGGAATCTGCTCAATGAGGGCGACCTCTGGTGGGGGTATTCCCCAAACGGCGATCATAACGACAGAGGGGTTGAAAAAATGAGATTGACCATAGACGGGAAACTAGGCATTGGTACCGACTCCCCCCAAGGCAAATTGCATTTGATCCATACTAGTCAGGACGCGGGCGGAGGCGCATTGATTCTAGGGCCTACCAATGCCAGTAACCTGCGTCTGGGTTACCATACCGATTATAGTTGGATACAATCACATTTCAATAAACCCTTAGCCATTAATCCCATCGGGAGCAATGTAGGCATTGGCACAACCACTCCAACGGCAAAATTAGACGTGGCGGGAGACCTGTATTTAACAAGCGGTAGCAGAGTTTTCAAAGGAGCCGCCTGGGTATCGAATGCTGCGGGTTCATTGGCTAACTTCTTAGCTAATGATGTTGGATTTTATGGGGTAAGCGGGAGCCATCTTCAATTTGTCACAGGACAGCAGGATAGAATGCGTATTACCGGTAGTGGCAATGTGGGTATTGGTACCACGTCGCCCCGGGGAAGATTAGACGTAACGGGAGGCGATACCTACCTGACAGACAATACAAATGCGGGTACAGGTCAATCTATTTTTCTTCCCGGGCATATCTACCTGAGTCCCTATAATGGTTCCAATGTCACATATCTCCAGGCTCGCAGACAGGATAATTCGGGCACTACTTCCTTGCGTTTGAGAACATACAACAATGGAGTACTTACCGAGGCTATGCAAATACAAGGAAATGGTAACGTGGGTATCGGCACTGTTGCTCCTACCGAAAAGCTGGAAGTTGTCGGCAACCTCAAAGCCAACGGCGTTATCCTCAATATCGGTACTTTTCCCGACTATGTTTTTGAGAACGATTACCGGCTGATGCCCCTGAACGAAGTTGAACGCTATATAAAAACCCACAAGCACCTGCCCGGCTTTCCTTCCGGAGCCGAAGTAATCGAAAGCGGTGCCAACCTGGGACAGCTCAACACATTGCTGGTAGAAAAAGTGGAAGAACTTACCCTCCACACCATTGCCCAGGAAAAGCAGCTTGAAACCCTTACCGGCGAGCTTGCTTTACTTAAAGAACAGCTACATCAACTCCTGGAAAAACAGTAAGTTTTGGAAGGCTTTTTTAATTTTTAAATAAACGAAATATGAAACTCTTATTTTATAACATCCTATTGCTGGTAGCTATGTTGATGGCAAACCAAAGCATGGCACAGAACCAGAAGCTCTACCGTTTTTCCCTGAAAGGAACCGGGCAGTTTGTAACCCTGAGCCAGGGCGCCCTTACGATGGCAGACGAACGAACAGGCGTAAACAACCTGGTCCAATACTTTATTGTAGAACGCCGGAGTAATGGAAAGACCCTTATCACCCCGGCCGCCAAACCCGGTTTGTTTCTCAAGCGAAACGGCGCTGCAGTTGAACTGGCAGCTTACATAACCGATGACACCTCTTTTGAGTGGGATATCCGCTACTCCGGCTATCCCTATGCCTCCCTGGCAAAACCCGGTGCCAATGATGTCCTTAACTGGCAGACCGGCAGCGGATTTTCGATGCAGGTTCCGGGCGCCAGTCTAACAAACAATACAGATGGCTCAGGCGATTCCTATCGCTTTGGGATTTCTCCTATAACCAACACCTTTTAAAACAAAATACCATGAAAAAGATATCCTCTTACATATTGCTTATGCTGCTCCTTCTTACAGGGTTCTTGCCGCGTCTGGCGGCGCAGAACCCCGGGGTGCTGCATATAAAGCAAAATAGCTATCATACCTATTTTGACCTGGGTATGAACCTGAAAACCGATCTTCTGGACGCAGGCAATGCCGGAGAAGCTACCCTGGAATTTTGGGTCAAATCTGCCCAGGCGGGTAACCCCTGGACACTCACGGACATGAATCCTGACAATGACCACTTTTCTGTGAGCATGGCTTCGGAAAATCAACTGACCATACAACTGGCGGCGCAGAGCCATACCCTTGACCTCGCCGGTGTAGTTGGGTCCGGTGTGTGGCACCACATCGCCCTGGTGGTTTCACAAAACAGCCAGGTACTCGAAGTCTATGTAAACGGGCTCAAGAAAGGACAGTTCAATATGGCGCTTTCCAACGGGCGCGAACTCTATTTCTATAAGCCCGCCAATGCCGAACTCTTTATCACCGAAATCCGGGGCTGGAGCAAAAAACGCTCTCTGGAAACGATCGGGCGAAACCAGTGGCGCAGTTTTGTTACACAATCTCCCTCCGGGCTTACATCCCTGAAAAACAACGAAGGCCTACGGGTATTTTACGGTAATGACGATTACCAAACCGCATCGCCTATGGCGGGGATTGATGAAATAAGCCGGGTTTCCTGGAAAAATATCCAGTCCACTGCCTACAGCGCCGGCTGCATCAGCGATTACGGAGTCCAGTCCATTGCCGCGGTCAGAACCGATACCGATCACCCTGTATTTAACCTCAATCAAATCCTGGTGAGAGCCACCAAAGGCGAATTCTCAAATAAAATACAATTAGAATGGCCCCATGTCAAGGACGTGAACGGCTACAATATCTATCGCAACGACCAGCTTATTGCCACCCAGCCGGCCACCGGGATAAACGTATCCGACCTGCTCACCTATAACGACCCAAGCATCCTGCCTGCCGACATGAACAGCTACCGGGTAGAAGGCTACAAGAATGCCGATCCGGCCTTTTCCATAGAAGGTACCGACCAGGGCTTTATCTTTCCCAACGGTAAGATCAGCGGCAATATCGCCACCCAGAGCAGTGTATTTGTTGAAAATGTAGAACTTCGGGCTGTGGGAGCGACCCCAACCGGCAGCGCCTTGCAGTTTAGTCCCGGCAACGGACCCATTACGGTCAGTAATGTTGAAGTTTTCCGTAACCAGGCGGCGTTTACCGTAGAATTCTGGTATAAAGGCACTGCAAACCCTTCGGGTACGCCTTTTCAATTAGGCGGCGCGACAATTACCTTTACTACCGGAACTATAAACGTAACCAACGGAAACGGCGCCTCCTATATCAGCGCTCCCGCTTCCGGAGACAGTCAATGGCATCATTATTCGGTAGTATTCACTTCCACGGGAGGCGCACTCTACCGCGACGGCGTAGAACTGGCCACCAATACTGTCCCGTTTGCCATCGATCTGAGCGCCGTTGATAATTTTAAACTGAATGCCTCCTCTGCGGCTACCGCCTGGCAGCTGGACGAACTCAGAATCTGGAACGCCGCCCTGGATGCGGAAACCATCGCCTCCCGCTACGACCATATTCTCTCGGGAAGTGAGCAAAACCTGGCGCTTTATTATCGTTTTGACTTGGGGGATGCTAACAACATGTATAACCAGGCCAATGCTACCAAAGGAAGTTATATGGGAGACAGCGTTTCCGGCCTGAATTGGTTAACCGCTGCCGATCAACCCGGGGGATTGGCCTATGGCGCCTTTACCGATGCCAACGGTAACTATACCCTCTCATCGGTTAATGCCGGAACAGACCCTGCAGGGCTCAACCTGACCATAACCCCTTCCAAACCCAATCATATCTTTAATCCTGCCAACAGAGGGATTACCATACTGCGAAGCCTCAACAGCGGAGATTATGAAAAAACTGCCCATTTTACCGATATTTCCGAACTTCCCATTGCCGGGAAAGTACTCTACCAGGAGGCGGGGCAAGAATATCCTGTGCCTTCGGGGCAAACAATCACCCTGGATGGTCAGCCAGTAGTCGGAGCCGACCCCGGTTTAGTTACTGATGCGTTTGGAGTATTTTCCATAAGTGCACCTTTAGGCTTGCACGAGATTGCTGTGGACAACCCTTTGACAAGTCATTCTATGGGTGTTCAATCGCTCTATTTTGATGGCATAGATGATTATGCGGAAACCGAGAAAGTCATCGATTTCCAAAGAAACGGCACCTTCTCCGGTTGGCTCAAGAAAGGCACAGCTACAGCAGGGGAACAAACCATCCTGCAGGTGGGAGACCTGCGGGTTGTATTGAAAAACAACCAGACCCTGGCTGTAAAGGAAGGCAATACCGAAGTGGTGACCGCCTCGGATCAGGTGGGTACCGACTGGCACTTTTTTGCCCTTACCTATAACGAGACCACAAAACAAGCGATATTGTATTCCGGGATGTCTTTTTATCAAAACACCCTTACCGCTCCCAATCTCAATGGAAAACTAATTTTGGGAGCTGCATTTTCTCCTACAGCAGGAACATTCTACCAGGGGAATATCCACCTGATAGAGTACAGGGACAGTTTGTATAACGCCTCTCTTATAGGAAATCTTCGCCTGGGAGATTATATTCCCAATGACGAAGCTTCACTGTGGTTCTCTTTCAGGTTTCCGGAATCTGCCGGGGAATTGCTTCGCAGTGTAAGTCTGGCCCCGGGAGCGGCAGATTATGTGCTGGTGTGTGATGGCCCTGTTATTGATACACAGACCATCAACACCTATACCCGGAAGACGCGGTATGATTATCATGCAGAAGGCCCTTATGCAAACGCGGAAAAACAAGTCTTTAACGTAATTAACCCGGAAACCAATCTCCGGTTTTATAACGATACCCGCTATGGGGTAGTAGGCAACCTGGTGATTCCCTGCGGGTACAACGTAGGCGCCTGGGATGTACGTGTAGAGCGTACCGATATCGTCTCCCCACACTTTGAAAAGACAACGGCTACATTTAACGACACTTATACCGTATTTGTGGTGGATGGTCTGCTGCCCGGACAATATAAAGTCTATCTGACCAACAACCAGGGTGCTTCGTCCATTGAACTCGAATCCGGGGTACTAGACATCACCCGGGGATGGGTAACCCAGGAGTTTGAATACCGCGCTCCCATGAACCTGGACATGCTGGTCACCGCTGTGGTAGATAATGAAGAACAGTTGGAGATTGAAGGACAGCCTATGCTTAGCCTTTCCACAACCCCGTATGATATGACAAACTACTGCAACGGCACCTATATTATGGAATCCGGAAAAGGCTATGTAGTTGCTCTTAGCACCTACGAGCAATATGGTGAAGACAGATGTTATATCCAGGGGGTACAATACGATATTGACGGTGACCTGGCTCATGTGGTAGCCCAAACCGCCGGAACCGGCAGAGATACCCTGCTGATAAAAGCCCTGGAGCCTAACTTTGTAAGCCCCTTTACCCGGTCCCTTCAGCTTACCGCTACCCATGACGGAAGAGTACAGCAACAAAACCTCAATGCATATATTACCGGGGCCAAGCAATTCAGTAGTGACTTTACCCTGGAAGCTCCGCCCGAAATTGTAGCGGTGCTCCACGACTCGCCGGGAGACGGCAGCAGCGCCACCCTAAGCAAAGGCACCAGTTTTTCCTTTTCAGAGAGCATTACTCATACCGGTGGAGCGGATATTTCGGTGGATGTTTCCACCGGGGTGGACACGGAGCATTATACTGGCAATTTTGCGGGCTTAGGTGCAGGAGTGATCTTCCTGACCAAGATAGTGGACAGCAAAGCAAGTGCGCTATTCAAAGTGGCGGAAAGCTTTAAGCTCGGCGATACCGATTCTAAAAACTACGAGCTCAGCCTAAATCAAACCATAAGCACTTCTTCGGCAGGCACCCTCCCCGGGTATCCCAGCGATGTGTATGTGGGCTATTCCCCCATTATTCATATAGGCACCGGAAAACGCCTTAGAATGGAAGGTTGCACCCCTGTCTCCGAGGATAATATTGATGCGATCAAACCCGATCGTACGCCCTTGTTCTCCCTGACTCACCAGCATATTAAAGATGTAACCATTCCCAACCTGGAGCTCCTCAGGGATGCCACTGCAAATACCGACAGCATCCAGATGTACCAAGGTCATATAGACGGATGGCTGAACATACTGGCGGCTAATGAAGCCAACTGGAACAATGCCCAGAACCTGCCCCAGTTTCAATTGCGCAATACTGAAACCGGCCAGATTCTCAGTTTTGAAAACTCTATTGCCTTTTCAGCAGGGCAGAGCATTTCATATAGCCTGGGCGAACGCAACGTAGATGGCAGTAAATTCACTGCCGAATCCAATACCAGCCTGAGCAAGACCTTCAGCAAATCATTTTCGGCATTCGGGGTAGCGGTCAACTTAAAAATTGAAGCCAAAGGATTTTATAATTACCTGGAGAACAGTGAGCATACCACGACCAACGGCAGAAACTTTGGGTTTACGCTAACCGATGACGATATCGGAGACCAGTTCGATGTACTGATCCGAAAGGACACCGCCTTCAGCTTTGCCACTCCCATTTTTAAAGCGGTAGCCGGACGCAGCATGTGCCCGGTAGAGCGCAACACCCAGCCCAGGGAAGGTGTGCAAATGACTTCTGACAAGGCTGTTGGCTTTGCCGGACTGGATGAGCAGGCAGTATTTTACCTTACCCTTGCCAATACCCAGGTAGCCAATGAAGAGGCAGGCACTGGCTTTTATAAAAACTTCCGGATAAAAGCGTATGATAGCCAAGGCGCCATTCTCAGGTATAATGGAGGGCTGTTAAATGAGAGCGGCCAGCTTGTGGTCTTAGACACACAGGGGCCCCAGGCTATTAAAGACAGTATTCCGCTCACTGTAGAACGCAATCCGGCCAATCCCGGGAAAGTGGATTTTGAGGATATTTCCATCGTATTTTTCTCAGAATGTGAGAACAGCGGGAACTCTCTCAGATTTTACGATGGTTTTGCCGGGGTAAAACTGGTAGATACCCTGCATCTTTCAGCCCGTTTTCACCGGCCTTGTGTAGAAACTATTGCCATAAGCCAGCCCGCTCCCAACTGGGTAGTCAATCAAACCAGCAACAATGAGCTTACTTTTAAGTTCAGCATTGACAACCCGGAAGCGTCTTTTGATAAGTTGCTGGTGGAATATGCCAACCAGGGCAACAATACCCCGCATCTTTTACAGGAAGTGGATCCGGCAACGCTAACGCCAGATGCTAACGGGGATTACACGCTCACGGTGAATGTAAGCGGTATTTCCGACGGTGAGTACCAGTTCCGGCTCACCCCACAGTGCGGTCTGGGGACAGAGCCCTGGAGAAGTGAGACCTCCAGCGAATGGGTAAGTGGCAGCATTTACAGGATACTCCCGGTAATCACCGAGGTCTATCCGCCCCATAACAGTGTGATGACTTCGGGAACCATCTCGGCCAGCTACGACCGTGACCTGTCTCCCGCAGGGGTTAATTCCCTGAACATATCGCTTCGCGGTATCCTGGGAGGCTATGAGTACATCCCCAAATCAGCAGATTTTAACGAACTGACCGACCAGATTACGATTCCCAACCAGCCGGCTATCAACCTTGGCAACGCTTATACCGTTGAGTTTTGGATCAACCCGTCGGCTTATGCCAATAACGGCGACAAAGTGCCCGTCATTGAAAAAGGCAGTAACCTGGGCATCTATCTCACGCACGACGGGAAAATTGATAACGGAAGAAGTGTTTCCACAGCAGCTCTTATTCCATTCAAATGGACCCATGTAGCGGTGGTTTATGACGGAGTTAGTACGGTAAAGACCTATTTCGATACGCAGTTAGTCGCCGAAAACCCGATTGCTCCCGCCTATGTTACCAATACAGATGACTTAACTATCGGGACCATCCTTTCGGGAGATGCCTTCAGAGGACAACTCGATGAGGTTCGGATATGGAATACAGCACGGTCTGTTGCAGAAATCGCCACCGACCGTAACCGTAGATTGTTGGGTAACGAAGACCACCTTATGGCCTATTATGTACTGGATGATATTGCCCTTGAAGGTGAAGGCGTGCGGGATTTCACCGGGAAAACCTCCGGTACCATAGCCACCGACATCAGCTGGGTGGAAGGCGATGCCGCTGCCCCCATCGTGGTGGAAAAAGTGGTTCAGGATGTGCCCATTAACGCCATCCTTTCCGGCGGCAACCAGATATTGATAACGCCCAAACCCAACTTCCCCGACCAATATATTGAAGGAGCCGAGCTC
This sequence comes from uncultured Flavobacteriaceae bacterium, assembly GCA_964385175.1. Classification (GTDB taxonomy): domain Bacteria; phylum Bacteroidota; class Bacteroidia; order Flavobacteriales; family Flavobacteriaceae; genus CAYLNL01. Next base: position 28,212 of record CAYLNL010000007.1, on the reverse strand, counting down.
ACAGCCTTTATTGCCGGCAGCAAGATAGAAGACCTCTACGGCAACTCCGCCCCGGGCACCAGCTGGAGTTTTGTGGTCAATAAGAATGCGGTGCAATGGGCGCAGAACAATTATACCCTCAATCAAAGCGAAGGGGTAGCTTCTACGTTCAATATGAATCTGACCAACAATGGCGCCATTAACGTTACGTACGAATTTACCAATCTTCCTGTATGGCTTAGCGTGAGCAATGACCCCGGCAACGGCACATTGCCCTACGGCTTTACCCGCAGCATCAGCTTTGCCACAGCCCAATGGCTCAACCCCGGCAAGCATGAAACCTACGTAAAAGCAACCATACTCGATCCCAACGGCGGCGTCCTCGGTGTAGAGAGCTTCTTTTTAGAAGTAAACGTAAGCTGCCCTGCGCCAGCTTATAGCTTCAACTCCAACCAGTATCCCGATCAAATCTCCCTTACGGCAAGTCTTACTGTTGCAGGAGAACTTTCACAGGATGTGAGCGATAAGGTCTATGCCTATCTCAACGGAACCTTACGAGGTATCGGGCAGCTAAACAGTACAGGCGGTCAGTACCGGGTCAGTATGCTCATCTATGGCAACTTTGGCGACAGCGGTGCACTCACCTTCCGGGTATGGGATGCCTCCGACTGTAAAGAGTACCAGGGCGTGCTGGAAAGCTACAGCTACCAGGGAGGAGTGAATATCGGCAGCTTAGCCAACCCGGTAACCCTAACTACCGGAGAAGTGCTCAGCAAAAGCCTCTCCCTGCCTTCGGGCTTTCACTGGGTGAGCTTTAACCTGGCAGACACGGGACAAAGCAGTCTTAGCCTGAGTGCCCTTAGCGGGTTTAACACCGGGGATAGCATCACCGACCAGCAAGGCAATACGGCGACCTATAATGCAGCTTCCGGATGGTCAGGAGCGCTGACAACGCTGGATTATAAACGCCATTATTCAGTGTATCTGTCCCAGCCCGCTACCCTTGAACTCCAGGGACTCCCGGTAAGTGAAAACACCGATATCCCGGTAGTTTCAGGTACCAGTTGGGCAGGCTATATCCCTGAACAGATGATCCAAACAGGAAGAGCCGTCATATCCCTGAGCAATACGACGGCCACCAACGGCGACCAGGTACAAGGCAAAGAAGGTTTTGCCGAGTTCCTCAACGGAGCATGGATAGGGACCCTTACCCATCTTACGCCCAACCGGGGATACCGCATTATCGCCGCACAAGCTGGTACGCTGAACTACTTCGGTATTGCAGGTTACGGATCAAAAGACGGAGCCGTAAAATCCGTTGTACAGAAAGAAACGCCCTCCTTTGATATCAGGGAGAAAGCCATGGATAACGGCTGGCAGGCAGATGAAAATGACTACCCGGAGGTGATGTACATGACGGGAGTCATCGAAGGCAACGATGTAAATCCTCAAACAGAGCATATCATCGGCGCATTCTCCGGTAATGAATGCAGGGGGGTTGCCATCCCGCAGCTGATTGACGGGAAGTTGTATTATTTTATGACCGTTTACGGGCATACAGATACAGAAACCTTGATCTTCAGGATGATTGATGGCGATACGGAAAAACAGTACCTGCTGAACAACCGTCTTGAGTTTCGTTCCGGGAAAAGCGAAGGCTCCTACAACGACCCCTACAAATGGCAGTTGTCAAAAGAGCAGCAAAAAGCCGGCAGCTATCAGTTATACCAAAGCTACCCGAATCCTTTCTCAGAATTCACTACTATTGGTTATGAGCTTCCCCAGGCATCTGAAATCCAAATCACGATCCTGGATATGAAGGGAAGAATACTGAAAACACTGGTGAAGGGAATGCAGCCAGAGGGAAATTACCAGGTAAAATGGTATGGAGATGACAACCATGGCGTTCGACTGTCCTCGGGCATCTACTTCGTAATCATGCAAACCAATGGTGGAACCCTTCAGCATAAGGTAATCCTAAAATAGAAATTCGGGTAACCTTATCGAATGCGAGCAACAGCCCTCCGGAAATTCCGGAGGGCTGTTTTTTTAGGCGCTGTGAAGGGCATGCCAAAACTTATGAAGGATTATAATTTTATAAAATGATAAGAATAGAATGAATAGTATTGCTAACCTTTATCGGTTTTATATGAATATTGTATATCTTTGAAAAAGATACTGTAAAAATAAAATACCATGAAGATATCTTTTTATTACCCGGTAATGATTCTTTTTTGCTCAAGCGGGACGCTGTGGGCGCAATGGGCTACTAATGGAGCTTCCATATACAATACAAATGCAGGAAATGTGGGCATTGGCACCACCAGCCCGCAGGAATTATTAGAAGTTAAAGGAAATAATGCTGTTATGACATTTCATACGCCAGGTATTGCATCTTATAAAATAGGAAATGACGGCAATACATTTAAGATTGCTGCTATGGATAATGGTTATGGAGGGCATGTTGGAAATTTTGCGAACAACAATACTCAGGTAATTGTTATGAAAACTAACGGCAATGTAGGTATTGGTACCACCAGCCCGCAGGAATTATTAGAAGTTAAAGGAAATAATGCTGTTATGACATTTCATACGCCAGGTATTGCATCTTATAAAATAGGAAATGACGGCAATACATTTAAGATTGCTGCTATGGATAATGGTTATGGAGGGCATGTTGGAAATTTTGCGAACAACAATACTCAGGTAATTGTTATGAAAACTAACGGCAACGTAGGCATTGGTACAAACTCTCCGTCCCATAAACTGAGTGTTTTGGGAGTAACTTCTTCCGACGGTATAAGAATACCCGGGCGTTATGCTTTTGGACAGTCTGAAAGTGCTATTGAAATAGAAGTACCCTCAAATGAATATAACGCTATTCGTGCATACAATGGAACCCAACATATTGGTACGATACATTTTTTTGATGATACCTGGGGTTCGGGATTACCGGCAAATTCGGCAGGATCAATAAATATTGACGGTACTGTAGCCATAACTATAGGGGGCTGGAATAATCCTGTTGCGTATTTTAGAAAGAGTGACGGCAATGTAGGCATTGGTACGGCTACACCTTCTGAAAGATTTCAAGTACATACCGCGGGTGGAACTGATAATACCTTCGCTATTCGAAGTGACGAAAATGTTGGTGTGGAACTACGTTCTGGATCTGCACATGGCACTCCCTATATTGATTTCAGTAATGATGCTTTAGACGACTATGATATGCGACTGATTCTTTCCGGAGATGATAACCTGTCTATCTTGGGTGGCAATGTAGGTATTGGCACTATTAGTCCCGATGCCACATTGGCTGTAAAAGGAGATATCCATACCCAAGAAGTTCGGGTGGACCTGAACGGCGCCGTAGCTCCCGATTATGTCTTTGAGCCGGGCTATGAGCTGAGAAGCTTACCTGAAACTGAAGCGTATATTAAAGAAAATAAACACCTGCCCGAAATCCCTTCTGCCGCCGAGATGGAAGCTAATGGTGTGGAGCTGAAAGCCATGAACCTAAAACTATTACAAAAAATAGAGGAGTTAACCCTCCATGTAATTGAACTGAATAAAAAAATGGAAAAACTGGAAGGAGAAAACAGAGATTTAAAAATACTAATTAAAAAATAGAGGCTACAACAAAAAGATAGATATGTTTTGTAGTGCTTTTCATTTTATTACCAAACCGGAAGATGTGTAGGCAACCCAGTGAATTTCGCAAACAGGTAGCTGAGAAATCAACAGGGAAGCGAAACCACAAAAGGGAGCAGGAAGAAGGAAACCGAATAAGGTAGTGCAAAAATGCGAACAAAAATAAATCGCTATTTATAAGTAGCGATTTTTATTTTAAAAGTGAGAAAGTTTCTACATTTGTTGAGACTAATGGCAATCTTTAAAACTTTTAACCATGAAAATTTATAAAAAAATCAAACTAATGCTCAGCAGTCTTGTAATAGCAAGCTGCACTATGCTCTTTCAGCAGGTAGCTGCCCAAACCTGGAGTAATGCTGGAAATGGCACTGGTTTAGACCGGTGGACGGTTAACGATGATAACTCAAATCACTGGGCTCATCTGCGTTTGCAGGCCAGCACTACCCACGCATGGAATATGCTCAACGAGGGTGACCTTTGGTGGGGGTATGCCTCCAATAGTGACCATAATGACAGGGGCGCTGAAAAGTTGCGGCTTTATACTAACGGAAACCTCAGAGGCATAGCTACGTTTATTAGTGGTACCGGAAGCGGCGCTCTCCCTTCGTCTATCAATTGGGCAGATACACGCGGTTTCCTTATACGGCAAGAGTCTGATAATGCTTTCTTCGGGCTGGTAAACAGAATTGGAGAGAACGGGGGCGTGAATGCCTACAATACAGTCCTTTATTTTGGAGATGATGTTGATGATGATTTGCAGATACAAAGCTATTATGGGGGAGAAATTATGCGGGTAACAGCAGATGCAATGATAGGCATTGGTACTACAAACCCAACCGAAAGGCTTCATATAAACGGAAATCTTAGGGTAGATGGTGGTCAGTTTCAAAGCTGGGGCCCTGTTATCTTACATCCGGATACAGACAACAATGGGGATGATATTGTACAATTTCTGAACAGTATAGGTCAGGAAAACATGCGGATTCATGCAGATGGCAATGTAGGCATTGGCACCTCTTCGCCACGGGGAAAATTAGACGTGACGGGAGGCAATATCTACCTGAGTGACGATACGAATGTGGGCACCAATCAATCTATTTTTCTTCCCGGGCATATATATATGAGTCCCTACAGTGGCAGTAATATCACCTATCTCCAGGCGCGCAGACAGGATAATTCAGGCACTACTTCTCTGCGTGTGAGAACATACAACAATGGAGCGCTTACCGAGGCTATGCAAATACAAGGAAATGGTAACGTGGGTATCGGCACAACTAATCCAGGGGCAAAACTGGAAGTATATGCAGGGGATTTGCTTTTGAAAGGATTAGGAGATGATGCGGGAGATTTGCTGTTTCAAAAAAGCACCGGGGTTCAATTAGGGAGAATTTGGTCAGACCCTTCAGGAATAAGTAGTTTGTACTTAAGCAGCGGGGATAACAATCCTGACCTTACTATTAATGATGCTGGCAATGTAGCCATAGGCACCACTACCGCCGATGCCAAACTCACCGTGAAAGGTAACATCCATACCCAGGAGGTGTTGGTAGATTTAAATGGCGCCGTAGCTCCCGATTTTGTCTTTGAGCCGGGCTATGAGCTGAGAAGCTTACCCGAAACCGAAGCGTATATCAAAGAGAACAAGCATCTACCCGAAATCCCTTCTGCCGCCGAGATGCAAGCTAATGGGGTGGAATTGAAGACGATGAACCTGAAACTGCTTCAAAAAATAGAGGAGTTGACGCTTTATGTAATTGAGCAGGGTAAGAAAATGGAGGGGATGGAAAAAGAGATAATTGCATTAAAAAAGCGATAAGAAATAAAAGATTATAATATAATCTTAGCTTCAATCAACTTTCTCCGTGCACCCGTTACCGTCTCGCACCCGTAGCTGGTAATCGCCGGGAGGGAGGTTGTTTAGGGTATGGTTAGCGGGGTTTTCAAAATTTAACCAGTCGCCATTGCCATTGAATTCATATTGGTACCCTCCCACACCGCCACTGGCGCTGATGGAAATACTGCCGTCGATTCCGCCAAAGCAGTTTACGTTTGTCCAGGTGGCGCTGAAGGTTACGGGAGGCGGGGCAGAGATTTCAAAAGGACCGTATTCATATACACTGCCATCGTTGTCTAACTGATAACGGAGGTAGTAGGTGCCCGCGCTCAGGGTATCGGGGAAATTGTAGCTGTTGGCAATTAAATCGGCATCTGTAAGGATGGGGGCGGCTATGAGAATAGCGCCTGGGTTTCCGGCAGGGGCGTTTTGCGATAGGTTGAGCAAGAGGTTTTCCCCGGGGTTTAAGGCCCGGCTGAAAGTTACCGTGAAACTGCCATCGTTATTATAGGCGCAGGTGGTGAGTTGGGTAGCGAGGTTGGTAATATCGGGGGAGCATTTGATAAAATGGGTGGTGAGGACATTAGAGGTTTGCCCGCTACAAAAGCGCATGCGGAATTGTAGGGTCTGGTTGACTGCTAAACCCGGGAAGTCGGCTATGCTTGCCTGGAACGTATGGATGCCGTTGAAATCGGTGAGTGGAGTCCAGCCTACCCCTCCATTTAAACTATATTCCCAGTTATAAACATTGGTTTCGTACAAACTTGAAGTAGATAGTGTTATAGGAGTACAAGAATCAGGATACGGGTTTAGGGGATTACTCACTATATTAGGTTGCAGCGTTATGTATAAATTTGGTTGTATTGTTATTACTACTTCAAAGGGATCGACTGGAAAACCGGTAAAGGAAATGGTTTCATTAAAACAATGCTCGTTCCCTGCTGTATAAACTAATGGTTGTTCTTGTATGGTGCCACAAAGGCAACGAATCCTTATTTGATTAGGTTTAAAAGGAACATTAATATTGGCGGGAGGGTCTATGATATGGTAGCCGCAATTATTGAGTTGAACCAATGTTTCATATTGGGCAGTTTCGGTATTGCCAATTTCTAAATAATAGATATCGGAGTCCTGGCAGCCATCTTCAAACCAGTTAAAAAATGAATATTCTACGGAATAGGATTGTCCGGCTGCCATAGCGGGTATAAAAAGCAACAGGGTATATATTCTTTTTATCATTTTATTCAACTTTTTGCGTGCACCCATTGGCGTCCCGTACCCGCAACTGGTAGTCTCCGGAAGGGAGGTTGTTTAGGGTATGGTTAGCGGGGTTTTCAAAATTTAACCAGTCGCCATTGCCATTGAATTCATATTGGTACCCTCCCACACCACCACTGGCGCTGATGGAAATACTGCCGTCGGTTCCGCCAAAGCAGTTTACGTTTGTCCAAGTGGCGTTAAATTCTACAGTAGGCGGGGTGGTGATATCAAAAGGACCGTGGTTATATACGCTCCCGTCATTGTCTAATTGATAGCGGAGATAATAGGTTCCGGGAACCAGTTCGTTAGGCCAGTTATAACCGTTGCCTGCCATAGTTGCGCTGGTAATAACGGGTGAGGCTACCAATATGGAGCCGGGGTTTCCTACCGGTGCATTCTGCGCTAAGTTGAGCAATAAGCTTTCCCCTGGGAGTAATGCCCGACTGAAAGTTACGGTAAACCCACCGTCGTTGTTATAGGAACAAGTAGTGGGTTCCGTAACAAAATTGGTAATATCAGGAGAACATTTGATAAATTGGGTGATGAGGACATTAGAGGTTTGCCCGCTACAAAAGCGCATCCTGAATTTCAGGTTCTGGTTTACTGCCAGACCCGGCAGGTCGGCTATGCCTACCTGGAATGTATTCATGCCATCAAAATCAGTCAACGGTGTCCATGCCACAACGCCATCTATGCTGTATTCCCACCTATAGACGTTATCGGCATACATTGCCGGTGAGGACAGGGTGAGGGTTTCACAGGAAGAGGGATAGAGAACTGCCTCCGGGTCAGGATTCATTGGGTCGGGATTTATACTGATGGTGAGATTGGGTTGGATGTTCAGGGATACGTTTTTTACCTGTCCGTTTTGGTCGGTAATGGAAACGATATCGTTAAAACAATGCCCGTCGGCGGGAATATACACGATACCTCCCGTATTGTCGATAGCCCCGTTGGTTCGGATTCGCAGTTGGGTGGGCCTAAAACCCACATTTTTGCTTTGAGCGTTTGTGGCAGGATTTGCAAGAATACTTTCCCCAAAAGCTACCTGGTATAGGGTAGAAGACTGTCCTGTTACAGTGCTGTGAAGTTCTATATAATAAATGGTGCCGGGTCCCGAATCATTGATAAAGGGTAAACCTGTAAATGAGTATTCTACGGAGTAGGTTTGGCTTAGTGCCATGGCAGGCATAAGCCATACCACAACGAATAGTTTCTTCATAGCATAGCATTTTTAGTAAGTTGTTGTTGTCAGGCAGCGCAAAGATACTTACTTTGGGCGAGTTATATCGTATTGTCTGCTTATTTTAGTAACTTTTTTTTTCAGGTAGTTTGGTCGTTTGGGGCTTAGTCGGCTGCTGCAAGGCTTTTCGGGGAGATGGTGCACTGCATGTCTCTCTCTTCAATACTCACCCGAAAAGATTCGTGCAGTGGCGAGGCTCTTTAGTAAGTCTCTATCGCATTCCTGAACTTATTACTTCTCCAAACTCACCGGTCTCAGGATTTAAAACTCTTGATTCCCACCAATCTCGGTTATAGCCAATTCTAACGGAAGTTATCGTATCTCCTTTGCTGTCTTTCGCCCAGGATACCCCGTCAAAGAATAATGCAAAAGGTTTTAAACGAGCGTTTTTTGCCAAATCAGAAATCAATGCCGGGGTCTGCAACCGCCTGTAAACAGTGCCATCTGCATTATAAATGACGGCATTGCCGGGCGCAGGATACAGAATATGTTCCATCGGGTATATGATAATCACCTTTTGCATATCGGGAGTCGGGTATCCGGATAACTCAACCTGTGGCTCTAAAAACAAAATTTTTTTACTGTCATAAAACCAAGTTACTCCATTATATTGTGAGTTAATTACCTTTTTAATGACAGATTTATCATTGCCTTCATACTTGCTAATGCCTTTTTCTGGTGTCAAATTCAATTTAACACACACTCCATCAGCCGTGATAATGGAAAAATCTGAAATCATCTTAATTTCTTTTCAAGTTCAGGAATCTCTTCCAGATAGTTTTTCCAATTTTCACCTCCTAAATAATCTATAACCTCATACTGGTGTCCTCCACCCGGAAGGCGTACCCCGTTATCTGTTTGGGGGCCGATAATACCGCTTCTGGACCTTAACGGGGCTTTTACCCGGTATTTTCGTAAGGTAGGTTCGTTAACTGTTTTTTTCCAGGCTTCTTTAACCGCCAGTTTTTCCCGCAATTCCGCGAGGGTATAAATGGCATCTTTTGAAGCGTATTGGCCCGGTTTCGGATTACCGGAATTAAAATCTTCCACAAAATAGATGATTTCATCTTTGGCGCCCAAGGTTACTTCGTCTATTCCTGTACCCGCCCAATAGGGTTGCCCGTCTAAATCTTTGCCCTGTCCATTTACCAGGTAGTCATTTACTTCCCGCGCTTCCAACTTACGGCCTTCTCTAAAGCCCAAATCAAACCGGACATCATCTCCTTTCGTGAGCAGTATATAACCTTCAGCCGTCTGGGTTTGAGGACCAATAATACCGCTCCTCGACCTTAAGAGTGAGAAGTTTTGGTTGTAAACATCGGCTTTGCCGATATTTGCTCCGAGCAGCAACTGGATGCTTAAAGAAAAAAATACAAGTAGCTTACTAAAACAAATCATAAATCAAAAAATCGGAATATTCTATGCACGGATATCTCAAGTATCTTTTGTGGATTTTTCTTCATTTTTATCATAGCCCGGCGGCCATACATCATATCTATCCTTAAATTCTTCCGGGGTGATTGCCCTTAAAGGATTTCCATACATGGGAAAATTATTGCCCGTCAGCTCGTGAACTTTCTTAAAAACCCGCATTAATTGACCCTTCTTTTTATACTTTAACTCAGAAGATATTTCAGCCCAGTATTGGGGTGCTTGATATTTTATATAGATGTTTGCAATAATTTTTACCTGTTTTTTACTTAATACGTCGGGCAACTTACCGGGAATTATTCTTTCATCATAGCCTGGGGGCCATACGCCATACCTGTCTTTATAATCCTGAACCGTTTGCGGCTCACCCATGTTGCCATAGAAGCCATGGAGATCAAGGTTTTCATAAAAATTTTTTCTTTGTTCTTCTTCTGCTTGCTTTTGTTCTTCGCTTTTGATATCTTCTTTGGTTTTTTCAATAGCTTTTTGTCTTTCTTGAACTCTATCCAATACCATCACCAATTGGCCACGCTGGTCTAATTCGTTAAATATCTCATGCCATTCCTTTGTTTGAGGAAATTCTAAGGCCATTTCAACTAAAATTTCTATGACTTCTTCGGTTAGTATAGTTGGCAAATCTTGTTTAGTGATTCTCTTCATCTTATAGTTCAATGAAGTCTACATAATATGCTTTAAGCCCTCCAACAGTCTTTTGGGCGCCATTTTCCATGATAGGAATAGGCTCAGATATTTGTTTTAGTTTTTCAGAATTTAACAATACTTCTTCTTGTATTTGTATAGCAGGAGCCGCATCGGGTTATAAACCTAAAATTCTCAATTATTTCATCCATTTTCAGCCGATAAATCTCTATCGCATTCCTGAACTTATTACTTCTCCAAACTCACCGGTCTCAGGATTTAAAACTCTTGATTCCCACCAATCTCGGTTATAGCCAATTCTAACGGAAGTTATCGTATCTCCTTTGCTGTCTTTCGCCCAGGATACCCCGTCAAAGAATAATGCAAAAGGTTTTAAACGAGCGTTTTTTGCCAAATCAGAAATCAATGCCGGGGTCTGCAACCGCCTGTAAACAGTGCCATCTGCATTATAAATGACGGCATTGCCGGGCGCAGGATACAGAATATGTTCCATCGGGTATATGATAATCACCTTTTGCATATCGGGAGTCGGGTATCCGGATAACTCAACCTGTGGCTCTAAAAACAAAATTTTTTTACTGTCATAAAACCAAGTTACTCCATTATATTGTGAGTTAATTACCTTTTTAATGACAGATTTATCATTGCCTTCATACTTGCTAATGCCTTTTTCTGGTGTCAAATTCAATTTAACACACACTCCATCAGCCGTGATAATGGAAAAATCTGAAATCATCTTAATTTCTTTTCAAGTTCAGGAATCTCTTCCAGATAGTTTTTCCAATTTTCACCTCCTAAATAATCTATAACCTCATACTGGTGTCCTCCACCCGGAAGGCGTACCCCGTTATCTGTTTGGGGGCCGATAATACCGCTTCTGGACCTTAACGGGGCTTTTACCCGGTATTTTCGTAAGGTAGGTTCGTTAACTGTTTTTTTCCAGGCTTCTTTAACCGCCAGTTTTTCCCGCAATTCCGCGAGGGTATAAATGGCATCTTTTGAAGCGTATTGGCCCGGTTTCGGATTACCGGAATTAAAATCTTCCACAAAATAGATGATTTCATCTTTGGCGCCCAAGGTTACTTCGTCTATTCCTGTACCCGCCCAATAGGGTTGCCCGTCTAAATCTTTGCCCTGTCCATTTACCAGGTAGTCATTTACTTCCCGCGCTTCCAACTTACGGCCTTCTCTAAAGCCCAAATCAAACCGGACATCATCTCCTTTCGTGAGCAGTATATAACCTTCAGCCGTCTGGCTTTTGGTATAACCCTGTGGTACCGCCTTATAGTCCCATGCCCATTTGGTGGGGGTAAGCTTGTTATTGTAGATGATGGCAACCGTTTCGCCATTTGTATTTTTCAATAAGATGGAATTTGCCTTGGCTTCTGAGGTAAGGCCGGCGTTAATCAAATCATCGTAGGTAGATTTTAACGTTCCCGACAGGCTTGCTATTAAATCGCTCAATTTAGGAATCGTCATCCCCTTGATGGATGTCTTCAGCACATTCCAGTCACTGGCTAAGCCGTTGCGGAGTTCCAGGCTCATGTTTTTTAAAGCGCTGTTAAACCGGTTGTAGGACTTGGCTAAGTTAACGGTCTTCAGGGTGTTGAACGCACCTACCGCCATGGTGGTGCCGCCCACGCCGGCATCCACAATCCCGTAGGTGAGATAAAACGTGTTCCACGCCTGGTATAGCTCACCCGAAGCGCTTATTTCGCCGGCTCTGATCTTTTGCTGCAAATAGCCGTCTATGGCGCCCACGGCGATTCCGCCCGTGGCTATAGCTGCCGATACCGCCGCCAGCGAGGTGCCTCCCGAAAAGGGCGCCGCCAGAACACCTCCCGCAATCATAACGGCATTGCCAAACTGGCGCAACTGGTGTTGGAGCTCTTCTTCCAGCAGGCTTTTCTGGTAAGCTAAGGCTACGATGGCAGGCACCACCGTTTCCTGTCCCTCTCCCAGCCCTAAGTTATTTTGCCCGCCCGAGATAATCACGATGGGCTCAAAGGGCGTATAGCTCTGGAGGTATTCAAACGTTCCCGTGCGGGTGGGCGCAGAAGTGCCCTGCGCAGAGATATAGGTGCGCAGGTCGGTAAGCTGGTAGAGGTTGTTAAAGAGGATTTTCCCGTTTTCCAAAAAGTCGGTTCTGCTTTGCAGAATCCGGGTCTGGGTTTCGGAACCCGTGTTGAGCGTAATCTCCCTATCGGCAATCCCTAAAAAGAAAGGTTGCTGGCCGGGAGAATAGCGGATGGTTGCAAAACCTTCAACGTCGTCAAACCCGAAGGTCTCTATAAATGTAAAGATGGGTTCGCTCTGGAGTGCATTGAAATGCTCCATCACCCACGAGCCGACCAGCATAAATATGGGAGCGACTTCCTGAAACGAAACATCATTGTTAAAAGCACCCGTGCTATTCTGGTAAAGCACCCGCAGCCAACGGTAGTTATTGGCCATAAAGCCGTCTTTGAGCAGCCTGAGCCGCTCTGCCCGGGGCGTGGAAGCGATAAAGTGTTTCAGGAAGAAGGTATCTCCCGTAGAGAGCGTTCCATAAGAAAACTCCCAGTTACGATCTTCCACCCCGTCGTTCAGGAATACATTTAAGATGGTAATCCGGTTTTCTATCGGGATGATTTCAAACAGGCAGGCAGAATAATTGTCCTGCAAAATTTTCAGCGCATCGGCGGGTGGAGTGTTTATGGTAATTGCTTTAACCGCATTGAGGTTTTGTGCCAGCGTTTCCTGTATATTCTGTTCAAAACAATTAATGGCCTTGTACTGTTTCCATTCTATGGATTTTTCGGTTGAAACATCCGTTCTGCAGGCAATTATCTTGGTTTTAGATTGATTGGCCACGATGAGATTGAGAAGTCCCTCCCTGTTTAAAGCATAGCCCTTAACATCCTTATAGAGCAGGGTCATGTATTTGCTCGTTCCGCAACCTCCTTCCAGGTCATAAAACAGGTTTACTTTCTGGTTTTCCTGGAGCGAGGTTTTGTTTTCTCCTATAGCATAGATCTCCTCCGGGTTGTCTTTGTTCCTGTAGGCTCCGTCTTTCCAGTAATAGAAAACCCGGTCGCCATTGCGTATGGTTATAAACCCGGGCAGCGTTCCTGCCGGAATGCTGGAAATTTCTTCAAAATTGGCATATAAAGTGGAACTATCCTCTATGAAATTTATACCAAAATCAGGGGTTATAAAGTAAGCGCCGGCAAACTCCCCCTCCTCATCCTCCTGGAAGAGGTAGAGCCTAAAGCTGGGGTCGTGCAGTTGCTCCCAGTCCAGGTGGCTAAAAGCGGTGCCGCCGCCATAGTCCATCAGGAAGTTGGTAGCGCCCGGCTGCGAGCCATATACATCAAAGGGGTGGCGTAAACCAAAAGCGCCATGCCCTAACTCGTGCGCCAGTACCTTGGCGAGCTCTCCTTTGTTTTCTTCTTTATTGGAGTCGTTTCCGCTGCCAATAGCGTTGGCGAATACAAAGCCGTACCGCCGCAGCAGCGGCATAAAGCCCTCCACCGGGCGCGAGGTGGAGATGTTGTTGCACACAAATACATAGTGCATCTGCTCGGCAATGGGTTGCGCCGCCTTGAATTGGTCAATAATAGCGAGCTGTTCTGCCGTATAAGTACTCAGCCAGTTGCTGGTGCCTATTTCTAATTTGCTGTCCCCGTTCGCATCAAAATCAGATGGATTTACCGTGAAAGGGCTGCCTACGGTCAGGTTGAACTGCACCGCCGCCGGCCGGTAAATATCGTTCAATTGCTCTTCAAGGGCATTTTTATCGAGGCTTGCCCCGTTTACCGGGATCAGCGTTACATTTACACTCTTTTGCCCCAGGCTGTACAAGTCAAAGAGACCGGCGATGGTCTGCTTGCCGCCCTCCGTTTTGGGCAGCAGGTAAGCTTGCACCTCTTCTTTCTCAAAGTTGGATATGCCGCTTACACTGAGCCGGTAGGTGTTGGGGCTGCCGGCTACGACTTCCCCCGTTAACGCCACGCCCGCTTTGGTCTTAAACTTAACATCTTCCGCTTTTACGGAAGCGCCCGTAAGCTGTACCCGGGCATAAAGCGCATCCGTAGCCTGGTTTTGCACCGCCTTGTGGATAACGGGGTAGCTGCCGCCCGCTCCGTCGGGTACGCTGCGGTAATGGCTCGTCAAGGCCGGCTGCCCGGCGGGCAGCGTATCAAATCCATAGACGGCATTGGGCGCCGGCTCAAAGAATACCTTCACGCCGGTGGCGCTCAACTGCGTTACATGGCCGTTGCTGTCCACGCCCTGTGTATTGGCGGCGGTGGAGGCGCCCCCTTCGGCTTCAGTGCCCTGGGTGATGTTGCCCTCCTCATCCACCTGGTACACCTTGCCATCCGAACCTTTTATCACGTAATCCTTCCCGCCCGGGTACTCCACTTCCACGTTTTGCCCGCCGGCATCTTTTATCACCACCACCACCTGGCCGTTTTCGTTGATGTAAACCCTTTCTATGGGACGGTCAAAGTTGATTTCCTGCGCCTGTCCGCTGCTAAAATCCACGATGTTGCTCAGGAACGACACATTCCCCCAGGTAGGGTCGTAGGTGGTTTTAATTTCCCCCGAGATGAGTTGGTTGTCCGTATTGACCGTGATATTGTTAAATTCCACCCCAATTTTGGTATCCCCCAACCAGGAGATAAACGTGTAACCCTTCCCTTTAAACGGCGGCGTATTCTTCTCCACCTGCGTAACCGTAACCGGGAAATCCCCCGCCATGATGAGGTCGCCCGGGAACAACTGAGCGAGTGGCTGGCGGTTGGCGATGTTCGCCGCCGCAATATCAATATTACAGCCCTGGTAACCGGCTTCCTCCCGGTTCAGCGTGGTAAACTCATAGACCGGCGAAGTGGTAGCCGCCCCGCCGTCACAATTACCCGCCACCTGGAACTCATAGACCGTCTCCGGCTTCAGCCCGTTGATAGTAAGGTAGTTGCGGGGCGTAGTGTTGGTGTACCAGTTCGCATTTCCTTTTTCCCGGTACTGCACCGTATAGTCCAGGTGCTGCCCCGTTTCCGACCAGCCCACCGTAGCCATGTTTGCCGAAACCTGCTGCGCCGAAACCTGCTGCGGCGCCGCACAAGGCGATACATAGCGAAACGAAAATACCTCGCTGTAGCCGTTGTTCACAAACAACCCCACCTCATCCGCGCCCACCAGCGCCCTCGCGCGCACCCGCCACGCGTAGGTTTTCCCGGCGAGCAGCATTGGGTCAGTAGGTCCATACACATAGCTGGTAGTTTGGGTACTGGCAGTAAAAAGCGGCGGCGAAGCCAAAAAAGCCGCCTGCGGGTCAACCCCCGTATCCCAGACCTCTACCAGGCTCAACTCATACTCCACGTTGCTCACATTCAGCTGGCGGGGCGTCCACTGGAAAACGATAAACGGCGGGTTCTGCTCCTGCACCACCACACCCCTGGCAGGCGCTACCAGCAAAGGCGGATTGTTACGGAAGATGACCGTATTGGCGCAGCTTTTCGCAGAAAGCCGGGCCTGGGAAACCGCATCATACACCTCGAAACAGACCTGGTACAGCCCTTCCGGCAAGGCCTGTGCGTACTGGGCAGGCGAAATACCCGCCAGGTTTTGAAAAGCGAAATACGGAGCCAGGTCAACATGCGTAAGTTGCAGCGGCAGCCCGCTGTTCAATATCAAAGGAGCGGCCCCCACCACAAAATCGCGGCTTTGGGCGGCATAACCGTTGCCTTCCAGGTAGATTTTCAGGTGTACCTGCCGGTTGAGAATGCCCAGGTCATTGAGCAGCAGTTGCACCCGAACAGGGTCGTAGCTATAGGATGCTTCAGCGAGCGAAGACAGGTACAGCGGCGTGGGGGGCATTACCTGCGGTGCCACCGTAACCGGGTAGATGGGCTGGGCAGAAACTCGGGCCGCTCCGAGGAGGAGCGACACAAAAAGCAGTAGTAGCTGTTTTTTCATAGATAGTTTGTATCAATGGTTCGTAACATATCGTAACACTACCTTGCTGTCTTTACGTTCCTGTAATGAGGCCTGGTAGTAAAACTGTATCAATTGGGGTTCTAAATATGCCTGTAAGCTTTCCATAGGAATATCGTCCCGGTTCATTTTCAGCATGGTATCCATTTCGGCTGCCCTACATTCCTGCAAAAACGGGTCAGTCGCCACGACCGACTTACCGGTATAGTTCATAAATTGTTCCTCCATCCACCGATGGGCGTTCAGTTTTTGAGCGGCTGCTTCCACTTCCTGCCTCAACGCAGTCGCTGCGGCCTCCTGCCCGGTATATTCCCGTAAGGCTTTTTCAGCCTCCACATAGCGTTTTTCCAATTCTCTATCCATCGGCTTTAGCTCCTGTTTTATCTTTTGCACGGCGGTGTAAAGCGCCTCATCGTAGCGTTCCAGGAAATTTTCATAGCCGGAGAGCGCTTCTAAGAAATCGAGCGCTTTTTCTTTGTAAGTTTTGGCGTCTTCCTGGCTTTCCACCACCTGGAAGAGTCTTTCCAATTCGGCTTTTACGGAAGGTGGAAGCGTTTCAAAGACGGGTTTCTCTTTCAGCGAACGGAGTTGCTGTGTAACTTCGGGCAGCCTGCCCTGGTACAGCACTTCCCGGTACCGGAACTGTACCGAAGGCGCTTTGGAAAGTGCATTGCTGCCGGCAGCAGTTGTATCCTGTTTTTTTAGTTTGAGTTTTAATTCTTTAAACGTATAGCTGTAGGCGAGGGTAGCCGTGAAATCGTTGGAATTTCCCGTGGGAAGGTTTCGGAACAGCGACAGCAGGCTCAGGTTGAAGTTGTGCTGCTCGGCAAGGGTATAACTGCCGTTGAGCCGGAAATTATAGACGTTGTTTTGCTGGGCGCCTTCTGAAAAAGAGGTGTTGTAGGAGCCGGAAAAACCGCTGCGCAGCTTTTTGTCTAAAAATTCTTTGTTTACTGCCAGTGTAGGACCTACCATGAACGAGTCATCGTCTCCCAGCGTGTTCTGCGTGGCATTTACCGCGAAGGAAATATTCAACGCCCGCTCCGGGTACGCCATGGTATAAGCTGCCGCTGCATTGTAAAAAACAGAGGAAGACTCGTCCACAGCCTGGCCTCCCTGTTCGTTCTGGGAGGTTTGAAACGACAGGTTCAGGTTGAGGGAGTGCTGGCGGTCTTTGTCTTTCTTTAAAAAATACAGGATGCCTGCGTTGGCGTTTTGGGAAATCTGGCGGTAGTTCAGGGTATCCAGGTTGTCGAACTCCGAAATTTCGTTGATATAATCAAACTGGTTGCGGATGTTGGTATAGGATTGAAAATTGGAGTACATCCCGTTAAAAGAGAGCTTATCGGAATGGTTGTAGGCAAGGGTTACAGAGGTTACCACCCGCTGCAGTTCCGAACTTTTGGTGTTGTCTAAGTTATCGCGCTGCAAACCGCCGTTTACGCTTACATTCAATTTGTTGTTAAAGAGTTGCTGGGAGGCGTTTACGGTGATGTTTTCCAGGTCGTTGTTGAAGAAATAGGCGCCCAGCGTCCGGTAACCGGGATCAACCCGCTCATAGCCCGCTCCTACCGAGCCGTTGCCGGCGGGATAGCTGAACTGCGCTTTGAAAGCATTGTAATGATTAGTGGTAACATTGCGCTCCGTTAAAAAAGAGAGAAAACCCTGCCTGCCGCCATCTTCTTCCACGCGGGTGTCTTCCGTAATGGTGGTGCGGGCGTATTCCAGGTTTACCTGGGCTTTGTCGAACAACTTGAAAGCCGTTTCGGCACTCACCACCAGGTTGGCTTTGGGGGTTACATTCAATTCGGCAGGAAAGGTTTCGGGGATAGAATTTTCATCATCCTTAGCCGAGAAAAAAATGAGCCCCGCCCGCACGGCGCCGAAATCGTACGAGGTTTTCAGCCCGTATCCCATGCGTTTGTAGGCGGGCAATGATTCCGGCTTCTCCGGGTCATATTCCACGGTTTTTAAGAACCGCCCGTACAAAGCGCTTATTTTAAAAGGCCCGTTCGGGGCTATATCCACTCCCGCCCCTGTAAACTGGTGCCCGTTGAGGGTATAGGGAGAAAACGTCATGCTAACGTCGCCCATGTGGGCGGTGAGCCATTTGTAGGAAGGATGAAGGCTGAGCCGGTTAAATTTAAAGGGAGTGGGAAAATCGAACTGCTGGTTGGAATACATAAACGAAATGGGAATGTGGTACAAGCCCCGGATGTTTAGGTTGAGGTTGCCGTTGAGGAAATAGGTGAAGGGCTCCCGGTTGGCGGCGCCTTCGTAGAAAACCGCGTTGGCAGAAACGCCCCCGTTCATGGTAACCCAGTCGGCTTTCGCCGCCTGCTCAAGATTGAAGCTCTGCGGGAAAACGGTATAGCTGACAAAAAGAATGCCTGCGAGTAATACTTTTTTCAATAGTTATAGCTAAGTTTAAGAATTTAATAATACTATTGGTGGTTTTTAAACTACAAATATGCAGAAAAAAAATAAATAACCTGAATGTGGGCTAATAAATTTATCTAATAAATTGAAAATCATTCATATAAACTCACTTCAAGATGCCCCACACTATTATGAAAACAGTATTTTCATTCTTGTTATAGCTTTGTATGCTCTATACTTTTTTGTGACCTTTGTGGCTAAAAATATAAAAACCCTTATAAATAAAGGGTTTTCAAGAGTGCTCGGGGCGGGAGTTGAACCCGCACGGACATTACTGCCCACGGGATTTTAAGTCCCGCGTGTCTACCGATTCCACCACCCGAGCGGGGCAAAAGAAAAAGAGCGAAAAACGGGATTCGAACCCGCGACCTCCACCTTGGCAAGGTGGCGCTCTACCAACTGAGCTATTTTCGCATTATTTCAATGTATTTGAACGTCCTCCATCAGCCTGTGGCGGATGGCGCTCTACCAACTGAGCTATTTTCGCATTATTTCAATGTATTTGAA
>CAYLNL010000007.1:0-9129 GCA_964385175.1 uncultured Flavobacteriaceae bacterium | reverse complement strand
TCAGCCTGTGGCGGATGGCGCTCTACCAACTGAGCTATTTTCGCATTATTTCAATTCGTTGAAGCTACTTTCCGCTACGGTGAACGTTTTTCGCTTTTAACGGCTACAAAATTACTATAAATCTGTAATATTCAAACTTATTTTCTAAAAAAATCCGATATGAAGAAAAGGTTTTATAGTATATTAACCGAGGGCTACCCGTTCAAAACCAGTTATTTTCAGGGAAGGGTCAACCGATTTTAGGTATGCGGCAACACTTATTTTGTTATCTTTAATGAAATCCTGGTTTACGAGGGTGTTATCTTTAAAGAAGCGGGTTAGTTTTCCTTTGGCAATAGTTTCTAACATAGCTTCTGGCTTTCCTTCGGCGCGTAATTGTTCTTTGGCTATTTCCAATTCTTTCTCAATAATAGAGGCATCTACAGTGTTTTCGTCAAGCGCTACCGGATTCATGGCGGCTACCTGCATAGCGACATCTTTGGCAGCTATAGGAGCAGGACCCGAAATACCTACCAAGGTAGCTATCTTATTTCCAAAATGAATGTATGAACCCACAAAAGGGGCTTCTAATCGTTTAAAGGCTCCTATTTCTATCTTTTCACCAATAACGCCGGTTTGTTCTATGAGTTTTTCGGCTACGGTAATTCCTTTATAATCAGCAGCTAAGAACTCGGTCAACATAGCATACTGGAGCGCCAGGGTTGCGAGCTCATGGGCTAAGTTTACGAAGCCTTCGTTTTTGGCTACAAAATCGGTTTCGCAGTTTAGCGAAATTATAACTCCCGTATTATTGGCGGGATTAACTTTGGCAATAACAGCGCCTTCAGCCGATGTTCGGTCTGCGCGGTTAGCGGCTACTTTTTGACCTTTTTTGCGAAGAATTTCAATCGCTTTTTCAAAATCGCCTTCGGCTTCTACAAGGGCTTTTTTGCAATCCATCATACCTGCGCCGGTGATTTGTCTAAGTTTTGTAACCTCTGATGCGGTTATAGCTATCATAATATATTTCTTTTAACTATTTATAAACCTTTATTACCTGCCGATTTAAGGGCATTTGTTCGTGTACATTTCAAAACAAGCGGGGGGCTAAATTTCGCCGGCTGTTAGTTAGCTGGCTTCGCTTTCTATTTTAGCTATTCGTTTGGCTTTTTCTTCTTCCTCAGCGATGCGTTCTGCTTCTTTGTCTTCTTTTTCTATATCTTTTTCAGATTTTCTTTCGGCCAAT
Source organism: uncultured Flavobacteriaceae bacterium (assembly GCA_964385175.1). Taxonomy (GTDB): domain Bacteria; phylum Bacteroidota; class Bacteroidia; order Flavobacteriales; family Flavobacteriaceae; genus CAYLNL01. Next base: position 7,904 of record CAYLNL010000007.1, on the reverse strand, counting down.
CCATCCATAACAGAACCAATAACATAGGAGAGTATTTTATCTATCGCTTTAGAGGCATCGTCATTGGCAGGAATAGGATAATCTACCATGCGAGGGTCTGAATTGGTATCTACCATAGCAAATACGGGGATGTTCAATTTTCGGGCTTCTCTTACAGCAATATGTTCGCGCATAATATCTACCACGAATAAAGCGCCGGGCAGGCGGGTCATTTCGGCAATAGAGCCCAAGTTTTTTTCTAATTTAGCCCGTAACCTGTCCATTTGCAACTTTTCTTTCTTTGAAAGGGTATCATAGGTGCCATCTTTCTTCATTTTGTCAATAGAGGTCATCTTTTTCACCGCTTTTCGTATGGTTACAAAATTGGTGAGCATTCCTCCAGGCCAGCGCTCGGCTATATAGGGCATGTGAATGCTTTTGGCTTTTTCGGCTACACTATCTTTAGCTTGTTTTTTAGTAGCAACAAAGAGTATTTTTTTGCCAGAAATAACTATTTTTTTAAGGGCTTCATTGGCTTCTTGCAATTTGGAAGCGGTTTTGTAGAGGTTTATAACATGGATACCATTTCGCTCCATGTATATGTAGGGGGCCATGTTGGGATTCCACTTGCGGGTAAGATGTCCAAAATGAACGCCTGCCTCTAATAAATCTTTTACGTCTATTGAATGTGTTGTCATAGTATTTTTAGTTTACGTTCTGTTTAAAAAACTAACAATGCTGAGGTGAGGCGCCTAAGCGTTCTCGTTCAAGCATTTAGATGCTAAACTAGTGGGGAGGTGCAGTACCTCTAATGATTGATTATCTGGGTTTTAATGAACTTAGCTGAAGAAAAACGATTTATTGACTGCCCTGGCAAATCGTTTATAATTTTATCGTTTAGAGAATTGGAATCGTTTACGGGCTTTTTTGCGACCGTATTTTTTCCGTTCTACCATCCTGGGGTCGCGGGTAAGCAATCCTTCAGGTTTAAGTGTTGTCCTGTTTTCGGCATCTATTTCACAAAGCGCCCTCGCTATGGCAAGACGAATTGCTTCTGCCTGCCCGCTAATGCCTCCTCCAAAAACATTCACTCGCACATCAAATGCTTCGGCTCCATTTGTCATAGCAAGGGGTTGCATCACTTTATATTGTAGGGTAGCGGTAGGGAAATAATCGTTGAGGGCTCGTTGATTTATAATAATATCTCCTTTCCCGGGAGACAGGTACACACGGGCGATAGCGGTTTTTCTTCTTCCAATGGTGTGGGTCGCTTCCATTATTTAATATCGTTTATAGTTAAGAGAGTGGGTTTCTGGGCTTCCTGCTGGTGGTTTGCACCCACATACACGCGCAGGTTACGGAAAATGGCATCTCCGAGTTTATTTTTTGGCAGCATTCCTTTTACCGATTTTTCCACTAAACGAATAGGGTTTTCTGCAAGGAGTTGGTGTGCGGTTTTAGCCCGTTGCCCTCCCGGATAGCCGGTATGGTGTATGTACACCTTATCTGTCCATTTATTTTTGCTTAATTTCACCTTTTCAGCATTGATAACAACTACATTATCGCCGCAATCTACATGGGGGGTAAAATTAGTTTTGTGTTTTCCTCTGAGGAGTTTTGCCACTTTAGAGGCGAGCCGCCCCAGTGGCTGTCCATCGGCGTCTATCAATATCCACTGCTTATTTACGGTGGCAGCATTAGCCGAAATAGTCTTGTACGTTAATGTATTCACGTTCTTATAAGAATTAACCGTTTATTCTATTTCTTACGGGAGTGCAAAGGTACAACTATTTACCGTATATGCAAATCTTACCACAAAATTATTTTGGGCGAAATGAATAGTTGTATGAATTATATAAAGGCATGGTTTCTTATTTTTGACAAAAATTATAGCGATGGGCCATTTTTATCTGCTAACGGTGCAAAAGATTGAACGTATTACCCCTCATGCGGTAACTATTTCTTTCCATGTGCCAGAAGATTGGAAAGGGCTTTTCCAATTTAAAGCGGGGCAATATATTACCTTAAAAAAAGAACTGAAGGGGGAAGAAATAAGGCGTTCTTATTCTGTTTGTTCAGCACCGCAGAGCGATGAGTTAACGATAGCCGTGAAAAAAACACCCAACGGTATCTTATCTGGTTTTTTAAATAGTGATGTTCAGGCAGGCAGTGTGTTAGAGGTGCACCCGCCGGAGGGGCGATTTGTTTGTATTCCTGAAAAAAACAAGAATTATGCAGCTTTTGCAGCCGGAAGTGGCATAACGCCCGTTATGAGTATGATACGCACTGTGTTGGAGGAATCTAATGGAATATTTGTTTTGGTTTACGGGAACAGAAGGGTTGCCGATACTATGTTTTATGATGAGATTTTGAAGCTGAGGGAACGCTATCCGCAACGATTCCGGGTCTATTTTGTGTATAGTAATGATAGTGAACCAGAGTCATTGTTTGGAAGGATAGATAAGGCAACTGTGAAGTATGTGTTGCAAAATAAACATGCGGGAATGGTGTTTGAGGGTTTTTATCTTTGCGGCCCAGAGGGGATGATGAAGACGGTGGCAGAGGGATTGCGGGACAACGGGGTTGCTGAGAGCCGAATTTTAATGGAGTTTTTTACGCCTCCCGATATAATTCCGGAACCTGTTGGGGAAGGAAAGGTGCAAGTTACTGTTTTGCTGGACGGGGTGGAGCGTTCTTTTATAATGGATAGGAAGCAGCGGGTCTTAGAGGCGGCGTTAGAGCAGGGCATAGATGCTCCTTATTCTTGCCAGGGGGGTATTTGCAGCAGTTGTATGGCGCGATTGAAAGAGGGAAGGGTAAAATTAATGCAAAATCAGATTCTCACAGATACAGAATTAGAAGAAGGTTTTATCCTCACGTGCCAGGCGCACCCGCTCACACAACGTATTGTGGTTGATTATGATGATATTTGAGTGAGTTCTTTTAGTTTCGCTACTATTTTTTCGGGGGCTATGGTGTGCATAGCATTTTTATAAGCGGGGGGATATTTATTCCCATAAACAGAGGTGGGTATCAGGGGGTAGCGAACTCTGTCTGCCAGCAGAGCATTTTCCAACGTTTGTGCAAAGGGATAAAATCCGGCAAAGGGATGGGTAACGCCCCACAGGGTAAGGGTTGTTACGCCATACATGGCTGCCAGGTGAGCATTACCGCTGTCCATAGCAAGCATAATATCTAAATGAGCTATTAAAAGGAGTTCTTCTTCAAAAGAAAATAGGTTGGCTGTATTGATTACATTTTCATAGCGGTGCGCTATTTTTTCCAGCTGTGCAGCTTCTTTTTGCCCCCCTCCAAAAAGAAATATTGTATAGGATTGGGTTTCATTGAGCTGGGCTATAACTTCTTCCATGAGGTCAGGCGGGTACATTTTTCCCTCGTAGGCGGCATAGGGAGCTATGCCGAGGTGTTTTTTACCGCTATCGCCCCATATTTGTTTTAATGGTGGGGTAAGTTCTTTTTTTAGCGGGAATTGATGTTGAGAAAAATCTATGGGAAATCCCAGTTTTTCAAATACATCGGCATATCGTTGATAAGTGGTTTTTAAGGGTTTGAAATTTTTATGCCGATGGCGGGTAAGGGCTTTTTTTTCTTTTCTTCCCTTATTTATTTGAACTACTTTGATTCCTTTCAACGTACATAAAAATTTTAGCACCTGGCTTCTCAATACATTATGAAGGTCGGCAATAGCATGGGGGCGCAGGGTATTTATTTCATTCGCCAGTCTCCACAAACCTATCAACCCCTTGTGCTTGTCTTTGGTGCGGACTTCATAGAAGCGGAGGTTTGGAAGGTCTGCAAAAAGGGGTTTAAAAAAAGGTTTTGAGAGAACGGTTATTGTTATTTGAGGGTATTGAAATAGAAGGGTTCGCAGAACGGGAACCGTCATAGCTACATCGCCCAGGGCTGAAAGGCGAATAACAACCAGGTGCACCTCTCCTCTCCTACCCTTTCTCTCTCCCGGGAAGCGAGAACGACTGTTTTTTTTACCTACGTCCACGCAAAACGGGGTTTAGTTCCTCGTCGTTATACATTTTCATCTGTTTATAAACCTTCATATATTTAGTTCCACTCTCAATATCAGTGAGGAGCTGGTCTATGGCTGTGGAAAGGTCTTTTTTTTGCTCCTGCAATACAGCCAGTTTGGCGCTGCATTGAGTTTTGTGGGCTTCCGAAGCGTCTTTGCGCTCAGTTTCTTCTTGCATGTGGTATATTTTCAGGGCTAAAATAGAGAGGCGGTCTATAGCCCAGGCAGGGCTTTCAGAGTTAATGGTGGCATGAGGCAGGGGTTTTATCTCCTTATACTTATCAAGGAAATAACTGTCTATATATTCTACCATATCCGTTCTATCCTGGTTAGAAGCATCTATTTTTCGTTTCAAAGCCAGGGCTTCCACCGGGTCAATGTCGGGTTTGCGAATGAGGTCTTCATAATGCCATTGCACGGTATCTATCCAGTTCTTCCGATGGAGCAGGTGGGCTATGGTTTTAGAGTCGTAGGGATTGGTGTAGGGTTGATTTACATCGTCTTTTTCATGATATTTTCGGATGCTGTCTTCAAAAATGGCATAGGCAAACTGGCTGAACATGGTATAGGAGTTTTACTGGCAAAGATACTTTTTTAGGTGGAATTGGGATGCCGTTACATAATAGAAACAAGATAGATTTAGTATTGAGTAATGAGATATTAGATATGAGATGTGAATAGTGAGAACTTTGTGTGCTTTGCGAAAAGCCTTTGTGCTCTTTGTGGTTCATAGAAAGCCTGCTATGAGGCGAGGGCTAGGTTTTAAAGTATCTTTTTCCTTTATATATAACATTCCCAATTACACATCAGAAAAGGTGTAATTGCCCGTTCCGGGCAGTTTCAAATAAAAGCGTATTGAGTTTGGGGGTGGTTTTTCCCTTGAAATACTTCTGGCAGGCTACTTTGAAGAGGGTTTGCAACTGTTCGGCTATTTTCCCTTCTCCATACATGCGTTTTGTATAGCGGTTATCTCCTAAATTACCCCCATGACACTGGCTTATCTGGTGAAGCACTTTATCTGCTTTTTCGGGGAGAGCTTTCCGTATCCAATCGGTAAAAACCTGCCCGATGGCCCCGTTGAGCCTCACCACCGTAAAGGCAATAGAGAGGGCGCCGGCTTCAGAAGCTGCTTTGGCCAAGGGAAGTATTTCATGGCTGTTAATACCGGGGATAATGGGCGCCATCATAGCACTTACAGGAATGCCATTTTCAGAAAGAAGCCGAATAGTTTCAAATCGCTTTTTCAGGGTAACGGTGCGCGGTTCTAAAACAGTGCGGATTTTTTCATCTAAGGAAGTAATGGATATATACACCCCCGCTAATCCATCTTTTGCGAGTTCTTTCAGGATGTCTAAGTCTCTTAACACCAGAGCGTTTTTGGTGATAATGCTCACAGGGTGTTTATACTTTAGAAATATTTTAAGCAATGCCCGTGTAATCTCAAACTTTTTTTCGGCGGGCTGGTAGCAGTCAGTATTTCCAGATAAAACAATGGGGTGAGCTTTCCAGTTCCTGCTGTTTAGTTTTTCTTCTAAAAGTTGAGGGGCATTTTTCTTTATGAGAATAACACGCTCAAAATCTAACCCGGCGCTATATCCCCAATATTCGTGGCTATTGCGTGCATAGCAATACACGCAGCCATGCTCGCACCCCTGGTAAGGGTTCATAGAATACATCATCCCTACATCGGGGCTTTGCACCTTGTTTACAATGGTTTTTGGAAACACTTCTATATAGCGGGTACGGTCGGTTTCCGGCGTTTCGCCTTCTAAGCGGCAAAATTCTAAAAAATCGTCGAGAAGTTCATGAGAGCCTTCTATAAACTGGTTAGAGATATTCTGCTGGGCGCCCCTGCCTTTCCGATAGGGAATGGCTGTTGTTTTCACAAGTTTATCTGTTTTTTTTATGTACTCTTTTTTGCAAGCCAACTTATTTACAATTTTTCAATTACGGCTAACTCCCTGTAAAAACAGGTTTTTAACTGGTGCGCCTGGCTCGGAAAAATTGTTTCATCAATTCTGAGGCTTCCTCTGCCAGAACGCCCTGTGCAACCTGCGTTTTGGGGTGCAACTGCCCGCCCCTTGTTACATACCCTTTACGCTCATCTTTTGCTGCATAAACTACCCGCGAAACCTGGCTCCAGTAGAGCGCCCCGGCGCACATAGGGCAGGGTTCCAAAGTAACATAGAGAGTGCAGCCATGAAGATATTTTCCGCTCAAAAAATTGGCGGCGGCTGTAATAGCCTGCATTTCGGCATGAGCCGTTACATCGTGCAGCGTTTCAGTGAGGTTGTGCGCCCTGGCAATAATTTGGCTGTCTATTACTACCAGTGCACCAATAGGAATTTCTCCCTTATCATAAGCTGTGCGGGCTTCTTCCAGGGCTTTTTCCATAAAATAGGTATCTGTAAACATCGCTTCCATCATACGCAAAGATAGGTTCTTGCATTTTAGCAAGTTATAAAATATTATAAGATAGTGTAGTTATTGGTTGGGTTCTTCTAAATTGGCTATTTGCTGAAGCTGAACGCCCGCTTTTTCAAGAAATTGCAAGCCCGATGGGTCTTTGTAGGCTTCCTGGTAAACCACTCTTTTTATACCTGCCTGGTGCACCAGTTTGCTGCATTCTCTGCAAGGAGAAAGGGTAATATAAAGCGTAGCTCCATAGCAAGACTGGGTGGAGGCGGCTACTTTAAGAATAGCATTGGCTTCGGCATGGAGCACATACCATTTGGTATAATTCTCATCGTCTTCGCAATTATTTTCAAAACCTGTTGGCGTTCCGTTATATCCATCAGAAATAATCATCCGGTCTTTTACAATAAGGGCGCCTACCTGTCTTTTTTTGCAATAAGAGAGTTTACCCCATTCGCGCGCCATTTTTAAATACGCCCGGTCATATATATATTGTTTTGAAGGTGTCATAACGCCTGCAAAAATAGCAAACAAACGCCACAAAACAGGATAGGGGTTTCTTTTGGGGTGTTTCAAAAAAGAAATTTAAAAAAAATTTAAAACCCATAGCGCTAATTTTCCTGCAATGCACTACTTTTGGTTGCTATATACCATTTTATATGATTACTAAAGTAGTACCCTCTGCCCGGGAGGCCTTGAAAGGAGTTACAGATGGCATGACGCTCATGTTGGGCGGTTTTGGGTTATGCGGCATCCCGGAAAACGCTATTGCAGAATTGGTGCGCTTGCAGGTGAAAAATTTAACCTGTATTTCTAACAATGCGGGGGTTGATGATTTTGGGTTGGGTTTATTGTTGCAAACCCGGCAAATAAAAAAGATGATTTCTTCTTATGTGGGTGAAAATGATGAGTTTGAGCGCCAGATGTTGAGCGGTGAACTGGAGGTAGAACTCATTCCCCAGGGAACGTTGGCAGAGCGGTGCCGGGCCTCGCAGGCGGGCATACCGGCGTTCTACACGCCTGCGGGCTATGGCACAGAGGTAGCGCAAGGCAAAGAAGTACGGGGGTTTAAGGGAAAAATGTATGTATTGGAACAGGCTTTTAATGCCGATTTTTCTTTTGTAAAAGCCTGGAAGGGCGACGAGGCAGGAAATCTTGTTTTTAAGGGTTCTGCCCGCAACTTTAACCCCTGCATGTGCGGCGCCGCTTCTATTACCGTTGCAGAGGTAGAAGAATTGCTTCCGGCAGGCGCTTTAGACCCTAACCAGGTGCACATTCCCGGGATATTTGTGCAGCGAATTTTCCAGGGAAAAAATTATGAAAAACGAATTGAGCAGCGAACCGTGAGAAAACGATAATACGCCTGGGTTAATTATCAATTCAGAATTCTGAATTGATAATTCATAATTCCCTATGGTGCAATACCGCCAACAAAGCCTCTAAATCTTCTATAATATGTTTAGAA
>CAYLNL010000006.1:51449-185909 GCA_964385175.1 uncultured Flavobacteriaceae bacterium | reverse complement strand
TTCTAAACATATTATAGAAGATTTAGAGGCTTTGTTGGCGGTATTGCACCATAGGTGAAATATGAGTAGTGAGAACGTTGTGCTCTTTGCGGTAAAAAAATAGAAACAAGAGACAAGACAGTTTCTATTTTTTAAATAGGCGGCGGTTTCAACCGTCGGCTTTTATTTAAAATACCCTATCTTTGAAACTTAATTAAAATTTCTTCCCGGATGAAAAGACTCATCTATCTGTTCATCATCGCCCTCTCTGCAAATGGTATATATGCCCAGTTACCTGAAACCCCAGAAGACATTTCCCCCTTACTAATAGGAGAGGTAATGCCACAGCGAATTATGTCAAAAATGAAAGCAAAAGACGGTACGTTATCTGCTCTCATCCAGCGCCAACCCAGCGTAGTTATTTTCTACCGGGGAAGCTGGTGTCCCTATTGCAGCCGTCACCTCGCCGAAATAGGCGAAGCAGAAGCCATTATCAAGAAACTGGGCTACCAGGTAATAGCTATTAGCCCCGACTCGGAAGTTAATCTAAGAAAAGCCGCCAAGGAAAATAAACTCGGCTACACCCTCTTTTCCGATTCAAGTGGAGAACTCGCCCGGGCAATGGGTATCGCTTTTAAAGCCCCTGAGAAATACCAGCCCATTATACAAGAAGGTTCTGGCGGAATAAACACAGAGTTTCTACCCGTGCCCTCTGTATTTGTAACCAACAAAAAGGGCGTTATCCAGTTTGAACACATTGCCCCCGATTATAAAGAACGCCTATCTGCCAAGCTGCTTATAGCAGTTCTTACAGCGCTAAAATCTTAAAAATACCCCATGCCCCGAAACAGTGAACATGTATCGCTCTCCCAGGCGCTTGGGAAATTTTTAAATTCTTATAAGCTACGGGAAGGGGTTGACGAGGTTGAAATACAAAGCATCTGGAAAATTATAATGGGAAGAGACATAAGCAACTATACGACCTCTATCAAGTTAAAAAACCAAACCCTCACCGTAACAATACTATCTTCTGTAGTGCGGGAAGAATTGAGCTACACAAAAGAAAAAATCATTCAATCACTCAACAAACGCCTGGGAAGAAAAGTAGTAAAAAAATTGGTGATACGATAACTTCCCTAACATGCTCTTCAAAAACTTCAACGCAATTTTAGAATTGAGCGGATAGAGTTATTAGTTTCGGGGTTAGTCGCTCGCATAGTTAAAAAATTTCCCTTCCCGAGAAGTGAAACGCTATCTCCACCGCCGCATTAGCATCGCTATCAGAGCCATGAACCGCATTCTCACCCACCGAAGCGGCATACAATTTCCGAATGGTGCCCTCGGCAGCCTCCGCAGGATTTGTAGCGCCTATAAGCGTGCGAAACGCCGCTACCGCATTTTCTTTCTCTAACGCTGCCGCTACAATAGGGCCACGCGTCATAAACGTCACCAACTCCCCGAAAAACGGGCGCTCTTTGTGAATGGCATAAAACCGTTCCGCATCATCCACGCTCAATTTCGTGTATCGCATTGCCACAATTCTAAAACCCGCCGCCATTACCTTTTCTAAAATAGCCCCTATGTGGCCCTTTTCAACCGCATCGGGTTTAATCATCATAAAAGTTCTGTTACCTGCCATACCTGTTTTTTATATAAATTGGGCGCAAAAATAGAATTTTTAAACCACACTAAAAAATAAACTCCTCCTAATACGTCTCCAACTTTATCACTATCTTCGCCCTCTATTTATGAGAGAAGAACACATCTACCACCTTAAACAGCTGCTTACCAGCCCTAAAAATATCGTTATTATAACCCATAAAAACCCCGATGGCGATGCTATTGGGTCTTCCTTAGCCCTCTATCACTACCTGCAACTGGGTGCACACCAGGTTTCTGTACTTGTTCCCAATGACTACCCCGATTTTTTAAAATGGATGCCCGCCCATGAAACCATTTGCGTATTTGATGCTAACAGGGAAAAAGCCGCCCGCAAAATCGCTGAAGCAGCCATTATTTTTACGCTCGATTTTAACGCCCTTTCACGGGTAGAAGACCTGGAGCCTCTCTTGGAGGCAGCCCAGGCTTCTTTTGTTATGATAGACCACCACCCGGAACCGGGAGCGTATGCCACATATACCTATACAGATACTTCCATGAGTTCTACCTGCGAAATGCTATATAATTTTATTGGTTTTATGGGCGATACAGGAAAAATTACCCCAGAAATAGCTACCTGTCTTTATACCGGTATTATGACCGATACCGGCTCTTTTCGGTTTCCCTCTACCACCAGCGCTACCCACAGGGTGGTAGCCGATTTGATAGATAAAGGCGCCGCCAATGCCCAGATATACAATGCGGTGTTCGATACTACTACTTTCAATAAGTTGCAATTGTTGGCGTGCGCTCTGCAAACTATGAAAATACTACCTCCTCATGCAGCCTACATTACCCTTTCTAAGGAAGACCTCAAAAAACACCACTATAAAAAAGGAGATACCGAAGGCTTTGTAAACTATGGGCTATCTGTAAACGGAATAAAATGCAGCGCTATTTTCATTCAAAACCCCGGAGAAGACCACATTCGCATTTCCCTTCGTTCTAAAGGAAATTTTTCTGTAAATGAAATCGCCCGCCGTTATTTTAGCGGAGGCGGTCATCTCAATGCTGCCGGCGGCAAAAGCTACCAATCTATGGAAAAAACTATAGAAACCTTTAAAGAAATAGTAACCCTCTATAAACACTCGTTACAAGAAGCATGAAAGCGATTTTTCTGGGATGGATGATTCTTTGGCTCACAATGGGCTGTGGCGACCCGGAACCCCGTCGCCCCCTGGTTGTGCATACAGGAACATTTTTTGAGAACTCGGTAGCACGCACTCGCCAACTCCTCGCCCAAGAACAAGCACAGCTACAAGAACTCATCCGCCTCGATTCTCTACATACCTACCAGGCTTCGCCTCATGGTTTTTGGTATTACTATCATCCTACCCAGGTTTCTTTGGCAAACGGCTCTTTTCCCCGTGAGAATGATGCCGTACAACTTATTTGTACCATCCGAACCCTTAGCAACGATACTCTATACCCTCATCAGGAAATAAACTTCACCATGTATCGCAACGCCCCGTTTACCGCCCTCAACGAAGCTGTAAAGCTCATGAAAAAAGGACAAACTGCTACTTTTCTTTTCCCTTCTTCTATAGCTTATGGTTATAAAGGCGATGGCGACAGAATAGGCGGAAACACTCCTTTTATAGGCACTTTTTTTCTCCAGGAAATAGTGCAAGCCCCTGAAAATAATACCCATCATTAACCTAAAATTAGTTTACCATGAAATCACTACCCTTTATTGTACTTACCCTTGCAAGCACGCTATCTGATTGCAGTACTGCTGATTACGGCAAGCTGGGCGATGGTTTGTTTGCACACCTTCAAACTAATAAGGGCGACATTGTCATTCGCCTTTACTACCAGCAAACCCCTGTTACGGTAGCCAGTTTTGTATCGCTGGCAGAAGGCGAGAGCCCTTTTGTAAGCGACTCGCTTAAGGGCAAACCTTATTATGACGGGTTGATTTTCCACCGTGTTATCAAAGATTTTATGATACAGGGAGGCGACCCTACCGGCACTGGTTCTGGTAGCCCGGGTTATAAATTTGAAGATGAGTTTATAGACTCTCTTACCCATAACAAACCGGGCATTCTTTCTATGGCAAACTCAGGACCCAACACCAATGGCAGTCAATTTTTCATCACACACAAACCTACCCCGCACCTCAACGGCAGGCACACCGTATTTGGAGAAGTAGTGGAGGGGATGGAGATAGTAGATGCCATTGCCGGCGTGGCTACTGCTTCCCAGGACCGCCCTGTTGAAGAGGTGGTAATAAAGAAAGTGAAAATTGTGAGAAATGGAAAAGAGGCTAAAAAGTTTAATGCCGTTACCGTGATGAAAAATTATTTTGAAAAGGTGAACCAACGGGAAGCGGCCATTAAAAAAATAGCCGATGCCGCCGCCGCCGAGTTTCAAACTCAAAAAATGCAAGCCAAAGAACTACCCAGTGGGTTAAGGGTGTTGTACATCCACACGTCAGGAGGGGTAAAGCCTAAAACCGGGCAAACCGTTACAGTAAATTATGCCGGCTACTTCACCGATGGAACGCTTTTTGACAGTAATTTGCTCAGTGTAGCCGAAAAATACCAACGGGTAGATGCCGCCCGGAAACAACAGAATGGCTATACCCCTGTTCCCATGCAATACAGCCCTGAAGCCCGTTTAATACCCGGGTTTAAAGAAGGGTTGCAGTTAATGAACGTAGGTGATAAAGTTAGGCTATTTATTCCCTCCTCGCTTGGTTATGGACCTACTGGTTCCAGGGGCGTTATTCCGCCTAATGCCGATTTGGTATTTGACCTGGAAATTGTGGGGTTGTTAAATTAACCGTTTTTTCATCTCCCTGTTTTGTAACGCACAGGAATGAAAAACAAGATAAAAATAGCATGGGCGCTTTCTATCTTCCCGCAACTGTTGCTGGTGAGGTGGTTGGCCGCCCACCCTGCCTCTATAGAAAGCTGGTATAGCCAGGGCTTGTACCTCTATCTTTCTAAGTCTCTTCGCTGGGTTTTCGGGTGGATTCCCTTCTCGGTGGGAGATGTTTTTTACACCTTCGCAGCCATAGCTGTTTTTCGGTTTTTTATTCTCAGAAGCCGCTGGGTGTGGCAACATCCCTTGCTATTTTTAAGGAATCTTCTCATCGTTTTCTCATCTCTTTATTTCGTGTTCTATTTTTTATGGGGTATGAATTATTACCGCCCGCCACTTCGGGAAACTATGGGCGTGGAAAAAGATTATACTACAGAAGACCTGGTAGAGGTTACCCAGGCGCTCCTTTTTAAAACTAACCAACTTCAGCATCAACTTACCGGAAATGATACGGTGGCGGTGACTCTTTTATATAACCAAAAAACCCTTTTTAAAAAATCGGTTCAGGGTTTCCACGAACTTAGGCGGGTTTTTCCCCGCAGTGTATATGAACCCTTAAGCGCCAAACCATCGCTCTACAATACACCCCTGAGCTATATGGGTTATAGCGGCTACTTGAACCCATTTACTAACGAAGCCCAGATAAACAAGCGGCTACCGGGATATAAACTGCCCGTTGTGCTCACCCATGAGCAAGCTCACCAGATAGGTTTTGCCGCCGAAGATGAGGCGAGTTTTATAGGATATGCCGCAGCTATTTATAACCCCGATGCCTGCTTTCAATATGCCGGTTATAGTTATGCGCTTGCCCAGTGTTTACGAGATTTGGAGCGAAAAAACCCGGGGAAATTCAAAGAATTTCGCTCCCGGTTGAACCCGGGCGTGTTAAAAAATTACCGGGAGGCGCAACAGTTTTGGGAAGCCTATGAAAACAGGGCAGAAATATTTTTCAAAAAATTGTTTACTGGTTTTCTCAAAGCCAATAATCAGCCAAGAGGGTTACAAAGTTATAATGATATGGTGGCTCTCCTGGTGCATTTTCACAAAAAATATCCTTTGAAAGCATAGCCATATAGGCTTTGTTCTCTATGTTTTATGGTAGAGGCAAGCAAGCAAAGCGCACAAAAGGGTTATGAATTACCCATTCTGAATTTATGCTGTTTCTCACCACTCAATACTAACACCGACGGTTGAAGCCGCCGTCTATTTAAAAAATAGAAATTGTCTTGATTCTTAGTTCTTGGGTCTTGATTCTATCTTTTATCCCAGCAAACACAAAATAAAAGCTGACGGTTGAAACCATTGGCTATTTAAAAAATAGAAATTGTCTTGATTCTTAGTTCTTGGGTCTTGATTCTATCTTTTATCCCAGCAAACACAAAATAAAAGCTGACGGTTGAAACCATTGGCTATTTAAAAAATAGAAATTGTCTTGAGTCTTGGTTCTTGCCTCTTGTTTCTATTTTTTTACCGCAAAGGGCACAAAATAAAAGCCGACGGTTGAAACCATCGGCTATTTAAAAAATAGAAATTGTCTTGGGTCTCCCTTCGGCTTCGCTCCCTTCAACTATGCTCAGGGCAGGCAGGCAAGTTCTCTTGTCTCTTGGTTCTTTGCTTTACCGCAAAAGGCACAAAGCATAGTTCTCAATACTCATATCTCACTACTCAATACTAAGGGTTTAGAAAAAACGAGCAGCTGTTATTCCTAAAAAAACAAAGAAGATGCCTAAAACGGCTGTTCCTATAAAATAACTGATGAATAAGAAGTATTCGCCCGATTTAAGGAGCAGGTAGTTTTCATAAGAAAAAGAGGAAAAGGTGGTGAAACCGCCGCAAAAACCTACTATAATGCCTGTGAGCTGGGCTTCTGTTAACGGGGTGGTTAGCCGCGAAGCTATTCCTGCAAGATAGCCCACAATGAAACTGCCTGCCAGGTTGGCAAGTAAGGTTCCTGCCGGGATGGGGAACAGGGCGTTGAGATGGTGCAACCCAAACCGGGCAAGGCTTCCTAACCCACCTCCTAAAAAAACTGTTATCCAGGTTTTCATAGATAATTTTTAATAAATAATAGGGGTTTTGCGCTGGAAAAGTGGCAGCGGGTTTATACAATCCATTTAAACACGGTATTTACAATGGTTTGAATAACAGCGTTTTTAAAACGGTTGAGAACTATTTTAGAAACCCCCGCCTGGTATAGCCCCTCTAATGCCAAGAGGTCTTTTTGGCTTGCTACCAGCCACTCATATTCATCGCGGCTTATCTCCCTGGCTTCTAAAAGCTGTGTCCAACGCTTTAATTTTTCATAGCTCGTTTTTAGAAACGAGGTTACTTCTTTCCCTCCTTCGGTGGCGTAGCCCGTTAGCTCCTTTTTCACAAGGGTCATAAGATTGTCTTTAATATTTTGCAAAAGTTCTTCAAAATCCATAAAAAGCTATTTTAAAAATTTTTCCAGTTCGCCTTTACTTTTTTTATCTTTCTTAGATTCATAACGAATCAAAAGGTCGTATGCCTGTCCTACCTGTATGGCAGCCTCCTCTATAAAAGGTTTAGAAAGCATTCCCTGGGTTTTCCATCGCTTTATAAAACCCCCGAAGAGGTTTTTATCTTCGTTTTGTATAAGACTCCACATTTTATAGGTAATATGGTTGTTTTCTTTATATCGCTCATACTCCATCATTTTTTCAATCTCTTTTAGCAGCGATTCGGTTTCGGCGGCGTGTCGCTCATAAGAAACAGTGGCTTTTTTCATAAGACTTATACTTTCTACCTTTAATGCAATGGTTTGCTGATAGGTGTATTGGTCAAAGAGAGCCGTTTTAAAAATGCCACAAGCGCTTAACGAGGCAGCTAACAGTATTGAGATAGTAAATTTTAAGGTACCCAGTTTAATTAGCATAAACAGTCATTTTTGCCAGCAAGGTATCTAATTTTTCTTTCACAGCCCTGCTTGTGAGCCGATTTTCTATACTTTGTATAGCCACGGGCGATAAGAACCTGCCTATAGGCAGCAGGGGTGTAATAGTGTCTTTTTTAATACTGTCTGTAATGCCCTCCAGGTACGATTTGTTTACTATAACCGAGGTTCTTTTGAGCTGTATTTGCCAGGCATCGCTTAAAAAATAAATCATTTCCCGGGTATGCCCTGAACGAACATTGAGAAGGGTAGATAGGGGCGCTTGCAGTTGAGTTAGGGAAGTATTGAGAGGAAGCCTATCGTTATTGATGATAACGAGGTTAATGAGTTCTATTTTTTTAAACAAATCGGGATATTCATTTCGCATAAAATCAATAAAAACCGTTTCAAGATGTTCCGTTACCCGTCCGCCAATATTATCGTAGTATCCTGCATCGGCAAACTGCCCCACGCCTTTTACCTCTCCTACCGGACTAAGATAGGGGAAACGGGCGCCTAACGATACGGCGGTGGAGAGTTTAATGGAGCGCCGGGGATGCACGGCGTGTAATTGAGACATAAAATCTTTAAACCCCGAAAATTCACTGTGGGTAGCTAAGGTAACGGGGCTGATAATGCTGTATTGCCCGCTTTGGGTGTGTGTGGTGTTTAACAACAATAAGGGAGGCGTTTGGGTTTGTTTTTGCTGAGGGTATAGAGATAACACATCGGCAGCAAATGTATTGCTTTTAAAAATTGTGTGGTAGGCATTTTCCCATTGTTTCTCCAGCAAGTCGCTTCGGTTATCGCAAGAACAAAATTGAAAAACACTCAGGAAAAGGTCTCTCCCTAATAAAGCAGCAATAGAGGGTGAGAGAAAATTTTGTTTGTAAAGCTCGCTGGCTTTATACTTAAAAAGGCTGCCGCGAGGAGTTTCAAGGCTTGCCTGTTGCCCGTTGCGAGATGCTTCGTAGGCCTGGGCATAAAACATGGCATTGCCGGCATTCCCCTCTGAAGAGCCGGTTAAAGAAAACAGGTGCCTGGAAAAATAATAGGGGTTTTTGGTATATAAATAACTGTGTAATAAAAAAGCCCATAACCCGGCTTTGGAACCGCCTCCCTGGGAAGAAACAAAAATAACCGGGTATTTTTCCGAGGAGAGTATGTGTTCTTTGCGTTCCTCTACCCAATTTCTTAAATGGGTTTCTATATCAATTCGTTTAGTAGAAGTAGTAGCCGGGGTATAGGTTATTTCGTAATGGTTGAAGCGCGTTCTAGAAGCGTTTATGGCGCCGCCTACTAAGCAGAGAACGAGCGTTACTCCCAGTAATGGAACCCGGATGCGCCTTCCTATATAGCGTATGGCAGAAAAAGTAACAAAAAAAGTTATGAAGCTTATGATGACTACCGAGATGGGGTTGATAACTTTTGAAGAGGATGGATACAGGAAAAAGAGAAGAAATAGGGCTAAAACGCCTGTTAACAAAAAAACGGTAATGCGATGAATCATGGCAATGATGTTGCTTTTTAAAAATCTAAAACTAAATACCAGTATGAGAAAAAGAAAACTCAGCGCAACATGGGCGCTAAATAGTTTTAGAACATCTTGCCGGTCTTGGGTATTTAGGGTTCCGTAGAAAATAATAAACCCAAACAACACAAGCGCTAATAAAAAAATAAAATAGTTGCTGCGGGGAATTTTTATAATCAGCTCTTTTATGTGTGTATAAAAGGGATAGTACAATAATAATAGCATGAGTAAAAAAACAAACAGCAATAAATCCTGGGAAGAAATAAGGGCGCTCAGGTTGTTTTCTATTCCCACCGATTCGGCAGCTTGCAAAATAGCCAGGGTGGTCATAAAAAGAAACCAGGCGCCCATGAGTTTAGGAAGCGTTTCTCGTATATGTGTTTTATGCAGATACCAGGTATTTTGTTGTATTTCTGAGACGCTTTGTGTATAAGAAGATTCGGGTAAAACGGGTTTTAAAATACGGGCGGGCTTGTTGCGGGCTTCATATAAGGGGGCATACCACTGCAAAAAGGCAAATAGAGTTAACACTAAGAAATAAATAGGGATTTGAAAATTTATGAAAGATTCTACCTGGTTAAAAATAAGCAGGAGGTCTATAGTTTGGGGAGATTTCCAAAAAATAAAATACAAAATGCCAATGCAAACAAACGATATGCTGTTGCGGTATAACTCACTTACTAAAATATAAAACCACCCTGATATATTTCTGAGGTATTCCAGGAACTTATTCCATGTTTTCTTTATTAAAACTATGCTATTTGCCATGAACATAGTTCAGGAAGTTTTATTACAATATCTGACATGCTATTAAAAATGTAAAAAGATTATAAACGCACTATCTTGCCACAACATTCTTAGCGGAAATTGTAATAGGTTGATTGATGGGTATAAAGGTATCAAAAAAAAATCTTTAGTAAACGAAAACGCAGCCTATTTATGGGTTGCGGCGTTCAGGCAAGAAGCCAGCCGGGAAATAGTAAGTTGCCTAAAAGAAGGCTTTGTATTGCTGCACCCTGAAATTGAAAGGGGTGAGGAGGGGTTGCTGTTTTTTGAGCTCTTTATAGAGCGCCAGGCTGCCTATAGCCCGGTTGGCAGAGCCGGAAGGGGAAATGAGGGAAACGGTAGAAATAGTTCTTCCTGCCCATAGAAACTGGTGCTGCCGGGGCGCTTCACCAGAAACCAACTGCCATTTTAACCCATATTGTTTTAGGTGTCTCCTGAAAAGAAACTCCGGCCCGTTAGCGCTATTTCCCCCGGTGAACAAAAGGAGCGAAACAGAGGGATATTCTTTGAGATACTGGAGCAGGTTACGAAGCTGTATGTTTTTCATACCCAAATCAGAAGATTCTTTTGTGAGCCTCTCCGCCCGCTCCACGATGTCGCATATTCCGATACCGCGCTTTTCCAGGAAATCCTTTCGTTGCTCAATGGCTTCCTGGCTGGTTTCAAACTTCAGGTTGAGGTTGAAAATCTGGTTTAATATTTTCCAAAGCTGCCCATCTTTGCTGCCATAACAAAAATCTATATCACCTTCTTTTAACTCTCCTGTAGAAAATCGGGGAGGGGGCAATGTGCCCACAATGAGCTTGGTGGCATTTTTGGGAATAAAGGGCGAATATGGATGTTGATGTATAAACAAGGTTAGCGTATAAAAACGGGTTCGTGCTGGTGCAGGGTATGGGCTTCGCTAAAACGATAGCCTTCATAATGAAACTGTTGTATATCGTTTAATGTTTTTGCCTGGGTGTCTATTATATAACGTACCATGAGGCCGCGCGCTTTTTTGGCGAAGAAACTAATGGTTTTTAATGTCCCGTCTTTAAACTCTTTAAAATGAGGTTTAATAATAGGTGTTTTTAGATTTTTTGCATCTATTACATGAAAATATTCATCGCTCGCCAGGTTAAGGAACAATTCATTTTCCTGGAGTTCGTCGTTTAATTTTTTTGTAATAATAGATTTCCAAAAGGCATAGAGATTTTTCTTCTTTCCAATTTTAAGAGGCGTGCCCATTTCTAACCGATAGGGCTGTATGAGGTCTAAGGGTTTTAGTATTCCATAGAGACCAGATAAGATACGAAGGTTGTTTTGCAAGAGGTCTAATTTGTTCACGGGCAGCGTATAGGCATCTAACCCTTCATAAACATCTCCATTGAAGGCATACAGGGCGGGGCGAGCGTTTTGAGGGTTAAAGGGAATGGTAAATTCCTGGTTACGCTGCCAGTTTAGCGCCGCCAGTTTTGGGGAAATACCCATAAGGCGGGCGAGTTTTCGGGGCGATTGTTTTTTTAAGAGATGATTCAATTGCTCGGCTTCTTTCAAAAAACAGGGCGAAGTGTAATAGTCAGCGGGTAGCGGGCTCTCAAAATCTAATGATTTTGCAGGGGAAAGCACTATTTTCATATACTTCGTTTTCAGAGATTGGTGAGAATTTTATTCAATCTTCAAAGATACCATTCGCGGCAGAAATGAACAACCATGTTTCATATAAAATTCGTGGAAAAGGAACTACGAAAAAGCCATTACAAATCGGGCAGACGATGCCTGGCATAATGCCGCCATTTTTCCAGGCATTGCTCCATATCAGGAGGCAAGGGGGCGGAAAATTGCATAAACACCCCTGTAACAGGGTGCTCAAACCCCAGTGTTTGTGCATGCAGCGCCTGGCGGGGAAGAATGGAAAAGCAATTCTCTACAAATTGTTTGTAGTGGGTATAGCGGGTTCCTTTCAGTATTTTGTCTCCTCCATAGCGCGCATCATTAAAAAGCGGGTGCCCTATGTGTTTCAGGTGTGCGCGTATCTGGTGGGTCCTGCCAGTTTCCAGTTTACAGGAAATCCAGGTAACATAGCCAAAACGTTCTAATACCTGGTAGTGCGTAACAGCTTCTTTACCCTGTTCGCCCCCGGGAAAAACATCCATTTGCAACCTGTTTTTAAGATGTCGTCCAATATTTCCTTGTATAGTACCCTGGTCTTCAGGTACGTTTCCCCACACCAGCGCCAGGTAGGTACGCTCGGATGTTTTGTTGAAAAACTGTCGGGAAAGATGGTACAAAGCCCTTTCGGTTTTGGCTACTACCAGTAAACCGCTCGTATCTTTATCAATGCGATGCACCAAACCGGGGCGGCTGGTTTCAGTTGAAGGCAAATTCCCAAAATGGTAGAGCAGGGCGTTTACAAGGGTGCCGCTATAATTGCCATGCCCGGGATGTACCACCATACCGGCAGGTTTGTTCACCACAATAAGTTCATCATCTTCATATACCCTATTTAGCGGAATATTCTCAGGCTGTAGCAGGTATTCATGAGGTGGGTGGGTAAATAGAACTTTCACCTCATCGCCTGCTTTTACTTTGTAATTGGCTTTTACGGGGACTGCATTTACATAAATAGTACCGCTTTTGGCTGCCTGCTGTATTTTGTTGCGGGTGGCATTTTCTATAAAATTCATTAAAAACTTATCTACCCGCAGTGGCTCTTGTTTTTTCCCTGCCGTATAACTGTAATGCTCGTAGAGTTCGTCTTCCTGGGTATCAAAATCATTATTCTCCTCTCGGTGCATCGTTTTCTGTTCCTTGTTGGGGTTCTTGTTGAGGCTCTTCTGCGGGCTCATCTGCAGATAGCCCGTTGCCGCATACCAAATTTAGTTTAGAGGCGCGGGGAAGCGGCTCGCCGGGTTGAATTTCTTTGCCTTTATAGGTTATAGAAAGCACCATATCTTTTCCAATATCATTCACATACGAAATAGTTCCTACCTGCAACCCTACCGCTTTTATGAGCAACTCGGCGTTTCGGCGGGTAACCTGTATTACATTGGGAACCATAACTTTTCTGTAACCAGAGGGGTTTAGTGTAAGGTATAGTTTTCTCCGTTTTTTCACTTTGGTACCAGGCGCCGGATCTTGTCCCATAACTGAATAGGCGGGAAACTTAGGGTCATAATCAGTAGAATCTATAACTTCGAAGCGCAAATGAAGGTCTTCTATCAACTCACGGGCTTCGTATAGAGATTTGCCCGAAAGATTAGGAACTTGAACGGAGCGGTTGTGATGGGTTATTATTTTTAATAACTGGAGCGTTATAAAGCCTAATACCAGCAAAACAACTAAGGCGATTAGAAGATGCCTCAGAAATTTTTTGCTGAATAGAAAATTTAGGGTATTCATTCTAAAAAAATGGTTAGGGAGAATATTAGTTATAGCTAGGGTCTTCGGGTGCATTAGACCATAGTAGGTAGTCTCCGCCCAATTCTATCATTTTTTCTTTCCAGAGCGAGGCGGCGGGTTTTTCTATTACAGAACTGCGATGCCGGTTTTCTAATACCACCCAAGAGTTCCGCGACAATTCAGTTTCTAATTGCCCGGAAGCCCAGCCAGAATAGCCAAGGAAAAATTTAATATCGGTTTCTTTCACGTATGACCGGTTTATTAAGTCTGTAAGGGCTTCAAAATCTCCCCCCCAATATATATCATCTGCTATTAAGTTACTATCATTTAAATAATGAGGAATTCTATGTATAAAATACAAATTATCCTGCTCTACAGGCCCTCCATTAAAAATAGGAAAGGGTTTTTTAATATCAGGAATTAGCTCTTCTAAGGTGAACGGAATAGGTTTATTGAGAATAAAACCAACGGTACCTTCTTTGTTATGTTCTGCCAGCAGAATAACCGATTTTCCAAATGACGTATCGCCTACAATAGATGGTTCTGCGATGAGCAATTTTCCTCTTTCGGGCTTCAGGGCTATCATACTATGAGTTGTTGATTTCGTTTCTAAAGATACAGATTTTTAGAATAAGACAGGGTATGTGGGTTAAATGTTGAAAAAAAGCACTCTTTATAAGAGTGCTTTCTCACGGTAGAATAGGTGTTTTTTGATGCCTTATTTTACGGCTTTGCTCAATTCAGCTCCTGCTTTAAATTTTACCACTTTTTTAGCTGGAATTTTAATAGCTTTACCGGTTTGAGGGTTTCTTCCTTCTCGCGCAGCTCTTTTAGAAACTGACCAAGAACCAAAGCCTACCAATGAAACTCGGTCTCCTTTTTTTAGAGATTTTTCAACGTTTTCAAAAAATGAGTCAAGCGCCTTTTTAGCGGCTGATTTAGTAATCTCGGCACTTGCGGCCATAGCATCAATTAATTCTGCTTTGTTCATAGTGTTACATTATTTGTTATACATAAATACTATTGGTACACAAATTTATACGGATTTATATTCTACACAACCACTCCCGTTTGAAATAGGGGTTTTTTGTTAATAACTTGAGGTTATTGTTAATAAAAACAATCTTAATTTACTTGCTCGCTTCAAGCCACCGTAGCATCAGCGTCTATTTTTAGCCCGTTCACAACTTCTTCCGCCAGCATTTTTCGTTTTCCCGGAAGTTGAATTTCTTCAAGGTTAATATATCCATCTTTTACAGCTACTTTAAGTTGTTTTTTATCAACCCATATCGCCCCTGTTTTATGAGTATGTGCAGTTTTTTCAATGCTTGCTCTATATATTTTCAAAGGGATTTTCTCCTCCTTATTTATAAGGAGCGTCCACGCTCCGGGATGGGGACTTACGCCTCGTATGAGCCGATGAATTTCTTCTGGCGTTTTTGCCCATATAATGCGGCACGTATCTTTATGAATTTTAGGGGCTATTAAGAGATTTTTCCTTTCAGGCTGTTTAACTAGGTGAACGGCATCTTGCGCTATAAGGGTTACCGTTTTTACTACTAAGTCGGCGCCTTTGTGCATCAGGGTTTCATGCAGACTTCCTGCCGTTTCATCCTCCCCAATTTCAACCGATTCCTGCATTATAATTTCCCCGGTATCTATCTGCTCATTTATAAAAAAAGTGGTTACCCCTGTTTTGCGCTCGCCGTTTATAATAACCCAATTTATAGGCGCCGCTCCCCGATATTGTGGCAGGAGCGAGGCGTGGAGGTTAAAAGTTCCATAGTGCGGCAGCCTCCACACAACTTCGGGAAGCATACGAAAGGCTACTACAATTTGAAGATTACCGCCCAACGATTTTAAATCTTGGAGAAACTGCGGGTCTTTTAAATTAGTAGGTTGAAGTATTGGGAGGTTATGATGATGAGCGAATTTTTTAACCGGTGATTCTTGTATTTTCTGCCCCCTCCCGGCAGGCTTGTCTGGCGCGGTTATAACCCCCATTATTTTATGAGAGGTAGCGAGCAGCGCCGCCAGTGTTGGCACTGCAAAGTCTGGAGTGCCCATAAAAACAATGCGTAGTTCTTTCATAAAACGGTTCTTACCAATTATAAATAATCGTCATTTTTAGCTCAATGACAATCTCATAGAGAAAAAAGGCAATAAATATAAATTTAATTTGGAT
Source organism: uncultured Flavobacteriaceae bacterium (assembly GCA_964385175.1). Lineage (GTDB taxonomy): Bacteria > Bacteroidota > Bacteroidia > Flavobacteriales > Flavobacteriaceae > CAYLNL01. The sequence continues at coordinate 170,666 of CAYLNL010000006.1, read as the reverse complement.
GGCGGGCTTACTTTTTTTTGTGACATATTCATACACAATAGTATTTGAACCAATTATACCATACACCACATAGCCCAGAATTACTCTATAGAAAAAACTTTTTATTTTCTATTTAAGCAGCAAAGGTGAAAAGGCATATAAAAAACCCAGGCTTCTTAAGAAGCCTGGGTGCGAATAAAAACAAATTAACAAATCCTGCTATGAAAAAAGTAATCCTTTGTAGGATGATGCTAAAATACAAACATTTGCCTTATTAGGGGTATGGTTTTTCCGTAAAATTTAAATTTTTTTAAACAGTAGTAACCTTCTTTTTTATTGGATGGGAAATGAAAAACTACTACTTTATCTGGCTCTATAATGACTTGATAAAATCCGGGCGGCTTTTAACTGCCCGGAGGTTGATAAAAAGCATTTACTAAATGCTGCTATAAAAAAGTAATGGTTGGTATAGTGTTACTAAATTAGAAACTTTGCGAAAACCTTTGGTATGGGTTTCCCGTAAATTTTAGTTTTTTTAAGGATAATTAGTAAAAAACCCCATTTAATAAAAAAGCCCGGGATTGCTCCCGGACTTTTCAAAACAACTTATAAACCTTGCTATGAAAAAACTATTTACAAAGAATAAATAGCTGGGACAAAAATAAGCTAAGGGTTTAAAGTACCAGTATGGTTTTTCCGTAAGTTTTTTAGAATTTTTAGGAGGTGTAAAAAAGAATATCTTTCATTTTGATGCCGTGCAGTAATAACTACTCCTACTATTTATACTGTTAACGCCATAGCTGCAATGCTAACGCTCACATTTTCACCCTTTAAAAGAACATGTAAACATGCCTCAAGCGTGGCGCCGGTGGTAATAACATCGTCCACCAGCAAAAGATGTTTATTGGCTATGCGTTCAGGATGATTGAGCGAAAAAATATCGTGTACATTTTTCCAGCGCAAAATACGGTTTTTATAGGTTTGTGTATGGGTATATTGTTTTCTCACTAATACCGTCTCAAGATAGTCTGCCTCCAGGCGTCGGGCAATTTCTCTCCCAAAAGCTGCCACCTGGTTGTAACCCCTTTTGCGATATTTTTTGGGGTGCAACGGCACTGGGATTACTGCATTAATGGTTTTATAATGAGGTATTTCTGCCAGTTCGACGCCCAGCCAGCTCCCTAAAAAAACACCTATTTCTTCCTGGTTTTTATATTTTAGTTGATGAATTAAATGCTGCACAATCCCTTGTTTCTCAAACCAAAGCATCGCCGTAGCTTTTTCAACAGGTGCTTTCCCATAGAACATTTTTTCAACCATCGCAGAATCTTCTTGGTGAATTCGGGTAAGCGGTAGCTGGTGCCGGCATTTTGTACAGATTAATTTTTCATTGTCTGCCAGGGGATAACTGCACCCTAAACAGCAGGGCGGAAAAAATAAGGAAGTTATCTGTTGGATGATGGGATACATATAATTATATGCTAAAATACAATCTTTTCAAATAGTAGAAACCTATAAAATATTCTATTTTTGCAACATGGCAAATCAAGAAGAACAGTTTAGAAAAATTGTTGCACACGCAAAAGAATATGGGTACATTTTTCCATCAAGTGAAATTTATGACGGGTTAAGCGCGGTGTATGATTATGGGCCTAATGGAGCGGAGTTAAAGCGCGCTATCCGCGACTACTGGTGGAAGGCTATGGTGCAACTGCATGAAAATATCGTGGGGATTGATGCGGCTATTCTAATGCACCCTACTACCTGGAAAGCTTCTGGCCATGTAGATGCATTTAACGACCCCCTTATTGATAACAAGGACTCTAAGAAACGATATCGTGCCGATGTGTTGGTAGAAGAGTATGTTTCTAAGATAGAGGCGAAAATTGAAAAAGAGGTAGAAAAGGCCGCCAAGCGATTTGGAGATGCATTTCGGAAGGAGGAGTTTTTAAACACTCATCCAACTGTTTTAAAATACCGGGAACAGGCGACTTCTATTTTAAAAAGGCTCAATATAGCCCTGGAAACCAGCCGCTTGGCCGATGTGAAAGCTTTGATTGAGGAGTTGGAGATTGCTGATGCAGAAACGGGTAGCCGTAACTGGACGGATGTGAAACAGTTTAACCTTATGTTTGGCACAAAGATAGGGGCTTCGGCAGATAGCGCTATGGACTTGTACCTGCGTCCGGAGACAGCCCAGGGAATTTTTGTGAACTTTTCTAACGTGTTAAAAACAGGGCGAATGAAAATTCCTTTTGGAATTGCCCAGGTAGGTAAAGCTTTTCGCAATGAAATTATAGCCCGGCAGTTTATTTTCCGTATGCGGGAGTTTGAACAGATGGAGATGCAGTTTTTTGTGCCGCCGGGAACCCAGATGGAGTGGTATGAGTACTGGAAAGAAAAACGAATGCAATGGCATCTGGCGTTGGGCATGGGGGCCGAAAATTACCGTTTCCATAAGCACGAAAAGCTGGCGCACTATGCAGATGCTGCTTGCGATATTGAGTTTAAGTTTCCTTTTGGGTTTAAAGAGTTGGAGGGGATTCATTCTCGTACTGATTTTGATTTGAAAAATCACGAAAAATATTCCGGGAAAAAATTGCAATATTTTGACCCTGACCGAAATGAAAGCTATATTCCGTATGTTATTGAAACGTCTATTGGATTAGACCGGATGTTCCTGGCGGTTTTTTCTACTGCTCTGCAAGAAGAGGTGTTGGCAGATGGCTCTACCCGAACTGTATTGCGCTTACCGGCGCTGCTGGCGCCGACTAAAGTGGCGGTATTGCCTTTGGTGAAGAAAGATGGTTTGCCAGAGGTTGCGCGCGCTATTTTTGATGATTTGAAGGGGGATGTTATGACGGCTTATGATGATAAGGATGCTATAGGCAGGCGTTATCGCCGACAGGATGCAGCAGGTACGCCTTTTTGCATTACCATAGACCACCAAACGCTGGAAAACCAAACGGTAACGCTGCGTTACCGGGATAGCATGGAACAGAAACGCATACCGGTAGCTGCTATAAAAACGATACTGGGGGAAGAAATAAAAATCTGAACTACCTGGTTGAAAAATTCTTCTATCGGTAAGAAACTCAAAGCTTATGAAGACATGAATTTTGAATTTGATGAAGATAGATTATATTTTGAGAAAGTAATGGGAGTACCTATCAAAAAAATAGAGACTTTATTTGATTTTAGAGATGCTCGTATCAAAAGAAAAGAGTTCAACCGTGTCAGAAACATACTTTTTCAGGAATTAAAAAAACGATATGGCATAACGTGTATGCTGGCACTTACTTGTTGTAATAGTGATAGCGGTTTTGTGATTGACCACATAATCCCTTTATCTACGAACCAACTGAACAAGGAGTTGAGAAATATAAAAGCCAACACAGGAAAAAAAGTAATTGCCCAGAGTTTCGGGTCTAATCATTTTGATAACTTGGTTATTGCTTGCAATACTTGTAACAATAGCAAAAAACACAAGATTCTCGATGCTGTCAGATTGGTGGCTATTTTAAACTGTAAGGAAAAATATATATAATTTTTTTCTCATGGGAATGTTACAGGTTTTGTTAATAATTCCGTTGCCTTAAAACCTCGTATAGGAAAACCCCACAGGCTACCGATACATTCAAAGAGGGTATATTTCCCTGTATGGGGATTTTAGCTTTTTTATCGGCTATTTTAAACAGGGAAGGATTGATGCCTTTGTCTTCCGCTCCCATAATAATGGCGGTAGGCTCTTTAAAAGATACTTCATACAATGTATGCGACGCTTTTTCTGTGGCGGCTACCACTTGTATGCCCGAAGCCTGGAGGTAATATATAGCATCTTTGAGGTGGGTTACCTGGCAGATGGGGACATTAAAAACGGCTCCAGCAGAGGTTTTTGCCGTATCATCAGTAACGGGGGCGGTGCCTCTTTGAGGGATAACGATGGCATGAACGCCTGTGCAGGAGGCAGTTCGGATGATAGCGCCGAAATTCCGTGTATCTGAAATTCCGTCTAATAACAAAAAAAGAGGGGTTTTCCCAGATTCCGTTACACTAATAACCTGTTCTTCTAACTCGTAGAACTCTACGGGCGAGATAAGCGCTACTACTCCCTGGTGGTTCTTAGGCGCCAGTTGGTTCAACTTTTCAACAGGCACATAGGCGCAAGGGATGCCCGATTTTTTTAAAAGGGCTTCTAACTCATAAAATAAAGTGCCTCTCAATCCTTTTTGAATAAATATTTTGGAGATGGATTTCCCAGCTGCCACGGCTTCCATGACTGGGCGAATACCATATATCTGGCGTGTATGTTCCATCGGGTAAAAATACATAAAAAATAATCCCGCTTTTAGCGGGATTATTTTTTGTTATGGAATATAAAAATTATTGTTTTACGAGGGAGAAATTCCAGACAGTGGGAGAGCCAAATTGCACGCCCAAATTAATATCTCCGGTACAAGTACCAACACTGCCCGTGCCGGTTACATCAGCACAAAATCCTCCACCATAATCGAAACACTCATTAGAAGCTATTGTTACACTTCCATCAGAAGGGTCTATGGTAATCTCCATATATGAAGTGCCGGGGTTTGAAATAAAAGGGTTATTAGTAGATAATATTCGGAATCGTAGTTCGCCGGCAACAGTTTCTACTGGGACAACATCTCCGGGCTCGTAATCTGCCCATGCATCATTCACCACGATGTAATTCCCATCGAATAAGGAAGCATCGGCTAATACGCAAAAGAATTGTACCGAGTACTGGAAAGGAGAGGCGAAGAAAGTTCCTCCGCTTACAGGCCCGCTGGCATTATTGGTATAAACTCTGCCATCGGTTAACACCAATTCTAAGCGCATAATAAACTGGTCGGCACTGGTGTAATCTCCTACCCCTAAACCGGTTGCATTTAATACCTCATTGAAGGTAGCGGAGACCGTTCCGCGAGGTAATCCATTAGGGCCTGGAGAGAAAGTAGATGCGGCGATGGTTTTCACAAAAGCCTCGGGCTCAGTTTGCCCGGTAGCTGTATTGCGATAACTGGCATATACTCGTACAGCCTCAAATAGGCCGCCTTTTTTAGTGTCTTGCTCTTCTAATTCTACAGACCATGAAGAAGTAGTATCAAAAAAGTCGAAGGTAGAACTTGTTACGGAAATGGTTCTTAATACAGCGCCCCTTATAATATTCTCGTCAACTTTATCAAAGGTAGTGTCTCCTTCACTGCACGAAAAAAGAGTACCTGCGAGCAAGAAGGCGAAAACTATCTGTTTACCAATTAGATTTTTCATATCTTTTGTTTTTAAATTTCATTATCAATTAGTTGGCTATAGGAAATCCTGCGGCCGGATTGTTATCCCAGAATACGCGCTGGGTTTGATCGGGTTTTTGAGGGATGCTACTGTTAGTGTTTACCGCATTGGAAGGGTAAAACAATGAACGTATAAATGCTCCCGGGTCGGGCTCTAAACCTGGTTGAAGGGTAGTAGGATATCCGGTTCTTCTGTAGAAATTGTAAGATTCAATACCATTGCCATACAAGGCTACAAAGTATTGCTCTGCAAGAATATTCCATTTGCCGGTTGTGCCGGCGGCATTAAAAGCATCGGAAATATTATCCATATAATCATCAACGTCACCTGCGGTAGGAGCGAAGGATAAATCGGCGTCTGTGTCTAATGAACCAAAACTCATTACTTTTTGTATAGATTTGCCAATTCCATCCATTAGTGCAGCCTCTGCTGCAGGCTCATTACCTTCTTCCATTCGCACCTCGGCAATCATGAATGAAGACCAGGCCGCAGTAAGGATAGGAGTAATTCCAGCTCCTCCGCCACCTGTTCCAGGGGTTGCACCTTCAAAGGAGTCATCATCAAAGCGCCCTGCTGCAGGATATACGCCGGGAGCTGTTCTTAAGAAACCATCAGGAGGGGTACCATCATTATCCATGTGGTCTCTGCCCCAGTAACCGTTAGGTAGATAACAGAAAGTGTATCCGGCATAATGAGGAGGAGGGGTTTCTAATGAGCAACTTAAGGTTTCTTCATTAGGGGCGATTTCCGCTCCGGGAACGGCGTCAGTTTGTCGGTAAAAATAGTAGCGAATTCGCGGGTCATCTGACGTGTCCATAAGATTCATCAACCAGTTAGGTGCGTAATCGGTGGCACCGGTAGCTGTATAGTTTAGTCCGTATCGGGGATGACGGGTATCTGGGTTAGAAGCACTGCTGGCGGGCCATGAAAACTGGAAGTCGTCTGCATTATCACTGATATAGTTGCCTGAAGCTACAATACTGTTAAAGCTAGCTATTGCACTATTATCTACTAACCGGGTTTGGAGGTATATTTTCATAAGCAGTGTATTAGCTGCCCGTATCCAACGACTGTAGTTATTATTGTAAAAATAATCTATAGAAAGATTAGGGGCGCTGGCATCTCCAAAGTTTACGATGGATTGTTGTAGAAGGTTAATAGCAGCTGCATACACACTAGCCCCTGAGTCTAAACCAGGTGAGAGATTATCGGCACCCTGCAACGCTTGCGAATAAGGGATGTCTCCAAAAAAGTCAACCAGCGAAACGATGATGTATGCTTCTATAAACTGGGCTACGCCTATGTGCTTAGATTGCCCGATGGCCTCTGCAAGGGGGGTCATGGAACGAATGTCCTGTAAGATACCTCTGTATGCGTTATCCCATTCATCGTCGCAATCAACAGCTTGATAAGCATCACCATAGTTCCTGGAATTTCTCAGTTGAGCAATACGGGTAAGGGTGGCGCCTATATTAGACAGACCATCTCCGTTTTGATTGCCTCCCAACTGAAAATTATCATCGGAAGCATAATCTGCCGTTCCTTCAATATGACGTACAAAATCTTCCTGGATACTGTTCATATAGAAATTTACATCGGCTTGTTGAGCCACCAGAAAGTTGGGATCATTGGTGGCATCTAGTTCTAAAGTTTCACAGGATAAAAAGCTGATGAAACTTGCTATAGCCGCTAAGATTACATATTTTCTCATTTTTTTCATTTTTTCAGTTCGTTTAGTGTTTAAAAGGTAGCTTTTATGCTAAATCCATACCTCTTGGAGCTGGGTCCGTTTAAGAATTCAAATCCAAAGGCATTTCCTACTCCTACTCCAGCAACATTTGGGTCAAAATTTACACCCTTGGGAGTGTTAAAGGCATTGTACCATAAGTTGAAACCAGAAAGAGTTAGAGATATAGAGCCGAAAGGGGTCTTGTCCAGAAATTTGGTAGGTACTGTATAACCTAATGAAATTTCCTGTAACCGTATTACAGAAGCATCAAACACCTGTAATTCAGCGGGTCCAAAAGCGATATTATTAAAATAATAAGAAGAGTTGTTTATCTGTATCGTATTAGGATTACCAGCGGCATCCACACCTGGTAAAACATAAGTGTTTTCTCTATCTTCGGTATCTGTGGTGAGCCCTCTGCCTAACAGCGTAGATATAGTGTTAGAATACATATCGCCACCTTGGGTATAATTGAACTGGAACCCGAAGGTGAAATTTTTATAAGACAGGCTATTTATAATATTTAATATAAAATCGGGATTAGGGTCTCCGATAACACCGTCTTCGGGGTCTTGTGCGTAGTCTCCCGTTGAATTAATTACAAACTCTCCATTTTCATTTCTCTGTATTCTGCTACCGAAAATAACTCCTAACGGCTCTCCCTTTATAGCGGCATTTCCTAAGTTAGAGAAAGCGCTATACACAATTACATCCTGGTCTAACTCAGTTACTTCTGTTTCGTTGGCGGTAAAGTTGAAGTTAGTACTCCAGTTAAACCCATCGTCGCTATTTCTAATAGGAGTTATTCCTAAATCTATTTCTACGCCTTTTCCCTGAATTTCACCAATATTGGTGCTGGTAGAGCTGTACCCGGTAGATGGGTCAAGCGGTTGGCTAACTATCAAGTCTTTGGTTATGCGTTTGAATAGCGAAATATCAAAAGAAATTCTATTATCCCAGAATTTAGATTCCACCCCAAACTCAATCTCGTTTAGTCGTTCAGGCTTTAAATTTGGATTTCCTAAAACAGAAGAGGTGGTATTGGTTACGGTGTTGGTACCTTCATCATCCTTAAAATCTTGTGTATTAAGAGTTAGGGTTGAAGCTACAGGATAGCCGGTAGGGAAACTGGCAGAGGTACCGTAGCCTAAACGTACTTTCAAGTAATTGAGATTTTTACTTGTTAATCCTTCTATAGCTGTGGTAGGTACAAAAGATATGCTGCCGCTGGGGTAGAAAATAGAGCGGTTTTCTTTTGTTAGGTTAGAAGTCCAGTCATTTCTTCCAGCTACGTTTACATATAAATACGAGTTATAATCAAAATCCAAGGAGCCATACAGGCCAACAAAGTTTCGGGCTACGTAATACTGAATTTCATCGGCATTCAGGAAGTTAAAATGACGTAAAACCCCAAATGCTTGTTGTCCATCGCTTTGAATTCCATTTTGGTCAAAAACGTCTCTACGGGTAGTTCCTCCAACGTTAAAACCAAGGTTCATCTTATCGGTAAGAGCATAATTGCCGTTTAATACTAAGTTGTGGTCGTAAATCGTGTTGGTATTGGTCCAGGTTTGATATATACCGCTTTCCAGGCGGATGTTTCCTGTGCCTACACCTCCGCGGTTTTGATAGTTTACGTTGTTTTCATTATAAATATCTAACCCTGCTCTATACTGAAGATTTAAATTTTCATTAATATCATATTTTACAGATGCGTTTCCATAAACCCTATAGGTTTCTTGTTGTGTTCCGGCATTGTGTACTGTCCATAATGGGTGTTGAATACTGTTATTCTGACGATAATACACGCTGCCTCCGGTTATGGGGTTTTGATAGGGTAGCCCCATTAAATCTACGCTTATAGGGGTAAAGAATAATTCGCCAAACACGGATGAACCTGAACCAAAAGCACCATTACCCTGGCTGGCTGCAATGGGAGGAGAAGTATAATCAGTACGAGCGAAATTGAGCGTTCCTGAAAAAGTGAAATTATTCGTCAATTTTGCCTGACCTCCAAAGCTTAGATTATTACGGGTGAGTTTATTACCGGGGGTGAAGCCTTTATCTTCTAAGTGTCCAAAGTTAATGTTATAGGCTAATCCACCGTCGTTAGAAGCGCCCCGGAAATTTATAGAGGTATTTGATACGGTACCTACTCTAAAAAAGTTTTCTACACTTTTATAAGGTCTCCAAGGGTATCGTGCGCCTGCAAATTCAGGGAAAGCCTGAGGGATTCCTGTTGCAGCAGAGGCTGTGGAATAAGGATGCGCTAAGGTTCCGTCGGCGTCAAAAGCGGCGCCATTTCCCCAACCGGCAGGTCCGTCTTCTTCAAAACTGGGCCCCCAGTTACTAAAGAACCAACCAAAAGCCTGGTCAAACCCGTTACCATATTTAAATTGATAATCGGGCATGGAAGCAATTTCGTTGAAGAACAAAGAGGTGTTTATAGTAACCTCGTTCTTTTTAGAACCTCCTTTGGCAGAGCCGGATTTGGTGGTAATAAGAATAACCCCGTTTCTTCCTAAGGAACCATATAAGGTAGAAGCCGCTAATCCTTTTAAAACGTTAACGCTTTCAATATTGTTAGGGTCTATATCTAAGAATCGGCTGGAGCCATTATTTCCGTTTACGAAAGTTCCCACCGCATTTGTATCGGAGCTAAAAGGAACGCCATCTACAATAAAAAGTGCCTGGTTAGAGCCGCTGAATGAGCTAAACCCTCTGATTATAACGTTAGTGGCTGAACCAGAAAGACCGCTTTGCTGGGTAATATTTACGCCCGATGCTTTTCCGCTGAGTACCCGGGCCACATCGCCCTCGGCTCGTTGTTCTAATTGCTGGCTGCCTACCTCTGCTACTGAATAGCCTAATGCCTGCTTTTCTTTTTTAATACCCAATGCAGTTACTACTACACCTTCTAATACTTCGGCATCTTCTACCATCTGCACATCCATAATGTCTGCAGACCCCACTATACGTTCTACATTTTTCTGACCGATGTAGCTGAAAACTAATGTTTGACCTACACTGGCTGCAATGCTATAATTTCCATCAAAATCGGTTTGAGTTCCTCGGCTTGTTCCCTTAACCACTACGTTTACGCCTGGTAGCGGGCTTCTTCCTTCATCGGTTACATTACCCGAGATTGTCTTTTCTTGTGCATACGAAAAATGCACTATAAACGCCAATAGCAGCGTCAATAATCCACTGTACCTTGTTCTCATTTTTAAGTTATTTGAATTAGCTGGGGTCAAAAGTCTTAAATTTGAGTTAATTATCCAAATCTTTTTCGCTAATTTTTTTTGTACCTCCTTTTTTAAGTATCTAAAAACCTGTTACTTTCTATATTATATTATTGACAATCAATGACTTATAATTATATGTTAAATATTAAAAATAACTCCTAAAGGCTGTAAGATATCTTTACCATACATTACCTATCAGGATGATTTTCAGGGTTCTTTCTTGAAAAAATAGCCCTTCAAAGATGAGCAGCTAATCCTTTGGCAGAGAAAATATTCTTATGAATTACTAACTTGCCCCCCATGAAAAACAACAGTCATCATTTAGTAGAAAACCTCCAAACCAAGTTTCTTCAAGGTCCCCGTTCCCGATTGAGTGAATTTTGGTTTATTGTAAAGGTTTCTGTTACTTTTATAAGGGCATTCCGAAAAATGCACTTTATTGGCCCTTGTGTTACTGTATTTGGCTCGGCGCGTTTTGGCGCCGGCAATCCTTATTATGAAAAAGCAGAGGCTGTGGGCGCGGCTATTGCCAGTATGGGCTTTACAACCATGACCGGCGGCGGACCGGGTATTATGGAAGCTGCTAATAAAGGGGCTTATGAAGCGGGAGGGTATTCTGTGGGTTGCAATATTATTCTTCCTTTTGAGCAAAAACCTAACTCTTACCTGCATAAGTGGATAGATATTCCTTATTTTTTTGTACGAAAGGTGGTGCTTTTAAAGTATTCGTATGCTTTTGTGGTGTTCCCGGGCGGTATGGGTACTATGGACGAATTATTTGAAGCGCTTACCCTTATTCAAACTAAGATGATTAAAGATTTTCCTGTTATTATTTTCGGGAAAGAATATTATGAGCAGATGTATGGGCAACTAAGCCGAATGCTCGCTGAAGGGACTATCTCGAAGGATGATTTAAATCTCTTATATTTTACAGATTCTGTGGAGGAGATGATGAATTACTTAAACATTCATGCCGTGAAAAAATTCGGTTTGGTAAAAAAACAATTCAAGAAACACTGGTGGTTTGGCGAATTTAAGCATGATGTGGCTCCCATGAAAAAAATGTAACATTTCTAAAAATAGGCTCTTAACTGGATGCTCCCGGTATGAATGGCTCGCGATGTTTCTGATTTTCTGCCAAAATAAGATACGTTAAGGTCTAAAAATTTAGTAAGTCGTTTTTGCGCCAAGGCAGTCCACGTGAAGTTAACGCCCGGTTGCAATCCCTCTAATAGCTGGTAACCTACCGGTGAAAAAGAATCGCCTGTAAACCGGTTGTTATAAATTTGAAATTCGCCGGAAACTGACGCTTTTTGAGCGTTTGCATGGGCAAAGGCGGCCCCTATACGCTGTTGTTGCAAATACTCTGCCCCTAACAAATTTTCTTTCTTCTCATATTCATAAAATACTTCTAAACGACTGTTAAGAGAAAGCAGGTATGACAATCGGGGGGTAATAGAATGTGCCTGTATCTCATAATTGCGGCTGCTAAAATTTTCTGAGTAACTTTCTGTATCTGAAACGGCTCCAAGAAGGCTCAATAACCAGAAATCGCCCATTTTATGAACAAATTGTAGTTGATGCGAATTCAGCCGATTCTCTTGAGCGCCTATGGAAAGGAGATTTTTACTATCGTTGAGCAGGTAGGTATAGGAAGTAGTATATCGTTGCCTGGCGCGATTGAAAAATAAGGTAGCTCTTACACTTTGTTGTAATCCCAACACATTGTCTTCTCTGTCTGTTGAAAAGGGATTGAGATTAAAATTAGCTCCTTCTCTGCGTATTTTTCGATCTATTAAATAGGAGGTTTGATGGTAGAAATGCCGCAGTATCTTTTGTAAGCCCCCTGTGTTAACCCATCGCCCAAAATCGGCGGTAAGGGTTTGACTGAAGCGATTTTGATGCGTTTTCACGAATACTTGGTTAGGCAACAGCACCCGTATATAAATGGCTTTGTCCTGGAAAGGCGCCACCTCAAACTCATTGAGTTCCTGGATGCCATTATCATTATAATCATTCCATGTATAAACTCCTTGCCCCGGCTCCACTTCTACATAGCTAAATTCTTGTTGCGGGAGTGTTCCAGACAAGTTTTCATAAACAGAGGTAAGGTGAATGATTTCCTTAGCGAATCGTTGGCTATATAATAGCCGTGAGTTTAAAGCAGTCTCATAGTGCGTATCGGGCGTTTCATACCGGAAATTTCTATAACTCACCCATGCGCTCACCTGCGCCTTCTCTGATGCAATGAGTTGAGAACGAAAAAAATAGGTCTGCGAAGTATTGAAACGCTCTAACCGGTTGGAGCGAATACTATCATTTACCCGAAAAGTATAGCCCACTTCTGCAAAAATTTTTGTGCTGTCTCCTATTCCTATAAAGGGCTGGTAGGACTGAAATCGCTGGGAAAGCAGGGTATAAAGACCCGTGGCGATAGCTTTTTGCCGGTTGTCTTCGCCCTGGAAAATACCGCCTGTCCAACCTTTTTTAAAACCATAGACACTTTTTAAATGAAATCGCGAAAAAGTAGCCTCATCTGCCAATGTACTGTTTTTAAGAACACTGCCAAATAATTGTAATTGTAAATTTTTCAACCTCGTATTTCCTGTAACAATATGCCTGTTTCCCGCCCCATACTCTTTAAAAGCCAGTCGCTCAAACCGGTACTGAAACTGCCCCTTTTCTGCATGAGTAACCATAATACCAGTGCGCAGCAAACTTTGGTCGCCAAAAATCGCCGCCGTATTTTCTAATTGATTTCCTGCGGTAGAAGACAAATTCCAGTCCCGGCTAAACTCCACCTGGTATAGCCCTTCTAAATTTCTAAACCGGGAAGCCACAAAATCGTGTGTTGCAAAAACATCGCCCTGCCAACCGCCTGAAAAAACTCGCTGTTTCAATGTAAAATGACTTGCAAACCCGCGGTTGTCTGCATCATCTCGCTGAGAAAATAAATTTTTATCTTGATTGCTCAAAGAGGTTTCAAAACTAATCTCTGTTTTTTCCGAAGGGCGAAACTCTCCCCGTAATGCCACTAATTGCAGCCTATCGGGGGCAATCAGTTGTACCACAGGCGCATAGTTTCCTTGTTGCAGCCCTGCAACCCGGGGCACGTATTCAAAAATTCTACCAGTAGCCACCGTATTAACAAGCGCATAATCGCCCTGGTTAGCTCCCACAAAAGAAAACCGCACAGTAAATAGCTCATCTGTTAGAGTAGGGTCATTAGTATATACAAAAACCTCTATACCATCTATTGATTCTTTCCGGTATAAAATTTTATTTTCTGCATAACTACCCGGGCTCTCTGAAGGAGCTACCATTAACTCCCTGTTATCTCCCGCATCAGCTAAAATAGCTACCTGTTCAGGAGAAAGATTTTCCTGCAAAGGCTGGTTCTTGGCATCGCTCTCTGCATACCAATAGGCACCTATGCGGAGTCCGTTGGTTTGATGGGTGATTCCTGCATACGTGCTGAAACGGGTAAAAGAATTAGCAGTGTATTGATATTCCACCGATAAACGCATATCAGAAGTAATAGGATGGTTTGTCGTAAATGTTATCTCACCTGCATTATAATCCATTACATAATCATTATTTTCACCCCTTTGCAGCAATGCCCCGTTGGCATATACCCGCTCGCTTCCTGAAATAATAAGAATAAAGAGTTCCTGGTTGGGCCCTATCAATTTATATGGACCTTGGTTTCCCTCTTGCCCCTGGAAACGACTTTGAGCGAACTCTCCCCGCACCAGGGCGCCCGCCCCAAAAACCTCTGTTTTGCCATGAGAACCGCCCCATGCAGCCCTGGCAGAAACGCCCTCTATTTTTTTGGTAAATTTCATAAAATAACTCTCGCTGTTAGTGAGGTTAACATCTCCAGCCTGCATATTCCACCCGTTCCCGTTGAGCGCTATATATACCTGGTCAAATTCATCCAGGCGCTGCGAATACCCATTATCCTGTAACGGTATATTGGCATCTCGTATAGATGCCCTTAGCGTAACATCAGAAGCAATATTGCCGCTTACCTGTAAATCTAATTGCGAGGTAAGCACCGCATTTTGATTGTTTCCTATGGTAACCCCCCGAGAAATGCTGCCACTGGCAACCAATCCATCTAAAAGACCTGAAACAGGGTTTTGCCCTTGCTTTTCCACGGCATATAACTTGTTTAATGCCGTGGTACTTTCCACTATAATACCCCGGTTAAAAGCGCTGTATTTACGGGTAATAAAATCGGGGTACCGCAGGTAGTTCACTATAATAGAATCAGAAACTATTTGCGAGGGCTCTTTTAAAATAAGGCGGGCTTTTGGAAAATCTACCTCGTAGAGCGAAGCGTCTATTTCATTACCATCCCTGTCGAGCAATTTAAAAAAAGAAGGCATAATGCTCACCGTGTCTATTTGAATAGTATCTTTCACAATCACCCGAGAGCGTTTGTACCGATGGTTTATGTCCTGCCCTTTCACATTGGCGCTGCATATCAAAAAGACAAGTATAAGTATTCTTTTTACCATCTTCTTTAAAACAGATTTACATTGAAAATATTTTAAGATATTTCTTGGCGGGTAGTTTTTTAATGACAGGGAGCGCTACGAGGAAGATTTTTTTCGCTTATTTTCGTATGCTGCTTCAAACAGATAATTTCCTAATTTTGAACATGGATTTTTACAAAACTACCGAAGAAGATTCTCATTATGCCTCCTTAGAGCAGATGAGTGTAGATGAACTGCTTACCAACATAAATACAGAAGACAAAACCGTTCCGTTTGCTGTAGAAAAAGCCCTGCCCCAAGTAAAAGTTTTGGTAGAAAAGGTAATAGAACACCTTAAAAAAGGAGGGCGTCTTTTTTATATAGGCGCTGGCACCAGCGGTCGGTTAGGTATTTTAGATGCCTCAGAATGTCCGCCTACCTTTGGGGCGCCCTTCCACCAGGTTATTGGCATTATCGCCGGCGGGGATACCGCCATCAGGAAAGCTGTAGAATTCGCCGAAGACTCCCCTGAGGCAGGATGGAACGATTTAAAGGCGCATCACATTCACTCCTCTGATGTGGTGATAGGCATTGCCGCCTCGGGAACTACCCCCTATGTGCTGGGAGCCATAGAAGCCTGCAATCTACATGGCATTACCACCGGTTGCATTACCTGTAACCGTAATAGCCCGCTTGCCAGGTTAGCGCGTTTTCCGGTAGAAATTGTAGTAGGCCCGGAGTTTGTAACCGGCAGCTCGCGCATGAAAGCCGGCACTGCCCAAAAGCTGGCGCTCAATATGATTTCTACTGCCACTATGATACAACTGGGAAGAGTAAAGGGCAGCAAAATGGTAGATATGCAACTGAGCAACCGAAAACTCATAGAAAGAGGCGTGCGAATGATAACCGCTGCCGCACCTGTATCGGGAGAAGAAGCAGAGCGGCTTCTCCTCGCGCATGGGAGTGTGCGCAACGCATTAGAATTTTTGAAAAATAGAAAAACATGAACCGAAAAAAATTTAAACAAGGCATCCGCTCGCTACTCATCACCCTTCTCCTCATGTTTAGCGGGCCCATCATTATCTATTCCGCTTTCAAAAACCAGGGGCATTCCCTCTATCTTCCCGTACTCATTGTAGGTTTAGCAGTATGTATGAGCGCTATTGCAATGGGTTTTAAAGGCGTTTTTCAATTAGTAAGCGCCCTCTTTCAGTCAACCAACACCCATCAGGGAGAATAGGTTTTGGGTTTTCCCCACTTGTTAGAGAGTTTTGTATAATCAAAATCCAGCGCCGAAGGCTGTTTAGGGAGTGTTCCGGAGGCAAAGGCGCGCTGTAAAATATCTTCTATCAGGTAATCTTCTTGCACCAACTGGGGCCGATAGGTTTCTTTTATAGAAATTTTAAACACCTTTGCTGTTTGGTTATACCAGAAAGCCCGCCACCCGCTGCGTAGCTCCTTCACCAAATCAAAAGCGGTTTTGCCGGTTTGCCGGTGAATGAGTTTCACCAGGATTTGTCCTTCGCTACGGGTAAGCTTTTTCAATTCGCCAGAAAACTCCTCCTCAATATAGTGTTGAACACTTTTTGTATATTTTTTTCGCTTGGCGTTGGAAGAAATAGATGCCAAACGCTCATTCAAAGCGACCAAACGCTCTGCCGCCAACCTGGCATAAGGATATACTTTAAGAGTTTTTCTCCGTAGAATATAGTACCTCGCCCGCTCTTCATACGATTTAAACTGCAATCGCTCAAACACATATACCTCATCTAATTCTATATAACTGCGCAAGATAGAATCTCCTTCAATATAAATGTAGGGTGTTTCCACCGAGTCTGCTGGTTGCGTGGATACCTGTGCGCGGCAAAACACCGCCCAGCTACCGGCTATTGCCAGGAAAGCCATTTTCTTTACGCTTCTACGCAATGCTACCATCATATAAGAGAAGTATCTTTGCCTTACCACAAAAGTACGAATAACCCCATCAACTTTGAAAAGCGTATTTTTGCAAGCCAATCTATCAAGCAACAGAACCCATGAATAGGTATTGCTCGCCCCATCTAAAAAATATATTCAGCGCTCTTTATCTCAACAATGCAGATATCTTTAAACCTGTTTCCACCTGAAATTTTGTTAAAGAACCTATCTAAAAGCTATTGAAACGCCTATGAACCCTTCATCCTCTGGCTGGATTGATAAAACGGTGATTTTTCTTGAAACTGAAAATGCCTCTCATCCCGTAGATGTAAATGCTCTGTACCAGTTGCTTCGCAGCATTGGTTTTGTATATGGTGTTCATATAGGTATGGTGAAATCACTAAAAACCAGCCATACGCTTACGGAGGAAGAATTGGCGAAGGTGAATCTTTTCCTCGCTTTTTATGAGGTTTATTGCTTGGAAACCGGGCGAGCCGATTTGAATAGTTTTATAGAAAGCGCCCTTTCTTTTTACAGCGAACAAAATCTTTTGCAGCCTTCATTTTTTGGGAAGTTGTTCAATAGCAAAAAGAAATCGCATCAATTAGAACGACTGATTCATATACGCGTTCAACCCGATGGCAACCGGTTCACAAGGAGTTTCAGCGCTTTGGTTACCAACTCCTTGCTGTTTATAGATGTACTGGCATACCGCGCTTTTGTAAGTGGTGCTGAAGGCCGCATACAGGCATATATAGCCTCCTTAGAACGGCGGGTAATCTCCACCGCTTATGAGGCGCTTAGCGCCAAAGCTGTTAAAACTAATTACCACCGCCGGCTTTTGAAACTTTTTGAGGCTTCGCTACGCTACCAGGAAAAAGAAAACGTAACAACCCATGATAATAAAGAGCGGGAAGAGAATACCATTCATACTTTAGAGAAGTTCTATCTGCTGGATGTTGCGGCTATGACAGTGTGGGAAGATGGCTTTTTAGATTCCGCCGAAATGGGCTTCCTGAAAAAACTTGCAGATGATATGCATCTTTCTTTCGCTGCTGTTGAAGAGGCAGTAGCTCAGGTATATTCGTTTTATGAATGGCATAAAGATAAATTGCCTCATTTGCAGGATAGTTATGGCATAAAACATTTTTATGACCATTCTTATAAAATGGTAAGCTATCTCATTATTCGGAATAAAAAGCGACTGCAACAAGAATTTTTAGAGAGCAAAGAATTAGTAGTGTTGCTTTCTAAATCTACCTCGCGCAAACTTTCTAAAGAAGAGAAACAGAAGGTAAAGCGGCAACTGGTAGATATTTTTAAGGCAATACCATCGCTGGCTATTTTTGCACTTCCCGGCGGAGGTGTGCTGTTGCCATTATTCATAAAACTGATTCCAAAATTACTCCCCTCTTCTTTTGATGAAAATAAGGTGGAGAAACTCGATTAGATGCAAGGCAGGAAGGGGCGAAGAAAATTGTTAAACTTCACCATTCATAACTTTTTTAAGCACCTCTATGGTATAGTCTATTTCTTCACGGGTGTTATAAATTGAAAAGGAAAACCGGAGAGACGGTTTTTTCAGGTTTTCTCCGTCGAGAATGTTGCGCAGCACGTGCGACCCTGTATCACTGCCGCTCTGGCAGGCGCTTCCTTTGGAACAGGCAATGCCGTTCATATCTAAATGAAAGAGCAGCAACGGCGCCAGTTCTTCCTCAAAGGGCAGGCAAACATTCACTAAGTTATAAGCGCTTTTTTGGTTATCGGCGCACATTCCGTTAAAGAAAGCAGTAGGGAAGGCAGTTTGTATTTTTTCAATAAAATAGCTTTTCAAGCCAAGTATGTAAGATTGCTCTTCTGCCAACCGGTTGTATGCCTGCGTGAGGGCTTCTTCTAATCCTACAATATTGTGAATAGCCTCCGTGCCTGCGCGATGCCCCCGCTCTTGCTCACCTCCAAATATAAGAGGCTTGAGATTTGAATTTTTTCGGATGTAGGCAAACCCTACGCCTTTAGGCCCGTGAAACTTATGGGCAGATGCAGCTAAAAAATCCACCCCCGTTTTTTGAACGTTCCACTCCAGGTGGCCAATGGATTGTACGGCATCTGAATGGAGCCAGGCGCCATATTTTTTGCACAGTTCTGCAACCTCATCAATAGAAAGTATGTTACCTATCTCATTGTTTACGTGCATGAGACTCACCAATTTCTTCTCCCCGGGCTCCTGTAATAAGGTTTCAAGATGAGTAAAATCGGGATTTCCCCATGCATCCAGGCGCAAGTATTTTACTGTTATGGCATACTCTCGCTCTAATTGTTCAACCGTATGCAGCACGGCATGGTGTTCTATTGGTGAGGTAATGATGGTGCGCACTTCTAAATCTCTTACGGCGCCCCGTAAAATCATATTATCGGCTTCCGTGCCCCCGGAGGTAAAAATAATCTCCGATGGAAGAGCCTTTAGATAACCGGCTATGGTTTTACGGGCTTTTTCTACCTGGGCTTTGGCAGTTCTGCCAAAACTGTGGGTAGAAGAAGGGTTGCCATACCATTCTTTTAAAGAAAGTTCCATGCGTTGTACCACCTCATCTCGTACCCGCGTAGTGGCAGCATTGTCTAAGTAAACGCTTTTCATAGCGAGCAAAAATACTCTAAAAAATTTAGGTATGGATTGTTTCGCAGCAAAACTCTTTTTAATGTACATTTGTTTTTGAATATTTAGAATTGCGTATAAATGAGAGTATTGCTAAGCTGTTTTCTCCTGTTAGCGTGTTGCCAGTGCAATGATGGCGACCTGGAGGTGAAAACCATAGATTTTGAAGGAGTATCCCTGGACGCCTGCACAGATGATATTGCCACCACCGTATTTTTTAAGGTAAAAAATGATGAAAGCCTTATTTTGGCGCTTCAGGAAGGGATTTTGCAAAATGCGGTAGGAGAGGTGGTTTCTGCTATTCCGGCTCAATCTCAATTCTACTATCGGTTTTTTAAAGGCTCGGTTTCTTCTGCCTACTTTTGTAGCCCTATTCCACCGGCTCTTCCACTGGTAGAAGAGGAATTAGAGGCTACCGGCGGCACACTTGTTATAGATACAGAAGATATAGGAGGCGGGTTGTTTCAACATACTTTTACTATTGAAAATTTGGTGTTGACGAATGAAAATGGGGAGCAGATTATAGATACAAATTTTCAACTGGGGGTTTTTATTACTAATTAACACAAGGCTGAGATAAGGGTAGGAGAAAGGGGTGTTTTTTTTGTGATAACTCTATTTTTAATTGCATAGTTTTTTGCAGAGCTATTTCAGGTTAATACCCTAAGCGTATTATAAATTCCTGTAACTATTTGGGATAACTTTTCATTTAATTTACGGGTTTTAAAGAATTATTTCATGAAAAAACGCTAAGCCGGATTAATCAGGATTTTGGTAGATGTAAACTTCAGTAGCCCCCTGCCCGTACCTGCGATAATCGGCATCGTAAAAGGTTATATTATCATACCCTTTAAAGAGGTTTTTCAATTCGTTTTTCAATATTCCTTCCCCTACACCGTGAATAAATATAACTCGCTGCAACCGGTTTTTAAAAGCTGTTTCTAATTGAGCCTTAGCCATCTCAAGCTGTAAAGTCAGTATTTCATATTTTGCCATTCCACTGGTAGATTCTACTAATTCATGGATGTGCAAATCTACCTCTTTAATGAACCGCTCTTTGTTTTTAGAAGAGATAGATTTTTTCGGCTTCCCCACACCTTTCATTTTTTCTTTAAGCGCTATGGAAACTTCCCTCCGGTTGACCTTGAGCAGCGCATTATCCTCAATTTTCACAATTTCACGAGGCTTTACTCTCATCTCAAAACCTTCATCCGTAACCATATAAACCCATTCTCCTGTTAAGGCTTGTATAACGCCCCGTATGGTTTCATCTATCACTTCCACCTTGTCTCCTGGTTTAAATGAGCTCATATAGCAGTTTCTATAACAAAAAACAGGTCAAAAATACGGCGCAGAAACGTATGTATTCAAAAAATAACAGTATTTTAGCTCCCACATTTTATGAGTATCTTTTTAAAGATAGAAAACTACATGATTCCCTGCTTTAACAAGCAGCTTTTTGGAATTGACTGCCCGGGCTGCGGACTCCAGCGAGCATTTGCCCTTCTTTGCCAGGGACGTTTTAGAGAAGCGTTTTTTATGTACCCCGCTATCTATACACTGGTGCTGCTGGCAATGTTTCTTGTGGTAACTGTTTTTTATCCTTTTAAGTATGATGGTAAAATAAAAACAGTATTGGTTATTCTCAATGTGCTCATCATCATCATTAGCTATATTATAAAAATGAACTCACATCTTTAAAACGTAAAACGTATGTACATAGAAAAACAAAAATTACCTAATGCCACCCTTATCCTTGTTCTTGGCATTTTATCTATTGTGCTCTCTTGCTGCTGTTATGGCATTCTGGGGCTTATTATTGCCGTGATAACCATAGTGCTGGCGCACAAAGCTACCAAGCTATATCGCAAAGACCCCGATCAATATACCCACTATGACCAGGTGAGTACAGGTAAGATATTGGCGATTGTGGGAATTGTATTAGGCGTAGCTTTTTTAGGGTATTTAATTTATATCCTCTCCACCGGTGGTATAGAGGCTATCCAGCAAATGCAACAGGAGTGGATACAGCGTTACGGAGGGTAAACGTGGTGGGGTTTTGTGCAAAGAGATTCTTAGTTTCCCGAAAAGGGTAATGCCTGCCAGTGAGAATGCCTTTCACAGGTACCCTCCATGCCTCTAAAAATGTATCTTTGCACTTCAAAAAACGCTGCATGAATCTTCAACATTGTATTACAGAAACGGTACAAGTCGCCTTTAACGAATTGTATGGAGCTACGTTGAGTTCAGTAGATATTCAACCTACCCGGAAAGAGTTTGAAGGTGATATAACCGTGGTGCTTTTCTCTATGACCACCCTTGCCAGGCAATCGCCCGAAACCATTGGCAAAGCCCTTGGAGACTGGTTGCTGGCAAAACTACCCGAGATTAAGAACTACCATGTTGTAAAAGGATTTTTAAATATAACGATAGCAGATAAATACTATCTCCGTTTTTTCAATGAAATAAAAGGTAACTCCCGCTATGGATGCGTTCCGTTGCAAGCCGGCGAAAAAGCTATAATGGTAGAATATTCCTCTCCCAACACCAATAAACCCCTTCACTTAGGGCATATCCGCAACAATCTTCTCGGCTATTCAGTAGCCCAGATTCTCAAAGCCGCTGGCAAAAAAGTCTATAAAACCCAGATTATCAACGACCGCGGCATACACATCTGCAAATCCATGCTCGCCTATCAAAAATACGGGCAGGGCGAAATACCCTCTGAAAATCTCAAAGGAGATAAACTGGTAGGTACCTATTATGTGAAGTTTGACGAGGTTTATAAACAGCAGCTAAGTGAATTAGAGGCAAAAGGCACTCCCCGCCAGGAAGCTGAAAAACAAACCCCCATACTGCTCGAAGCCCAGGAACTCTTACGCAAATGGGAGGCTGGCGACGAAACAACCGTTGCCCTTTGGAAAAGAATGAACCAATGGGTATATGAGGGTTTTGAAGCCACTTATAAAAAACTGGGGGTAGATTTTGATAGGTATTATTATGAAAGCGACACCTATTTATTGGGAAAAGAAGTAGTGGCCCAAGGCTTGCAAAAAGGCGTTTTCTACCGTAAAGATGATGGGAGTGTATGGGTAAACCTCACTGACGAAGGCTTAGATGAAAAAATTGTCTTGCGGGCAGATGGCACCTCGGTATATATTACCCAGGATATAGGCACTGCCATTCAACGGGTAAAAGACCACCCCGATGTAGGAGGTATGGTATATGTGGTGGGCAATGAACAAGACTATCATTTTAAAGTCTTGTTCCTGATTCTTAAAAAATTAGGATTTTCATGGAGCGAACAATTGCATCACCTTAGCTATGGTATGGTAGATTTGCCCAGCGGCAAGATGAAAAGCCGCGAAGGAACTGTGGTAGATGCCGATGACCTTATAGAAGAAATGACC
Source organism: uncultured Flavobacteriaceae bacterium (assembly GCA_964385175.1). GTDB lineage: Bacteria > Bacteroidota > Bacteroidia > Flavobacteriales > Flavobacteriaceae > CAYLNL01. The sequence goes on along the minus strand of CAYLNL010000006.1, from coordinate 147,942 downwards.
AATACCGCTGGAGAAATTGCCAGGGAACTCGGTAAATTAGATGAATACTCAGAATTAGAAAAGCAACACCTCTACCAAACCATAGGGTTGGGCGCCCTTAAATATTTTATTTTGAAAGTAGATCCTAAAAAACGCATTCTTTTTAACCCCCAGGCTTCTATTGATTTTAATGGCAATACAGGCCCCTTTATTCAATATACCTATGCCCGCATCCAGTCTATTCTCAGGAAAATTGCCCCTCGCCAGGAAGAATATGCAACGCCCGTTACCCATATAGTACTTGACCAAAAAGAAAAACAACTCCTGAAGCTCTTCCAACTTTTCCCGGAAATCATCCAGGATGCTGCCCGCGAGTATAGCCCTGCCCTGGTAGCCAATTATCTCTACGAGTTGGTGAAAGAATTTAATTCTTTCTATCAATCCGTTCCCATCCTGGGAGCCGAAACAGAAAACCAGCGACTATTCCGGGTTCAACTATCAAAAAAAACGGGCGACATCATCCGGGCTGGAGCAGCCCTCCTGGGAATAGAAGTACCCGATAGAATGTAATGCCGAGATGTAGTATTTTTATACAATTAAATCAAAAAGACCCATGTTTGATAATTTAAGCGAAAAATTTGAAAAAGCCCTACACCTGCTCAAAGGACATGGCAAAATTACCGAAAGCAACGTTGCCGATACCCTTAAAGAAATCCGCAGAGCCCTCCTCGATGCCGATGTACACTACAAAATAGCCAAAGACTTTACCAACAATGTTAAGGAAAAAGCCATCGGGCAAAAAGTGCTTAGCTCGCTGCACCCCGGCCAGCTCATGGTGAAACTGGTAAAAGATGAGCTCACCACTCTCATGGGCAGCGAAGCCGCCGAACTAAACCTCTCTGGCAATCCTTCCATAATTTTAATGGCGGGTTTGCAAGGCTCTGGAAAAACCACCTTCTCGGGTAAGCTGGCACACTACCTCCACACCAAAAAAGGCAAAAAACCCCTCCTGGCGGCATGCGACATCTATCGCCCGGCTGCCATAAACCAGTTGCAGGTTTTAGGCGTCCAAATAGGAGTAGAGGTATATGCAGAACCTGGAACTACCGACCCGCTAACAATAGCCCAGAACGCCCTTGCCCATGCCAAGAAGAACGGTCATACGGTTCTTATTATAGACACCGCCGGCCGTTTAGCCATAGACGAAGCCATGATGGCCGAAATTTCCCGCATTCACAAAACCCTTCGCCCGCAGGAAACCCTTTTTGTTATAGACGCTATGATGGGACAAGATGCCGTGAATACTGCAAAGGCATTTAATGATGTCTTGAATTTTGATGGGGTGCTGCTCACTAAATTAGATGGCGACACACGGGGCGGTGCAGCACTGTCTGTAAAAGCGGTAGTGAACAAACCCATTAAATTAGTTGGCACCGGCGAAAAAATGGAAGCCCTGGATGTTTTTTACCCCGACCGCATGGCAGAGCGTATCCTCGGGATGGGCGATGTGGTTTCTCTCGTAGAAAAAGCCCAGGAACAATTCAACGAAACCCAGGCGCGGAAACTCCAGAAAAAAATCGCTAAAAACCAATTTGGGTTAGACGATTTCTTGGAGCAAATTCAGCAAATAAAAAAAATGGGAAATATGAAAGACCTCCTTGGCATGATTCCCGGCATGGGCAAAGCTATAAAAGGAATGGATATAGATGATAACGCCTTTAAAAGCACCGAAGCCATTATTTACTCTATGACTCCCAGGGAACGTTCCCAACCTTCCCTGTTAGATATGAGCCGAAAGAAACGAATCGCTGCCGGTAGCGGCACATCTGTAGAGGAGGTGAACCGACTTTTAAAACAATTTGAACAAATGGGCAAGATGATGAAAATGGTGCAAAATGGAGGCGGTAAACGTATTATGGAAATGATGGGAGGAATGAGGTAAAACATTCAGGATATGTAAGAGCTAACAATAAGAATTATAGAACGAAACTACCGGCACAAAGAAAAAAACAAATGATAACAACAATACAATAGCTCCTGGCAGCCATAAATAAAGCGCCCCGGTAAATAAAAAGTGCACCGATAACTAATTTTGAAATCTTGAAAACGCTAAAATTCTGAACTCATAATCCTAATATATAAATAACTCTTGTACCCTTGAAAATCATCATCCCCATGGCAGGCAGAGGCTCGCGGCTGCGCCCACACACCCTCACGGTGCCAAAACCCCTCATCCCCATAGCGGGGAAACCCATTGTGCACCAACTCGTAGAAGACATTGCCGAACTTTTAAAACAAGACATAGAAGAAATAGCCTTTATTATACACAAAGATTTTGGAAATAGGGTAGAAGAAGACCTCAAAACCATCGCCCGTAAAGCAGGCGCCAAAGGCAGCATCTATTACCAGGAAGAACCCCTTGGCACCGCCCACGCCATTATGAGCGCCCGCCCTGCCATAGAAGGCCCTGTTGTAATTGCATACGCCGATACCCTTTTTAAAGCCGATTTTACGTTAGACCCCTCCGCTGACAGCATTATTTGGGTGAAACAAGTAGATAACCCCGCCGCTTTTGGCGTAGTAACACTCAATTCTGAGAACCAGATTAACGGTTTCGTGGAAAAACCTAAAGAAAACATATCAGACCTTGCCATCATTGGCATCTATTATTTTAAAGAAGGAGCCACCCTTCGCAGCGAACTGCAAAACCTTCTTGATAACCAGCTTACCCGTGGAGGAGAGTACCAGCTCACAGATGCGTTGATACACCTCCTTCAAAAAGGCATGAAATTTGTTCCCGGGAAAGTAACTCACTGGATGGACTGCGGCAACAAAGCGGTAACCATTGAAACCAATTCAAAAATGTTAGAATTTCTTTACCAAAAAGGCAAACAATTAGTAGCCCATACAGCAGTTCTCAACAATGCCCGCATTATTCCACCCTGCTATATTGGCGAACACGTGCAGTTGAAAAACGCTACTATAGGCCCCTATGTTTCTATAGGAGACTATTCCCTGCTGGAAAATGCAACCCTCAGAAATAGCCTCATACAAACCCATACTCATATAAAAAACGCCCAATTAACCAACGCTATGATAGGAAACCACGTTATATTTGATGGAAATTATAGCACTGTAAGTCTTGGCGATTATTCTGAATTGATATAAAAAAACCGCTTTCTGCTAAAACCAAGTATGATAAAAAAAAATAAACACATCTTTTTTCTCTTCCTGGCGCTAACTATTGCCCCCATCACGGCAACGAGTCAGGAAGAAAAAGAAAGCGCCGATACCTCACTGGAGGAAAATTCAGACGCCTTTCAGGAGTGTTTTTTTGAAGCCATGCGCCAACAAGCCATTGAAAATTATGAAAAAGCTGTAGCCAAACTCATGGAATGCAAGCGTACAGAGCCCGAAAATGAAGTGATTGATTATGAATTAGGCAAAAATTATGCAGCCTTAAAACGCTATGAGCAGGCAGAAACATACCTTAAAAACGCCCTTACCAAAAACCCCGAAAACAGGTGGTATCTTGACGCTCTTTTTGAAACCTATAAAGCCCAGGGCAAAGAGAGCGAAGCCATAGAATTAGGCAAACAATTAGCCCAAAAACACCCAGTTTATAAAGAAAACTTAGCCTCTCTATATGCTAAAAACCAGCAGTACAAAGAAGCCATTCAACTCCTGGACGAACTGAACAACAGTCTCGGAACCACTGCCCAGCGCACCAACCAACGAATTCGCTACATGGCGCTAATGAGTTCTGACAAGCCTTATACTGAATCAAAAAACCAGGAAACTATTCCCCCACCCGTTAACCCGTTAAACGATATAAACCGCACTATAGAAATCTATGAAAAAGCAGCCGATTACAAAAGCCTATCTACCTACATAGATGGTATTTTAGAAAACTACCCGGCGCAGGCAACCTTTTATTATATAAAAGGTAAAACCCTTCTTAAGCGTACCCAATACAAAGAAGCAATTTCTGTTTTGGAAACGGCGCTCGATTTTTTGGCGGATGATAAAGCATTGGAAAAAAATATATACAAAGAATTAGCAGCCGCCTATACAGCCCTTGGAAACCAACAGAAAGCCCAGGAGTATCTTCAAAAACTAAAGAATAAAAGCTAATTTTATGAGGCGCAGACGATATGTATTAAAAAGCATTCTTACCCTTCTTATAGCCCCCCTGCTCACCTTTTGCGGCGCTAAGAAAGCCGTTTCAAAAGGACTCGCCAGCGAAGAGATGGCGGCAAAACACATTATTAAAAATCACTATGACAATGCCCTCCTGTTCAAAACCCTGAGCGGCCGGCTAAAAGTAACCTATAACGATGGCGCCTCTACCCAAAGCTATACCATGACGTTTCGTATGGAGAAAGACAAAACCATTTGGTTGAGCGCTCCCCTGAGCATGGCGAAAATGCTTATAACTCCTGCCCGTGTGAGTTTTTATAACAAGCTGGACAATACCTATTTTGATGGCGATTTTTCGTATCTTACCCACCTTCTCGGCGCCGAACTCAACTTTGAAAAGGTACAGAACATGTTATTAGGACAAGCTATCTTTAACCTTGAAGAAGAACCCTACACTATATCCATCATCAATAATTCATACCAACTCATACCTAAAAAAGAAACCCCGCCATTCAAAAAAACCTTTTTTATAGAGCCGTTACATTATAAAATAATCTTGCAAGAACTTACCCAACCCGAACAAAAACGCACTCTCAACATTCGTTACAACGACTATCAAACTATAGAAAACAAACTCATACCACAAGAAATAATCATTGCTGCCTCCGAAGGCGAACATATTACCCAGATAGAACTTTCTTATAAAAATATAGAGTTTAATAAAGAACTATCCTTTCCTTACAACATTCCAGATGGTTATAAACAAATCACCCTTCAGTAAAACACACCCTGCCTGCACCAGGTTTATATGCCTTTTTGGCTTGTTCATCGCTTTTGCGCTCCCGCATGCAACGCAGGCGCAGGAACAGAAAAAGCTGGAGGCAAAAAAAGCCCGCTTACAAGAAGAAATTAAACAAATAAACTCGCTTCTTTCTCAAAAAGCCAATGAGCGAAAAAATGCTCTCACCGAAATAGAAGATGTAACTCAAAAAATCCGCGTGCGGCAAGAACTGATAGAGGTTATGAATGAGCAAGCTAACCTTCTGAGTGCAGAAATAGACTCTAATACCCGCAATATGGATAGATTGCAGGCAGAGTTGTACCGGCTCAAAAAAGAATATTCCAACATGATACAGAAGTCATACCAGAACCAATCAAAAGACAGCCGCCTGCTGTTCCTCCTCTCCTCCAAAAATTTCTGGCAAGCATACAAGCGGGTTCAATATATGAAACAATATACCCGTTATCGCAAGCGACAAGGCGAAGCATTACAAACTAAAACCGCAGAAATGAGAGAGCTAACCAATCGCCTTATTGTGCAACGAAAAGAAAAAGAAACTGTAATCGCCGAAAACCGAAAAACCCAGGAAGCGCTCCAAAAAGAAAAACAAGAGCAAGAAAGACTCATAGCAATTATTAAGAAAAAAGAAGGAGAATACAAGTCGCAAATACGAAAAAAACAGCAGGAAGCCGATGAAATTGACCGCCGTATAGAGCGACTGATACGGGAAGCCATAGCCGAAGCAAATAAAAAATCTGGAAAAAGCGCTAACACCAACACCTTTACACTAACCCCTGAAGCCAAATTGGTGGCAGATAATTTTTCGGCGAATAAAGGAAAACTCATTTGGCCCGTAGAAAGAGGAGTAAAAAGCACTGGCTATGGGGAGTATGCAGACCCGGTGTACCCGGGCCTTAAACGATTTAACAGCGGGGTAACTATCGCCTCTGCAGAAGGAGCTAAAGCCCGTAGTGTATTCAACGGGGAAGTTTCGGCTGTAATTATTGTTCCCGGTGGAAATAAAGCCGTGCAAGTGCGGCACGGAAACTATATAACCACTTATTATAACCTCTCAAAAGTATATGTGAAAAAAGGCGATGCTGTAACCGCCAAACAACCGATTGGCGAAATTTTCAGCAGCCCTTCTTCCGGCAAAACCGAACTGAAATTCTTTATTTATAAAGACACAAACCGGTTGAACCCCGAGGAGTGGATTTATGGTATGTAGAGGAATGCTAAGCTTATAACTTCACTATTACAAAACCACGGCGCGTTTTCCGGTAATAATGCCCATCCCAGGAATAGTAACGTTTCCCGCGAACTACCACAATTTTATGATGCGGCGGCGCGGTTCTGATTATCGTTGTAGTTGTAGCCGGCGGGTTAGATACTACTACTACTCTTCGGGCGCAGGAAGAAATGTTGAACGCCAGAGCACATACCAGGATAATGAATACAGTTTTCATAGAATTTATTTTTTAGAATACAACCATTAGACGAAACAACATAACAAAAGTTTATTGAAAAGATATGCACAAATATACATTTATAGAAGAAAATCGGCTACTCCTGCTACATAAAAAGCGCTTTCAACTCGGTAGCATCGCCCGGTGTCATTTTTCCAGCCAACACCAAACTCAGCTGCCGCCTGCGCAAGGCAGCCATAAAACGGGCTTTTTCCAGGTCTGTTTCAGGGTGCAGTGGAGGCACCTCTTTTGGTTTTCCCATCTCATCAACCGCTACAAACGTATAAATTCCCTCATTAGCTTTAGTGCGCTCCCCCGATTCACGGTCTTCCATCCATACATCAATAAATACCTCCATAGAAGTAGTAAAAGCCCTGGAAACAACTGCCTCTAACGTTACCACGCTCCCCACAGGAATAGACTTGTTAAAAGCCACGTGGTTTACCGATGCCGTAACAACAATGCAGCGCGAATGTCTCCCGGCAGCAATAGTAGCCGCCCGGTCCATGCGAGCTAACAACTCGCCTCCAAAAAGATTATTCAACGGATTGGTTTCACTGGGCAGCACCATATTCGTCATAACAGTGCGCGATTCACTAGGGGTTTTAGGATTCATAAAGCAGGTTAAAAATAAAGTGCAAAGATACAATATAAGTTATTCTGAGACCCACAGCCAGGTATCTTGTGTTTCTTTTTTGCGGATGAGCTGTAGAAAAGAAAGAGCTTCTTCTAACCGAGAAAAACTGCCGTACGTTACAATATACAACCCATTCTTGGTCCCAGGTTGGTTAGCAGTATAGCCTTTGGCTACCAGTTCAAGAGCTTTTTTGTCGGCATTTTCCTGGAATCGAAAAGCCCCCGCCACCACATGATAAGGCAAGCGCTCTCGGGCAACTTGCAAGGTAACTGCCGGTAACGTTACCGGTGCACTATCAAAAAAAACAGCTTGCTGAATAGTCTTTTCAACCTGTTGCTGGGCTTCCCGCTGAGCCATTTCAGCATAACGCAGTTGTTTATTTTTCAGGATGCTATAACCAGTGATACCCAGGGAAATAAACACTAAAAAAGAAGCGGCATAAGCCATATAAACGGGTTTTCTGGGACTTTTTGCAAGCGGAGGTATTGTTTTAGGGCTTTCAGAAGCGGCAGTTTGCAAGGAAACAGAAGAACGAACAATAGGAGAAGCCGTTACCGCCCGTAAACCAAAAGAAGAAGGTAAGTAACTAACCTCGCCAGTAGGTTGAAACTGCAAACTTTTGTGCTCATTGAACCACAATTCACCTAAACCCTCCAGGTATATTTTTTTACTACTCCCAATCTGTTCATTCCAAACCATCACGGTTCTCGCTATTTCACTCATCGCCTCCTCGTAAGAAATAGCCATGTCTTTCGCAATATATGTCGCTAACAGCCCATCATTGGTTTGTAGCTGCACATTAAAAGAAAGGAGTTTTGCCGGCGGGTTCCATACGCCTTGCATGTCTTGCCATGCAGATTGGGTGCGCGATAAGAACGCTCCAAAATGCGGCACCACCACACACTGGTAGCGATATAAAAGAGTACCTATATAACGTTCAAGGTGCATGAGGCAAATATAAGAAGTTTCTGGGTATTTTAGTATATGTAGTATAGTAAACACATTATGGCAGTGATATAGGAATGTATGCAGATTTTTCCCGTTTAATTGCTTATTTTTGCTGAGCCTATGGAGGCGCTTATAGATAGGGTGTATGCTCAAACAACAAATACAGCTTAGATTATCGCAAAAGTTATCGCCGCAGCAAATTCAGCTTATGAAGTTGATACAGTTGCCTACGCAGGCATTTGAGCAACGCATTAAACAGGAAATGGAAGAAAACCCTGCGCTGGAAGCCGGTGCAGAAACGGTTGCCGATTATGAGACCGATAGCCCTGATTCGTTTGAAACAGACTATGGGGAGGAGAATGAAAATATAGAAGCAGGAGACATTAATATAGATGAGTACCTGAGTGATGATGAGGTGCCAGATTACCGCCTCCAGTCTAATAACTACAGTGATGACGATGCTGAGAAAACCCTGCCGTATGTTTCCGGAACTTCTTTTCATCAACACTTGTTAAACCAACTTCACACCTTTCAACTCTCTGAAGAAACCTATAAAATAGCTGAATTTTTGGTGGGAAGTATGGACGATAGCGGCTACATACGCCGTTCTCTTGCCGATGTAGTAGATGATTTGGCTTTTACTCAGAATATTGCAACTACCGAAGGTGAGGTGGAACAAATTTTATTCCAGGTAATTCACGAGTTAGAACCCCTGGGTATAGGCGCACGCAATCTGCAGGAATGTTTGCTCATTCAACTCAGGAAAAGAGAAAAATCGGCTAAAATTCTACTCGCTATTGAAATAATAGAAAAATCGTTTGAGCAATTTACCAAAAAACACTATGAAAAGCTCCTGCAACGCTATCATGTTTCAGAAGAAGAGCTAAAAGAAGCGATACACGAAATAGAACGATTGAACCCTAAACCCGGCAGTTCATATTCTGAAACTAACCGCCCAGCAGAGCATATTGTGCCCGATTTTTCTGTCCGTATAGTAGATGGCATCTTAGAATTGAGCCTCAATGGCAGAAACGCCCCGGAATTATACGTTTCCAGGGAATACAGCGATATGCTCAAAGGCTATAAAGATGCTAAGGATAAAACCAAATCACAGCGCGAGGCAGTACTGTTTATAAAACAAAAACTAGACGCCGCCAAGTGGTTTATAGAAGCTGTGAAACAGCGCCAGGAAACCCTGTTAATTACCATGAGCGCTATTATGCAACACCAGGAAGCCTATTTTTTAACAGGAGATGAGCGAAAGCTAAAACCTATGATTTTAAAAGATATTGCCGATAAAATAGGAATGGATATTTCTACAATTTCCCGCGTTGCCAACAGTAAATATGTGGATACGCCCTATGGAACAAAGCTACTTAAAGAATTGTTTTCAGAATCTATGAAAAATGAACAAGGCGAAGATGTTTCTACCATAGAAATAAAAAAAATATTAGAAACTTTTATTGAGAAGGAAGATAAACGAAGGCCATTGACAGATGATAAATTAGCTGAAATTCTAAAAGAAAATGGATACCTCATCGCCCGAAGAACAGTTGCCAAGTATCGCGAGCAAATGGATATTCCGGTGGCAAGGTTAAGAAAGCAGTTGTAACCTGCAAACAGAAAATTTGGCATTTCCCCATCTAAGTCGGCATATTTTAGATAGTACAGGTATGGAAATAGGCAAATATTTTTTATCACAAAAGAACATAGTCTCAAAAAAATATTATACTTTTACCCCTAAATAAAAACCTATGCTATGTATCTATTTTTTACAATTCTTTTTTTATTGATTATTGTAAATACTATTTTGCTGCTGGTGAGCTTGAAGTTTGCAGATAAAGGCAGTGCAAAATTGCAAGAACCTGCTTCTCCAAACAATGCTCCCATAAACCAGCAAAAAGAAGTAGCAGATTACAATATTTATAAAAAAGCGGTATAATAAAACAACTATACACTGGCAGATGCTTCCTTAGCCGTAGTAAAAACTGCAAGAGGAGATATTTACACAAACCGATAACCCATGTTGTTTTTCATGTTTATAAAAATATAACAGATAATTATATAAAATCATTTGGCTGATAGATATAAAAGATATATTTTTGAAGGAATTATAGATAGCCTCCTAAATTAAGTATTTGTTTATTGCTCTAATTATTTGAATATCAATATAATAAGAATGGTTACCCAGGTTACCAAAGGAATAAAAATTTCAGTTGAAACCCGTTTTGAAGGAACATTCTTCAAAAACTACAAAATTCACTTTGCCTTTGGCTATCGCATCCTCATTGAAAATAACAGCAAAGACTCTGTTCAGCTTATATCCCGGCACTGGAAAATTTTTGATTCGCTCAACTATACCGAAACCGTTGACGGGGAAGGAATAATAGGTAAAAAACCGGTTATAAAACCAGGCGAATCTCATACCTATAGCTCCGGTTGTTTGTTAACCTCTCCTGCCGGCGCCATGAAAGGCTATTACAATATGATAAATTTCACCACTACCCGCCGATTTCGGGTAGCCATACCTTCTTTTAAATTATACGCTCCCTTTGCTTTAAATTAGTAACGTTTAGCAGAGAGACTATTTCTGTCCTCTAAAAGCGTAAAAAATTATTCGGTATCTTTGTACCCTGTTAAAAAACCTCATATCCTCTCAGTAATATGAAAATCTTAGTCTGCATAAGCCATGTACCCGATACCACTTCTAAAATAAACTTCACAGATGGCGATACTAAATTAGATACAACAGGGGTTCAATACGTTATAAACCCCAATGATGAGTTTGGGTTAACCCGCGCTATATGGTTCCAAGAAAAACAAGGCGCCACTGTAACTGTAGTAAATGTAGGAGGGGCAGAAACTGAGCCCACTCTTCGGAAAGCCTTAGCCATTGGGGCAGATAATGCCATTCGGGTAAATGCTTTTCCTGCAGATGGGTTCTTTGTAGCAAAACAAATAGCTCGTGTAGTAGCAGAGGGAGGGTATGATTTAATTATCGCCGGCAGAGAGTCTATAGATTATAATGGAGGAATGGTCCCCGGCATGGTAGCCGCTATAACCGGCGCTAATTTTGTAAATACCTGTATAGGGGTTGAAGTGGAGGGAAACAAAGCCACGGCGGTGCGCGAAATAGATGGGGGAAAAGAAACTCTCACCCTTTCGCTCCCATTAGTTATAGGCGGGCAAAAAGGCTTGGTGCAAGAAAGCGATTTGCGTATTCCCAACATGAGAGGAATTATGATGGCGCGCCAAAAAACACTAACAGTTTTAGAACCCGTTGAGAGCGCCCAGCTTACCGCTATCCTGAAATTTGAAAAACCAGCGCCTAAAGGCGCTGTAAAATTGGTTTCCCCAGACCACTTGGAAGAATTGATAGAACTCCTGCACAAGGAGGCAAAGGTGATTTAGAGGACTACTTCCCATCATAGTAAAAACCTAGCCCCTCAAACCTGTTGAAATACACTATTAAGAAAATAATTCGCCTCGTAAAAAAAATAACCCTTTGGTTTTTTATCCTTTCCATAGGCATGGTAGTTCTCTATCGGTTCATCCCCGTTTTTCTCACCCCCCTTATGGTTATCAGAACTATAGAACAGCGCAGCGCCGGTGAAAAAATAGTCTTTAGACACCGCTGGGTCCCCGGCAACCAGTTCCCCCAGCATTTAAAACTCGCCCTCATTTGCAGTGAAGACCAGCGTTTTTTAGACCATTACGGGTTTGACGTAGAATCTATTAAAGCCGCCCGAAAGTATAACCACCGACAAAAGGGGAAAAAAGTACGCGGCGCCAGCACCATTAGCCAGCAAACGGCTAAAAATATTTTCCTGTGGCCTCAGCGTAGCTGGTTGCGCAAAGGGCTGGAAGTATACTTTACCGTTCTTATCGAGGTTTTTTGGCCCAAAGAACGCATTATAGAAGTATATCTCAACAGCATAGAAATGGGAAAAGGCGTGTATGGTGCCGAGGCGGCGGCAAACTATTGGTTTCATAAACCGGCGAATGCTTTAACCCGCTCCGAGGCTGCCGCTATAGCCGCCATTATACCGCGCCCTCTTAAGTATCGCGCAAACCCACCCACGCCATACATACAGCGCAGAAAAAACTGGATTTTGCAGCAAATGAGTTACTACGATATGAAGAAATTGAAAAAAATCAACTAATTATTCACTTTTTCAGGCAGATGCAAAGACAGAAGAGAGTCCTGCTACCTCATCCAGCGTATCTAATACTTCCCGGGCGCTATCAGAACCCACCAATCGCTGCCTAAATTCTTTAAAATGAGGAATTCCTTTAAAATAATTGGCATAGTGCCGCCTCGTTTCCAGTACCCCTAATTTTTCTCCTTTCCAGGCTATCGCCATTTCCAGATGACGCTTGGCAACCGTCGCTCGTTCTTCCATACCTGGTGGCGGCAAATGTTTTCCAGTCTTAAAATATTCTTTTACCTCCGCAAAAAACCAGGGATAGCCAATGCTCGCCCTCCCAATCATAGCGCCATCTAACCCATACCTATCCCGCATTTCCAGCGCCTTTTCAGGAGAGTCCACATCCCCATTGCCAAAAACGGGGATAAACATACGTGGGTTTGCCTTCACCTGCGCCATAGGCGCCCAATCTGCCACCCCCTTATACAACTGTGCCCGTGTGCGCCCATGAATAGAAATCGCCCGGATGCCCACATCCTGCAACCGTTCTGCCACCTCTACAATTTGTATAGAAGCCTCATCCCATCCCAGGCGCGTTTTCACCGTAACCGGTAGCGAAGTTCGTTTCACAATCGCTTCCGTAAGTTTCACCATTAACGGAATATCTTTTAAAATACCAGCGCCGGCATTTTTGCACACCACCTTCTTCACCGGGCAGCCATAGTTAATATCAATTACATCGGGTTGCGTTCTCTCCACTATATCTACCGCCTGCAACATGGCATCTATTTCCGCCCCAAAAATCTGGATGCCCACCGGGCGTTCCCGCTCATAAATATCTAATTTCTGGAGACTTTTGGCAGCTTCCCGTATAAGCCCTTCCGAAGAAATAAACTCTGTAAAAACCATATCAGCCCCCTGCTCCTTGCACAAAGCCCTGAAAGGCGGGTCGCTCACATCTTCCATGGGCGCCAGTAACAACGGGAAATTTCCCAGGTTTATAGAACCGATTGTTACCATATAATATAACTAATCAATTTTCAAAAATACACAGAAACTAACTATTTAAAATAAAAAAAGAGGACTCCCACACACGAAAGAAGCCCTCTAAGGTGGTGCCTCCAGGAATCGAACCAGGGACACAAGGATTTTCAGTCCTTTGCTCTACCAACTGAGCTAAGGCACCTTTTATAAACGGGCTGCAAATATAGTACCTAATTTCATTTTTCCCAAATAAAATTTTTAAAAAATCTCTTTTGTACATTTACCCTTTTTTATAACCCTTTTCTCATGGATCTTGTTATAGATGTGGGAAACACGCATACCAAAGCAGCTGTTTTTAAGGAAGAAGAGATGATAACCCAGCTTCGGCTCCCGGTATCTTCTGTTGCAGAAAACCTTTTACACCTGTTCAATCAATACCCGGTGAAAGATGCTATTATTTCCCAGGCAGGCAGCCTTCCTGAGACGGCTTCAGCACTTATTTCCCGTAACTGTCGCACCCATTTTCTTTCGCCCCGCTCCAAACTACCCTTTCTAAATAAATACACTACTCCCGAAACCCTGGGAGCCGATCGCCTGGCGCTCTCCGCTGCCGCCAGCCATCACTTTCTCTCTCAAAACTCACTTGTTATAGATGCCGGAACCTGTATTACCTACGATTTTTTAAACGCTGCCAACCAGTACCTTGGCGGAGCTATTTCTCCCGGCATTCGCATACGATACCAGGCTCTTCATACGTTTACAGCTAAGCTACCACTTCTGGAAACTGAAGATGTGGAAGATTTTATAGGAACTTCCACCAAAACCAGTATTCATGTGGGTGTGTTGAGCGGAATTTGCCATGAAATAGATGGAACTATCCTCCAGTATAAGAACACCTATCCAACTATAAACATAATTTTAACAGGCGGAGACGCTCATTTTTTGGCAAAACGATTAAAAAACACCATATTTGTCCGCCCGAATTTCCTTATGGAAGGATTGCGGGTTATTTTGCAACACAACAAAACCTAAATGATAAAAAACGCATTAGCAGCTATTGCCCTACTGGTGGTTTTAACAGCAAACGCCCAGGAAAATACTGCCTCGCCCTATTCCTTTTTCGCCCTGGGCGATATAAAATTCAAGGGGTCTATAGAAAACAGAACAATGGGCGGCATTAGCATGTACACAGACAGTATTCACCTGAACCTCCAAAACCCCGCCTCGTATGGTGAATTGAAATTAACCACCTATACTGCCGCAGTATCGTATAACCACCTCCGCTTAAGAAATGAAGATACGCGTGAAAACGCTTCCGCCCTTTCCTTAAACTATCTTTCACTGGGCTTCCCGGTTAGCAGCCGAATGGGTGTTGGGGTAGGCCTATTACCCTATACTTCTGTAGGGTATCGCCTTGAATCGGTTGATGATTCTCAACCTCAAACCATAACTAACCGATACACCGGTGAAGGAGGCGTTAACCGTGTATATTTTTCAATGGGGTATGCATTTACTAACGAATTGAGTATGGGAATTACCGGTAATTACAATTTTGGCACACTTCGCAATCAAATCCTTAGTGTTACCGAAGACGTTCAATTAGCTACTCGTGAAACCAATGAATCTAACGTAACCGGAGCCGATTTTGCCATTGCCCTAAACTATAAAAAACGATTGGCAAACCAGCATATCTTCCAGTTACTATTTATGCACAGTCCCCAATCTAAGATACAAAGCGAAAATTCCAGGGAAATTTCCACCGTCTCTATTTCTTTAACAGGAAGAGAAATTGTAGAAGAAACCGAAAATGTAGATTTGCAATTGCTTCATCTTAAAAATACCCGCCTCACCATACCCTACAGCAATACTTTTGGTATAGGTATAGGAAAAGAAAAAAAATGGTTCGCTGCCGCAGAATATACCTATAAAAATATGAGCGTATTTAGCAACCCGTTCATAGATATTGCAAACGAAACCTATAAAGATGCCTATCAGGTATCGGTAGGAGGTTTTTTAATTCCCAAGTACGACTCGTTCACTAACTACTGGCAACGAGCCGTTTATCGCGCCGGGTTGCGGTATGAAAAAACCGGCTTATACCTCAATGACAAAGCGGTGAACGATTTTGGCATATCTTTTGGAGTAGGGTTGCCGTTGGGCGGATTTGTACCCAACACCCGTTCATTCGCATTTGCAGGGATGTTTTCTAATATAAATGTAGGTATTGATATAGGAAAAAGAGGAACGCCCCAAACAGGCGTCCAGGAAAACTACCTTACTTTTAATATCAGTTTATCATTAAATGATAAATGGTTTATAAAGAGGAAATATGATTAATCGCTAAACACAAAAATTATGAAAAGGAATGTTACACTGTTTTTCGCCCTTTCCCTGGTTGTAATGGGATATACCCAGGCGCAAGCCCAAAATCCTGAATGTATGACCAACCTTTCCATTTTTGTAGAACATGCAAAAGTAAAAAACTATACCGCCGCCTACCAGCCTTGGAAAATGGTGAGAACTACCTGCCCGGAACTTCATGCCGCCACCTATGCCTATGGAGAGAAAATTTTAAAAGCTAAAATAGAAACCGCTACCCCTGCGGAAAAACCCCAATTCGTTACAGAGTTATTAGATTTATACGATGCCAGCCTTAAGTATTT
This sequence comes from uncultured Flavobacteriaceae bacterium, assembly GCA_964385175.1. Lineage (GTDB taxonomy): Bacteria > Bacteroidota > Bacteroidia > Flavobacteriales > Flavobacteriaceae > CAYLNL01. The sequence goes on along the minus strand of CAYLNL010000006.1, from coordinate 132,196 downwards.
TCCCGATAAATACAAAATAGGCGATGTGGCTATTGACAAAGCTATTGTGATATATGAATATAAACGAGGCACCGATGAAGAGATTTATGAGCTCTTGGATAACGCCTTTAAAAAAGATAGAGAAAACTTTAAAAACCCTAAGGGGCTCTATCTCTACTTTTCTACACTAGTAGATTTGCACAATGCTGGTAAAAAAGAACTTCAGCTGGTTTTTGATGTGTATGATGATGTAACTGACAGGATAGATGAAGAAAAAAAGAAACTCGCCAAGGTTATTGATAATTTACTTCCTAAAGAAGAAGAAGGCAAGTTAAGTGTTCAAGAAACTAAAACCCTTGAAAATTCACGAATTAATGCAGAATCGTTTGATAAGATTAGCGCTAGTATTGACAGTAAATTAGGCGCCTTGGCAGATTGCAGCAAACTCATACCATTATATAATAGTAACTTCCTTACCAAGAAAAATGATGCTACCTGGCTAAAAAGAGCGGCTAACCGCATGGATGCCAAAGAATGCTCAGACGACCCTTTATTTATAAAAATTGTAGAGGCTTTGCACCAATTAGAACCTTCTGCAAAATCTGCCTATTACCTTGGTTTTTTAAATGAGAAACGAAAAAAAGCTACTGAAGCCATTAAATATTATAATGAATCGCTTGAGTTGGAAACTGATGATTTTGAGAAGGCGAAAACAGCCATAAAAATTGCACACAAATACAAAAACCAGGGACAAAAAGCTACCGCCCGAAACTATGCTAACAAAGCCCTTCAGTATCAGCCCTCTATGGGGAAAGCCTACCTACTCATTGCCAGCTTGTATGCCAGCAGCGCTAATGAGTGCGGAAACACTGCCTTTGAAAAACGCGCCATTTATTGGTTAGCTGCAAATGTAGCCCGCAAAGCTGGCCAGGTTGACTCTTCCCTTAGAGGAGAAGCCGCCCAGGCAGCCAGCAGTTATGAACAGCGTGCCCCCAGTAAAACCGAAATTTTCACAGCCGGCATGGCAGGAAAAACCGTTACCTTTTCATGCTGGGTAGGAGGTAGCGTAACCGTTCCCAATTTGTAATATGTTCCCTGTTATAAAAAAGTATCTTTCATACAGTGTCTTTGCGTTTGCCTGGACACTGTTTTTTTCTTGCCAGGGAAATTATGGAGAAATCCAGCAGTGGACGCTCGCCGAAACCTTCCCATCGGGTGTAGCCGAAAATTTTTCACTCACCTATACCGAATCGGGTAAGATAAAAGCCATTCTCAATAGCCCTTTAAACAATGATTTTTCTAATCAGGAATTTCCATACCAGGAATTTCCTAAAGGAGTAACGGTAGATTTTTATGATGAAAATGGCGATAAAAGCACTGTTACCGCAGATTATGCCATTGTTTATTCTGATACCAATCTCATTGATTTGAGAGGAAATGTACTATTGCAGACCCACGACGGGAAAAAATTGCAAACCTCTCAGCTTTTCTGGGACGAAAAAAATGAATGGGCATTCACAGAAAAAAATTATACCTTTACCAGCCCCGATTTAACTATGTCTGGTACCGGGATTGATTTTGATAAGCGCTTCAACCAGGTAACTTCGGGTAACAATTCCGGAAGCGCTATAATTAAAGATTAACTGTTTGGCATGAAATATTTTAGAATTTTTGAAATAGCTTATTTGGTTGTTTTTGTATTAGCAATCATAGAAGCCTTTAGAGAGTGGACTATAAACCCGCAGAGAGCCTGGCTTTTCCTGGGTTTTGCTGCTATTTCCTTATTTATGTTCTTCTTTAGAAGACGTTACCGTAAAAAGTTCGAAGCCCGCCAACGAGAAAAATAAATGGAGACCTCCATTCTCATAATTGTAGTTTGCCTTGTCCTTTCGGCTTTTTTCTCTGGGATGGAAATAGCCTATATTTCTTCTAACAAAATTCATATAGAAATTGAAAAAAAGCAAGGAGGCTTCCTTGCCGCTATGTTAGCCAAAATTACCCAAAAGCCCTCTAAATTTATAACCACCATGCTTTTGGGAAATAATGTAGTGTTGGTTATTTACGGCTTTTTCATGGGCAGCCTCATCCTGCAACTTATCTACCCCTCGCTACGGGAAGCCCCTAGCACTCCCTTCAACGTCATCCTCCTACAAACCCTGCTTTCTACCCTCATTATTCTCATTACCGGCGAGTTTCTCCCCAAAGTTTTTTTCCAGATATACGCCAATTCTCTCCTTAAATTTTTCATCTTTCCTGCCTATCTCTTTTACATTCTTTTCTCACCCGTTTCAGATACGGTACTTTGGGTTTCTAATAACTTGCTGCGAATTTTTTTTAATACCAAAGGAGATGAAGTGCCACTCGCCTTCACTAAAATAGAGCTGGGAGATTATATCTCTGAGCAGATGGAGCAGGTAGAAGACAAAGACGGCGTTGACTCTGAAATACAAATTTTCCAGAATGCCCTTGGTTTTTCAGAAGTAAAAGCCCGCGAAGTAATGATTCCCCGAACCGAACTCACAGCTGTGGAACTCCATGAATCGCCGGCATCTCTTACCGAACTTTTTATAGCTACCGGTTACTCTAAAATAGTGGTCTATAAAGATACCATAGATGATATTGTGGGATACGTACATTCCTTTGACCTCTTTAAAAAACCCGCAGACATAAAAACCATTCTTATGCCGCTTGAGTATGTTCCCGAAACCATTTTTATAAGCGATGTATTGAATCTTTTAACCAAAAAACGCAAAAGCATTGCAGTGGTATTAGATGAGTATGGAGGTACCTCTGGCATTATTACAGTAGAAGACATTGTAGAAGAACTTTTTGGAGAAATTGAAGATGAGCACGATACCCCGGAACTACATGAAGAACGCCTCAATGAAAACGAGTTTAAATTCTCTGCCCGACTGGAGGTAGATTACCTTAACCAAACCTATCGCTTAGACCTCCCCGAAAGCGAAAACTACGAGACCCTGGGAGGGCTTATTGTGAATGAACTGGGAGAAATACCCGAAAAAGGACAAATTGTTATCCTGCAAAACTATCGATTTACCGTATTAGAGGTGAGTAACACCAAAATAGAACTGCTGCACCTTACCATTTTAGAAACTTACTGAGAAAGTTATATCGTATAGGTTTTTATTCTGCTAAAAAAGTGCTATTTTCGCCCTCTGAAATTTTATAATACATAATTCTTCCTGTTATGGCCATTCTCGAAAAAATAAGAAAACGTTCTGCACTCTTAATAGTAGTAATAGGAATAGCCCTTTTTTCATTTGTAATTTCCGATTTTATTCAAAACCGAAACCTCCTCAAAAGCTCCTCTGTGGTAGGAAAAGTAAATGGAGAAACCATCTTGCGAGAGAATTTCATGCGCGAAGTAGAACTGGCATCCCGCAGGTTTGGCGGCTCCATGTCCTCACTCCAGGTAGCCAACCAGGTATGGAACCAGCAAGTGCGCAATCTCTTGTTAGAAAAACAATACAAAGAATTGGGCATTGCCATAGAAGACGACCAGGTAGTAGAACTTATTAAAACCAATCCTTATTTTTCCCAGGACACCCTTTTTCAAAATGAAGCGGGTATATTTGATGAAGGACGCTATTTAGAATTTGTGGCTGACCTCCAATCCAATAATCCCACAGGATACCAGCAGTGGAAACTCCAGGAAGAAGCCATGGTGAAAGCCGCCAAAGAGCAACACTATTTTAATCTCGTTAAAGCCAGCGTTTATACAACCCTTAGCGAAGGAAACTATACTTACCAGGCAGAAAATGATAAAGTAGCCATTCAATACTTCCAGGTACCCTATTCTTCCATAGCAGATAGCACCATTACCATTTCTAAGGAAGAGATAAAAGATTACGCCAACACTCACAAAAAAGAATTTAAAACAGAACCCCAACGCTCCCTACAATATGTGTTTTTTGAAGAAAAACCCTCTCCCGAAGACGAAGAAAATAGTAAGAATGAAATAACAGCTCTTTTAGAGAAAAAAATAACCTATAACCCAGCTACTAAAATTAATGATACAGTACCGGGATTTAGAACCACCCCCAATATAGCAGATTTTGTAAATGCCAATTCCGATATTCCCTTCGATTCTACTTTCGTGGCTAAAAATGACCTGCCCGTTGCCTTTGCCGACTCTTTGTCCAACCTCACAATAGGAGCGGTATATGGCCCGTACCGGGATGGTGAATATTTTAAGATTTCTCGCATGATGGCTAAAAAACCTAATGGAGTTGCCCAGGCAAGCCATATCCTCATTGGATATAAAGGCGCCCTCCAAGCCATCCCTTCCGTAACATTCACTAAAGAAGAAGCCAAAGCCAAAGCCCAGGAATTATTCAATAGTGTTACAAAAAACCCTGATACATTTGCCGATTTGGCACGAGAAAATTCCACCGACTTACAAACAGGCCGTCTGGGAGGTAATTTAGGGTTTTTTGCAGAAGGCGATATGGTGAAACCCTTCTCCGACTTTGTTTTTAGTAATGCCGTAGGGAAAATAGGGATAGTAGAAACCGATTTCGGCTTTCACATTATCCACGTAACAGCTAAAGAAGTCACTCTACAAATCGCCACCATAGCCCGCAAGATAGAACCCTCTGAAACTACCATTAACAACGTTTTCCGAAACGCCACCGAGTTTGAAATGGCAGCTTCTGAAAAAGAGTTTGCAGAAGCCGCAAAAGCTGCAACATATAATCCTCGCCCGGTGAGAAACCTCAAAGAATTAGATGAAACCATTGCAGGAATAGGAGACCAGCGTTCCATTGTTCAGTGGGCGTTTAATGCAGATACCGAAGTGGGCGATGTGCAACGGTTTAACGTACAAGGTGGATATGCAATAGTTCAACTAACGGAAAAAATTAAAAAGGGCGTAATTTCCAGCGAAGATATAAACGTTCGTATAAAGCCCATACTCCTTAGACAAAAGAAAGCAGCGCTCATTATTTCTAAAAATAAAGGAAAAACATTAGAAGAACGCGCCTACTCAGCAGAAGCTCCCCTTAGAACAGCTTCCGAGTTAACCATTAAAAAATTAGTTATTCCCGGCATAGGCAGAGAACCGAAAGTGATAGGGACCGCCCTCGCCTTACAAGAAGGACAAACTTCTGGCTTCATAGAAGGAGAAAATGGGATGTATATGCTCAAGGTAACTGGTAAAGAAATTGCAAAACCATTAGATAATTACAGCACCTATGCTACCACGCAGCAAACCGCGGCCCGCAGCCGCGTGAACGCCGCAGTTTATACAGCTCTTAAGGAAGCTGCCACAATTAAAGACAACCGTGCAGAGTTTTATTAGTAATAATGAGAGAGCATAGTTTGAGTATGTAGAAAAAAACCGGCAGCCAATTCCATCCGTCGGGTATTATAAACTATTAAAACCACAAAATTCAGATACTCAAGCCGGAAGGTTCAATTTTTATTACCCAACACTTTTCATAATCTCCGTATATATGATACGATGACATTTTTTTAAACAAGACTGTTATTCAACTCCCAATACTCAAATCGCAACCTTGTACTTCAATTTTAATACAACTTAATTTATCTATATGAAAGTAGCCATAGTAGGCGCCACCGGCCTCGTAGGAAATATGATGCTCCGCGTTTTAGAAGAACGGCATTTTCCTCTTACCGACCTGCTCCCAGTTGCATCAGAAAAATCGGTAGGCGCTGAAATTTCCTTTCAGGGAAAAAAATATCCCGTAGTAAACCTTGCAACTGCCCTGGCGCAGCAGCCCCGCATCGCTCTATTTTCTGCAGGTGCCGCTGTATCCCTTGCGTGGGCGCCCGCATTCGCGCAGGCAGGAGCGGTAGTAATAGACAATTCCTCTGCCTGGCGTATGGATGCTACCAAAAAACTCATTGTCCCCGAAGTGAACGCCTCTATCCTCACCCCCGAAGACCGCATCATTGCCAACCCCAACTGCTCTACCATCCAGATGGTTGTGGCATTAGCGCCGCTCCACAAAAAATACCGCATCAGGCGCATTGTTATTTCCACCTATCAATCAGTTACAGGAACCGGCAATAAAGCAATACGTCAATTAGAAAACGAATATCGCGGCATTGACGGAGAGCGGGCATATACCCACCCTATTCACCAAAACGCTATACCCCAGTGCGATGTGTTTGAAGAAAACAACTACACGAAAGAAGAAATGAAACTCGTGCGGGAAACCCAAAAAATTCTCAACGCCCCCTCCATTGGCATTACCGCTACGGCAGTGCGTGTTCCCGTTATAGGCGGGCATTCAGAAGCAGTGAATGTAGCATTTGAATCAGATTTTCAATTAGATGAGGTACGAAACATCTTGAGAGAAACCCCTGGCGTAATAGTGCAAGACGATACGACTACCGGTGTGTACCCCATGCCGTTATATGCACAAGGAAAAGATGCAGTATTCGTAGGACGTATTCGCAGAGATTACTCACAGCCCGCTACCCTTAATATGTGGATTGTGGCAGATAATCTCAGAAAAGGAGCCGCTACCAATGCCGTGCAAATTGCAAGCTATCTGCGTGAACAAGGATTTTTATAAAAAGTGTTTTTTTAAATTACTATTTCTATTTTATTTTCCCTATATTTCACCCCACATATCAATAGAAATAATTAATCAATTAATTTAGAATAAACATGAATACAAAAATTGAATTAGTACTGAGAATTATTTTAGCCCTGGGGTTACTCACCTTCGGGTTAAACAAATTTTTCCCTTTCATGCCTATGGAAGCCCCGCCAGAATGCAGCTTTCCAGATGCCCTATTTAAAACCGGCTACCTTATACCCCTCATAGCCCTTTCCGAGATTGTGCCAGGCTTTTTACTCCTCATTAACAAATGGAAAGGCTTTGCATTAGTTTGGTTAGCCCCCATTTCAATAAACATTGTTGCCTTTCACTTACGGTACGATGTAAGCACCATAGGAGCCGCCGCCCTGGTAGCCCTTTTAAACGCCCTTCTCATCTATGCTAATTGGAACAAATTTAAAGGCTTATTTAGCTAAACCTCAGAGATTAAATAAAAAACTCTAAATAAATAGCTCGGATTTTTAAATCCGAGCTATCTAAAATTGTCGACACATCGTATATTTATTGCCTTTTCATAACGTCTTTAAAATCGTTATACGCTTCGGCGGCTATTCTCTCAAATTCAGGTTCAGTTACTCTTTTGCCAGCATAAGGTTTTTCTATTGTAAATATTTCCTCAGAATTTAATTTTATCTGCGTGAGGTATATACGTTTAGGGCCTTCTTGTAACTCTACGATAAAACCTGGTAAGCCGGCATAGTTTTTTGGCCCCATCGGGAGGGGAATTTCTGGAGTGTACCAGGCAGTTACCTCTAACGTAGTTGTGGTTCCACTCCTGTTTGTATAAGAATAAGCAGTGGTAGCTTTATAGCACAAGTACCCATTTATAGTTTTAGTTTCAGTTGTTAACACCCAGCTAAAATGATTGAACCCATATTCAATAGTATAGTGCATACCCCCTATTTTGCGAGTAGTAATAATCTTTTTTTCTCCTAAGTCAGCATAGTAAGCATCTTTAACATCTAAAATTATCTCTGCCGCATTACGGAAAGAAGAGGTTCGGTAAACTATTCCCGCATGGTTTGTTGATTGAAAGGATGCTTTTCCATCGCAATACAAAAACTGCAAGTCAAGATTTTCCACCTCCCCCATAATCAATTCAGTTCTTTTAGAAGGAGTAATTTGGGCGTTTTCACTCTTGTAAATCTGCGCTTTGTAGATTGCCTGTATTTTTAGAGGTTGTGCGAATACAACCGTACAGCTGATAAGTCCGATTAAAAAGAATAGGCAGTACTTTTCCATACAGTGCATACTTTGTATGAGTTACTATTCCCGGGTATCGAGTGATTCTTAATCTAAACTTTCTAAATAGTCCCATCCTCCATTCAAGAGCCAGCAATCGGCATAAAACTCATTTAAAAGCCCCATGGCATGGTTATCATTGATTTGATAGCCTAAATAATTCTCTAAGGCAGACAGTTCAGTAATGGCTTCTTCAAAACAATCAGTTATTCCTGCTTTAATCTTACAAAGTTCTCTACGGGTTAATTTTTGCGATTGAAATTGACTCAACGAACTCATTTTTACAAATTTTATTCGGGCGCATATTCCCCTGCTCGCAGCATGTGGGCGAATAGGGGGGGTGTATCTATTTTTATAGCATCAAATACAAATATAGAAAAAATGCTTTTGTTGTAAGAAAAGAGAAGAAACTTTATAGCAATATTCAAAACAACTATCCCTAATCTCTGTTTGTTACAAGGCCATATATGTCAACAGGTAATACTAATACTCACTCCCGCATACCTGCCCGGAAGTGAGCGTATAGCAACAATATCTAATCTACATTATCATGCAAAAAAGAATTATTAGTTCTCAGGGGCAACCCATCTTCACTATCAGTCCCGAGCGAGAGGCGCGACATCTTTTCATCGGTTTTTTCCTCCTCTAATGTAATTCCCATCCGTTTATAAGCAGGCTGCTTCTCCATTTCATCTATTTTAGAAAGATTGTGGAATTTATAATTAAACTCCTTCAATTTTTTACGGCGCTCCTCTGCCCGTTGTTTCAACGCCTGTTCAATAGAACTCGTCAGCGGATCCACACTTCCTTCATCTTGTATAGGCTGAACCGTTTCGGTTATTATCTTTTTCTCGAAAGCCAATTCCTCATCCACCACTTCAGTTTTCTCTAACTGGGGCGTTGCCTTCATCAAATGACTCTCTATCTCCATGTATTCTTCCAGCGAGTACCGTTTCTCCTGTGTTTCCGGCTCTTTAGCAACCTCTTCAGCCATCGCCTCATAGCTTTTCATCTCACCCTCTTCCGGGATTCGGGTAGTTAACTCATCAGCCGGCTGCGAAGCGACAGAAGACAACGGCAAATCAAAAACAAACGCCATTTGGTCATCATTTTCCGCTTTTATTTCCTCAAAATCAACTGGTATTTCCTTTAGCGCTGCCGTAGTATCAATAATAATAAAATCCTCATCTTCCATACCCACCTCCTCATATATCACTTCTATATCCGACAATTTAGAAACAACTTCACCCTCCACAAGCCTATCTTCTGCAAAAACTTTTTCCTCGCCTTCCTCAACCTTAAAAGACTGGAGCGGCAACATAGAAGATAGAGGCAATTCCTGCTCCGCTCGCTGCTCCTCTTCTAAGGTATGAATGATTTTTTTAATCTCTGTATGCACAATTTCATGCTGTTGCGCCGCATCAAAACCAGTAGCTATAATAGTTACGGCAATAGCATCGCCCAGTGTTTCATCTTCCCCCACACCCATTATAATATTAGCATTGTTTCCAGCCTCATTTTGAATATGGTCGTTAATTTCACCAATTTCATCTATAGTAATTTCCGTAGCGCCCGAAACAATGAGCAACAATACATTTTTAGCCCCCTTAATCTTGTTGTCGTTAAGCAGGGGAGAATCTAACGCCTTTATAATAGCTTCCTGGGCGCGATTAGAACCCGAAGCTTTGGCAGAACCCATAATAGCTGTGCCGCTATTCGCCAGCACCGTGCGCGCATCGCGCAAATCTATATTTTGCGTGTAGTGGTGTGTAATTACCTCGGCAATGCCGCGGGCAGCCGTAGCCAACACCTCATCGGCTTTAGCGAACCCCGCTTTAAACCCCAGGTTTCCATATACCTCGCGCAACTTATTATTATTAATAATAACCAGCGAATCTACATACTGGCGCATATTCTTAATACCCGCCTGCGCCTGTTCGCTGCGCGTCTTTCCTTCAAACTGGAAAGGCATGGTAACAATGCCTACCGTGAGAATATCTAAATCTTTGGCTAACCTGGCAATAACGGGCGCCGCTCCCGTACCCGTACCACCTCCCATCCCGGCAGTGATGAATACCATTTTGGTATGCGTTTCCAGCATAGCACCAATTTCTGTATGACTTTCTAATGCCGCCCGCTCCCCGATTTCCGGGTTTGCCCCAGCCCCTAAACCTTCCGTAAGCGATGCTCCTAATTGAATTTTGTTGGGAACCGGGCTATTCTGAAGCGCCTGGGCATCGGTATTGCACACCACAAAATCTACCCCCTTTATTCCTTGCTGGAACATGTAGTTTACAGCGTTGCTTCCGCCGCCGCCTACCCCGATTACCTTAATGGCATTACTTTGGTTTTTGGGAAGATCAAAAAAGATATTCCCGGTATCTATAACTTCACTCATAGCTGTTAATTTTTATGTTTATTCTGCGTTATCTAAGAAATCTTTTAATTTTTCCGACCACTTTTCAAAAATAGATTTTCGTTCCTTTGCTGGTGCTGCGGTTTTTTCCGGCTGAGAATCTTCTACCAACACGGTTACCTCTTTGTTAGAGAGGGTTGCCTTTTCTGTTCTCACCATTTTTTGCTTTGTTTTCAAAGCGTTCATAAGCAACCCCACCGCCGTAGCGTAAACAGGACTCACTATTTCGGCATCCGAATCTCCGGCCAGGTGCTCATTGGGATAACCTATGCGGGTATCCATGCCCGTTATGTATTCTACTAACTGTTTGATGTGTTTTAACTGGCTGCCACCGCCCGTTAACACAATCCCGGCAATGAGTTTCTTTTTGCGGTCTTCGTGCCCGTAATTTTTAATCTCCATATATACCTGCTCTATAATTTCCACTACGCGCGCATGGATGATTTTGGACAGGTTTTTAAGGCTAATTTCTTTCGGCTCCCGCCCCCTCAAGCCCGGGATAGAGACAATTTCATTGTCTTTGTTTTCGCCCGGCCAGGCAGAACCAAATTTTAATTTTAATAACTCCGCCTGTTTTTCGATGATGGAGCAACCCTCTTTAATATCTTCGGTAATGACATTTCCCCCGAACGGAATAACCGCCGTATGCCGTATAATCCCATCTTTAAAAATAGCCACATCGGTGGTTCCCCCGCCTATATCTATAAGCGCCACCCCGGCTTCCTTCTCTTCCTGGCTCAACACGGCGTTGGCAGAAGCCAACGGCTCTAAGGTGATACCTCCCAACTCCAATCCGGCATTTTTAATACACCTGCCAATATTGCGAATAGAAGAAACCTGCCCTACTACCACATGGAAGTTAGCCTCTAAACGTCCGCCATACATCCCGATAGGCTCCTTAATTTCCGGCTGCCTGTCCACCTTGTATTCCTGGGGCAATACATGAATAATTTCCTCTCCTGGCAGCATTACCAATTTATATACCTGGTTCACCAATCGCTCAATATCATCCTCATTCACTACCTCATCGGCATTGGCGCGGGTTATATAATCGCTGTGCTGCAAACTCCGTATGTGTTGGCCGGCAATACCCACCACTACAGGGTGTATTTTTAAGCCCGAATTACTTTCAGCTTCCTGTATGGCTTGCTGAATAGATTGTATAGTTTGAGTAATGTTGTTCACCACGCCCCTATGGACGCCCAAACTCTTCGATTTGCCAATTCCCAATATTTCTATCTTTCCATATTCGTTGTAGCGTCCAATAACTGCCACAATTTTGGTAGTTCCTATATCTAACCCTACCGCGTACATAACTTGTTCCATAGCTTATTTTTTAGTGCAGACTACTTGGTTTTTAAATTCTAAATTTATGAGACTGTAGGTGTTTAGCCGATTGTCTTTACTTGCTTTTTGATAAAATGCTTTAAATTTTTTGAACTTCTTATCTAAATGACCGCAATCTCCTATTTTTACAAGGAACGAATCGGTGCGCGTCTGCACCATCAGACTTCCTTTTTCCCTAAGAATACCTACAATGTAGGTTCTTAAAAAATCATCTTCATATATGTATTTTGCCAATTTATAGCAGTCTTCCATTCCTTTTTTATCCACCTCGCCATATACCAGGGGAACCCTGGCAGAAAAATGAGGAGAGAGCGGCATAGCCTTTCCATCCGAATCCAGGTAATAAGGATTGTCCGCCACCACCCGTGCAATAGGTTGTCGCTGCTCAATGGCGGCCGTACATATACCTGGTATCGTGAGATATACCTGTGCTTCTCTAATCATAGGATGAGCGTTGAGTGCTTTTTCCAAATGGTTCAAAACTACTTTTTCTCCCGGTATATCCGTAACCTTTTCATTACTTTGTACTAACAATTTATTCACCTCGTCGGAAGTGATATAAAGCGAAGGCTCTTTTTTAAAGAGTACGGCTGTTTTCACCACCTGTCGCCTGCTGTTCCGTTCGTTTGTAAAGGCAAACAGGAAGATAAGACAGCCCGTCAGCAGGAAAATCTTTATATGATCTGAATATCGCTTCAGCATAATAAGGCGTTTTTAATTCGGTCCACTTCTTCCCCAATATCGCCGGCGCCAATGGTGAGCACTACCTCTTTGTGAGATTTTTTCAACTCTGCCGGCAGGGTTTCTTTCGATACCATTTTTTTATGAGGATTAGAAATTTTTTCCAACAACCATTGCGAGGTAATCCCGGGTATGGGTTTTTCCCGTGCCGGGTAGATGTCTAAGAGCCACACCTCGTCAAAACGAACCAGGCTCGCTGCAAATTCATCGGCAAAATCGCGGGTTCGGCTAAATAGGTGCGGTTGAAAAATGGCGGTGATTTTCCTGCCCGGGTGCATCTCCCGGACGCCCTGGTACAGCGCATCTATTTCTGCGGGGTGATGGGCATAATCGTCTATAAAAACCAGGGAATCGCTTTTTACCTGGTACGAAAAACGCCGTTGCACGCCCTTGAAGGTAGCCAGCGCCTTGGCGGCTTCTGTGGGGAGTATTCCCGTTTCCGCTGCCATGGCAAGCGCCGCCAGCGCATTCAGCAGGTTGTGCCGGCCGGGTTTGTGAAATTCCACCTCCCGCAGGGTTTCCGTGGGTGTTACTACCTCAAAATGGTATGCCGACTCCCGAACCACGATGTTTTGGATGCTGTAATCTGCCCCGTCTTCTATCCCGTATGTTATCCCCCTGAGCGGTAAGCCCTTGCGCACCAGGAGTTTGCCGCCCGGTTTTAGCGTTTCGGTAAAGGCTACAAAGGCTTTTTCCAATGCCTGTTTTTCCCCGTAAATGTCCAAATGGTCGGCATCCATCGAAGTAATGCAGGCTATGTTGGGCGATAGGTGTAAGAACGAGCGGTCAAACTCATCGGCTTCTACCACCGTGTAAGCGCTTCCGTCCATCCAGAAATTGCTGTTGAAATTTTCCGAGATGCCGCCCAGGAAAGCCGTAAGCGGCCTGCCGGTTTCCCGTAAAATATGCGCCAGGATGGCCGAAGTGGTGGTTTTCCCGTGCGTACCTGCCACCGCGTAGCAAAATGAATGGCGGGTGATGAGCCCCAGCACTTCCGCCCGTTTGGCAATGGTGAAACCGTTTTCCCGGAAAAAATTCCACTCTGCGTGCTCGCGCGGGATGGCGGGCGTATAGACGACTAATGTGTGCGCGGAATTGGTAAAGGGTTTTGGAATGTGGGAAACGGCGTCTTCAAAGTGAATGGGAATTCCTTCGGATGTTAATTCCGCCGTAAGACGGGTAGGGGTTTTGTCGTAGCCGGCTACTTCTTTCCCGATGCGTTTAAAATAGCGTGCCAAGCCCGACATGCCGATGCCGCCAATGCCTATAAAATAGATGTTATGTAGCGTATCTAACTTCATGTGCGGTTGGGATGACGGTTTTTCAATAGGATTTCCAATTCGTCCACGATTTGCCTGGTAGCGTTTGGCAGCGCCAGCGCCTGTATATTTTTCCCAAGTTTTTCCTGTTTTTCGCCAGAAGCGAGAAGGTCAGAAAAAACTTCCCCGAACCGGGCTTCCAATTCAGACTCTTTTAGCAGAACGGCAGCTTCCCGAACCGCAATGGCTTGGGCGTTTTTGGTCTGGTGGTCTTCTGCCACATTGGGCGAGGGGATGAAAATTACGGGCTTACCCACCACGCACAGTTCTGAAACGGCAATGGCGCCTGCCCGCGAAATGATGAGAGTTGCCGCTGCATAAGCCCAATCCATCCGATCTATAAAGGCGCATACCCGTATGCTGTCGCTTTCGTGTTTTTTATAGGTTTCATAATACCCCTTGCCGCATTGCCACAGAAGTTGAACGTTGTTTTTGCAGAAAAAATCCAGCCGGCTTTCTACAAATTGGTTGATGCGGCGGGCGCCTAAGCTGCCTCCTAAAACTAATAAGACGGGGCGGTTTTCCTGTAGGTGGAAGTGCTGCAAGCCTTCGTCTTTTTTAGAGGCGATTTCTAACAAATCCTGCCGCACGGGGTTGCCGGTTTTAAGGAGTTTGGGGGCGGGGAAAAAACGCTCCAATCCATCGTACGCCACAAAGATTTTCAGAACTTTTTTGGCTAACAGCCGGTTGGTTATTCCCGGGTAGGCGTTTTGTTCCTGTATGGCACAGGGAATTCCCTTTGCGGCTGCCACCCGCAGCAGGGGCCCGCTGGCAAAACCGCCGGTGCCGATAACCATATCGGGTTTAAAGCGACGCACGATGCGGGAGGCTTTGTACAAGCTGCTCATCAACTTAAATGGAAATGACAGGTTTTTATGTAGTTTTTTTCGTTGTATGCCCGAAATCCACAGCCCTTCGATGCGGTAGCCGGCCTGGGGCACTTTTTCCATTTCCATTTTGCCTTTGGCGCCCACGAATAAAAATTCGGCTTGCGGAAAACGGGCTTTTAGCTCGTTTGCAAGGGCTATGGCGGGGTAAATGTGCCCCCCTGTGCCGCCGCCGGATAGTATGAATTTATAATTGCTCACTGAGTATTTCTAATGGGTTTTGTTCTCCTGGGGTTGCTGGGGTTTCCGGCGCTGTTTCTTTTTTTACACTGACACTCAGGACAATGCCGATAGCGAGGCAGGTCATCCAGATAGAGGTGCCGCCACTGCTTATCAGCGGCAGGGTTTGCCCGGTTACGGGAACGAGTGATACGGCTACCGCCATGTTTACCAAGGCCTGGAAAATGATGGGCAAGCCTACGGCGATGGCTAAGAGTTTACCAAAAACGTCTTCGGTTTTGTGGGCTACCACTAGTATGCGGAACAGGAGCAGCAGGTAGAGGAACAGCAGCACCAGGGCGCCTACCAACCCGTATTCCTCTACAATGATGGCGTAAATGAAATCGGAGGAGCTTTGGGGCAGGAAGTTTTTCATCACGCTTTTGCCTGCACCTACGCCCACGACGCCCCCGCTGGCGATGGCTATTTTGGCTTTTTCTACCTGGTAGTCGGGCTCGGTGTCTGTTTTGTCTATAAAGTTTTCTATGCGGCTTATCCAGGTATCTACCCGGTGGGGAAAAACGCCGGGAAGCGCTTTGGCTGCGAGGATAAAGAGGATGAGACACGCCAGCCCCATTCCTACAATTTTTAAGAGGTGTTTCCAGGGATAGCCGCCCAGGAAGCAAAGCACCGATACCATGAAAAAGACGATAGCAGTGGTGGAAAAGTTGGCGGGCAGGATAAGGGCTAATATTACAAAAACCGGCGCCCATAAGGGTAACAGGGTTTCCCGGAAGGTTACGGTTTTGTCTTTTATGCGGGCCAGGTAACGGGCTACGTGGATGAACAGGACAATGGATGCGAGTGTGGAGGTTTGGAAGGTTACGCCTACAATGGGAAGCCGTATCCAGCGGCTGGCATTGGCGCCGCCAATGGTGGCGCCCTGGGCGAGGGTGTAAACCAGCAGCAGGGCTACAATGGGTAAGGCAATAATGGAAAGGGCTTTGAAATAGCGGTAGGGAATGCGATGTACGGCAAAGATAATCCCGAAGCCCAGCACCAGGAGCATGGCGTGTTTAAGGAGGTATCCCACGGTGGTGCCGCGCCCCACCACATACACCAGATTGGTGCTGGCGCTGTACACAGGCAGGAAGGAGAAAAGCGCCAATAGGGCTGCTACCGCCCAGATGGCTTTGTCTCCTTTTATATTTTTGAAGAGTTGGTGCATGGTTTTATGCGCTTTTTTGTAATTCTACTTCGGGCATTTCGTCATAGGTTTTGCCGTTGAGCAATCGCCCGGCAGCTTTTTTATTTCGCCCGCCCCATTGTTTAAAGAAAAATCGCACATCGGTTTTTTCGCATTGCTTCTGAATGTCGAGCACCCAATCCGGGTTCATTGGTCTGGGTTGGCGGCCGCTCTCGCCGCCCACAATTACCCAATCAATATTTTTCAGGTTCAAATTTGGTAGGGGACCTATGAGCGGTTCACAGGACAGAAATTTTATCCGTGCGTTGATGTTTCTTAAAAAGTCGATTCGGTCAATTACCTTTTCATTTTCAACTGAAACTCCCATCCATATATTATCAGTCCATTTTAATTCCTGGTGTACCTCATATAATCTTTCGGCTCTTTTTGTGAGGATCTGAAAAACGTGATTTGCATTGTCATTCATCACGGCAAAAACCCGCTTGATAAATTCAAGGGGGATGTCTTTATGAAATAAATCGCTCATGGAATTTACAAACACTGTTTTAGGAGATTTCCAGGTGTAAGGGATGGAAAGTTGATCGGGATGGATGCGGATTTTAAAAGCGTCTTTATATTTTTCAACCCCCATTGCCCGAAGTCGCTTCGACATGATTTCTGCATAGCAGAACTTGCAACCACTGGAAATTTTGGTGCAGCCTGTGGTAGGATTCCAGGTCATTTCGGTCCATTCTATACTTGATTGCGCCATATTTATTTTTTATTTAATTTCCCGAATCTCTGGGTCAAACAATGAGGTTTGATCGGTTTCTTTCTTTTTTGAATCTTTAAAAATGCTTTTCATAACGTCTGTTGCTACATTCTTTCTGGAAGAAAACAAAAGATAATAAACGAGTTTTTGACGCTTTGTATCTTTCATATCATAAACTATTGTTTGCAGGCGGTTTTTCTTGTCTATTACTTTATTGTTCGCGTGCAATACATTTTCTACATACATTAAAAGAGCATTCCTGTAATCATTATTGGTTTCTTCTAAGAATTTAGCAATTTCCATTCCGGTAAAATCTTCCAGCCTCTCAATAGTTTTGAACGCACCATCTAATTTCCTTCCTTTGTATGTTCCATCAAAAATGCTTTGAGCTAAACCACCGATTCGAGTTTGCCCATCTACTATATAATTTAATAGGATATCACGTGGCCCTTTCTTAGTTACAATTTTCTCAACGGAATCCTTTTTAAGTTCTTTTATTCCGCCTGCGTCAACGAAGAAAAATGTGGGTGAATAACCTGTCTCATTCACCACATCGCTTATTAACTCATTAAAATCGCCGCATAGAACTTTTATGTCAATCTGCTTTTTGAATGGGGTTACAAAATCATTTAGCTCAGCGGCATATTCTGGGGAAAACTCAATGAGCCTAATCTTAGGTTTGATTTTCACGCTATACTTTTTTTCAAAGACATTTTTCTTTTCAATGAGTTTTTCAATAGCAATTATGGGTGATCCTTTTACGGAATTAAGTTCTCCATTTTTATGATACATCCCACGTCCTGAAAAACAATCGACAAAATAGGGTGTTTCCCATGCAGTCCAAGCTGTATTTTTCTGATAATACTTAAAAATTATGTCACACCAAGCACTTAAATACTTGTCAAGAATTTCAAGTTTTCTTTCAGTATGAGGTTTTATATTCCAGTAATCTGGTTTTATCATTTATATTTTGTCTTTTTTAAACAGACTGATACTTTCTAAAGCTTTCTCACCGCATCTTTGAACTGCCTGCCGCGGTCTTCGTAATTTTGGAACAAATCGAAACTGGCGCAGGCGGGCGCTAAGAGTACGGTATCGCCTCTCTCGGCTATCTTGTAGGCTATTGTTACGGCATTTTCCATAGAGGTAGTTTCTACCATCATGTCCACCACCCTGCCAAAGGCATCTATGATTTTGCTGTTGTCTATCCCCAGGCATATAATGGCTTTTACTTTTTCGCGCACCAGCGGCATCAGGGAACTATAGTCGTTTCCCTTGTCCTGGCCGCCCACTATCCAGATAATGGGTGTTTTTACACTTTCTAAGGCATAATAAGCGGCGTTTACGTTGGTGGCTTTGGAATCATTTATATACCACACGTTCTTGATTTTGAGCACTTTTTCCAAACGGTGCTCTACATTTTGAAAGTGTTGCATGCTTTCCCGGATAACTGTTTTTCGCACTTTTAGCAGCATGGCTACCATAGAGGCCGCCAGGGCGTTTTTGAGATTGTGTTTTCCTTCTATGGGAATAGTGTTTGCGGGTATTTTCATGGAATGGGTATCGGTAGTTAGTATAAGGGTATCGGTTTCTATGTAAGCGCCTTTTTCCAGTTTTTTTTCAATGGAAAAGGGTAGTTTTTTCGATTTTACGGGCTGTTTTTGTAAGTGCTCTTCAATTACCGGGTCGTCGGCATCATAAATAAAATAATCGTTTTCGCGCTGGTTCATGGTTATGCGAAACTTAGAGGCGATGTAGTCTTCAAATCGTCCGCCATAACGGTCTAAATGGTCAGGGGTAATGTTGGTAATGACGGCGATGTGGGGGGCGAAGGTTTTGATGCCGTCTAACTGGAAACTGCTTATCTCTAACACATACAGCTCTTTATCGTCTTCGGCTACCATTTGGGCGAAACTCTTTCCTACATTCCCTGCTACGCCTACCTTTAAGCCGGCTTGTTTTAAAAGGTGATAGGTGAGCAGCGTGGTGGTGGTTTTGCCATTGCTGCCGGTAATCCCGATTAGGGTGCCCTGGGTGTAGGCGGCGGCGAATTCTATCTCGGAAATTACAGGAATGTTTTTATCGCGCAGCAGTTGCACCAGAGGGTTGGTATCCGGTATGCCGGGGCTTTTCATCACCAGGTCTGCGTTGCATATTTTGTCTTCGGTGTGGATGCCTTCTTCCCAGTCGATTCCTATTTTTATAAGGGTGTTTTTGTAATTTTCTTTGATGATGCCTTTGTCGGAAACAAAGACGTCGAAACCCTGTCTTTTCCCGAGGATGGCGGTGCCTACCCCGCTTTCGCCGGCTCCGAGTATTACCAATCGTTTTGCAGTTACATTCATATTTTCGTTTACCGTATTTTTAGGGTTACTACTGTTACAATGGCGAGCATAATGCCTACAATCCAGAAGCGGGCTACGATTTTGCTTTCGTGCTGTCCTTTTTTCTGGAAATGGTGGTGCAGGGGCGACATCAGGAAGATGCGCCTGCCGGCGCCGTATTTCTTTTTGGTGTATTTAAAATAGCTCACCTGCAGCATTACGGAGAGGGTTTCGGCGAAAAAGACGCCGCATAAAATGGGGATGAGGAGCTCTTTTCGCACGGCAAGGGCTATTACAGCAATAATGCCTCCTATGGTGAGGCTGCCGGTATCGCCCATAAATACCTGGGCGGGGTAGGCGTTGTACCACAAAAAGCCTACTAAAGCGCCGGCAAAGGCGGCTATATACACGGAGGTTTCTCCTACCCGTGGGATGTACATGATGTTGAGGTAATCTGAAAAGATAATGTTGCCGGAAACCCAGGCGAAAAGCCCCAGTGTGAGCGCTACAATGGCTGCTGACCCTCCCGCCAGGCCATCTATACCGTCGGTAAGGTTGGCGGCGTTGGATACGGCGGTGATGATGAAGATAACGATGGGGATAAAGATGAGCCAGGCGTATTTTTCGTAATTTTTCCCTGTCCAGGCAATTAGCTCGGAATAGCTGAATTCGTTGTTTTTAAGGAAGGGAATGGTGGTTTTGGTAGATTTTTCTTCGGCGCCAAATTCGGCTTCGGGCGGGGTGGTGGTGATTACCTGTGCAGATTGAGGGGTTTTTAACTCTTCTTTTACGGTAACGGCAGGGTGAAAATAGAGGGTGGCGCCTACAATAATCCCCAGGACTACCTGCCCCATGACCTTGAATTTTCCTTTGAGTCCCTGCTTGTCTTTTTTGAAGATTTTTATGTAATCATCCACAAACCCGATGGCGCCCATCCAAAGCGTGGTTATGAGGAGAAGGAGTACGTAAATGTTGTCTAATCTGGCAAAGAGCAGCACGGGTATCAGGGTGGCAATGATGATGATGATGCCGCCCATGGTAGGGGTGCCGGCTTTTTGGTTTTGCCCTTCCAGCCCCAGGTCGCGGATGGTTTCGCCCACTTGTTTTTTACGGAGGAAGTTGATGATGCGTTTTCCGTATATAGTAGAGATAGCGAGCGATACAATTACGGCCGCTGCCGCCCGGAAAGAAATGTACTGGAACAACCCGGCTCCGGGAAGCTGGTATTTTTTTTCGAGGTATTCAAACAGATAGTACAGCATACGTTTTAGGATAACTTCAAAGAGGTTAGGTCAATACTTCTTTTATTATTTTCATATCGTCGAATTCGGTTTTTACGCCTTTTATTTCCTGGTAGGTTTCATGCCCTTTGCCGGCAACCAGGATAATGTCTTGGGGCTGCGCCAACTGGCAGGCGGTTTTTATGGCTTGTTTCCGGTCTAATACGGTAAGGGTTTTTTTATAGTGTTGGGGCGGCACGCCTTTCTCCATTTCGCTGGCTATTTGCGCGGGGTCTTCGGAACGGGGATTGTCTGAGGTAAAGATGACTTTATCGCTCAGTTCGGAAGCAATTTCACCCATGATGGGGCGTTTGGTTTTGTCCCGGTCGCCCCCGCAGCCTACTACGGTAATGAGGGTTTCGTTGCCGCTGCGGATGTTGTTGATGGTTTGCAGGACGTTTCGCAGCGCATCGGGCGTGTGGGCGTAGTCCACGATGGCGGTAACGCGCCTGCCCGAGATTATGTACTGGAACCGGCCGCGCACACTTTCTAATTGGCTTAACGCCTGCAGGATTTCTAATTTTTCCAAGCCCAGCAAACGAGCGGCGGCATATACGGCTATCAAATTGTAGGCGTTGAAACTGCCGATGAGCTTGGTCCACACCTCTTCGCCCTCTATTTTCAGGAGTAAGCCGTTGAATTGGTTTTCTAATACCTGCGCCCGGAAATCGGCATAGGATTGTAAGGCGTAGGTGTGTTTTTGGGCGCGGGTGTTCTGGAGCATGACAGCCCCGTTTTTGTCGTCTATATTGGTGAGGGCGAAGGCGGTTTTGGGAAGCTGGTCGAAAAACGATTTTTTTACGTTTCGGTATTCGGCAAAAGTGCTGTGGTAGTCTAAATGGTCGTGCGTAAGATTGGTAAAAATTCCTCCCCGGAATTGTAATCCTTCGGTTCGTTTCTGGTGGATGCCGTGAGAACTCACTTCCATAAAGCAGTATTCGGCGCCAGCATCGCCCATCAATTTTAGATAGTGGTTAAGGGTAAGCGAATCGGGGGTGGTGTGGGTGGCAGGGTATTCGGTATCGTTTACCATAATTCGCACGGTGGAGAGCAATCCTACTTTGTAGCCTGCTTTTTTGAACAGCTGGTACAACAGGGTGGCTACGGTTGTTTTCCCGTTGGTGCCGGTAATGCCCACGAGGTTTATATTTTGAGAGGGGTTGCCGTAAAAGTTGGCTGCCATGATGGATAGGGCGGCATGGGTATCGGTTGTTTCCACGTAAGTAACACCTTCTGCAAGGGTGCCGGGAATTTTTTCGCAAATCACAGCCACAGCGCCTGCGCGGATGGCGGTGGGGATAAATTGATGCCCGTCTGCTGCGGTACCGCTGAGGGCTACAAACACATCGTTTTGAGTTATTTTCCGGGAGTCGAACTGAAGCGCTTTAAAAGAAAGATGGGTATCGCCGATAACGGTTTGGATGGATACTTTGTATAATATGTCTTTTAGTTGCTTCATGTAAGTTGCAGGACAATGGTTTGACGGGCTTGTATTTTTTCTCCCTGTTTGATGGATTGGGCGGCTACTTTGCCGGTTCCCACTATTTTTACGCGAAGTCCCAGGTTTTCCAGGAGGGAAACGGCGTCCATACCGCTCATGCCGGTTACATTGGGAACGGTATTGTATTCTTGTCGGGCTTTCGTCGGGTAGTTTTGGTAATTGTTTCGGACACGGGTGTTGGGTTTTTCTAAGTTGTAAACAAGGGTTGTGCTGGGAGAAGAGGTGTATATTTTTTGGGCGATGCTTTTAAAAACGGGTCCCGATACATCAGCGCCGTAGTAGCCCACGCTTTTGTCGGGCTCGTGAATCACTACAATGCAGGAATATTGAGGGGTCTCGGCGGGGAAAAAGCCTACAAAGGTGGAAATGTAGTTGAGTTTGCTCTTGTCTTTGTAGTCTTTCTGGGCGGTGCCGGTTTTGCCGGCTATGGAAAAGTCGGGGGAATAGAGGCTATGCCCGGTGCCATATTTTTTGGCGACCACGTTTTTCATCATGGCTTTTACTTTGTCTATGGTTTCCTGGGAGCATACGGATGGGTTGAGGACTTCTTTATCGAATTTGTAAATAATTTTGTTCCATTCTTTTACCTCGCGAATGAGGCGGGGTTTCACCAATTCGCCGTTGTTGGCTATGGCATTGTAAAAGGCAAGGGTTTGCAGGGGGGTTAGCGAAACGCCGTAGCCATAGGCCATCCACTGCAACGAGATACCGCTCCAGTGTTGTTTATCATTGGGGTGGGGGATGAAAGGGCTTCCTTCGCCGCTAATGGAGAGGTCTAATTTTTTATTCAACCCCATGTTGTAGAGGCGGTTTACAAATCTTTCGGGGTTTTTGCGGTAGAGGCTGTCCACTATTCGCACTACGCCGGTATTAGAAGAGACTTCAAAGGCTTTTGAAAGGGAAATTCTACCATAGCCCCCGTGCCGCGAGTCGCGCACCTTGTATTTGTTATAGAAGGTGAGGATGCCGCCATTGGTATTTACCACCGCCCCGGTATCAATGACTTTGTCTTCTAACGCCGCTACGAGGGTCATCAATTTAAAGGTAGAGCCGGGCTCGTGCGATTCCCAGACGGCGTAGTTCCGGTCTTCATAATAATCGCCGTCTTCGGTGCGTCCCAGGTTAGAGATGGCTTTTACTTCGCCACTTTCTACCTCCATTACTACGGCGCAGCCGTGGGCAGCTTTGTATTTTTGCAGTTGCTCTAACAGGGCGTGGTGGGCTATGTCCTGGATGCTGATATTGATGGTGGAAATAACATCGTAACCATCTTTTGGTTCTATTTCATTGTGGTCGGTAATGGGTTTCCATTGTCCCTGGGCGATTTTTTGTTTGAGTTGCCTTCCTTCCCGTCCTCTTAAATATTCTGTAAAGGCACCTTCTAACCCGGCTGTAATTACCTTGCCATCCGGGTCGGTACGCTCATACCCTATGCTTCGCTCAGCTATGCTGCCGAGCGGGTGTTCCCGCTGGGTTTCCTGTTCGGTGATGAGGCCGCCCTTATAAGTTCCTTTGTTAAAAAGGGGGAAGTTTCTGAGGCGAGCGTACTCGGTATATCCTAAATGACGGGCTACGAGCAGATACCTGTTTTTAGTGCGCCGGGCTTGTGTGAATAGTTGACGGTACCCGGCGGCGGGTTTTCCAAACAGGGTGG
Source organism: uncultured Flavobacteriaceae bacterium (assembly GCA_964385175.1). Lineage (GTDB taxonomy): Bacteria > Bacteroidota > Bacteroidia > Flavobacteriales > Flavobacteriaceae > CAYLNL01. The sequence continues at coordinate 108,778 of CAYLNL010000006.1, read as the reverse complement.
AAAGGGAGTCGCAGAGCGGTTTTAGGTTTTCCCGGAAGTGGGCTTCGGTGGGCGCAAGGGCATCGAAGCGAATGTTGTAGCGCGATACGGAAGTAGCCAGCAAGCTGCCATCATCGGCATAGAGGTTGCCCCGGTTGGGTTGAATGGTAAAGTTTTTAATGGTCTGTTCTTTGGCTAAGGTGCGGTACTCCTTTCCGTGGTTTACCTGGATGGAAATTAGCTGAACTACTATCGCCAGCGCCAGCAGGAATAAAAAGAGGGCTGCCAGGTAGAGACGGTGCAATATGTTTTTTTCGGTGGTAGCCACTTTTTAGGGAGCTGTTTTATTGGTTACCTTTATTTTTTTAGGGGGTGTTTGAGAGGCTAATAGTCCTTTTTCCCCGGCTTGTTTCATAATGTTGCTTTCTAACCGCATTTGCTGTATGGTGGCTCTTACATCTACAAATTCGCTTCGCAACTCCAGTACTTCTTCACCGAGGCGGTCTATTTCAAATACTTTTTTATCGGCGCTGTGGGAACTGGCAATCATAACTACCGCCAGGGCTGAGGCGAAGAAGATAAATTTCCAGTTTTTCAGGGCGTCATGGCTCACCAGAAATTTGCCTTTGAGTATGTTGAGGAGGTTTTGTTTCATCCTTATTTCTTATTTATTGGCGGGTTTTACAACTTCTTTGTGAACCTTGCGGGTTGCCATTTTTTAACCGCAAGAAACGCAACGGGCGCTATGCTTTTTTTATTACCTTCTAAATTCATGTTCGTAAGAACTTTTTTCTTTTTTAAGCCTGAAAATGGCGGTTACAATCGTTCGGCTATTCGCAGCCGGGCGCTCCGGGCTCGTGGATTTTGCTGTATCTCTGCTTCGGAAGGAGTTATCAATCCGCCCACTTTTTTGAAAGGAACATCCACGTTTCCGTAAAGGTCTTTTTCAGCTTCGCCCTCAAACCTGCCGCTCCGTATGAAGCGTTTTACCAACCTATCTTCCAGCGAATGGTAGCTGAGCAGGCATAGTCGCCCTCCTTTTTTAAGGAGTTTGGGCGTTTGCAGCAGGAACTCTTGTATGGCTTCTAACTCCTGGTTTACTTCTATCCGCAGGGCCTGATAGACTTGTGCCAGGATTTTTTGCCGTTTAAATTCCGGGAGCAAGGGTTCCAGCGCTTTGTTGAGCTGATGGGTGGTTTTAACGGGGCGTGCCGTTAGGATGGCTTTGGCGAGGACGCCGGCATTGCGCAGTTCTCCGTAACGCCAAAACAGGTCTTGCAGGCGGCTTTCTTCATACTTGTTTACTACCTCGTGGGCAGAGAGGGCGCTTTTTTGGCTCATCCGCATGTCCAAAGGCGCCTCAAAACGGGTGGAAAAGCCTCGCTCCGGGGTATCTAACTGGTGCGAGGAAACGCCAAAATCGCCCAAAATCCCATCAACTTGTTGTATTTCATAGAACGTGGTATAGTTTTTTACAAACCTGAAATTTGCCTGTATCAGCGTAAGCCGTTCATCGGCTATTGCGTTTTTTAAGGCATCTTCGTCCTGGTCAAAGGCGTAAAGCCTTCCTTTTTTACCCAGCCGTTTCAGGATTTCACGGGCATGCCCGCCTGCGCCATACGTAATGTCCACATAAATGCCATCTTCTTTTACCCGGAGCCCCTCTACCGCTTCTTTTACCAATACTGCCTCATGATACGCCATCGGTTTTAGTGTCTTCTTTTCTTTTGTTTCCCATCACCTCTTCTGCCAGGGCAGAGAAATTACCAGCCCCCTGCTGAAGGGTTTGGTTGTATTTGTTTTTATCCCAGATTTCTATGCGGTCTATGGCTGCCGAAAGCACTACTTCTTTGCCAATGCCGGCAAAAGCGAGCAGGTTTTTGGGGATGAGGAGCCTGCCACTGCCATCTACTTCCACCGTTCTCACCCCGGCGGTGAACTGCCGGATAAAATCGTTGTGTTTTTTGATAAACCGGTTGAGGCTGCCTACCTGCTCCATTTCTTTTTCCCAGGCTTTTAGGGTGTACAGTTCCAGGCAGGGCTCAAAAATGGAGCGTTTCAGCACCAGTCCCTCGGGCAGCATGGGCGCCAGTTTGGTACGCAGAACGGAAGGGAGCATGATGCGCCCTTTGTCATCGGCCTTACACTCAAATTCTTCTGTGAATTTTATCACCTTACAATGCGCTTGGTTTAATGGGTCAAATATAAAAAATATTTCCCACATTCTACCACTTATCTTCACTTTTTACCACTTTGTTGATAAATTCTTCCCTTCCTGTTCTGAAACAGCGTGTTTGAAGGGGTAAAGGGAAATTGAAAATCGTTGAAAACCGGGTTTGTAGAGAAAGGGGCTGGAAAATTATACTTTTTATGCGGGCTTTGAAACCCCTTATGGCGGGCGCATTCTATGACGAGTTGGGAGGCTTGTCTCGCCGGTTTTCCCGCTCGTGTGCGTGTACCCGCGCGCACGCGCCTCTCACGTGTATGCACATGTGCAGCGCTGGTTAGAGGAAATGGTATCGTGCAAAGTCGGGAGACTTTGCGGAGCGAGGCACTGAAAATTCCGGGTAGTGGCTTTTATCTTATTTTTGCCGTAACGGTTTAACGCGGGAATTATAGTAAAATCGGTAGTAGCATCCCTATAAGCAACTCTCCTTATCTGCCTGGCCGTTAGCCCTAATTACTGATAACCTACAGACAATTGAATGAATAAAGAGCAAATTTTAAAAAGGCTTCACGAAATAACTTCAAATTTTAATTTTATTTATGTCCTTTCTGCTATTGTTTTAAGAGATTTCTGTGGTACGCTCAACGAACTTTCTTCGAAAAACGTTCAAGAACATTTAAATAATAATGAAGTTAAATTCCTAATGGGATTATGGATTAAAAACTGGAATATTAACAAAGCATATGATTATGATGATGAATTAGAAATATTTGAAGAAGTTTATAAATTAATGGAGCAACTTCATTACACCTTTTTCCCTAATATTTCAAAAATGATTAATAATCCATCCGAGAGTCCTTTTGACTTTTTCAATGATGGTTTATTCTTTCAGGAAACAATGTTCTATTCCGGAACTGGTGCTTACGACTACCAATACACCAAATGGGTTTCAGAAAAATATAAACATGATAAAGTATGGCTTCAAAAAGAAAAATCAATAAACCTTGATGTTTTAGGTGATTTTTATCATTCAATAAAAACTGTTCAACAAACTAAATTAAATAAGTTAAAATTCGATTCTGAAGAAACCTATAAATCTAAGTTATTGGATGTTTTTACTTTAACATCCAATGAAATAATTAAAAAAAATAGCGAGTTTTCAGGCATTCTCGAAAATTTCACACTTGACCTAACCAAACCTCATAATCAAAATTTCTCTGACATTGGAGATTTCAACATATTGTCAGAGAAACCAGTAATTAAATTGCCAAACGGAAAATTGTTCATTCCTGTTCCGTATGATTTATCAGAGGCAATTTACGAGTCACCTTTCTATTGGATGAATCTTGATAAAAAGTATTCTTCAAAAGCACTTTACAACAGAGGCGAAATTGCAGAAGAAATCACACTTAAGATTGTTGAAAAAGTATTTGGAAAATCAAACTCTTTAAAAAATCTAGTAATCAAGAAGACCAAAAGTACAATGGTCACGGATATTGATATTCTAGCGTTTCATAATAATAAAGCGATAATCTTTCAAGTTAAATCTAAAAAGCTAACTGCTCTATCGAAAAAAGGAAATCTTGATTCAATACAGAATGATTTCAAAAAGGCTGTTAAGGATGCTTATGAGCAAGGTCTGATTGCGTCGAAATGTTTGTGTAATCCAAATGACTTTATTTTTGAATTAAAAGACAATCCTGATTATGATTTTGATTTAAGTCTCACTAAATGTTTTGTTGTAACAATAGTCTTAGATGATTATCCTTCGATTACTCATCAAACACATATTCTTTTAGGCAAGGAATATGCGGAGTTCCCAGTAGCTTTAAATGTTTTTGACTTAGAAGTAGTTGCTAAATACTTAAATAATGCCGAAAAATTTATTGACTACATAGAAAGACGAATGAAATACAGTCAATATTATAAAGCTGACAACGAATTAGGTTTCTTAGGTTTTCATTTAAAAAAAGGACTTCAAAAATTCCCAGATTCTGATATGATTGTACTAGACAATACTTGGGCTCAATTTTTTGACAATGACTATTACGGAGAAATTTCTGGTGTTAAAAAGGTTCAAGAAAACTTAAGAAAAAAAATTGGGAGAAATGAACCTTGTCCTTGTGGAAGTGGAATTAAATACAAAAAATGCCATGGAAGAAATAACTATGGCTAACAACCCCCGCTCCCGCCCGAATTCCCGCTCCCCCGCTATCGCCCGAATCCTTTCGGGCGGTATGTACATCTTTGTGCGAGCCTTCCGGCTCCTGCCTTTTACAAAACCTCATGCGCCTGTGCGCACGCGCCCCGTTCTCTTTGAATATTCCGTGAAATGAATCAACCAATCATTGTTGATAGCAACGACTTGAAAGCCGTAGAAATACGAATTTTTAAAAACCAAGTGTAAATACGGTAAAAAAAATGTTACTATTACTATATGTTTGTACAGTAATCAAACCGTTCGATTCATTAGCTGCTATCGGTTCTTTGGGTTACAGAGGCGGAATCCGAAAAGCCTTTTTTAAACAGAGTAGGAAAACTAAATTTTTATAATTATGGCATTTCAAGGTCAAACTATTACGTTCCAAATCAGTAGCAGCGGATCTTATAATGGTGGTACGCAGGCAGCAATTTTTTTAGGCAATAGTATTGTGAATAACAAGGCGTGGGTAGCTATACAGTCGATAAATGTAAGTTATAACGACGGCACTACTGACCACCATCGTGCTATTTCTCAGTTTATTCCAAAAGTTTCGGGGGTTTCCGGAACGCAGGTGACGGTGGACCTGCAGTTTGAATATGCTGATAACCATCCTAACTACATGTCCGGAAATGTACAGGTGCTGGTAATGGCAGACGTTAATTGAAATAGGAATTGAGAGTTGAATTTTGATTGATTTTCAACCTTTGATTTGTATTCAGAATAATTTTCATTCTGTTTATCCGGATTAAAAAACAGCCTCATTTTAAACCCAGTCAAAAAGGTTTAAGATGAGGTTTTTCCCTTAACTAAAATACCTTCTTCTATGTTTTCTCTAACAACCACTCAAAAACGAGTCATCCTTGTTATAGGTATAGTTGCTGTTCTCGGCCTGGTTTTATACCCGATATTCAGGCCGGCGAGATTTGATAATGCAGCCTATGCAGGGGCTTTGCAGGGCACTTTCCAGGTCAATACCTCCGGGGCGGCTACTTATGCTATTCCCCTTAATGTACCTCCCGGTACCCATGACATAGCTCCCGAACTTTCCATAAATTATACTCACAGCAGCGGCAATGGGTTGCTGGGTATGGGTTTTTCCATGAGTGGCCTGGCCACTATTGAACGGGTGGCTGCCACTGTGGCGCAGGACGGTTTTACGGGCAGCGTCAATTACGACGCCCAGGATCGTTTTTCTTCAAATGGCACACGGCTTATCAATACGCAAGGGGTGTATGGGGCTGATGGAACAGTTTACCATACCGAAACCGAAAGCTGGGAGAAGGTGATTTCCTACGGGACGGATTGCGGAAGCGGCCCCTGCTGGTTTAAAGTAATCACTAAAAAAGGTTATATGCTGGAATTCGGCAACAGTGAGGACTCCAGGATCGAATCTACCAACGGCAAAGGTGTGCGTGTATGGGCATTGAATAAGGTAACGGATCTGAATGGCAACTATATTCTGTTTACGTACCGGGAAGACAGCGAAAATGGCAGCTATTACCCACTGAAGATGAGCTATACGGGCAATAGCGCCACAGGTCTTAACCCCCAGAGAAGCGTACAGTTTAGCTATGAAGACCGAACAGACATAGTAACTACCTACCAAGGAGGAGGGCTGATTAAAAACACTCAAAGACTGGCCGGTATCAGCACCTATGTGGGGGCAGAGAATGTACTGAACTACCAGCTTAATTATGAATACGGCGCTGTTACAGGCAGAAGCCGGCTTGTGGGTGTAAAAGAGTGCGACAATGCGGGAAAATGTCTTCCGGCGACCACTTTTTCCTGGCAGGATGGCGATTCGGACTTATTTGAAAGCCCTCAGACTTTGGCGAAGCAGGTCACATTAGGCCAGTTAATGCCTATAGACATCAACGGGGACGGGCTTATAGACTTTGCCAATGTTAACAAGGGAGGAAAAAATGAAAACAATCCTACTCAACTCAATGCCTATATTTCTAATGGCAGTAGCTTTTCTATGGTCGATTCCATCACTTTCACCAATAACGGGGGTAATTTCTATGCCACAGACCTCAACGGAGATGGGCTGGGCGATATGATGAAGGTCTATCTCAATGAGCAACTGACCGTTAACACTTTCCTTTCCAACGGAACAGATTTTGACGCAACCCCTTTGGTGTACAATGGCCCTTCTACCATTAACTACGGCACTTCCAGCAGTGCTTTTTTAAGTCCTGCCGATGTGAATGGAGACGGAAGAACCGATTTGGTGCACGCCTTGATTTTTTCGTATGCGGATTCTTCTAAAGTACAATTAACGAATTTCATATCTACGGGGAAAAGTTTTGAAGCCCGGCAGACTCAGAATATTCGCTTTAGCAATCAGACCGGGGCGAGTCTATCTCCCATGGACGTCAATGGCGATGGCCTGAGCGACCTGGTGTACGTGAGCAAAGACAATTATGCCGCCCCTTTTAAAGTAACGCCGCTGTTCTCCAACCAGGGAACGAACTATCAGCAGGGCCAGACCCAGACTTTCCCACTTTACAAAGGCTCCGGCGGCCAGTTGCTAAGCAGCGATGTAAACGGAGATGGCATGAGCGATCTGATTTACGCCTACCTGCAGGATTCCCTCTATCTTTCCACCTATTTTTCCAGAGGTAAAGATTTTACCAGGGTTACCCAATCTCAGAAATATCCCGGTAAAGGCTGGCTGATGGCTATGGAAATCAACGGGGATAATTTAACGGATCTCACGTATGTAAACAGTTCCTATACCAATGGTTTTCAATTTATCAACTACCTCTCGAAAGGAAATAATTTTCAGACCGGTCAAACCACTACTGACAACAGCATAGCTGCGGGGCAAAACCCCATGCCGCTGGATATTAATGGAGACGCTAAGACCGATCTGCTGCTTTCCCAGGCCATTTCGGGAAATATTTCTCATTTTAAATTCACCAAACTCCTGGCCTCCGGCCCTTACCCGGATCTTATAGACAGCCTGGATAACGGAATCGGCGGTTCGATCACGCTTAGTTACAAGCCATTGACCGACAAAAGTGTCTATCAGATGGCAACTAATGATGCTACAGGGGCTTACCCGGCTAATAGTGTACTAAATAAAATTTCCGGGGCTACCTACGCCCTTGGGCAAACAGCAGGCACTATTATAGGAGCCACTCATCCCCTTGTGAATGTAACCCTGCCCAATTATGCCGTGTCCCGCTACACCCAACAAGACGGCCGGGGTGCCGTTTACCCGTACACCTATTTTTACAGAAACGCCAGGGTGGACAGAAACGGCAGGGGATGGCTGGGCTTTCAAAGCCAGACCATGACTGACAGTTCTTCTCAAAACAGGACCAATACCTATTATCATCAGATTTTTCCTCTCTCCGGCAAAACCGATTCCACTACCACCTATACGCTCGATAATAAGTTGATGGGTAAAAACAGTACGGTTTACCAGGTGATAATAGACAGTTTGAATACTGTCGGTAAACTCTACCAGGTCAACCAGCTTCAAAGCCGGAGCGATGTTTATGATTATGGAACTTTTGCATACACCCTGAAAAAAGAATACCAATATGACAACTACGGCAATGCCAAACTGATTACCGACTGGGGCGATATAGCCAACAACAAACCGCTTTATAGCATCAATACCTACCAAAACGATACCGTCAACTGGCGGATAGGTTACCTCACCCGCATCCTCAATACATCGGATAGTTCGGGAAGAGACACCTTAAGCCAGCAAATTATAAACTATGAGCCCGTAAGTAAAAATGTACACAGCAAACAATATTGGATAGCCGCCGGTCAAACCATAGATACCAGCTATGTGTATGACGATTACGGCAATATGACCCACAGCATAGATCAGGCAGGAGATACCACTACGGTGGTCTATGATGCCATGTATCATACCTTTCCCGTCCAGCGCATTACACCCCCCAACCAATGGGGCAAAAAACTCGTGTCCACCTATGAATACGATCCTTATTTCGGAAATATCCAACACTATACCGACCCTAACGGTAATTCTTTACAACTGTTCCAGGATGGCCTGGGCAGGGCAAAAGAAGTAAAAGGGCCCGATGAAACGGGAACAATGATTAGCCTGGGCAAATTAGATTACATTCCCGACCCCGTGGTAGGTTACAGCACCCTGAAAAGTATTCGCCTCGACTGGGAAAATGAAACCTGGCAAACAACCCAAAATTACTATGATGGTATTGTCCGCAATTACCAAACCAACACTATGGGGCAGGATAACCAGGTGGTCATTCAGCAAAAAGAATATAACAGCGAAGACAAGATTACCAGGCGTTCCTTTCCTCACTTCAAGGATTCCACCGTATATTGGGTGCGGGTGTACTATGACCCCTATGAACGTATTAAAAAGGTGGTCTTGCCCAAAAGCGCTACAGACAGCATCGTAAGCCAGGCCAGTTACCGGGGCAAATCCATCACCGTAACTCAGGCGGTTGGCACGGCAGATGAAACGCAAATGACCCTGGTCTATGATTACTACGATTCCCAAAGAAAATACACACAGCAGACCAATGCCAACGGAGAGCTTACACAAGCACAATATGATCTGTTAGGCAGAATAAAACAGGTACTGGATCCGCAAAACATTCAAAGCAATCTCTGGTACGATGGCATCGGCAGGCCTACCCGGGCGGAAGATGTAAGCTTGGGCGCCGTACAGTACCTATATAACGATCATCGGCGGATTTATCAGCTTATCAGTGCCAAAAACGATACCATTTCTCATACCATGGACGCTTTGGGCAGAACGATCCTTCAAAAACGCTCCAAAGAAGGATCCACTAAGTATCAATATGACCTGGAAGGCTATGCCAATACACAAGGCAGGCTGGCAAAAGTATTCATGAATCCCGGTTTTTATTATACCTATACGTATGACTCTTATGGCAATACCAACAGCACCCTGCTGCACCTGGAAGGAAAATCATATACCCAGTCACAAAAATACAACCCCAACCGCAGCCCCACCGAACTGGTTTTTCCCGATAAATCCAGCCAGGCCTACCAATATACCCCCCAGGGATTTTTAGAAACCATTAGCCTTACGGATGCAGGAAACCCGGACACCGCGGCGCAAACCTTTATCAATTACCGGCAATACGATGCCGGGGGCGATATCCTCGATGTCCTCTACGGCAACCAGGTAAGCGGAGGCTATGCCTATAACCCTTTGGGAAAAATACAAAGCTACCATCTTAAAAATGCTCAGAATGCAGGCTTGATAGCTAAAAGCTATACCTGGAATGACGCCATGCAGATAAAAACCATCACCGATTTGCTGGACAATACCTATACCCAAAACTTCAGCTACCAGCCCTCGGGCAGATTGCTTACCGCCCAGGGAATCTACGGGGAAAAAACCTATCAGTACGACCCCTCTGGCAATATCTTATTGAAAGACAACATCAACTACACGTATGCTAATTACCAGGTAATGCACGGTACAAGACCGGGAAGCCCAACCGATACCGTTTTCCAGGCCCGTTACAATAAAGTAGGGAACCGGGTCAGCAAAATAGTGGAAGAAGACGGGGAAAAGGTGCACTATACATATAAATATGATGTATTGAACCGGCTCACAGGAGTGGAAAAAGAGGGAAACCTCCTCTATACCTTTTTGTATGACTATACAGGAAGAAGGGTGCAAAAGATCAATTTTAAGAAGAACGTCATAAGCACATACGTATCGCCCAATTATGAGATAACCAGGTATGCAGACAGCACCGTTTATACTAAAAACATCCTCGGCGCAAATGGTTTGGTTGCGACGGTAAGCCATTCAGACAAAAACACGGAAAATGCAGTCCCGGCAGGCGGTATGCCCACCACGGGCGTGTTGTATTTCCACCAGGACCATATCGGCAATACCAAGCTCACCACTTCCGCCCAGGGCGCCCAGCAAAGCAGGCTGGTGTATGAGCCTTACGGGCAAATCTATCAGCCGGCTTCCGAGGGCCCCGACAACTTCCGCTACAAATTCGGCGGCAAAGAGCTGGACGAAAGCGCCAACCTCTATTATTTCAATGCACGCTACTACGATCCCCAAACCGGCAGGTTTATCAGCGCCGATACCCAACTGGGCGGGCATCCCTGGCAGGCGGATGTACTGAACCGCTATGCTTACGGGCTCAATAACCCCATCAAAAACAGCGACCCAAGCGGGCACGGCGTATGGCAAGATATTGCAACCGGTATTACAGTAGCTGTCACGGCAGTGGCCGAGGTAGTAGCGGCTGTGGCTACAGGAGGTGCTGCCATCCCGGAGGAGGTAGCCATTGATACAGGTGCGGCCGGCGCCGAGGGAGGAGGAACCGCGGCCGAGACAGCCCTGGATGGCGCTACCGACGCTGCTATGGCAGGCAGTTCGGAGTCCCTGGGTGGAGATGCCGTGGATTCTGCTACCGAAACCTTGTCCGATTGCGACTGCGGTAAAGTAAATGAAGAAGGAGAATCCATGTGTTTTGTGGCAGGAACCTTGGTAGCCACCGAAGAGGGAGATAAACCCATTGAAGAAGTTGAGAAAGGAGATAAAGTCTGGGCATGGAACCAGGAAACCAACAGGAATGAATTGCATACGGTACTAATGTTGGTCCGCAAAGAAACCCAACAGCTTGTGTTCATAAGGCTCCCCGACGAAACCATCCGGGCTACCCCGGAGCACCCCTTTTGGGTAAACGGAAAATGGGTAGAAGCCCAAAACCTGCAAACAGGAGAACTGTTAACTACCCTGGACGGAAAAACCCTGGCAATAAGATCGGTACGGAGCGAACAACAAACCGTACCCGTATTTAATTTCAAAGTAGCGACAGCGCATACCTATTTTGTGTCCGGATACCGGGTGCTGGTGCATAATCCTAATTGTACTTATAGAGGATATGATGACCCGGGTTTGCAACCGCATCATTTTCGTCCTGGACAAGGATTCTCAGCGGTTCTGGAAGAGGAATTCGGCGGTGAATTTACTAAATTTCATTACTGGCCAACCCATGCTGATGCTGATCTGGCTGACCCTGGGGGAACACCGGTTAGAGCTCGTTATAGGGGTGTAGTTGGGGATGTCTATGGTGTGAGAGCAAGAAACGGAACCCATGCATGGATATCAGATAGAATGGGGCCCAGGTCGTTTTCTTCAACAGGCCGATATGGAATAAGTTTTACCTATAGGGACAGCTGGGAGGGGTATCATTTTTTTGATGTAGGATTTACTTCCGGGCTCAATGACCCCAGAACCATTGAAGACTTTGGAACAAGAGTGAGAATTGTAAATTATTTAAATAATTATGCTCCTGGTAGTGGATACAGGTTTTCCCCATAGCTGGCGCGAGCCTCCCGGCTCGTGCCTTTTACAAAACCTCGTGTGCCTGCGTACGCGCATACGCTTGTGTGCGTATGCGTAAGGGATAGGCGCGCGGAGGAGCAACAAAAAGCCCCGCCAAACTGTATGCGCTATTTTAGGACGATCCCAAAAATAATCTCTCGAAAATTTGGAAAATGTTATCTTTTGGGATAACTTTGTCGAGTGAACAGAAAGATAATCTTCTACGAAAATCACTTTATTGAATTTTACCAAAAGCAGGATCAAAAAGTAAAAGGAAAAATTCAATACGTTTTTGAGTTGATTAAGCAAGTTGACCGGGTTCCCGAAAAGTTTTTAAAACATTTGACAGGGACTAACGGACTCTATGAAATCCGAATTGAATACCAATCGAACATCTATCGGATTTTCTGCTGTTTTGACGAAGGACAACTTATCATTCTTTTCAACGGGTTTCAAAAAAAGACCCAAAAGACACCGCAAAAAGAAATTGACAAAGCGGAACAATTAATGAAAGATTATTTCAACAATAAAAAATAATGGCTATGAAAAAATATAAAGATATAAGGACGTTTGACGAACTAATTGAACTTGAGCACGGAAAAATTGGAACAGAAAGCCGAAATAAATACGAAGAAGGTGCACAAATGTTCATTGTGAGCGAAATGCTGAAAGCCGCACGCAAAGAAGCGAAACTGACACAGGAACAATTGGCAGTAAAGGCAGGAACAAAGAAAAGTTACATTTCCAAACTTGAAAACGGGAAAGGGAACATCCAGCTTTCAACATTAATCCGAATTTTCGAGCAAGGATTAAACCGAAGAATCGGGCTGACTTTCCTCTAAACCGAATAAAAAAACGGCACCCCCTGCTGGCTTGAGCCTCCCGCCTCTTCCCTTTTACAAAACCTCGTGCGCTTGTGTGCGTATGCGTAAGGGATAGGCCCCCGCTCCCGCCCGAATCCTTTCGGGTGGTATGTACATCCCTGTCGGTGCCTTCCGGCTTGTCTCCCTGATTTTCCCGCCCGTGTGCGGGTACCCGCACACGGGCGCATCAGGCACGCCCCTGCGCGGGCGGCGGTTTTTGTTTTAGCTCCGAAGTCGGGAGACTTTGGAGAGTGGGTTGTTAAGCAAAAGGTTTTTGGTATATTTGCTATATCAACAAGTTGTGTGTAAGTGTAAAAATCGCTTTGAATCAATAGTTTGTAATAAATTGTAAGATTGCTTAACGTTGGACAAAAAGACAAACCATGCCAAAGATTTTTGAGTAGCTGGGAATTCTGATATTTTTTTACTCTAATGAGCATGAACCAATCCATGTTCATGGTAAATATGATGGATTTGAAAGTAAAGCAGAGTTTTATATTGTTAACGGAAAGATTGTTGAAATTAAAATAAAACAAGTCAAAGGATTACGCCCATTGACAGGTTCCAAGCTTAAAGATTTTAAGGATTTTCTTGAGCGGTTTGCTGATAAAATTGTTCAAAAATGGATTGATTATTTTGTTTACCACAAAGATGTTGAATTTGAAAAGATTAATACAAGAATCAAATGAGAATAGTTGAAGAATATAATGATTTAAAGGTTGATTTAATAGAGATAAAATCAGCCAAATATATTGGAGACTTCGCAATACGGGTTTCCTTTAATGATGGGTTGAATCGCTTAATTGATTTTAAACCATTTTTAGAATCTTCACTTCATCCATCAATTCGCAAGTATCTTGATGAAAAAAAGTTTAAAAAGTTTGATTTGATTGATGGTAATTTGAATTGGAATGACTATGATTTAATTTTCCCAATCGATAATTTATACGAAGGAAGATTATAAAACACCTACACCCCCCCCCGCTCCCGCCCGAATCCTTTCGGGTGGTATGTACATCTTTGCGCGAGCCTCCCGGCTCGTGCCTTTCAAAACCTCGTGCGCCTGCGTACACGCGTGCCCTTGTGTGCGTATGCGTAAGAAATAGGCGCGCGGAGTAGCAACAAAAAGCCTCCGTTGCTTCGTAGAGCAAGCGCTACAACCAACCCGCCTTATCCGCCTGGCCGTTGTGGTTCATTTTAAAAAATATACTGATAAAAATTTACTATCTTTGATAAAATAATTTTATTATGGAACGTATTGTAAATCTGCATATAGAGAAACTTCCGGAAGGTTTCTATCTTGCTACTTCAGATCATGTCCAGGGTTTAGTTGCACAAGGGAGGACAATTGCCGAGACAATTGAAATTGCTAAGGATGTTGCTAAAAAGCTTATAGAAGCCCAGGAAGAGCAGATTTCTAACTTACAGGTATTTAAAGATAGTTTTGATTATCCCATAGTAATAGGAGTATAACCATGGGTCGTCTTTCTGGGTATAGATACCGGGATATTATCAAGATATTAAAGAGATTTGGCTTTGAGTTTTACAGGCAAGCTGCAGGTAGCCATGAGATTTGGCACAATCCCGTTACAAACAAGTTCACAACTATACCGAATCATACTGGTGATATGCCAGAAGGCACATTAAGGGCAATTCTAAAACAAGCTGGTATCGATCCTGAAGATTTTATTAAATCGAAATAACCCCCCCGCTCCCGCCCGAATCCTTTCGGGTGGTATTTACATCTTTGTGCGAGCCTCCCGCCTCGTGCCTTTTACAAAACCTCATGCGCCTGCGTACGCGCGTGCGCTTGTGTGTATGCGTAAGGGATAGGCGCGCGGAGGAGCAACAAAAAGCCTCAAAAATGGAATTATAAATTCTTTTTCATCTAAGTTATAAGTGGCGAAATGTCTATATTTGCTTTCGCTGAATTGTAAGTAACCATTCATGGTGCATCTCATAAAAAAGGAAAAAAAATTTCGTTACCTGGAAGTAGGGGAAGGAACGCCCTTGATTATTTTACATGGATTGATGGGCGGCTTGAGTAATTTTGACGGGGTTACGCATCATTTTTCTACGCGGGGCTACCGGGTGCTTATACCGGAGCTGCCCGTTTACAGCATGTCCTTATTAAAGACGAATGTAAAGAGTTTTGCCAAGTTCTTGGAAAGGTTTATAGCGTTTAAAGAATTAGACAACGTAATTTTATTGGGCAACTCGTTGGGAGGGCATATTGGGTTGCTGCACGCCAAGTTGTACCCGGCGCGGGTGAAGGCGCTCATCATTACCGGCAGTTCGGGTTTGTACGAGAGCGCTATGGGCGACGGCTACCCGAAACGGGGCGATTATGAGTTTATAAAAAAGAAAAGCGAGAGTGTTTTTTATGACCCCGAAGTGGCTACCAAAGAGATTGTAGATGAGGTGTATGCTACGGTAAACGACCGCAACAAACTGGTTAAAACACTTGCCATCGCCAAGAGCGCCATCCGCCATAATATGGCGAAAGATTTGCCGCACATGCACACGCCCACCTGCATTATCTGGGGAAAACAAGACAATGTAACACCTCCTTCGGTGGCGGAAGAATTTCATGCGCTGTTGCCGGATTCGGATATTTTTTGGATTGATAAATGCGGGCACGCCCCCATGATGGAGCACCCGGAACGGTTTAATGAAATTTTGGAAGGGTGGCTTAAACAAAGAAAATTATAAGTAATGGATATAAAATTCGCCGAGTTTATTTTGAGCGCCCCCGATGTGGGTTCTTGTCCAAAGGAACAGGTTCCTGAGTATGCTTTTGTGGGGCGTTCTAATGTGGGAAAGTCTTCGTTGATAAATATGCTTGTGAGGAGAAGAAAAATGGCTAAAACGGCTGCCATGCCAGGTAAAACGCAACTTATTAATTATTTTAAAATTAACAATAAGTGGTTTATGGTAGATTTGCCGGGCTATGGCTATGCGAAGGCGCCTAAAGATTTGAGGGAAACTCTTGAGAAACGGGTGCGAAACTATTTGGAGAAGCGAAAGCAACTAACAGCTATTTTTTTGCTGATTGATGTGCGGCACAAACCGTTGGTTGTTGATATAGAGTTTATGAAATGGCTGGGTGGAAAAGGGCTTCCGTTTTCTATTGTTTTTACGAAGGCAGATAAGCTGGAGCCGTATCTTTTGAGGCATCATATAAAAGATTACCTGCATTCGCTGGAGGAGACGTGGGAAGAATTGCCGCCGTATTTTATTACATCTTCGTTTTCAGAGCTGGGCAGGGATGCTATTTTAGATTATATTCACGGAACGAATGAGGATATGATGAAGAATATGATGGATAGAAAGAAGAAGAAAGGAGAAGTTTCAAGCTTTAGTAGTGAGTAGTGAGATGTATGCTTTGCTTTATCCCTGGCGGTAAGAACCAAGAGACAAGAAGCAAGACCCAAGAACCAAGACAGTTTTTATTTTCAATAGCTGGTGGTTTCAACCGTCGGCTTTAGTAATGAGATATGAGTAGTGAGAATAATGCGCTTTGTGTTCTTTGCGGTAAAAAATAGAACCAAGAACCAAGAACCAAGAACCAAGAGACAAGAGGCAAGACCCAAGAACCAAGACAGTTTTTATTTTCAATAGCCGGTGGTTTTAACCATCGGCTTAGTTTGTGGTTATTATAGAAAATGGAGAAATCCTAAAACCCCAGATTTCAAAATTTAAAATAGTTTTAAATATTAAAACAAGCTAAGATAGAAGGTGAATTTAAAAGAAATATTATCTTCAAAACGGGGTAAATGATAGGCTCCGTAACGGTAAAAAAGGCTTACTCCCAATCCTTTAAAGAGTTTGTTGATTTCGAAGCCGCTTTCTAAAAAGCCTTTGTTCAGGGCACTGAACGTCACATCTGAATGTCTTTCTATATGGGCTACATTTCCTAATGCAAAACGAGATGCTACTACCAACTGGGGCTGAAATTTATGAGTTATTGCAAAGGGTTTTAGCTGATGCTTAACCTGGAGGAAGGCATAGCGATCTGAAAAAAACTCGTTGAAATACATAGTTTCAAAACTGTTTCTGCCGGCTACAGAAAATCTTTTCAACAGGGTAGTTTTATTAGGGTTGTTGGGAGAGTTATGATACAGTTCAGTAAGCGGCAAATCGCCAAAAGCTGCCGCCCCTTCTAACAAAAAGGAGGTAAGGGTGCGATTCCAGAGAGATGTCTCGTAATAGCTTCTGAGGTTATATTTAGTGAAATTAAAATTTCCTTCTAATACTCCTTTAAATCCCTGGGTAACTTGCAGCGTAAATTGGGGGTATCCTTTTTTAATTTCGCGTTTTTCTCCCGGAACCGATAGATATTCGCTAAAAGGGTTCCATTGTAGCGCCAGTGTTGCTGCTGCGGTTTTAAAATTGGTATAAGGCGTTCCATTGGGGTTAAATGTGTAGTTATAGGTAGGGGCTATGCTATTTGTGGTAAATTGAAGCCGGGTTTGCAGCTTTGCAGTAACATCATGCAACAGGTATGCACCCATGGTCTGGGTAGCATGAAACCGCTCTATGTTGAAGAGGCGGGGTTCAAACAAAGAGAAACTTCTTCCGTCTGTAATGAAAAACGAACTGCCTGTTTCTACTAGATCATCTGTATAGAAAATTCCCAGCCAGCTTTGCGTAAAAGGCTGTATTCGCACAGCCGCTCCTACGCTATATTTAAAAGTTTTATCTTTTGTGCCATACACTATATACCCATTCCATTGATATTTTTGGGAAAAAGTAGTGTTAGTAACCCCTCCTATGCCTATGCGGAAGCCCTCATAGCCATTATATTTTAGTAAATACCTCAAATCTAAATCTATATACCGGGTAGGGTAAAATCCTTGCAAGAGTTTACGGGCAAAAACTATCTTTCGCTCTATCTTTTCTTTTGCCGCCACGCTGTCTATAAACCTATAGGTTTCCACGCCTCTGGCGGTAAGACTATCGGTACGGTAGGCGTTCCAAAAAGCACCTTCTCGTTGCGAAGCTTTTTCATGAAGTTCCATTGCGAGGCCACGCCCTTTTATTTCTAATGGAATATTCACTGAAATATCGCTGTTTTTTTCAGTGGAAACCAGGTACATAAAATCCGATGGGTTCTGAGGGTTACTTCGCACCACGGTACTATCTTTGGCTTTGATTTCTGGTTGAATCTGTACCGCATTTCCAAATAGTGAAATGGCATCTACGCTGGCGCCTTTTTTAAGTTGAAGGTGCTTTGAAAGCGGGAACCACACTTTTTCACCGGGATAATATTCAAACACCTGTTCTGCATTCACATCAATAACCGCTTTTAGCTGGGCGATGGCTTTTTGTAAGGCAAAAGTCTCCGCATCTATATATAAAAGCCCTTCTAAACCGGCAGTTTTTCCTTTTTTCTTCGGCTTGTAGTAAATCATATAAGATGGGCGCTCCTGGGCCGTAAGGGTATCTAATATTTTGTAATCATACACCTTCATCGCCTCGTTTGCAAGGGGATTGGTATAAGTAGTGCCAAAAATAACGTAGTTGTTTTCATAAAATGAAAACGATTGAAGCTGAATGGCTAACACCTCGTAAACAGGGTCTTTAAACCCTGCCATTCGAGTGGCTAAAATAGTTTCGCGCCTTCCCTTTTCACGACTAAAAGTATATTCTGATACTTTTTCGGTGATGTATAAGTGCATATTGTTAAGGCGATTTTTAAGCTCAAAATTAGAAGAGTCTATTTTCACCAGTTTTTTTACACCATTCTGCTCAATTTTATAAATAGAATCTAATGCTCCGTTAATAGAGTCGGGGTTAGCGCTAACTAACAATCTGCTGTATGTGTTGAAACGAAAGGTTTTGAGGGCTTTTTCGGGGTTATTCTTATCTTTGGTTTCTATGGCTTTGCGAATAATGCCTACTGCCGGATTTTCGCCACCCACCACCACTACTTCACTGAGTTTCTCGGTAGTTTCATCTAACAAAATGAGATAAAAAGATAAATTGGGTTGCACCAAAACGGTTTTGGGAGCATACCCCACATAACTTACTGTAAAATAATTACTGCCGCTTGGTAGCTCCCATTCAAATTTTCCCTCCATATCAGTAATAACCCCTTCGCCGGTGGGCAAAAAGATAGTGGCGAAAGGCAAGGGTTCTTTAGATGTGGTATCCTTTATAATACCTGTTATACGTTGCTGGCAAAAAGATAGAGAAGATAAAAAAAGCAATAAAAACAAGGGGGAAGAATTTTTCATGCAGTGTTTTATATCTAAGTAATCGGAGGTTTTTTATGGGCGTAAAGGTATGTAAAGTAAAGTTAGCAGTATGCCGACTAATTTGCCATGTTCTTGGGTTTATTTTTTACCGCAAAGCACACAAAGCGCATTATTCTCACTACTCACTACTCATATCTCATTACAAAAGCCGACGGTTGAAACCGCCGGCTATTAAAAATAAAAACTGTCTTGGTTCTTGGGTCTTGTCTCTTGGTTCTTACCGCCAGGGATAAAGCAAAGCATACATCTCACTACTCAATACTCATATCTCATTACTAAAGCCGACGGTTGAAACCATCGGCTATTCAAAAAATTGTCTTGTCTCTTGGTTCTTGTCTCTTGGTTCTTGTCTCTATTTTTACCGCAAAGCACACAGAACTCTCACTACTCACTACTCACATCTCACTACTAAAACCAGGCGTAGAGAATTTAAGATTTGGAATTCTCCTCCATTCTCCTTGCGCTATTCTCTAATTTCTAATACCTTTGGCGTTCTTAAAAAACACATGTCTGGTTTTTGGAAAGTTGCTGCCCGAATAATCCTTAGAAACAGGATACTTTTTCTGCTCGCTATTGCAGGGGCTACTGTTTTTCTGAGCACTCAATGGAAAAACATGCGGTTTACCTATACCGAAGCCAACCTGCTACCCAACAATCACCCGGTTACTGTTGCGTATCAATCATTTCTCCACACCTTTGGTGAAGAGGGTAACCTCATTGTGTTGGGAGTAAAGGATAGCGCGCTCTTCAACCTAAAAAATTTTAATCTTTGGAATAAACTCAGCAAACAGCTCAATGCATTCCCGGAAGTAACCGCCGTAATTTCTATAGATAATTTACAGAAACTGGTTAAGAATGAAGCTACAGAATCGTTCCAGACGGTTCCCTTTATAGAACACGCTCCCAAAAATGAGGAGGAGATAGAAAAACTCAAACAAGAGTTGTTTTATAAGTTGCCATTTTACGAAGATTTTCTTTATAATAAAGAAACGCAAACTATTCGCACGGTTGTGTATATAGATAAGGAAATTGTGAATACCGCCGTGAGAAAGGAGTTTATCTTTAATGATTTTAATCCCTTAATAGAGCGGTTTGAAAAAGAAACAGGGCTTACTGTGCATGTTTCTGGCATGCCCTACATACGAACGCTCAACTCACAAACCATTATAGATGAAATAGGGATATTTGTTTTGGCGGCATTGGGGGTTACATCTTTACTTTTTTTCTTTTTCTTCCGTTCTTTTAGGGCTACTCTTATTAGCATGGTGGTAGTTTCCACAGGGGTAATGTGGGTGCTGGGTTTCCTGGGGCTGCTACACTACGAAATTACGGTGCTTACGGCGCTTATTCCGCCGTTGGTTATTGTTATAGGGGTGCCCAACTGTATCTTTCTCATTAATAAATACCAGCAAGAGGTGCAAAAACACGGTAACCAGGCAAAGTCGCTGCAACGGGTTATTTCCCGTGTGGGAACTGCCTCTCTTATGACTAATGCCACTACCGCTGCGGGCTTTGCCACTTTTATCATAACTAAAAATTCTCTTCTTCAACAATTTGGCATTGTAACTTCCATGAGTATTATTGCCATTTTTTTGCTTTCACTGCTTATTATTCCCACCTTATATAGTTTTATGCCCCTGCCCAAGGGAAAGCACTTAAAACACCTCAATAAAAAATGGGTTCGGCTTTTTGTACAACAGGTAGAAAAAGTGGTTAAACACCATCGTATCGCTGTGTATTCTATCTCTGTGCTTCTTCTCATTGCGGGTATAATAGGCATTTACCAGATTAAAATCTCTGGCAGCATCCTGGAAGATATGCCCAAGCGAACCGAGTTTTTTAATGATATAAAGTTTTTCCAAGAAGAATTTAAAGGCATTCTTCCTTTAGAAATTACTATAGATACCAAACGCCGCAACGGGGTTATGAGCATGGCTACCCTGCATAGAATGGATGAGTTGGAAAATCTTATACGAGATATTCCCGAGTTTTCCTCTCCTATTTCTATAGTTAGTTTTGTAAAATACGCTAAGCAGGCTTTCTATAACGGCAACCCCAACTATTACCAGTTACCTACCAGCCAGGAAAGCGCTTTCATAATATCATACGCCAAAAAATCGTCTGGACGGTCTGGGTTATTAGAAAACTTTGTAGATTCTACCGGGCAAATAGCGCGCATAACCGTTTTTATGAAAGATATTGGCACCGACAAAATGGAGCGAATTGAAGAAACTTTATGGGCTAAAATAAACAAAGACTTTCCTAACGACCGTTATAAGGTAACTCTTACCGGGCGCGCCCTTGTGTTTATGAAAGGCACCCAGTACCTGGTAGAGAACCTGGTTATTTCACTGGCGCTAACAATAGTGCTCATCTCTATTTTTATGGCTTATACTTTCCGTTCTTTTAAGATGATTATTATTTCTTTAATCCCTAATATTTTTCCATTAGTAGTTACGGCAGGCGTAATGGGGTTTGCAGGAATTCCCATAAAACCTTCTACCATTCTTGTATTTAGCATCGCTTTTGGAATTTCGGTGGACAACGCTATTCATTTTTTGGCGAGATACCGGCAAGAACTGGTTGCCAGCGGTTGGAAAATTCGGAAATCAATTTACGCCGCTCTTCGGGAAACTGCTGTGAGTATGTTTTATACATCGGTGGTTTTGTTCCTGGGCTTTTCTGTGTTTATGCTTTCTGATTTTGGAGGAACAAAAGCCCTTGGAGGGTTGGTTTCTATAACCCTTCTGTTTGCTATGCTCACAAATTTAATCTTGCTTCCTTCTCTACTGGTTTCATCGGAAAAAAAAGCGGTTAATAAGAAGCTTTTTGGCGATTCTAATCTTACTATGTTAGATGATGATGAGAATTAAAGTTTGGGGAAATGCAAACCTCGCGGGCAGTTTTTTCGCTAAGGGGGTAGAAGTTATTTTTATCTCATTCTCTATGTTCTATTGCAATTGCAAAGAATACAAAACTCATAGGCCTCATTACTAAATAAAGCCGACGGTTGAAACTATTGAAAATAAAAACTGTCTTGCCTCTTGGGTCTTGCCTTTTGACCCTCCTTTTCTTTTACCGCAAAGAGCACAAAGTTTTTGCGCAAAGGGCATAAAGTTCTCACTACTCATATTTCACTATTAAAGCTGACGGTTAAAACCGCCGTGTATTGAAAATAAAAACTGTCTTGGTTCTTGGCTCTGTTTTTTACTGAAAAGAACGCAAAGCAAAGTGCATAAATCTCCCTACTCAATATTCATATCTCACTACTAAAACTATTTCTACAACCGTATTGCATTTTCCGAAAGCGTTTTTATAAAGTTAGTTATAGGCGCTTTCACCATCATAGCCACCATGGCACTAAATTCTCCCTTAAAATCAAAATAAAGCTGGCTTTTAGAAGCGGGGAGGGTAGTGGCGACGTCTTCAATATAAGCAGTTAATATAAAAGGAATATTCCCCGAAGCGGCTTTATAAACAAGCTTTACAGGAGCTTGTTTTTCTGCAAGTTGAAGCGTTATGGAAGGCATTCCGCTGAGGGCGAACCGAAATGTATCCTTGCCCAAAACTTCAAAAGCCGCTAAATTATCAGGCATCAGTAATTTAAAATTTTCTATTACCGCCAGGCTATCAAAAATTTCCTGGGCCGATTTTGTAAGTGTGGTTACGGGACTTTTTAGTTGCATGGTGATTAAGGTTTCCAGTTAGCAGGGTTGGCTTTCCAGTTTTTCAGCACTTCCTGTTCACTTTCAGTAAGATACCCTTTTTCAATAGCCTGTTCCATTAAAAAATTATAATCGCTCAAAGAATATAAGGCTACATCGGCAGCTTTAAAATTCTCGAGCGCTACATCCATATCATACGAAAAAACAGCTACCATTCCTTTCACCTGAGCGCCTGCTTTCCTAAGCGCATCTAGTGCCTGCAAGCTGCTGTTGCCAGTACTCACCAGGTCTTCTACCACCACCACGGTTTGCCCCTTATCTAAAAAACCTTCCACCTGGTTTTTTCCACCGTGTTCTTTTGGCTTGGGGCGAACATAAACAAATGGTAAACCCAACTCTTCTGCTGCTAAAACTCCTATGCCAATGGCGCCGGTAGCTACCCCCGCCACTACATGAGGCTTGCCAAAAATGTTTTCTATTTGGTTGGCTAACTGTTCTTTTATATAATTCCTGATATTGGGAAATGATAAGATTAAGCGGTTATCGCAATAAATAGGCGCCTCCCAGCCAGATGCCCACGTAAAAGGATTTTCGGTATTAAATTTTATTGCATTAATTTGCAGCAGGAGTTCGGCAGTTTTTTTAGCCGTATTTTTGTCTAAAATCATAGTGCAAATGTACGAAGTTTTTGTAGATGATAAGCTCATAGTTCTTACCTCTAAATGGGAGAAAGAAACTGATTTCAGGCTCTTTTTGTTAGATACCTGTTCATTAGAAAAAATTGTGCACCAACTGGTTAAGGGAACTCTTCAAACCGTGCATTTATATCATCCTGATGCGTCCCTTTTATTAAAAAAATTCAAAACCAAAATAGGCACTATTCTGGCAGCCGGGGGGTTAGTGAGTAACCCCGGCAAACAAGTGCTGTTTATTTACCGGAATGATAAGTGGGATTTGCCTAAAGGCAAGGTAAACAGGCGAGAAACAACTGAAAAAGCCGCCTTAAGAGAAGTAGAGGAAGAAACTGGCGTGAAACGGCTGGTGGTAGATACTTTTCTAAAGAAAACCTATCATATTTTTAAAAGTAATGGTGTGTATAAACTTAAAGAAACCTATTGGTATGCCATGCACACAGATTTTAATGAGGAATTCTCGCCCCAACTTGCGGAAGGAATAAGCGAAGTAGTGTGGAAAGATGCTAACCAGGCGAAAGAAGCCTTAAAAAACTCGTATCGCAATATCGTTCAACTGTTTACTGAGTATTATTGAGCAGCCGGCACCCGGTATATGGGATAACGCTGGTACGCTTTTTCGCGATGAATGGAACGCTGATATAACCAGTCTAATTGCGCATAGCTATTTTGGGAAAATGCTCTATCTGTTTGTTTCTTAGTTTGAAAAGCCGTCTTCAGAACACTATCAGAAGCCAGCATAGTGGTAGCTATATCTTCAAAAAGATAAGGTGAAAAGCCTTCTTTCTGCTGAAGTATAGTATCGAAAAAATTCCAGTTAAAAAACGAATCTGCGCCCTGTGGCTCCAGTGTTTCCATGAGATAACGCAAAGCCGGTTGGCGTGTTTTCACCCAAATATCGCCCTTTTTCACCAGAATACGCTCTGTTTTTACAGAAACCTGTGTTTGTGTATGAGGGTAATGACCTTCATATGCCGAAGAAGACGTTTTATAATCTTCTATGGTATAAACTTCTGCGTGCACCATAGAATCTTTTTCCATACTCAACATTTCCACATGGTTAGCCTCCAGTAACTGCACTACCCGCCACCAGCCTTTAGGGATAATATATGCCTCTGGAATTTTCACTTCCAGCGAAGGAAGGTAGTAGGGGTGATAGGTTATTTCTTTCTCAAAAGGTTTATTTTGGTCATATTTCAAACGAGGCATTCCCGTTACCTCGCTCGGTGTATAAGTAGCTTCATATCCTTTAAACAAGAGCGGGCGACTGCGAGTGGTATCTAACATCCATTGTAAGGGGTATGTTTTACTTTGAGTGAAAGTTTCGAAATTTTGCTCCCGTAAAGTTCGTATTTTTTTGCCTTCTGCTTCCGCCAAAACTATCATGGTTTTTAGAAATTGATAGGCACCTTCAACTCTTTTCTTATAGGGTTTCAGCATGTGGTTTTCCAGCATCACCCCAACAGTATTCCAAAGAGCTGTATAGCCTGTAGAATATCTTGGAGGGTCTATAAATCCATTAAACCCAGCCTCCGGGGATTCGTTAAATACATTTACATACGGAGTGCTATCCCAGCCTTCTTGCGCCAGCGACGCCTTTAGTTTAGGAACAAACTCTCCATCTACATATTCGCCCAAAGTACCCCCGAGCTTATTGTGTTGCGTGAAAATATGGGTAAGGGTGTATGAATAGTCAGCGCCATCGCTCACATGGGTATCTATAAAAATATCTGGTTTAAGGAGGTGAAAAATCGCTGCAAAAGCTAGGGCATTTTTAGTATCGCTCTTTATAAAATCCCGGTTCAGGTCATAATTTCGGGCGTTTCCCCTAAAACCATATTCTTCTGGTCCGTTCTGGTTCACCCGTGTAGTGCTATTTCGTTCCAGGGCGCCGCCTATATTATATATAGGGATGGCTATGATAACTGTGTTTTTAGGAGGTTTTATTTTTCCCTGCGCCAAATCGCGGAAGAGCATCATGGTAGCATCTATTCCGTCTGTTTCACCGGGATGAATGCCATTATTGATGAGAATAATGGTTTTTTCTTCATGTAGTTTCTGAAAATTAAACTCTCCATCGGTGTTGAATGATACAATGTGAAGGGGCAAACCGCTATCTGTTTCATCCATGGTTTGAAAATTAACCTCGAGATAGCTAAGGGCTAATTTTTTGTAAAACTCAATCACCTCCTCATACGCCGGCGTTTTTGCGCCGCCGCTTTCCTCAAATAAGGTAATAAAAGTATCCTTTTTATCTTTCGTAGGTGTATTGCAGGCTGCCAGTAGAAGCCCCAGCAAAACAATAACCATATAGTTTCTCATGGTGTGAAATTTCAACCCCTCAAACATAGTAAAAAATACATTTCATACCTTTCTTTTATTCCATTAAAATGGAATAGTTTCACTTAGCTTACTATGGTCTAATACCGTAATGCCATTTTCATCAAAATGAAATGCGGGAACAAATGTTCTATCTACTACCAATTCACTCATTAAAAATGAATGCGCCTGGTGAATTTCCTGGTTAAATGACTCATCGTAATAAGAAAGTAACACAATCAACTCGGCGTGTAATCTTTTCAACGCTTCTTTATCATACCTATATAAGGGACTTTTTTCTGTAATTTCATGAACAATCGTCCAGGTAGTAGGTAAATAGGTAAGTTGCTCCCGTTCTAATTCTAATTGGTAATAGTTTGAATGGTAGCCACCAGCTTTTTTTTCAGACAAGGCTAACAATACTTTTATTTTGGGTTGAATGGTGTTTGAAGTTTTCTTATTCATGAGGCGAAACATAAGCGCATTACCTTCTTTAAATTTCCGATAGAGAATAACATCGCTAAACTTAATGGAGCCTTTGGGTTTGGCGAAACGACTGTAAAGCAAACCTGTTATAAATGAGAAACTAAGCAACCCCAGTAATGCTTCAAAACTAGATATGAACCCCACAGCGATGCCTTTTGGCGCCATATACCCATAGCCTACGGTAGTGATGGTTTGAGCTGAAAAAAAGAAAGCATTTAAAAAATTGCGAAAAACATTTTCCCCAGCCTCAGTAAGCTGCTCTATGCCGAAGAGAAGGTAAATGCTTGCAAAAACTATATTTATAAAGGAGTAAGCTACTATAATGAGGATAAAAAGTTTAAGCCAGGAAATATCTACCAGGTAAGAATAAGCTGCACTAATGCGATTTTTATTGTTGAGGTGTCTAATATTAAAAGTCCCATTCTTATTTACAAAACGCTCTATGTTTTTTGCCGAAGTATTTCCAAATCCCGGGTCGCTTATTTTCCTCGCCATTCTATACCCTGTTAAGAATTGAAATGAGCCATGAAGCCCGCAATTTTTTCTGTTAATCTGGCACTTGCCTCTACCAGGGGCAGGCGAACAGTATCTGAAGCGAGCCCAAGCATCTTAAACACGGCTTTTACACCGGCAGGATTTCCTTCTTCAAAAATTAAATCTATAATCTCCATCAACTTATAATGTATATTATATGCCTCCTGTATCCTTCCCTCTAACCCTAATTGTACCATTTTAGAAAATTGGGCGGGAAAAGCTCCCCCGACAACTGATATTACCCCCGCAGCCCCGGCGGCAATCATGGGAAGGGTAATCATATCATCACCCGAAATTACTAAAAAATCCTTTGGTTTATCTTTCAAAAGCCGCATTGCCTGCACTATATCTCCGGCCGCTTCTTTTATCCCGATGATGTTATGGCAATCGCGCGCCAGGCGAAGTGCGGTTTGTGGCGCTATATTAGAGGCGGTTCTCCCCGGCACATTATATAAAAGCACAGGTTTTAGGCTATTTTCTGCCACCGCCCGAAAATGCCGGTAAACCCCTTCCTGGGTAGGCTTGTTATAGTAGGGCGAAACAGATAATATCGCCGCATAATCGGTTACATCGGTAGTTTTCAGCTGCTTCACAATAGCAGCGGTGTTATTACCCCCAATGCCCAGCACCATAGGAACCCGGCCTTTATTGGCAGTTGCTACAATGGCTTTCACCTGCTCTTTTTCTGCCTCTGTGAGGGTAACACTTTCGGCGGTAGTTCCCAAAACCACTAAATATGCCGCTCCGCCCATAATAGCAAAATCTACTATACGCTCAAGCGACCCCGCATCTATAGAAAAATCGGGTTTAAAGGGGGTTACCAGCGCAACGCCGGCACCATACAGTTCTTTCATGGGCTATAATTTATTTAGAATTTTTAAGTAATTGACAAACTCCCTTTTAAAAAGGGAGAAATCTTCCATATCTAATTTAAAGATAATATCATTGTATTTAATATCTAACGGAGCAAAGCCTACCCGTATAGCAGCATTGGTAAGGGCGCTCAAATAGAGTAGCGGGATTTTCTGTGTACTAAAATAATTAATCAACAAATCATACTCCTGTTTTAAAAAAGAGGAAACATAAGTATCTCTTACCGTCATCTTATAATCCAGGCTTTTAAATGAAAACAAAGGACAAGCGTTACGCCGTATTGTCTTAGTTTGTTCACTATACCCTATCAGGCAAAATTGGTTGGGAGTTATTCCCAATGCTTCCACCAATTCTGCAAAACAAGAAATATCTTCAAACTCATCTAAATTTACAATACAAGCTACCGTATTTATTTTTTCAACTTCATCTATGGCAAGCGGTTGCGGCTGTGCAAAATGACGGGTTAAAAATTTTGTAGCCTTTTTTTTCTTCAGTACGTTTAAAAACATGTATCTTTACCTAATCATTGCAAATATAAATACTAAGTAATTCGCGTGAAACATCTTTTTCCTCAACGTATGAATAAGCCATATCGTATATTCCTTGTTCTTTTCATAGTATTTGCAGCCTGCATCAGTAACCCCATAAAACTCACCAGGATAACTGGAAGCCAACACCATATTGATGGCACCCTGGCAGAAGACACCGTGGTTACAAATTTTATAGCGCCCTATCAAAAACATCTCAATGAGGAGATGGATAGTGTATTGGCGTATTGCCCGGTAACGCTTTCTAAAAAAGATGGCGCACTTAATACCGCTATTGGCAATATGATGGCAGATGCTGTATATCAACAGGTTCAGCCTGTTTTTAAAAAACGCACGGGTAAAGATATTGATTTTGTATTGTTAAATTATGGAGGCATCCGCTCTATTATTCCCAAAGGGAATATTATGATGAGAACGGCTTACGAGGTAATGCCTTTTGAAAACTATGTGGTGGTGGTGGAACTTTCTGCTGAGAAAATAGAGGAAATGCTACACTATCTTATGAAAGGGCAGATAGCTCACCCGCTTTCCGCTCAAATTCAAATTACTCTTACCCCCAATGGTAGTTTACATGAACTGCGAATACATGGTAAGCCCCTGGTTGCCAATCAATCATACTATGTGGCTACCTCTAATTATATGGCGAATGGGGGTGACTTTGCCAATTTTTTTCTCAACCCGCTCAGCACTACCGAAACAGATTATTTACTGCGCAATGCGTTGATTGATTATTTTAAAAAGATAGATACGCTGGCTCCGGTGGCCGACAAACGCTTTATAAAGCTACCCTAACCATGAAAAGAAGAACTTTTATACAACAAGCTACTGCCGCTTCTTCGGCACTGCTTACTACAGGTGTGGCCTCGCCGTTAGTTTCCTGTGCGCCCAAACCCGCTAAACATCTCACTGTGCTCCATACCAATGATGTACATAGTCATATTGAGCCGTTTCCTGTAGAGCATCCTGAAAATCCTGACCAGGGAGGGGTGGCGCGGAGGGCTACTCTTATTCAAACAATCAGAACCCAAAACCCTAATACTCTTCTGTTAGATGCAGGCGATATTTTCCAGGGAACTCCTTATTTTAACTTTTATGGAGGTGAACTGGAATTTAAACTCATGAGCATGATGGGGTATGATGCTGCTACCATAGGTAATCATGATTTTGATAACGGGGTGGAAGGTTTATACGCCCAGTTGCCGCATGCTTCATTCCAGTTTTTATGCGCTAATTATGATTTTTCAAATACGCTGATGGAGGGCCGAGTGAAACCATACCAGGTTTTTATAAAAGAGGGTATCCGCATAGGGGTTTTTGGATTAGGAATTGAACTGGAAGGGCTGGTTACCAAGCGATTGTACGGGGAAACTAAGTATCTTGACCCGATAGAAATGGCTCGCCATATAAGCCGAACCCTGAAAGAAGAAGAGAAGTGCCATATTATTATATGCCTCTCTCATTTGGGGAATGATTATCCGCATGCTCCCAACAAAGTTTGCGACCGTTCGCTAGCGCAACAAACCGAAAACATTCACCTTATTATCGGGGGGCATACCCATACTTTTATGGATAGGCCCGAAATTCACCATAACCGCAACGGGCAGGAAGTTATTATTCACCAGGTGGGGTGTTATGGACTACGGTTAGGCAGAATAGATTTTTATTTAGATGCCGATGGAAATCCTCAACTGCAAAATAGTGTTTCCATACAGGTATAATCTCCATTACAATTACACCCCTGTATAAGTATGAGGGGTTAGTTTTTTCAACTCCGCTTTTAGGATTTCTGAAACCGTTAGGGAATCTATAAAAGCTGCGAGTGTTTCTTTGGTAACTTTTTCATGCGTGCGCGCAAATTCTTTAAGCTGCTCATAAGGTTGCGCAACCCCTTCCCGGCGCAAAATAGTTTGTATGGCTTCTGCCAGCACCGCCCAGTTGTTTTCTATATCTTCCTGTATTTTCACCTCGTTGAGCAGCAACTCATTAAGCCCCTTCAAGGTAGCCTGGAATCCTATGAGCGTATACGCCAGCGGAACGCCTATATTGCGCAAGACGGTACTATCTGTTAAATCTCGTTGCAGGCGAGAAACCGGTAATTTTGCTGCTAAATGCTCTAAAATAGCATTCGCCATTCCGAGGTTTCCTTCCGAATTTTCAAACGCTATCGGGTTTATCTTGTGAGGCATAGCAGAAGACCCCACCTCGTTTTCATTAATCCGTTGCTTAAAATAACCCATGCTGATATACATCCAGCAATCGCGGTTGAGGTCTATAACAATGGTGTTGATACGTTTCCAAGCATCGCAAAGCGCCGCCAAATGGTCATAATGCTCAACCTGCGTGGTGGGAAAAGAATAGTGCAGCCCTAACCGTTTTTCCACAAAATTTCTGCCAAAAGCCACCCAGTCAATCCCGGGATAGGCTACATGATGAGCATTAAAATTACCCGTAGCTCCTCCCAGTTTGGCGGCAATGGGGATGGCTTCTAACAATTTCAGCTGTTCTTCTAAGCGCACGGCAAAAACTCTAAACTCTTTTCCCATGCGCGTAGGTGAGGCGGGCTGCCCGTGCGTGTGCGCCAGCATAGACACGCCCTCCCATTTTGTTCCTATAGTATTTAATTTTGCTGTTAGCTCCTGTATTGCAGGTTTATAAACTCCTATCAAGGCTTCCTTTACAGAGAGTGGAATAGCTGTATTGTTAATGTCTTGCGAAGTTAACCCGAAATGAATAAACTCTTTCCAACCCCCAATTCCCAGCATCTCCCATTTCTCCTTCAGAAAATATTCCACTGCCTTCACATCGTGGTTTGTAGTTTTTTCAATGGCCTTAATGGCAAGCGCATCTTCTGTAGAAAAAATTTCATATAACCTTCGCAAGGCAGCAAACAAATTGCTGTTAAAACCTGCCAGTTGGGGTAGGGGTAACTCGCATAGCGCTATAAAATACTCTATTTCAACCCGCACTCGGTAGCGTAACAAGGCTTCTTCTGAAAAAAAAGGCGAAAGCGCCGCCGTTTTGCTTCGGTAGCGCCCATCTATGGGCGATAAGGCAGTAAGTTCGGTGAGGGTCATTTATAATAATGAATTTTTATTACTTTTTAAATTTAAGAGGTTAAAAAGCTGGGATTTGTATATAGAAAAATCAGCAATAATAATGTAATTAAAATACATTTACCTTCATTCCTGAATAGGCAATGGCCTCATCGTGAGTTTGTATAAACCCATACTCTTTAATCGCTTTTTTAATAGCGTTTCCCCCTAAATATAAAGTATAATAGGTAAGCATTTTGAAAAAGAAAATGATAAAATCGGGTTTAAAAAAACTCAACCTTATTATTTTTAAAGCGTTGGCATCAAATTCTTTAAATATTGTTTCAAAATCTGCCGGGAGAGATGTTACTGTTTCTAAGAACCATCTTGTGTTTTTTTCCAATTCACCCGATTTTAATTTGGTTTAAATATTTTCTGTCGGCAAATAAAAACTTAACATTCCAGCCAATTAAGAAACCAATTAGCAACAAGGCAATTACTAAACTATACTCTCTAAGGGATTGTTCTATATATGCTGATAAGGATTCCTTAATCTTTTTAAACATCAAAAATACAAATTTTACTTGGCAAAAGTATCAAAGTTTTGTTAAATCAAATATATTGTTACAAAAGACTTTTTCAAAGCTAAGCCAGATAAAACCAGTATTAGCAACACTTTTCGCCTTCGGGGAAACAGACAAGATGTTAGGCGTTACGAATATTAAAAATATACAGTGGAAATGAGGTGGAGAAATTCCTGTATATTTTATACATCATTTAAAAGACAGTTATCTACTCTCAAAACTCACCTATACAGAGTTTGTTTTCTGTCGGGACCCAAAGAGATGATATTTATAGGAACGCTTAGTTCCCGCTCTATGAAAGTGATATATTCCCGGAGTTCTTGGGGAAGAGCGTGAGGGTTTGCCAGTTCTTGAATTTCTTGTTGCCAGCCTTTCATCTCGGTATAAACAGGCGAAGTATATTCCGGGTCAATAGAATAGGGGAAATGGGTTGTTTTTTCACCCCGCAAGGTATAAGAAGTGGCTATCTTCAAGGTTTCAAAGCCGCTTAACACATCGGCTTTCATCATAGCTAAGCGGGTAACGCCGTTAAGTTGAACGGTGTATTTGAGGGCTACCAAATCTAACCAGCCACACCGTCTTTTCCTGCCGGTGGTGGCGCCAAACTCTTTGCCGATTCTGCCCATGGTTTCACCGGTTTCATCAGTAAGTTCAGTAGGGAAGGGGCCGCTGCCTACCCGCGTGGTGTAGGCTTTAAAAATGCCAATGACCTCGCCGATGCTGGCAGGTGGAATGCCAAGCCCTGTACAGGCGCCGGCAGAAGTAGTGTTAGAAGAGGTAACATAGGGGTAGGTGCCAAAATCTATGTCTAATAGCGCACCCTGGGCGCCTTCGGCTAAAATTCGTTTCCCAGAGCGAAGGGCTTGTTGCAGGTAATGCTCGCTATCTATAAAAGAAAGTGATTTGAGTTTCTCAATAGCCTGAAAAAATGCAGTTTCCAGTTCAGGAAGATTATACGGAATATCTGTTTTATAATGCTGTATCATACCCTGGTGTTTTTTTACCAGGGAACGATATTTTTCTTCCCAGCCCGGTAGCTCCAGGTCGCCTGCGCGCAACCCGTTCCTGCCCGTTTTGTCCATATAGGCAGGTCCTATACCTTTTAAGGTAGAGCCTATGTTAGCTTTTCCCTTGGAGGCCTCTGAAGCAGCGTCCAGTAAACGATGAGTAGGCAAGATAAGATGGGCTTTGCGGGAAACCAGCAGGCGGGCACACGGGTCTATTCCAAACTGGTTCAGGCGCTCCAGTTCCCCGGCGAGGGTTACAGGGTCTATAACAACCCCGTTTCCTATAATATTTAGGGTGTTAAGGTGGAAAATGCCAGAAGGAATAGTGTGCAACACGTGTTTTTCGCCGTTGAAGAAAAGAGTATGGCCGGCATTGGGACCTCCCTGAAAACGGGCTATAATATCGTAGTCGGGGGCGAGCACATCCACGATTTTGCCTTTTCCCTCATCTCCCCATTGTAGCCCTAACAACACATCTATAGCCATAAAGCGGTGGTATTAAGCGGGTTTTATGTGTTTTTTGTAGCGTAAAAATAGAGGCAATGGTGATGAATTTGTATGTTGAAGAGGTCTTCTAATGTTTTTTTGATGGATTCTATGCGAGGGTCGCAAAATTCAATAACCTCATCCGTGTCAGTAAGTATCACATGGTCGTGCTGCCTATCAAAGTACGATTTTTCATATTTAGCTAAGTTTTGCCCAAACTGGTGTTTTCGCACCAGCCCGCATTCCATGAGTAGTTCTATGGTATTGTAGAGGGTGGCTCTGCTAACGCGGTATTTTTTGTTTTTCATTTTTATGTAGAGCGACTCAATGTCAAAATGCCCGTTGTTTTCATATACTTCGTGCAGTATGGCATATCGCTCGGGCGTTTTGCGGAGGGTTTTTTCTTCCATGAAACGGGTGAAAACGTTTCGCACTATTTCCTGGTTTTTTTTTTGTAGCATGTTATACGAGGGCTGGTTGTGTTTATTTTTCCGATAGATTTACTGACTGTTAGGGATAGAATTTGTGGGTGTATAGATTTTAGCAAATTTAGGTGTTTTATACTAAAGTCTATTTTGGGGGTTTGTAATTTTATTTAGATTTTACCTTACACCCGTACTACCTTTTCAATGCCGTTTATTTTTTTGAGATTGTCTATAAGTTTTTTCAGGATGGTTTTATTTTTTACTACTAATGTAATTTTCCCACTGAATACGCCATCTTCTGTATCAAAGTTTATGGTTTTCATGTTTACGTGCATATTGTTAGAAATTACGCGGGTAACATTATTTACCAGTCCCAGGTTGTCAATGCCGGTGAGCCGCACGGTTGCAGTAAATTCCTGTTGGGTAGAATCAATCCACCGGGCGGAGATGATGCGGTAGGCATAGTTTGATTGGAGTGAAATGGCGTTGGGGCAGTCTTTTTTGTGCACTTTTATGCCTTCGCTCACAGTGATGAAGCCAAAAACAGGGTCACCGGGAATAGGATTGCAACAATTAGCGAGTTTATACTCTAGTTTTTCTTCTTCTTTGCCAAATACGAGCATATTGTATTTGGCGGTAATATCTTCTTTGGTTTCTTCTTCTACAACCGGGGGTGCAGAGGGTTTGCGGATGCGGGTTTTGAGAAAGTTTATAAAGGCGTTGCTATACGAATTGGCAAAGCCTTTGAGCATTTGGTTATCTATGGCGCCAGCACCTACCCGGAAGAAAAGGTCTAAGCTGGTGGGTAATTTAAAGTAGAGCACCAGTTCGTTGACAACTTTTTCGGAAAGGGTTATTTTAAGCTGTTTTAGTTTTCGCCTCAAGAGTTCTTTTCCTTCTTCGGCGATTTCTTTTTTCTCTTCTCGCAAGGACGATTTTATTTTTGCCCGCGCTCGCGCAGTGGTGGCGTAGTCTAACCAGTTTACAGTAGGTTTTGCCTGCTCGGAGGTGATAATTTCCACATGGTCGCCGCTGTGTAGCTGGTGGCTTAACGGCACTAATTTGCCATTTACTTTGGCGCCGCGGGTATGCACGCCTATTTCGGAGTGGATGCTGAAAGCAAAATCGAGGGGTGTAGCGCCTTTTGGGAGCGACCGTATGTCGCCGGTAGGGGTAAATACAAATATTTCCTTAGCAAATAGGTTCAGCTTAAATTCTTCTACGAAATCTACTGCATTCATTTCTGCATTTTCCAGCGCATCGCGCAGCCGGTTCAACCAGTCGTCTATACCCACTTCTTTCTGAGTACCGTGTTTATATTTAAAATGGGCGGCATAGCCTTTTTCGGCTATTTCGTGCATGCGTTCGCTGCGAATTTGCACTTCTACCCATTTGGTTTGAGGCCCCATAACGGTAATGTGCAATGCTTCGTAACCGGTAGATTTAGGGGCGGAAATCCAGTCGCGCATACGCGTGGGATTGGGTTTAAAGTGGTCGGTAACAATAGAATATATTTTCCAGGCGAGAAACTTCTCATTTGCTGTATCGCTTTTATAGATAATACGGATGGCGAATTTGTCATATACATCTTCATAGGCTACGTGCTGTGTTTGCATTTTGCGATGTATGGAGTGAATGGATTTGCTTCGCCCTTTAATCTGGTAGTTTAGGTGCTCTCTGTTTAAGTGTTCTTGTATAATGGCAGAGAATGATTGAATATAGGCGTCTTGCTCTTCTTTGCTTTCTTCTATTTTGCTCAAAATATCCCGGTAGGCTTCTGGCTCGGTATATTTTAGGCTCAGGTCTTCCAGCTCGGTTTTAATGTTATATAAACCAATACGATGCGCCAGGGGTGCATAGATATAGAGAGTTTCAGAAGCTATTTTCAGTTGTTTGTCTTCCGGCATAGTGTCCAGCGTTTGCATGTTATGCAGCCGGTCGGCTATTTTTATGAGAATCACCCGCACATCGTCATTGAGGGTAAGGAGCATTTTCCGGAAATTCTCAGCCTGGAGCGAAATATTTTTCTCGGCACTGAGGTTAGAAATTTTAGTAAGCCCTTCTACAATTTTGGCGATTGTGTCGCCGAAAAGCTGTTCCAGGTCATCGCGGGAGTAGGTAGTATCTTCTATAACATCGTGCAGGAGGGCTGCCGCTATGGAGGTGGCGTCTAACCCTATTTTAGAAGCTACGATGGTGGCTACAGCGATGGGGTGAAAAATATAGGCTTCTCCGCTTTTGCGGCGCTGGTTTTTGTGGGCATCTACCGCCACATCAAAAGCCTTACGGATGAGCTTTTTATCATCTGCTGAAAGCGCCTGGTAGCTGGTGCGAAGTAGCTTGCGGTATGCAGTAGCAAGTCGTTTTTTTTCGTCTATTTCTACGAGTTCCATAGCCCTGTAAAGATACGGCAAAATTGGTTAGCGGCAATATCAAGGTGAAGAAGAGGGTTGTTTAGGTGTGCAGGGGTTGTTGTAAAGATATGCATCCTTATATAATTAAGGATGAAAAAGAAATAAGCCCCGCGAATTATGTTGAGTAATTGCTGCGGAGCTTATCCTAACTAACCAACCAAAAACTAATCAATAGCTGAACAAAAGTTGCTTGACTATTGTATAACAAATAGCGTGCCATAAATGAAAAATGCCATAAAGAAATAGTTTAAGGTTTTATTTTTTCGCGTAAAAACTTGCCAGTGAGAGAGTTGGGGTTTTTAATTATATCCTCTGGAGTGCCTTCAGCTACAAGGATTCCGCCTCTTTCGCCTCCCTCGGGTCCTAAGTCAATGATGTAATCGGCACATTTTATAAGGTCTAAGTTGTGTTCAATTACAATAATGGAGTGGCCTTTTTCTAAGAGGGACTGGAAAGACAGGAGGAGTTTGTGAATGTCGTGGAAATGAAGCCCGGTAGTGGGTTCATCAAAAATAAACAGGGTTTTTTCGCGGGTGTTTCCTTTTATAAGGAAGGAGGCTAATTTGATGCGCTGGGCTTCGCCGCCGGAAAGGGTGGCAGAAGATTGCCCGAGGGTTACATAGCCTAAACCTACTTCCTGGAGGGGTTGTAGTTTGGTGGCTATTTTGGGTTGTTTATGGGTTGTGAAAAAGGCAATGGCATCATCAATGGTAAGGGTTAGCAAATCGGCTATACTTTTTCCTTCAAAAGTTACCTCCAGCACTTCTTTTTTAAATCGTTTGCCGTGGCAGGTTTCACATATTAAATGTACGTCTGCCATAAACTGCATTTCAATAGTAACCTCGCCTTCTCCCTGGCAGGTTTCGCAGCGCCCGCCGGCTACATTAAACGAAAAGTGTTTTGCCTGAAAGTTGCGCAGCCGGGCGAGTTTCTGTTCGGCGAAAAGCTGGCGAATGTCGTCATATACTTTTATATAGGTTACAGGGTTGGAACGGGAAGAACGCCCTATGGGGTTTTGGTCTATAAATTCTACGGATGAAAGGCTATTGAGGTTGCCTTCTATATTGGTAAACTGCCCGGCCTTTTCGGTATAGCCGCCTAATGCTTTTAGTACGGCGGGATAAAGAATTTTATGAACGAGGGTGCTTTTTCCGCTGCCAGAAACGCCGGTGATTACGGTGAGCATGTTTAGAGGGAAGCGCACAGTTATATTTTTGAGGTTGTGCTCGCGGGCGCCTGTAATTGTAAGATGGTTTTTCACAGGCCGGCGCCTGCGCGGGAGGGGTATTTGGAGTTGCCCGTTGATATATTTAGCGGTAAGGGAAGAGGTTTTTAATACTTCTTTCAGTGTTCCCTGAGCTACTATCTCCCCGCCGAGGGTTCCGGCTTCGGGGCCCATATCTATAATTCGGTTGGCGGCTTTCATAATAGCTTCGTCGTGTTCTACCACTAACACGGTGTTTCCGAGGTTGCGGAGCGACTGAAGTACGGTAATGAGTTGCTGGGTATCCCTGGGGTGCAGCCCCACGCTGGGCTCGTCCAGGATATAGAGGGAGCCTACAAGGCTGCTTCCGAGGGAGGTGGCTAAGTGGATGCGTTGCGATTCGCCGCCGGAGAGGGTATTAGATTTGCGGTTGAGGGTTAGGTATTCTAATCCCACTTGCATTAAGAACTCCAGCCTGTTGGTTATTTCTATGAGTAAACGGGCGGCAATTCTCGCAGCGTGTTCTTCTAAGGAGAGGGTTTTAAAGAAGGCGGCTATATCGCGCAGGGGCATATCTACCAGTTCGCCCAAGGTTTTGCCTCCTATTTGCACATAATTGGCTTCGGGGCGGAGTCGTTTTCCTTTGCAGAGGGGGCATTTGGTTTTTCCCCGGTAACGGGAGAGCATTACCCGGTTTTGAATTTTATAGCTTTTTTCTTCTAATTCGGTAAAAAATGCGTTTAGCCCTGTAAAATAGCGGTTACCTTCCCAAACTTGTTGTTTTTGGGCTTCGGTGAGCTGGTACCAGGGTTTGTGTATGGGAAACTGGAATTTATAGGCGTTGTTAACGAGCTGGTCGCGGTATTCGCCCATGCTTTCCCCGCGCCAGGGAGCTATGGCGTTTTCATAAATAGAAAGGGCGGTGTTGGGAACTACCAGTTCCTCATCTATGCCAATAATGTCTCCATATCCTTCGCATTTAGGGCAGGCGCCAAAAGGGTTGTTAAAGGTGAAGAGGTGAATACTGGGTTCTATGAAGGTGATGCCGTCTTGGTCAAACCTGTCGCTAAAGGGAATACGGTGTCCGGTTGCTGTATTTTCTATGATACAGGTTCCCTTCCCTTCAAAAAAAGCTACCTCAATAGCGTCTGCTATACGGTTATAGAAATCTTCTTCATGCTTTATCACAATTCGGTCTATCACAAGTTCCAGGTTACGAGGCGTGTCTTTTTTACAATCTTCTATCCGTACCACGCTATCTTGGTATTTTACCCTTGCATATCCCTGCTGGCTAAAAAACTGGAGGGTTTGCAATACCTCTTTTTCTTCCGGAATATGCACGGGCGCCAGGAGCAAGAGTTTAGCGCCCTGGGGGAATGATTGTAAGTAGTTAACCACATCGGTAACGGTGTGTTTTTTCACTTCTTTTCCAGAGATGGGGGAGTAGGTTTTTCCCACGCGGGCATAAAGCAGTTTCAGGTAATCATAGATTTCGGTAGTAGTTCCTACGGTGGAGCGGGGATTGGCGGCATGCACTTTTTGCTCAATGGCTATAGCGGGAGCGATGCCTTTTATAGAATCTACTTTGGGCTTGTCTAAACGCCCCAGGAACTGGCGGGCATAGGAAGATAAACTTTCTACATAGCGGCGCTGTCCTTCTGCATAGAGCGTGTCAAATGCCAGGGTAGATTTCCCGGAGCCGGATAGACCGGTAATAACTACCAGGTTGTTTTTAGGAATGGCAACATCTATATTTTTTAAATTGTGAAGGCTGGCTCCTTTTATGAGGATATATCGTTTGGGGTCTAAAAGCGCTGTTTCTGGCATGGTGTAAAAAACAACAAAGATAGCAATCGGCGGGCTGTTTTTTAAAGCTATAGGGGCATTGAAAATGTTAAAATATAGATTTTATAGTTGTGTAGTTCAAAACAATGTTTTTATATTTGGGGCTTGTAATTTATAAAGTACTGTTGCCTATTTATAAAAACTACTTTTTTAACGTTCTCCAGGGGCTGGTTTTTGTATTAAGAGTATATGTTTTCAGCCAGGAGTTCTAATTAAAAAGAAGTATGGATGTTGAAAAAATTCACGCAACCTTTTCAACATTCTTGCATCTATTAGTATAAAAGTAATTTTTATGGAGCAGCACATCCAGGATTCATCGCTTATAGCTTGTTATATAAATGGCGATGAGAAGGCGCTTGAAAAACTTATTGGGCGCCACTCTCAAAAGGTATATAGTTTTATCTACTCCAAGGTTTATGATAAGGAGGTTACGGAAGATATATTCCAGGACACCTTTATCAAAGTTATAAAAACGCTTAAAAGCGGTTCATATAGCGAGGAAGGAAAATTTTTGCCATGGGTAATGCGAATCGCTCATAATTTGGTGATTGATTATTTCAGGAAAAATACGCGGATGCCTAAGTTTGAAGAGAATGATGATTTTAGTATTTTTTCCATATTAGGTGATTCTTCCTTAAACGTGGAGAAGCAACTGATAAAGGAACAGGTAGAGTATGATATTAGGAAATTGATTGAGGAATTACCTGCCGACCAGAAAGAGGTATTGCTTATGCGCATGTATAAGGATATGAGTTTTAAGGAGATAGCAGAGGTTACCCAGGTAAGTATTAACACAGCTTTGGGACGAATGCGTTACGCCATTATAAATCTTAGAAAACTGGTAGAGAAATACCAGATTATTTTAACGGGTTGATGTACTAAACTCTTTTTCGTCTCGTTATTATTAAAAATAATAATTATGGCGAAATTTTACCCGGTAAGCGCATTCGAAAAAATAGTAGAACACTTACAACCTCAACAGGAAACTGTAGATTTTTTACTTAACTATTCTAAATCTTTTTGTATTTTAAAGTCTGAGAATATGAAACTGGAGGTATTTATGAATTAAAAAATGAATAGATGTAGAAGTATTTGATGCTGTTTTGTTTTTATAACTATGATATTACTAACTATGTTTTTGTCCCTGAAAGATAAGACAATCGTAAGTATTTATGTGATAATCTAATGTACGCCAAATGAAAATTTATATTTTATTCCTGTCAACCTGGGGATTGTTTTCCTGCACTAACCACAATACCGATAAAAAATTAGAAGAAACTATTAACAAGGTAGTAAAGGCTTTTAAAGAGAAAGATGCCGCTTCCTTAAACACCCTTATCCATCCCGATTATAAACTGGCGGTGGTATATCGGTCAGGCGTTTTTGATGAGTTTGCACTGGCGGAGCGGATTGATTTTGATAATCCTGTACCCAATTATTTTCCGTACCCCAATTTTTCAACCAGTTACCCTATTCGCTACGAAACCTGCCCCACGTATGATTGTGACGAGGAGAAATGGGATAAATATGGGCTTTTTTGCAACCCAAAACAGGTAGATCATTTGCTTTCTGCTACGGCTAAAAACCTCAATGAATATGTAGAGGAAAATATGGTGAGTGCTGAAAAGATAGAGGGTTTTGTGAAATTGGAAGAAAAAAGCAAGCGGGTGGTATTGGTAGATGAAAAGGGCAGAACGCTTATTTTTTATATAACGCCGGCAGATGGCAATTGGTACATAACTGTATTAGATAGGGTAACGGGCGATTGTAGCTCATAAACTGTAATAAAAATAGAGAAAGTATGAAAATAATAGCAGCTTTTTTCTCGGTTGTTTTCCTCAGTGCTCTTATAAAAGAATCCCCTTCTATTGATGGGGTGAAGGTGGGAATGTCTGTTGAAAGTTTTTTAAAAATTGTAAAAGGCAAACGCACTGTTAAAAAAGAGAAAATGAGCTCAGAGGGCGAGGAATATAATATTTATAATGTATATAAAGATGGCAAACTCATGTATTCTGTAGAGCCCGAATGCGGAAAGACCTGCAAGGTTTGGAGAATTTCTGTATATACCAAAGAGTTTAAGACAGGAAAGGGCATTGGAGTGGGCAGTACGCTGGCCGATATAAAAAAGAACTATACGGTTACCGATATAAGTAC
The DNA here is from genome assembly GCA_964385175.1 of uncultured Flavobacteriaceae bacterium. Lineage (GTDB taxonomy): Bacteria > Bacteroidota > Bacteroidia > Flavobacteriales > Flavobacteriaceae > CAYLNL01. The sequence goes on along the minus strand of CAYLNL010000006.1, from coordinate 67,699 downwards.
AGAAGGAGAGGGAGAATTGGCTGTTTTTGTTAAAGAAACAGAAATGACTTTTTTCTTAGATTCTTCTAAAGTTCCTCCCGGGTGGTGGAGAAATAGAACCCTAAAAACCCTCAACGACAAGATACTTGTTATCAACCGCATTTTGTTCTAACAAACCCATAGAAAGCCTTTTTAAGTAAGTTATTTATTTTACTATTCAGTGCAACTATCTATTTTGTATCTTTGTAATCTGAAAAATTATATGAGATGATAGCATTACAAATATTCCTGGGAGTGGTGGGGCCTTGGCAGGTGATTTTAATAATAGCGGTGTTACTTCTTCTCTTTGGCGGGAAAAAAATCCCTGAATTGATGCGGGGATTAGGAAATGGGCTAAGAGAATTTAAAAACGCCTCTAAGGAAGAGCCTAAAAAAACCTCTGAAAAAGAAGAGTAGCCTTAGCTGACATTTTTTAAACAGTACATCCCTTCCTTTTTAGAAACATATACCCGGCAGCGAAATTGAAAAACTGGTTTTTCGCTTACGAGTTTTCTTATTTATCCCCCAAAATGGCTAATTTTATAAAAACCCTCTACCCTTTTATTTCAAAAACACCTATCTTTACCCGTGTAATCCAAAAATAATCCCATCATGCTCATCAGGCAAATCGCCGCCTTATGTTTTATTTTAATAGCCCTGTACAGTTGCCAACCCGAAACCATACCCCTTCCCGAGCCCGCCGCTACGTTAGACACTGCCATCCAAACCCAATTCACCCTCCAAAACCTTCCCCCAACCCATACCAACCTTCCCCATAACCTCCAGGTACAATGGAGTTCCTACACCTTCCGGGAAATAGACGGCCTCCAATGGCGCCAATACCCCATCACCCAAACCACCCCCACCCAACTCCACTCCCCCCTCATACAACACACCCAGTACCAACTCCTAGTAGCCCTTCAACCCAACCAGAATTTTACCTATTATATAGCCAAACTCACCTCCTACAAAAGCGATATCCCCGCCTATACATATTTCAACATGGGCACCTTCACCGGCATGGTCTATCTCTACACCCTCACCGGCGAATTAACAGCCATAGAATATTACCAAGACGGAGAAGCCCAAAACACCATAACCCAATCCAACCCCAAAACCCCCAACAACCTCCCCTACACCCGCAAAAGCTGCATGCAAAAAGCCAACCTAGCCGCCCGGTGCCAAGACGCCCTCAGTTGCGCCTACGGACTAACAGAAACCCTGTCCACCAGCAGCGGCTGTGGCGGCAGCGCCGGCGGGTATGTAATCTTGATAACCGAACACTACACCGACTGGTACAACGTGCGGAACACCGGCGCCGAGTATAGCCACACCCAATACCAGGGCGCCACCTACGAGTATGTGTGGGTAAACAGCCCGGGCGGCGGCTCTGTTCAGCAACAGGCGTACACCCCGGTTGCCTATGGCAATGAAACCGGTGTAACCCCCACCACCCAACCCGAGCGGATTATTATAGACAAGAGCTTTTCCCAAACCCCCAAGGCGAACTGCACCTTTAATTTGCTCAACAGCCAAACCACCCTAAAAGAACTCCTGACCGACTTTTTTGGAAACGATGCGCAGTTTGACATTACCCTTAAGGTAGTCAAAAACCTAACCTGTGATGATAACCCCAAGGCTGCAGGCTGCACCACCGCCTCGTACAACTACACCGACAAAAAAGTAGTAATTTCCTTAGACGAAAAATTCATCAACGACCCCCAAACCCCCACGCTCTTCGTGGCGCATGCACTGGTACACGAAGCCATCCACGCCAACCTGTTTTTAGCGATAAAGAAACTCAACGGAGGAGTAACCCCTACCAACAGCGACTTTGGCATACTCTATGAACAATACCGAACCAAGAAAAACTGGCAACACGAGTTTATGGCAGATAGGTATCGCAATCTCATTGCCGGCGCCTTGCAAGAGGTACATCCATTGCTGGGAGATGGAAATTTCATAAATAATATAAATAATGGCTATCCTAGTTGGGACTGGAACGAGTTTTATTCAAACCTAGCTTGGGTAGGGTTACTAAGAGGCACTATAGCGGGTGAAAATTACGTAGCCAATCCTGATAATTCTTATAATTTAAGTTTTTATTATGAGGGCGCCAAAGCGAATTCTACTAAAACTCCAAAATGTAACTAAGAAATGAGACTTTATATAATAATCTGTGTTATTAGTTTATCCCTTAGACTCTCTTACTGCCAGAAAAAAGACACAATTTATATATTTTTTGATGAAAAATATACTGATGTAATGGAAAAAGTACAATATAAAGTCTCACCCAAAGCAGAATTTTCTTATTCATATCATATCAAACAAAAAGAGCCGGCTAATGGATATGATGATAGATTCTGGTTTACACATCTTAACCAACTTCCAAGCGCCTATGAAACCTTTGGCGGCCGCCCCCCCAAAAAAACTGGTAAAAGATATTTCGTTTCTACAAACCATAAAACCCTTAGATATTGAGTTTTTTAGAACCACCAGCTATAGAAAAGTCTGTAAGACCTTTGAGGCGGAAGACAGCTGGGAACAAGATGTAGTTATATTTATGATAGACAAAGACGAAATACGAGATGGCAAAGTAGTTTTGCGGGAAGTACAATTTAGCAGACCCGTCAAAATCTAACCTAATTTGGTTGTGTATATAACCAACTCACCCGGTTAAGCTAAGGCTTTCAAAAAGCCATTCAAAAGTTTGACGGGGATTTCCCCCAAAACACACTCTTCATCCCCCGGTTATTCCGCTAAAGGCTACTTTTATAGCAATGCCTCCTTTAAAATAGTTACCGGGTGCTTCGCTATTTTTCCGGCCCCCTGAAAAATTTGTTCCCGGCAACTGGTTCCGTTAGCCGCTATAATAACGTCTTCGCTGGCTTTGCGGAGGGTTGGGAAAAGCTTCAATTCCCCTATTTTCATACTTAGTTCATAATGCTGCTTTTCATACCCAAAAGAACCCGCCATGCCGCAGCAACCCGATGGTATGAGCGTTACCGTGTAGTTTTGCGGTAAGTTAAGCGCATCAAACGTAACTTTTTGGTTAGAAAGCGCTTTTTGATGGCAGTGAGCGTGAATTTTTATAGTCTTAGCCAGTTGGGTAAACGAAGAAGATTGGATAGCCCCGCTTTTTATTTCATCTGCTAAAAACTCTTCTACTAATTTAGTATGCGGTGCAAGTTCTTTCGCCCCTTCCCGGTCTGTGGCAAGCCGCGGGTACTCATCGCGAAACGATAGCAGTGCAGAAGGCTCTACCCCCACCAGCACCTTTTCTGCCGAAACCCTGCCTTTTAGATAGGCAATATTCCTGTCTGCCCGTTTTTGCGCCTGCTGTAAAAAACCTTTCGAGAGAAAACTCCTCCCGCTGTCTCCATAAAACAACTCCACCCCATACCCCAGGCGCCGCAACAATTCTATGGCATCTTTTCCAATAGCCCCGTCGGTATAGCGTGTAAACTCATCTATAAACAAAATCACCCGTCGCGGTTGCGTAACCACTCCCCGAAACTGTTTCAAAAACCCGGTAAAATTCACCCTTGCCAACCTCGGGAAAGTTCGTTTCGGCGCCATCCCTATCCATTTTTTCAATAAACTCCCCATAAACCTATTCCTAAAAACAGCATTGGCGATATGGGGAAAGAAACTCGCCACCCTGTTTAAGTGAGTAGCGTGGGCGAAAGCTTTATCTTGCAAGCTGGCGCCATTTTCTATATGATACTGATGCAAAAACTCTGTTTTAAAAGCGGTGGCATCTATATTACTGGGGCACTCACTGGCACAGGCTTTACAGCCGAGGCACAAATCGAATACCTCCTTTAATTCAGGGTGATTAAACGGGTTTTTTTGCCCCGGTTTCGTCAAAAACTCGCGCAAGGCGTTGGCGCGCGCCCGCGTAGTGTCTTTTTCCTGCTTGGTAGCATGGTAGCTGGGGCACATGGCGCCGGGGAAATGATGCGTTTTCCGGCAATCGCCACTCCCGTTACACTGTTCTGCCGCCCGCAAAATACCCATAGCATCTGAAAAATCGAGGAATGTTTCCACCTCTGGCTCAGCTCGTTCCGGCACATAGCGGAGAGAAACATCCATAGGCGCCGCTTCCACTATTTTTCCCGGGTTAAAAATATCATGCGGGTCAAAAGCTGCTTTAATTCGTTTCAATATCTCATAATGAGCACCCCCAATCATCTCCCTTATAAATTCTGAGCGCACCCTGCCATTGCCATGCTCCCCGCAGAGCGAGCCATTGTATTTCTTCACTAATTGCGCCACTTCAGCACTTATCTGGCGGAACAGGCGTACATCGGTTTCCTTCTTTAAATTTAAAATAGGCCGCAGGTGTAGCTCCCCCGCGCCCGCATGGGCGTAATAAACGGCTTCCTGTCCAAATTTCTTCATTAAAGCCGAAAACTCCCCGATATAAGCCGCCAAATCTTCTAACGCCACCGCCGTATCCTCAATACAAGCCACCGCCTTTCTATCGCCCACTATATTTCCCAGTAAGCCCAGTCCCGCCTTTCGCAGTTCCAGCGCCTTGTTTATATCGTCTCCATACAGGCAGGGGTGAGCATAACTCAACCCTAACGATTCAATAGTGCTAAGGAGCGACTCTTGTTTTTTCGCCAACTCCCCCGAGTCTTCTGCACATACCTCTAACAGTAAAATGGCAGCCGGGTCGCCATTTACAAAAAACCGGTTAGGCATCTGGGACATGTTGTTTTTAGTACAATCTAAAATCACCTTATCCATCATTTCGCAGGTGTACAAGTCGTGCGCCATAAGAGGAGCCACTGCCTTGCAACAAGCTTCTATACTGGCGAAATGGGCGGCCACCATCGCCTTTTTCGGAGGCGGTAGCGCATCTACTTTCAATTTAATTTTTGTGATGAAAACCAACGTTCCCTCACTGCCAGTGAGGAGTTTACAGAGGTTATAGGCGGCGCCATCTTTACAAAAAGGTTGCATGTTCACTAATTCATCAATAGCATACCCTGTGTTTCTGCGGTGAATGGATGCTTTCGGGTAGGTAGTGCGAATGGTTTCCTGCACCTCCGGAAGGGCAAGCGCTTCATGAATGGTTTTGTAAATAGTTCCTTCCAAACCAGGCGATGCTATCTTTTCCAGGTACGCCTCCGTGGAAAGCTCTTTGAAAACCACTTCGCTGCCATCGCTCAAAAACGCTTCTATTTCCAGCACTTTGTCCCGGGTAACCCCATATTTTATAGAAGTAGTGCCGCTGGAGTTATTGCCCGTCATGCCACCTATCATACAACGGTTAGAGGTGGAGGTAGTGGGGCTAAAAAATAAGCCCATTGGCTTCAGAATCTCATTCAACTCATCTCGTATTACGCCTGGCTCCACGGTAACTGTCCGTTCCTCTTCATCAATCGCTATCACTTGCGTAAAATGGCGGGAAACATCCACGATAATGCCCTCGCCCACGCATTGCCCCGCTAATGAAGTGCCGGCGGTTCTGGGAATGAGCGGAACGCCGTGGCGATTAGCAAACATAATTAACGTGCGAATGTCTTCCTTAGAAGCAGGGTAGGCTACCGCCAGGGGGAGCGCTCTATATACCGAAGCATCGGTGGCGTAGATGGCTTTGTGCAAGCTATCTGAGTGAAGTTCCCCGGTGAAGGTTTTTTTAAGTTGCTGTAAAGTATCTTCAGAAATCATATAACTATTTGTAGAAACATATTATTATCTTACTATATTTGCACCAACAAAAATAGGTAGAAACTTAAAATTAGTAATGTATGAAAAAATTGTTTTTAGTAGGGTTGGCGTTGATGGGTTTTGTAGCCACATCATATAGCCAAAAGATTTCAGACAATGCGCTGGGGCTTCGGTTTGGAGATAACGATGGTTTTGGAGCAGAAATATCCTATCAACGCGCGTTGTTTAATGCTAACCGCTTAGAATTCGATTTGGGCTGGCGTGATGGTAAAGATTACGATGGCTTTAAATTAGTGGGCTTGTATCAATGGGTGCTTCCCTTAGATGGTAGCTTTCACTGGTATGTTGGCGCCGGTGCAGGCATTGGCAGCGTAGAAGATTCTAATAACAATAATGATAGCTTTGCCCTGATAGCGGGAGACATTGGTATAGAATATGATTTTGATATTCCATTACTGATTTCTTTAGATTTTAGACCTGAATTTGGTTTTGGCGATGAAAATTTTGATAATGATGATTTAGATTTTGATATTGGTATAGGCATCCGCTATCAATTCTAAAAAATTACATTCGTTTTGTTTACAGGGCTGTCTTTTTAGACAGCCTTTTATATTTATAAAATATATAGATACGTGAATATGGGTATTCTTTTGGGGGGATAGAATCTTTTACACATTTTAAAATCCTTCGGAGGCTTAACAAGGTTTTTATTCTATTGGGCTGTCTTTTTAGTGGGTTTCTTTTTTCTTGATTGTGTGTTTTGCCATTGGGTTATTGTGTATTTTTGCGCTCAAATTTACTGGTAGTATGAAAAAAATAGGAATTATAGGCATAGGTTTGTGCCTGGGTATGTTGGGGTGCAAGAAAGAAGGAACGGTTCATGTGGTAGGGTCTATTGATGGAATGGAAGATGGCAAAAAGGTATTTGTGAAAATAGCTTCGGCAGCTGGGTTGCCTGTAACAAAAGACACGCTACAGATAAAAGGAGGGGCGTTTGTATATGAAACAACTATGAAAATTCCCCAAATTTATTATTTCTTTCCCGAAAATCTGAGGGGTGCTATTCCGGTAATTATGGAGCCGGGAACTATTACGGTAACGGCTTATAAAGATAGCCTTAATGCTTCTTTGGTAAAGGGCACCGCCTCTAATGATGAGTTACAAATTTTAATGGGCGCATTTAAAGCGATAGGTAAAAAAATAGGGGCTCTGCAAAACCAATTGTTTAAAGCTAACCAGGAAAAAGACACCGCAACTGTAAAAAAATTGCAGCAAACCTATCTCTCGTATGAAAAAGAGGGATTAGACTATCAGTTAAAGTTCATTAAAGAACACCCTAAATCATATATTTCGGCATTGATAGTGAAACAACTGCTTCTATCTAATAAGATAGAAATTCAGGTAGCCCGAGAAGCTTACAATGCCTTTCCGCCAGTTGTGAAAGCCAGCGCTGAAGGGAAGGATATAGAAAAGAAACTTCAGGAACTCGCCTCCACTACTATTGGAGGAGTGGCTCCCGATTTTTCTGCCCCTACGCCTTCGGGAGGCACGTTGGCACTGAAAGATTACAGAGGCAAGGTAACGATTGTAGATTTTTGGGCGGCATGGTGCGCTCCGTGCAGGGCAGAAAATCCTAAAATGGTGCAACTCTATAATAAGTACCGAGATAAAGGATTGCATATTATAGGGGTTTCTCTTGACAAAAAGGCGGAAGATTGGAAAAAGGCTATAGCAGATGACCAGCTTTCCTGGGAACATGTATCTAACCTGAAATTCTGGCAAGACCCTATTGCAAAAGCGTACCAGGTACGTTCTATTCCTGCTACTTTTTTGCTGGACAAGGAAGGAAGAATTGTAGCTAAAAATGCAACAGGAGAGGAGTTAGAGGCTAAGGTCGCAGAGTTGTTACAGAAATAATTTTTTTACAAGTAGAGTTTTTAGTGATTATTTTTAAAATAATAAGGTGGAAAAATCCCTGACTCTTATTTTTTACTCATTAATATATCTTCTAACCGTTTATCGTTTATATTCCCAAAAGCATCTATAATATTTCCTTTCGCTCCCACAATAAGGACTTTGTTAAGGCTGTTGATAACCCATTGGTTACTTACTTTTTTGTAATAGGCAGCCCTGAACTGGGTTTGTGGGTTAAGACGTTCTTCCTGCAATACTTGTATCCATTTCTGGTGACTATCATTCATATTTATACCAATGAAACGATAGGAAGGGTATTTTTTCTGTAATTCCTCAACCCGTTGTTTAAGGTTTCGGAGGTGGTTTTTTTGGTTAACTGACCAAAAATAAAATACTGTGGGCTGGGTGTTAAAAATCTTCTCAGAATCTACAAAAGTGCTGTCTGTAGTTACCAGCGAAACCCGGGGTAGCGGCATGCCTGGCTGAAGTTGTTGTATAGATTTGTATAGCTTAATAACCTCACTTGCACACTTTTCATATATAGAATAGGTTGCAAATTGTTCCATGAAAAGCCGGTTATTATTTATATCCCTGTCTTCTAAAAGATAGGTGCGGCCTGTGTTTCTTATAAGCCCGCTTCTTAAAACCGGCTCTTTAACCAGGCTATCTATGAGTTTTAGATTATGAAGATGATAATGAAGCGTTTTCTGGGGGTCTTCAACAGCATCCTCGCAATTTTGCGTGCAAGCTGTGTAAGACAAGTTATTTATCTTCATCACCATATAGGTAAAATAGGGTCTAAAATAGCTCAGGCGCGGGTCATTCATATAAAGTTGTTCCCTGTAATCATAAAAATCTTCAGGTAATACCGGGAATTTTTTTAAGTTGCCTCGCTTTTTGTGCATATACGGGTATAATTCCATGCGCACATAATGAGGATATTTAATAGCCGCCTGGGCTATATTTTTTGCGTTTTCTGATAGGGTATTTCCCTCGAGTAAATGCTTATATTGTTCCTCCTTCATCACAAGGAGAGAATCCATTTTATGACGAAACTCAGCGGGCTGTAGGTCGTAATAAGTATAAGCAAGAGCTTCCTCATCTTCGCTTACCAGGAACATATCTATTATAAAATTATTTTTCTCAGCCCCCTTCCCTGAAAAAACAAGCGATTCATCAAAATCAAGAGTGTTTAAGCGCATCATAATACTGTCGCCGCCTTCAATAAAAACATATTGATATTCCGGCTGATGCTCAAAGTGGTATAATCCTTCCGATACCTTGTCCAACTTTATCAAAAACCGGTTACGCTCATCTAATTTAGCAGAATCTACCACCTCGTCATTTTTATATAAAATCACATAACGGTCATTGGGGTTTACAATTTCACCTCCAAAATAGGCTGTAGAAGGTTTTTTCTTCTCCTGGCATGAAGCCACCAACAATGCTATAGAAAAATAAACAAGATACCTCATGGGCTTTTATATAAAATATAGGCAGTACACACTTTTTCACAACAAAACTAAAAAGATTAGCCCAATCTCTGTGTTAACAGCGAGTTAAATCCTATAATCCTTGAAATATAAGTGAACATACATGCCTTGTAACGCCCAAATTTATTACCTTTGCAGGGATTTTAAACCAATTAACATGGTAACAGCGTCCAATCTTTCAGTTCAATTTGGTAAAAGAGTTTTGTTTGATGAGGTGAATGTAACTTTTACAAAAGGTAACTGTTATGGTATTATTGGAGCGAATGGAGCAGGGAAATCTACTTTTTTGAAAGTACTCTGCGGAACAATAGAACCTACCTCTGGGAATGTGTATTTAGAGCCGGGCAAGCGCATGTCTGTCTTAGAACAAGACCACTTTGCATACGATACTCATTCTGTTTTAGAAACAGTGGTAATGGGCAATAAACCCTTGTATGAAGTGAAACAGGAAATGGATGCTATTTATGCCAAAGCAGATTTTTCTAATGCTGACGGGGAACGGGTAGGGGAGCTACAGGTGAAATATGAAGAAATGAATGGCTGGAATGCCGAGAGCGATGCCGCCTCATTGCTTTCTAACCTGGGAATTACCGAAGATTTGCACTATATGCTCATGGCCGATATGGAGCCCAAACTAAAAGTGCGCGTTCTCCTGGCGCAAGCGCTTTTTGGAAATCCCGATGTGTTGGTTATGGATGAGCCTACTAATGACCTGGATTTTGAAACCATTGCCTGGTTAGAAAATTTTTTAGCGAATTATGAAAATACCGTTATCGTGGTATCGCACGACCGTCACTTCTTAGATGCTGTTTGTACCCACGTTTCTGATATAGATTTTGGAAAAATAAATCATTATAGCGGTAATTATACCTTTTGGTACGAGAGCAGTCAATTAGCCCTCCGCCAGCGAGCCCAGCAAAATAAGAAAGCAGAAGAGAAAGCGAAAGAATTGCAGGAATTTATCCTTCGGTTTAGCGCCAACGTAGCCAAGAGCAAACAAGCTACCTCCCGCAAGAAAATGCTCGAAAAACTTAAAATAGAAGAAATAAAACCTTCCAGCCGAAGATACCCCGCTATTATTTTTCAACAGGAACGCGAAGCCGGCGACCAAATTCTAATGGCAGATAACCTGGCTTTCGCCGTTGATGGCGAACCTCTCTTTAAGAATGTAACGTTTAACCTTACGCGCGGCGATAAAATCGCAGTTATTTCAAAAGATGCCCGCGCCACCAGCGCTTTTTACGAAATAATCAATAACCGCCTGCAACCCCAGGCAGGTTCTTATCAATGGGGAATAACTACTATAACGGCTTATTTGCCGGCCGATAACGCAGAATATTTTAACAACCAACTCAGCCTGGTAGATTGGCTACGGCAATGGGCCAAAACCGAAGAAGAGCGGGAAGAAGTGTATATAAGAGGCTTTCTTGGAAAAATGCTTTTTAGTGGTGAAGAAGCCCTTAAAAAAAGCCATGTTCTTTCTGGAGGTGAGAAGGTACGGTGCATGATAAGCCGTATGATGATGATGCGCGCCAATGTGTTGCTCCTCGATGAGCCTACCAATCACTTAGATTTAGAGAGCATCACCACGTTTAATAATTCTCTCAAAAACTTCAAAGGCACTGTATTGTTTACAACGCACGACCATGAATTCGCTCAAACCGTGGCTAACCGCATTATAGAACTTACCCCCGGTGGAATGATAGACCGCTACATGACGTTTGATGATTATATGCAAGATGCCGCCATTAGGGAGCAGCGCAGCAAGATGTACAGTGTACTGGCATGATGCTATTTCTGTTAATGAAATATAGAATTAAGAGAGTAGATAAATTTCAACTACATTCATCTGCCTTAAACGATACGCTGTAAAACAAGAAGGAAGACAATTTTTAATTCACAAGTAGAAATCATCATCGGTAATTTTGTAATGTTGAAACATATATATATACCTTATTATTGAAAAACCTCTCCGTTATCTTTCTTTTGCTAACTCTCTTAGCCGAAATAGTAGGTACGGTAGGAGGGTTTGGGTCTTCTGTATTTTTTGTGCCCATCGCTAATTTTTATTTTAGCTTTCAAGCTGCCCTGGGGCTAACTGCCCTGCTTCACCTGTCCAGTAACATCAGCAAAATAGTTCTATTCAAAAAAGGATTAAACAAAAGACTACTCCTGTTGCTGGGAATACCCTCGGTAGTATTTGTATTTGTAGGCGGGTGGATGAGTAACTATTTTAATAGCACCTATTTTGGGCTAATTCTGGGGACTTTCCTCGCAGTAACCAGCATAATCTTGTTTGCGAAACCTACTATAGTTATAAAACCAGGAAAACAAGCGGCCATCTTAGGAGGTTCTCTTTCCGGGTATGCCGCCGGGCTGCTGGGAACCGGTGGCGCTATACGCGGTGTTGTGATGGCGGCTTTTAACCTTGAAAAAAGTGTTTATATTGCCACCTCTGCTTTTATTGACTTTTTTGTAGATTTTTCCCGAACCTTTGTCTATTATTTCAGTGGCTATATCAAGAGCGAATTACTCATATACCTTCCTTTTTTGTTAGGAATAGGCTTTATAGGCACCTATCTCGGCAAGCGCCTGTTAAACCACATAGCCCAGGAAAATTTTAAAAGAATATCCCTGCTGCTTATTTTTATAATTGGGCTGATAACCTTGGCAAACTCGTTGATATAAGAAGCGCTACCTCGCCATATTGGTCGTTTAAAATATAAACGACTTGGTAATATCAAACGTATAGGCAATTTTTACTCCCCATGATACGGCTATCCTGTTTTTAAAAATATTGTTATCGGTAGTGTCTATGGTGGTTTGTATATTTCCGTTTATAATATACGGGGTATCATTATTTTTATATTGCTCTATAAAATATTCCCGGGGCTGGCGCACGCCAAAATATTCGTTGGTGAGCAAAAAAGAAAAATCGCTTGACCGCCAGCCAACGCCGAAGCCTATATCAACAGTATTAGCAATGGAATTAGCCGACACGCTGCCTAAGCTCAGCGGGTTTAAGAACAGGCTGAAAGTGAGGCCTCGGGGAGCATATTCCATAACGGTTTCCTCCACGGGTTCGCCGTCTTTTATAAGGGTAATTCTCCGGGGAATACCTTTCACGTCAGGTGTATAAGAAATCCCCAGCGAGAGGTTAGGTTTCACCTTGTTCGCTTTTTCAATGGTTACGAAATCAGTGGCTTTGTCCACCACGGGAATATCGTACAAATCGGTGAGCACGTTAGAGGCGCCTCCGCCAATGATAAAAGCGATGCGCTTAGTCCAACTTTCAGCAGCAAGCGCTTGCGCAGATAGATTGGAACCAGTGTCCAACCCGCTGCCCGGCGAGTTTCCTCTCAGAGAACCCTGAGACCATGCTGCCAGAGTGAACAATACAATAATGGGCAAAATATAATTTTTCATCATTTTTTTACTTTTTTAGTTCCTAAATTGCCAGCATAGCTGGGTAGAAATTTTTAAAGTATCCTGAAAAAATCCCGCCCGTGGATGTTATACAACACCCCTTTTGGGCGGGACCCACCAGAAATAAGTGGTTTTTACCTCACAGGCACGGGCTTAGAATACCCATTGCCTGATATAATCGGCGCCTTTTGCCTGGAAATGACTCTGTTGGAAAGCCAAATCCCAGCTCAGTAAGATGCCGTCATCTACGATCTTTTTCCCTGATCTCCAAACAATAAACTGTCGCTCCGGAATTACGGGAATAATCGCCTTGTGACTGTATTCCAACCGTTGGTAGTCTATGCGGTCTTCCATCGTTTTCTCGAAACCTGCAGGCATTTTGTCGCTGGTAACGTTGTTGCCGCAAACAATAATATTGGCCAGCAGATTCGGACGATCGGAATACGGACAACGTACTGAAGCCCAGAAAATAGAATCGGCTTTGCGCACCAGTTCCGGCTCATTATATGCAAAATACCGCCCGTAGGGAATATCATACGGCCAGCCACCTACAACGGGGGTCAGCGAGGTATATCCGTTCTCCGCCCGATACACGATAGCGCTGCCCAGATCATCCCTGTTGTGCGCATACGTGGTGATGAGCGCATGCCACATCACATACATCCAGGGAGCTTTGCGTACACCCATAATCTCCTCGGCGTATGTTACCCGCCTCCAGGTGTTATAGCTGTCGGGCTCCAGAATCAGCACCGGGTGGTTAGCGGGGTTCGTTACATTGAGCGCAGCATAGGTCTGGCTCATCAGGCTAACGAAGTCGGCTTTGTGATAATTGTAATCTTCACGCACCCTAACCGGAATTTCAATGGGTGTATTAGAGCTGGCAAAACCTACCCTGCAAAGGGGGCCACCGGGCGCTTCGCCACGACCTATCTCTATGACGATTACATCGCCGGCATAGGTAGGTACCTCATTATCCCCAACAAATTTTTCTCCTTTTTCTGCCATATTCCGGGCTTCAAAAGGGTTTTTAATCCTGTTTTCAGTCGTCCGGGGCTTGTTTTTATTATTTTTTCCGGGAGTAGAAAAAGAAGAGAACCCGGTAATAAACAGCGTTGCTACTACGACAAGCGCTATTAGGTATTTTATAGATTTCATAATAAATTATGTTTTAAAAGTTAATGAATTAATTGTTTCCTTTTTTAGGTGCAGGCACATCTTCCTTTTTCAATTTGTTAAATTGTTCCGGCGTCAGAATCGCTTTCAGGCTCTTTTCATAATCATCGGTCGTTTTCTTATTGGCATTTTTAAACACCTCGCCAGATTGAGCGGAAGCACTGGCCTCGTTTTTTTGCCTTGCATCCCTGAGCGTTTTTACAGCTTGCCCGCGGGTTGCACTTTTTTCCTTGTTTAGGGCAAGCAATGCCTTCTTCTGGTCGGCATTTAAACCCAGTTTGGCCACCATTTCGTCGGTTTCTTTTTGTACGACTTTATCGGTAGAAAAAGCTGCTTTTCCCTGGGCTTTAACCGTTCCCATGGTAAGCGCCATGAGGCATACAGCAATAGCCATAGTCATAAATTTCACGTTTTTCATTTTATATTTAATTTAAATTCGTACCGGAAACTCAGCCTCCCGGTTTGGCTCTGTTTTTTAGAGTGGTTTGCGGTCTCCACTTGTGGGTATGAGTTGTTTATAATGTCACGTTGGGATGTCAGCCCGTTTTTTGACTGTTTATCGTTTCCTGGTGTGTTACACTTTACGTATTATGTCATTTGATTAACCGGGGCTGGTGAGCGAAAATTACAGGAGCATTTCTTTAAATCTGCTGATGATTTTTGCTCTGGCAACCTTTTTGTTTGGGGCTACTGAACCCCGGTTGTTTTCATCTAATTACATTTTTTAATACTGAATGAATACTCATTTTAAGGCTCAAAAAATACCTTTGGACTATCCGGGAAAAAATGCAAACAACTGATTATTCTGTCCATCTACTAAATGCCATTGATCAATGTTTCCCCCATCTTCCTGGGATTCACCATGTACAGAAATCGCTTTTCCGCTATGCTTAGCAATGATAGCATAGTATCCGTTTCCTTTATCCTGCAACCTAAATAACTGGTGGTCTTCTCCTTGGACAAAATGCCATTGTATGATATTTGCCCCATCTTCATGGGAAGCCCCATATACGCTAATCACTTTTCCACTGTGCTTGGCAGCAAGACTGTAATAGCCATAGCCCCGATCCTGTAAGGTGAACAACTGGTTCGTTACATCTACCAATTCCCATTGATCTACATTGGCTCCATCTTCCTGAGAAGCCCCATGTACGCTAATCGCTTTTCCGCTGTGCTTGGCAATGATGCTGTAGGTTTTACCAGCTACAGGTATAACCCCTCCTCCCTGCTCTGCAGCGGTGGCGGGCAGGCACCAGTCATCAAAGCCCACACTATAGCAGATATGGTAAAGAGCGCCTTCTCCTCCATGATTATCTGTATAAACATTGGCCAGTTCCACTACCGCCGGGCCGTCCATAACCGCTACGCCGCCGTTTACCGTAGTACCGGAGATGCCGGAGCCGGAGCCGGGAGTCAGGCTGTCTGGCGCAATGGTGAGCGTACCTATATCTATATGGCCTTTTATGTTGTCATGCTCCATAAACCGGAGGGTTACCGGGCCGCGGTCCAGCGGAAAGCGGAAGTAATGTCCGTATCTTTCCTCAAAACAGATTTCATCCCCCTCCTGCATTTCTTCATACTCTTTGTCTGGGGGAAAAAACGCCCCTTGATAGCCTCTGCTGCTTTCCACATGTTTCATATAGACCTCGTCGTGGGTGCCTTCGATGATACGCCCTATCCATTCTCCTATGTAGGAAACGGCATTCAACACCTTGGAAGCTGCTTTGAAAGCGCCTGCAATAGCTTTCGCGCGAGGGCGGGGGCTTTTCTTAATTACCTTAGCAGCTTCTTCCGTAACGGTACTTGCCACCCCGGCGATAGCTTCCACCAGATCCACATTACAACCGGCAGATTGCTGCTCGCAGCGGATTCCTAAAACGCGGAGCGTGGGAATGGGGTCAGAAATAATGCGGTACGTCAATTCGTATTCGCCCGAAGTGTTTCCATTTGCATCCATATCCACGGTACGCGACTCGGGAGAGGTACTGGTTGAGCCCCGGGTAAGAGTATGGCTGCCGATAAAATCGTTTCCACTGCCCGTGTCTATTTCACGCAATTTGAAGACAACGCTATTGGCGTAGGTAACATTGATGGCAATATCCACGTTCTGTGTACCTCCATCCTTATAAAATGTGTACGTGCTGTTTTGGGAAGGATAGTAACTGGTGCTTCCGTCAACTACAACTTCCAGGCGAACGCTGTCGTGACCTGCCTCGCCGGTGGTTTTAGTACACTTGATTTTTTCTATATATAAAATCGCTGATTTTTGTAACATACTAAAATAATTTTAAATTTATGAATCCCGGGAAAAGGCGTCCCGGTTTCGCCCTGTTTTTTAGAGTGGTTTACGGTTTCCACCTGCCGGTTTTGTATAATTGTTTGTTGTCACCTCGGGGGGTCAGCCCATTCTTTGACCATTGTATCGTTTTCTGTTAGCCGACGGTTAAAACCGCCGTCTATTTCAATGCTTCTGATTCTTGTTTCTTGGCTCTTGTTTCTTGGCTCTTGTTTCTTGGCTCTTGTTTCTTGGCTCTTGTTTCTTGG
>CAYLNL010000006.1:0-51349 GCA_964385175.1 uncultured Flavobacteriaceae bacterium | reverse complement strand
CTCTTGTTTCTTGTTTCTTGGTTTATAGCATCGCCATCACCTGTGTTGCCTGGTAGGGACGGGAAAAATGATAGAGCTGCATGGTATCTATTTCTTCCGCTACGCCATTTTTATATTGATGGATGACTTCCGTAAGGTATGCCGTTATAGAGGTGCTTTCTGTCTGGCTAAATAGCTTCCCCGCCCTGCACTTTTTCAGAATATCAGCCACATCGCCTGTTTTGGGGCCAATAGCCAGTATCTTATTTTTTGTGGCTAAATATTCAAATAGTTTCCCGGGGATGATGCCTTCGCCCTGCTGTATCTCCGGCGTAACCAGCAGCAACAGGTTGGCATTCTGCTGGTAGCGGGTTACCTCGCTGTGCGGCACCGTGTCAATGAATTCACAGGGAAGTTGCAGCTGGTTTATATGAGCTTTTATCCGTTCAGAAATATAGCCTACCAACTGTATTTTCAATTTTAGTTCGGGCGATTGACGCACTACCTTGTCAACTGCTTCGAAAAACACCTCGGGCTGATACTGGTCAGACATGGTTCCGGTATAGCATATAGTAAATTCTTCTGTTTTGATGGGCTTACCGGAAGTTGAGAAATCAACAGGATCATACCCGTTAGGAATCACTGTGATTTTCTCCGGGGCTATTTCCGGGTATTTAGAAAGGAAAATAGTTTTAAAACTATGCCCCACGGTAATGAGCTTATCAGCCCGCAGCAGCACTTTTTCCTCCAGCCTGCGGTCTATATAGCGGGAAAAGAAACTGTGCCCCAGGATGGGATAGTAGTAAATATCGGTCCATAGATCGCGCAGGTCGGCGAGCCAGGTAATGTTCGCTTTCTTTTTAAGGCTCAGCCCGATGAGCTGGGCGGAATGCGGAGGGCTGGTGGTGATAACGGTGTCTATCTGCTCTTTTTCAATAATAGACAGCGCTTTTTTACAGGCAAAACGTTTCCAGCCGCGTCGCGGGTCGGGGATAAAAAAGTTGCTCCGGATGCTGTTGACAATCTTTTGAGCGATATTCCGGTTATTTACATTGGAAAACCCGGCTACCGGCACCTTTTTCTTTCCCACCAACCGGGCATAGTAATTTATGGGCTCAAACGATTTGGTTTTATGTACAATGACGTTGGGAGAGATGTCGGTCAGCAATGTAGGGTCTGTTTGCATATAGCTGGCATACTTTTCATCTACGGTAAGCACGTGCACTTCCATGCCTTTTTCACTGAGGTACTTGGATAGTTTTAGCCATCGCTGCACACCGGCGCCGCCGCTGGGCGGCCAGTAATAGGTGATGATGAGTACTTTTTTCATGCAGTTTTTCGTAAATAGTGAATGGTTTCATTTCTCTCGCGTTCCAGGAGCGCTGCTGCATAGTTTTCCCAGCTCAGCCGGCTTTTATACCGGGCTATGCTTTCTTGTGGAACGGGGTTTTCCAGGAAGTGCAGCATGGTTTCTGCCATGGCTTCCACAGTATTGGCTTTTACCATGTAGCCGTTTTTGCCGGCTTCTATGGTTTCGGGAAAATGCCCGACTTGGGTGGTGAGTACTGGCAGGTTGAAATTATAGCTCAGCGCTTCTATGCCGGAGGGGGTGGCTTTAGAATAGAAAAGCACGGAGGCATTGGCTGCCTGGAAATATTTATGGACGTCTTGGTTGGGTATAAATTGGCTTACCACTGTGGTTTTGTCTTGTAAACCCAGCTCCCCGATGAGCGCCAGGGGGTTATAATCTTGCTCATCATCGGCACCGTTGAGCAACAGCCGTTTTGCCAGGCGGAACAGCCCCTTTTTCAGGCGGGTTGCCAGGCTGCCGGGCGCCAGGGTGTTCCAGAACAGTTCGCCGCAGATGAGGAAGGAAACATCGTCTCGTTTTTCGGCTACCTGCCTAAAGGCTTCCAGGGCATGGTGCAGGCCTTTGTATTTGCGGATAAAGCCGAAGAAAAGGAATACGTGTTCCTTTAAACCATGTTCTTTTTTAAATGCTTGCACGTCAAACCCGGGATGGGGTTGGTAGATCTCATAAACAGGGTGAAAAAGCTTGATTACAGGGGTAGCGCCATTTGCATGGGGTTTTCGCTCCCCGGTTCGGGTTACCATAAATTTTCTCTCAGGGAAGAGTTCCCGCAGTTCTTGGTATGTCTTCAGGGCGTGTACGATATACGCATCTGCATGGCGAATGCCCATTTTGGTGAGTTTCTTATCGAGGCTGCTTTTTTCTTTCTGGGCTACAAAATGCAGGTCTATGATGATTTCGCAGTCGCTCAGCTTCTTCAGCTTTTTTATGATGCTGCTAATGGGCAGCCCCTGGAGGGCGATAGACCATTGAATAATAACTTTATCGGGGTTGAGGGACGCGATGTATTTTGCCGTTGCCGCCCATGAAAAGGGGTTGTTGTAATTGGTGATGTACCGGCAAGAAATATCGCTGTTTTCCAGGAAATTCAGGGAACTCACCTTGTCTTTGAACTCACGGGGAACGATGCCGGGATATTGCTGTGACCATGAGACAATGTGAACATCAACGTCTTCAAACGCGGAAAAGGCTTTGGCTAACGAGGTGTTGTAATTAGCCATGCCGCCTTTATAAGCTGGTCCGGCGCCGAAACATACGATGGTCTTAGATTTATTTTTCATGGTTTCTTTCTGGTGTTATCGTCTATGAACATGCCATTAAGCGCCGATTTTCAGGGTGATGCTTTCTCGCTGGGCTACAACGTCGTAAACGCGCCTGAGCCCTTCTTCAAGCGTGATTTTCGGCTCCCAGTTAAGTGTCGTTTTTACATAGTCTATATTGGAATACCGGGAAAAGACGCCTACTGGCTTGTCTAAGAGGCACTTAACGGGCGCTTTATAGCCGGCTATGTGACAAAAAATAGATATGATTTCCCGGAAGTTGGTCAGTTTTCCCGAGCCGATGTTGATGGCGCTTCCATCTGAAATATGCTCCATAGCCAGTAGGGTGCAATCCAGGATATCGTCTATATGCACAAAATCCCGCCCCTGGTAGCCGGTACCCCAGACTTCAAAGGGGCTTTCCTTGTGTACAGCTCTTCTTGCAATGGCGGGGATGGGATAGCTGTAGTCCTGGTCTTCTCCATACCCGGAAAAGGGACGGATGCATACGATATTTACCCCGTAGTGTTTTGCGGTAATTTTTGCCAGGAACTCCCCGGTAAGTTTTGTCCATCCGTATGTCATATCCGGCTGTCCCATATTGGTAAAATCAATATCTGACTCGTGCAATTGAACAGCGCCCAGTTTGGTTTGTTTGCTCACGGGATAGGCGGCACTGGAGCTGGGATAAACCACTCGTTCGGGCTTATGCCGGCTTACCCAGTGAAAAAATTCGGCATCAATCGCCAGGTCGAGAGCTACTTTAATAGGGTCGCCATCTATCATGGCTCTTCCACCTACAATGGCGGCAAAATGAAATACATCTGAGAATTTCTCAACAGCGATTCCATACGTGTCAAAAATCCATTCGGGATTACGGTTCAGGTTTCTTAGCAGGTCGGTAAAATCACTTTTAATAAAGAGTAATCGTTCTTCTTCCCCGTATAGGGTTGCATTTTTTAGTTGTCTTGTTATGGGGAGGTCCATCCAATGTTCTGGGGCTATTCCCGTGGAAAGGTCATCTATACATATAATGCGGTCACGGGTAGTGGTGTATAATCGTTTTACCATATTCCTCCCTACAAAACCGCAGCCTCCTGATACAAGATGTGTTTTCATATAGCTCTGGTGTTAAAAAAATTTCCTGTTTTCGGTTTGTTTGATGCAAAGGAAGAACAGGAGCCATCTTTTCACTTGTTCATTTGTTTCAAATGTTTGTCTATTTGTATCATTCCTTTATTCATGCGGGATATACAGGTGTTTTTTAGAGATTTTGCCTGCATTTTTTCATAAAATTGCATGTCGGGAGGTTATTTTTGAGGATATTTTCTTCTTGCGTATGGGATTTTCATTTGGCTTTTTACATTGAAAATGGGATGGCAGGGATATACTTCCAGGAAATCTTCTATAATATTGAATGGATTTTGGGAAGGGAAAATTATTATTTTAGTCCAGATCCGGGATACCCGCTGTTTATTTCGTAATGCGATTTGCGTGTTTTGGGATATAGACAGGTCGGATGGAACAGCTACGGGAAACGCAGCAAAAAGGTAGCCCACAGATGGCACAGATACTCCGGGCTCGGGTTAAGAATTTCATTCTTTTACAGTTGAAAATGCGTGCGCAGGAAATACATTTTAGCCAGATTGGTATGCTATGCGTAAATGTAAATGTTGCACCTCTCTGACGGATTTCGCAGCTAAAATTTTGCCGCAGGGTTCGCAAGCTATACACAAAGGCACAATCTTCTTTTCCCGGGGGACAGAACGTTTTTTTCTTTTCTTATCCCAAACTCAGGCTATAGGCAGGAGCATGCTATTGACAATGAAAGTCTTTATGGAGTGAAGATTTCAGTTGCAGGGAGAGAATCTTTCTTTCGTCACCCAAAAACATTAAAATTCTTCTTCACCCAGCCAGAGCCGGCGTATGTGGTCAGGTAATACGCCAGGGTTTTCAGGTTGATCTCTGATCGTAGCAGGTAGAACCGGGCTTTTTTCATATTTCCAATGAAATAATAGTACCGGCCCATGGTTCCGTGGATTTTCCGCGTAGCGGCTTTCACTTCTTTGGGGTACTGGCTGTTGTAGCTTTTGATAAAGCTGAGGGAATAGTCAGCGTCTTTTTGCCGGTAGGCTTCGTTCAGGGACAGGTTGCTGCCATCTACAAAACGGGTATAGAGCGTGTCGCAGACTTCTATGGAGTCTTGCCCGTGAAAAAGCCGCAGTATCCAGTCATAGTCCACCATGCCATACTGCTCTTCAAACAAAATAGTTTTCAACTCGCCCCGGAAGAGGATGGAGCCGGGATAGGTGTTTTGCCCTGCCGGAGACCTGGACAACTTGCTGAGAAAGGTGGCGTTCTTTCTAAAATAGATATAACCGGCTTTGTGTTGTTTCACTCTAACCATTTCCCGGTTTTGAGCACTGTCTATCACGGTATAGCCGGAGGTTACCACGGACACCTGTTCTAAGTAGGGTAATAAAGTTCGTATCCGGCGTGGTTCCCAGCAGTCGTCCTGGTCGGCGATGCAGATATAGTCGCCAGATGCCTTTTTCAATCCTATATTTCTGCCTTTATTGGGGCCACCGGAGTTTTTGCCGGTGCTTTCCACGGGAATGTTGTGTTTTTGGAGCAACTCAATGGTATGGTCGGTAGAGCAATCGTCCACGACAAGCCATTCCAGTTTAAATTTTTCGTTAACCCCCTCCTGGTTCAGGATGGAAGTAAGGGTTTTTTCCAGGGTCTTTGCCCCGTTATAAGTGGCGAGGATAACCGAGATGATTTTCATGTTCTGGGTTGTTGGTGAGACAAAGAAGAGAAAAATTTCCCGTAGTTTCAACGATTTACTTGTTTTATCCTTTTCAGGATTGTGAGGGTTTTCTAATGGAGATGAAAAAAATCCCGCCCCCTGTTTAGTTTGCCATAGCGGTTAGAGGCGGGATTCAATGGAAACACACAATATGAATTACCATAGCTTTTTTATCGTTCTAAAAATCCTGGAGTTTTTGGAACAGGGGCTTTACTTCAATGATAACCATCTCATCTTTTTTAACCCCGTTTTTATAGAGTTTTACGGTAGGAGTCATTTCGATACCTTCGGCTTCAAACAGCGGTACATTATCATCGTACCCTATTTTGAAGAACGTTACGGTAGGGTAGCGGGTTGTTATCTCTTCCACTTTGGGTAAAAAGGCTTTGCAATACTCGCACCAGTCGGCGGCAAAGATGATTACCGCTTTTTCGTTGCGGGCGATGGCGTTTTCAAAGGCGGCTTTACCGGCAAGATTTTGTATGCCGCTTTGCGCCCGAAGGGGCACACCCGTAAAGAACAGGAGGAGGATTGCAGGAGCTATACGTTTCATACTAAAAAGGGGATTTTGGTGTTTCACGGTTTGTCAGTGTTGCGATATCCGGCTCCGCCGCAAGAGGGCAACTATCACCGCGGAACCGGGATAGCTTGTAACCTTTATATTAATCAAATAAACCTAATAAAAATGCTGCTGCTGCCATAGCATACACATTGTCCCTGCAGGAGTCGGTTACTTTTCCGATTTCGGTGTAATCGTAGGTGTGGCTGGTACCCGCACCGGTCTTCTTGTAAAGTCTTCCCCATCTGGCGGAATAGCTGGTGGTAGATTGGTTTTCATACTTCCCGACTTCGGTGAAAAGACTATGTTCGCCTCCGGAGCCTTTGTAAAAATTACCCCATCTGCCAGAATAGCTGGTGCTGCCGCTGTGTTCTACTTTTCCCACTTCGGTGAAAAGACTATGCTCGGCTCCGGCGCCTTTATATATCTTACTCCATCTGGCGGAGTAGCTTGTAGTTTCCTGAGATTCTACTTTCCCAACTTCGGTAAAAAGACTATGCTCGGCTCCGGCGCCTTTGTAAATTTTACCCCATCTGCCAGAATAGCTGGTGGTACCATTAAATTCAAACTTTCCAATTTCTGTATAATCATAGGAAGTAGTACCGTCGCCAGTTTTTTTGTAAATTTTACATTGTGCATTCACTTGGGTCATACCGCCAAGAAAGATGAAGATTCCTACTAAAATTCCTGATTTTTTCATTGTTAAAATAATTTTAAATTTATTAATCCCGGGAAAAGGCGCCCCGGTTTCGCCCTGTTTTTTAAGGTGGTTTTCGGTCTCCACCTGGTAGGCACATAATTTGGTTTTGTAGGGGGGGTAGCCCGTTGGTGAACCGGTGTATTTTTTTTTGCAAATATTTTATTCCTGTTTAAATTTTAATCGTTCTTTTGTTTCAAGTATTCGTCTGTTTGTACCATTCTTTTATTTGCAAGGGTTTATAAAGGTATTTCAGATGATTTTTTAAGGCAGGATTGCGGGACATGTTCCAAAAAAGACTCAGGAGTAAAACTCCGAAGGCGCTTTCCCGTATGCTTTTTTAAAGATTTTGGAAAAATTACTGGGCGAAAAGCCGGTTTCATAAGCAATTTCGCTCACATTTAGCTCCCGTTGTTGGAGAAGCCGCATAGCTTCTTCCAGGCGAATAGACTTTATGTAATGCGCCACGGGCATGTCTATAAGCGCATGGAGTTTGCGGTAGAGTTGCACCCGGCTCATGGCAAAACGCCGGCTGATGGTATCTACATCTAGGCTGGGCTCACTGAGGTTTTCCAGGATATAGCCTTTAAGCTCGCCGATAAAACGGTCTTCTTTTTTAAATTCGAGATTTTCTTCCGGGGGAGTTTGCCGGGACTGATAGCGCTGCTGCATCAATTTTCGTAGTTCGATGAGTTTTTTGATGCGCAGGGTGAGCTCCTGGGGGCTAAAGGGCTTGGTGAGGTAAACATCGGCGCCGCGCTCCAGTCCTTTTAGGCGACTTTCCAGGGAGGCTCTGGCGGTGAGCAGGATAAGGGGAATATGGGACGTGGCAAGGTGCGCCCGGATAGCTTCGGTAACTTCAAAGCCATTCTTTTTGGGCATCATCACATCCGAGATAATCAGGTCGGGAACCAGTTCCAGCGCTTTTTCAACACCTTCTTCACCATCAGATGCCTCAAAAATAGTATATAGCGATGTGTCTATACAGGAGCGAATATAATGGCGCATCTCGTCATTGTCTTCAATAATGAGCAGCTCCAGTTTTTCTCTGTTTTCCAGCTGTGCCTTTCCGTTGAGGATTACCGGAGTTCCGGCTGGCTCTGTTTCGCCGGTAAACAACGGAAAAACAGATAAAGGAGGTGAAAAGATATCTGCCGTCTCATAATTCGCTCCATTAGCTACGGTGGTTACAGGAAGGGTTATAACAAACTCGGAGCCTTCATGTATAATACTCTTTGCTGTTATGGTTCCTTCCAGCAGTGTTGTGAACTCTCTTACCAGTGATAAACCAATACCGGTACCTCCCTGCAGGCGGGTAGAAGAAGCATCTGCCTGGTAAAAGCGGTCAAAAATGTGCTCCAGGTTTTCCAGGGAAATACCGATGCCGGTATCTTTTACCATAAGGCGAAGATATTCCCTGTTTTCCCATTTATAATGCTCTAAACCTATGGATATACTGTCGCCTTCTGAGGTGAATTTAATGGCATTGGAAAGCAGGTTATAAACAATTTTGGTCCATTTATCAATATCTATATGGATTTTCCATTCTTTTATATTGGAGTGGAATTCTAGGTATAACTGCTTTTTATCGGCTAAGGGCTGGAACTGTTGCACCAATTCGCGGGTATAGCGAATAATATCGCCATAATGGATATCTACTTTCATTCGGCCGCTCTCCAGCTTGGAAAGATCTAACAACTGGTTTATGAGTTCCATGAGGTTGCGGGTATTTTTTAAAACCCCGGAGAGTTTTCGTTTAAGGGCGGCAGGTTGCGCGGGCTCTTCCAGTATCTGCTCAAGAGGCCCCGTCACCAGCGTAAGCGGGGTGCGAAACTCATGGGTAATGTTGGCAAAAAAACGGGTTTTGGCTTTGTCCAAGGCTTTTAGTTCTTCAGCTTGTTCGGCAATCTTTTGGGTTCTGTTTTGCACTTCTTTTTCCAGCCGTTCCCGGTCTTTTCTGAGTTTTCGTACCCGCCAGCGCAATCCTATGAAAATACCTGTTATAATGATGAGAATCAATACTATAGCAAACCACCATTGTTTGTAGAAAGGGGCTTGTGCCTCCATGGGAATAACGAGGAGGTTTTCAGACCATACCCCCGATGCTCCCCGGGCTTTTATGACCAGGTCGTATTTTCCGTAAGGCGGATTGATGATGGTGAGCCGGTTGGTGCGGGTATAAATCCACTGGTCCTGTTTGCCGGAAAGCCGGTACGCATACTGATTTTCTGAAGAGCGTTCATAATCTAAGAGTGTAAGGTCTAGTTCCAGGATGCGGTCATTGGGGCTTAATTTGATACTTTGGGACGCTTTGAAAGCCTCTGTTTTATTTATAAAGGTTTCTGCCTTGTTTGGCAGCACCCGTACCCGGCTAATATACAGGGGAAAAGTGGTACCTGCGTTTTTTCGCAGCGCTTCCGGGTGAAACCGGGTAATGCCGCTCAATCCGCCAAAATATAGTGTGCCATCTGTATCCCGGAAATGAGAAAAGCGATTGAACTCTTCATGGGCAATCCCGTCTTTAGGTAAATATACGCGGGTGATGGCAGTGTTTTTGTCAAAAGCCATCAGCCCATAATCGCTGGGCAACCAGAGTGTTTCATAATCGTCCTCATATACGGCATAGATATTGTCGTTAGAGAGCTCATCATCGCGCGTAAACTGGCGGAAGGTATTGTTTTGCCTGTCCCAGCGCACCAGCCCGTCGTCTTTGGTGCCCAACCAGAAGATTCCGGTTGCATCTTCGTAAAGATAATTGATGCTATTGGTGGGTAACCCATCTGCCTTGGTATAGTGATGGAGAAGGGTTTCTTTTTCACTATCCAGCAGAAAAAGCCCCTCATTGGTAACAATCCATATTCCCTGTTTGTTCTGGTAGAATTGTTGGATAGTTACTTCCCTGGAAGTTACCGGTAAGGGAAAAGGGAGTAGCTCCCATGTCTTGGGGTCGAAACGGAACAGCCTGTTATCTGTACCTGCCCAGTGATGGTGGGTGACAGGATTGTGAAAAAATACTTGGAAAAATTTAGAATTAGTAACCGTATGTTCATCAAAGGTGTTTTTAGGGCGGTTGTATTCTACTATTTTATTAAAACGACCAGTTAACAACCGCCCTTCGAGGTCTTTGTAAAATGATATGGCATTGTGAAGCGGTATTTTCCGGCGCAAAGACCCCGGGCTTTTACTACCGGCAACAGAGGTTCCATAGTGCCCTAAAGTACCCACCCATAACGTATCTTTTTCTTTATAAATACCACGTATGCTGGTTCCTGGCAATAACACCTCAAATGGATTTTTTTTCGCCGTAAGCTTCAGCAACCCGTTTAGAGTGGGTATCCAGAGGATATTTTGCTTGTCTAATAACACATACCCAGAACTTCCTGTTTGCTGTGTATCCGGAAATTCAATCCCCCCGGCCCCAAATAGCAGCTTTCCATGCGTATCTCTTATGAAAAGAGAGTCCCCGGCGATATAGCAGGTGTAATCTTTATTCAGCAGGCATATCTTTTTTATAACTTCCGGAGTATGAGGTGCTACGGAGAAGGGCGTCAGCCTGCCATTCTCGAGGATGCGATAGTTTACAGGAGAATTTTGCATTTCTAAGAGAAGTTTTGGAGTGGTTGCTGCAATTTCTCTTACGGGGGTTTCGGTAATCTTAACAGTTTCTAAGGTTTTCCCATTTTTCACTTTAAAGGCTACAGAACCGTACACGATCCAGTAACTGCCATCAGGATTCTCCCGGCAAACAGGAGGGATGTTAGAGAGGTGAGGATACTGGTATATTTTTCGGAACCCACCGTCGTATTTATAAACGGTACCGTTGCGGGTGATAAGGAGAATATCATCGCTGCCCGGGGCAGCGTTTCTCAGGTACACAACATCTTTGGAGGTAAAAAGCCCCCCGGAAATGGTTTCCATCAAATAGATTGTATCCTTATCAGTGTCTATAACCCCGCTCATCGAGGAACCATCTCTTTCATTACAATACCATAGCCGGTTGCGGGCGTCTATAGCCATCCGGATAGGATTATAATCCCCTACTCCTAAGAAAGCGGAATTATAGGTTTTAAAGGTGTAACCATCATAGCGGCTTATGGTGCCTGGGGTGCTTACCCATATAAACCCTTCTTTATCTTGTGCAAGGCCATGTGTCATCCGGTGGGGAAGACCGGTTTCTATATTGATGGTTTCCAGGTTAAAAATATAATCCTGGGCAATGGCCGGTCCACTACCCATAAATCCTATACATAAAACCAATGAAATATTTTTCAGGAAAGATAATACATCATTGTTTTTCATAAAAAACAGTTCTTCACTTTATAAATTAACAATCTCTTATTTTTACCTTGATGTTGGAAAAATCCAATATATGATAAAAAGCGATACAATATTATAACATAAAAGATAAAATTCAAAAAAAAATATGCATAGCAATGAATATAAATGAAAATATATTCACTCCTGTTTTAGGCAGATTTTCAAGTATTGTCATGCTTCTTCTTTGATTTTTTTTAAAGAATTCTACAAAGAGGGCAGGTGTAGATTTTCTGTAAAAGAGTCTCTGTTTCAAAATCTGTTAACGAGGCTTGGGGTTCTCAATTAGGCTACCTGCTTATACCTTTTTGACAGCTGCTCCGGAAACCCGAAACCGGGCTGTTATTCTTGATTTAAAAAAAAATTACAAATAACTGCCTATTTTGAGCCGTTTGTGCCGGTCTAAAAAATCCCGAAACTCCGATAGCCTCCGGGACTATGGGGGTTGGGAGGCGTACGGTTTCGCCCTGTTTTTTAGGGTGGTTTGCGGTCTCCACCTTATTGTAACGCCAGGTCCATTCTAAACCCGGGGAAAGGCCCCGCCGTTTAAAAAACGGGGCCCGTACCGGGACATACCATAGCGGCTTAAAATGGCTGAATACACGGGGTTTACTGCTCCACGGAGGCTACAAAGGAAAAGTCTCCGTCAGTACCGGAGCCGAATATGTTGTCCGTAGGATCATAAATATAAACATATCCATAACCGTCCTTAGTATATCCAGTTACGCATATATATTTAGTTTCGCCATTATCTACCATGAGCGTAGCCGTGATATTCACTACCGTGCCGCTGGCAGGTTTGATAAAATACCTGCCTTTGTCAAATTTTTCAACAGTCCATGATCCCGTTCATCTCTTTCTTGTACCATCCTAGCCAACCCAACCGCCAATCCATGTGTCGACAAAAGGCGTTTCGGCCTTAACAGTGGTTTCGGCGGCGGTTGCCGTAGTTGCGCTCGTAAAGCCCGGATAGTGTTTTTCAAAGAAGGAAAAATCCCGCCCCTTGTTTAGTTTGCCATAGCCATTGGGGGCGGGACCCACCAGAAATACATAATACGAATGCACTTACAGCTTCGCGTAGTACTTTCGTTCAAGGCTTCAGTCGGAAGCTTCTTCTTCCTGCTGCCCCAATACTACTTTACAGGTATAATAACCCGGTACAAGCCCGTCCGAGTCGTACTCGGTATTAGCGCTATTGGTTATGTCCACCCAGTGGCCGGTGCTTGTCAGGTAAGGCTTGTCTGTGGGCCAGGTATCCGGCACCAGCCCCTCGTCTATCAGGTATTGCATCTCTTCAAGCGTGGGAAACTTGCCGCCCTGGTAATCACAAAAGTTCTTTGCATCATCTCTTTTAAGCGGGCCTGCGGGAGACATGTACAACACCTCATCTATTTTCACTTCATCACCCTGCGCCACACCTCTCGCGCCTGCTATTCTACAGGTATAATAACAAGACTGGAATCCGGAGAGGGAGTACTTAAACGTACCGTCGGCGATATTCATATAGTAACTCCCGCTGGTCCAGTAGTAACCGGTGGGCCAGCTTTCCGGAATCTTACCCTGGCGGATGAGCTTTTGCAAGACTTCAACGGAAGGGAGCTTGCCGCGCTGGTCAAGACAGGCCTGCCTTGCAGTGGCATAGTCCTGTGGCTCCCCCGGCAGCATATAAAACGCATCCACGCCCGTCCACTCTTCCATACCGTCTGCTTCACTTTCTATTTTATAGGTATAATAACACTCACCATCGTAGTATTCATTTTGAAAATAATACGCTCCGGTCTTGATATCCACCTTGAACAGGGTTTCCGCGCTCGCGCCTACCCAGTAAGTACAGTCGGTGGGCCAGGTATCGGGGATCCGGCCCTGCGCAATGAGCAGCAGCATTTCCTCAAGCGTGGGGAGTGCGCCTTGGATAGCAAGATAATCATCCAGATTCGATTTTACTACCTGGAGGAGGGGAGATTTAAAAAACCCATGCACTTCCTGGTCCACCGGTTCCTGCTGTATTTTACAGGTGTAATAACACAGGTCGGAGCCATCTTCCGAAAGTTCAACAGTGGTATTAACGGTGTCTATCCGTACCATGTATTTTTCGCGGGTATAGTAGCGACAATCTGTTGGCCATGTATCCGGGATAAGCCCCTGCTCCACCATAAGGCGCAGTTCTTCGAGATTGGGGAGTACGCCGCCTTGATAAAAGCTGCCGTCTGTGGCATGGGTATGGTCCACCGGGCCCTGGGGGTGGGTATATAAGCGTCCTTCTCTTTCCACTTCATCCCCGCTTTCTATTCTGCTGACATTGCTGGGAAGCTTGCAACTGTAATAATAGGTGGTTTCCGGGGTACCTTCGTGTTCCCAGTCCGTAATATCTATCAAGCGATTATCAGATGTAATGTACCAACAAGGATTGGCAGGCCAGGTGTTTGGAATCCGGCCTTCCTTGATCAGGGTTTGCATCTGGGCAAGCGAGGGGAGTTCACCGCCCATGGCCTCACAGGCTGCGGTTGCATCTTCAAAGTTCAAACGTTCTTCGGGCGGGAAGGTAAGATAGCCATCTCCCGGTTCCCATTCTGCTACGCCGTCTGCCTCATCTTCTATTTTACAGCTATAATAACACAGTTGCGCCCCGTTTGTGGAGTAGCTGTAAGACCCGTCCTCAATGTTGACCCGGAAAGGGGTGTTTGCGCTGGCACCAGCCCAATACTTGCCTTTGGGCCAAGAATCGGGGATCCGTCCCTGTTCTATCAGGAGCAGCAACTCTTCCAAAGAGGGCAGCGCGCCGCCCTGACCGGCGCAACCGCGGTTGGCGGCGTCCAGGTCCACTACGTACTGAGGGGCGGTGAAGAAGCCATGCACTTCCTGCGTTCTCTCCGGCTCCAGCTCACAGCTATAATAGCAGGAGTGCCGTCCGTCTGCGGACATGACAATATCATCGCTGCTGCCAACTGCGTTGATGTTCACCATATATCGCTCGATCGTATAATAATAGGCATCCCTCGGCCAGGATTCCGGAATTTTTCCTTGCTCCACCAGAAGCCGCAGCGCTTCGAGGGTTGGCAGTTCGCCTCCGCGAGCTTCGCAAACAGCGGTTGCTTCGCTATGGCTTAGTAGTTCCCGGGGCGGAACGTAGAGCCGTTCTCCGTATTCAATGCTTTCCAGAGATTCCACGCCGTCTGCCAAAGCTTCTATGATGCACGTATAGTAGTATAGCTCCGAACCGTTTGCCGAGGTTCCGGCATTATAGATGTCGGTAATATCTACCCATCGGTTGTCCGCCGTCCAGTAATACGCATCGGCGGGCCAGGAATCCGGGATCATACCTTGCTGGATCAAGACACGTAACTGCTCGATGGAAGGGAGTTCCCCTTTCTGAAATGCAGTTCCTTCGGCTGCGGAAGTTGCATTTCCCGGGCCCAGGGGAAAGGTATATAGTCCTCCTATGCCTTCCCATGCTTCAATTTTATCCTCATTCAGTCCTTCTATCTGGCAGGTATAGAAGCACAGTTCGGATCCGTCTGCTGATTCGGTAATGGTGCCTTCGGGAAGGTTCATATAAGATTGTCCGCTTAGCCAATAAGGCCCTTTCGGCCAGGATCCGGGGATTTTCCCTTCCTGGATTAATTTCCGCATTGCATCAGCCGTAGGCAGCTCACCTCCTTTGCTTGTGCATCCCTCGGTGGCCACAGCATATGCTATCAGTCCTTCCGGGGAAGAGAAGGTAAATCCATAGACACCATCCCATCCTTCCACGCCATCTTCCCGGTCTGCTTGTTTACAGGAATAAAAATAGGTTTCCGCTCCACTTGCAGCACTATTAAAACTCCCGGTTTCAATATTGATATAATAATGCTCCGCCAGCCAGTAATTGCCTTTGGGCCATGAATCCGGGATGAGCCCCTGCGCTACTAATGCGCTCATCTCTTCAACAGTTGGGAGTACGCCGTTTTGTTCTTTACATCCCTCGATCGCGAAATTCAGGTCAACCGGCCCCCGGGGCGCGGTGAAATAGCCGTGAACTTCCTGCGGCGCTTCCTCGTCGTTCGGATCCGCCTGTCCTTCGGTAGTGGCGGGTTTACACCAGTCTTCCATCCCTACGCTATAGCAAACATGGTATACGGCGCCCTCGCCATTGTGCCTGCCGTAATAGCTGTTGGCAATCTCCACCACTGCGGGGCCATCGAATACAGCCATTCCGCCTTCGATCGGGGCGACGTCCTCGTCTGTAGGCGGAGAGCCTCCGCCAATGCCTTGGCTTGTATTGTTGCTGATCTGCTCAGGATCAATGATGATGGATCCCACAATAATATCATATTTGGCAGCGTCATATTCCCTAAGCTCAATCGTTACCGGGCCTGTATCGAGGGGAAAGCGGAAATATTTCCCATATTCCTCCTCGAAATGTATTTCCGTGCCTTCGGTCATTTTATACACTTCTTTATCAGGCGGGAAAAAGCTGCCGCCCACGCCACGGGTTTCGGTATCGGCGATATGCCTCATATAGACATCGTCATCGCCTTCGATAAGGTGTGCAATCAACTCGGCAAACTCCACGATACCTTTCAGGACTTTTGAGGCGGCTATAAAGGCGTCGCCTATAAGTTTCCGGCTGGGGCGTGGGCTTTTTTTGAGGACTTTCCCCGCTGCTTTTGTACAATCCTCCGCTACTGAGGCAATGGCCTCGACCAGGTTTACATTCATCCCGGCAGACTGGGTTTCGCAATAGATCCCAAGGAGCCGTACGGTGGGAATAGGATCGGTGATGATGCGGAAGTCTATTTTGTACTCCCCAGGATCGTCATCCCTGATCACGGTCCGGGAGCCGCTGTTGTCCTCATCCCACTCATCGCCCCGTTTAATATAGACCCAGCCGATGTGGTCATCTTCGGAGTCCGGGGTGGTGTTATTATGATAATCGTCGCACTCCCAAAAGTCAATACTGATTTCGTTGAAGTAGGTGCATTTGATCTCCACGTCAACAGATGCATCTTCATCTGAATGCATGCTGTAGCCACTGCTGCCAGTGGGGTATCGTCCAATAAGTTTTCCATCGCCGTAAATGAGTATATACACTTCGTCATGGCCGGATTCCTTGGTTTCCTGAATGCAATGCAGGGTGGTGAGGAGCAGGACAGCTTCTTTTTGTTCCATACTATTATAATTTTTAAAGGTTGCCGGAAGATCGGCGTCCCGGTTTCGCCCTGTTTTTTAGGGTGGTTTGCGGTCTCCACCTTATTGTAACGCCAGGTCCATTCTAAACCCGGGGAAAGGCCCCGCCGTTTAAAAAACGGGGCCCGTACCGGGACATACCATAGCGGCTTAAAATGGCTGAATACACGGGGTTTACTGCTCCACGGAGGCTACAAAGGAAAAGTCTCCGTCAGTACCGGAGCCGAATATGTTGTCCGTAGGATCATAAATATAAACATATCCATAACCGTCCTTAGTATATCCAGTTACGCATATATATTTAGTTTCGCCATTATCTACCATGAGCGTAGCCGTGATATTCACTACCGTGCCGCTGGCAGGTTTGATAAAATACCTGCCTTTGTCAAATTTTTCAACAGTCCATGATCCCGTTCATCTCTTTCTTGTACCATCCTAGCCAACCCAACCGCCAATCCATGTGTCGACAAAAGGCGTTTCGGCCTTAACAGCGGTTTTAGCAGCGGTTGCGGTACCGGCGCTTATAAAGCTTGAGGTAGCAATGCCTATAGTAAGTACTGCCCCCAGGGCAAGAACGGTGTAAAACATTTTTTTTAACATGATATTTGATTTTTAAAGATTGCCGGAAGATGGGCGCTCCGGTTTCACCCTGTTTTTTAGGGTGGTTTGCGGTCTCCACCTTACATAGTGTATGTTTATGAGGTTGTTTCCTGCTGTCACTTTGGGGGGTTGGCCCGTTTTTAACCGTTTCTGTTTTTTTCTGGTGTTGAACATTATATTTATTGAAATTGTTTCAGGTGCAAAGAAAGACCTGTACGGAAAGTTTCACCTGTCAATTTGTTCCAAATACCTGTCAATTTGTTCCACCCCTTTATTGATGAGGCATGAGTGGGGTTTTTTTGATATTTTTCGCACTTTAAAAAGTGGCTTTTGTGCCAAAAACGATTGGAAATATGGGGACTGCTAAGGAATTGTAACTATGATATATGAACAGGTTATTGCCTTACCACTTTGAAGGGGATTTTCCGTAGGTTTTTTTAAAAGCTTTGGAAAAATGTTCGGGAGAAGAAAAACCGGTCTCGTATGCTACTTCGGAAACATTGAGTTGTTTCTCTTTTAACAATTGCGTGGCCCTGTGAAGCCGAACCGAGCGGATGTAATCGCCTATGGTAGTATTGGCCAGCGCTTTGAGCTTGCGATAGAGCTGTGTGCGGCTTATGGCAAAATGAGCGGTTACAGCTTCGCTTCCCAGGCCGGGGTTGCCGATATTTTCGGTGATGTAGTTTCTGAGTTCAGAAATAAAACGGTCTTCTTTTTGAAAAGTCGTATTGTTGTCTGGCAGCTCATCCTGGTTTTGATAACGTTGCTGCAATAGTTGGCGTAATTCGATAAGCTTTTTGATGCGTATGACCAGCTCTTGGGGACTAAAAGGTTTGGTAAGATATGCGTCTGCACCGCGTTCCAGCCCTTTTAAACGGCTCTCCAAGGAAGCTTTGGCCGTGAGCAGGATGAGTGGGATATGAGAAGTAGCCAGGTGGTCTCTGATGGCGCGGGTGAGCGCAAAACCGTCTTTTTTGGGCATCATCACGTCCGAGATGATTAGATCGGGGATGATCTCCCGGGCTTTTTCAATGCCTTCCTGTCCGTCCCCGGCTTCTGTAATGTTATAAACTGAAGTGTCGATACAGGAGCGGATATATGCCCGCATACCGGGGTGATCTTCCACGATAAGCAGCTGCAGCTTTTCTGCCTTGTTCTGCTCTTTGAGGGTTTCCCGTCCATTTTCCGCCGGGGTTT
This sequence comes from uncultured Flavobacteriaceae bacterium, assembly GCA_964385175.1. GTDB lineage: Bacteria > Bacteroidota > Bacteroidia > Flavobacteriales > Flavobacteriaceae > CAYLNL01. Next base: position 33,397 of record CAYLNL010000006.1, on the reverse strand, counting down.
CCGGAAATGCCATAAAGGGAGGCATGGCCTCCGCCTCTTCCGGCTCGGGCATTCCGTTTGTTTCCACCGGAGCCGGAAGTACGGGCAGCGTTACGGTAAATACCGCTCCTTTTCCCGGAGTGCTACTCACGGTAACGATTCCATTCTGAAGCTCCGCCAGCTCCTTTACGAGCGACAATCCTATGCCTGTACCTCCCTGAAGGCGGGTAGCAGAAGCGTCAACCTGGTAAAAACGATCGAAGATATGCGCTAACTGCCTGGCTTCGATCCCGATTCCACTATCTTTTACCGTGAGTTGAGCATAGTCCTGATGTACCTGCCGTAGTTGTTCCAGATGTACTGTGACCCTGCCGCCCTGGGGGGTAAATTTGAGCGCATTGGACAGGAGGTTGTACAGTATCTTCGTCCATTTATCCCTGTCAAAGCAGGTTTTCCAAGTGTTGGCGTGGGCCGTAAAGTCCAGTTGTATCCGCTTTGTATCAGCCAGCGGCTGGAACTGAGCCACGAGCTTCCCGGTGTAACGGACCATATCGCCGGGGGAAACTTCTACCTGCATCCTGCCGCTTTCTAATTTTGACATGTCCAGCAGTTGGTTGATGAGTTCCAGGAGGTTATCAGTATTTTTTAATACCTCTATCAATCTTTTTTTCAGCGTAGCAGGCGAAGGCGGTTGTGCGATCATTTGTTCAACAGGGCCTTTCACCAGGGTGAGGGGGGTACGGAACTCGTGGGTGATGTTGGAGAAAAACCGGGTTTTGGCTTTGTCGAGAGCCTTGAGCGCTTCGGCCTGCTCCTCGATTTTATGGGTTCTTTTTTGTACTTCGGACTCAAGGCGTTGCCGGTCTTTTTGGAACTTTCGCACCCGCCACCACAAAGACATGACAATAACTGCTATGGCCAGCAACCCGGATGCCAGGATAAACCACCATTGCATATAAAAAGGTGTTTTCACATACATGGGAATAATGAGTGGGGTTTCTGACCAGCTTCCTGACGCGCCCCTGGCTTTTATGACAAGATCGTAACGCCCGTAAGGAGGGTTTATAATGGATATTTTATTTTCCCCGGTATAGATCCATTGCTGTCGCACTCCAGACAATTGATAGGCATATTGGTTTTCTTCTGACTTTTCATAATCCAGCAGGGTGAGTTCTACTTCCAGGATACGGTCATCGGGGTCTAATATAATTTTTTTCGCCGTTTTAAAAGCAGCGGTCTTGTCAGCAAAGGTTTCCGAGTCCTTTTCCAGTATCTGCACCCGGGTTGCATACAACGGCGGCGATAGGGTGTTTTGCTCCTGCAAGTCCCGGGGATGAAAGCTGGTGAGCCCCTTTAAGCCTCCAAAATATAAGCGGCCGTCTTTGTCCCGGAAATGACCAAAGGTATTGAACTCTTCGTGGGCGATGCCATGTTCGGGTAAATAGACTCTGGCGGTTTCCGCGTTTTTGTCGAAGGCCATCAGTCCGTGATCGCTGGGCAGCCATAGCGTCTGGTAGTCATCTTCATATACGGCATAAATATTATCGTTAGAGAGTCCATTGTCCCGGTTATATTGCCGGAAGCTGTTGTTTTGGAAATCCCAGCGCAGTAAGCCGCTGTTTTTAGTACCCAGCCAGAAGATACCCCGGGAATCTTCATATATATAATTGATGTCATTAGAAGCCAAACCGTCCTTTGTGGTATAATGTTTTACAATGACTTCGTTGCGGGCATCCATCAGAAAGATACCCTTATCGGTGGCAATCCATATTCCTTTTGCATTTTGATAGAAATGCCGGACATACACCCCTTCTGAGGTTATGGGTAGGGGAAGCGGGATGATTTTGCCAGTGTTGGGGTCAAAACGAAAAAGCCCGTCTTTTGCGCCCAGCCAATAGGTTTTGGTAACGGCATTTCGAAACATCAGGTTAAAGTACACTGTGGCATAAAAATTATAATGGACATACCGATCTTCACCGGGAATGTATTTGAGGAGCTCGTTTGAGCTGTTTCCCAACCAGAGATATCCCTGCTGATCTTTATAGAATGTACTGACAACTTCTACCTCCCTGAGCGGGAGTGCTGTTTGCGAACCATTTTCCAGGTTTTTAACAGCTCTGCCCGTCCATAGCTGTGACCCTTCCCGGTAAATCCCCCGGATATTTTCGGTTATCCCCAGGTTTTTAAACGGGTTTTTTCGGGCGCTTAGCTTTATGATGCCATTGTCTGTAGTAATCCAGAGGATACCCTGGCGATCCAATAAGGTGTTATGGCAGCCTTCAAATTTCTTATCCAGGAATTTAAACCGGTCAAATCTATAGATACTATTGCCCTGCTTATCCTGTACCAATAGCTCGCTTCTGGTAAGATAAGAAGTGTAGTCCTGATGAAGCTGAAGCAGCGCCACAACATCCTCCGGGCTATGTCTTTTTATACTAAGGGGAACAAGGCGGTCTTTTTCCAGTTTCCAGTAAGCAGTGGTCGGTGCGTACGGGATTTCCAGCACCAACTCCGGATAGGCGACAACCATTCTTTTTATCCAATGGTCAACTTTTAGCTGTTGCAGTATTTTTCCGTTTTTAACCCGCAAAACTTCATTCCGGGAAGTCTTCGTATAGCTGGTGTAGATGACCCAGTAACTGCCGTCTGGCAGGGCCTGGCAAAGCACATTTTCCGGAAAAGGGTGGGGAGCACGGTAAATTTCGTGGAAATCCCCGTCATAACGGTAAATGATTCCGCTGCGGGTTACAATAATCACATCGTCTTTGATAGCTTTGGAATTGCTTACATAAATAACGTCTTGAGAAGTGAGGCGATTCCCGGAGACGGCTTCTATTGTGTATAGGCTATCCCGGCGGGAATCTATAAGGCCACTACACAAACGGCCGTTGTTTACACTTCCGGAATACCATATCCGGTTTTTCCCGTCTATCGCTAAATAGGTAGCTGTAAAACCTTCCGGGATATTTAAAAGGCTGCGATCATAGGTTTTAAAGCGGTAACCGTCGTAGCGGCTGATGCCCCGGAGAGTGCTCACCCAGATAAAGCCTTCCTTATCTTGTACAATACTATACGTGTTGCGATGCGGCAGGCCGTTTTCTACATTAATTACTTCCGTATCAAAAAGATAGTCCTGGGCAATGGTAGTTCCAATCCCCGCAAGCCACACAAAGAAAACGAATGAGATATTTTTAAAACGAGAGAATACGTAATCGTTTTTCATAAAACTATTTCACCATTTTATAACCTATCACATTTCTATTCCCCGAATTTACAAGAGTAATTTTCAAGGATGTGAAAAAATATATGCAATACTACAAAATACGACAAAGGTTTCAAAAAAAATCCTATTCAAACTGGTAAGCACGTCAAAAGAATATCAATATTTATTATTTTTAGATAATTTTTTACCTATGGATTTTGTCATTTATTTTTATTTTTGAATATTTTATATACGAATTGGGCATTACCTTGTCTTATAAAATATTTCTTATACCTTATCTATGTATCATCTTTCAACATCTCACCCATTCATCGTATCTTTGCAGTTTAGAATCAATCTAAAAACCTGACGTGGTTTTATCCAAAGCAACTGTTTTAAAAGCCTTAGAAACCCTTACTGTTCCGGGGGAAGGAAGGAATATGGTGGAAAGCGGCGCCGTGAAGAACGTGGTCATTTTTGGCGATGAGGTAGTCGTGGACATTACCATTGCCAACCCCAGCCTGCAAGCCCGCAAAAAAACAGAGGTAGAAATCCTGAAAGCCATCCACAGCCAGGTTTACGAAAAAGCCAAAGTAACCGTAAACATACAGGTAGAAGCCCCGCCTTCCAAACCCCAACTCATAAAGGGAAACCCCATTCCCGGTATCCGCAACATTGTAGCCGTTGCCTCCGGAAAAGGCGGCGTAGGCAAGTCCACCGTTACCGCCAACATAGCCGTAACCCTTGCCAAAATGGGTTTTCGCGTAGGGCTTTTAGACGCCGATGTGTACGGCCCTTCTATTCCCATAATGTTGGATGTGGAAACCGAAAAACCGCTGGCGGTTACGGTGGATGGGGTGGTAAAAATGAAACCTGTTGAAAACTACGGCGTAAAAATTCTCTCCATCGGCTTTTTTACCCAACCCAACCAGGCGGTTATCTGGCGCGGGCCTATGGCTTCCAAAGCCCTCAACCAGATGATTTTTGAATCGGCATGGGGCGAGTTGGATTTTTTGCTCATAGACCTGCCCCCGGGAACGGGCGATATTCACCTGAGCATTTTGCAGGCGCTGCCCGTTACGGGCGCCGTGGTAGTGAGCACCCCGCAAGCCATAGCGCTCGCAGATGCACGCAAGGGCGTCGCCATGTTTCAACAGGAAAGCATCCACGTTCCCGTATTGGGAATTATAGAGAACATGGCGTATTTTACTCCTGCCGAATTGCCCGATAATCGCTATTACATCTTCGGGAAAGGTGGCGCCCGGAACCTCGCCGAAGATTTGCAGGTGCCTTTCCTGGGAGAGATACCCCTGGTGCAAAGCATCCGGGAAGCCGCCGACGCCGGGCGTCCCGCCGCGCTCCAAACCGCCACGCCACTGGAAGCTGCTTTTGAAACCCTTACCCGTAATGTGGTGCAGGAGGTGGTTCGCCGCAACGAAAGTTTACCGCCTACCGAAGCGATTAAAATAACCACGATGGCTGGTTGCGCCGCCGTAAAAAAGAAATAACCATGACACCGGAAGAAATCCGAACCAACGTAGAAAAAGCCTTAGACGAAATTCGCCCCTTTTTGAGAAGCGATGGCGGAGACATAGCTCTTGTTGCCGTAGAAGACACGCTCGTAAAAGTGCGGCTGGAAGGAAATTGTATGGACTGTAGTGTAAACCGCACCACCCTGAAAAGCGGTGTAGAAATGACCATAAAACGCTATGTGCCCCAGATTGAGCGGGTAATAAACGTAGAAAACGAGTAACGCAGCATGATCCGAACCGATATTATCATCATCGGCGCCGGCCCCGCCGGATTGTTTGCTGTTTTTGAAGCCGGGTTGCTGAAATTGCATTGCCACCTCATAGACGCGCTCCCGCAGGCGGGCGGGCAATGCGCGGAACTGTATCCTAAAAAACCTATTTATGACATTCCGGGCTTCCCGGAAATATTAGCCGGTGACTTAGTAAACAACCTCCTGGAACAGTCCAGGCAGTTTCAACCCGGGTTCACACTGGGCGAGCGTGCCGAAACGCTGGAAAAACAAGCAGACGGAACGTTTGTGGTTACCACCGATAAGGGAACAAAACACCAGGCGCCGGTAGTGTTTATCGCCGGCGGATTGGGCAGTTTTGAACCCAAAAAACCACCCATCGAAAATATCGCCCATTTCGAAGATAATGGTGTAACCTACCTCATCAAAGAGCCCGAAACCTATCGCAACAAGCGGGTGGTAATTGCCGGCGGGGGCGACTCAGCGCTGGACTGGGCTGTTTTTTTAGCCGGTGTCGCTTCCAAACTAACGCTCATCCACCGGCGCAACGAGTTCCGGGGCGCCTTAGATTCTGTGGAAAAAGTGCAGGAACTCAAAAAAGCAGGGAAAATTAACCTCATAACACCCGCCGAAGTGGTTACCTTGCACGGGAAAGAGCGACTGGAAGCCCTTACTCTTGATCGGGACGGCGTGAAGGAACGACTCGGAACGGATTACTTTATTCCCCTGTTCGGGTTAACGCCTAAGCTGGGCCAGCTTGCTCATTGGGGACTGGAACTGGAAAAAAATGCCATAAAAGTGAATAACGCACTGGATTATCAAACCAACCTTCCCGGTGTTTTCGCCATCGGCGATATGAATACGTACCCGGGTAAGCTGAAGTTGATTTTATGCGGTTTCCACGAGGCGGCGCTGGCGTGCCAGGCAGCCTACAAAATCATTCACCCCGGTAAAAACTATGTGTTAAAATACACCACCGTAACCGGTGTGGAAGGTTTTGACGGCACTAAAAAAGAAGCGCCCAAAGCGGTGATTAAAGCGATTGAGTGAGATGAGCGGCAATATAAAAATACGGGTAAAAGACCGTGAGGGAACCATTTACGAATTGCCGGCGCCCACCGATATGGCGATGAACCTCATGGAACTCTTCAAAGCGCACGATTTGCCGGTGGAAGGCACCTGCGGGGGGATGGCGCTTTGCGCCTCCTGCCAGTGCTACATTACCTCCGCAGACATTCCCCTGCCGGAAATGAGCCCCGATGAGCGCGCCATGCTGTCTGAAGCCTTTTATGTAAAAGCTACCAGTCGGCTGAGTTGCCAGATTCCTCTTACCGAAGGCTTGGATGGGTTGGAGGTGGAACTGGCTCCGGAGTCGTAGGCAGTTTTCAGGCGGCGTTGTCCTGAATGGGTTTACTAGTATTCAACTCCTCTTGCTTTGCCTTTTTCGCTTCCTCCAGGTCAAAATCGTCCTGTAGCCCCAGCCAAAACTTAGCCGATGTGCCGAAATACCGGGAAAGCCGTAACGCCGTATCAGCCGTAATACTCCGATTTCCTTTCAAAATTTCGCTCACCCGGGTTTGCGGAATAAACGTTTCTTTCGACAAACGGTAAGCAGTAATTTCGAGAGGCTCTAAAAATTCTGTTTTCAGAATTTCGCCGGGGTGTATGTTTTTTAGTTTTTCCATTCCTGTCAGGCTTTAATATTATGGAAATCTAGTCTCTTGTCTTGGGATAAAAAATCCTTTAATACAGTTCAAATTCCTAATACAAACTTGTATATGATTTTTTGATTGAATCCCTGCTCCCTCAAATATCGGTCCTCCTTCTGTGAAAATACCTCTTACAGAGTCAAAATACCTATATTCACTAAATCCTTTTTCCTTATTATCAGCCTCTATCTGCTCTGCAATCTTCTGATGTAAATATTCAATAACGGCACAATCTAATTCCCGTATTATTAAATCGTGATATTTATCTTTGGGAAGGTCTTTATTTTCAGGGATTTTCTTATTTGCAACTAATAAATCAAACTTCATTAATTCGTAATATATGGGAAGAAGTTCAATAAATTCAGAATCCGTAAAGTCCAAACAATAATCAAGTTGATAAACCACCCCAACAACAGAAGGTGTTCCTATTCCACCTCTTTTTTGTTTATCTTCTGCCCACTTAAATGCTCTTGCATAATTATTTTCCCACACATAAAATCCATTGCCAAGCCAATCAAATTTTTCCTGGCTCTTTTTGACTTTATCGGGGTTAGTAACCAAATCGTTCCTCACAGAAAAATCGCATCCATGAAATCCGATTGTCAAATTTGGTCTTTTTCGATACATTATTCAGCTTCTGCAAATACTTTATCCAAATTCTTTAAATGACCTGTAAAGTTCCCCTTTTTTGTAAGAATTTTTGCAGATTGAAGTGAAGCAACAACAACAGCTTGTTCCTTTTTCTCAGATTTAATCTTTTTTGCCAATACTTTCAATAATTTTAATTGCTTCTCTTCCATAATTTTAATTTTAAAATACTATTTCAAAAGTATGAAAAAATTGAATTTCGTAGTAATCATAAACGATTTAACGTACTCAAAAGTTTCTCTTTTCAAAACCCCGGCTCAAGCTTGCACACAACAGACAATAACTACCTGGATGGGATGCCTTTCCAGATTTTTTCAGTTTCCTTGTCTCCAAAGGGCTTAATCACAAATAGGTACGTTCTTCAATACGAATGCCAAAGGTATGTATTTATTTTGAATTGGTTCCGTTTTGCGATATTGCACAATATACCAAAACCCCGCTTTTCCCGTTATGAAAAAGTAAAAAACTGCTCCATGCTAAAACACTTACTTATCGCTTGTTTTCCGTTTCTGGCAACTGCCCAGTCGTTTGAAGGGACGTGGTCAGAATACTTTTCTTACTACCGCATCACCGATGTAGCGGTGGGCAATAACAAGGTTTATGCCGCTGCTGAAAATGCTTTTTTCATATACGACCCGGTTTCGGGAGATATGGAGAAAATATCGTCTGTAAACGGGTTATCGGGCGAGAGCATTTCTGCTATCCATTACAGCGAAGGCAGTAACAAACTCTTCATAGGTTATCTCACCGGGCTGCTGGAAATATATGATTTTGCTACAAACAAGGTACTCACCATAGGCGATATTGTAGAAAAACAAACTATCCCGGCTAATACCAAAGGCATTAACCATTTTATGGAGCACAACGGGTTGCTCTACATTTCCTGCGGTTTTGGCATCACCACCTTCCGAATAGTCAATTCAGAATTTGGCGATACCTTTTTTATAGGAGATGGGGGCGCCTTAACGAATGTGCGGCAAACTACCGTTTACCAAGACTACGTGTATGCGGCTACAGATACGGGCGTGCGCAGGGCGCTTGTGGCTAACCCCAACCTCATTGATTTTAATGAGTGGGAAACCATAAATCCTAGTAACTGGACAGGAATACAAGCATTTACCGGCGGGCTGTATGCCATACGGAACGATAACCGCCTTTTTAGCTACGATGGGGTAGATTTTATGCAAACCGTTATCTATCCTGCAACGGTAAACGACTTTAAAGCTAATGAAAATCACCTCGTTGTTACGCTTCAAACCGGCGCCCGCATCTATGATACCAACTTGAGTGAAATAGCCAACATTTCTAATTTCACAGGCTATACCGGCATAACCTACACTACCGCCATTGCCCGGGACGATGCCGTTTTCCTGGGCACGCAGTTATACGGCGTGTTGCAAACCCAACTGAGCGCTCCTTCCACAGTATCAGAAATTCACCCCCAGGGGCCGTTGCTCAACAGCGCTTTTGCAATAAAATCGGTTCCCGGCAATGAGCTCTGGGTAGTTTTTGGTGATTATGATGTGTTTCTTAACCCTTACCCATTAGACAGCCGTGGCATAAGCCATCTGAGAGCTAATAGCTGGGTGAATATTCCCTTTTCTAACCTCTTTAACGCCCGCTCGCTGGTACACGTAACTCCCAATCCTTCTAACCCTCAGCAGGTGTTTATAAGTTCCTTTTTTTCAGGACTGTTACGGGTGGACAATGACGTGCCCACTATTCTCTACAACCAGGCCAACAGCGGGTTGGAATCATTAGATACTGGCGACCCTACTTATATTGATGTCCGCATTGGAGGGACTACGTATGATAATAGTGGGAATCTCTGGATTTTGAACACCAAGGTAGAAAATGCCCTCAAGGTACTTACCCCTTCTGGCGAATGGCTTTCGTATAGTATTACCGACCTTATTCCCGATCCGTTTAACCAAGACCCTGGGTTTAAAGAATTAGTTATAGACAAGAATCAGTACAAATTTTTTACCTCTTATAGCAATGGTTTGATTGGGTTTTATGAAAACGACGGAAACTCTCTTATACGGAATATTAACCAGGAAAATAACCTCCCCGATAATGATGTTACTGCTCTTGCCATAGATAAAAATAACCAGCTTTGGATAGGCACTCTCAAAGGCTTACGGGTGCTTTATAATACCGATACTTTTTTTAGCGGGAACCCGTCGGCAGAATCTATCATTATTTTAGATAACGGCGTTCCCAGCGAGTTGCTTTTTGAACAATTTATAACGGATATTTTTGTAGATGGCGATAATAATAAATGGATAGCTACCGCCGATTCGGGGGTATTTTATGTTTCTTCAGATGGAAGCAAGACTCTTTATCATCTCACCCAGGATAATTCTCCACTTCCTTCTAATACTGTAAACCAGGTTGAGGTGGACACAGAAACCGGACGCGTTTACTTCGCTACCCCCAGGGGGGTTGTTTCCTTTTTAGGAAACGCCCGCGAGCCTAAAGAAAATCTGAAGAACGTATATGCCTATCCCAACCCCGTGCGGCCCGGCTACAGCGGTGAGGTAACCATTACAGGGCTGGTGCGAAACGCTAATGTGAAAATAACTGATATAGAGGGCAACCTGGTGCACGAAGCCGTTTCCCAGGGTGGCAGCCTTCAATGGAATTTAACCGCCTTTAACCGGCACAAAGTAGCTTCGGGCGTTTATCTTGTGTTGATTTCTAATGAAGATGCCTCTGAGACGGCCGTTTCTAAAATTATGGTTGTACGCTGATGGTACCGACACGTTTATTTGGAATGTAGATTTACTAGTTCCTAAAATAGTATTCCTCTATAGTTTTACCTGACTGCCCCCGGCAGAACGTAATTTATGCTATTTTTGTAGAGAAGGGTAACTATATCATGAACACTAGTAAACTCTTTGAAAGCCAGAAGATACGAACCGTTTGGAATGATTCCGATCAAAAATGGTATTTTGTAGTAACGGATGTAGTACAAGTATTGACCGAAACCTCAACCCCCACAGATTATAGTAAGAAAATGAGAAAACGAGATGAACTACTTTCTCAAGGGCGGGGACAAATTGTCACCCCCCTTTCTGTGGAAACTGCTGGAGGAAAACAACGATTAAATTGCGCTCATGCTCAGGGGCTTTTAAGAATACTTCAATCCATCCCATCTGAGTCTCCTAAATACATCATCCTAAAAAATTGATGATGATTACCACCCAAGCGCTCGTCATCACTACTATAAAATATGGTGATTCCAGCTTGATTGTAAAATGTCTCACCGCCTCGCATGGGCTGAAAAGCTATCTTTTGAAAGGAATTTTAACCGCCCGTAAGAAAACATGGAACCATGCCCTTTTTCAACCCCTTACCCAGTTAGACCTCGTGGCTACCCATAAAAATCAAGGCGGATTAGAATACATTCGCGAAGCTAAGGTGAGCTATCCCTACAAAACCCTTCACAGCGACCTGAAAAAAAATGCCATAGCCTTGTTTCTGTCCGAAATGCTCCATAATTCCCTGCACGAAGAAGAAGAAAACCTGAGCCTTTTTAGCTATTTGCAACAAGCCCTCCAATGGCTGGATACACATGAAGAGATAGCCAATTTCCATATTCTCTTTTTGCTTCACCTCACTAAATATCTTGGATGTTCGCCAGATAATACCCACCCTAAGTATCCTTTGTTTGATTTGCAGGAGGGAAAATTTGTACTTTTTGCAACTACTTCCCCTGTTTTGGAAGGAGAAGAATGTTTTGCTTTTTCAACCTTTTTAGGTATGAAATTTGATGCTCTTTCTTCTGTAAAAATAACAAAAGAAATGCGGCAAAAACTCCTCCAAGCCATAGTGATGTACTTTCAACTTCATGTGCATGGATTTAAGAAACCCAGGTCGCTGCCCATTTTGCATGAACTTTTCAGTGAAATATGAATAAAATAGTACTTTTGGCTTGCTTTTTTATCCTGCATCTTTCATATTCCCAGCAGGTAAAGCTAATAGATGCCGAAACCCTCAACCCCATACCTAATATAATAGCGTTCAATTCGCAAAAAACAAAAATGAACGTTTCAAATGAAGAAGGAATACTAATTATTTCCTCCTTTGATGAAACCGAAGAAATTACCTTTCAGCATCTCAACTATCATGTTTTCACCGCCACCAAAAAACAACTCATAGAAGAGGGAGGTATAGTACAGTTGATGCCGTTCTCTCAACAATTAGAAGAAATTGTACTTTCCGCCTCCAAATGGGAACAGCCAAAGCGACATGTTTCGCAAAAGATAACGGCCGTTACCCGACCGGAAATTTTATTTACAAACCCCCAAACTGCGGCAGACCTCCTCCAACACAATGCACATGTATTTGTGCAGAAAAGCCAGCTCGGCGGAGGAAGCCCCATGATGCGCGGGTTTTCCGCTAACCGGCTTCTTATTTCTGTAGATGGCGTGCGCATGAACAATGCTATTTTTAGGAGTGGAAACCTGCAAAACGTCATTTCTATAGATCCGCTCGCTGTAAAACGGGTAGAGGTACTATTCGGTCCCGGGTCTGTAATGTATGGTAGCGATGCGGTGGGTGGGGTAATGAATTTTTATACGTTAGACCCTATTGTTTCTTCTTCACAAAAAAATACTTTCAGCGGCAGCGCCCTTACCCGTTATTCCACTGCCAACCAGGAAAAAACCGCAAATGCAGGCATTTCCTTTGGCGCTCCTCATTGGGGAACCTATACCAGCATCACCTATTCTGATTTTGATGATATGCAGATGGGAAAATATGGACCGGAAGAGTACCTGCGTCCCGAATATGTTAGAAGAATAAATGGAGAAGATGTTATGGTAATCAACGACCACCTGCGCGCACAGACCCCAACCGGCTATAGCCAGGTGAATCTCCTTCAAAAGATTACCTACCGGCCCAGTGAGGTAACCCAGTACCTGGCGGGTTTTTATTTTTCCACTACCTCAGATTTTGCCCGTTATGACCGACTTATTCGCTATAGAGGTAACCAGTTGCGCTCAGCAGAATGGGAGTACGGGCCTCAACAATGGCTTATGGCTACCCTCCAGGTAAATCTAAAAAATAGCAATCCCTTATACCAACAATTTAGAATAACCAATGCCTACCAGCGTTTTGGAGAAAGTAGGCAAGAGCGGAATTTTCAATCCTCCTCGCGTTTCAGTACGCAAGAGGTGGTTCATGCCCTTTCTACTACTATAGATGCAGAAAAGAAATTTGGCAATAAGACCACTCTTTTTTATGGAGTAGAGTACGTTTTTAACAAAGTGCTCTCCGATGGAACAGAAACGAATGTAGAAACCCATCAAATTCAACCCGCCGCTTCCCGTTACCCTAATGGCGCCACGTGGCAATCGGCTGCCGCTTATGCAAATGCCGAGCTAAAAACCTCACCAGGGCTTACTCTTTCTGGCGGGCTGCGCTATAATTATATCTATAGCAATGCCGATTTTACAGAAAATAATACGTTCTATAATTTTCCTTTCCAAAAAGCCACTGTTAATACCGGTGCCCTTACCGGTACATGGGGCGTAAACTGGCAGCCCAACGAGGTTTTGCAGTGGAAAGCCCACTTTTCAACTGCTTTCCGGGCGCCGAATATAGATGACATCGGTAAAATTTTCGATTCGGAGCCAGGAAGTGTAGTAGTTCCCAATCCCTACCTGAAACCAGAATATGCCTACAATGGCGAATTAGATGCACGCCTTAATTTCAGTAAAAAAGTAATAGTAGATGTGGTGGTTTATTACACCTATCTGGCCAATGCTATGGTGCGAAGACCCTTCCGCTTCAATGAATCTACCACCATACTGTATAATGGTGAGCTGAGCGATGTGCAAGCCATTCAAAACGCTGCGAATGCTAAAGTTCATGGGTTTGAAGCCTCGTTATATGTTCGCTTAAACAAAAACATGAGCTGGAACTCGCAACTTACCTATTCAGGTGGAAAGGAAATCTTAGATACTGGCGAGGAAGCGCCACTGCGGCATGCCCCGCCTTTGTTTGGCAGCAGCCATTGCACATGGGAAAACGATAGGTTGAAACTAGATTTATTTGTCAATTATAGCAGCGAAGTTTCTTTTTGGCAATTAGCCCCTTCTGAGATTGAAAAACCTTACATTTATGCGAGAGACCACAATGGTAACCCCTATTCCCCCGCCTGGTACACCCTTAACCTGAGGACCCATTATACGTTTTGGAAATCGCTCATGCTCAATATAGGCCTTGAAAACATCACCAATCAACGCTATAAAACCTATTCTTCGGGCATAGCCGCCCCCGGAATTAACCTGGTTACCGGGGCGAATTATAGTTTTTAAAAATCTATGATTAGAATTAAGAAGCCCCCAATATATGTTTCAAGTCGGTTACCTGGTTAGTCCATAACATTTTTGCTTCCTCCAATTCATCTTCTTCTGCAAAATCCGTAATTAATAAAGAAACATCCTCCGTAATCTCATCTACCGCAATCCGCATTTCAAAAAAAGTATCCTCCTCACTGTCTTTCCATCGGAATTGAATAAACTCATCATCTTTCTTACCCAGTAATTGCGCCTCTTCCGTCACATCGTCCCAGCTAAAAATATAATTATCATCGGTTGAATTTACATCATCTGCAAACCATTCTGAAAGGCCAGAAGGCGTACCAATATATTGGTAGAGCAATTTCCGCGAGGAATGAATAACAAATTCTATTTCATATTTTATATACTCAGACATACCGTTTTTGTACAAAGGCTAAATATACATATTTATTTAAATGCAAGTAAGGAAAAAAATAAAAAATAAAATTATCGGTTTTTTTTATTGCTTGTGCGCCCCGTACTTAGTATATTTGCAACCTGTTTTAAAACCAAAGGCGAGGTAGCTCAGGTGGTGAGAGCGCAGGATTCATAACCCTGAGGTCGCGGGTTCAATTCCCGCCCTCGCTACAAAACTTCTACTGCAAACCACTCTTTTTCTGTTTCAGCACCGCAACAAGATTTTCCACCGTATGTTCCTCCTGCTCCCCGTTTTTCATATCTTTCAAGATACAGGTACCCTGTTGCAATTCTCTTTCCCCAATAAGTGCTACACGGGGAATATGGCGCCTGTCTGCATAGTGTAGTTGTTTTTTCACCTTGACGGCGTCTGGGTACAACTCGGCGGTTATCCCCGCTTGGCGAAGTTTTTTTATGAGGGCAAGTGATTGCAAAGCCTCTGCCTCTCCAAAATTAATAAACAAAACATCTATGGTTGTTTCTAATTCTTTGGGAAACAAACCCAACTCTTCCAAAACAAGATACATTCGGTCTAAACCGAAAGAAATTCCTACCCCGCTCATGCCCTTCAACCCAAAAATACCCGTGAGATTATCATACCGACCCCCTCCGCCAATAGAGCCTATTTGCACCTTTTTGGGAGCCGCTACCTCAACGATAGCACCCGTGTAGTAAGTGAGCCCGCGCGCAAGCGTAACCTCCATTTGCAACGAAGTTGCCGCTAAACCCAGGCGTTCAGTTGTCGTCACTAAAAATTCCATCTCCTTTAAACCCTGTAGCCCTTCGGGAGATGCCTCTAAAAAAAGAGCTAACTGGCGAATTTTTTCCTCGTTATTTCCCGCCAGGTTAAAAAGAGGCTCCATTTTTTCCACCGCAGATTTCGCAATACCATTAGCAAGCAACTCCTCCATCACCGCCTCCCGGCCAATCTTGTCTAACTTGTCTAAGGCTACTGTAAGCGCTATAAGTTGCGCTTCTGCACCGGTTACCTCTGCAATTCCCGACAAGATTTTCCGATGATTAAGCCGAATGCAGGCATCTTGCAGACCCATCTCATTCAAAACGGCGTCGTATAACTGTATAAACTCCACTTCCTGCCATAATGACGAAGTCCCTATCACATCAGCATCACACTGGTAAAATTCACGGAACCGACCTTTTTGTGGGCGGTCTGCGCGCCACACCGGTTGCACCTGGTACCGTTTAAAAGGAAATTCCAGTTCATGCTGGTGCATCACCACATACCGGGCGAATGGCACCGTGAGATCATACCGCAGCGCTTTTTCCGAGATAACGTTAGCCATTGCCGCCGACTCTTTCTTTTTATATACCTCATCGGGTATGCCCGCGAGAAAATCTCCGGAATTTAAAATCTTAAAAATCAATCGGTCACCCTCATCCCCATACTTTCCCAGTAAGGTCTCTGCATTTTCAAAACTCGGTGTTTCTATGGGACGAAACCCAAACAACTCAAATTGTTTTTGTATAATGTCCAGCATATAATTGCGCCTTGCCATTTCTGTAGGCGAAAAATCTCTTGTGCCTTTTGGAATACCTGGTTTTTGCGACATGAAAGATTACATACTAACGAGTTGGCGCAAATATCTTACTAATTTTTGTAGTTCTCAAAAAAACCTCGTTTCTTTATGCTGTTAGGTGTAGTTATAGGCCGCCCGAAGACAAAAAGATAGCATGAAAGACCTATCTTTGCAGCCAAACCTGAAAAACAGATGAAAACCATTGACAATTTTAATTTTTATCATAAAAAAGCGCTTATCCGGGTAGATTTTAATGTTCCTTTAGACGAGCGTGGCCAGGTTACAGACGCTACCCGCATAATGGCGGCGAAACCTACCATTCTTAAAATTTTGAGAGATGGGGGAAGTGCCATTTTGATGAGTCACCTCGGGCGACCTAAAGGCAGGGAAGAAGCCTCCTCGCTGCGGCATATTCTGGAAAATGTTTCGGCTATCCTGGGAGCCCCGGTAAAATTTGCCAGCGATTGCATTGGAGACCCGGCTGAAAAAGCGGCGGCGAGCCTGCAACCAGGAGAAACGCTGTTGTTAGAAAACCTGCGGTTTCACCCTGAAGAAGAAAAAGGTGATGTGGCTTTTTCTGAAAAACTTGCAAAACTGGGTGATATATATGTGAATGACGCTTTTGGCACCGCTCACCGAGCGCATGCTTCTACCACTATAATAGCGCAGTTTTTTCCCGGTAAAAAATGTTTTGGGTATGTAATGGCAAGTGAAATTGCGGGTATAAACAAAATTATGAAACAGGGCGAAAAGCCGGTAACCGCTATCTTGGGAGGTGCCAAGGTAACGTCTAAAATACCCATTATTGAAAATATCTTAGATAAAATAGACCATCTTATTATAGGAGGAGGTATGACATATACTTTTATAAAAGCGTTGGGTGGAAAAATTGGCGATTCTATTTGCGAAACTCACCAGGAAGAGCTGGCGCTTACTATCTTGCGAGAAGCCGCCGCAAAAGGAGTGCAGGTGCATTTGCCCGTAGATGTGGTGATTGCCAATGCCTTTAGCAATGAGGCGCATACCCGCATTGTTCCTGTAAAAAACATCCCAGACGGCTGGCAGGGATTAGACATAGGGCCCGAAACCTTAACGATGTTCCGAAAGGTAATTCTACAATCAAAAACCATTCTTTGGAACGGTCCTGTAGGGGTTTTTGAGATGGAAACGTTTGCAAACGGCACCCAGGCGATAGGCAATGCTATCGGGGAAGCTACCGCTAAGGGCGCTTTTTCGCTGGTAGGGGGGGGGGCGACTCAGTGGCCGCCGTAAAACAATTCGGTATGGAAAATCGTATGAGCTATGTTTCTACCGGGGGCGGCGCTATGTTAGAGAGCCTTGAAGGAAAAACGCTTCCGGGGGTGGCTGCGATTTTAGATGAATAACCCATTGTTGAGAGCATAGATGGCAATCTGCCGCCCGGCAATGCTGAAAGGGTTTACCTATAATCATGATGCAAATATGGAATGTACTTACCTGCTAACGTATCTTAGATAACCCGTTTCCTCAATCGTATCAAAACACTTGTACATACTAAAACCACGCCTATTAACAGTGAACCCAACAGGGTTTTCCCATAAATAAAATACCCGATACTAAAAAGAGCTGCATAAATACCTATAACCCCGCAAAAGAAAGCCAATGTTTTACTCCCAAAGTATTTTAAGGCAGCATCGCCCTCAAAAACCCGCGTGTTAAACACAGCTAAGGTTTTGGCATCGGTGGGTTTTGTGAGAAGCGTTACCAACACCCAACCTATGGTTGTAACCACTACCCCGACAACTAACTGCCAATGTCCCGCCATATTTATAAAAGGAACAGCCATTTTCCCGTTGATAAAAAACACAATGGCTACAGCAAAAGAAATAACCATGGCCGCCAATTCGCTATACGGGTTAATACGCTTCCAGAACCATCGCAGCATAAAGAGTAAGCCCGTTCCCGCCCCTATTTGCAGCAGCAGTTGAAAAGCCTCCCGTGCCTCCTCCAAAATCAGCGCCAGCAATCCCGCCAATACCATCATAATCACGGTAGAAAACCTGCCTACCCGAACCTGCTCCTTTTCGCTGGCAGAAGGTTTTAGAAAACGCTTGTAAAAATCATTCACCACGTAGGAACTCCCCCAGTTGAGATGCGTAGAAATAGTGCTCATAAAAGCCGCCAGGAGAGAAGCCGTTACCAACCCTACCAGCCCTGCCGGTAAAAATCGGAGCATGGCAGGGTAGGAGAGATCCTGTTTCACAAAGCCGGGGTCTAAGTTCGGAAAAGCAGCCTGCAACGATGCCAGGTCGGGAAACACCAACAGCGAAGCCAATCCCACCAAAATCCAAGGCCAGGGACGCAACGCATAGTGCGCCACGTTAAAGAACAAAACCGCCCAAACTGCGTTTTTCTCGTCTTTCGCCGCCAGCATCCGCTGCGCTATATAACCGCCGCCGCCCGGCTCCGCACCCGGGTACCACACACTCCACCACTGCACGGCCAGCGGGATAACCAATAAAGGAATAAAAACCTCCGGTTTAGAAACCTCCGGGAACATACCCAGCTTAGCACTTACCGCCGGATGCGAGAGTAAATTTTCCAGCCCGCCTACCTGGGGCATATTCATAACATACACCGCTGCCCAAATACTGCCCGTCATGGCAATGGCGAATTGTACAAAATCCGTAATCAAAACCCCTTTAAACCCGCCCAGCATAGAATAAAAAACCGTTATCACAGAAGCGATGGCAAGCGATTGCAGAGGCGAAAAATCAAACAAAACATGCCCTATTTTAATCCCTGCCAGGCACACATTCGCCATAATGACAATATTGAAAAAAACACCCAAATAAATTGCCCGGAAGCCCCGTAAAAACGCAGCCGCTTTGCCACTGTAGCGCAATTCGTAAAACTCCAGGTCAGTCGTAATGCCGCTCTTTCGCCACAACCGGGCGTAAAAGAAAACCGTTGCCATGCCGGTAAGCAGAAAACTCCACCAGATCCAATTCCCATAAACCCCGTCCTGCCGCACCACACCCGCCACAAAATTGGGCGTATCGGCAGCAAAAGTAGTGGCCACCATAGAAACCCCCAGCAGCCACCAGGGCATGTTGCGGTTTGACAGGAAAAACGATTGGGCGTCTTTCCCGGACGAGCGGGTAACCGCCAGCCCCACCGCCAGCGATAGGATAAAAAAGCCCAGGATAATGAGATAATCTAACCGAGATAAAACCATATTTTATAAAAATTTATTAACGAAAACGATTGAATTTTTAACGAGGCTAAAAATACGCCGAAAGATAGAAAAAAATAACAATAAGTTTGGTAGTTTTGCGCCCAAATAAACGGTTGCATGAACAGCACCCTTCAAAAAATAGCGCTGCTTACCTCCGGTGGAGACGCCCCGGGGATGAACGCCGCCATCCGATCCGTAGTTCGCACCTGCGCCTACCACAATGTACAGTGCGTAGGAGTTTACAGGGGCTACCAGGGCATGATAGAGGGCGATTTCAAGGAAATGAACGCCCGCAGCGTCAACAACATCATCAACAAAGGAGGCACCATCTTAAAATCGGCGCGGTCAGATGAGTTTAGAACCTACGAAGGTCGAAAAAAAGCCCATCAACACTTAAAAGACCATCAGGTAGATGCGCTGGTGGTAATAGGCGGCGACGGCACGTTTACCGGCGCCATGATTTTTAACCAGGAATTCCAGTTCCCGGTAATGGGCATTCCCGGTACTATAGACAATGATATTTACGGAACCAAATTTACCCTGGGATACGATACGGCTCTGAATACCGTAGTAGAAGCCATTGATAAGATACGCGATACAGCCAGCTCGCACAACCGCCTGTTTTTTGTAGAGGTAATGGGGAGAGATGCCGGCCATATAGCCCTGAACGCAGGCGTAGGCGCGGGCGCGGAAGAAATTTTAATCCCCGAAGAAAACTTAGGCTTAGAGCGATTGGTAGAATCGCTGAAGCGCAGTCGCGCGTCCGGTAAATCCTCTAGTATTGTGGTGGTTGCCGAAGGCGATAGAATCGGGAAAAATGTATTTCAGTTAGCCCAATACGTGGAAGAAAACATGCCCGATTACGAGGTGCGCGTTTCCGTGCTGGGGCATATACAACGCGGCGGCTCGCCCTCCTGTTACGATAGGGTGCTGGCAAGCCGCATGGGTGTAAAAGCGGTAGAATCGCTGTTAGAAGGAAAAACCAATTATATGGTAGGAGTAGAAAACGACGAGATGGTTCTTACTCCTTTGGAGAAGGCTGTGAAAGGAAAATCGGAGATAAACCGGGAACTCCTTCGGGTATCGGATATTATGACAACGTAACCTAAAAAATCAATCAAAAAATAGAGATATGGCGACTGTAAAAATAGGAATTAACGGCTTTGGAAGAATCGGCAGGTTGGTATTCAGAGCCGCCGCTCAAAACCCCAATGTGAGCATTGTAGGTATCAACGATTTGTTAGACGTGCATCACCTGGCTTATTTGTTAGAGTACGACTCGGTGCACGGCAGGTTCGACGGCACGGTAGAGGTAAAAGACGGGCATCTGGTAGTCAACGGCGCCCCTGTTCGCATTACGGCGGAGAAAGACCCGGCTAACCTGAAGTGGAACGAACTGGGAGTAGATGTGGTGGCGGAATGTACCGGCTTTTTTACTACCCTGGAAACGGCTGCGGCGCACCTGAAAGCCGGCGCCAAAAAAGTAGTTATTTCTGCGCCTTCGGCGGATGCGCCCATGTTTGTGATGGGCGTAAATCATGCGGAAGCCAAACCTTCGGACACTATTGTTTCCAATGCGTCCTGCACTACCAACTGCTTAGCGCCGCTGGCGAAGGTGATTCACGATGCGTTTGGTATTGAAGAAGGGTTGATGACGACGGTGCACGCTACCACGGCAACGCAGATGACGGTTGACGGGCCTTCTAAAAAAGACTGGCGCGGCGGCAGAAGCGCGCTGCTCAACATTATCCCGGCATCAACCGGCGCCGCTAAGGCGGTTACCAAGGTGATACCGGCTTTGAAAGGGAAACTGACGGGGATGGCGTTTCGCGTTCCCAATGCCGATGTTTCGGTGGTGGATTTAACGGTGCGCTTACAGAAAGAAACCTCGTATGAAGCCATTAAGCAGACCATGAAAACCGCTTCGGAAGGAGCGCTGAACGGTATTTTGGGCTATACGGACGAAATGGTGGTGTCCCAGGATTTCGTGGGCGACTCGCGCACCTGTATTTTTGATGCTGAAGCTGGTATTGAGCTCAACTCCCGCTTTTTTAAGCTGGTAGCCTGGTACGATAACGAGGCGGGCTACTCGCACAAGCTGTTGGATTTGGCTACGCATATCGCTTCGCTTTAAAAATCATTCTAAATTTGGTAAAAAGCACGTAAAACATGCAAAATACACTTTTTTATCGCTTTCTGAAACCTCCTTTTTGCGACTGACGATGGAAGGAATAGTCCTGGTGGTTGACAGTGGTTCTACCAAAACCGATTGGATTGCATTGAACCGAAGCGGGGAACGGCTCTTTTTTACCCAAACGCCAGGCTTGAATCCGGAAGTGTTGGGCGCAGCGATTATCAGAGAGCGCTTGCTGAATAATGTTGAGCTCTACAGCCACCGCAACGCAGTAACACAACTCTATTTTTACGGCGCCGGCTGCGGCACCCCGGAAATGCGAAAGTTCCTGGAGGGTATTTTCCGCGGTTATTTTACGCATGCCGATATACTGGTTAAGGAAGATACCTACGCGGCGGTTCATGCTACCGTAAAGCCTCACGAACCCGCCATTATCTGCATTTTGGGTACCGGCTCTAACTGTAGCTATTGGGACGGGCAGGCGCTTTTTCAGAAGGTGACTTCGCTGGGCTACATTATCATGGACGATTGCAGCGGGAATTACTTTGGCAGGCAGTTGCTGCGCGATTATTATTTTAATAAGATGCCCGAGGCGCTTGCGCGCGCGTTCGCCCGTGCGTACGACTTAGACCCCGGCGTGGTAAAGGAGCATCTCTACCGGCAACCGAACCCCAATACCTATTTGGCTACCTTCGCCCGCTTTCTCATTCAACACAGAGAAGAAGTGTATAGCCAACAACTCATCCAAAAAGGGATACAACTGTTTACAGACAATGCCATTCGCCAGTTTGAGGGGGCAGACCGGGTGCCGGTACACGCGGTGGGCAGCATTTCGTACCAGTTGCGGGAAGAACTTCGCTCAGTTTTCCAGGCGAATGGGCTTAACCTGGGAATGGTGGTAGAAAAACCCATTGAAGGGCTGGTGGACTATCACAGGAGTATGTTGTTCGGCTAAAAGAATAGGGTATTTTTCTTTACAATCCCTATAAAAATAGGTTGTCTTTGTGATTTTTGGTTTTTAACCAATAAGTTCACAAAGAAGGCACAAAGCGCACAGAGGTATCAAAAAACGAAAAAAATCGCGTCCGTTGCGTAAACCTTTTGTGCCTTTGCGGTTTTTATTTTTTAACCGCAACGTTCGCAAGGAAAGCGCAAAGTACACGAGGAAAGTCCTCGCGCATAGGTGTGCCTACGTGCGCGCGTGTATGCGTGCCGTTTGGTTCTTGTTGTAAACTTTTGAGTTCTTTTTTTAACCACGAAGTTCACAAAGAAGGCACAAAGCGCACAAAGTCATCGAAAGAACGAAAAGCAAGGCGTTCTTTGCGGTTTCTGTTTTTTAACCGCAAGGCCCGCAAAGAAGACGCGAAGTACGCAAATAAAAATCGCTTGTTTTGTCGAAAAACGGGATGTAACCGGCCTCGTAACCCGCTACCGGTACATAAAAATCGTAAAATCGTCTGGCAGGTAGCCCATTTTCAGCGTGGCGCCGGGGGTTAATTCCCGGCAAAAAGTCAATACGGCTTCGGGCTCGTAACCGCACAGGAGCGGATGTTCGGGAAAATCAGCCTTGTTCAACAGGTTAAAAGCGACTCCCTTGCGGGCGCTCTCCCACATCCGCCGGATCATCTCCCAGGGATGTGCCGGGTTTTGCGAGCGGTAATTGAGGCTGCCGGATGCCATGACAACGTCCACCTGGGGTAAACGGGCGGTAAAAAAATCGGCTTCTATAAACTGGGTGTCGGGCGCCTGCCCGTAACGCGCACGGGCGCCCTCGATAAATTCTTTTAAAAAATCGATGCCGAGGTAGCGGATGCCGGTAAAACGGGCGTCTAAAAAGGGTTTCAGGTCGCCGTAGCCGCAGCCCAGGTCTATCACCGTACAGCCTGTCATATCGCCCCAGGCGCAGAGGCTTTCAAAGCGCTTTTGCTGGCTTTCGGGCGTGCGATAGCCTAATTCGGTAATGGCATCGTTGCCGAGACGCTTCCGGTGAAAGGCTTGTACCGTGGCTTTTTCGGGGAGGTTCATGGGGTTTGGGGTTATAGGTTCTGTTGACATTCCAGAACGAAGGTAGTAGTTTTTTAGTAAAGCGGGCGAAGTTTTTGGAGGTTCCCCGGGCTGGGAAATACGGGTTTTAGGAAAAGTGTATGGGGTTTGTACTCCTTGCTGCCCTGCTATCGCACGATGGGATTCGGGAGCGGAGGAGAAAATTTTAATTGGAATAAGTCTCTACTATATATTCTGTAATTTCTTCTGCCAAGGTTTCATGTTTGGAGGGGAGCGCCGATTTTAATTTTTCAAAAATAGCCGATTTGGATTCGTAAGGCATGCCTTCTTTAAAGGCTGATACCAATTTCTTTACATCAATTTCATCATCTTTTCTATCCGATGCTATTTCTTTGATAGCTTTATAGGTATCATTGGTAATGGTAAGCGAAAATGATTTATTTTTAATTGACAGAGAGCGTTTTTTAGGTTGAAAATTCATAGAAGATAGGATTGAAGATACCAATTGATCATCGTTCTCCTCAAGGGAAGATTGTTTTGTGGTGAAATCCATAGGCTGTTTTTCAGACAACTTTTCGGGTTCTTTTTTCTTGGGCTCCGGAGTCTTATTTAAGCCCCTGGATAATTTGATAACGCCAACTGCCGCTTCCATAACTGAGTCACGATTGCTGTCTTCCTTAACCTGGATTTTTCGCAATTCCAATGCAAACCCTGTCTCGGGTGCTAACTGATCTCCAACGGGTTCGGAATTAGGAACAACAGTCATTTTTCCAAATCCCTGTTTGTCATCTGACGGATCGTTGTGTTTTATAGTATCTACATTAAAGGCAGCTTTGAGCATTTGCCTGGCAAGCGGAGCGAAAAGGTCTTTATCATTTTTATGAGATCCCCATTGACCCTTTGTTCCGCTATATGTTTGTTGCATTAAACCTAAGACAGGCTCATAAAACTTTTTATTGGTAATTATAGTTTGTTCTGCTTTGGTAAGGCTTTCGCGAATGGCGCCCATGGAAACTCTTGCCAAAGCGACGGTTCGGTTTTTTACTAACCCTCTTTCTTCGTCTTTTACCCCATCGAGGAGTGCGCTTACCTGGGTGTATAAGAGTTCCATAAATCCTGCTATTTTCAAGGGATTTACTTTTTCTGTATTTTTTGATAAATCAAAAGCAGTTTTTCCAATAGCTGGCGCCTGGCCCGTTCTTTTTACCGCTGATTTTGTAACAGCGCTTTTACCGGTAGCTTGTTTCGTTAATTCTTGCAGTAATTGTGGTATGCTTTCAAGGGAGAAGCCTACCGTAAAATGCACCGGACCTTTAAGCGTTCCCCCGTCTTTAACGATGAGGTCTTGATACGGACCGCCTAAAGCAACCTGATGCTCGTCTGCAATGTTTTTTAAGGGGGTTTTGTCTTTGGCTTTTTGTGCAGCTTCCAGGAATAACCAAGCTGCGGTAAGCCTCTTTTCTAACTCTTTTATAGCGTCTTCCGTAGCGCCCTGGTGTTCGTTGAAATGTTTGGTAACCACTTCCAATATCGATTTACCTTTAGATTTATCGATATCTACTTTAAACAAGGAGTGATCTCCTATAGTGGGATAATTTTCTACGGGTTTGTTTTCATCATCTGTAACGGGCACTTTACTTTCCTTTTCCATACCGAAAGCTCCTTGTACAATATCGGAGGTTATCTGTTTTTGTTGTAATGTCCCTTTATTTATTGCTACCTGTTGCAGCGCCTTCGCTCCCATCACATCCGCCTCTTTCTCTAACCCGGCATCATCATTGATGTTGACCTTTCCCTTTAACTGTTGGGTTGGTTGCACCCGCCCTTGTTTTTGCTGCACCACGTGCCAGGCTTCGTGCGGGAGGTGTTTTTCCTGCCCGGGCGCTATGTGTATGTCCGTGCCTTGTGCGTAGGCATGCGCCTGTAACTGGGCGGGCTGGGGCGAATTGTAATGCACCTTTACATCATCCATGGAATAGCCGGAGAGGTTTTCTATGCCAGATTTTAAAGTATCAGGTAGCCCGGTATTGTTTTCATTGCCTGATTTTCGCTGAATTGCCTGCGCTGAGCTTGTCGAAGTTTCCTGCACTGAGCTTGTCGAAGTGTCGGGCAGGCCGGTGTTGTTTTCCTTCTTACCCTCGTGTGAGCCTGTTTTTTCTGGGTCCGATTCAAATTTGCGCTGGAGTGGTTTTTCTTCTTCCTCCCCGCTGGCAGCCCGTTGCAGAGGTTCAGGAAGCGCCTGTATAGGTTCTTCTTCTTTGGATTCTTCCTCTTTCAACCCCATGAGGCGGGCGGTTTTTTGCAGGGTATGCGCCTGCATCTGCGCCTGTAATTGAAGTTGGGCAGTAGTTGAGGAACGGTTGTCTCTCATAAAAGAGCCGCCCTGGGTAGCAGGGGCTTTTTTTTGCACTTGTTGGTGGAAGGGCTCTTTTGCTTTCATAGAATAAAAATAAGGGGTTAAAACCGATTTTCTATCCGCAGTAATACGGATTTTAACACTATATGGTTTCTTTTTCTACTGTATAAATCGAAAAACTTCTGATTCTAATCTAAGAATAGTAAATATGGCTAATAGTTTGGGCTGCCGGGGTTACAAATCTAAAGTGCCGGGAGGCTCATGAAAAAGAACGGCGTGAGCGGGACGCCTGCACAGGCGGGTGAAATTTTCAAGGTTTGCCCGGGTTACCCGCTGTGGCTGTAGAGATGTCAATTAGACCGTATGGGTAAGAGCCGGGAGGTTGGTACCAGCAGGAGTTTTGTGCCTATATGATTTTTTAAGCAACAGCGTCCTTCAACACCTTTCCTGTAATACCATTGTATTTTTCATCAACCAACTGGGCCTGGTAGAAAATACTATAGGGCAGAAGATCATCGCACAACACAATTGTCTTGGAGGGAACGATTATATAACCCTGTTCTACTTCGTCAGTCCATATTCTGATTTCGCGTGTGGTATAAGTTAGCAATCCTCCATCCTCCAGGGAAATGGGAAGTTGGGTGGTAGAGATATTCTTTACATTTTTTTTATCCTCAAGTATTTCGTCCTCAGATATTTCCTCACCTATCGCCTTGCCCTTTGCCATGTATTCTTCATAAAATTCCTTCGCAGACATTCCCTCTTCATAACCCATCATATAAGGTTGGTCTGGCAAATCTTCTAATGGGAGGTTGTACTCATTAAGAGCCATTTCTTCTATTTCATCCATCCATTCATGGTGAGAGAGGTAGTCATCCTCGTCCTCGAGCTCATCATAACTTTCCTCTTCCTCAAGCTTGAACTGATCAAGCGTATTCTCGGTTTCTTTTCCTTCCATAACCTGTTTATACCAGGTGTCTTCCTGCGACTCAAAACCTTGAAGAATGGCTTTCTGCGCCGTCTCAATATCTTTTTCCTCTTCGTTTGAAAGATATTTTTGTATAGTTTCTGTCACAAATTTTGCCGCCAATGGCAGTACCTTTTTCTGGAAGGCTATTGCATCTTTAGATGTTCCGCCGGCCGGGTGATAGCGATTACGCTTGATGTATTTTGTTATCCACCCTAAAACTTCGGATTGAGATAATTTCTCAATGTTTTTAGGATTACCTTTTCCGACAATTTCCTCTTTGGCTACACTGCTCATCTTAACGGAAACGAATTCTTTGCCCCGTATGGGCGTTTTGTATTTGGCGGCTCCAGATTGCGGGGCATCTCTTTTCTTAATGAGATAGTTTGCGTATTGGCTGGCGAATGCACGTCCTTCCTTAGACTCTACCCGCGCTTTGTTTTGCTTATGGCCATAGGATTTCAGTTCGTTGAGGTCTGGATTTTCTTCTCCCCAGGGCGATTTTAATAAAAAGTCTTTCCATACTGATTTCTTGTGTCGGTTATCATAGGTTACCATAAGCCCGGGCTCGGAAGGGTAAGAGCCCTTCACTACACGGCCCGCAATATGGCTGAGTACATTGGCGGCATATTCCAGCAAATTGTCTTCCATTTCATAAATATAGCCCGGTGCGGAGAACGCTATTCCCCGTTTCTTTGAATTTTGTTTTCCTACTGTTTCTCTCGATTTGTTCTCGCCCGCCTCCATCATGTTTTTAATCATTCCCGGGTCGCCTACTTTCAGGTCGTCATCCAAATGCAGGATAGAAACAGAAGAGTCTTCTTTCTCCTTTAATTCGCCCTGTAGCTCTCCGACAAGCCCTAATTCATTTATTTTTTTTAATACGTTATTTCTCAGCCCCCGATGGGGAATTACGAAGTTTTTGTTTGCTCCCCAATAGCGTTTGGTGAGATATCTCAATACTTGTTTAGCACCGTCTTCACCGAGAGTGTCAAAGTCTTCAGAGTTTTTTTCACCGGGATCGGCGGGTAGGTCCTTCCAGGCATTCAAAACCGCATTGTAATTGTCAGAATAGACAGGTTTTTTTGCAAATGGCTTTAGGTTGTATTTGAGCGACCAGCCATTCCCAAAAGCAATGAGATGATTTTGCTGGGCTGAAGCCGGTATGTCTTCTATACCGGGGGTTTTGTAGGTATTTACATTAGCTACCACCACAAAGTTTGGATTTTCATCTTTAAAGCCTGATTCGTTACGGATGCTCTTTACATTCGATTTTAGGGCGCCCACGTTCCAGTCAAATGTCCCCCCTGTTTCGGCTTCTGAAAGATCGCCCCGGTGAGTGCTTTTGTCGAAAACTTTTTCGTAATCATAATTCTTCCATTCCCCGGCGTCCACACCCTGGGGATTGTCCTGGCCCTTAATCATGGCACCGACTAATACATGCCGCTGGATGGTCTGTTTTTGGAGAGATCGGGGCGTTTTGGCAGGTTTCTTCTCAGAGGCAGCCTGTATAGTGGGGGAAGGCATTTCCAACGCCTTTCCTCCCATCACATCCGCCTCTTTCTCCAAGCCAGTATCATCATTAATATTTACCTTGCCTTTTAGCTGTTGGGTAGGTTGTACCCTTCCCTGTTTTTGCTGTACCACGTGCCAGGCTTCGTGGGGGAGGTGTTGTTCCTGCCCGGGCGCTACGTGTATATCCGTGCCTTGCGCGTAGGCGTGTGCCTGCAACTGTGCAGGCGCGGGCGAGTTGTAATGTACTTTCACATCGTCCATGGAATAGCCGGAGAGGGTTTCGATACCGGTTTTTAAAGTATCTGGTAAGCCAGTGTTGTTTTCCCTTCGACTTTGCTCAGGGAACTTCTTTTGACTTTGCCCAGCGCTTGTTTTTTCTGGTTTCGCTTCAAATTTGCCTTGCAGGGGGTTTTCTTCCTTGTCTTCTTCCTTTGCCCCGATAAGTTGGGCGGTTTTTTGCAGGGTATGCGCCTGCATCTGCGCCTGTAATTGAAGCTGGGCATTGGTAGTGGAGCGCTTGTCTTCCATAAAAGAGCCTCCCTGAGTAGCAGGGGCTTTTTTTTGCACCTGCCGAGGAGATGGCTTTTTTGCATTCATTGGGTAAAAATAGAGGATTCAAAACAATGTTTTATCCGCATTAATACGGATTTTAACAAAATATTGCCTGTTTTTATTTTATAAAGTGAAATATCTTACTTATACACTAAGAGAGATGCACATAGCTCCTGGTTCAGCTTGTTAGGCTTGCCTGAAGCATTGGGGCTTGTGGAAGAGGATGGTGAAATGTGCCGGCGGGGGAAATTTTGGGGTTGCCCGGGTTATCCATTCTGACTATCAGGCTGTCAGTCACAAAGTGAGATACGAACCGGGAGGTTAGCACCGACGGGGGTTGCTGATGCAGCGTGTTGGGAGGCTCATATAAAAGAGCGATATGAGCGAAGCAGTTAAACTGATGGGGTTGAAAATTTAATATACATCGGGATTATATGTATCGGTAATCATCTTATGGGGCTTGTTAGACAGTCTTTGCTCAAGAATTTCATTGATAAGAGAAATCACCTTTTTTTGTATTTCTTCGTCCACCCTAACTTCGTAACCAGGTACTAAATTGAGGTGTGTCTGGTAACTATCTCTAAGGTCAATCAGGTCAGAAGTAGGCTGCGCTTCTAATCCTATCTGTAAGGCTTCGGTGTTGTTTCCGTATTTCTGAATCAGCTTGTCCGCTAATCGCCACTTTAGGGTTTGCGCTTCTTTGCTTTTCAGTTTTGATACCTTTAAAAATGCAACTAACAGAGGGTCTGGAGCCGGAGCATTTGTCCATGGGTTGGGTAAGGGACCGGATTCTTTTAGTGAAGAAGATTTATCCTTTTCTTTGCTGTTAATAGGAGTCTCTTCTATACTTTCGGGCTCCTTTTCTTTACCGAAAAGAGCGTTTTTTGAATACTTGGTAATAAAATCACTATAAGTAATTATAAGAAAAGGAGAACCGCCTTTTTCCTGGAGGTACTCTTTAATATCAATCACGTGCTGATTTCCTAAGGACGCCATCATATAGCCTCCCTGGTTAAAAGCCTTCATCAATCCCTCCACCATAGCTGTATTTCGATGGTCCATAGCCAATTCAATATCGGTACGGTGTTTACTTTTGTTTTTCTTTGTTGGGTTTTTTCGTAATACGGGCGTCATATTGGGGTACACGGTTTGGAGGTTTTTGGCGGAAGCCTTTCGTAAAGCCTCAAAAACTTCGTTATATTTTATCTTATATTCGTTCTCATTGTTATCTTTTGTTAGCCGGCCCTCCACAATCTCAAGATATGAACTTGCAATATTTTCGCTTAGCGCTTCAAGAATCTCTTTTCTTTTGAGGAAATTCCCTGTGGCGTTTCCTATGGAATATCCGGAAGCTGAAGATATATTGGGCCTAAGAACAGCTTTAATACCTTCTTCATCGGTTATCGTGAAATACAGCCTTCCATCAGGATCCCGGTAAAGCGGACCATGTTCTTGAGCACCTTTCTCCCATTCTTCCACAGAGCCACCTTCCCATTTTTTGATAACTTGTTTTGGCTTCTCTACGGCTGTTTCCGGATTTTCTATTTGATGTCTGACGATATTAGGTTCCTGCCGTATTCCGCTTCTGTCTTCTTTTTCGGGGGCGAATCGATTAGCAAAGGCAAAAAGGGCTTTTGCCAACCCAAGCTCAACCAAATGTTCTTTGGAATTGTCTTCTTTGGAAGACAGCTTTTCGGATCCTTTATATGCCGTATTTCTGAAACTTGCCCCTCTTTCCGAGATAATGCGTGAATTCTTTTGATTCGATTCCTTTACCAGGTTCCTTACCGGGAAAAGATTGTGTAATTCTCCCATGAGGAAGAACTGGGGTGAGAGGACTTTACCTATTCCCGGCAAAGGTAAACGATACCAAATGCCTAAACCTTTATCCAACCCAACCTGAACGCGAAGCCCTAAAGCATGGGCGTAAAATTCTCCCAGAGAATCGTAATCCCGGTAATACTGGTCTTCCAGCCAGTCTTTGGGTATATTAGGGGGCAGTTTTAACCCTTTGTTTTTCAGGATTTTTTCTACCGAAACCCCCTGGATCAACACCTTCCTTTGGATAATGGATTTATTTTTGGAACTGGCTTTTCTCTGGATGCTATTCCCCAAAGGTATATTTTCAGTATTTTCCGAAGCGTTATTTACTTTCAATCGCATCGCTTTCTTACCCATCACATCCGCCTCTTTCTCCAAGCCAGTATCATCATTAATATTTACCTTGCCTTTTAGCTGTTGGGTAGGTTGCACCCGCCCCTGTTTTTGCTGTACCACGTGCCAGGCTTCATGCGGCAGATGTTGTTCCTGCCCGGGCGCCAGATGTATGTCTGCGCCTTGCGCGTAGGCGTGCGCCTGTAACTGCGCGGGCTCGGGAGAATTGTAATGTACCGTTACATCGTCCATGGAATAGCCAGAGAGGTTTTCTATACCCGATTTTAAATTATCAGGTAGCCCGGTTCGGTTTTCACTAACTGATTTTCGCTGAATTGCCCGCACTGAGCCTGTAGAGGTGTCAGGGAATTCGGTGTTATTTTCTGTTGAATTATTTGCTTGTCGCTGAACCGTCTTAAACTTACCCTGCACAGCTTTTTCTTCTTCTCCTGGCTTCATAAGCTGGGCGGTTTTTTGCAGGGTATGCGCCTGCATTTGGGCTTGTAGCTGAAGCTGCGCAGTGGCAGAGAGGCGGTTATCTTTCATAAAAGAGCCACCACGGATGACTGAGGCTTTTTTCTGCAACTGCTGGGGAAATGACTCTTTCACCTTCATTGGGTAAAAATAGAGATATTAAACCGGTTTTTTATCCGCAGTAATACGGATTTTAACAAAACATATCTTCTTTTTACCTTAGAAAGCGAGAAAAAATTGACTATAAACCAAAAAGAATAAACGCGGTCTTTGTAGGATGGCATACGAACAGGTCATTTATTCCTCTTCATCCTATTGAGCAGTTTAGAAAAGAACTTTTCAGGCTGTTGCAATCCAGCCTGTATTCATTCGTCCCGGTTGGCAAAATGCGGAAGCGCCAGGATTTCCCTGCCCACCGCTGCCTCCTGTTCCAGATCCGCTATCAAAGTGGTTTTGGGAAAGGGCAAACGGGTGAAGCGATACCCAAATGCCGCCTCCGGGGAAAGCAGGAATTCCTTATGAGCATCTACGTAAGCATACAATTCCGCAGCGGAAGAGCCGGGATCGGGAATGGGATAGTGCATGAAAACTTTCTCATCATACAGGTAGAGCAGCGATATAAAGACCTCTTCCGCTTCGGGCTCAAATAAGAAATAAATCCCTTCCGGCACATCTTCCACAGCCGTGCGCAGCAAAGCCTCCTTCCCTGCGCGCAACCGGGCGGCGACTGCATGGAGCTGGGGGATCACATCCGGATAACGCCCCACACTTCGGTGTTCCAGTACCCATTCCTTCCCATCCGCCACCAGGCTCAGCCCTGTGTACTCAATATCGGGAACCCAGCCAGGAATACCTGTTTGATGCCGGTCAAGATAGTCTGCCGCCAAAACCCATTTTCGCTTGTCCCGGTAATAAAACACCAGTTTAACATGATACCGCTTGTCCATAGTGCGTTTATTATCCGTGTAAAATTACATATATCCCTTTAGCTGACCAATGGCTTCCAATACATGCTCATTGATTTCGAAAGCCGCCCAGCCGGTTGGAAAGAATTGCGAAATCTGTATCTGCCACATGGGCGGCGCACCGATCGTAGGCCAGAGCGTATTACTGAATGAAACGGTATAATCCGGTCGGATACGTTGAGTACCACCCGCACCCCATGCAGCATTATCTGCCTCAGCCGGTGCAGCACCCGCTGCCCATTCCGGGATAGGGCCCAAGCCGCCGGCACCGGCACTGATCACGTTCTCTGCCTGGGCTATAGCCGGTTTAAACATAGAGCTAAAGGGAGCCCGGTGTACATTTCCCGGGTCAAACAAGAAATGGGCATAGGTGTGTCCCGCATTGTAGTGATTGGCTCGTTGTTGGCGAATGACGAGGCGGATGCGGTAGGGGCCCGGCCTGGCCATAGTACCGGGGAAAAGAGTGGTACCGCCATTTGCAATACCCGGGCCACCTAGACCGAACGGGCCTGCCGGCTGTGCGTGTCCCGCCTGTTCAAAACGCTCGGTATGCGGTATAATGTGCCCCCACTGATCTTGTGTAATGCCGGCATATTGCAGGCAATCCCGAACATCAGCAACATTATATCCTCGCCTTTGGGCATAGATCAGCAGATCCGTGAAAATATTGGGTAACGCTCGGCTGCCATGAGCATTGTAGTCTGTGAGGAAATGAATAATATTTCCGTTTGTCCATCCCCCACCTAACAAGCTTGCCATGGTTTGGGCAAAATTCGATGCCGTTACCAGTTCGTAAAACGGAGCCCGGAGAGGCGCCGGCAGCGGTACCCCGATAAAAGCGTCGATCTGTGCAGACGAGAGGATAGGATCTAAGTGCTGTAAAAGCTTTGTGGTGCTTTCCACCCCGATTGTCCCCACCAAGACACCGGCAACGTTCGCTATGTGGGCTCCAGTGAGCGTGGTGGGTAAGCGGGCGTAGCCGGCTGCTGCCGTTTCCTGGTTTATGGCTGCCGCTGCTAACGTAAGCCAGTTGGCAGCCGTTCTTCCTTCATTATTCGTATCGTAGAACTGAGCCAGCCGGATTACATTCGCCGTATTCCAGCCCCCTGCTAACCGGGCGAAATCCCGCGCATTATTTTCCTGGTTGGTAAACCTGGGCAGCTTGGCGATGGCTGTCCAATCGGCGACTGTACGCCCTCCCGGGTTTGCCTGGAAATAGCCGGCCAGCGTAGCGATGTTCCCTGCCGTCCAGTCCGGCAGTCGTGCAAAATCAGCCACATCCAGCGGGTGATCCACCAGGCGGGCATGAGCGGATACCGTAGCCCACTGAGTCGCATTGAGCGCCCCGGGGTTATTGTCGTACGAATTAGCCAGTGTGATGATAGGGGCAATATTCCATCCTGCCAGTCGGGCGAAGTCGCGGGCATCGTCCTCGTGGTCAGTAAACCTGGGCA